>CAWIPZ010000022.1:0-284098 GCA_963837915.1 uncultured Acidobacteriaceae bacterium
TCATTCGTGATGCGAGCGAACCTAAAGAAGAGTGCGGTGAAGCGGCAAGCCGAAGCTTGGCCGTCCTTTTGTCCGCAAAGCTACCACAATAATCTAACTAACTCTATAATGCGCCCACATTTACTTCTGCCATTTCTTCCCTCTTGGGAATAGGTTGCAAGTGGTTACGATTTCACTTCGTCACTATGTAGAGGCCTCTTGTGCCAAGGCTAAGAAGCCCTGCAGGATGCAATCGGGCCCACCGATGCTTCGTCACGCCTGTGCGACAACCTCTTCGGGAGAGGGTTTAGCGCGTCCGCCAGGCAGCGGTCGATGAATTGTGCCCTCTGAGGCGAGCGGGACAGGTCCGGCATTTTTTGCGGATTGCTGGGAAATAGCCTGATTCTGTCGCCAGTCAGCAATCATTTGCTCAGCCTGCAGAATCTGGTCCATGGACAACGTTTTGCTCGCGTCCATGGAGGCTTTGGCCAACTGCTCGCTGGCGACCGAACACCAAAAGTAGGCATTCAGGGCATCGGTGCTGTTGGCCCTGCGGGCCGAGTGGAATTGAGCCAGTGCGACTTGCGTCATCAGCACGCCGTCGTCGGCGGCCTTCTGGCATGCAATCAAAGTTGCTTCGTCTCGTAAGCTCATGTATCCGCGCTCATCGAGGAAGTAGTCGAGCGCCGACTGGGCGAAACGTTCCTGGCTCAGCGTCATGAACAGCAGTTCAACCCGGTTTGAAACGCCCAGTTTGTCAAAGATCCGAAACAAAGAATTCTTGACGGTATGCTGGCTGACGTGCAATCTCTCGGCGATCTCACGATTCGACATCCCTTGTGCCACGCAGCGAACGACCTCCATCTCGCGTTTGGAAAGAAGGTTCAACCCGTGAGCGTCAACGGCGCGAATATTATGCGAAGAAGCCAGCGCGTGCAGCAATGCCTCGACTTGCCGCGTGTTGGCCCATATCTGGCCCTGAAACACTCTGCGGACGCACTTGCTCAACGACTCGACGGTTTCGCGTGTGCTGAAGACCCCTCGCGCACCAGCCCGAAAGGCTTCCAGAATAATGTTGGTTTTCGACGAATCCAGCAACATCACGGCACGAATCTCAGGGTTCGACGTCCGCAAACTACGCAAGACTTCGAAGCCACGACCGGGCTGTTCATCCAAAGTTGAACTGACGACCAGAACGTCCACATCACTGAAGCTGGAACGCGCGAGCAGGTCTTCAGCGCCGGTGGGTGAAGTTGTGACTTGCAGGGTCCCGTCTCGCTTCAGTTCGTCAGCTAGCAGTTGAGTGTGAACACGCGTGTTATCGCAAACCAGTACACGAATCAAACCGTCATGGCGCATCTATCGATCCCCGTGCAAAAAGTGGCAAATCGTACGAGAAACCCTGACCGCGTGAACATCCGTCGTTGGGTCGAGGAATTGCAGTACGCACAGTCAGCCGACCAGAACTGGCTTTCAGTGGCAGAGCGACAGTAAATGAAAGATGCGGCGCGCGCAACGCAACGATAGTGCCAGCACCTTGCGCACACTTACTGTTGGTAACCATGCACAGAAGTGGGCGTCGGTTACTCGTAGTCACAAAACTAGGTATCAGACTCATAAGTCCAGTTTTTTCTGTAGGATAAATAGGCGACCGTAATTCCAAAAGAGAAATTCTTCTCCAAGTACATATTATTTATGTGGAAGACATCGCGCTCCGGCGAGATGAGACGGTGCTCCTCAGAGCCAGTATGCCCCTTGCAGCACTTTGCATCCGCACTTACAGTTCCGACACTTGCAGTGCGCATCGAGGGGTCACGACTTCGGTGAAGAAGTCACTTGCCGACGGGCGGCATCCTGCGAACTGAGTTAGAGCGCAGGAGCGAGTGATTGACGGTTGTTCAACTTTCAAATGTTTCGGCCGCAGCTCGGGATAGCCTAGGCCGGAGTGTGTCAGATCTTAACCTGCAAGCTGTAACCGGGTCGCCGGGCAATGTGACTCAGAGGGCGAAGCTATGCATTCCAGCGATCAGCTTATCGGCGTTTCGGAAGCGTCGTGCCTTGCGGCGGTTGCCAACCAAGCCAACGGTGAGCAATGGTTTGCACTACACACCCGAGCGAGACACGAAAAAGTGGTTGCACAGCAGCTTTGCGAAAAGGCAGTGACCAACTTCCTGCCACTGGTGAAAAGTGTGCATCGCTGGAGCGATCGGCGGAAGACGGTCGAGTTGCCCTTATTCAGCGGATATGTATTCGCGAGAATTGCGCCGAGAAATGACGAACGAGTGCGCGTGCTTCGTGCATACGGCGCGCTGAGCTTTGTAGGCGCGCGGGGCCTGGGGATTCCAATTCCTGATTCACAGATCCATGCGGTGCGAACTGTGGTCGAAGAACAAGTTCCTTATGCAGTTTTCCCCTTTCTCAAGATTGGGCAGCGCGTGCGCGTGCGAAGCGGTGCCTTGAGCGGGGTGGAAGGAACTCTCGTTTCCCGTAGCGGAGCACGTGCGCTGATTGTCTCCCTCGACGCAATCAATCAGTCCCTGAGTGTGCAGATTGAGGGATATGACGTCGAACCCATCTAGGATTCCGCTCTTCATGGCCCGTTTCGGGCCGATTTCGAAAAAACATCGTGGACGACAAATCAAACATCATGGCACGGCTGCTCGTCGTGAGCCAGGAGTCTACCCTGCTGAGTCCGCTCGCCTCAATGGCGGAGGCAAATTCCTGGCAGATTGAAAGCGCGGCCAGCGGATGGGGAGCGATCGAACGAGTTGAGGCGGGGATAACCCCAGACCTCCTCATGTTGGATGCCCCGCTGGGAGACTCAGATGGCCTGCACTTCCTGCGCTGGATGCGCCGACTTCGCCCCCAGCTTCCAATCATCCTAGTTTGCGAAGCAGACGATACATCGAAGAAACAAGAAGCCATTCGACTCGGTGCCCGAGACTGCATGTACAGGCCGCTCGATGTCCAACAACTGGAGCGAATGATCCGGCGCCATCTTCCGGCGGATAGGAAGTATGCGGAAACGGACATCACGAGTGACGATGTCGAATCGATAAGCGGCGACGGCTTCTTCGTCGGCGCCAGCGTTGTCATGCGCAAGCTTCGAGCCCAGGCAGCGGCACTCGCTGCCAGCGATTCGCCTGTGCTGATTCTAGGCGAGAGGGGCAGTGGCAAGCGGACTACGGGCCGCCTTATTCACGAACTTTCGGTAAGGGCTGGATGTGAGTTCGCAGCTGTGAATTGTGCAGCTCTGCCGTGCGATTTGCTGGAGAGCGAACTGTTCGGCTACGAGCGCAATGGCGGTGGGCCAGTAACGTCAAAGACAGGGAAGTTGGAGTTTTGTGATAAAGGCACACTGATTCTGGATGAGCTCACTGAAATGTCGCTGCCGTTGCAGGCGAAGCTACTGCAGGTGCTGCAGAGCAAGCATTTCCTGCGGCCCGGGAGCGGGACTCGAGTGCCAGTGGACGTCCGCATCCTGGTGGCCAGCACGACGAATGTCGAACCCGCGGTCTCGGACCGGCGACTTCGCGAAGATCTCTATTACAGCCTCAGTGCTTATACGATTCACGTACCGCCGTTACGGGAGCGCCGAGAAGAAGTTCCGCTGCTCTTGCACCATTTCATGCGCCAACTGGCGAAGCATTACGGCATCCCTGCCCGAAACTTCCCGCCGGCCGTTCTGGTGGCATGCCAAAGCCACGCGTGGCCGGGAAACTTGCGGGAGATGGAGACATTCGTTAAGCGTTACCTCATGGCGGGACGCAAAAATGGAGCTGCCAACAGCGAAGTTGAACCGGAGGCACTAGAGGAAAACGTCGCTCTAACGTTGCCTTCTCCCGCCAGTACGTGTTCGTCGTCAAACCAGGCCGGAGCGGACGCGTCGGGCTCTGAGTCACTCAGGTCGCTGGTACAGAACGTGCGACTGGAAGCGGAAAGAAATGCCATTGCACAGGCCTTGCGGACAACCGGATGGAATCGAAAGGCTGCGGCACGACTCCTGAGAGTCAGCTATCGGACTTTGCTGTACAAAATCGAGCAATACCAGATGAGGCCGCCGGAGGTATCGGATTCAGCGTCGTTTCGTTGATCGAAACGGCCACTGTGAAGGCAGGACTGGTTGACGGCGATGGCTGCTGTTGCGCAAAGGATGTCGGGGTCACCCAACCAAGTCCGGTAATGTCTCTGTTAACGAGAGGTATGAACTCGCAGCGATCGATGTATCGACAAGACCGGACCTTTCGCGGTTGCTTGGGTGCAATCTCCGATTCGTTCATGAGACCTCCGAAAAGATAACCATGCCCGCCAACCTTAAAGCGCCCGACCCGAAGGGTTTCGATCCTCAACGCTACTTAGGCATCGTCCGCCGCCACCATCTGCATTTCCTGATACCGATGTTTGTGGGATGGCTCGCTGTATGGGGAACGAGCTGGATCTTGCCTCCGCGCTACGAGTCGAGCACCCTGATTCTGGTGGAAGCCCCGACTATGCCAAAGGATTACGTCGTGCCTAACGTAAATGAAGATTTGCAGGCGCGGCTGGACAACATCACCCAACAGATTCTTAGTCGTACGCGCCTCTTGCATATCATCGATGATCTCAATCTGTATGCGAAAGACCGCCGTCGACTTGGCCCGGATGAGATCGTCGATCAAATGCGCAAGGACATTGAAATTGAATTGGTGAAGGATGAAGAGAAAAAAGTGACCGCTTTTCGGATTCATTATTCAGCCCACGATCCATCAATTGCGCAACAGGTGACCAGCAAGCTGACCAATCTGTTCATCAACGAAAACCTGGAGGTGCGACAGCAGCAATCGGAAGGCACTACCAAGTTTCTCAGCGACCAGTTGGAGTCAGCCCGGCAAAGCCTGGCGGTGCAGGAGGGAAAGATCCGCGAGTTCAAGGGACAGCATGTTTCCGAGCTGCCGAGTCAGCTGGGCAGCAATCTCCAGATACTCAGTGGAATGCAAGCGCAACTGCAGGCTGAAGATAATGCGCTCAACACTGCGAAACAGAATCAGGTCTACTTGGAGACCCTGCTGCGGGAATACCGGAACCTTCGAGGGTCGTCGAAGGGCTCGGAAGGCGCTCCTACGGATCTGGCAGCCATTGACCAAGAACTTGATAGGCTGAAGCTGCAGCTGGCCGACCTTAAATCTCGTTACGAGGAAGGATTCCCGGAGGTCCGGAAGCTGAAGCTTCAGATTGCTGAGACGGAGAAGATGAGGGATCAGCGCCTGGGAGAGTCGAAAACCAAGGGCAACCAGCCCGAGGCCGAGGCGGCCGCCGCTGCCGCGGACGGCGCGGACGCTAAAAATCAACCCCAACTGCTTCAATTGCAAAGCCAATTACAAGCCAATCGGTCCGAGATCAGGAACCGCGAGCAGATGATTACGGACCTCCAGTCAAAAATCGATGAATACCAGGCTCGCCTGAATCAAGAGCCAGTGCGCGAGCAGCAACTCGCAGACCTGACCCGTGGCTATGAACAATCCAAATTAACTTACGATGACCTCCAGAAGAAGGAGAACCAGTCGGCGATGGCGACCAGCATGGAACTTCTCCAACAGGGCGAGCGCTTCCGAATCATTGATCCCCCCAGCTTGCCCATCAAGCCCAGCTTTCCGAATCGCCTGAAGTTCTGCTTTATAGGGCTGGCCGTCGGCTGCGCGCTGGGGGCGGCAGTGGCCATGGCTTTCGAGGGAACCGACGATCGAGTTTACAGCGAACAAGAGCTGAAAGGCTTGTTGTCGGTGGCAGTGCTCTCGGAAATTCCCATCATCGACGCGATAGCAAACAAAAGGGCCGAACGGAAGAAAACTTTGCTCGGATGGGCCACGGCGGTTGTGGTATTTGCCGCTGTCCTGGCGGGATCCGTTGTCAGCTATCTAGCAGGCTGACTTTACTCCTGATGTACAAATCCTTTTACAATCTAAAGCGCAATCCCTTCGAACTTACGCCGGATCCCTATTTCCTTTTTTCCACTCCCCGGCACAACGAAGCTCTTGCAACGCTCTACCACGGAGTGCGAGGGCACAAAGGGTTCGTTGTACTGACCGGCGACGTCGGCACAGGCAAGACCCTGTTACTACGCTGCCTGCTTCAGTTGTTCCGTCAAAGCAATGACGTCGCCTACGCGTACGTTTTTAATAACCGGGTGTCATCGGTGGAATTTCTGCAGTCTGTCGGGCGCGACTTTGGTCTCTCTGTCTCAGACAGAAACAAGGGCGAGATTCTCTTTGATCTCAGCAATTACGTGATCGACCGAAGTATGAAAAAGCTCACGACGGTCCTGGTCGTAGATGAGGCACACCATCTTTCGGCTGACATCCTGGAGGAAATTCGGCTTTTGACGAACCTGGAAACGACCCAAGAAAAATTGTTGCAGGTCCTGCTGGTCGGACAACCAGAGCTGAATGACAAACTGGACTCCGCCGAGCTCTGGCAGCTGAAGCAGAGGATCGCTCATCGCTCACAACTGGTGCCTTTAGATCTGAACGAGACTACCGGCTATATTGCGCGACGTTTGGATCTGGCTGGAGCAGGGTCAAATGGCTGTCTTGACTTTCTTCCAGACGCTATCGCAGCTGTTTTTCGTTATTCCGGCGGTATTCCTCGGCTGATCAACACCATTTGCGAAAACGCACTCATCACGGCGTACGCGCGACAATCGCGAACCGTGACGCCAGCGATTATCGAGGACGTTGCTGTAAATCTTCGCCTGCACTTGCCTGCAGCGCAATCTCTGCAGGAAGAGAACTGCGGAGAACTCGACGAAATGGACGCTCGGCGCGCCGCTAAGAGCTTAGTTGGTCTATTAGCCTATCTGAATCGGCTGTCGTCCCGCGATGGGGAGCCGCCAACGGCTGTAACTATAGAGAGTCAGCAGTCATGAGCCAGATGTTTGATGCCTTGCAAAGGTCTGAGTCCGAACGGTCGGGGACCGATACCGCGAAGTTCTCGGCTGCGGCCGATTTGTTAGAGGTTGCCGAGCGGCAGGTTGCGCAGTTTGCGGCCGAGGGCGACCGCCCCCCAAGCACCCCACTGCAAACTGAGAATGATCACCCTCCGCATAACGCACGTGTAGATCAGTTCGCTCAATTCCAGTCAGTGAAGGTGCTGGTATCTCCCGAGAACAAACTCGTATGCGTAACGGAAGAGGAAGGCCTGGCTACGGAGAAGTTCCGCTTTCTCGGAGTCCGACTGAGACACCTTCAGCAAAGGCACCCCCTCAAGCGTGTGCTGGTGACTAGTTCGATGGCTGAAGAAGGCAAGAGCACGGTAGCTGCGAACCTTGCGTGCGCTCTGGCAAAGAGGCACGAGCAGAGAACGTTACTGCTGGATGGCGATCTGCGACGGCCCACGTTGGCCCAACAGTTTGGCCTGGGGAAAGTCCCCGGTCTCAGCGAATTGTTGCAGGGTGAGCCTGCCTCGTCCATGAACATCCACAAGCTTGAAGGCCTGGGCTTCTGGATCATGCCGGCCGGAAGCCCACCGAGAAATCCTTTGGAGTTTATGCAATCGCGAAAACTGTCATTGCTGATGGACCAATTGGCGGGCTGGTTTGACTGGATTGTGATCGATTCGCCCCCATTGCTGCCTCTCGCGGATACCAGCGTTTGGATGCGCCTGGCCGATGGAGTAGTTCTTGTGACACGACCAGGAAGAACTTCAAAACGGCAACTGCAACGTGCCCTCGAAGCAGTGGAGCAGCCAAAGCTGCTTGGTGCAGTCGTCAATGGTTCTAACGCTGCGACCATGGGCGACTACTACCAATACTATGCTGGTCACACATCTGTTCCAGAGGCAGATGGCCAGCCGGCTTAATGGTCGACTCCAATTCGGCCATTTTGGCAATCGCTGGTTTCATCCCTTCCGTAGAAACAATTGCGCATGATAGAGCGAATGACAACGGGTCATTTACTCCTGAAGTGACGAGCTCGATGGGGGCAAATGGAGGAAATGGTGACTCTGCCACAGCCCGATAACGGTTCAAGTCCAAACTTCGTTACGCAGAACTTCCTCTTGGAAGGAGTTCGGGAGTTCCTGACCGCAGACGCGTTCAAGCGGAGAATCTCCCTGGAACGAAAGAGAACAGAGCGCTCCGCCAAGCCGTTCTTGCTCATGCTGCTGGAAACGGGAAAGGCGATTGGCGGGGGCAAGAATGGCCAGGTGTTCGTCAGCGCCATATCCGCGCTGCTGGCATCAACCAGGGAAACTGACGCGGTTGGCTGGTATGAGGACCAGCGTGTCCTGGGAGTTATGTTTACAGATCTCGTCATTTACGAGAAGAATTCGCTCCTCAGCGCAATGTTATCGAGGGTCAGCAATATTCTTCGAGATAACCTAACATTCGAGCAATTCAATCAGATCAGTATTTCGTTTCACTTCTTCCCGGACAACTGGGATCATGACACGACGCAACGTCCAAGCAACCCGATGCTGTATCCCGATTTGTCGCAACGCCGTAAGAGCACGCGCCTGTCCTCGATAACAAAGCGGACGATGGACGTCATCGGAAGCACGCTGGCACTCGTCGTTCTTGCTCCCGTCTTCCTGATGGTCGCGCTGGCGATCAAGTTGTCGTCCAAAGGACCAGTGTTCTATAGCCAACAGCGCGTCGGTCAATACGGAAAGCCATTCACATTCATAAAATTCAGGTCGATGCATATCGGCAACGACCCGCGCATTCACCAAGAGTACGTCGCGCAGTTGATCGCCGGCCAGGCGCAACGCCATCCCGCCCACGGGAACGGCAATGGCGATGGCGCGGGAGTCTACAAGCTGACGAGCGATCCGAGAGTCACGCCACTGGGAACATTCTTGCGGCGCACCAGCTTGGATGAACTCCCACAACTCGTAAATGTGCTCAGGGGCGAGATGTCGCTAGTGGGACCTCGTCCGGCGATTCCTTACGAGGTAGCGAAATATCAGACCTGGCACCGGCGCAGGATCCTAGAGGTCAAGCCCGGGATTACCGGTCTCTGGCAGGTCAATGGCCGAAGCCGAATCGGCTTCGATGAAATGGTCCGCCTCGATCTCAGATATGCCAAGGCGTGCTCGCCCTGGTTCGACCTTAAGATTCTACTGCGGACACCGCGAGCCGTGTTTATTGGCGAGGGCGCACATTAAGAGAAATTCCCGCTGCGTCGCGCTCCGGCGTGTGTCGGTTTGCAGAATGCTCTCCACTTCGTATTGGTCCTAAATTCATGATGAACAAGAACGGCAAGCATATAGTGAAATTTGGTGTGATCGGATATGGCTACTGGGGCCCAAACATAGTTAGGAACCTGGATAACGTGGAAGGGGCCCGAGTTCAGGCCGTTGCTGACAAGAGCGCAGTGGCACGGCAGCGTGCACAAGCAAGGTATCGAGGAGTTCAGGTTACGGGCAACGCTTGTGAGGTAATCTCCTCTGCCGACGTTGATGCTGTAGCGATTATTACGCCGGTGTGGACCCACTACGAACTCGCCAAGGCCTCGCTGGAGAATGGCAAACACATCTTCGTTGAGAAGCCATTTACCAGTACCGCAGCCCAAGCGGAGGAGTTAATCAACCTCGCTGCCCAAAAGAATCTCAAGATCATGGTCGACTACACCTTCCTGTTCACTGGAGCAGTCAGAAAGATCAAACAGCTCTTGAAGGAGGGAAACCTCGGTAAGCTTTACTATTATGACTCCGTACGCGTGAACCTGGGTCTGTTTCAGCACGACGTAAATGTAGTTTGGGACCTCGCCCCACATGACCTCTCGATCATGGATCATCTCATTTTGGAGAAACCAGATGCAATCGTGGCGACCGGCCAGACGCATCTCAACGGAGTTGAAGACATCGCCTTCTTAACTGTCTATTTCCCGAACGACATCATCGCGCACATTAACGTCAACTGGTTGTCGCCCGTCAAAATTCGGACGACGTTAATCGGTGGCGAAAAGAAAATGCTTGTGTGGAATGATCTTGAGGCTGACGAGAAAGTCAAGATCTATGACAAGGGCGTGGAAATCACCAATCGCGAAGGCGTCTATAACTTGCTCGTGAATTACCGTTCGGGCGACATGTGGGCGCCCCAGTTGGAGCAGGTCGAGGCCCTGCGCCTTGAGTTGGGTTATTTCGTGGACTGCATCGTTAATGACCAGACTCCTTTCAATGACGGAGCCTCGGGTTTGCGAGTTGTGAAGATGCTGGAAGCAGCCAGCCTGTCAATGCGCCAACGCGGCGCGATTTCGTATATCCAATAAGCTCAGTTCATCCCACCTTGTTGCGACCGTCCGCGGAACAACGGAAGTTCTCCAATGAGCAACACTGACAAGAGAAATGGCACCGAGAGCGGCAGCCCGTACGTCTGCATTGCGGCAGATGTGAAGTTGGGGCGCAACGTGAAGCTATCGAAGTTCATTAACCTTTACGGTTGTGAAATCGGTGATGAGACAAAAATCGGGGCATTTGTCGAGGTGCAAAAGAATGCCACGATCGGCAAGCGCTGCAAGATATCGAGTCACACCTTCGTCTGCGAGGGAGTGGTCATCGAGGACAATGTCTTCATCGGGCATGGAGTGACGTTCATTAACGACAGTTATCCGCGAGCGACGAGCGCCGAAGGAACATTGCAGACCGAATCTGACTGGAACGTGGAACGCACTGTTGTCAGAACCGGTGCCTCAGTTGGTTCTGGCGCCACAATCCTGTCTCGGCTGACGATTGGGGAAAACGCGATCGTTGGCGCAGGAAGCACCGTCACGAAAGATGTGCCCGGAAATGCGATTGTTGCAGGAAATCCGGCGAAGATCTTGCGGTATCTGGTTAGCAACGACCGAGCAGAGTTGACCTGCGACAACTCAGGGGAATGATTATGCGCGCCGCCCCCCCAGTAAGTTCGTTTACCTTTGCGCGCACGGTCGTACCGATCAATAGGGAGACATATACAGAATGGGCAGTGCGCAAATTCCGTTCCTCGATCTGGTTCGTCCTCACGTCGATATGGAAGAAGAGTTAGTGGCCGTTTTTCGGGCTGCGCTTCAAACCGCCGGATTTATAGGGGGCAAGGCGGTAAAGGATTTCGAAGATGCGTTTGCGGAGTTTTGTGAGGTCGATCACTGTGTCGGTGTGGGCAGTGGTACCGATGCTCTGCGTTTCGCGCTGATGGCGGCAGGGGTCAGAGCCGGGGACAGCGTACTCACCGTGCCGAATACGTTTATCGCTACCACTGAAGCCATTTCACAGGCCGGTGCCCAGCCAGAGTTTGTCGACATCGATGAACGTACCTACAATATCGATCCGGAAAAACTCCGCGAACACCTGGAACTCAAGTGCGACAGAGATCCGATGTCGGGAAGGCCAGTGTCTCGCCGCACCGGCCGAACGATTACGGCAATTGTGCCAGTGCATCTCTATGGGCAAATGGCGGATATGGATCGCATTCTGGAGCTAGCACAATTTTACAATCTGCTGGTGGTCGAAGATGCATGTCAGGCGCACGGATCTGAATATTTTTCCCGCAAAGAACAACGCTGGAGAAAGGCTGGCTCGATAGGCAGGGCAGCTGCCTTCAGCTTTTATCCGGGAAAGAACCTGGGCGCCTGTGGCGAAGCTGGGGCGGTGACGACGAATAGTCAGGAAGTGGCGGAGACGGTCTGCAAGCTCCGCGATCACGGGCAGGCCGCCAAGTACTATCACGATATCGAGGGCTACAACGGACGACTGGATGCCATTCAGGCGGGAATTCTCCACGCAAAGCTGGCTCGCTTACAGGAGTGGAACGGCCAACGCCGCCAAATAGCCAAAGCGTACGGGGAACGCCTGGTGGGTATCGATGGTCTTGTGCTTCCATTCGAGCCGTCGTGGTCCCGAGCAATCTATCATCTTTATGTGGTGCGCGTACCGGACCGGCAGGAAATGCAAAATAATTTGAAAGTGGCTGGTATCGGCACGGGCATCCATTACCCTGTCCCACTCCACCTGCAGCAGGCCTATGGCGCTCTCGGCTACCGCAGCGGCGATTTCCCGATAACCGAGGACGTCGCATCGGAAATTCTCTCTCTGCCGATGTACCCCCAACTGACTGATAGCCGGCAAGTGAAAGTCGTGGACGCGCTAAAGGATTGCGTGATGTCCCTAAGTCGTGCGTCGTGACAACACGCCCACAGGGGTAGTGTCCCCTAGTTCTTGCACCGGTTCAACCGTCAGCACAGACCTTGGCGGCAAGTCACTCCGAAATGAACGTTTACGAGATTGATCCGACGACTGATGAGCGGTGGGAAGATTTTCTTCACCATCACCCGCAGGCTTCGATCTTTCATACTAAGGGTTGGCTCGAAGCGCTGCGTAGGACGTACGGCTACTCCCCGCTTGCCCTCACAACGTCGACGCCGGACAGTCCGCTGACCAACGGCATACCGTTTTGCAAGATTACCGGATGGTTTGGCAGACGAAGACTGGTGGCGCTGCCATTCTCTGATCACTGTGCTCCACTTGTGGAAAGTCAGGATCAGCTGACCTGCTTGCAAGGATACCTGCGAGCGAAGGTGGAACGCGAACGTTGGAGTTTTGTCCAGATCAGGGCAAACGAGGCAGTCGTGGCAGATTTCTCAGCTTACGACCATCGCGACACGCTGGTTCTTCATGAGCTGGATTTGCGGCCCACATTAGGCAACATTTTTCAGAGCTTTCATCCGAGTTGTGTGCAGAGAAAGATCAAGCGTGCCGAACGCGAGAACCTTGTGTACCAGGAAGGGAAGTCCGAAGCGTTGCTAACGGTATTTTACCGTCTTCTCCTGATAACAAGGCGCAGGCACGGAGTGCCGCCGCAGCCGTTCGAGTGGTTCCTAAACCTCATTGCTTGCTTAGGCGATGCGGTTAAGATTCGTATAGCATACGACCGTGGACTACCGATCGCCGCTATTTTGACACTGCGTTACAAGCAGACCATGATGTATAAGTACGGGTGCTCAGCACCACAATTCACCGCCTTGGGTGGTATGCAATTCCTGCTGTGGAACACTATCCAGGAAGCCAAGAAGGACAACATTCCTGTATTTGACATGGGTCGTACTGAGGTCGAAAATCAAGGTCTAGTGCTGTTCAAAGACCGCTGGGGTACTACTCGTAGGATCTTGCGCTACTTTCAATATCCTGCGCAACGGGTAGACAACAGGTTGCAGTCTTTGCAATTGAGAGTTATCAAGGGCCTGTGTTCCCACGCTCCCAGTGGACTCTTAGCAGCCGCCGGCAAGGTGCTTTACAAGTATGCTGGGTAGTACCTCCTATTGTTCGCTTGCGAAAAGCATGGTTTCACTGTTTGTCGCAGACCCCTTGCGTCCAAAGCTATGAAGCGAGTGCTACGGAGCCCAAGCATTTCTCATAGTCTAGAGACGCATTACTAGATCCGTCGAGTTGTGACAATGCCGAGCCTACCATCCTATGTTCTAATTACGCCTGCACGGAACGAGGCGCAGTTTATCGAGCTGACCATCAAATCCGTCATCGCGCAAACGAGCCGACCGATTAAATGGATCATTGTCAGCGACGGCTCCACAGATGGCACCGACGAGATCGTAAGCAGGTATGCCGTTGAGCACCCATGGATTGAATTGTTGCGAATGCCAAACCGACGGGAGCGGCATTTTGCTGGCAAGGTCTATGCGTTCAATGCAGGCCATGCTGCAGTCAAGGAACTTGACTATGAGGTGGTTGCCAGTTTGGATGCTGACATCTCGTTTGACGAGGACTACTTCTCATTCCTGCTCCAAAAGCTTGTTGACGATCCGGCCTTGGGTCTGGTGGGCACGCCGTTTAGGGAGGGATCAAAAGCACCCTATGACTACCGCTTCGTTAACATTGAACACGTCTCAGGCGCCTGCCAGATATTTCGGCGAGAGTGCTTCGCCGAGATCGGTGGATATGTGCCGGTGAGAGGAGGATGCGTCGATCACATCGCAGTTCTCTCGGCGAGGATGAAGGGCTGGAAAACGAGAACATTCACCGATAGAGTTTGCCTACACCATCGGGAAATCGGAACGGCCCAGCTTGGGATGACGAGAGCGAGATTTAGAAATGGTGGCAAGGACTACGCCATCGGGAATCACCCCCTGTGGGAGTTATTCAGGACGGCCTATCAAATGACGAAGAGACCAATTGTTGTCGGCGGCCTGATGTTGGGATGTGGATATATGTGGTCGCTGATCAGGCATGTGGAGAGGCCGGTCTCCCCTGAGTTGGTAGCGTTCCAGAGACGTGAGCAGATAGTTCGGCTGAAAAGGCTTTTCAGAGTTACTAAAGCTCCCGCTGGCGAGGGCCTTGCCGCATCCTCGTGATTGTTTTCGAGTCACATTTCGCATCGGATGGCAAGTCTGTCGATTACGCTAAAGACCGGTCAGCTCATCGTCAACGCTGACGATTGGGGACGAGACCACGAGACTACGGACCGGACCATGGTGAGCGTCTCTGACGGTGCCGTGCCATCTGTGAGTGCCATGGCATTCATGGAGGACTCGGGACAATCCGCAACGATAGTCCGCGAACAAGGAATCGATGCCGTCCCGAACCTGGCCAAACGCGGCAGGCGGCCCATGACGTCGCTCGCGACGCTTTTGCGTTTTACTACGTGCTAGGGCTGTCAAACGGTTCGGATGCAATCTAAGTCCACTGTCGCTGCCATGCAAAGTCATGTTACCGTCTGCATCTGTACCTTCAAGAGGGCTGACCTCTTGAGACAGCTGTTGAACAGATTGAACGATCAACAGACAGAGAGCTTGTTCTCTTACTCCGTGGTGGTCGCCGACAACGACTCCATGCGGTCCGCGCAGCAGGTCGTAACCGCATTTTCCTCTACTGCTCATATCCCTGTGGCGTACTGCTTTGAGCCACAACGGAATATTGCGCTTGCGCGGAACAGTGCGTTACAACACGCTGAAAGTGACTTAATCGCATTCATAGACGATGACGAGTTCCCCGCCGACGACTGGCTCTGCAATCTATTCAAAGCCCATGTGACGTATGCAGTAGACGGGGTTCTTGGACCGGTGAAGCCGTATTTTGAGAGTAACCCACCTGGGTGGGTGGAGAAGGGTAGATTCTTCGAGCGGCCGACTCACGACACTGGTTTTGAAGTGAGCTGGAGTGAATCTCGTACTGGCAACGTGCTCCTCAGCAGACGTATCCTGAGTGGTGTCGCTATGCCGTTCAGACCTGAATTCGACACCGGGGGAGAAGATGTTGATTTCTTTCGGCGAATGGCGGAAAAAGGATGCGTGTTTGTTTGGTGCAACGAGGCAGTCGTCTATGAGTTCGTTCCGTCATCGCGCTGCAGGCGCAGCTTTCTGTTGAAACGTGCTTTGCTCCGCGGCAGCAATTTTCCGAAATGCCCGACGCATCGCATCAGGAACATTGCTAAGTCCTTGATTGCAGTGCCCTCATATGCTCTAGCCCTGCCCGTACTTGCCTTGTTCGGAGAGCATTTGTTTCTCAGATTTTTGATTAAGCTTCTTGACCATGGCAGTCGCCTTCTGGCATTGCTTGGATTGAAACTAGTAACACAACGGGAGATGTGAAGTTCAGACTCTGGTGCCGCCCGAGGACGGACAGCTCGCTGTCGGCTGAGGTCGAGACCCGGCCTGTCAGCTCCAGTGGGCATTGCCACCCGAGGCATTCAAATTCTTTCCCTCCCCGCCAGTGTCGGCGGGCATTGCTGATGCGGTCGGTCCACACCCATTTAGCGGCATGAAGAACGGACGTGCGATTGATCCAAGCGCAGGGAGGAAGAGAGCCGTTTACTTATGAATTCATTGGTCAATATTTCCTGCAGGGATATCAGGGTCTCAGGACGGCTGATCCGGATTGCCCGTCCCGACGCGGATTCATATAGGTTTCTGGATGATCCAGAAGCAATACTCGAAGGACTGACGAAGTGCGGGCCTAGGATCGACCTCTTCACTTTCATGCAGAGATTGCCGGAAAGTTCGCCGAAATATGCTTACCCGATGGAGTGGGACAATCTGGCGGCGCTCTCAGTATCGACCTTCGACCATTGGTGGACGCAACAGATCGGATTCAAGGCACGGAACAAGGCCAAGCAAGCTGAGAAAAGAGGAGTCACCGTGCGAGAAGTACCCTTCGACGACGCACTGGTGAAAGGAATCTGGGAGATTTACAACGAGTGCCCCATCCGGCAGAGGCGGCGTTTCCCCCATTACGGAAAAAACATCGAGACGGTACGTCGGGAGGAGGCGACTTTCCTCGACAGCAGCATTTTCATAGGGGCGTTCCTGGGGGATAAGCTAATTGGTTTCGCGAAACTAGTACCGGATGAAACTGGAACGCAAGCAGGGCTGATGAACATTGTTTCGATGATTCGGCACCGAGACAAGGCTCCTCAAAATGCCCTCGTCGCTCACGCAGTCCGAACCTGCGGGAATCGTGGCATACCGTATCTTGTGTACTCAAGGTTCGACTACGATAAGCGGCAGCAGGATGGCCTTCGCGAGTTTAAGGAGCGCAACGGGTTCGTGAGGGTCGACGTGCCACGCTATTACGTTCCTCTGACCCCTCTGGGCTGGGCTGCGTTCCGCCTAGGATTCCATCGCCGCCTCGCGGAACGCGTCCCGGAATTCCTGTCCGCCGGTTTCCGTAACATCCGGGCGGCCTGGTATAGCAGAAGGTATCGATCCGTGACGGAGGCTCTTTAGACCTGCCGTGCCAGGCATCGTTGGCCTCATCACAAAAGCACCACGCGAAGCCGCCGAGCAACACTTGCTCGCCATGCTCGGGACGCTCCGGCATGAGTCCTTTTACGTCACGGGGACATGGTGCGACGAATCCCTAGGCGCGTATGTAGGGTGGGCGGCACGCAAAGATTCTTTTTCGGATGGCATGCCGCTTAGCAATGAAGCGGGAAATGCCGTTCTGGTCTTCTCGGGAGAAGACCATTCCGATCCGGGAACGGCGATCGGATTGAAAGGGCGTGGCCACTCACTGAAGATCGAAGGTCCGTCCTATCTCGTCCACCTTTACGAGGAAGATCCATCTTTTCCGGCCTGCCTAAACGGATTGTTTCATGGACTCGTTATGGACCGGGCTCGCAACACCGCTACGCTTTTCAACGACCGCTATGGCATGCATCGCCTTTACTACCACGAGTCGAAGGACGCGTTTTACTTCGCGGCGGAAGCCAAGGCGATTCTCGCGGTTCGGCCCGAGTTGCGCCGCGCAGACGTCAAGGGCTTGGGCGAATTCATTGCCCTGGGCTGTGTACTGGAAAACCGGACTTTGTTTGAAGGCGTTCACGCGCTGCCGCCGGCTTCGGCTTGGAGTTTTCGGAACGGCTCCATCGTGCGCAAAGCAAGCTATTTTGAGCCGAGGGAGTGGGAGGAGCAAACGCCTCTCGATCCGGAAACCTACTATCAGGAACTCCGCGAAGCATTCTCGCGAAACTTACCCCGGTATTTCAACGGCAAGCAACCCGTAGGAATGTCGTTGACCGGGGGACTCGACACCCGTACGATCATGGCCTGGTGGAACGCGCCGCCGGGGTCGCTAGCGTGCTACACCTTCGGGGGTCCTTACCGCGATTCGCGAGACGTGGTCATTGCGCGGCAAGTTGCCAAGGTCTGCCGGCAACCTCATCAGGTGATCGGTGTGGGCGACGATTTTTTGCCCACTTTTGCGAAATACGCTGAGCGCACGGTTTACTTGACCGACGGGTGCGCCGGGGTGAGCCGCGCCCCCGACCTTTACGCGAACGAAATTGCTGCGCAAATTGCGCCCGTGCGGATAACGGGTAACTACGGTAGCGAAATCCTGCGCCGGTTATGCATGTTTAAGCCAGCGACGCCACCGACCGGGTTGTTCCGACGGGAACTACTTCCGCACATCGAAGCGGCAAGGGGTAGCTACGCCCGTTTGTTTGCGGGGCACGCCGTGTCTTTTACAGCATTCCGGCAAGCGCCGTGGTATCAATACGGACTTCTGGCGCTGGAGCAGACCCAGCTTACTGTCCGCTCTCCGTATTTGGACAACGATGTTGTGCGGACGGCTTTTCGGATCCCCAATTCTGCCATGCCCAAGAGCGATCTCTTCGAGGAAAATGACGATTGTTCCCGCCTAATCGCTGATGGTCACAACGCGCTAGCGACGATTCCAACCGATCGGGGACTGGGCGGTCGGCAAGGCAAGCTTTCGGCAGCGCTGAGGCGCAGCCTGCAGGAATTCACGTTTCGGGCGGAATATGCCTACGACTACGGCATGCCTCAGTGGGTGGCCCGAATCGATCATGCATTTTCCCCGCTCCATTTGGAACGCCTTTTTCTGGGCCGGCACAAGTTTTGCCATTTCCGCGTCTGGTACCGTGACGGTCTCTCGAAGTACCTTCAGGAAATGTTGCTTGACCCGCAGAGCCTCTCCCGGCCATACCTGGAACGCAATGTGCTGGAGGCCATCGTTCAGCGCCACGTAAAAGGTGACCGCAACTATACCACTGCGATCCACACCGCGCTCACGCTGGAGCTTGTGCAGCGGCTTCTCTTGGGGCATTAAGGGTGAAGGGGCTACCGGGCGACGACTTGGGGGATTGGCGAGGTTAGCGTGGCCCGTCAAGGGAACGCGTTATCGCAGGGAATTCATTGAATGCCGCCAACGGTAGCCTCCATCATTTTCGCCATCGGCATCCTCGGCCTCTTCTACCTTGACCGGGGCCAGGACTCGCGGATGTCCAAAGTCCTTTGGCTTCCGGCAATGTGGCTTTTTATTGTTAGTTCGCGCCCTATTTCTCTCTGGCTTGGAATTGCGCCTGAGCTCGACTCGTCCCAGGCTTATGTGGAAGGTAGCCCCATTGACCGGGCTTTTTTCATGGGCCTGTTGGTCATCGGTCTCGCCGTGGTTATTGTAAGAATGGACCGGGTGGGGCCGCTGCTCCGAAGCAATGGATCGATCCTGTTGTTTTTCTCGTTTTGCGCCGTGAGCATTCTCTGGTCTGACTTCCCTCTCGTTGCCTTAAAGCGATGGACCAAGTCGCTGGGCGATCTTGTCATGGTCCTCATCATCTTGACCGAGCCGGACCCGATGGGCGCGCTCAAGCAATTGATCACTCGCCTTGGTTTCATTCTGTTTCCGTTGTCGATTCTCTTTGGCAAGTACTACCCCCATGTGGGCAGAAGGTTGACCAATAGCTGGACGGGCGAGATCATCGGCGTCACGACGCAGAAGAACAGCTTGGGCGTAATCTGCATGCTGTACGGGATCGTCTTTCTGTGGTACTTCGGCACAATCTATCGGGACCGAGGTAACCCCGACCGGCATCGACGTCTTTTGGCCTCTGGCGCGATCATCGCGACGATTGTATGGCTGCTTCATGCTTGCAGCTCCCTGACCTCCATCGCAGGGCTCGCCATGGCCGGGGGCATAATGTGGCTGGCGAGCCGTCCCTCGCGGAAGCCCGCTGCCGTGCACTTGCTTGTTCTCGCCGTGCTCGGTATTTCCGTAACTGCCCTTTTTTTCGATCCCGGAGGACAGCTCCTCGCGGCATTGGGAAGGACCCCGACGCTTACCGGACGGACACAGATTTGGAGTTTAGTCTTGAGCCAGCATACAAACCCGTGGATCGGGACGGGTTTCGAGAGCTTTTGGCTAGGGGACCGACTGCAGGCGATATGGGACGCGTTGCCGAATCTCCCCATCACCTCGGCACATAGCGGCTACCTTGAAGTTTACCTAACTCTGGGCTGGGCAGGCATCACCCTCCTCGCTCTTCTTCTGTTGTCTGGGTATAGAAGGGTGATCGCCGCCTTCGGGGAGGACCCGGGAAGAGGCTCCTTGTTACTAGGCCTCTTCCTGGCCACGTTGTTCGAAAGCTTCACGGAGGCTGCATTCAGGATGATGTCGCCTGCCTGGATTTTCTTGCTTCTGACAATCATTGCCGCCTCGCAAGTCATTGCACGTGAGGTGGTGGCGCAACCGGGGAACGAGCCCGCTGAATGCGTGCAATGGATCGGCGCTGAGTCGGTAGCGCGAAAGTGGGAATGGAGCGATGAATCTGAGCTTCGCATTTCTCCGCGTTAATCGCTTAAGGCTTGCAGTGCAGGCGGCACTCCGCCTGGCTATCAAGCTTAGCCCAGTGCTCTCCTCGGTTCACGGAATCTTCAGCAGCGGCGAGCGCCAGTCCGGTCTCTGACTAAACGAGCGAAATAGACTACACAAAATTAGTCACGTGCCGCGACGTTTTGCTGGACGGCAAGAGAAGGCGCCGAAATTACCAGGGAGGAATTCATGAACCGGTTACGCATATTGCTGTTGGGGCCGGACTGTGAGCCGGAGCGTGTCAGCATTCCGGCTGTCACCTATTCTCATGCGGCAGCGCTCGCTCAGATCCATGACGTCACCTTGGTCGCTCGATCTCCTGTTGAGGACGCTCTGCGGCGCGGAAAAGCGCCGTTTCGCGCCATCGAGGCGGTGCGGATGCCACTACTTGAGCGCATCGATGCTTGGAGTTTCCGCAGGATCCTCAAATCCAACTATGACAGTCAGGTGCGGACAGCTTTCCGGTATCCGTTTTCCATTGCCTTTGAATGGTACGCCTGGCGACAGTTGCGGAGCCGCATCTTTGCGGGCGAGTTCGATGTCGTTCTGCGCCTCGTACCGATGTCGCCAGTCATACCGAGCCCTTTTGCTTTCTTCTTGCGCAAGGGGCCTATACCCTTCGTGCTCGGGCCGCTCAATGGTGGATTGCCCTGGCCTCCCGGTTTCGTCCAGCTCGACAACCAAAGGGAATGGATCGCCAGCCTACGGAATCTGTATCGATTTCTGCCTTTTGCCCGATCCACCTATCGGCACGCGGCAGGGATCATAGCCGCGTCGTCGCAAACGTGTGCCGAGTTTGCAGCGTATTCCGAGAAGCTGTTTTTCATCCCGGAGCCCGGCATCGATCGTTCTCAGTGCGTCGCAGACTCCCGCGGTCCGGAGCCTAGGGCCAAACTTGAGCTGATTTTCGTTGGCGGATTGGTTCCGCGGAAAGCTTGTGATCTTGCCTTGCGCGGGGCTGCTTCCCTGTTGCGTAGCGATTTAGCTCGCTTTACCGTGGTCGGCGATGGCCGGGAGCGGAAACGCCTTGAGCAACTTTCGAGATCCCTTGGAATCGAGGACGTTTCCTTCTGCGGCTGGCTCGAGCATTCGGAAGTCTTCCGACGCCTGCAATCCGCGGATGTGATGGTGTTACCAACCCTTCGCGACAACGGTGCAGGGGTGGTTTTTGAAGCTCTCGCAACTGGCTCTGTACCGGTGGTCGTGGATTTCGGCGGCCCAGGAGATATTGTTTACCCAGAGGTAGGGTACAAGGTGGCTCTTACCAACGAGAGCGAAATCGTGTCACAGATTGAAAAGATTCTGACCGACCTTGAACAGGATCGGGACCTTCTTAATCGCTTAAGACAGCAAGGGATGTCCTACGCTCGGGAAAGGCTAACTTGGGATGCGAAGGCACAGAGCACTACTCAGGTCCTAAACTGGGTTGTACGACGGGGTCCAAAGCCAAACCTTCCACCTCCAAAGATGCTGCACCTGGAGCGTGCGAGCGATACTGAGAACAGGGACACAACGGCTCCCATGTCAACAACAATGCGCGGGTTTTGACACCCTCCGCATTCTAGCTTCAGGGCAGCTTACTTGCCGAGATCCAGGCAAAGATAGGAACGCGTAGCTCGAATGCAGAACATACGAGTTGGGTTCGAGGGCAGGCCAGGGTTCCCCCCAAATGCAGACGGAGCAATATGAATACCACTATCCGACGAATCCTAACAGCAAATAGCCTGTCACGACGGCTCTATTTTGCGGCACGGCAAAGGTACCACGTCCGCCGGGTGGCGAGAGCAGGAGGCCGATATTTCCTGAATGTCGAGGAATTCGAGAACGCCCTTGGCGCAGGCGGAAGGGCGGTACTGGTCAATCTCCACACGACCGACGGCCTCACAATCACGATCAGGCAGAACTATGGTGATGCCATGACCGTTGCCGAAATTTTTCTGGACAATTCCTACATCCGCGACATCACTCTTCCTCCTAACCCGGTCGTTATAGATGTCGGCGGGTTTATCGGAGACTTTTCCCTGTATGCGGTCAAGCGCCTAAACGCCCGCAGGGTGATCGTTTGCGAGCCGTCACCAAGAAATTGGGCACTCCTCCTAAAGAACATCGCCAACAATGGCTACGAAGATCGGATCGAGCCGGTGAACAAAGCGGTAACCGATGGCGGTAGCGCCATGATGAATATTGACGCCCCTGACGAATGCCAGTGCACTGTCTCCGCGTACTATAGGGGCGACGAGCCGCTGCGCGCCGTGCCCGGAATTTCACTGGGTCAACTCCTCCGCGATTACGGTGTCGAAATCGTAGATCTATTAAAGATAGACTGCGAGGGCGGCGAATATGCAATTCTCGAGAGCAGCCCGTCCGATGTGCTCAGTAGAGTCCAAAATATCGTGTTCGAATATCACCAGGTCGATGGGGTCTGGGCCAAGCTGGCGAGCGTAAAGCAACGGCTTCGCTGCGAAGGATATGCTCTGCACACTCGTAGAGGTCTCATTTCAGCTTCGCGGCCGGTGAGGCCATGACGGTGTTTTTGTGCTCGTCTAGCCTTCTCTTCGACCCAAGAGTCCTCGTTCACTTGTCAATGGTCACTTTCCCGCTCGCCATGGCAGAGGCATAGCCTCGAACTGAAGAAAATGGTCCCTTTTGATGCCACTGGTGCTTTCCACCCTGTAGCTGAACGCGACGAACTGCGACACCTCGCCGTTCGAGGCGCGGCAGCTTCAGTGTCCGCCCAGGGTTTCGGGCTCGCACTCCAGGTAGTCGGCACGGTCGTGTTGGCCCGGTTACTGACCCCAGCCGATTTTGGCGTGGTAGCCATGGTCACCACTTTCATTCTGCTTCTCATGAGCTGCGGCTCGAGCGGCTTTAACGAGGCGATCATTCAGACGGAGGGAATGAACCAGATCCAGGCCAGCAATCTCTTTTGGATCACCTGCACGATAGGACTGATCGTGACGGTCGGGTTTGCCGGGGCCGGATCACTGCTAGCGCGATTCTACCGAAACCCGCTGGTTGCGCACGTCGCGGTCGCGCTGTCGGTGGCGATCTTCATTGCCGCAACTTCCGCCACACATTTAGCTCTTCTAAGGCGAGCTATGCGATTTGGTGCTGTTTCTGCCAACGACGTCGTCGGCCGGGCCGTATATACCGGTGTTCCGATCCTGCTGGCCTTGAGAGGTTGGGGATACTGGGCGTTGGTGGCGGGGATCGTCGCACAGGGGCTCAGCACGACTCTCGGCGCCTGGTGGTTGTGTAGGTGGATTCCGAGCCTGCCACGGCGGAGAGTGGGGACACGCGCTATATTAAGTTTCGCCGCAAAAGTCTATGGCAGGTTCTCCTTGAATTATTTTACGAGAAACTTCGACAATCTGCTGGTTGGCTGGCAATTCAATGCGGCGGCGCTTGGATTCTATAAGAGAGCTTATGACTTGTTCGCGCTTTCGGCCAGCCAGCTTACTGCGCCGCTCCACAATGTCGCCCTCGCAGCGTTGAGCCAGCTGAATCAGGACCCAGTTCGCTTCAGGAGGTACCTCGTTAATTCGCTTGGGATCGTTGGGTTCGTTGGTATGGCGGTGGGGGCCGATCTTACTTTGGTCGGCAAGGATGTGGTGCGCCTGGTGCTTGGACCCAAATGGGCGGAATCCGCCAGGATCTTCGAGCTATTCGGACCGGGCATCGGAGTCATGCTGCTCTATAGCACCGTTGGCTGGATCCATCTGTCCATTGGGAAGCCTGGACGATGGCTTCGCTGGACCCTGGTTGAAACGGTTTCTACGATCTTGTTGTTTGTTCTGGCACTGCCCTGGGGACCTGCAGGCATTGCTGTGGCTTGGAGTGTGTCCTTTTGGATCCTTTTGATTCCCGCCTTCTGGTATGCCGGGCGACCGATCGGGCTTGATGTTTCGTCTCTGCTAGCAGCTGTCTGGAGGTATGTTGCCGCATCGCTCCTGGCGGGTTTAGCAACCGCCGCTATCATCCGAGGCACGCCAATCTCGGCTTCTCCCGCAGGGGCTCGGGCCGCTCTGGAGGCAACCATAATCATTTCAGCACTGTTTGTCATGCTTTACGTAGGTGCGGTCACAGTGCTGCACGGCGGATTCGCTCCCGTCCGCCAACTGACGAACCTTTTGCGCGAGCTCGCGACTACGCGAAGAGCCATAAGACCGGTCGCCGAAACCGTTTGAGGATACAAACAAGCCAGCCCGTAACTCACGAGCAATGTTCGGTTACACGCGCTTGCGAGGCGTAGGGCGTACGGTCTGTCTAGAGCAAGCGTCAGTGAGGAGCGGCCATCAGGTTCGTGGGGGGTGCAGGACTTCCATATGTTAGGTAGCAATAAGCTGCATTAAAAAGCAAAATATTCGGGTAAGTTAGCGTCCCACCTGAGCTGTAACTCCCAGGATTGCTCGATACAGCGTAACTTATAGTTGTCGATGTTTGGCCGGTTACTTCGTATGTTCCATTGTAGCCCGACGGATTGATCCCGGACACCACGATGGTGTTGTAGGCAGCGAGCGCATTCGTGCCAATGGTTAAGGTTGCCGTTCCTGACGACCAGCTTGCGCCGCTTACCACGAACGTCTGCTGATAGGCAGAATCAATGGGCGTGTTTATGAAGCAAAGCTGCGCCGGAATTGAGTAGGAGTAACCTCCTACTCCATCAGGAGCTGTGCCACCTGTTACGTCAGGACCAATGGCAGGCCACGGCGGTGTACCCCAACGTGTCACCCAGAACGACGGCTGGCCGGACAAGTAGAAGGACGCCGGCAGGGTCAGAGAGGAAGGTACCGGGTTGCCGTTGACGAACGTGATCCCACTAGTAGGAACCTCGGAAGTGCTGTTGCATATTGTTGTCCATCCGGGGTTTAAGGAATTGCCGCACCAACGAACAGCTCTGGTCACAACGTCATAATTGCCCCACCGCAGACTACTGGAAATAGTTATGGGATCAGTGACAGTATTTGTGCTGTTAACCGGCATGAAATTCCAGATCGTATGGCCCGGATATACGGCTGTTGATTGGTAGGTTGTTTGAAAAGTCGGCGTTCCAATGATGTTGCCTACGAAATTCAATGCCCGGTTGAAAGCAGAGTTTTGGACTGTTATCAGATTTTGTGTCTTGACGGGAATCTGCTGGCCTACTAGTCGGTTGCGGAAAGAGGTCTGGACAGCGCTGGTTCCGTGAACGGCATCCAAGGCGGTGCTGGGCGTGTCGTTGCCCTCAAACAAGTCCATGCCTGCATAGTCATGGTTTTGGAATAGCATGGGTTGCATCCAGTCAGGTGTTCTGTATCCGTCGTCCATCATGTAGTTGTAGGCATAAACCGAGCCATAATCTTGACCAACCATCAGACCGGCAATAACGTGCTGACCGATGTTATTCTGAATAACGTTATCCGATGCGGTGAGCGCTTCAACACCGTAGCTATCCGCCCCCGCTGTCTTTGTGCCAGCAAAGTAGCTGTCAACGACTTCGATCCGAGCCGACTGCTGAATCCATACATGGTTGCGGCTGGCCTTGATTCCCCGCACGTTTTTCACCCAGCACTCATAAGCATTGTAAAACTCGATGCCACCATTTGAGCTACCACCGCCGTCGTTCGTCATATCATAGGTGAGATTTTCTATGCCAATTTGTTGGTTCACGCCTCCGGCCCACCAGATTCCCGGCGATTGCGAAGTTCTCCAGTTTGTCATCTCGAGACGGGGGGCAACGGTAATCTGACTTCCGCTGATAGCTGTGATCTTCTTGATTTCAGCTTGCGCCCTGTTGCTGACTTCGCCAGTGGCGCAAGCGGCATTTGGCGCATTGACTGTCGATGGGCAATTTCGACCTTGAGTGCCGTCCTGTGTCACGGTTGCCCCATGAACCGCAGTAACAAAGATTCCTCCGGTGTCAGCTGTGACTAACCCACCTCCACTATTACCAAGTCCAGAAACCGGAGCCGTGTACTGAAAAGTTGTGCTTGACGGAACTGCAGTGATCTGGAACCAGCCGGCGTATCCACCGCATGATCCAGTGTTGCTGATGCTGTTGTAGCCGGTCGTGCTGTCGGTGCCGCCTACTCCGCCTATGCCTACGCAATCGCTGATGTGATAGCCGTGAGGTATTGAGGTTGTGGCGGTTACCGTGGTACTGCTTTCGGTGGCTCCGCTTGCGCCAGAGCAGTTTCCTGTTCCGCCAGACGCTGGGCAAATACCGATGGAATCGCTGCGCTGGTCGACTAGAATGATGTCCCCGACTGAGGGCGCTCTGCCACTCCAATTTCCGACGTTCAGAACGCTGTCGCCTTTGTTGTACGTGCCCGCGATCCCGTTATCCCCAGTCCAGATCGTGCTGCCGCCGCCAAAACTGTTGTAGTTTTGCACCCAACCAGAGCTGCCTTGCACGCAGATGTCCGATCCTCCCCCTCCTCCGCATGAGGCTAGCCCAGTGAATTTCAATATCGTTTTATCAGGCCCGGCACCACGCAAGACAACGTTGTTGATGGTTCTGAGTGACAGACCACCTGTGATCGTGTAGACGCCGGACTGCAATTGGACAACTGCGCCCGTCCCGTTACAGCTCGCAATGGCACTGTTGATATTGTTCATGTCAGTCGCGTCGGTTTTACCTGACGGGCCCACGTTCTGGCAGATCACGCTGCGATTCGGGATGCCGCCAGGGATGCCAGCCTGTGTCCAGTCGGTGGCACGACTGGGGTCGAGGATGCCAGACCATGCCTGCGCGCGAGCGGAAACTGGAATCCCCAACAGCGATATGAGGAAGAAAAAAAGCGACTTTTTGAGTCTCATTGGACTTGGTCGGTAGGTTTTGTGTTTCATTCGCATCGCAATTCTCTGGTTTCAACCGCAACCGTCATCCCTCAAGGAAAGACTGGTACATTCCAAGATTTACACCTGCGACGACCGAAAGCGATAGATAAAACGCGCAGGACTTCGGTACTAAAGTAATCATAATTGTTACGAAAGTAACCGTCATTTCTGCGGCTGGTCGAAGGGAAGTGCATTTGGCGTTGTGTACCGGAATTAACTTTTTGGCCTTGAAAACCGCACGATAGTAACTCGAGGAAAAACGCCGGCCTAGCCGAACAAGACGGAATTCGCGCTTCCCGCCGAAGGAGGCAACATGCGGCAATTTCCCTAACGTGTGCAAGAGGAGTCTTCTTGACAGATGTTCCGGCAAATGCGGGGCGGAGGCGACGGCTAGACCTGGTTCTAGGCAACAAGGACCCGGACTTCCGGAGCGTCCTTGAGCGGCTGCGCGACGACTAGGTTCTGGTGGATTTCGTACGGATTACCGATGACGGGGGCAAGAATGGCAACTACAACGGCATATGACGGTAAGCAGCTTAAGTTTCAAAGCGAGAGCAATGCTTGCCGGGATCAGTTGTACCAATCCATCTGTCGACTGTCCGATTGGCTGGAGAAGAATGACTACCGCAGCTACGACCCTTTCGACGGCCTGGACGCAAGGTTTCTGCGCCCTCTCGCCTTCAACCAAAAGATCTTGCGGACGGTACTCCAGCAGGGAGTGCGCCGGTTCCCGCTGAACGTTCGCCCCCTGCTGGGAATTGTTAAGAGCCGTTCCACCAAGGGGATGGGCTTTTTAGCCAGGGGTTTCTTGCGTCTTCATGAAGCCACGGGCGAGGCGGCTTGGCGCGACAAAGCGGAATCTGCGCTGCAATGGCTGGTCGAGAGCCGGTCTCAGGATTATAGTGGCGCCTGCTGGGGCAATCATTTCGATTACCAGGCGCGAGGGGACTTCTATTTACCGAAAGGCGTGCCGACGGTGGTGTGGACTTCCCTCATCGGTCACGCCTTCCTGGATTCCCACGCTTGCGCCCTGGGCGATGGTTTTCTGCCCGTTGCGGTCAGTGCATGCGAGCACATCACGCGTGACGTGAAAGCAATTCCCCAAGGAAACGATTCGGTCTGCATAGCCTACACTCCGATCCATTCCTCAGAGGTTCACAACGCAAACACTCTCGCCGCCGGCCTGCTGGCGCGCACGTATTCCTACACCGGGAACGAGTCGTACAGAACTTTGGCGGAAAAGGCGATTAAGTACACGGCCCGTCACCAGAGGCCCGACTCATCCTGGTATTACGGCGAAGCGCCTTATCGACACTGGATCGACAATTTCCATACAGCCTATGTGCTGGATTCCTTTAAGCACTACACGGAGAGCACGGGCGATAACCGCTTCGAGAAGAACCTGATGAGCGGGTACAAATACTGGAAGAATATCTTCTTCCTGCCGGATGGAACTCCCAAATACTATAACCACAAGACCATGCCCATTGATATCCAATGCTGTTCTCAGGCAATCGATACTCTTGTGTTCTTCTACGACCGCGATCCGGACGGCTTGGGTTTGGCGCTGAAAGTAGCCAAATGGACGATCGAGCAGATGCAAGATCGCACTGGTTATTTCTATTACCGCCGGTATTCGCGATGGCTGGTCAACAGAACGCCCACGCTCCACTGGGGACAGGCGACCATGCTGTGCGCGCTTGCAGGGCTTTACCAACTGTTGCAGGCCGAGGAGTCGTCGTCGTGAAGCACAAGATCCTCATCATTGTGGAAAACGAACCCGTGCCTTTCGATACGCGTGTTTGGAAGGAGGCTTGCTCGCTGCATCAGAATGGGTATGAAGTAACCGTATTGTGTCCCGCTCGGAGAGGGTACGAGCAGAGGCACGAAGTTATTGACGGGGTTCGGATCTACCGGCACCCCATGCCGAAAGATGGAAACACCGCTTTGGGTTATCTCTGGGAATACTGCTGCTCGCTCTTCTGGGAGTTCTTCTACACTTGGTGGATCTTCCTGCGGCGCGGCTTTCATGTCATTCAGGGTTGTAATCCTCCCGACGATATTTTCCTGATTGCTCTCCCGTTCAAACTGTTAGGGATCAAGTATATCTTCGATCATCATGACGTAAATCCGGAACTATACCTCTCTAAATACGGAAGGAAGGACGTTCTGTACAAGTGCCAAGTTTGGCTCGAACGTCTGACCTACCATTTCAGCGATGTCGTCATGGCTACCAACAGCACTTACAGGGACCGCGCGGTGACCAGAGGTGGCCTTGATCCGAAGAATGTGTTCATTGTCCGCAACGGACCAGACCTAAGAAGAATTAGGTCAGTCCCCCCCCAACCTGCCCTGAAGCACGGCAAGGCTTACCTTATCGGTTATGTCGGAACCATGAGCGTACAAGATGGCCTGGACATCTTGCTTGATGCGGCGTTGTATATCAAAGACTCGGGACGTTGTGACGTTCATTTCACTTGTATAGGTAGTGGACCGGGATTGGCTCAACTCCAGAAGATGGCAGAGAATAAGGGTCTCGACGATATGCTCAACTTCACGGGAAGGATCCCCGACGAACAATTGCTGGAGATTCTTTCCACGGCCGATGTCTGTGTCAACCCCGATAGGCCATGCGAAATGAACGACATCTCCACGATGATCAAGATCATGGAATACATGGCTGTGGGTAAGCCTATCGTGCAATTCAATATGAAAGAGGGTAGATTCAGCGCTCGGGATGCATCCCTGTATGCCGACAACCAAAAAGGGGCAGCTGATTTTGCCTCCAAGATTGTCTGGCTGCTGGAAAATCCCGAGGAGAGAAAGAGAATGGGTGAGTTTGGGCGCAGAAGGGTTGAAGATGAACTGGCGTGGGACTATTCTGTCGCCAATCTACTGGCGGCCTATCGGAAGGTTTTTTCGCAAAAGGATGCAATGACTGCCCCACAGGAAATTCTCTGATCTGCTACGGGATCATTGAAGGCCCGGTCGAAGTTAACGTACCGATCCTCACCAGCGAATCAGGGCTCTGAACGAAAATCCGTTGAAGTGCGGATTTTGAGACGCTTTTCTGTAAGACGAGGGACTGGGTCAGTGGAAGCCAGTTGTTGCGGCTTCAGGAGCAGATAGTTCGATCCCGATGCGTTGGCGCGCTCAATAACCTCTCGCAGAGCCTCGAATATGACGTGCCGCGGAGGAGGGATGTGGTCCCAGATGTGTATTTCACCCATGCACCCAACAACCGTGAGAGAGTGCCACAGTGGCAACACAATGATCAGCACTTTGGCGGAACGCTACTGTTGTCCCGACGGCTTTCTGCAGTTTGAGCTTACGGGCCGGCCTTCCACCGACTCGGGTTTCTTCTGTTTGGGCCCGGATACCATCTGCTACGGGCGATCGACGACCGGGTATCGCACGCCACGGGCCGATGTACCGCTCTATAGCGCGCTACCGGACCTCCACACCACTGGCTCGACGGTCCTCTTACCCTTCAGCCCGACCGAGGTAATCGACAACCTGCGTCTGGAACGCTATGCCACCCGCTACAAATGCAGCGAAAAGAGCGGGGGACAACGATTTCTTAGAAATGCCTACTATGCCGTGCGCCCTCTGATGGGGGTCGGCGTGCGCAGGCATCTGCAACGAGTTCACGCCAGTGGATGGCGGCATATCGCCTTCCCGCGCTGGCCAGTCGATGTGACGGTCGAACAACTGAGCGAAGCCTTGCTGCTTGCCTCGATGCGGGCGAAAGGCGTCGATAGAATGCCGTTTGTGTGGTTCTGGCCGCGTGGTGCGAAGAGCTGCGTGGTGATGACCCACGATGTTGAAGCCGGGAGAGGCCACAGCTTCTGCCGCCAGTTAATGGATATCGAGGAGGCCCATGGCATCAAGGCATCGTTTCAGCTGACGCCGGAGGGCTCGTACACGGTCTCTGAGGCGCTTCTGCGGGAGATTCGCGACCGCGGCTTCGAGGTCAACGTTCACGATTTGAATCACGATGGTCATCTTTTTTCCGAGCGGCAGGAGTTCCTGCGTCGCGTCAAGAAGATCAATGACTATGCAAAGGCGTACGCTGCCAGAGGTTTTCGGTCTGCGGTGATGTATCGCAACCTCGACTGGTACGATGCCCTGGACTTCTCGTATGACATGTCGGTGCCCAATGTCGCGCACCTCGACCCGCAGCAGGGTGGCTGCTGCACGGTAATGCCCTACTTCGTGGGTGACATTCTGGAAATTCCGTTAACCACCATACAGGATTACACGCTGTTTCATTACCTCGGTGATTATTCCCTGGATCTCTGGAAAGCTCAGACCGAGGCAATCCTCGAGAAGAACGGACTGATGAGCTTCCTCATCCATCCGGATTACATCATCGAGAAGAGAGCGGGCGAGGTATATCGAGATTTGCTGGGGTTGTTGCGTGAGTTGGGATCGAGGGTGAACCTGTGGTTTGCCCTTCCGGGAGAAGTAGACCAGTGGTGGCGAGCACGAAGCAAGATGCGCGTGGTAAACCACGAAGGTCAGTGGCGGATTGATGGCCCAGCGGCCGAACGCGCCACCCTAGCTTTTGCACGGGCATATGGCGATCATCTTGAGTACGAAGTAGGTCCCCAGCCGCAGTCGGTCGAGGGTGCATGGGGCGGCGGTGCTTCGAGTGGAAGCAAGAGCTTGCAATGAGCCTACCGTCTCAGTACCGCAGTTTCGTTCATCTAACGGTGAAATCGTGCGCGTCCAACAAAGCCAGGACGATGCAAGTTTTGCGATTGCAGTAGAGTGCAAGGATTCCATCACTCAATCTGGAGGCATGTTCTAGGCTAGTGTAGGCTTCATGCTGGCCCGTGCCGTCCCTCACGTCTGCCGAGCGCCAGGCTCGACCGTCAGCTCTCCAGATTCTCGAAGAATTTGGGAAAAAGGAGCTATGTCCGTCAGCACTGGGGTTACCTCAGCAGGTGAGGACGTAATCAGTAACAGTTTCCGAGAGTGAACTCCAAGGGACCAGAGACATGAAAACCCACCTCCAGATTGGAGTGCGGGTTTTTTTGTTTATGGGCATATCCAGATCACGGTGTGGGTGCCGGCCGATGTGCGCATTCGTGGGATTGAGCGCAGAGTGTGATCAGACTCTGTTCCTGGTGGCCACCTGAGTGGCTCCGAAAATTCTGGTGGTGCACCCGCAAATTTAGAATGCCACCGCACACATCTGGCATCTCCAGCTATCGCGCTCCAGCATCTGCCGATGCAGTTCGCGCACGGCAATTGTCCGACGTCATCATCAAAGCGGGGTTCTCGATGACCTGCTAGATTGTGTTGGTAGCAGGCAGCTGACCTAAAAGGGCGTCTGGCCGAAAATAAAGAAAGGTAGACGATCACGCAGAAGGATAGACACTCCATGAGCCTCAATGTCAAAGATCCGGAAGTCTACCGTCTCGCTCAGGCAATTGCCAAGGTCACCGGTCAAACCATGACCCGTGCTGTCAAGGAAGCTCTGCGAGAACACTTCGAGCGTCTCCAAACTCCCCGTGGCAAGGCCTCCGTTGAGGAGCTTCTAGCCATCGCCAAGAGCGCCTCCGCCGAAGTCAAAGGTCGTTATCTCGATCACGCCGAGTTTCTTTATGACGAACGCGGCCTCACGAAATGATCCTGGATACCTCCGCGCTAGCCGCCATCTTTTTTGGGGAACCCGAAGCCGCCCATTACACCCAACTCATCCACTCATCCATGACGCCGACCGCTGCCTGATCAGCGCCGCGAACTTCCTCGAGCTTTCCATCGTAATTGAAGGTCAGATTGGGCCCGACGCCGGTCATCAATGTGACGTTTTTTCCGCAGAGCCAACATCACCATCGAACCTTTCACCGTCGAGCAGGCGCATCTCGCGCGCCAAGCCTTCCTCGACTTCGGTAAGGGCCGCCACTCGGCGAGGCTGAATTTCGGAGACTGCTTCGCCTATGCCCTCGCCAGGTTCACCGGCGAACCTATGCTCTTCAAAGGGGAGGATTTCAAAAAGACCGACGTCCCGGCCTTCTCTAAACGGGAACTGGCTTGCGTGACATGCCATTTGGAATCAATGATTTGGAGTTTGCCAGCCTCTAGGGAGAACCCAAATCAACTTGGCGATCCTTTCGCGACAGTTAGGAGGGGCTCACGGTTCTGGGATTGACCTATACCTCAGCTGTCAAGCTACAAAGTCCGTAGTCATTGAGTAAATGTCTTTCGGCTTCGACTTACGCTGCCTGCTAATGGTCATGGGACAGTGGCGGCAGCTTCGTTCGAGTAAACGCTTTCTACGCCTTGTGAATCAACCGCAGTGGTGACGTAATAGTAGGTCAATCCACTCTGGACCGTCTGATCGCTGTAGGTCGTGTTCGCAACCAAGCCTGAGTTAAGCAACGTGTACGGTCCACCCGAAACGGTGGCACGGTAAGCGTTGTAACCAGCAATCCCCGGCGACGTACTCGCAGTCCACGATAGGGTGACCGAATGCTGCATCTGTGCGGTGACGGTCAAGGTGGTGGAGCCGGAGATGGAGCCGGAGGTGGCCTGAATGGTGGTGCTGCCGGCGGACAGGGTGGTAGCCAACCCGGCGCTGACGGTGGCGATCGAAGGCGCGCTGGAAGTCCAGGTGGCGGTGGTGGTGAGGTTCTGATGGCTGCCGTCGGTGTAAGTACCGGTGGCGGTGAACTGCTGCGGCTGTCCGGCAGGGACAGAGGGATTGGCCGGGGTCAGGGCGATGGAGACCAGAGCCGGAGCGGTGACGGTCAAGGTGGTGGAGCCGGAGATGGAGCCGGAGGTGGCCTGAATGGTGGTGCTGCCGGCGGACAGGGTGGTAGCCAACCCGGCGCTGACAGTGGCGATCGAAGGCGCGCTGGAAGTCCAGGTGGCGGTGGTGGTGAGGTTCTGATGGCTGCCGTCGGTATAAGTACCGGTGGCGGTGAACTGCTGCGGCTGTCCGGCAGGGACAGAGGGATTGGCCGGGGTCAGGGCGATGGAGACCAGAGCCGGAGCGGTGACGGTCAAGGTGGTGGAGCCGGAGATGGAGCCGGAGGTGGCCTGAATGGTGGTGCTGCCGGCGGACAGGGTGGTAGCCAACCCGGCGCTGACAGTGGCGATCGAAGGGGCACTTGAAGTCCAGATAGCGGTGGTGGTGAGGTTCTGATGGCTGCCGTCGGTGTAGGTACCGGTGGCGGTGAACTGCTGCGGCTGTCCGGCAGGGACAGAGGGATTAGCCGGGGTCAGGGCGATGGAGACCAGAGCCGGAGCGGTGACGGTCAAGGTGGTGGAGCCGCAGATGGAGCCGGAGGTGGCCTGAATGGTGGTGCTGCCGGCGGACAGGGTAGTAGCCAACCCGGCGCTGACAGTGGCGATCGAAGGCGCGCTGGAAGTCCAGATAGCGGTGGTGGTGAGGTTCTGATGGCTGCCGTCGGTGTAGGTGCCGGTGGCGGTGAACTGCTGCGGCTGTCCGGCAGGGACAGAGGGATTGGCCGGGGTCAGGGCGATGGAGACCAGAGCCGGAGCGGTGACGGTCAAGGTGGTGGAGCCGGAGATGGAGCCGGAGGTGGCCTGAATGGTGGTGCTGCCGGCGGACAGGGTGGTAGCCAACCCGGCGCTGACAGTGGCGATCGAAGGCGCGCTGGAAGTCCAGGTAGCGGTGGTGGTGAGGTTCTGATGGCTGCCGTCGGTATAAGTACCGGTGGCGGTGAACTGCTGCGGCTGTCCGGCAGGGACAGAGGGATTGGCCGGGGTCAGGGCGATGGAGACCAGAGCCGGAGCGGTGACGGTCAAGGTGGTGGAGCCGGAGATGGAGCCGGAGGTGGCCTGAATGGTGGTGCTGCCGGCGGACAGGGTGGTAGCCAACCCGGCGCTGACAGTGGCGATCGAAGGCGCGCTGGAAGTCCAGGTGGCGGTGGTGGTGAGGTTCTGATGGCTGCCGTCGGTGTAGGTACCGGTGGCGGTGAACTGCTGCGGCTGTCCGGCAGGGACAGAGGGATTAGCCGGGGTCAGGGCAATGGAGACCAGAGCCGGAGCGGTGACGGTCAAGGTGGTGGAGCCGGAGATGGAGCCGGAGGTGGCCTGAATGGTGGTGCTGCCGGCGGACAGGGTAGTAGCCAACCCGACGCTGACGGTGGCGATCGAAGGCGCGCTGGAAGTCCAGATAGCGGTGGTGGTGAGGTTCTGATGGCTGCCGTCGGTGTAAGTACCGGTGGCGGTGAACTGCTGCGGCTGTCCGGCAGGGACAGAGGGATTGGCCGGGGTCAGGGCGATGGAGACCAGAGCCGGAGCGACCGTCAAAGTCAAAGTAGCGTTGTGCTGGGTGCCGCCCCCGCTGCCGGTGACGGTGAGGGCGTAGGTGCCGATGGGAGTGCTGCTGCCGACGGCGATGGTCATGGTGGAGCTGCCGGCGCCGGGAGCGGCGATGGGATTCGGGCTGAAGCCGACGGTGGCCCCAGAGGGCACACCAGAGGCCGACAGGGTGATGGCGTTATTGAAGCCGCCGCTGACGGTAGTGGTGAGGGTGGAGATGCCCTGATTGCCCTGCGCCACGGTGACAGCAGTGGGCGAGGCGGCCAGTGTGAAGTCCCCTCCACCTGAAACCTGCGTCAAACCAAGGTATGCCAGCGGCGTCTGTCCAAGAGAGCCTACCAAAAGCTGATTCGTTCCTACGACTGCGGTTAGTCGCGTGCCACTCAGTGTTACTTGACGAGGTTGGTTGTTGGTTGGCCACTGGGCCGAGGACCACTGATTTCGATTTGCATCATAAAAGTGTCCGGCCGCAATCGATCCGCCGGAAATTGTCGCCAAGACCGTGGTGCCGTCCAGTAGTTGCACCTGACATTGGGTCGCGCAGGCCATGTAACTCGCGTCACCCATTGCCATTTGAATGCTGTAGGTTCCCGGCGAAGGCACGTCCACGTAGAACGTTGCGGCTTTGCTATTGGTGCCGACGTTGGTCCCGGCTAACCGGGGGTCTACCGTGGTACTGCGGTCGTATGCTTGCACCAGGCTCGTATTTGTCCAGCCATAGGTCACACCGTTTGTGATGGTCGGATACGCAGTCGTGGCGAGTACGTAGACCGACCCCGACGGATCAGTAACGAAATTGGGCGTGTTGCGAAAATCAAAACCTTGCTGCCATCCCGTCGACTGCCCAACCAGGGAAGTATCCGGAACAGTAGAGCTCGCTGCCGTGGTCACCATTAGTCCGGCCGAACCGCTGATTCGACCCAGACTCGCAATCATGGTCGTCTTGCCGGTTCCCGCGCCGATGCCCATTCCGCCTCGACTGATCGACCCCACCGATGGGTCCATCGCAGTCCACGCCGCCGAATTTGTCAGGTCCCGTGTGCTCCCGTCCTGGTAGGTCCCAGTGGCTGTGAATTGCACTTGCGTCCCGGTCGATACCGAAACGCTTGGCGGTGCCACCGTCAAACTCATGAGTGCTGTTCGGCGATAGATTTGTTGGATTTGTTCGTCGCTGAGAGCGGTGTCGTAAACCTGTAGGTCAGCGATCATGCCGGAGCTGAACGCCGAAACGCCTTCTCGTGCAAACAGGTAGATAGGATCGTTGCCGAAGTCGTTGCTATTCGTTGCGGCCCCGACGTTCCACGTTGGCACCTGCAACAAGCCATCGACGTACAAAGCCACCGCGCTCCCGGCGGACTGGCTCTTGTCAAGAACGACGGCAAGGTGGTGCCAAACACCTGAGGTCGGCTGGGCATAGCAATTCGAGCTAGAACCTACGTCGCCGCGCAAGCCGGCTTGGATTCCATGGCAAGTATCGTCATCGGGCAGCAGCCAGAAAGCTGTTCTTGAAGCACCATCGTCGTGACCGGCTTCAAACAGGACCGTTCCTCCGGACGTCGAGTAGGTGCGGTTCACCCACGTTGAGATCGTCACGGCTCTTGTTTCGCTGAGATTTATCGGGGGAATGCTTACGAATTGGCGGGCTGATCCGTTTGCCGCAACTCCGCTGCCTATCGGCGAACCGACCCAACTCACGCCGTTGGCCAAGGTTGCGGTATGGCCATTACCAGACGAATCGGCAGCCTCGCTTCCGGAGCCCTCCTCGAAGGTCCAATGACCGACTGGAGTCTGCGCTTGTATAGGTGCAACCAGACCGGCAGCGAGAAAAAGCCAAACAGCGCAAAAAAGTGGACCGTTGGTACAAGAAATGGATTTCTTGGTTAACCCGGGCATATTCATCCCCTCGCGCTGTAGCATCGGCAAAAGGGCCGCTTGAATGGAATATTCGGCCACGGCAAATGGCTGCATTTACCGACCAAGTGGCGCACGATCTGCGGTGTTGCTCCAGTTTGGCGGGATCGTACGTACTAGGTGATTGCTCGCGTCACCCTCAATGAAATGATTACCCCGGGGACACACATTCCCGACGTTTGGATTCACTACTTCCAAACTTTAGTAACCGATATACGTAAAAATTAGGTTACCTACGGTGCAAATCAGAGCATTTTTCAGAGGCGAAATGGCGAGCCCAAATGGGCCGAAAAAAAGAAGTGGCTAGCGGGTGTTCGCTGACGCCGCGTGTCCTAGTTCGGATCAGAATACCATGCACAACCAGCCCCCAACTTGCAAGGAATGCAGAGCCTGTTGCCCTGACCTGCACTACTCCAGGATGCCCACACGAGTTTCGAGTGAAGTGGTTGGCAGTTGTCTTCAAACGAGTGCTGAAGGACATCTTCGGGGGCCTCAAGCACAAACGCACACGCTATGGCGGCTACAACGTTGCTGATCCCGAGAAGGCGTTATTGGATTGGGTTTATCTCGGGCGACACACCGGCAGCACAATCCACACCGACGAACTGGATCTGGAACGGCTTGACCACAACAAGCTCCTTCAGTATGCAGCCAGGTTTCCAAGCTCCGTGAAACACCAGATTCTGGAGGTGGTGGCTGCTTTCAAACTTGCACAATAAACGATGCAAAAACACCCATTGGATCGACCTTCTCAAAGAGCCAGATGGCGCATCATTTAGTGTGTCGTAAACGTGTCGTTGCGTTTCTAACTTATTCAAAACAAACAAGCGCTATAAACGCATCTGTGCGAACCGAGCCGAATTAAGTTATTTGTTTACAGTAGCTTAGTGGAAATCCGGCATCATTTCGTAATCGACAGGTCATCGGTTCAAGTCCGATCGTCGGCTCCAGATTTCAAAGCACTTAGGCGCTCGCCCGAGCGCCGTTTTTTAAACTTCCCAGAAGTCGGATCAAGCCCGTTGCGCATGTTTTGATGGCTGTGCGCGCCCCCTGTCTGTTCAGGGTGCTGGTAGCGCATCGTCATCTGTCACAGGCCGTCGGTGCTTTCTGCCGTATTGCGCAACTGGCGGCCCGAATCGGGCCAATAATCCATCCCCGAGGGAGTCCTCGCCGCTGCAATAAGCGCTAATCCGGGCGAAGAAAACATGCGCAGGACTCTTGCTATCAGTACACAATGTGGGACGCCAACAGCTAGAATTTCGTTCCGGTCTGAGAATCAGTTGAGCATACTTGGTCACCGGTGACCCCGAGCAAATCGGGCTATTTCATTTCGGTCGAAGGCAGAATCGAGCGCATGGTCGGAACGTCATGACCAGACAAGGAAGGAACCATGGTTTCGCAGCGGATGTCAGTCGTCACGCCCACGCCGTCGTCGAGAACCCGGCGGGTTACAAGCCTCGCATTTGCGCTGCTCTTGACTCTAATCGCAGCCGGATTCTGCGCGGTCGCGAGTGCGGCGACCACGACCTGCACAACGGGTGCCCTCCCGAAGGGCAGCATGACCAATCCTCCTGATCTGGTGGTGACCACGGGTACATGCACGGTTGGCGCCGGGCAGTACTATTTCCACAATGTCAATATTCTCGGCGGTGGGCACTTACTATTCGCTGACACCGTAACAGACTTCTGGGCCGAGTCGATCCTCGTGCAGAGTTCGGGTAGCCTGACCGCAGGAACTCCCAGCGCTCCGATCGGAAGTGCCGGCGGACACCTCACCATTCATCTTTGGGGTCCCGACCAGGGAGGCACTGCCACCGGGCCAACTGGAAGCGGCGGCAAGGGCATAGACTGCCTCATGTCTGATGGCAAAGGCGGTTACGCTACCGATCCTACTTGCGGAGTTCCCAGCAATATCTGGAATTCCAACAAAATGAACATGAGCAATATGAATCCGGCCTCGTGCACGAAGGCCTCCGCGCTCAAAACATTGCTGCCTGGAAACGTAGACGACTGCTTCTATCAGTATGAGCCGATCGTTTATGACGACGGTGATCCAAACGCTTACTTCGGCTACAAGGTACTCGCCCTCTCTTACAACGGAACGATTGAGCTCTACGGCAAGAAGGGCGCAGTGTATCCAGCCGCGAACCCGTTTCCCGCTTGGTACTCTGGTACGAGTTGGGTGCGCCTGGCGCAGAACATCGATCCCAAGGACGCGCAGAAAAGCAACCTGGTGGTCCTGGACCATCCGGTTGACTGGAAACCCGGAGACCAAATTGTCGTCACCACGACGGACTACCTGCCTGGCCATTCCGAGCAGATGACCATTGCCTCCGTCGACGCCGACCTTAAGACTATCCACGTCACCACGGCGTTTCAATTTGCCCACAACGGAACCGAGGTTGACCTGGCTGCACACAAAGTTCCGGCCGATGTCGGCCCGCAAGACGATCCAAGCCTACCCGCGGGCAACGGACGATTGGTGGATACCCGCGCCGCGGTCGCTCTACTCTCGCGCAGCATTCGCATCGTTTCCGGCTGCGACGGCGCCGGACAGGCATTCCCGGCCCCGGGCATGAACTGTTCGAACACGCCCGGAAACAACTATTACTTTGGCGGACACACGTTGGTGCGCCAAGGCTTCAAGAGCCTGCAAATCCAGGGCGTGGAGTTCTACCAGCTTGGCCAGGGCGGGCGCATCATGCACTATCCAGTTCACTTCCACATGGCGCGCAAGACGCCGCAGCCTGCGCTCGGCGAAAATCTGCCGGTTACCTTCTTGAAAGACAATTCGGTGTGGGATTCGATGACCCGCTGGTACACGCTGCATGCCACGCAGGGGGTCTACATGGCCCGCAATGTCGGCTTTCTGTCGATTGGCCACGGCTACTATCTGGAAGATGCGACCGAAACCGACAATACTCTTTACTCCAATCTCGGCATCTTCGTCCGCGGCGCGGTGGAAAACCCGCAGAACCCGCGCAGTGTTCCCGGAATTTTCGCGGGCGGTTACAGCAACACCACAGACGACCCGGTGCCGTACACGAGTGACGTGGACCATCCGACTGTGTTCTGGATTACCAACGGCTGGAACGATTTCGAATACAACTTCGCGGCGGGAGCCAATACTTGCGGGGTCTGCTATTGGTTCCAGCCCTCGGGCAACAGCGGCTTCTCGCGCCTGCAAGCCTGGGAGTCCTATGCCTCTGAGCAGAAGACCTACAAGTCAACTTGCAACAGCAGCATCACTGGTCAGCCGTACACGTGTGACAACTATGCAAGCGCTGATACATCGCCGCTCAAGAAGTTCGTTGGCAACACCTGCTCCACTGCCATGGAGTCATTCCTCGCCATCAGCGTCACTAACGCCTGCGGCGGCGTAGTGCCCCAGTCGCCGAACCTGACGGCTGTCCCCAACAACAATATTCCGCCTACACCGCCTGACCAGACCACGCTGACCACTGACGCCGACTACTACTACCCCAAGATTGATCCTGGTGGATCGCGCCTGGCGACCAAGTGTCCGGTGACAGGAGACTGCAATCCCTTCGTAAATAACTCGCCGACCCTGCTGAAGTGCGGCGCCGGCCAGGAAGCCGGGTGCATGGTCACAGTGCTGGATCACTACCTCACCTCGTTTAACTGGTCGCAACAGAACTTCTCCGCCCTATGGCTCCGGCCGCAGTGGTATCTGGTCTCCAATAGCGCACTCACCGATATTCAAACCGCCGGACTCACTATGGTCACGGGTGGCGACTACACCGACTCGTCGGTGATTCCCGGCTACTGGGGATTGGCGCGCAACGACGTATTTATCGGCGAAACACAGCCAGGCAACTACTACGCTTCCGCAGCGGGCCCGTTCAACAAGAACTCTGCGCAGGCGGATCCTTCCCTAGTTTGTGCCGGCAACGGAGGCAATGGCAGTTATTGCCTGAACGCGAACGAAGGCATGACCATGCCGTTGTCGAACTTCGCGGTGAACCAGCGGCTATACAACATCTATGACGGCCCGGCATACCAGGACTCCAATGCTTTCCTCGATATCACCAAAACCATTTTGGAGGGATGCGACCAGACCTCGGGCGCAAATTGCTCGGGCAGTCCAAATTACTGGATGTATGGCCTCATGGCCGGCATTCCCATGGATAGTAGCCAGCCTTCCGGTATGCAGTGTTATATGCCCAACGCTGCCATCGCATGGAAGCAGCCGAACGGCTTCTTCTATCCGCCGGCATTTCACCAGAACAAGTTGTACTTCGACAACGTGGACATCCGCCATTTCGTGATCTTGCCGCAATTCACCCAGACCGACTACCTGCATCCGTTTACTTTCAACCAGACGGCCGCTAAGGCGCGTTATTGCACCTATAACTCGGCCATGTTCACGGGTGGATGGACCGACATCGACCGTCAGACCGAGCTGACGGATGACGATGGCTCGCTCACTGGACTTATCAGCGAGCAGGTGCAGAACAAGGGAACCCATGAAGTGACGGTGGTGAATGAAGACAATTTCTTCAACGCACCGTATCAGGATGTGGAGTGTGGCTCCGACATCAACACACCACCGCTGTCAAAGACCGGAACCGCCCTCAGCAGTCCCTACGAGTACGTCTCCACCGTGATGTATCCCGCGTGCGCCAGCAGTTGCGGCAGTAACTGGTCTGTGGCCTGCACCAACCAGAGCTGTTACGGCGTGCCGCTTTATCGTATGGACGTCACCGGCATGGAAAGCAACAGCGGCGCGACTCCGTTCATCACCATGATGGGAGACTCCATCGCCCAGCGGAATACGCTCACCGTCAATAACGGCAACTACTACATTGACACGACTGTTTCGCAGTCGTCACAGGCAGGCGCCGGCTATGGGAGCTTCACCAGCTTCGTTCCCAGCCAAACCTATTGGACATTCCTCCTGTACGCCAAACCAACCACTGTCCAGACCTACCAGATGTTCATCGGCACCGGGCTGGATCCGACCCTCATCACCAATGGAACAACGATCCTATCGGCGATACAGGTCAACAAGGGCAACGTTCCGTTCACCGCGAACACTATCGCCTGGCCCTCGAACTGGACTAAGACCTACGACGCAACCACCGGCATCGCCACGGTGGCCATGAACCTGGCAAACCTCGACTTCACCGCAACCTCGAGCCAGTGCCAACCCGCCAACTTCTGCACTGGGACGGCGAACTCGTGCAATTGTGCACTGAAGACGACCGATCCGACCTATACACCCAGCATCTTTGCCCAGTGCCAGGCGGCCTGCAGCACCTGGGCGGTCAAGGATATCGACTGCCCCGACAGCGGTTGCTACGGTTTCGGTTTGACCATGCCATCCACCTTCACCAACGTGACCCACATAACGCCGCCGACGCCTTCGTGTTTCTCCAACGACTCAAGCTGGAACGCGGGGTTCGCGCCCTCGACCGTTAACAGTGGTGGATGCCAATACACCACGTTGCCGAGCAGCGACTTCTGCTCCACCACTGGACACAAGCAGCGGCCTTCTGCCGCGGCGGACCCGAAGCCATAGTTTGCGGCCGAAACAGAGTCCATCCTTACATGGCAGGCCGGCACGACCTCGAATTGTCGCCTCCCCCGGCCATCGGCCGCGCCTGGACGCGAGTTTGAACTAGTACGCAACAAGTTCAGAGCCTTACAGTGCGGGAATCCGTCCCGACATATGGGTGGGGCAGGCTGAGGAAGAAGAACAGCATGAGCACTCGCTGCGTCGCGCCTGCGGTCCAGAGGGTGAGCAGGATCAGCGTGTATGCGACAACCAGTTCGAGCAGATTGCGGGCCTTGAGTTCCGTGGTATCGAACCAGCCAACTTGGTGGATTGCCGCGCTGGACATCGTGCCCTCGCTTCGAGGCCCGGTTACATCTCTCGATAGTTCAGCAAACCCGCGCCAATCAGGACGAAGCAAAAAGGCCAGATCCAGGAAGGGATGGCGCGGTTTTCCTCCGGAAGGCGTAATTCCAGCCAACGCGCCCAGCCTGCGAACACCGCGATAACGCCCATCGGGACGTGGCTCAATTCGACGAGCGAGTTCTCCTTTACGTTCGAGATTGCGTGCTGATGGGTCAGCAGGACAGCGCCGCCGAGGGCGCACATCAGGGGGAACACCATCGCCCACGGGTCATGCTCTTTTTTCTGCCGCCGAACGCGGAGCTCGAACACGGCAAAGCCAACGCATACCAGCGCGGCCATTCGATGCTGGAACACTTCGGGATCGGCGAAGCACGCCCCCACGCTCTTCCATCCGACCGGCCAGCATTCGGTATCTGCGAACAGGACGATGAAGACGGCAATTCCGATCAGCAGCAGCGGCCAGTACTCGGCCCACGGCGCTTTGCCGGTTCGGGCGAGCAGCGCGAGCAGGCCCATGGCCAGCACTACCAACCCCATCCAGTGGTGGTTCGATTCGGACTCGATGGTGTTGTTGAGAAACCTCGGCGTCAGCGGCAAGCCATCGATATTGACGGCCTTGGCATCAGGCGGCGGCAGAGGCTTGCCGGTCGCGCTGTCGGTTTCAGGAATGAAGTTGTAGGCCAGCCGGGGAGCTTGCGGTTTGAAGCGATGCCAGACCTGAGAGGGCGTCACGGTGTCGCTCACCTGGTCAACCGCGGGAGGCTGCGAGGTCAGCGATGCCGCCGTCAATATCACGGTAATGCCGATTCCGACTTCGGCTTCGATCAAGCGACGCAAGCGCGGCATCACCTGGTCCCTGGGGTAGTTCCTGAGCAACAGGAAGTTCACTCCCCCCAGAATCAACAGCGCTCCCAACATAGTCACTTTGGCGAGGACCATGATCCCGTAGGCCGTTCCCAGCACGGCTTGCCACGAGCCGATGTAGATGACGCTCAGAACGAGGCCGCTGATGGCAAGCGCGCCCACGCTCAACAGAGCCATTCGCGAGAACCGCTCGGTGATGTACCAGCGCGTGTCGAGGTCCTTGGCGCGATACAGGCCAAGCACGAGGAAGGGCAGGCCGCCGATCCAGAAGCCAGTGGCCAACTCGTGAATGCTTGACAGAGTGATCAGTAGCGGCCGACCGTCGAGACGCGAGGCGGCGTGGTTCGTCATCACCGATGCTGCCATGATGACGATGGTAAGGACGGGTAGCGCCCAGCTAGCGATTTTCTTGTTGCCGCTGGCGACAATCGCCGTAAAAAGCGCTGCGACCAGGACGATACTGCCCGAGATGAAGAAGTTGGCACCGACGACGCCGCTAAAGCCGATGTCGGCCGAAGCCATCAATACGGCCGAGTCCACGTAGAGGTACAAAAGCTGCACGATAGCAAGCCCGACCGCGCTCAGACGCAGCAGCTTCCACGAGGACGCCCGCACGCGCGCAATGCTCTCTTCCGACGCCGCGGGCGACGAGCGCGCCGTCCAAAGCACAAACAGCACGCCGCCCAGCAGCACCGACTGGAACACCAGGGTGCCAGCGCGTAGGACCACAGACAGGAAGGAAAACAGATCTACCAGCTTGAGGAGCATTGCGCCCTATTTCACCGTGAAAGGGACGTCTCCGTTACTCATGTGGCCGTCGGAGGCGAGAACCTTCCACTGCAATTTGTAGGCGCCCGGCTTCAGGCTGGAGGCATGCATTTGCAGGATGTCTGGCTTCTCCTGTTTGGCGAGAGTGAGCGCGGAACTGGTCCCGTCCGGCGCTACCAGAAGGACACGCGAACGGCCGCCGTCGATGCGGACATTAAAGCGCAATGCGATGTCGATGTCGGGGCCGCTGACTGTGGAATTGATCTTGGGCGACGAGTCCATCAGGATGGCGTGTGCCCAGCACACCTGGGTGGCTCCTGCCACCATGAGCAGAGTCAAAGAAAGAAAAGCCGTACGACGGATTACACCAGCCAATTGCCAGCCTCCACAAAAGGGGTTGGCCCGCGGGAAGGTTGGGCCACAATCTTCAAGGATACTCGTCCCGCTCAGGACGCTCAACCAACCTGCAAAACGTTCCCTCTTGATACCATCGTGCTTTAGCGGAAAAACAATCGTCATCATTGAGGCGCAACACTCTCATGCAATATCGCAAATTCGGACGCACCGGTTGGAACGTCAGCGACATCGGCTATGGCTTATGGGGAATGAGCGGCTGGTCCGGCTCTGACGATCGGGAGTCATCACACTCCTTGCAGTTCGCCACGGACGAAGGCTGCACCTTTTTCGATTCCGCATGGGGCTATGGAGAAGGCAAGAGCGATCAATTTCTGGGCCAGTTGCTGGCTACCAATCCCGGTCGGCGGTTGTATGCCGCGTCGAAAATCCCGCCGAAAAATCTCAAGTGGCCGGCGCAACCTTCTCACTCATACGATGACGTTTTTCCTCCCGATCATGTTTTCCAGTACGCCGACGCGATTCGTGCCCAACTGGGCACCGACGCGATCGACCTGCTGCAATTCCACGTCTGGCAAGATGCTTGGACCGACGAGCCCGATTTTCGCACCACCGTCGAGAAGCTGAAGCGTGACGGTATCATTCGCACTTTTGGCCTCAGCCTCAATCGCTGGGAGCCGTGGAACGGCATCAAGGCCATTCGCACCGGACTCGTCGACGCCGTGCAAGTCATCTACAACATTTTCGACCAGGCGCCTGAAGACGAGCTCTTTCCGCTTTGTCGCGAAATGAATGTCGGCGTCATCGCCCGCGTCCCGCTCGACGAGGGCAGCCTGGGCGGCAACATGACTCTCGACACCCGTTTTCCCGAAGGTGACTGGCGCGCCCGCTACTTTGGCCCTGAAAACCTTGTGCCAACCGTAGCGCGAGTCGAAGGGCTGAAACAGGTTGTGCCCGAGGGAATGACTCTGCCTGAGATGGCTATTCGCTTCGTGCTCTCGAATCCGACGGTCTGCACAACCATCGTCGGTATGCGCCGTCCCGAGCACGTAAAAGCCAACGTCAGCTACAGCGACAAAGGACCGCTCGACGCTGGCCTCATCGCCGAGTTGCGCCTCCACCGCTGGGACCGCGAACCCGCGCCCTGGTCGGACTGATCCCGCCACTCGCGGTGGAAATGCGGTTCCTGGGCCGAAAATTCGGAACACAAGCCTCGGTTCTCGGGGGCATCGAGAACCATCAGAGCCTAAACGCCAGCACGGAATTTACCATCGTAGTGCAACTCCCTGCACACTTTTTCATTTGGCTTATCCCAACGCATTGATTCTAAGAGTAATAATTTGGAATTTGAAGTGCACGGATAGGCTACGACGTTAGTGGGGAACCCTATTGTCATCGAGGAGAGGCAAATGAAGAAACTATTCTTCACCTTATTGCTGTTGCTGATCGTGGTTGGAGCGGCCAATGCCTCGACCAGCAAGGCAATCTTTGCGTTCACGTACGCACCCTATCAGCTCGGCGATGTCGAGTTGCAAACCAACAATGGAAACTCAGTTTCCACGTTGACTGGCTGGTACGATATGAACGGCAACCACACCGCGTCCAACCCTGACTACATCGTGGGACTTTGCGGAAGCAGCGACTCCTGCAACGGCGGCGACGACGTTTTCAACAACTTCTTTACCTTCAACGTCACCCCCGGAACCACCAGTGCAGTTCTGTCCGTTTATCTTCCCAACCCCGGAGCCATTACCACGGGACTCTCGTCGTTCTATTGCAGCTGCAGCAGCCTGACCTACCAGCTTTGGGATGTCACGACGCCGGTCGCACTCGTGCAGGCTGATAACTCTGGCGCAATCGGCATCTACAACGATTTAGGTTCGGGAATCCTTTACGGCTCGGTGGTGGTTACACCCGGAGAGCAGGGCACCCAGATCCTGATCAACCTCGACGCCGCTGCGATCGCGTCGATTAACGCGGCCGCCGCGAACGGCCAGCAATGGGCCATTGGCGGTTCGATCTTTGGCGCGGCTGTTCCCGAGCCGGGAACCATTTCGATGGTGCTCACTGGCCTCGGGGCTGGCCTCGGCATGCTTCGACGCCGCAAGCTGATCTAACGACACTTCTCTGCTGGGAACCTAGCCGGGCGACACTCGCCCGGCTTTCTTCTCGGCGCTCGCTCCTTCAACATCTTCCCGCGGCGACAGCGACTCGTCCCCAGTACTCGCATTTCTGCCGTGTAACTCGGCCTTTCCGTCACCGTGTGGCTCACCGCCTGCGAATCGTTGCGTCCAACCGCCGCATGCCACCGTCGGGGTTGGTGGCCGCATCGGCTCGTTTATCCGGACTCAGAATCTCTGCTCGCAAAGGAGTTGCGCATGTACCAACGTCGCTTCCTGTTCCTCGCTGCATCCATCGTCTTCGTAGCCAGCTATTGCTCGGCGCAGTCGGCCCTGCTTGACCTGCCGCGCAAGAGCCAGAACGCCGAGGTCTCCCAAACCATTGGCATCACCGAGGTGACTCTCAAGTACAGCCGGCCGCTGGTCGGCGGCCGTAAGGTCTTCGGCGGGCTCGTTCCCTATAACGACGTCTGGCGCGCCGGAGCCAACGAAAACACGACCATCACCTTCACCGATCCGGTCAGCATTGAAGGCAAGCCACTCGATAAAGGGACCTACGCGCTGTTCATGATCCCCACCGAAAGCGATTGGACCATCATCTTCTCGAGAATGAATACTGCATGGGGAGCCTTCAGCTACAAGCAGGACGAGGATGCCCTGCGGGTAACCGTCAAGCCCGCTATCTCCGACTTTCACGACGCGCTGCTGTATGAGTTCGACGACCTCAAACCTGACTCAGCGGTCCTCGCACTTCGCTGGGACAAAATCGCCGTACCCGTCAACGTGTCGGTCAATGTTCCGCAGACAGTCGAGGCGAGCTTGCAGAAGCAGTTACGCGGTCGCGTGCAATATGAGTGGCAGAGCTACGATGACGCGGCCAATTACTTCCTCGATGCCAAGGCTGATCTGCCCGACGGACTCAAGTACGCCGACAAGTCTATCGAGATCGAATCGCGCTACGACAACCTGATGACCAAGTCGCGAATCCTGGCCGCCATGGGAAAAACTGACGAGGCAAAGACCTACGCGAATCAGGCCCTAGCCAAGGCCGATGCGCCACAGTCGTACCAATATGCCCGTCAGCTTCAGCGCGATAACAAACAGGACGAAGCCTTCGCCATCTACCGCGACCTCGCAAAGAAATACCCGAATAACCTATTTGCCTATGCTGGGCTTTCGCGCATTGCGGTTGGCCAAGGAAATTACGACGAAGCGGTGAAAGAGATGAAACTTGCGAAGGACGCCGCGCCGGAGAATGCGAAGTCGCAAATCCAAGGGCTTATCAATCGGCTGGAAGCGAAGGAGAACATCAACAAGTAGGGACTTGGGAGGGCGAAGACTGGACGTGATCTTTATCTTCGCCCTACACCGTCTCCCGATCCAGCACTTCCGCATCGCTGTCGGCCGCGGCGCCGTTCGCGCCAACTTCCTCCGGCACGTCTCCCTCTCCCGGGGCGAGGAACAGATTTTGCGCTAGTCCGTGCTGCTTGGTGTAGAGGTCAAAATATCGTCCGCCCAGCTCGTACAGCGACTGGTGTGTCCCACGTTCCACAATCTGTCCCGCTTCCACCACAAGGATCTGATCAGCCCGTCGAATCGTCGACAACCTGTGCGCGATCACGAACGTGGTCCGTCCCTGCATCAAATACGAAAGGCCGGCTTGAATCAACTGCTCGGATTCCGAGTCCAGGCTCGATGTCGCCTCGTCGAGAATCAGAATCCGCGGATTCGCCAGGATGGCGCGCGCAATCGACACCCGCTGCCGCTGGCCACCGGATAGCTTCACTCCCCGCTCGCCAATGATGGTGTCGTACTTCAGCTCGAACTTATCCGCGAACTCGTCGACGCGAGCGATGGCGCATGCCCGCATCAGCTCTTCTTCCGTCGCATCCGGCTTCGAGAACGAGACATTCTCCCGAATCGTCCCGTCGAACAGGAACGACTCCTGCAACACCATCCCTAGCTGCGTGCGATACGACTCGAGCCGCACCGTTGCCAGATCGATGCCGTCCACCATCACCCGGCCGCTGTTCGGCTTGTGAAATGCCGCTACCAGCCCGATGATGGTCGACTTTCCCGATCCCGACGAACCCACCAGCGCAGTCACCGTCCCCGGTTGGGAGTGGAACGAGATGTTGTGCAACACCGTCTTCTTCGCCTCGTAGGCGAAGGTCACATCCTCAAATGCCAGTTCGCCCCGAATCGGTGGCAGAATCACGGTTCGCTCCGGATCCTCATCCTCCGGAGTCTCGCTCAACACCTCGCGCGTGCGCTCCAGCCCGGCGATCGCCTCGGTAATCTGCGTGCCGACTCCCACAACCTGAAACAACGGCGCGGCGAGGTAGCCCAGGAACATGGTGTAAGTGAAGAAGCCGCCCAGCGTCAGCTTGCCCGCCAGAATCTGGCGCGTTCCCATGAACATCACAATAGCGCCGATGATTCCCATCAAGCTCGACGACGTAAGGCTCATCACTGAGGTCGCCGTGAGTGTCTTGAAGACGTTCTGCAGCAGGCGCTCAACGCCGGCGCTGAAGACATCGTGCTCACGCGACTCGGCGTGGTATCCCTTCACCACGCGCACTCCGCCCAGCGATTCCGTCAGCCGACCGGTAACTTCTGCATTGATCTTTCCCCGCTCGCGGAAGATGGGACGGATGGTCTTGAATGCCTTGCGCAAGCCGATCCCAAACACCGCGAGAAAGCCGAACGCGATCAGCGTCATCACCGCGCTGATGCGCATTAGCACAACGAAGGCGATCACCGCGGTGAGGATGCCGCCTGCGAGGTCGACCAGCCCAGTGCCCACCAGGTTGCGGACGCCCTCGACGTCGCTCATGATGCGCGACACCATCATGCCCGTCTTGTTCGAGTCGTAATACGAGACCGCAAGCCGCCCGATGTGTTCCTGTACCCGCCGCCGCAACTCGGCAATCAATTTTTGCGCTGCCTTCGACAGCGTCTGCGTGAGGGTGAACGACGTAAGTCCTTGGATCAGTGTGGCTCCGAGCACAACTCCCACCAGCAACGGCAGCTTTTGCATCTGGTGTTTGCCGATGATGTTGTCGACCAGGAACTTCGTTGACGCCGGCAACACCAGGCTCGAGACTCGGTTGATGACCATCAGCACGAAGCCGACCGCGAGTAGCCCGCGGCGCGGACGAATCAGCTGCCACACTTCTGGAAGCGCTTTGAATACTTCCGTGGGCTTGGCCGGTTTCTTCTCCGTATGCATAGACGTGAAACTACTTGGATTCCCCGTCCGACCGATTCGGTGCGTAACCGAACGGACTCATTTCACTTCGCATGTCTGCCTGAATGCGAAAGTTCGCACCATTCGAATCGCAAATTGCACTTCTCGCAGGGCAAATGCGCAATTTAAATTCGCATTTTGCAAGTTCAGCAATCGATTTTCGCGGCGTGTTGACCTTATCACGCAAACGAAAAGGCCGCCCCGGCAACAGGGCGGCCTTCTCTTCAAGGGAGAATAGTTCCAACGGAGGCTAGACCGTCAAAACTTTCTGCACAAATACTAGGTTCACGCTACCCCCCTGTCAAGCAATTTCTAGCACTTAAATTGCTGTATTTTCAATAACTTATGCTACTTATGGGTAATCTGAGGAAATTGGCCGAAATCGACCGATTTCACCTCCGCGACCCTGCAAACCCTTAGTTTTCATCTACTTATTTGGGTTGGATTGATCGCCGATGTGCAGCTGCAGGATTTCCACATTCTCCGGTACGTCGAATACGGTCCCCGGGAAATATCGCGAAATCAGCACGCGAATTCCACCGAAAAACACGCCGAAGATGACTCCGATGAGCAACAGAATCCCGATCAGCCCGAAGACTGCCATCAGGAGGTTGCCGATGTTGTCGCGTTTGCTCATCGATGTCGCTTCGTTCCACGTGACCTCAGCTTCGTAGTTCACCGAGTTCAGCAACGTCTTAGCGTCGCTGCTGGTTGTGTTGCCAGTTTCCGCGACCAGGATCGGCCCGGTTCTGCGGACCGCGAAGCTCGCTGCCGAACTATTCGACGCCTGAAACGCGCGCAGCCGTTCGATCGCAATCTGCGGATTCGGGTACTCCACTAGCATCAACGTCACGGGTCCATCGGGTGTCGAGTAGTTTTGCGTAAGGATCTCGGGCTCCCACTTGAAGCCGGCCAACTCCGCCGACAACGGCGTCTGCGTTGCGGCCAGTGCTTGCGGTCCGAGTATGTACTTTGCGGAATTCTCTATCGCATCCTGCTTCGGCAGGTAGTCCGGCAGGTTGGGCAGGTTACTCGCTTGCCCCTTGGCCTCGGGCAGCATGCCCGCAAGGTCGCGAAGCTCGGCGGCCGACATGCCCGTGATGCGATCGAAGGCTGCGTCCACCAGAACGTTGCTGCGGAAAAATAAGATCCGCTGGTTAGCCGATGCTGCTTTCGTCCCGATCTGCTCGCTCTTCATCGCCGGATCGCGATAGAACGTGAACGCGCCGTAGGCGCCGGTTGCGTCCTTAAACTGCGCCGCCTTCACTGTCAGCTTTCGTCCGTCAGGACGGCTGTAGGTCGCCGTCTCCGCTTCCGTGAATCCGTATTCGTTGAGCACCGCCGGATAGGCGGCGTCGGCTTGTCCGGGCTGGGTTAATGTCTTGACGTCGCCAGTTTGGGTCCACCCCGCGAACGACTTGGGAAGCAACTGTTGCGCAGCAGTGGCGCCCGCCAGCGCGAGCATCAGCGTAATCAAAACGATTAGTTTCAAGGCTGATTTCATGCGAAAAGGCAGATCCTCAACAAAGGGCACAACTCCATGCAATCATTAGACTACTGTTCCCGATACAAAGTTTCCAACCGGCGTTTTACGTCGGGGGCGGTCGATCCGCCTGAGAATCGAGCTACTCCTCGCTACAATATAGGAAGGATTTGCCGCAGCGCACTTAACTACAGATTGGTTGGGTTTCTACTGACAACTGGCAACTGGCCACTGACAACCGGCAATTGGTTTACTGCCCCGCGTCTTTGTTGAACTTCGACGCCACCTTCACTCCGCTCAGCCCGTTCACATACTTCGAGATGCCTTTGTAGAGCGACTCGGAGATCTTCTGCCGGTACTCCGGTGTCTGCAGCTTCGTCTCGTCCGTCGGGTTGGAGACGAACGAAATTTCCGCAAGAATGCTCGGCATGTTTGCGCCGATCAGTACAACGAACGGGGCCTTCTTCACGCCACGATTGCGCAGCGTCGGGTTCTTCGGCGACAGCCCGACGTAGAGCGACTGCTGCACATCATTCGCCAGCTCACGCGATTCGTCGATCTTGTCCTTGAGCGCGATCTTCTTTACCAGGTCCTGCAATTCGTAGATCGATTTCTCCGAGACCGCGTTTTCGCGCGCCGCCACTTCCAGTGCGTCAGGGCTCGACGTGAAGTTGAGATAGTAGGTTTCCACCCCACGCGCCGATGGGTCCTGGCTCGAATTCGCGTGAACCGAGATAAACAAATCCGCCTGATGTTCGTTCGCGATAGCCGTCCGGGTTTCCAATGGAATGAACGTATCGTCGTCGCGTGTGTAAATCACCTCTGCACCCAGCCGAGACTCCAGTAGTTTTCCTAAGCGCAACGCCACATCGAGGACCAGGTCTTTCTCCTTTAAGCCGTTTGGTCCGATCGTCCCGGTGTCGTGCCCGCCATGTCCGGCGTCGATGACGATGCGCCCAATCTTCAGTCCCAGGGCTCGAATCAGGCTGCGATCGCCCGCCGCTGTCGGTACAGCTTCGTGAGCCGCGGACGCATCGGAGTCAGCAGCCTTTGCGGACTTCTTGTTAGAGCTCTTCTTCTTATCGGGAGTGACGGTGACTGCGGTCGGAGCCGACGTAGGCGCCGACATCGATTTGGTTGCCGCGGCGTTTGAAGCCGTCATGTCAGTGTCATCAGTACTGATGTCGGGCTTCATTGCTCGCGCTACCGTTACCGGCGGCTTCACGGCGCTCTTTGCGGGCTGTATCAGCTCACCGGTTGCGTTCTTGAAAGCTGGCGTGGTCGTGGATGCTTCGCTTGCGGTCGCAGCCTTGCTGCCGCTGGCGTCACTAGGCGGCACTTTTGCGGCGTTCGTCGCCACAGCCTTTTGCTCGGGCTTGGCAACGCTCGGATTCGCGGGGCCGCCTGACGACCCGATCTGCTTGTTGGCGGTCTTGGCGTCGACTCCCGCAGGAACGGGTGTCGCCACGGCCTTCGCTCCCGGCTCGCCCGTCGCAGAGCTCGTCGCCACCTGTGTCGTAGCCTGCGCGTCTTTTCCGTGGATATCGATAATCAGCCGGTATGGATTGGGCAACAAAAATGCCGAATATTCGGTTACGTCATCGACTTCCAACACGATGCGCGTCGATCCATGCTGGTACTGAGCCACCCTGATCTTCTTCAGGAAGCCGTCCTGCACATCGAAACTCTTGCCCACCAGCGTCGAAACCAACCGCGTGTCCGGCAGGTCGAAGAAGATGCGGTTGGGGTCAGCCACTCGGCCCGACTCGTACTTCACCTCCGAATCCAAGTCGATCGCCACCCGGGTATAACCCTCGGTCGCCCAGTAACGAATTCCGGTGACCCTCGGAGACGCCAGCTTCTTCGCCGCGTCACCGTCGGCAGGCGGTGGGCCAGCGTCTCGCGTGGCCCCCTCTGTTTTCTTCTTCGACTTAGGTTGGCTCAGCTCCGCCAGAGCCTCTTGGGCCTTGGGAGCCAATTGGGTATGCGGATACCTCTTTAGAAATTCTTCGAACGTAGTCTTGGCCGAGGTTTCATTGCCCAAGTCTTCTTTGTAGATCTGACCGATGGTGAACAGCGCCTCGACCCGGTACTTGCTGCCGGGATACTCCCGCCGCAGAAACTCATACTGCCCAATCGCCGCGTGCAGGTCCTTCTCGCCCGGCGAAAACTGGCGTCCCATTTCCGCCAGGATTTCAGCTACCGCCATCACGCTGGCATCCGCCTTCGACGAAGCCGGGGCGACGTAGTACACCTTCCGATATGCGTCGGCGACCTTCTGATAATCGTGTCGGGTCCGCTCGTTCTCTGGACGCCCGTTCAAAGCCTCGCGCATCCGTTCGGCCGTCTCAAACTGCGTGCGCGCCTGCTGCTTGCGCACCGCTGGAGAGCCGCCGGGAGCGCCGAAGCACGCACCGCACAAGGCGAGCAACGCCACCCATCCGGATAGCGATCGAAGCGCCTGTTTGTGAGGGGTAATCCTATGTGAGGCAAGGAGATCGCTGGAGTGGCTGGTGTGTCCGCCGCGTGCATGACAGAGACTTGTCATCAGGACACAAGCTTCCGGCTACACCACCGCCATGGCGCACGCCGTGCGGGGGAGCAGTCCGGCGGATCAATCGTCAGAGCAACTTAATTATAGGCTTCGTCCGGAGGGGAACAATCCGCGAAAGCAGCCGGAATCAGGGGAGTGACCCCAGTTGGTCGCCACCCTCACAGGCCACTTATTTTTGCGTGACCACCGTCTGCGGCTCGGTCAAGGAAAACGACTTGTAATTTCGTGGCACCGGGGTATTCACGCCCTCGCGAATGGAGTAGGCATGGTCTGCCGGAAAGTCGTGAAACCGTTGCACAGTTCCCGACGTCGGCCACGAGACTTCAACCTCTTCGATCGTCGTGTTCTTACCGACTCCAATGTGCTGCCGTAGTGGATTGCCGCCGAAGCTCGATCCGTATCCGACCGTACGATAGACATGGCGGTCTCCTTCCGGCGTCTTCAGCTTGACGGCGATGCGCGCCCCAAACGCTGAGCGGTTGGTCTGGACTCCTTCGAGGTCTAGGCTCAGCCAATGATTGTCGTGTCCCGGATTGGCGAACAGCACGCTCTGGTAGGAGTCGCCAGGAAGCGCGCCGCCGATTTCTTCAAAGATGTCTTCCTGTCCGTCATTATTGATGTCGCCGAAGGCAACTGAGTGTCCCTTTTGCAGATGACCGAAGCCTCCCGACGTGGTCACGTCTTGAAACCTCTTGCCGCCAGCATTCCGGAACATGCGGTTCGGCAGAAGTGCGTCAAGGTCGGAGGCGCCGGTGCCAATGTAAATATCGAGCCAGCCATCATTGTCGAGATCGCCAAAGCCCGCGCCCATCGCCAGGATGACGCGGTCGAGATGGACTTGCTTGGTGACGTCAGTGAAAGTCCCGTCGTGATTGTTGTGGTAAAGACGCGGCGTCTCGGCTTTGTACGGCAGGCCCATCTGGAATGCGCCAATATCATTCTGGGTCTCGTTGTAATAGCCGGCTACAAACAGGTCGGGCCAGCCATCGTTGTCATAGTCAAAAAACCAGGTCGCAAAGCTGTGCAGCGGTTCGGCCACATGTGCCGAGGCAGTGACATCTGTGAACTTCCAGCGATCGGCGCGTGGTTTTTTCGCGTCGCGCGGCCCGTCATTTCGGTACAGCAGGTTGGGCTGACCTAAACGCGAGATATACAAGTCGGGACGCCCGTCGTTGTTGAAATCGCCCCAGGCTACTCCCTTCACGAAGCCCAGGTCCGCCAGGCCGTTGGCCGCGCCTACCTCAGTAAATGTGCCGTCATGGTTGTTGTGGAAGAGCTGCGAAGGATGCTTTTCCGGGCCATTCGTCTCGTGTCCAACGAACAAATCGAGCCAGCCGTCATTATCGTAGTCGGCCCAGGCGGCCGTTTGTGTGGGATGCAGCGACAGCAAGCCGGCTTTGCGCGTCACATCGTCGAACGTTCCGTCGCCATTATTGTGCAGCAGCGACATCGGATACTTTCCGTGTTCTCCCCACCAACCGCCGCGCAGCACCAGCAGGTCCATGTGTCCGTCGTTGTCGTAATCGGCGGCTACCAGGTTCAGCCCGCCGGTCTCGCCCGTCAGGCCGGCCTCGCGGGTGCGTTCCGTAAAGGTCCCGTCACCGTTGTTGTGAAAGAACCTCAGTTGGTCCAGGGGACCGGACGACGAGATCATCAGGTCAAGCAGTCCGTCGCCATCGAAGTCCTCCATTACGACTCCACCCGCGTGCCCCGTGACGCTCAATCCCAGCCGAGGGGCTACATCCGGAAAGCGTCCGATATCGTATTCGGAGTCGAACAAATGCGGCGAGGCGACCCACTGCGCCGGCACTCCGCTGGGGTACTCACCTATCTGCATGTAGGCCAGGTTAAGCAGCCAGCGCGACTGCACATTGTTCGGATCGGCTTTCAGGCTGGCGATAAGTTCCCGCACCGCGCCCTGTGCGCCGGTCTTGTCGGTGTGGATGCCCGTGCTCTCCAGCGGAAATATGCACGAATGTTCGTTGTGATGGAGTGAGCAGTTCTGTTGCTCACCGAGGCGAAGATAAGACAGCGCCAAGGTATCGCGCAGGTGCTGCTCGCTGTAGGGATCAAGGCGAAGGAAGTTTTTTTGACATTCGCTTCTGACTCGCTCCAGCTCCTGGATGGCTCCCGCGCTGTCTCCCGAGCGCAGCAAGGCTTCCGCTAAGGAATATCGGAGCTTGAGTTCCGGTCCCAGTGACGCCGTGCCCGCAAGTTCAATGCGCAGCTTCGTGGCCCGCTCGCCATCTTTGCTGGGGTCGGTTTTGATGTCTTGTTCGCGATAGATCTTTTGCAGAAGCTCGGCCATTTCCTTGGTGCCGGCCGATTGGTAGTAAGTTTTGGCCTCCTGCGCACGGCACGTCATTCCGCCTGAAAAGAGCAAGAGAAAGATTCCGAACCTGAGAGTAAGAAGGCCCGGGGAAGTCCAGGACACGAGTTTGGGTCTGGATCTCGTTTCCAGACCTCCAAATGGAATTAGCAGGAACTGCGCAGTACGACAGGAATATAGCAGACGTATTTCAATTAGGCGCTGGCCCGGAACTGCGCGTTGGTCTCGGCTTGCAGCAGGTACCAGATAATCAGCGCGCTGATGACAACCCGCAGCACCCGAAAGCCCCCGAAAAGTGCATGCATCGTTATGGCTGACAACAGCAGCCCTGGGATCGCAAACACCAACGAGATGACCGCCAGGATGATAGCCAGCAGCCGACCCCATTCCTTCATTGACCACACTCCAAACCCTGCGATTGCACGTATCAACGCAAACACCAGGAGGGCTGTCCCGCCCACCACTCCAATCAGGAATCCAGCCTTGGGAAGTACGACGCCATCGGCGCCTCCCAGCATGCTGATAACCTTACCGCCGACAAACAGTCCGACCCCCAGCACGGCAATAAACGCAGCCGCTGGATAGTGATAAATGGCAATCAGGGCCACTCCGGTTGGTCTCATTCTCGCTCCTATCAGGTAGGCCGACAGTTTAGCACTCGCAAACTCCGATCTGGCCCCTCGGCGAGCCTCCCGTGTGCCCCACACAAGCAGCCTATGCTTGTGGGGGTTTTCAATGTCCGCCCGCTATACTTTACCTAGGCCGATGCCGACCAAGTTGGACGAAATCCTCGCCGCGACTCGCGCACGCGTTGCCAGCGCCAAGTCCGTTGTCGATATGGCAGACCCGTTCGCCGCGGCCCAGCGCCATCACCCGCGTGGCTTTCGCGATCGCTTGCAGCGTGTCTCCCGCTCGGGACCGGCCATCATCGCAGAACTGAAAAAGGCGTCGCCTTCCAAGGGATTGATTCGTGCCGACTTCGACGTCCCCAAACTAGCTTCTGAACTCGAGTTCGCCGGCGCTGCTGCTTTATCCGTCCTGACCGACGAGCAATTCTTCCAAGGCTCGCTGCACAATCTCGAACTCGCGTCCTGCGCGACGCACCTACCGTGCCTGCGTAAAGACTTCATCATCGACGAGTTCCAGCTTTTGGAGGCTCGCGCTTGCCGCGCTGACGCTGTGCTCTTAATAGTGGCTGCACTCGAACAAGACCAACTCGTCGGTCTGCGCTACCGGGCGCGTGAACTAAAGCTTGACGTGCTCTGCGAAGTTCATGATGACGATGAACTCGACCGCGCCCTTGCCGCGGGATGCGACATGATTGGCGTCAATAATCGTAACCTGCATACTTTTCAGGTAGATATCAATACATCTCTCGGGCTTGTGAGAGCGCATTCCCACGGGAGTGGTCAAGGTCGCCGAAAGCGGAATTAAGACCGCTGCCGATATCGGCCGGCTGCGCGACGCTGGCTTTGACGCTTTCCTGGTCGGTGAGTCGCTCATGCGCGCCCAAAATCCCGGCGACGCGTTGCGCGCGCTGCTGGCGAAATCGGACGTAAGTCTATGATTTGGATAAAGATCTGCGGCACTACCAACCTCGACGATGCTCTGGCGTCCATCGCTGCGGGAGCTGACGCGCTGGGATTCATCTTTACTGAGAGCCCGCGCCGAATCGCGCCAGAAACTGCCGCAGAAATAATTACCGCGCTGCCAGAATCAATTGAAAAGATTGGGGTTGTGGTCAACGAAACTCCGCAGGCGCTCGCTGAGCTGGCTAGGCAAACCGGCCTCACTGGATTTCAGCTCCATGGCGACGAACCGGCCGAGCAGCTTTCTGAATTTCGGCGCGCGCTGTCTGGCCGTAAGCTCATCAAAACACTACAAGTACGTGAGTTGCTTAGCGAACCGCATAAGCTCGATGGCTACTTAGAGCAGCGCGAAAACATCGATGCCATTCTGCTGGATTCCGGATCTGCGGCCGCCCGTGGAGGCACAGGCGTCCCCTTCGATTGGAACGCTGCTGTTCCTATCGTGCAGCGTATAAAGGAGATATTCCCCGTGATCATCGGCGGAGGGCTGAGCGCGGCAAATGTTGGCGAGGCGATTCGGCTGTTTGACCCTTGGGGGGTCGAGGTCGTTTCCAGCGTTGAGCTGGCGCCCGGCAAGAAAGACGCCGCCAAGATTCAGTGCTTTTGTCGCCGCGGTGCGGGAGTCGTCGTCGAAGAAAACATCATATTATTGATACAGTTACAGGAAATCGAAAGAGCACAATATGACTTCCATTTCCACGCCCTTACCTAAGAAAACTAAAGGTCGATTTGGCCCTTACGGTGGACGATACGTCCCTGAAACCCTGATGGCTGCGCTGCAGGAACTGGAAGCTGCCTACGCCGCCGCGCGCAAGGATAAGTCGTTTAAACAAGTGTACTTGCGCCTGCTGCATGAGTATGCCGGACGCCCTACGCCGCTTTCCTTCGCCGAACGGCTGACGAACGAGCTCAAGGGTGCGCGTATCTATCTGAAACGCGAAGACTTACTTCACACCGGGGCGCACAAAATCAACAATTGCATCGGCCAGGCGTTGCTGGCGCGACGGATGGGGAAACATCGGATTATTGCGGAAACCGGAGCGGGCCAGCATGGCGTGGCTACCGCGACCGTGTGCGCGCTATTTGGCATGGAATGTGTGGTTTACATGGGTGCCGAAGACATGCGCCGGCAGGAGCTGAATGTCTTCCGTATGCGACTGCTGGGCGCCGAGGTCCGCAGCGTCGATTCCGGGTCAAAGACGCTGAAGGATGCCATCAACGAGGCCATGCGGGATTGGGTAACTAACGTCCGCTCAACACATTACCTGCTGGGGAGCGTGCTGGGGGCGCATCCGTATCCGACCATGGTGCGCGACTTCCATCGGGTCATCGGCGAGGAGGCGCGCAAGCAGATTCTGAAGGCGGAAGGGAAGCTGCCAACCGCCGTAATCGCCTGTGTTGGAGGGGGTTCCAACGCTATCGGGGCGTTTTATGAGTTCATCGGCGATCGCGAAGTGCAGCTCATCGGCGTGGAAGCCGGAGGTCGCGGAAATTCGCTGGGAGAACACGCCGCGCGGTTTGGCGGGGAGGGAGGCAGTCCGGGGGTGCTACAGGGGACTTATTCCTTTGTTTTGCAGGACATAGCTGGACAGATCGCGACGACCCATTCGGTTTCGGCGGGGCTGGATTACCCGGCGATTGGGCCGGAACATGCCTGGCTGCACGATCAGGGGCGGGCAGAATATGTTTCGGCCAGCGACCAGGAGGCGCTCGATGCACTGCGCCAACTTGCTCATTTGGAAGGAATTATCTGTGCCCTCGAGTCAGCGCACGCCGTCGCGGAGTGCATCAAGCGCGCGCCAAAGATGAGTCCGTCGGATGTGGTAATCGTGAACATTTCGGGTCGCGGCGACAAGGACATCGGGATCCTGCGGGAGAATTTGGCGTTGTGAGAGTGCGCGCCAGCGTGCCGGAAAAAGGGCCTGTTATAACATTCGTTATAATGGTGTTTTAGGGCGAAGTTTTGGCGAAAATTCCCGACGGACAGTTTCAAGTTTCGAGTTTCAGGTTTCAAGTTAGGAAATCCCCACCCCGCCAAAGGAAGCCGGGATGGGCCACCCGAGGGATGGGCCACCCACGGGCACCCAAGTTGAGTTCTTCTACACATCGTGGTGTGTGATAGGCTACACATAGAGGGGCCACCATGGCGACTAATCTGGCAATCGATGACAAACTGATCGAGGAAGCCCGCCGCATCGGCGAGCATGCTACCAAGAAAGAAGCAGTGACGGCCGCGCTGGATGAGTACATTCGGCGGCGCAAACAGGCGGACATCGTCAAACTGTTTGGGACGGTTGAGTATGAGCGCGGTTACGATCACAAAGCCAACCGGCGGCGCGACAAGATTGAACAAGATTGATGAAGCTGCTGGTGGACACGTCGGTGTGGTCGCTGGCGCTGCGGAGACGGGCGACGGCGACGCTTAGTCCGGAAGAGAAACGGCTGACGGCAGTCCTAGCCGAAGCGATCAGCGACGGACGGGTGGTGATGATCGGTCCGATCCGGCAGGAGTTGCTGTCAGGAATCAAAGAGCAGGCGCAGTTCGAGAAGTTGCGGACATCGCTCGCAGCCTTTCGCGACGAACCGATCGACACGCCTGATTACGAAGAAGCGGCGCGGCGGTTCAACGTCTGCCGAACGCAAGGCGTGGAGTGCGGTCCGGTCGACATTCTGATTTGTGCGGTGGCGGCGCGGCGCAAGTGGAGCGTGCTGGCCAATGACGCGGTGATGAAGCGATGTATGGACGTTATCTGCTCGGGCTGAAGCCCTGGCGGAGATGTGGCGTCCCCGAGGGACTGGAGATCTTTATCTTCGCTTTCCCAGCGTTGAAACGCTGGGCTTTCTTCTGCCGTCGCGCGGGGCGCGACTGGCTAATTTCGCCGATCCCTGATCACGAAGAAGCGGCGCGGCTGTACAACGTGTGCCGAACGCAAGGCATGGAGTGCGGTCCGGTCGATATTCTGATTTGTGCCGATGGCGGTGCGGCGCAAGTGGAGCGTGCTTGGCCAATGATGCGCGGCTGAACAGGTGTCTGCAGATCATTGTCGCGTAGCCCCTTCGTCAAGTTTGGTTTGATCGGGGCAGCCGGCGTGTTAGATTCTGTTTGCGCGGGCCACGCGCCGGGAGTCTGCCATGACGACGCGCCACGTCTGCCATGTTTTCCTTCTAATTACCCTCTTGATGTCCTTCTCTGCTCTCGCGTCCGAAAAACAGCGAGACTGGCGGACCGGCAAGGTGCTCGACTCGGAGCGGTCTCAGTATTTCGCTGGGACCGTTGGCGGTAGCAACACGAACGGCACAATCAGCGACAATGGGACCTACAGCGGCAATACGAGTGGCTCGCAGACAGCCGTGTACAAAGTGTACGAAACGTTCGTGATTGAGGGTGACACATACGTCTATCAGGCGCAGGAGCATATCAAGTGGCGCTGGTCGAAGCCGGCGAACCTCACCGTCAACGCGCCGGTTAAGTATGCCATTGAAAAACGCAAGCTCTACGTCATCGATGACGATGGAAAGGAACACGAGATGGAGATCCTTAAGAAGACGTTGAAGACTTCGGATTCAGTGCCCAAGTGACTGTCCACCGCGTTCCTGCTACATTTCTGACCAAAGTCCTGCCCCTTGGAAAGCAGATCCCCCGGCGGCTGAAGCCGCCGAGGGATGACAAAAATAAAGGGCGTGTGCGGCACGGCTGAAGCCGTGCCCTGATACGAATCTGTTCGGAAAAAGTCGAAGAGCGGATCACTCGGAGGCTAAAGCCTTCTCGTGATGACAAGAATAAAGACCTTGTACGGCGCAGCTGAAGCTGTGCCCCTTCAAAACCGCTGCGAACAAAAATCCCCACTCAAGGCCAAAAGAGGGCCTTGAATGGGCACCCTCGCGGACTAAAGTCCGCGAGGAGAATCAAAAATTAATCGCTTAGACGCCGGCCTGAAGGCCGGCTCTACCCCTAAGCGCCTTTTCGGCAGCCCGCCCGCAAACGAAAATCCCCACTCAAGGCCAAAAGAGGGCCTTGAATGGGGACCCTCGCGGACTAAAGTCCGCGAGGAGAATCAAAAATTAATCGCTTAGACGCCGACCTGAAGGTCGGCTCTACCTCAAAGCATTGCTCGCTCGGCCCTGAAGGTCGGCTCTACCTCAAAGATTATTCGCTCGGCCCTGAAGGTCGGCTCTACCCCAAAGCGTTATTCGGAAGGGACGTCGAAGTTCACTAAGTCCGCCTGGAAGCCGCGGGTTTTCCAGGCTCCGTAGGCGACACCGGCGAGCATCCAGATCGAGCCGACGACCTTCGCGGCGTGCGACAGGTTCCACCAGATGGCGGCACAGATGACGAAGCCGGCGATGGGCGGCCACAGTTGCGAAAGTTTGCGATCGTTGCCGCGAATGTAGTAATGCGTCAGCGACGCGAGGTTGACTCCCATGAAGGCGATTAGCGCGCCGAAGTTCAGCAGTTCGGCGCCGCGCTCGTAGCTCATGAGGAACGCTCCCAGCAGCGCGATTCCTCCCACCAGAATTACGTTGTTGCGCGGAATGCGGGTGCGCGGATCGATGGCGCCGAAGAATGACTTGGGAATCGCGTCGCTGCGTCCCATGCCGTAGAGCAAGCGCGCTGCGCCGAGTTGCGCTCCCATGCCCGAGCCGATGGTCGCGATGATCAGGGTCAGGCTGATGGCCTTGGAGAGGAAGATTCCGCCTGCGATGGCGGCCACGTGAATGAATGCGGTCTCGACTTCCGATTCGGGGAACTGCCACTCGGGCCGCAGCAGTTGCGCTCCGTAGACTTCGGCGGATGCGAGCACGCCAGTGACGACGCACACCAGAACCGTTGCCAGCAGAATGTTGCGCTTTGGATTGTGGACTTCCTCGGAGAGCGTGGAGATGCCGTCGAAGCCGATGTAGGTGAGCACGGCGAGCGACGTGCCGTGAAAGACCACGCCGGGCGAGAAGGTTTGCGGGTTGTAGAACGGCAGGGTGAAGAACTGCGCTCCTTGCGGGGGAAGATGCAGAAGGTAGCGCGCGGTGGCGACGAAGAAGACGAGGATGACCAGTCCCATGGCCGCGCACAGCGCCTCGTTGATGCGCGCGGAGGTTTCGACGCCGCGCAGGTTCATCATGGTGAAGAGCACGGCGAAGGCGACGAACCAGATGGGCAGCGGCACTTCGGGAATGAGATCGGCCATCGCCTTGCCGCACCAGATGGTGCAGATGAGCGGGTTGAGCATGTAGTCCATGGTCATGGACCATCCGGTGACGAAGCCGAGCGAGGGATGCAGCTCGCGGCCGACATAGGTGTAGGCCGAGCCCGCGCTGGGATAGACGCGCGCCATGCGTCCGTAACTGATGGCGGTGAAGATCATGGCGACCATGGCGATGAGGACCGCGGTGACGACGTGTCCTTTGCCGGCGTTGGAGAACGCTCCGTAGGCGGGCATGGGCGCGGTGGGCTGGATCACGATGATGCCGTATAACACCAGGTCCCAGAGGCCGAGCGCGCGCTTCAGGCTGGGAGCGGTGGTGGTCACCGTGGTGGACATGGAGAGCGGAGTCCCTTCGTTCATTTGAGAGCGCGGAAGACAGCATTAGGTTACACGACGGAGGAAACAGGGCCCTCAGTGCTTGAAACGCACGTTCCTCTCGATGCCGACAACTGTCTTGAAGTGGTCATTATGAAAGGCAAGCGTGGCGAGTCGCAGCACCTGGCCGACCACATGCTCGCCATGCGGGGAGTGAAGAACGGGAAGTTGGTGGTCACGACGACGGGGACGGGGCTGAAGTAAGCAGGGATTAGAGTCCAACACTTACTTCAACACGTGGCAGCACGACTAAACAGGCTGTTGAAAAAGTCCCCTTCAAAAGCGGGATGGAATACAGGGGCTAAAGCCCTTTCTATTTTGAACGCCTTACGGCGCGACTGAAGTCGCGCCCTGATACGAATCTGTCGCCAAAGTGAGTTTTTCTGCGCCCTGCGAAGTCGTGCCCTGACGCAAAATCTGTCACCACTACAAGCCTTTCGGCAGCTTGCTAGGGTTTGCTCATTACGCGATAGAGCACCGAGGCATGTGGGCGAAGCTTGATCGTTAACACATTGGCATTTCCCAAGTCTTTCGCGGCCCACGAATCCCGTACAGTGTAGGTCGATTTGGGTAGGCCGAGCTTGGTCCAGTCATACGTCAACGTCTGCTCCTGATCGGCCAGATTGAAGGCGGCGACGTAATAACCGCGGCCGTCGTCAGGCTTGGCAGTCCACACCACCGCGCTCGGGGTGGATATCGCGACGCGGTGGTCTTGAGAGTGTTGATCGACGGCGAGAACTTCGGGATTGGTCAGCAGCCTGGTGGTCCAGTCGTCACTGGACGGAAGATCGCCGCCCATCATGAGGGGCGAGCGGAAGATACACCACAACGTCATGAGGGTGACCTGCTCGTCGGGCGTGAGATTGGTTTTGCGGTCGGCGCCGCCATCGCCGGGATGAGGACCAATGCGTCCGAGCGGCAGCATGTCGGCGTCGGGCCATTTCCCAGTTAACTGGAATGACGCCCATTTCGCGGTAAATCCAAATTGCGCCAGCACACCCTGCGACCAGGCTTTGTCTTTATCGGGCAACGGGCCCCAGTGGTCCCAGAAGTCATCGGCGATACGCCACATTTCGGCGAAAAGCGAGACTTCATCGGCCTTGTCGAGCGCAGTTGGTCCGGGAGAGAGACTGAGCACCATATCGCGGCCGGAGGTTTTCATGGCGGTGCCGAGCATCTTGATCTCTCCGATCTTGTAGGGGTGGTCGCCGATGCAATCGGCTTTGATGAAGTCGACGCCCCAACTGGCGTACAACTTCGCAATCGAGTTGTAGTAAGCCTGGCCGGAGGGAGCGAGTTGCACGCCGTACATGTAGGAGTTCCACGGGCAGGTGTCGTCGGTAATGGCTGCTTCCTTGGTCGTGTATGGCGAGTTTGTGATGCGCAAGTTCCGGGTGACGGCTTCGCGAGGAATGCCACGCAGAATGTGAATGCCGAACTTCAAGCCGAGCGAATGAATATAGTCAGCCAGAGGCTTGAAGCCGGCCCCGTCGGCGGCTGAAGGGAATCTGTCAGTCACTGGAATGAAGCGGCCGTTCGCATCGAGAGAGAATTTCACATCGGCGGGTTTGGCTCCGGGGTTGACGACGTACCAGCCCTCGTCAATCACCACGTATTGCCAGCCGAATTGCTTCAAGTGAGCGGCCATCCACTCGGCATTGGCGCGCACCTGCGCTTCGGTGATGCCTTCACTGTAGGAGTCCCAACTGTTCCATCCCATGGGAGGAGTGGGGGCGAGCAGCTTGTGCGGATCGCGCGGCGGAAGTTGCTGTGCGCCGGCAGAGACAACGGCGAGAAGGAACGAGCATGCCAGTACGGCGGGCAAGATTCTGCGTGGCACAAGGACGCGCGTGGCGGCGCACACCGGTAGAGATGGCAAACGACTTCTCCTGTGAACGGAATCCGAAGTAATAGTCACATAGACGCGGCGCCGGTGGAAAGCGTTGGCGCTCTTCCGGCGATTTCGATTCCCCCATACACTACATAGATGGAACCCACCTCGCCACTGTGGAGTGCGCCTAGTCAGTCGAAGCGACTGATGGAGCTAACGGCGAAGACTTCCGAGCCGATCAAGGAGGCGCCGCTGCGGCGCGATGTGCGCTCGCTCGGCATCCTGCTGGGCCGGGTGCTGGTGGAGCAGGCGGGAGCGAAACTGTTCGACACCGTCGAACGGCTGCGACGGCTGCTGATCCAGCACCGCGAGAAAGCGGCCAACTCGCCGAACGATGGTTCCGATGCGTTGCTAAGCGAAGCCAAGGGAGAAGTGGCCTCGCTGGATGCAGCCCTTGCTTACCGGGTAACCAAAGCCTTCGCCGCGTATTTCGAGCTGACCAATCTGGCGGAGACCAATCATCGCAAGCGACGGCGCAGGGCCGCGGAGCTGCACACGGACGAGCCGCCACTTCCAGGATCATTCCATGGAACACTGCTGCGCATGAAACAGGCGGGCATCACGCTGGAGCAGGCGCTGGCGGCGCTGGCAGAAATCGAAGTGCAGCCGGTGTTCACGGCGCATCCGACGGAGATTACACGGCGTGCGGTGTTGCTGAAGCGGCGGCGCATTGCCGCAGAGTTGGAGAAACTAGATCGGCTACCGCTGCCGGAGGTGCAGGCGCAAGCTTCCGAAGACACGATTCTGGCCGATATCACCGCGCTGTGGCAAACGGATGAAGTGCGGCTGCAAAAGCTGACGGTAGTGGATGAGATTCGTACTGGCATCAGCTATTACGTGATGACGGTGTTCGATGCGGTGCCGAAGATTTATGAGGGGATTGCGGCAGACTTTCGCGAGGTGTATGGCGCGGGGATGGACATAGCGTCACTGCCCGCGTGTTTGCGCTTCGGCTCGTGGATCGGCGGCGACCGCGACGGCAATCCGTTTGTTAAGCCGGAGAGCACGCGCGAGGCGCTGGAACTAGCGCGGGTGATGGTGTTGTCGCATTACCTGCAAGAGGTGGCGGTGCTGGTGAGAAGGCTAACGGTTTCGTCGCACCAGATGCAGGAATCGGCGGAATTGCGAGAGCTGCGTGAGCGATATGAAGCGACGATTGGCGAGCCGGCGGAGGAGCTGTCGCGCACGCCACGCTCGGAGGCGTATCGCCGGCTGCTGGTGATAATGGGCGCGCGGCTGCGTTATGCGCGTGACGAGCGTTCGCATCGGGCTGCATACCAGTCGGCTGCGGAATTTCTGGATGACCTGCAAGTGGTGCGGCGAAGCTTGTGCGAGAACGGCGGCGCGAGGCTGGCGACGGGAATGCTCGACCCGTTGATCTGCAAGCTGAGGACGTTCGGGTTCCGGCTGTACACGCTCGATATTAGGCAGCATGCGCGGGTGCATCGTGAGACGCTGGTCGAAATCGCGCAGGCAGCGAACTCGCAGGCTTCTCAGGGCGTGTTGCCGGAGCTATCGGCTGCGAGCATCGAGTTGCTCGATACGTTTCGCGGAGTCGCCGAGGCGAGAAAGAATTACGAGGCGGAAGCCATCACGCGCTACATCGTCAGCGGCGCCGAGTCGGAAGACGACATCTTTGCGGTCCTGCGGCTGGCGAGTCTGACTGGCTTGCGGGCGAGTGGTGGCGAGAACGGTCCGGGCCTGATGCCGGTTCCGCTGTTCGAATCGATCGAGGCATTGCGGAATGCGCCTGACGTGATGAGGCGCGTCTGGAGTTCGGCGGAGTATCGCGAACTATTGCCGACGTGGCATGGCTGGCAAGAAGTGATGCTGGGCTATTCGGACTCGAATAAAGATGGAGGCATGCTCACCAGTACGTGGGAGTTGCACAAGGCGCACCGGGCGCTACATGGGGTGGCCCGCGAGTGCGACGTGAAGCTGCGCATCTTTCACGGGCGCGGCGGAACGGTGGGCCGCGGCGGCGGACCGACGCACTCGGCGATTCTCGCGCAGCCGGTCGGCGATTTCACGGGGCACATCCGGATTACCGAGCAGGGCGAAGTGTTGAACTGGAAATACTCCGATCCGGTGCTGGCGGAGTGGAACCTGGAGATCATGATTGCAGCAAGTTTGGAGGCGCTGGTGCGTCCGGGCCAAGCTTCTGCCGAGAGTGAAGATCGATGGATCGAGCCGATGGAGCAGCTGTCGCAGGCGGCGTTTGCGCTGTATCGCGAGAAGATCGCGGAGAATCCGGACGTATTGCGCTATTTCGAATTGGCTACGCCGGTCAATGAGATGGAGCTGGCGCGGATTGGGTCGCGTCCGGAGCGCAGGAGCAGCAGTCGCAAGCTGGAAGACCTGCGAGCGATTCCGTGGGTGTTTGGCTGGATGCAGAGCCGGCATGCGGTTCCGGCATGGTTCGGTGTTGGGCACGCGCTGGAACAGTTTGCCATGCGAGGTGCGCGGGAGGAACAACTGCTCCAGGAAATGGCGAGGGAGTTTCCGCTGTTCTCGGACATGCTGCGCAATGTTGAGCTGGCGATGGCGAAAGCCGACTTTTCGATCGCGCATCTTTATGCGTCGCTGGTCGATGATTCGGCGCTGCGTGAGTCGGTGTATCAGATGCTGGCAGACGAGTTTCATCGCGCGAAAAGGATGGTACTGAAGGTTAAAGGCCAGAGCGAGTTGCTGGAGCGGAATCCGGTGCTGTCGCGCTCGATACGGTTGCGGAATCCGTATGTCGATCCTATGAGCCTGATTCAAGTTGAGCTGCTGCGAAGGAAACGAAACGGCGAACAGAGCGCGGAGTTGGATTACGCGATTGGCGCGACCATGAATGGGATCGCGGCCGGACTACACAATACGGGATGAAGCCCTGAAGAATTCGCATCCGGTGCGCCGCGCGGACTAAAGTCCGCACGGCGGATAAGAATAAAGGCCTTAACGGCACGGCTAAAAGCCGTGCCCCTTCAAAACGGGCTGAACCAAATCTCGCTACATCCCCCTAGAACAGCCGTCCAATCCGGAAGAAGAACTTGTGGTGGCCGGTGTCGCCATAGGCGTAAGCGGCCTCGACAGGTCCGAAGATAGTGTTAACGACGATGCCCGCGGCGCCGTCAGTGGGGAAGCCGGAAGCCTTGTTGATCATGCTATAGGGCGGCCCGTACACCTGTGCGGCCTCGTACATTCCGAGGAAATAGACGCCGCTTCCCAGTAGTGGTGGCAGCTTCGCGAGCTCGCGAAGATAACCCAACTGGAAGAGGAAGTACTTGTCCATCAGCAACTCGTTCTGGCCATAGGCGACCAGGAACCGTGAGCCTCCTAACGAGAACTGGGGCAAGCCAGTGTCGTAGTAATTGAACGTGGTGCCGGCAAATCCGTTCAAAAACACCGAGGACTGCTCGCTCAGCTTGAAGAAGTTGGTGGACGCGACCTCCAGCGAAGGATAGGCTCCCCCCGCCAAAGGACTGCTGTTGACCCACTGGAAATTGGCTTGCAGGGACTGACCTTTACTAGGGATGACAGGATTATCCAAGCGGTCCATCCGATACAGAACCTGTCCCGCGGCATAACCGCCGGAGAGACTGGGCAGCTCGGTCGGATTTCCGACCTGGCGCTGGTAACCCACCCAGCCTCCTTCGTAACCGAAGCGCAGTTCGCCGACGTTGCCGAACATATAGCCGAAATCGAGGCCGCCACCGGCAGAATTCTTGCGGTAGGTGGAGACGAGTTGATTATCGTCATAGAAGTACAATGGGTCGCTGTACGCCAGTACCCTGGGCGCGACGAACCAGTGAGTTGTCGGAGTGAAGGGATGGTAATACTCCGATCGCAGCCCGTACTGGGAAAACAGGATGATGTCGTTGCGCCATTCGGAGCGGAATCCGCCAATATCGTACCAAGTGACTCTCGCCCCCAAGTTGAACTGAACGTTTTTCAGACTCGAACCATCCACGAGGATGAGCGGGCGGACGACGGGCGGACCGATTGCGCTGTCCTCGGTCTTTATCTCGAGACCTTGCTTGCCGTTTTGCTCGACGAATCCGTAGCTGAGAGTGGAATAGCGCCCGGTACCTTTGAGGCGCATGATCGCAGCGTCCAGTTCGTCGTAGTTGAGGGGTTTGCCGACCATGTCGGCCATCTGGGTCTCAACCTTCTGCGATAGATTCGCATTCACGCCCTTAACCGCAACGAATGTGGGAATGGGAGTGGTGGTGATGCGGCGGGAGTTGCGTTCGGCAATGTATTCGTTCCAGGTGGCATCGTCTACGGCGTAAGCCAACAGGACTTTGGACTTGGCGGCGGCAGCATCGTATCCGGCCTTGATGATGGCGTCAGCGTCGTCAAAACTCAGCGCGCCCCACTTCTGCACCGGGACCGAAAGCAGGACGTCTGCCATTTCCATGCTCTCGAGTTCATTGGCCGAGATCATCACCGAGATGGACTGGCCGAGCACTGCGAACGAGGAAAGATTGGCGTCGGGTTTGAGGTTTTCCTCGGCCAGGTGGACTCCCAGAACCACGTCGGCGCCCATCTTTTTCGCGACCTGAACGGGGAGGTTCTGCAGCAGTCCTCCGTCGGCGTAGATGGAACCGTCGTCCACCACTGGTGAGAAAATACCCGGTAGCGACATGGTCGACCGCAGCGCCAGCGACAGCGAGCCGCTGTGGAAGACGTGAGCTCTGCCGCTGACCAGATCAGTGGCCACGCAGGCGAAAGGAATCGGGAGATCGTTGAAGCTCTTGACTTCGGAGTAGGGAGCTGCGACCTTGTCGAGAATCAGCAAGACCTGCTGGCCGGAGTTAAATCCTCCCGGGAATTGCAATCCTTTGCGCAAGCCAAACTCGAGGCTGTTGGGATAGTCGCGTGCGTCCTCCTTGCGGCGGAATGACAGGTCGTCGAACGGAGTTTGTCCGGCCATGACCTCGTCCCAATTGATACTGTTTACCACCTGCCTCAGTTCAGTCGCATTGTGGCCGGTGGCGTAAACACCGCCGACCAGGCCGCCCATACTGGTGCCGGCCACGTAGTCCACGGGAATGTGATGCTCCTCCAGCCAGGTGATGACACCAACGTGGGCCAATCCGAGCGCGCCTCCGCCTTGCAGAGCCAGGCCGAGCGTGGGCCGCTTCTTGGCAGGGGGAGCTTGTTGGCCGACCAGCGGGAAGACCGAACAAAGAAGGAAGCCTACCAATAGAGCGGTCGTCGAACGATACGATCTGGTAATTCTGGAGAGAGCTGTCATCATCAAATCCTCTACTTTGTTGCTGATGCGCCTATTAGACGGATTCTCCGTCGGTTTGCGCAGCCCATTCGACGAGTGCGCACGGCGGGAACAGTCGCATCGGGCCTGCTCGCGCCGATCACGATTGAATGCGGATAGTTACAGACTACGGGTTTCAGCTGGAAGTTGCCAGTGGTTTGGGAGGCGCATCGAGGTGGCCGTCCTTCGAGTGCGCCGATCTCGGCCCGAATTGAAGGTCAACGATGAGCCAGACGAATCGGCAAGAAAGTCGGTATCATACAATAGCGGTCAGCGAGTCGCGGCGGGCCAGAGTCAGTCGGGTATCTGGGCGCGCCGGTAGCGAGTTGATTACAAGTTTTACCGCTCGATAGCAAAGCAGGCGCATGCGGTCTGCCTGAAAAGTTTTCTGAGATTTCTTGAACACGTCGCTCGTCCCCCCGCAAGAGCACAAACAAACTGAGTCGCGGCGTTTGAAAACGTGACGCGCGAACTTTCGAAACACGCGCAGGACACCCCGGCGCGTGCCCAGGGGTCACATTACTTTTGACTTTCAGAAACGAGGTTTCCAGTGTTGAAACGGTTCCAATCCTTGGTATTTCTATCGTTGATTTGCAGTGGGATGGCGGCGCGCGCGGAACAGGTGTCGCTGAAGAACGGCGACCACCTTACCGGATCGATCGTGAGCATGGACGGGAAGAAGCTCGTGATCAAGACAACGTACGCAGGAGAAGTGTCTATTGACTGGGGAGAGGTGAGCGAGTTCTCCTCCGACAAAGATTCGCTGGTTGTCACCAAGGCCGACAAGCAGTTGGTGTCGGGTACGGTGTCGTCGGAAGGGTCGGACATCCTGGTGGCTACGACGCAAGGCGTGCAGAAGGTTCCGCGGACCGATATCGCCACCATGCGTTCGCCGGCTGACCAGGCGGCGTACGAAAAGTCGCTGCATCCGGGCATGCTCGAAGACTGGACCGGCGGCGGCAGCTTCGGGTTTGCGCTCGCCCGCGGCAACAGCGACACCACCAATCTGGCACTGGGTTTCAACGCACTGCGAAAGACCAGCAACGATGCCTGGGTGGTAAACGCGACTTCGATTTACTCGAACGACGCAAAACTGGGAAACACGACGGCGAACTCGTTAGGTGGATTGATCCGCTACGATCGCAACCTCAACAAGAAACTGTTCGCCTACGGCGCGTTTGCGGGTATGTATGACGCTCTGCAGGACCTGAATTATCGCATTATGCCGAGCGGCGGCCTTGGGTTTCATGCCATTAACACCAAGACAACCACGCTGGACCTGCTGGGGGGCTTCGGCTATACCCGTGAAAGCTACTACAACGGAACCACCAATAACCTGCTTACCGCGACCTTGGGCGACGAGTTTGCGCACAAGTTCACGGCGAACACCTCGATCACTCAGAGCTTGTATTACCTGCCGTCGCTCAACCAGACCAGCAATTACCGGGTGAACTTCAACTTTGGGATTGCGACCAAACTGAATCACTGGCTGACTGCCAACGCGAATTTCAACGATCAGTACGTCAGCGAACCGGTACCGGGGAACGACAAGAACAACGTAATCTTCACCACTGGACTTGGCTTCACGTTTGGGGCGCCGAAGAAATAGAAGCAGTTACAGAGAAAAGCCAATGCGCGGCCGGCGAGATGAATCGCGTCGGTCGCGTTTTTCGTTTTGCGGAGGGTAGTCAAATCGTTCCTCCTTTACGCTGCGGAGCGCACATCGTATTCTTGAACGACGCGCTGCCGTGGAGCGCAACTAAACGCATTACCACGCCTGCTGGGCGCGGAGGCAGTTGCTGAAATTGGCCGTTCCTGACGCTTCCGCCAGTAATCGCATCGTCACCTTTTCCACCGTCCCACAATTTCGCTTGCAACGTTCACCAAACCTAAAGGTTTGGCCGCTGGTGGCGGCGACGTTTTTCATGGTGTCGGGCGGTGCGTATGGGATTGAAGACGTGGTCCATGGTGCGGGCTATGGGCGGGCGATTCTGATTCTTGCGCTCACTCCGATTTTGTGGAGTCTCCCCACCGCCTACATGATCGGCGAATTGTCGAGTGCCCTGCCCGCTGAAGGCGGTTTTTACGCATGGGTGCGCCGCGCCATGGGAGACTTTTGGGGATTCCAGGAGGCGTGGCTGTCGCTAGCGGCCAGTGTATTCGATATGGCGATTTATCCCACGTTGTTTGTGCTGTATCTGGCACGTCTCTTTCCATGGTTCGGCTTGAATCATCGTGGGATTGTCGTCGGTGTGGCTGTCATCGTCACCTGCGCGGTGCTGAACATTGCTGGCGTCCGCGTGGTGGCGACGACGTCGGTCTGGCTGTTCGTGCTACTGTCGGCGCCTTTCGTGTGTATCGTCGTGCTGGCGCCATTCAAATACGGTGCGCTGGCGAACGCGGTCACAACTCCCACAACGTCGCACATAGGCATCATCGGTGGACTGCTGGTTGCGATGTGGAATTACATGGGCTGGGACAACGCATCCACCATTGCCACTCAAGTTGAGCGTCCACAACGCACCTATCCGCGCGCGATGATGATCGCGGTGGCATTGGTTTCGCTGACATACATTTTGCCGGTTACGGCGGTCTCACTGACGAAGCTAAGTTCCACGGCGTGGGAGACGGGATCGTGGGCTGATATCGCGGGGCTGCTCGGGAGTCCGTTGCTGCGGGTTGCGCTGGTGCTGGGCGGGATGATGAGCGCCTTCGGCATGTTCAACGCGCTGGTGATGAGCTATTCGCGATTGCCGCTGGCGATGGCGCAGGACAGCATGTTGCCGCCGGTGTTCGGCAAAGTTACGAAACGCTCGGGTGCGCCATGGGTCGCAATCCTGGTGCTGGCGACAGGATGGGCGCTGTGCCTGGGACTCGGCTTCGAGCGGCTGGTCACGGTCGATATTTTCATTTATGGAGCGAGCCTGCTGCTGGAGTTCATTGCGCTGGTCGTGCTGCGAGTGAGGGAACCGAATCTGCCCAGGCCGTTCAAGGTTCCGGGAGGCATCCCCGGAACGGTATTAGTTGGTGTGTTGCCGATGCTGCTGCTGGGATTCGCGATCGTTCGCGCGGAGTATGAGCGGGTGCTGGGCATGAGCAGCCGCTTGTTCGGCGTGCTGGTGATTGTCACGGGATTTGCTGCTTATGGCCTGGATGTCGCGCTGCGGCCCGCGCGAGCATCATCCGCAGACCCAGAGTAGGCAAAGAAAAAGAGCGGCGCACAACACCGCTCCTTCCGCGCTACAGGTTTACGGCTCCCGCGTTATGCCTAAGGCTTCACCACCAGCAACCCGAACGTGTCGGGAATCATCTTGCGCCGCTGTCCCGCTGGAGGCGGCGTCGGGTCGAACTGCGCGGTGACGGTATAGACAGTATTCGATTTTTCATCCAGAGCCATGGTGCGCGCGCCCTTTTCGGTGGGGACGGTCTGCACCACGGAATATTTGTCCGGCGTGTCCTCATGGATGACAGTTAACACCCCGTCAGCGCCGCAGGACATGAAGATCTGCTGCGTCCTGGGATTGAAGGCGCCGGCATCGACGCCTCCGCCGATGTCAACCGTAGTGACGAGTTTTCCTGCGTCGGGGTCGACCACCGCGACAATCTTGCTGGCGCAGCCGGCGAAAAGACGACGATGCGCGACATCGAAGGCTAATGCGCTAGGATCTTCGCATCCTGCCATGGGATAGTGCTCAGCGACGGTTAGGTTTTTAGTGTCGATGCGCACGATTTCGCTGCGGTCCTCGATGTTCACGTACACGTTGCCCTTGCCGTCGGCGACGCCGGTCTCGGGCTTGCCGCCGAGCGGCACCGATCCGATGACTTTGCCGGTAGTGGCATCGACGACCGTGCTGTCCTGGGTCTTGGCGTTGAAGGTGTATACGCGCTTGGAGGAGGCGTCGAAGAGGATGGCGTCGGGCCGCTCGCCTACTTTTACTTTGTCGATGACCTTGAGCGTCTTCAGGTCGAAGATGACCATCATGTTGTCGCCGCCGCTGCTGATGAAGCCCCGGCCCAGCTCTTGGGCGAGCGCAACACCGTGCGTTCCGGATAAGTCAGTGATGTCGCCGGATGGCTTCAGCGTCTTTGCGTCGACGACCATCACGTGATTGCCGCGAGTAATGAAGATGCGATTGCCGACGGGATCGAAAGTGAGGTAGTCCCAGCCGCCTTCGCCGCCGAGTTTGACCCGGTCGGTGACCTTGTACGATTTCTGCGCGAAGGCAGGTGTCGCCAAGAGCGCGGTGGCGGCGAGCAGTAAGATGAGAATTCGTTTCATGATCTCTCCTTATTATAGGGTGTGATTTTCAGCGTGACTCAGGTAGTAGTGCACCGCTGGAGTAATGATCAGCGACAGCACCATGGAAATTGTGATTCCGCCGATAACGGCGATAGCGAGCGGCTGCAGCATTTGCGCGCCTGCTCCCAGCGCCAGAGCGAGCGGCAACATGCCGGCAGCGGCGGCGAGAGCAGTCATCAGGATGGGGCGCAAGCGGCGGCGTCCGGCCTGGACCATCGCATCGAACGCCGAGTACCCCATGTCACGGAACTTCTGGTCGGCATCGAGCAGCAGGATGCCGTTCTTGGCCACGATGCCGATCACCATGATCAAGCCCATGAACGACGCGATGTTAAAGGTGGTGCGCGTGATCAGGAGGGTGAGAAATACGCCAGAAGTGGACAGAATCGCCGATGAGAGAATGGCCAGCGGCGCGGCCAGCGTACGAAATTCGAAGAGCAGCACGACGAACACCAACACGATGGCCAATAGCAGCACCATCATCAGATCGTGAAACGACTGTTGCTGCTCGGCGTAGGTACCGCCGTAGACGACGCGAATCGACGAAGGCAGATGCAGGTCGTTCACTACTTTTTGCACGGCGGCGATCGAGCTGCCCAGATCGCGGCCCTCGAGGCGGGCGGTGACGGCGACTTCGCGTTGCAGGTTTTCGCGGCGGATCTCGGTCTGCCCCGGCAGTTCCTTCACGTCGGCCAGAGCGCCGAGCGTGGCCGTGTGTCCTGAGGCGCTATTGAGCAGCGTATTGCTCATCGCGGACAACGAGGTGCGATGCGACTCCGGATAGCGCACCCGAATGGTATAGGGAATATCCTGTGCAACCATGGGCGTGGCCGCGGGCTCGCCTTCGAGGACTGCACTGGCGTCGACGGCCACTTCTTCCGGAGTGAAGCCGGCGCGCGCGGCGACGGTCGGGTCAACATGGAAGACCGTGGCTGGTCCGCTGATGGTATTTTCGATTCCGTTCAGCACGTCGACAACGCCAGGTACGTTGTGAATGGCGTCTCCTACCTTGGGTGCCCATTGTTGAAGCAGGGAAGCGTCGGGCGAGAACAGCTTGATCTGTACGGGCTCGGGCGCGTTCGACAGATCGCCAATCATGTCTTGCAAAACCTGCACGTACTCGACTTCCAAACCAGGTTCCTCTTTTTCGACTCTCGCCCGCAACTCAGAGATGATTTCATCGCCGCTACGGCTGCGGTTCGGTTTCAGCTTGACCGCGATGTCGCCACGGTTGGCTTCGGTCACCGCCGCGAGGCCCAACTCCAGGCCCGTACGACGGGACGTGCTCTCCACTTCAGGAATGGCGCGCAGCATCTGCTCGATATGGCTGACCATGCGGTTGGTTTCCTGAAGCGAACTACCAGCGGGCGAGAAGTAGTCGACGATGAATCCACCTTCATCCATTTCGGGGAGCAGATCAGTTCCCAAAGAGAGGAAGGCCAACACCGACACAGCGACAACCAAGGCGGCGAACACCGCCATCCATTTGGGACGCTGCAGGGCGAAGCGGAGCCAGCGTTCGTAGAAGTCCACCACTTGCCGAAAGCGTCCGGTGATGGAGGCGTCTTCTGCGGCCATCAGCCGCTCCTTGTCCGTGAGATTGGTTTCAGTAAGGTCGGTGCGCGGCGGCTCTTCAGCGTGCGTACCGCGAATGAAGAACTGGCTGAGTGTGGGCGTCCAGATGAGCGCCAGCCCGAGTGAGGCCAGCAGTGACGCGCCGACAGTGATGGCAAGGGCGCGGAAGAACACTCCCGTCACTCCGGTGATGGCGATCAGCGGCAAGAACACAACGATGGGCGTGATGGTCGAGCCGATGAGCGGAACCGTGATCTCGCCGAGCGCGCTTTGAATGGCCTGTAAGCGGCCCTGTCCGGCGTCGCGATGCAGCGAGACATTTTCGACCACCACGATGGCGTCGTCGATCACCAGACCAACGGCTGCGGCCAGGCCGCCCAGCGTCATCAAGTTGAAGCTCTGGTCGAGCACCTTGAGCGCGACGAACGTAATGAAAACCGTCGCTGGAATCACCAGCACGGCGACCAGCGAAGTACCCCAATCGCGCAGAAACAACACCATGATGAGCGACGCGAGAATGACGCCGATCAGGATGGCATCGCGCACGCTGTGGATGGAATCGAGCACCAGCCCCGACTGGTCATAAAACGGCTCGAGGTGGATTCCCGGAGGGAGCGACTTGCGAATGCGCTCGACCTCGGCATGCACTTCGTTGGAAACGGCGACAGTATTGCTGTCGGGCTGACGATTCACGCTGAGCAGAACGGCAGGCTTTCCGTTGGCGGTGACAATGGTATACACCGGCTTGACGGCCGGTGCGACCGACGCGATGTCGGCAACCTTCACGGGAACGCCGGCAGGCGTGTACTTCACGACGATCTGCCCGAGTTGTTCGGGGTCATGCACCTGCGCATCGACTAGTCCGAGGAACAACTGATGGTTCTGCTCGAGTAAGCCTGGTGAATCGATGAGGTTGGTGTGTCGCACCGCGTCGAGTATGTCGTTGACCGTGACGCCGGCTGCCAGCAACTTCGCGGGATCAGGAATAATGTGGAGTTCCGGCTCCTGACCACCTTGCACCAATACGGTGGCGACGCCGTCGAGACGGTTCAATCGCGGCTTGAGATCATAGGTCGCCATGGTCCACAGCTGCGTCTGCGGCACCGTGTCAGACGTGAGGCTATACCCGATAATGGGAAAGCTGGCGAAAGTCAGGCGGTGCGTTTGAATAGTCGCCGTCGGCGGCAGCGAAGGGCGGACGTTGGCCAGGGCAGCATCGACGAGTTGCAGCGTCGTCACCATGTCGACGTGCCAGTCGAAGAAGAGATCGATTTCGGCCGAGCCGCGACTAGTGATCGAGCGTACCTGAGTGAGGCCGGGCACGCTGTTGACCGATTCCTCGATGGGACGCGTGATGGTCACCATCATCTGGTCAATGGGCATGACACCGTTGTCCACGCCGATCAGCACGCGCGGAAAGTTGGTCGCCGGAAAAACCGAAATCGGAATGGTGAAGGCGAGGTACGCGCCCGACGCCACGAGGATGAGGATCAGAAAGATGATCGACTTGGCGTAGCGCGTGAACCAATAGCTTTGGCCGGATTCCTCCGGTGTCCGCATTCCGGCAAGGAAAGATTTGAGTTTGTCTCGCATCAGTCCTTGTCATTTCCAGCAGGCGACTTTGGAGGGACGGGAGGCGCTTCAAGCTCCAAGACTTTCACTTTGATCTTGTCAGGCAAGCCGTAGGAACTGTGCGCGATGACAGTCTCGCCACCGCTAAGCCCGTGGGTGATTTGCACGCGGGGGCCGTCGTGAATGCCTGTTGTCACCTCAACCTGTTGTGCCCGGCCGTCGGCGACGATCATGACTGAGGTCGCGCCGTCCGCCGTTTTCAGCAAGGAGGGCGCAGGCACGACGACGGCATCATTGACCGTTTGCGCGACCATCTCCAACGCGACCGTCGCACCCGGCCGAAGGCGTCCGTCGGCGTTTGGAGCTTCGACCCAGACCTCGACTGTCGTGCTGTTGGGATCGAGCGCCGGGCTTACCAGAGTGACCTTTCCCGCAACAACGACGTCACCCGCAGCCTTGATGGTGGCGGCGTCGCCGGGTTTGAGTTGTACGGCCTGGTCCTGTGGGATGTGTGCCTTCGCGATGACTGAGGACGTGTCCATCACGGTCAGCAGCGGCGTTCCGGAGGGAGGCGTTTCACCGGCGTAGGTCGGCCGGTCGGTGACCACTCCGTTGATGGGGCTGCGCACTTCGGAGTAGGCGAGCTGTGCTGCCGCGCCTTCGTACTTGCCCTTGGCGGAGGTGAGTTGCCCTTTCGCCGATTCAAGTTGGAGCTTCTTGCCGGCAGCTTCCAGAGCAGCCATGTGCATCGATGCAATCTCGTATTGCGACTTGGCCTGGATTAGCGCAACGGCGGACTGGTCGTAATCCTTGCGGGGCAGCGCGCCTTGTTGATAAAGGTTCTTGCGGCTGTCGTAAATCTTCTGCTCAGCGTCGTAGTTTTCCTTGGCGGCCTTGAAGTCGTATTCGGCTTTCTGCCATTCCTCGGGCAATGCGGATGCCGTCTCGATGCCGTAATTCGCTTCTGCCTGCTGATACGAACCCTTGGTGTCGGCCTCGGCAGCGGCGAGGTCGCGGTTCTCCAAAACTGCAAGCAGCTGGCCGGCCTGCACTTTGCTTCCGCGATTCACATAAAACGTTTTCACCGGCGCAACAATCTTCGGTGTGATGGACGCCTGGTTTTTCGGATACAGCACCGCCTCGCTGCGAATCACCCGGCGAATTGACTGTTTTTCCGCTTTCACCGCCTGGACAGTGACTTCCGGCTCGGCCTCTGCTTCTTTTTTGGAGCAGGCAATTACGGGCAGAAGAGCGGCTCCCACAATGAGGTACATAGTCGCTTTAGAGACGACTCGGCAAGCATTCATTAGAAGGCCCCCGTAAGGGTCTGCAGATTGGCCAGAGCGAGGTGGTAACGAAGTTCGCCATCGTGGTAGCTGTTGCCGGCAGAAGTGAGAGTGTTCTGCGCATCCACTACTTCCAGTGCGCTGGCTTCGCCCGCCTGGTAGCGCAGATTGGTGAGTCGCAAGCTCTGCTCCGCAAGGTCAGTAGATTCCTTCAACATCTGCAGGTGCTCGTAGGCGATTTGCGCCTCACTGTAAAACGATTGCAGGTCGGCGAGAGCCTGGCGTTGCGCGGCGCTCAGCTCGACTTGCGCCTGGTGGCGCAGCAATTCCGCCTGGCGAACTTTGCTTTGGGTAGCGCCCCAGTTCCACACCGGAATGTTCAGCGTCGCGGTACCGGCGTAGCCGAGATTCTGGAATCCGTCCGGCGTGCGCTTGGCAAATTGGTTGGCGTCGATGCCGTAGAACATGTCCACCGAGAGAGATGGCATGTATCCGGCGCGCGCGACACCGACCTGTTTGTTCGCCACGGCCATCGCGGCGAAAGCGGCCTGCAACTCGGGGTTGTTTTTCGCCGCCATCTCTTGCATTTCGTTCACCGGCGGCAGCGCCGGTGCGGCGCTGAGATCGTTGACGAGCGCGAAGTCCTGAAAGAAATTCGGAAACAGCAGGACCGCCAGGCCGAGGCGGGCATTCAATTCAGTGAGCTTTGCGTCGTCCCAGGCGCGCTTCAGATCGTTGGCCTGGATCTGCGCCTTGACGGTATCAGAGTGCGCGACTTCGCCGCCCTCTTCGAGCTTGCGGCTGAGGTCGAGAAAGCGCTGGCCTTCGGTGTTAGCGCGTTCGGCATTCACCGTTTTGGTTTGCGCAGCGAGCAGTCCGTAGAAAGCTTGCACCGCGGTCACGGTCAGTCCGCGGGCAGCGATCTCGGCTCGCGCCTTGGCTAGTGCGTGCGCAGCTGCGGTACGTTGATAGTCGAGAACTTCGGCGGCCCCGATGGTCTCGTGTGCAACGCCCAGGCTGATGTATTCGTGCACGCCGTTATTGCCGATGTAACGGCCGGTCGATGTTCCATTGCCTTGCGTGTAGATGAAGCTGTTGTTGTAATCCACCCCTGGCAGCAGAGAAGCGCGAGACTGGTAACGGTCTTCGCGCGCCAGTCCAAGTTCGGTAACGGCGGCTTGGAATTGCGGACTATTCGCCTTGGCACGAACCAACGCATCGGCCAGCGTCAGGACGACCGGTGCCGGTTGCGCCTGTGGCGCCGCCGGAGCGGACGGTGGCGTCTGTGCGCACGCCGACGCGATACAGAACAGCGCCGTAGTTATTCCTGCTGGTAAACGAATCACGAGTACGTCCCTCAACAGAATCCTAGTGCACACCTTAATGGAAGCTGAATCAAAAGAGGATGGCAGTGCTTATACCGGCAAGGAGACCACCATGCGAGTGCCTTCGCCGACGCTGCTGTGCGGCTCGATGGCACCCCCGTAGGCTTCGATCAACGCCTTCGATATGGCGAGTCCTAATCCATACCCTCCGGTGTTGCGGGCGCGTGACGCGTCGCCGCGATGGAAGCGCTCGAAGATGTGCGGCAGTTCGGACGGCGGAATGCCTGGGCCCCGGTCGGTGACATCGACGTAGCTCCGCCCATTGTTGGCGCGCATGCTCATGCGCACCGTCCCGCCGTCTGGACTGAAGCGAATGGCGTTCTCCAGCAGGTTCGACCACACCAGTTCGAGGTCATCGGGATCGGCAGGCATTTGCACGGAACCATTGGCGGAGAAGTCGATGGTGACGCGGCGCTGCTGGGCGACAGGCCGCATCCGCTCGATGGCCGACTCGCATGTCATTCCCACATCGATGGGCACGAAACTCTTATGCAGATTTCCAGCGGCCCACTGTTCGGCGCGCGCCAGCCGCAGCATGGAATGCAGTAGCTTCTCCAGTCGCGCCATGTCGTCGAGCGCATCCTCCAGCCCAATGCGGTATTCGTCGGAGGTGCGGGGTCGTTGCAACAACGATTGCAACGTTGACTTCAGGATCGCCACCGGCGTCTTGAGTTCATGTGCGGCATTGGCCAGGAACTCGCGCTGTTGCGTGAAGGCTCGTTGCAGGCCGTTGAGCATCGAACTCATGGCGTGGGTCAACGGCTCGAGTTCAAGCGTAGCGCGTGCTTCCTCGGGCAAATTCAGTTTCCAGTTGGAGGGAGAGATGGCACCCGCGCTGGTAGCCAGGTCCGACAGCGGACGCAAGCTGCGCCGCAGTGCCCACAGCGAAAAACTGCCCGAAATCGTCAATAGCAGCAGGCTCCCGACGGCAATGTAGAGCAACACCTGGCTGACTGCACGCTCGACTGGCATGACGGGCGACGCGTAGGTAACGGTTAGCGTGTCGGTAGAAGGTGTGTCAGCTTCGCGGTCGAGCACGGGTATGCGCTGGAGGCGAATTGCACGGTAGGGGATCCCGTTTACTACGTAAGTTGCGACCCAGCGTTCACCCTTGGGCGGCAGAACACCGCGCTTCTCGGGCCAATTGGGAGAGCGAGCAATGAGCGTGTGATCGTTGGCGAAGACTTCGTACAGATCTGGTACATCCCGATCGAGAGGTTGGGGAGAAAGGTCGCCCTCAAACATCAGATGGGGCGGTTCGTCTTCTGAGTAGCGCACCAGCGCTGCAATGCTCATCGCGCGGCCTTGCAGGGCGACGTCGAAGGCGCGACGCAGTTGCACCCGGGTCACGAACACAGCTACATCGACCAGACCGATGGCCAGCACCAGTTGCGAGATCACGATGGCGGCCATGAGCCGGCGCTGGATGGAAGTCTTCGCCATATCAGGCACGCAACATGTATCCCTGCCCACGCAGGGTGTGAATCAGCTTACCTTCACCGCCGTCGTCCAGCTTGCGGCGCAAGCCGGAAATATATACCTCGATCACGTTGCTGAAACGCTCCCAATTGAAATCGTAAAGATGTTCGAGAAGCTCGGTCTTCGAGACCACCGCGCCCGGCCGATGAGCGAGATACTCCAGCACGCGATACTCCATCGCGGTCAGGGTCACGGGCTCACCGCCGCGACGGACGGTAAGGTCGGATGTGTTGATCTCAATGTCTCCCACCTTTAAAACGGCGTTTCCGTGTCCTTTACCGCGGCGTATAAGCGCCTTGGCGCGCGCCAGCAGTTCGCCCAGGTCAAACGGCTTGGCGACGTAATCGTCGGCGCCGGCGTTGAGCAGGTTGACAATGGACTCTTTCTCGTCGCGTGCGGTCAATACCAGCACGGGAGTCTCGGCGCCGCCTCCGCGCAGCTGCTTGAGCAAGCTAAGGCCGTCGATCTTGGGCAGCATCAGGTCGAGCATGACCAGGTCATAAGGATTGGTCTGCGCCATGTAGAGGCCGTCTTCGCCGTCCAGCGCCACATCGACGGCGTAACCCGCGCTTTCGCGCAAACTACGAGCAATGTTTTCCGCCAATCTGCGTTCATCTTCGACAATGAGTACGCGCATTGCCTGCCTGAGTCCTGCTGATTCCGCGTTCGATACTTGGGGAAACACATACCATTATTAGCCAAAGTTAGATGAAGCGGCGCTTAAATCATTGGCGCGGCATTCCAGCCGCAGCTACTTGAGTCGGACGCGAAGATAGACGTTTACCCCCAGCGGATGGTCTCCGTAATAGGTCTTGATGCTGTCAGGAATCTCATACATCGATACGTTCGCGCCAAAGCCAGTCTGCGCGCGATGAAAGGTACCGAGGTCGCGCGTGTATCCGATGGTGTAGGCGCCTATGTCGAACCATCGCGAGCCGGTCTGCACAAACAGTTGTTCTTCCAGCGCGGGGTTGTTGGCGAACAATTCATCGCGCTGCGTCCACTCGTAACGCCCAGTGACGAAGTTCTTGTTGCGGAAGGGAACCACGGTCTCCGCGAGTACCGCATTCGAGCCGTACTTCGGTGCGGTCTTCCAGTTCCGGCCCCAAATCAGGCTGGTGGCCCACCAATTGCCCTTAGGCCGGGGCACAAGATATTCCACCGAAGCTGTGGTGCGATTCACATCGCCAGGTTCCAGTTGCTCCGGGTTAACCAGGTGTCCCGCCGAAATCTGTGCGGCCCAGCGCGGCGTCGGCGTTAAGGTAATGCGTCCCGAGTAGGAATTCATCGGCCCGAAGTCGAAGTTCCATCGGTTCTCGTCCGGCTCGGTGCCGTGGAACCCCGAGGCCTCGAACCTCACCCATCGGAATGCCAGCACTCCGGTCACCACGTTGCTGGCTATGTGAGTGGAGTCTTCCCAGTGATGGCCGAGGGTGGCCTGGGGAATCTCCATCGCCGAAGCGCGATGCGGGTAAGCCACCGGTCCCAGCGCGGGATCGCCTTCGATGGCGTAATACAAATCGGCAGTCGCCCGCTCTCCCACGCTGTGGGAGTATTGCACGCTTAACTCCATCACCAAGTCGTGGGGGTGCTGGGCGTTGGTGATGGGTTCGCCAAAGGCGGTTTCGCCCGTCTGGAAGAGCAGTGGGTAGCGGCGGTCGGTGATGGTAGCGGGCTCCAGGCTGAGCATGGTGCGCAGCATCACGCTGCCTCCCGCGAGTCGATTCGTTGCGCCCAGCATGCCCCAGTTCGTCGAGTACAGCTTGTCGGCACCCAGCGGACCGCTCTGCTGGGTATCGACCACAAACGCCTGTCCCATCCACATCAGGTTCCACGATCCCGCCGAGGTCATCAGCATCGGCATCGGCCACGCCGAAGGCTGCACCGACGTCCCCGACGACTCTCCCATGAAGAATATTTCCGAAGACGGCATGCCGGATTTCATGGAATGATGCCCCGACATGTCCATTCCGGGCATATCGGCCGATTGCATAGCGGGTTGCGAAATTTCTGAACTTGAAGTGGTTTGGGCGGATGCCGGTAGCGTGCAAAACCGCGCTGCGACCAGCAGCACAACCGCGAAGCAAGAGCATTTCAGGCGGCTGACCCAGGGTTTCCGAGGCTTTAGCCCGTTGGTCATGAAAACCGGGCCGACCGGCACGTAAGCTGATCGGATCGTGGGTTGATTGTAAAAGAGGTCCGTCAAACGTGCCGGATGCTTGTGATGAATTTGAGGTGCGGAGTGTGCGGGATATCACAACCAGGATCGCGGGCTGGTGCTAACATTTTCGCCATCAGAGGTATAGGAACGCTATGGCAACAGCAGTCGTAACTCAACCCGCCGTCGAGCAGTTCGAAGCAGCCGCCAAGGCTGCCGTGGCTACGGTGGAGATCATCGAACGCAGTCCGGCGGCGTTGCGCGATGCGATTTTGCGGAAGACCGGCGACGCCGACCGAATCTTGTTTGCGCCTCCCCAGGACCTTCCCGCCGAATTGTTCGCAGACTTCGCCCGCGATTCGCGCGTTCGTGCCGAACCCACCGCGGAGGAGATGGTGAATTCGCCGGCAGGAGTCACCGAAGCCTTCGCCGCTGTCGCACGCACCGGATCGGTTTGCGTCGACGTTGGCTATCAGCGGACCGGCATGGCGAGTTTGCTTGCGCCTCTGCACATCGCTGTCGTCGCCGCCGAAACGATTGTGCCGCAACCGCGCGACCTGTTTCGCGAAGACGTGCTCGGAGGCAAGGGACTAACGCGAAATTTCGTATTCATCACCGGGCCGAGCGCAACGGCTGACATGGGCCCGCTGGTTCGCGGCGTACACGGCCCGCATCGAATGCACATCATTGTTTTGCGATAACGCTTTGAGATAAATCCCCGAGGTGAGCATGGCAGCTCCCGTAAATCCCGTCGACATTCAGCCACGCGCGGTGGCCAACAAGAGCAACAAGAAGGCGCTGCTCGACGCCCTTCGCATGACCCTGGATGTGCAAAGCCCCGCCGTTCGCCGCAACACCCAGACCTTCAACCGTAATCGTTACACCGCCATAGCGCGCATCGCCGACTATGACGCGATGAAAGACCGCGCCCGCCGCACCAAAGAAAACGCCATCGCGAACCTGCCGACGTTGTTGAAGCAACTGGAAGCCAGCGTTTGCGCCAACGGTGGTCACTTCTTTCTCGCCAAGACAGCCGCTGACGCCAACAATTACATCTGCGACGTGCTGGTGAAGCATGAAGTGAAGCTGGTCGTGAAAGGGAAGAGCATTACCTCGGAAGAGACCCGGCTGAACCATGCGCTGGAAGCCGTTGGCATCACGGTCGCCGAGAGCGATCTGGCGGAATTCATCCTCCAGGTGGCCGACGAGCAGCCGTCGCACATCATCGCTCCGGCGCTGCACTATTCGCGCGAGCGCATCACTGCGCTATTCAAGCGGAAGTTCCAGACCGATCTGCCGCTCGACACGGGAGAAGAGCTGACGCGTTTTGCGCGGGAGATCCTGCGGCAGCAGTTCATCGCCGCCGATGCTGGAATCTCCGGCGCGAACCTGATCGCCGCCGACAGCGGCACTCTGATGCTGGTGGAGAGCGAAGGCAACATCCGCATGACGACGACGCTGCCGCCGGTGCACATCGCGATTGCGGGCATCGAGAAAGTTGTGCCCTCGCGCTCGGATTTTCAGTCCTTCATCGAATTGCTTCCTGCCAGCGCGACCGGCCAGCCGCTGACGTCCTACGTCAGCATTCTGCGCCCGCCGTTGCCGGCGCCGTCCTTTGCCGCACCGGGGAAGAGCGTGAAGCCACGCGAGTTCCACATGGTGCTCATCGATAACGGACGCTCGACCATGCGCGAGGACCCGGTGCTGCACGAGGCGTTGTATTGCATCCGTTGCAGCGCCTGCCTCAATGTGTGCGCGAACTTTGAGACGGTTGGTGGCCATGCCTTCGGCGGCGAAACCTATTCGGGCGGGATCGGCGGCGCGTGGGAAGCCGGTACCGGCAAGCTGATGAACGCCCGCTTCAGCGAACTTTGTACCGGATGCTCGCGCTGCATTCCCCAATGCCCTATTCGCATCGACATTCCGTGGCTCAACCAGAACCTGCGCCAGCGCATGAACCAGGCTGATGGCGCTTCCGTGCAGAAGTCGCTGTTCGGCAGCCTGACCGGCAGCGCACCCGAAGACCGGGTCGCTCCACTGCAGAAGCAGTTCTTCGCCAACTATCACAAGTTCGGTAAGTGGGGAACCGAGTTTGCATCGCTGGCCAACAGTTCGAGCCACGCCCCCGGGGCGCGCAAGCTCATGGAGGACATGCTCGGCGTCGATCGCCGTCGCGAGTTGCCAGCCTTCCCCGCGAAAACCTGGGAGCAGTTGTTCCGCGAAGAGCCAGCCACTGCGAAGTCCGCCGCCATCGAACCAGGAATCGTGATGCTGGCCGACACCTTCACCAACTACGGCACGCCCGAGCGGGGAATGGCATCGGTTCGCGCGCTTCGCGCCATCGGAGTTGACGTGGTACTCACCCCGTCCATTCCGGACGGACGTGCGGCCATGTCGCAAGGCATGATCGATACCGCCCGTCAGCAGGCCCGTGCGATGGCTGCGATGTTGCGGCCCTATCTCGACAGCGGCAGAAAGATCGTGGTCGTTGAGCCCAGCGTGCTCGCCATGCTGCGCTTCGACAACAGGCACCTGCTGGACGATGAGGCGACAATCGCCGAGTTGGCCGCCAACAGTTTTGAGCCGTTGCAAGCTCTGTGGGACATCGCCACCGAAGCGCATATCGATCTAGCCGGGCTGTTCCCGGCCAGTAAATCCCGCTTTGGGACTCGCCTCTTCTATCACGCGCATTGTCAACAAAGAACGTGTAACGCCGCATCGCAGACCATCGACCTGCTGCGCGCCGTCGGCTTCGATGTGGTCACATCCTCTGTTGAGTGTTGCGGCATGGCCGGCAGCTTTGGCTACAAGCACGATTACTACGAACTGAGTATGGCCGTGGGAGCCGACTTGTTCGCGCAGGTCCGCGCCGCCGAACAAGACACGGAGCCAAGGGTGTTAGTCGCCAGCGGAATCTCGTGCCATGAGCAGCTCATGGCCGGAATGGGACGGACCGTTCTGCATCCAGCCGAAGTGCTGGTAAGTACCCTAAAAATGTGACGGTTGAGCGCAATAGTAACTAGCCCAAACAGGCTAGCTTAAGGGGATATGGGAAACCGTTCATCTTAAATTCTATCTTTTGTAGTAGTTATGTCACCAGCTGTCGGTTACCATAAGTTACCTTTTAGTTACGGAAGATGTATTTACTTCTGGAGTTTTTCGCCGCACAATGGCAGGCGTAGTAGGCAGTTCTGGGGGAGGGCTGCCTTCTAGGCGCTTCGCGGGTCACGCGGAGCGCTTTTGATTTCGGGTCATATTTCGCCTCTCCCGAGCCGCGCGCGTCGTAATTCTGGGTTTTAGTCCCGAGCCCGAGGCGACTTCTCACCTTTTGCCCTCCGCATCCATGCGCCGTCGTATGCATCTAATCGCTGTTCCCGTCAGAAAATTTCGGGTGATACGATTGAATCGCGGCTTTTGTATGAGTGCCGCGCAGCAGCGGCGACCCCTCAGGAGGATCAATGGCAAGTGACGCAATTATGGAAATAACCGACGCGAATTTTGACCAGTCGGTATTGAAATCGGACCAACCGGTGATGATCGATTTTTGGGCAACGTGGTGCGGCCCCTGCCGGGCACTGGCGCCCGTCGTGGATGAGGTCGCCCAGAGCTATAGCGGCCGCGTAAAAGTCGGCAAGATGGATGTGGACAAGAACGTGTCGACCCCGCAGCGCTATGGCGTGCGCGGCATCCCGACTCTTCTGATTTTCAAGGGCGGCCAAGTGCAGGAACAGATCGTGGGCTACGTCTCGCGTGACGTGATCGAGAAAGCTCTCGACAAGGCCCTTGTACCTTCGACAGTAGCTTGAACGACAGTGGTTTGAATCGGCGCGGCTACGTCCGCGCCTTTTTCTTTTGGGCAGGAAGTGTTTTGAAAGGGCACAGCTTTAGCTGTGCCGTACAAGTCCTATATTATTGTCATTCCGTCGGGCTTCAGCCCGCGGGAAATCTGCTTTTTCCTCAGTACTTCCGCAGCACCCCGATAACGCGTCCTTGGATCTGCACGGTTGCTGCTGGAACCATGATGGGCTGCATGGCGGCGTTCGACGGCTGCAATCGAATCTTATCGCCTTCGGTATAAATCCGCTTCAGCGTCGCGTCCGAGCCATTCACCAGCGCCACCACGATCTCGCCATCGCGCGCCGTCTTGGTTTTCTCCACCAACACGTAATCGCCGTTCACGATGTGTTCGTCCTGCATGCTTTCACCGGTGACTTGCAGAACGTAAACGTCTTTAGAGCGGGTGAAATCGGCCAGCGAAATCGACTCAGGATTCTCCAGAGCTTCTACCGGACGGCCAGCCGCAATGCGCCCCATCAGGGGAAGTGTGAGACCCGAAGCTGTCGTCGCCGCCGACGCTCCGCCCAGCATTTGGCGCATGCGGCCGCGCGGCTTCAGCAGATCGATGGAGCGGCTGCAATTGTAGTCACGCTTCAGCAATCCTTTGTGCTCCAGGTTGCTGATGTGTTTGTGAACGGTGGCCAGCGAACTCAGTCCCAGCCCTTCGCCGATCTCTTCGAACGAAGGCGAATAACCATTTTCTTCGACGAACCGCGCGAGGAAATCGTAAACCTGTTTTTGACGGCGTGTGAGAGCCATAAGTGGTCGGGCCTCCACTGCCATTGTGAGCGAACAAAAGGCGAAGTGTCAATGGAGCGGTACATAAATGGTTACTAAATCTCGGGATGATCGTGGCAACCGCACGTATCGACGAACTAGCGAGCCGAAACTTTCAGACTGCTGACGATTTCGTCGGCCGATTCGATTGCCTTCGACAGCTCTTCGTCCGTGTTGTAGAAGTGTGGCGAGAATCGCACACCCGCTTTGGGACGGTAATCGACCAGCACGTCACGTTTCAGCAACTCTTCGCAGACCTGTTGCGCGTTGGGCATATCGATGGAGACGGTACCTCCGCGTCGCGCAGGATCGCGTGGGGTGTTCACTCGCCAGCCTCGCCGCTCGGCCATCTCGATAAGCAGGGCAGTCTGTCGTATTGACTTGGCGCGAATGTTTTCGATGCCGGCATCACCGATGATCTTCAACCCCGGGCGCGCTGTGTGCAAAGCCGGAATATTAGGCGTCCCCTGGGTGAAGCGATACATAGTGTCGGTGTAACGGGTCGGTCCAATCTCGAAGCCGAACGGATTTTCGTGTCCCATCCAGCCTGTAAAGCTAGGCTGGAGTTTTTTTGCCAAATCCGAGCGCACGTAGAGATAACCTGTACCGGGTCCGCCGCACAACCACTTGAGCACTCCGCCAGTGCAGAAATCGACGTTGAGCGCCTGCACGTCGAACGGGACGGTGCCCAGCGCCTGAAATGAATCGAGCAGCACATACGCGCCAACGCGATGCGCTTTCTCGACGATGGCCTCAACATCCTGAATAAACGCGCTGCGAAAAACTACGTGCAAGATGGGAACAATCAGCGTCTCTTCGTCGATCGCATCCAGCAGACGTTCGGTATTCACGTGGATGCCGTCGTCGCCCGGAACCATGACCACGCGCGCACCGCGCACTCGCTGCGCTTCCCAGAAGTACATGATGGAAGGAAAGTTCAAGTCGCTGTAAACCACCTTGTTGCGTCGGCCGCTGAAATCAAGGCACGAAGCAACCGTCGCCTCGCACGTAGTCACATTTTGCAGGCACGCCACCGAGCCCCTCGGCGCATTCATCAGCGCGCCAATTTCGTCGCCCACCTGCGCGCCTAGCATCCACCATTCTTCTTCCCATGCGCGCACGCCGCGCGTATTCCACGTCTCGGCGTAGTGGTGCAACTCATCATCGACGCCTCGCGGCATGGCTCCCAGAGAATTGCTGATCATGTAGGTAGTGCGCTCGAGAATGGGGAACTCGCGGCGGAAGCGCAGCAGTTCATCGGTCATGGCGGGTATTCTAGCCCACCCCGAACTCAGTCGCTGAAAGCGAAGCCTTGGGGCCGCCGCGTTCATCTAAAATACCTACAAGTCCGGGTGAGGAGTATCCCCATGCGCAGAGCTGCATTCCTGTCCGTCGCCTTCGCTTTGTCCGTTTCGTTATCGCTTGCCGCCCAACAGCTTCGTGGCGACTACATCGAGTCGCGTTCCACCGACGTTTACGTCGCGCAATGTTTCGCGAACGGTGAGGTCGGATTGACCGGCAACTTCGCTCTCATGGCATGGCGCATCGAGGAAGGTGCCTGGAATGGCGTCAAGCTTGACGGCCTGACTGTTGCCGCCGCCGTTCGGGCGCGCGCCACGCTGGGCGATCCCTACGGCGATCCATATCCGGCACAGGCTGTGCTGATGGTCGATAACGCCGCCAACCCCGCGCAACGCGCAGCGCTGGTCGCACTCGCCCAGCATGAGGGCGGGCGCCTGCTGGAAAACGTCGTCCGCGTGGATTATGTGCCGGTAATGCTCGATGTCCCTGCCGACTTGCACACGGGCAGTGCCGTGCTTCGCGCGGGACACTTGGCAACGATCGTGACCCGGCCCCTGAACCACCACGACCATATCTGCGGCAATGAGACCAACTACTATCCGCCGCTGAATAACGTCGACCACGCCATGTCGGCGGTCGCAACGACCGACGAATTCCAGGGCGACGGCCTTGATTCTCACTGGACCAGCCACGACCGTCGCAGCGCCTACATCGGCACGTTCAGTGAAGGTCAGTCAGCGATGGCGGTGCCGGTTGCAGCATCGGCGCAGCATCCGGCTGGAGAGTAACGCTACGAGTTAGCTCACTCGTATTGTGACCTCGGCACTTGCGACGCCCTGCCCGGAGGCGATACCTTCGCCACGGGAGCCTTCATGCATCGCCTTATTCGCCTTACCCGCCGGTCGTGCCTTGTCCTTATTACTGGTTGGTGGCTGTGCGTCGGCTGGACGGCGCCGGTTTCTGCCGCCGGCCCAGGCGTTGAGCGCATTGGACCGTTGTCGTCTGCCTCTGCTGCTGACGAGTTCAAGAAGGCAGTCGAAGACAAAGGCTACCGCGTCACCCTCGACGACGGTTGGACGGCGGAATTCTGGTTCGCGCGCCCCTTGGTTACGGCCCACAAGGACTCTCCCGGAGCTCTGTACCCCGAGCTGGCCAACGGTGAATTCGTCGCCGTCGTTAACTATCCCAAAGGCGCATCCGACTTTCGCGGTCAGGCAATCCCCGCCGGATACTACACCCTGCGCTATCAATACTTGCCGCAGGACGCGAACCACATGGGCGTCTCGGCCAATCCTGACTTTCTGCTGGCCATCCCCATCGCGGCGGACTCCAACCCCGCCGACAACCTGGCTTTTCGGCCGCTGGTGAAACTGAGTGCCAAGACTACCGGTACCGCTCATCCGGCAGTGATTGCGATGGCAACCGCCGGAGATCCAGCTACCCTCGTGCAGACTGAGGGACTCACTATCTTTACAGTTGCGGTTCCTGCCAGCGGCTCATCGTCACCGGAAAAAATCGCCATCGTGGTGAAAGGCCAAGCGGTCCAGTAGCCTGTCCCATCGAGCAGAGGTGGCAACCCGTTGGTGCGCGACAGCAATTATTTTCTCTATGCTCGCGGAGACACCTGCGTTCCACGTGAAGCATGTTGCACTCTTCATCACCCGCGTTGCGTATCGCAACACCTGTAAAAATCGCGGCGAATCTCATGTAACTACCTGAGCGCTATCGATATAGTCTGCAAAATCCTCTTCAAGACACTGATGCGATTCACCGCAGCGATGCAGAACACAACAAACCAGGTCGCTCACGAACCCACTCAATCCAGCGTGAGATTTTGCAACACGTGCCCGCAACTCAGTGCAATAGACACCAGTTACACCATCACCCCACTAGTCAGACATGTCCGTTCACCCTTTGGCATGCCGAGTGCCTTAAGGAAAGGTGTAAAGCGTCAAGCAAATGACGCAGACGGAAAACAGGAGGCACGTCATGACAGTATTGCTGGTTCTTGCCACATTCGCCATTTTTCTGACGATCGATTTCTTCTACTCCAAAGTCAAGCATCCGGTGTTGCAAGTAGCTCCGGCAATCAGCAAGGTTGAAGGTACGGCAGCGGCCCGGCCGCGGCCGAGTCTGGTCGGTGGGTTCTCGGTTCCCGACAATCTCCGCTACCATCCAGGACACACCTGGGCACTGAGCGAGAGCCCCAACCTGGTCCGCGTCGGCATCGACGATTTCGCCAGCAAGCTCAGCGGCAATGTCGAGCAAGTAAATCTGCCGCAGCGCGGCCAGTGGATCCGCCAAGGCCAGAAGGTATGGAGTATCGTGCGCAACGGCATCAAGGTTGACATGGTTTCGCCCATCGAAGGCAGCGTGGCCGATGTGAACGACGCGGTGGCCAGCGATCCATCACTGCTTTCCAAAGATCCCTACGGCGAAGGTTGGATGGTGACCGTGCAGGCTCCCGACGCCAAGACGAGCTTCCGCAATCTGCTGGGTGGAGCGCTGGCGCGGTGGTGGACTGAAGAGTCTTCGATGCGGTTGCAGCGCATGATGCCCAGCGCGCTCGGTGCCCTGGCGCAAGACGGCGGCGTAGCGGTGAACGATCTGGCTAGCACGCTCCCCGATGAGCAGTGGGTGAAAGTAACCCGCGAGTTTTTCCTGACCTAGTCAAACGCCCCGCGGAGCCTCCTGCCGCGGGGCAGTTCAGCAGTCGGTACCACCCACCGGCCGCGTAGCTTCGAGGGTTTCGCGAAACCTCCCACGAATCTCGAACTCCGCGGCCGAACTGCTTTGTGGCTTCTTCGCGTCAGGGTTTCTCAGTTAGTTAATTCAGCACTGCGTGCGGAGCCCGCTACCGCAATCTCTCAGCGTCCGACCCGCTCAATTGGCTTGCTTGCCGAATGCGCACTATCGTGGCGGTTCTACGAGGCGTATCAACAGTTGCACTATCGTGTAATTGCCGCGACACTTATTCTCCAGTAGTAATCAAGTTACTGATAAATGTGATACTGATAGTTCTCTGACCTAATTCATTTGACATTCAGTTGGTGGGCGGCCGCCCGGGGGATTAGCGATGCAAAAGTGGCTTTTGTCGTTGCTGTTGGTTGGGGTAACGCTGTTCGTTGGTTGTGGCGGCAGTTCCGGCTCGGGTCCCACGCCGCCACCGACGACGCCAACGCTGACCGCAATCACCGTCACCCCGGCTACGCCTAGCATCAGCATTGGGGGCACGCAGCAGTTCACGGCTACCGGCACTTATAGCGACGGAAGCACAAAGAACCTCACCTCCACCGCGAACTGGCTATCCTCCAGCACCTCGACCGCAACCATCACTACTACGGGACTTGCCACGGCGGCTCGCGGGTGGAACCACCACGATATCGGCCACCTTGGGTACGATCAGCGGCAGCACAACCTTGACTGTCGTCGCATTGCAGTCCATTACGGTATCGCCGGCAGCCATGACGGTTGCGCCGAATGGAACGCAGCAATATACCGCCATCGGTAATTACAGTGACGGCAGCACCAAGAACCTGACCACGACGGTTACCTGGAGCGCCTCCACGGGCGCATCGATTACTGCCGCCGGACTCGCCACGGGTCTGACGCCGGGCGCAACCTCCACCATCACCGCCACCCTCGGAACGGTTTCTGGGTCGGCCACTTTAAGTGTCAGCGCCGTTCCCCTGGTTTCTATCGCAGTGACACCCGCCACGGCCACGGTCGCTCCGAATGGTACGCAACAGTTCACGGCGACAGGCACTTATGCCGATCACAGCACAAGAAATATAACTTCCAGCGTTACATGGAATGCGACTGCGGGAGCAACGATTTCTCAGTTGGGTCTGGCAACAGGCCTCACGCCAAACACGACCTCTACCATCACCGCGACGCAAGGCAATATCGTCTCCAACTCAGCCACGCTCACCATCACAAATCCGTTGGTGTCGATCGCGGTCACGCCTTCGTCTGCGTCGGTCGCGCCCAACGGGACGCAGCAGTTCACCGCGACCGGAACCTATGCCAACAACAGCACGCAGAACATAACCACTGGCGTGACGTGGCATGCGACCGCTGGCGCAACGATTACTGCCGGAGGCCTGGCGACGGGAGTTACCCCGAACACGACCTCGACCATCACCGCTACCCAGGGCGCGATTGTCTCGAACGGTGCCCTCCTGACGATTACCAACCCGCTCGTGTCGATAGCGGTGGCACCAGCGACGATGACCTTAAACCCCGGACAGATGCAGCAGTACACCGCGACCGGAACCTACGCCAACGGCAGCACCCAAAACATCACCTCGAGCGTGACGTGGAGTGCCTCGCTCGGCGCGACCATAACCGCTGGAGGTTTGGCAACCGCGGTCACGCCAAACACGACTTCAACCATCATGGCAGCCCAGGGGAACATCTCCGGGACAGCTACTCTGACCATCACGAATCCGCTGGTTTCAATAGCGGTGACGCCCGTGACGGTTTCGATCGCACAGCAGACGACCCAACAATATGTCGCGACCGGTACTTATGCTGACCACAGCACCCAGGTCCTAACGACCAGCGTGATCTGGAATTCATCGAACACCACGGTTGCGACCATTAGTAATTCGCAAGGTACTCAAGGACTCGCCACCTCCGGCACCACGGCCGGGATGACGATGATCACCGCCACGATGGGAACGGTCACGAGCCCGGCGGCAACGCTGACGGTCACGTCCGCAACCCTGGTGTCGATCGCAGTGACGCCGGCAAATCCCCAGATCGTCTATCAGACCCAGCAGGCGTTCACTGCAACCGGAACCTACAGCGACTCTTCGACGCAAAACATCACTAACTCTGTCACATGGGCGTCGTCCGACACCACAAAGATCACCATTACGGTCAGCGGTATAGCGACCGGAGTGAACACCACGACCAGCCCAGTTACGATTTCGGCAACCAAGGGCACGATCGTCGGCAGCACCACCGCAACGGTGGTTCCGGCTGCCGTGGTGTCCATCGCCATCACCCCGAACCTTACGACGCTGGCCCAGACTACGAGCCGTCAGTACACTGCCACCGCGACTTTGACCAACGGCAGCACACTCAACGTAACCAACGTCGCGACCTGGAGTTCGTCTAATACCACCATCGCCACAGTTGGCTTGCACTCAGGCTTGGTAACCGCGCAATCGGTCACCAACTCCAGCAATCCGGTCAATATTCAGGCGAGCTACAACGGGGTAAACCAGACGTTGGCTCTCGATGTGACCAATGCTACAGCGGCGTCGGTTACCGTGACACCGATCGCGCCAACCATTCCCGTTGGCGTCTCGCAGCGATTCAGCGCGGTTGCAACCTTCACCGACGGCAGCACCCAGGACGTCAGCCAAACTGCGACGTGGACTACTTCGCCCACCGGGATCGCCAGCATTAGCAACCTCGGCATCGCGACTGGACTCACGCCCGGCACGACAACCGTGACGGCCACGTTTGAGACCCTCCCCGGCAACGCACAACTCACCGTGAGCACCGCGACACTTACGAGCATCGCAGTCACTCCAACCTCGACGATCTTAGCGCCGGGCTCCAGCATTACCTACCAGGCGGTTGGTCATTACAGCGACGGTTCCACGCAGTTCATTTCCAATCTCGTCGCATGGGCGTCCGATACGCCTTCCGTAGTCTCGATCACCACCACCGGGGGCGTTGCCACTGGTCAGAGCGCCGGCACGGCAAATATCACCGCTACGTATCAAAGCGTGACCAGCAACATGGCCGGCGTCCTGGTGACTTCGTCGCCGCTCAATTCCATCACGATCACACCTTCGCCGGGTCAGGTTCCCGAAGGCGTTACGTTGCAGTTCGCCGCGACGGGTACTTTCGCCAGCGGTCAAACTCAAAACCTGACGACAAATGTAACTTGGGCGTCGAGCCAACCGTCGATCGGGACCATTAGCAACGCAGTCGGCCAGCAAGGTCTAGCGACCGGCGTTGCTCCGGGACAGACATTCATTACGGCTGTGTTTGCCAGCGTTGTGAGCCCACAGACGCAACTCAATGTGACCAATGCGACCCTGGTGTCCATCGCCATAACACCGAGCAACCCGACCGTAACTCATGGGAACTCGGTGAACTTCACTGCCACCGGGACCTTCAGTGACGGTAGTCTCATAAATCTGACTACACAGGTAACCTGGACCTCGTCCGCCGTTACCGTAGCGACCATCAATAGCAGTGGCGTGGCCAACACGGCCTCGCCCGGCCAGACGACGATCACGGCGACCTTTAGTAACGGAATCAACGGAACTACGTTGCTGACGGTGCAATAAACCTTGCTTGGGGGGAAGCCGCTTGGGCGGCTGTGCTCCTGTGCGATTTGGGCCTGCGCTTTGAGTAAGGTGGGGCTATCCGCCCGCGATTGCGCCAATAATTAGAAACGGCTCAGTGCCAGAAACTACCGCGGCCGGAAGTGGCGTGTCTGGCGACTCGTGCGACAGATCCTCTTCACAGGCGAAGAAACGCAAGAACGCTCGCCGCTTCTGGGTGACGTGGTCGCGAATCGTTCCCTGCAGCATTGGATAGCGCGCTTCTAGTGCGTCGAGCACCGAACGCTGGGTCACCGGTTCCGCAACATCAAGCCGGACTTCGCCGCTAATGTGCGCCAGCGTGCGCAGGTGCTGTGGCAGCACAACCCGAATCATGGCAATGTCTGGGTCTCGACCGAGAGCACTGCAGGCAGGTCGTGAACGATTGCGTTCCAACTGTCACCCGCGTCGTTCGAGGCATACACCTGTCCTCCGGTTGTGCCGAAATACACGCCGCAGGCATCCAGCTTGTCCACTGCCATCGCGTCGCGCAATACGTTCACGTAGCAATTTTCCTGCGGTAGTCCTTTGGTGAGAGGCTCCCATTCATTGCCTCCGCTCTTGCTGCGGAACACGCGCAGTTTCGCGTCGTGTACAAAATGCTCCGAGTCGCTCTTGATAGGGACAACGTAGACGGTCTCCGGTTCATGCGAGTGAACGTCGATGACGAAGCCGAAATCAGTGGGCAGATTGCCACTGACTTCGCGCCACTGCTCGCCGGCGTCGTCGCTGCGCATCACGTCCCAGTGCTTCTGCATGAACAGAACGCCCGGGCGCGACGGATTCATGGCGATGTGGTGCACGCAGTGTCCGACTTCAGCCGTGGGATTGGGAATGTATTGCGAATACAGTCCCTTGTTGATCGGCTTCCAGGTGACGCCACCGTCATCGGTGCGGAAGGCGCCCGCCGCGGAGATGGCGATGAACATCCTCAGGGGATCACTCGGATCGAGAATGATAGTGTGCAGGCACATGCCGCCCGCGCCCGGCTGCCAATGCGGGCCTGAACCGTGTCGGCGCAACCCGGGCAGTTCGTGCCAGTTCTGGCCACCGTCGGTAGTGCGGAAGAGCGCCGCGTCTTCTATGCCGGCGTAAACCGTATCGGGATCGGTGAGCGAAGGCTCGAGGTGCCATACCCGCTTGAACTCCCAGGGATGCGGCGTACCGTCGTACCACTGGTGCGTTCCGGGAACGCCGTCATACACGAACTTGTTGCTGACCGCCGCCCAGGTTTTGCCGCCGTCGTTGGAGCGCTGAATCATTTGCCCGAACCATCCGCTGGATTGCGAGGCGTAGATTCGGTTGGGATCGGCGGGAGACGCTTTGAGGTGATACATCTCCCAGCCAGTGAAATGCGGGCCACTGACGTCCCACTTTTCGCGCTTACCGTCCGACGACAAAATGAACGCACCCTTGCGGGTTCCGACAAGAACTCGAACCGAACTCATCCCTTGCTCCTGATGTTGATTTTACGAACGGCCCGGCATGGAGGTTAAACCGGGCGCGCGGATCAGCCGGGCCAAACTGAATTGGGCCGGCACGCCCCACACCTTAGCGAAGGATTGTTCCCGATTCCGCCTCAAATTGCAACGGCAGTGCGGCACGCCGCGCAAACGAGGGACGAATAGCGCTCGGCAGATAGAGTTGAGCGTTCGCCAAATGCGAGCTTTCATGCGACAGCCTGTCGTGGCGTGAGCACGCTATGGCCCGCAGTAGCGCTCTGCTCTCCCGGGCGACCCAGAGGCTATCACCACCTCGAAACTTTTGATGATGTCACAACATCCCAAACTCTGCTGCCTCGGCTTGCTCGGCCATCCAACGCAGATCGGTAAATCAACCGAACGGAGGGGACGCTTTATGACGACCTATCATCACGCCAATGTGAGAGGACGAAGCATGTTCTATCGTGAAGCCGGATCCAAGGATTCGGCGACGATCGTCCTTCTCCACGGCTTTCCCAGTTCTTCCCACATGTTCCGCGACCTGATACCCCAACTAGCGGACAAGCTTCACGTCATTGCTCCGGACTATGTGGGCTTCGGCTATAGCGATGCTCCCACAGTTAAGGAGTTCAACTATACGTTCGACAATTTGGCGGAACATGTCGAGGATTTGCTGTTCAAGAATCTGGGTCTGAAGCAGTTCAGCATCTATGTGCAGGATTACGGCGCGCCCGTCGGCTATCGGATTGCCTCAAAACATCCCGATGCGATTCAAAGCATCGTCGTGCAGAACGGTAATGCGTATGCCGAGGGCATCGGCGGTGCATTCGATCCGATGAAGCCGTTCTGGGCCAGTCGTAATTCCGAGACCGAGAAGCCCGTGCGTGAACTCCTGAAGCTGCAAACGACGATGTTCCAGTACACCCATGGTGTCGCAGACCCTGACCGAATCAGCCCGGATTCCTACACGGTGGACCAGTTCTTCCTCGATCGTCCGGGCAATGATGCAATTCAGCTTGATCTGCTTTACGACTATCAGTCGAATGTCGCGTTGTATGACCGTTGGCATGAGTACTTCCGCAGCCGGCAGCCGAGAATGCTGATTCTCTGGGGAAAGAACGACCCGTTCTTCACCGTCGAAGGAGCCAAGGCCTACCAAAGGGACATCCCGAAGGCGGAACTGCACCTGATTGATACCGGCCACTTCGCGCTGGAAGATTCCAGCGCATTTATTGCGGAACATATTCGGAAATTTCTCGGCTAAAGCGCTGGGCTGATGTGGCAACTCTTTTCTTCGGACTAGCAGAAAGGATTTGAGACGTGTCAGTTCCTGGAAACATTACCGTAATTTTGGTTCACGGAGCGTGGGCCGATGGTTCGAGTTGGAGAGACGTAATTCTCGGCCTTGAACGAGACGGGTTGCGAGTAATCGCGGCTCCGATCCCTCTGACCTCACTAGGCGATGACGCCGCGGCATTGAAGCGTGCCATCGCACGTACGGAGGGCAGGGTGATTCTGGCCGGTCATGCGTATGCGGGTGCTGTTATCGCCACGGGAAACGACGAACGCGTGAAGGCGCTGGTTTATATCGCAGCGTTGGCTCCAGACGAGGGCGAGACCGTTGCGCAGGTTTTCTATCGTGATGAACGACATGGCCTGGCGCCTCAACTCGCTCCGGATGGCGACGGTCTCATTTGGATGCCCGAAGCTGGCTTCAGAAATGCTTTCGCACAGAATGCGACCGCCGACCAAATCGCCCTAGTGGCAGCGGTGCAGAGGCCAATCGCATTGAAGTGCATACAAGAGCCGGCTCCAAAACCAGCATGGAGATCCAAGCCTTCCTGGTTCCTGATCGCCGAGGAAGACCGCATGATCAACCCCAAAACCCAACACTTCATGGCGGACCGGATGAAAGCTACAACCTGGTCGTTCGCCGTCGATCACACACCCTTGCTCACCGCGCCAGAGAAAGTTGTGGACATCATCCTGGAGGCGAAGCAGGCAGTGTCGTCTTGAGCGGAAACAGGAAGGAGAAATTGTGAATTCTGTTGCGATCGTTACCGGAGCGAGCCAGGGTATCGGTCGCTCAACCGCCATTCGATTGGCGCGCGACTTCTCGGCGATCGTGCTGGCTGCGCGAGATGCCAATGCACTGAACGAGGTGGCGGATGCCGTCAAGACGGCGGGGGCCGAGCCTCTTATCTGCGATCTTGATTTAAGCAAAATCGAATCTGCCGAAGCACTGGTCAAGGCCACGTTTGATCGTTTCGGAAGGATTGATGCACTGCTGAACATCGCCGGGGCCGTGCCGCAAATCGATTTGTTCGAGATGACAGATTCGCAATGGCGAGTCGGTATGGAGCTGAAGCTGCACGGCGCGCGACGCTTGACGATATTCGCCTGGGACGCACTGAAAAAGTCAAAGGGCTCCGTCGTATTCATGTCGGGGAGTGCCTCACTTGACCCCAAACCGGCCTTCGCAGCGGTTGCGGCGACCAATGCAGCCATCACGGCGCTTGCCAAGGCCTTCGCGGAACAAGGTATTGAAGATGGTGTGCAGGTCAACAGCATTGTGCCGGGCCCGGTAATGACTGGACGACGACGCTCCTTCCTGGAGAAATGGGCACTGGCGCACAATATGAGTGTGGAAGAGGCGACAAGAAAATTTCCAGAAGAAGCCGGGATTAGTCGCTACGGACGTCCGGAAGAGATCGCCGACCTGCTCGCATTCATGGTGTCGCCCGCAGCGAAATGGATGACTGGTACCTCCGTCCGAATGGATGGAGGCGAAATCAAGGGTATTTAACCGGAGAAAAGTCTTGCAAGTTTCTTGTCGCCTCGACCGTTCACCCGCCTTCGCGAGTACTGGAGCGATTGGGGCCAGGAGGAGTTGCTGATGGCCCGGCTGCTTTCAGTAAATGTCGGCCTTCCACGCGATGTGACTTGGGAAGGCAAGACTGTCCGAACGGCGGTCTGGAAATTATCAGTGAAGGAACGGCGGATGGTGCGCAAGCTCAACATTGATGGCGACGCGCAAGGGGACCTCGCCGGTCACGGTGGAGAGCAGCGCGCCGTATTTGTCTATCAGATGGACTCCTGCCATTACTGGGAGCAATTCCTGGGTCGCAATGATTTCAGCTTCGGCCAGTTCGGAGAAAACTTCACGGTCGATGGTCTTTCTGATGACGAGGTCTGCATCGGTGATCAGTACCGCATTGGCGATGCAATATTTGAGGTGACCCAGCCGCGCGTGACGTGCTATCGAGTCGGCATTCGCATGAATGAGGCGCGCATGCCGGCGCTGCTTGTGGCACACCGAAGACCAGGCTTCTACTTTCGCGTGTTGCAGGAAGGAGAAGTCGGTGCGGGCGATGACATCGTAAAAGTCGCCGATGGTCCAGAACGGATGACGGTTGCAGACGTGGATGCTCTGCTGTATTTGCCAGGGCATTCTCGGGAGCAGGTCGAAAGCGTGCTCCGCATTCCAGCGCTCAGCGAGGGCTGGCGAGCGTCTTTCCAGGCGATACTCCAGCAAGAGTCGGGCGCAAAAACCGTAGAGGGGAATCCGGGGCTCGCGAACGAAGAGCAAGCGCCGGCATGGCCCGGATTCAAACCGATGCGAGTCGCGCAGATCCGTAAGGAAAGCGATAGCGTGACGTCTTTCATCCTGGTGCCGACCGATGGGCTGCCCCTCGCCGCCCAGCCGGGTCAGTTTGTTGTGTTGCGGTTGCAGGTGGATCCGGATAAACCACCCGTCCTTCGCAGTTATTCCTTGTCCAACCTGCCGGAAGCCGATCACTTCCGCATCAGCGTCAAGAGCGAGCTGAATGGGATTGGAAGCGCGTTTCTGTGCAACCGCGTCCGTGAAGGAGATGTATTGGAAGTCAGCGCGCCGCGGGGGAGTTTTACTCTACGACCCGACGGAAATCCTGTTGTTCTGCTCAGCGCCGGTGTGGGTGCAACCCCCGTCCTGTCGATGCTGCACGCACTCGCTGCCGAAAAATCACCACTCCAGGTCTGGTGGATCTATGGAGCGCGTAATCGCAATGATCATCCATTCGCGGAAGAATCGCGTTCTCTACTAAAGCAGCTCTCTCGCGAACGAAGTTACATCGTGTACAGCAGGCCCACTGCAACCGACCGGTTTGGGGTGGACTTCGACGCTCCCGGTCACATTGAAGTAGCTCTGCTCGAAAAGCTTGGGGTACCACAGAATAGTGAATTCTATCTCTGCGGTCCATCGTCTTTCTTGGATTCGATGCGCGAGGGGCTTAAGAAGTGGAATGTCCCCGCCGAGAACGTGCACGCGGAAATTTTCGGCGCCTTGGAAGCGATTACGCCTGGTATGGGGGAGATTCCTCGTACTCCGCACCTGCCACCTGGGACCGCCGGTTCCGGGCCCTCGGTATCGTTTGCGCGTAGTAGAATCTCCGTCCCCTGGGATCCTAAGTTCAAAAGTTTGCTCGAACTCGCCGAAGCGTGTGACGTTCCGGTGAGATGGTCGTGCCGCACGGGTGTCTGCCATACCTGCATGACCGGTCTGATTGGCGGCTCGATTTCTTACAGCCCCGAGCCGCTCGAGCGACCAGCTTCGGGGAATGTGCTGGTGTGCTGCTCACAGCCAAACGCAGATGTGGTGATTGACCTTTGACCTTTAGTTGGCAGATTTCGCTTCCTCAAAGCTGAACTGCTTGTCGAGCTTGTCGTAGGGCTTGCCGTCGACCTCGACGTACGGGTAGACAAAGTAATTGAGCGCCGGCCCGTCTTGCTTGGGGACCAGCGTAATGTCGCGCCCGGTGGAGAACTTCACCCGGTTCGCATCAATCGTGCCGAAGAAGTAATCGCGCTTCTGCTGGGCTTTCCAAGCCTCCGATATATCGAGGGGAATCCATCCGATGTTCTTACTGTAAAACTGAGCCCAGCAGTGATATCCGGGAATGTCTCCGGAAGTCTGGCCTTCGGGCAGTGGAAATCCTATGTCGAACTGGGCAGGAATTCCGTCCGCCCGCATCATCGCGATGAACGGCGAGTGGAAGTCCGTACAGTTGCCGTGCTTGGCATCGCACGCCCACACCGCATCGCCCCGCCCCCATCCCGTCCCGGATTTGTCGTATTTCATGGTCGTAAAGAGGTAATCGTAGGCAGCCTTAGCCTTGGCGACCGTCCCGGTTGCGTTGCCCGTCACTTGGTCGGCGAGCGCCTTCATCTTTCCATCGGTGGGAATGAGTTGGTCGGGCTCGACGAAGCGCGTCATTGACGCTGGCACCAAGCCAGGCTTGCTGTCTTTGCGCTCCAATTGCGCGTAGTCGCCGCGCGAGAATTCCTTGCGCGTTACCTCATACACCAGCTTGAAGCTCGCGGTACTCTGCGCAGGATTTCGCAACTCCACGTACAGAATCCTGTTGCCATATTCCAGCTCTCGAGTGATCTGCGATTTCGCGGCGGCGTTGGTCTCGATGAGGCGCACCGTCTGATGCTCGTCGGTTTGTGCCACTGGGACCCACACCCGCACCATCTTGGTGCCCGCTGGAATGTTTTTTACCGTAAAGCTGTAGGTGAATCGAAAGGTGCGCGACGGCGGACTGAACTTCTCAGGATTCGAAGTGGTTTGGGCGGCCATTTGCCCTGCCGGCAAACAGAGCAGCAGCAACAACGGGAGAACTCGCAGCCTCATAGAGACACTCCTCAATCGGCGGACATGGTCTGGATTCTATCAACAGCCGGCGCGAGTTGTCAGGCCGCGGAGGAAGGTACGTAAGCGATAATTCGTACCCCTGGTTCAGTACGACAAGATTTGAGCCTGCCGAATATTTCACAGCATCCACTGGACGAGGTTCACAATGACAACGACTGCATCCTCATTGCGAAGTGACGCAAGTATAGTGGCCAGCCAACCGCAAGCCGCAAACGGTCTGGCGATCGTGCGACTGACGATCGGCGCGATGTTTGTGTCGGTCTTTTTCGAGAATCTCGGGAAGGGTCTCTACACACCGGCGGGTTACGCTGGCCTCATCAGCTACTACATCCAGCACAGTCATGCACCGGATGCGTGGAAGGCAGTGATGGGCGTGGCGGCAAGCCATGCCGCAATGGCCGCTCCTCTGCAGGCCATGACCGAGATATCCCTCGGCATCCTGCTCATCATCGGTCTGCTTACCCGCCCGGCCGCATTTGTGGCTTTTCTGTATCTCGGCAGCCTTTGGGTCTCGGAGTGGGGCACCTCGTGGATATGGGAGCTGCTGGTTCCCGTCCTCGCATCGCTCGGGCTCGCCATCGGGAGCGCGGGCCGGAGGTGGGGCGTTGACGCATGGCTGTCGCATCGGTGGCCCAATGCCCCGTGGTGGTTAATCTGAGCCACCTATAGTGCGAGTGTCCGTCATTATTCCTACTCATAATGAAGCGCAGGCGATCGAACGCGTGCTAACGGATCTCCCGTCCGATCTTACGACGGAGGTCATCGTTGTTGACAGCAACTCGACTGACGGGACGCCCGAGATCGCTGCACGGATGGGGGCCAACGTGGTTCAGGAACCCCGTCGCGGTTATGGGCGAGCGTGCCTCACGGGTCTGGCCACAGCAAATTCCCCTGACGTGGTTGTGTTCCTCGATGGCGACTACAGCGATCGGCCCTCTGAACTACCTATTCTCTTAGCGCCAATCGTTGAGGGGCGTGCCGACATCACGCTCGGTTCCCGCCTGCACGGGCAGCATTCTGCCGGCGCGTTGCCTTGGCATCAAGTGTTTGGGAATCGTCTCGCCGCCAGCCTGATCAGGGTTCTCTATGGACTGGACATCACAGATCTCGGCCCGTTTCGCGCTGCCCGCGCAGATGTACTACGCGCACTCGCTCTGGAAGAGACCACTTATGGCTGGGCAGTTGAGATGATCCTCAAAGGCGTTCTGGCTGGATACCGCATAGTTGAAGTCCCGGTAAGCTACTACCCCCGCATCGGAAAGTCGAAGATCAGCGGTACGCTGAAGGGTACCGTCGGCGCCGGTTGGTTCATTCTCAGCTTGATAGTGCGCTATTATTTCCGGCATCGAAGAGCCGGGACACCACGGCCAGCCTAGATCCGCGTCAACATTTTATGAAACCCACAAACGAGACGGAGGCGCGTTCGTCAGGCAGTGACCGTGTGCTGGTGATCATGGCGAAAGCCCCCCGACCGGGCGCGGTCAAGACCCGTCTTGCGTCCAGCCTTTCTCCCGCGGCTGTCACCGCTTTCTATTGCTGTCTCCTGGAAGACACTCTGGCACTGGCGAGGTCATTGGGCGATGTGGAAGTTGCCGTCATGTGCCCGGACGGCGACGTAAACGAGTTGTCGCAAATGGCAGGCAATCAAGCGACCGTAGTTGCCCAGAAAGGTGACGGCCTTGCCGCGGGCCTTACGTCGGTATTTGCCCATTTCGCCGGGGTTCACCAACGACGCACGATTGCCTTCAACAGCGACAGCCCACATCTGCCGCGTTCTGTTCTCGAAGACGCGTTCGAAGCGCTGGCCGCCCATGACGTGGTCGTTGGACCAACGCACGACGGAGGCTACTATCTCGTCGGAGCAAAGGCTTCTCATCCTGCGCTTTTCACCGGCGACGGAATGGGCACCAGGACTGCCCTTGAGAGGCTGCTTTCGCGTGCACGAACTCTTGAGCTATCCGTAGGTTTCGTAGATACCTTTTACGATATTGATGTAGCTGACGACCTGACTCGCCTGGCAGCGGAGTTGCGTCTGGCTCCGGTACGAGCTCCTCGCACGGCCGCGTGGCTGAAAGAGTGGGAGCTTGCGTCGGCACAACTACGGACCGGCACGGGAGAAATGTGAAGCTCACTCCCGAGCTGAGAGTGTACGTGCTCGGCGTCACGTTGTGCGTGGCGCTGACGATCTGCTCCCGAAACTTCAGCGACAGGGGCGGACCGGCCTTCATGGCCTGGTTGACGCTTGCGGGCATCGCGTACCTCTTAGCAGTCCGCGAGTTTTTCGCTTCGCCAGGATTTTCCCGACGCGTTGTCGTTATTGGGCTCGTCCTGGCTGCGGCGTGGAACATTGCATTTCTGCGGCTGCCCTCCGGCGCCGATGATGATATCCATCGATATGTTTGGGATGGCCGCCTGCAGCGACTCGGCTACAACCCCTATCTTGTCGTTCCCAGCGATCCTGCTGCCAAGGGATTGCATACCGCGGAAACCCGCGACCTGAACAACCCGGATCTACCAAGCCCCTATCCAGCGGGGGCACAGCTATTCTTCCGCGCGGTAACCGCCATTCACGAATCGACCTTTGCGATGAAAGTGGCATTCGTCGTTTGCGAGTTCGCAACTGTTTTCTTACTGCTCGATGTCTTACGTTGTACCCGGCGGGGACCGCACCTGGTTCTCGCGTACGCCTGGAACCCCTTGTTGGCCATCGAGGTGGCCGGAAGCGGTCACATCGACATCGTGGGCGCGCTGTTGCTGGTGGTGTCCGCCGGTGCGCTAGTGCGCCGATGGCGGACGACTGCGGCCGTCGCACTGGGGCTGGCTGTATCAGTGAAATTTCTGCCGGTCGTCCTCTTGCCCCTCTACTGGAAACGGGTTCGCCTTCGCGATGCGGCCTTCGCCGCGGCCGTGGTCGCGCTTCTGTACGTACCATTTCTTAATCACGGCCGTATTCCGGTCGGCTCGCTGGGTACGTATGTGCAGACTTTCCGCTTCAATGGTCCTGTGTTTGCGATGCTCGACCGCGTCGTGCCTCCGCAGTTGCTCGTCGTACTGGCAGCGCTTGTCGGACTAGTTGTCGCAACCTGGCTGAGACTCACATCGCCCGAGTGGTCTCCGGCCCAGTTTGCGTCGCCAATGGCAGCTTCGCTTCTCTGCGCCCCCGCCGTATTCCCGTGGTACCTGCTCTGGCTGCTGCCATTTCTGACGTCGCCCTCGACCGTGCTGATCATCATCTGGACCGTCAGCATTGTCCCCGTATACATAATGTGGCACTTGCGCACACTCGGACGTCCATGGGGGTCGCTTCCTGGTTGGGCAATACTCGTGGAATACGGATGCGTGGCAATAGCTGGCGTCGTGATTGCGGTGCGCCGCCGTACGCGGTCGGTGACTCCGGCTCATCCCACAACTTCTGTATCCGGAAATCGCGGGGGCTCATCCAAGCCAACGTCTGTTCAATTCACCGAGGAGGGACATTCATGAGAAACATGGGCCGACTCGATGTGATCCGCCTTCTAGCCTTCAGCCTGCTGTTGATCTTCACTGCGACTCTGGCAGCGCAACAGCGCGCGCCAATTCTCGACCAGATCGCCAAAACCTACGGCATCGATTCGTGGGACAAGATCGAGGCGATCCGCTACACCTGGAACGGCGAAGTCACCGGACTGTTCAAACTCAGTCGCACGTGGACCTGGGAACCCAAGACCAACAAGGTCTCCTTCGAGGGCAAAGATCCGGACGGCAAGCCGGTGAACGTTACCTACCTGCGCTCTGAGGTCAGCAGCCAGTCCGACGCCGTGAAGAAGGTCGACTCCGGTTTCATCAACGATAATTATTGGCTTCTGTTCCCCTTCCATGCTTACTGGGACACCACCGCCACCGTCACCGATCAAGGCATGCAGAAACTGCCGATGGGCACCGGCTCGGCCGACCTGGTTTCGGTCAAGTATCCCTCGGAAGCAGGCGGTTATACGCCCGGCGATACCTGGAATCTCTACGTTGGAAAAGACAACCGGGTCGAGGTGCTTGAGTTCCACCATGGCGGGAACGCCAAGCCAAGCCTCGTCATCGCAACCTGGACAGGCTATAAGAAGGCGGGTCCTCTGCTGTTCTCAACCGAGCACCGTGGCACCGCCGACGGCAAGCCGCTCCACATCTTCATGACGAATGTGGCCGTGAAGCTGGTCGGTTCCGACAAATGGATGCCCGCGCAATAGGCGGCTAGCATATCCTCCGAGTGAGTGGTGTGCGGGCGGTGCCCGCACAGGTCGATCCCCATTACGTGTGAGATGCCTGTTCTCATCCGCTATCTAGGGAGCCTTGTTTAATTCGCGTCCGCCCCCTGAACCTCTGTTTGAAACCAGCCGTTTCGTGATCTGAATCACAGAATGGATGTGCGGCAAGCTGCTATCGTCAACTTCCCTACAAACCCTTTGTTTTCAGGATGGGTGGGGGGAGGGGGGAACCCCCAACAGCCGAGTTTTCCAGTAGGAAAGTAATCGCCCCTATCGGGCGATCACAACGGTCGTGCAGGAGCTGCGGAGTTTGGGTAAATCGCGATTTTCGGCCATGCACACCTCGAGCCTCGGCCGTTCTTCGCGAATGATCGGACAATAGTAGTCGGGCTGCAGCAACGCACCTTGCAAGCGTCGCCGCCCGGCACATCCGCCGTGGCACGACTCGCGGAACTCGCAAGGTCGGCATGCATCTGGAAGCGTGCAGGCTTGTTCGAAGGGCGCGGATTCCAGAATGTCGAGCCCCATCGAGATCAAGTCTGAAAGCGGCTCCCCTGATCCTGGCCAATAGACGCAGGGTTGTGTCGTGCCTCTTGGGGTTACGCGCACCGTGCTCACGCCGCAACCGCCCCGGAGCGGTGGAAGTCCTGCCATCGCGCGCACCAGCGGCTCGCCAATCGCGATCACATCGGTCTCCTCAAAGAGCCGACGAAACCCTTCCCAGTACTCTTCATAGCTGAGGGCATAGACGTCCGACCGTACGGCCTGGTACACATTCACTCGCAAAGGAGCGTCAAATTTTTTTGCGACTCGCGCCACATCAGCTAAACGCAGGTAGTTCGACTTCATCATTACCGCAACTATGGTTACCGGCACGCCCAACTTCACGCAACGATTTGCTTGTTGTTGGATGAGCTCCCAATTGCCGTCTCCGCGTTGTGCATCCTGGTCGGCTTGCGTCGGGTAATCGAGCGAGAACTCGACGTCATGAAACGCACGCAGTTCGCTGTCTTCGAGAACTTCAACACTATGGCCGTTGGACGTGATCGTAAGCTTGACCGGCTTCGTTCGTAGGTACGACAGAATTGCCCTGAAGTCGGGATGCATTCCGTTCTCGCCCGTGCCGAGATTCACCGACCGCACCGGCAAGCGTTCCATCACGGCTTTCACTTGATCCAACGAGAGACGATCCGTGCGAGTCGGATCGCGGTAGCAGAAGGAGCAGGCAAGATTGCACTCGTTGGTAAGGCCGAGCCCAAGCGAAATACCGCCGTCAGGTGTCATGCGAGTTCCGGTCGATGTGCCAGGCAATGCGCGTAGCGGGCGACTGCGGCAAACTCCGGTCGCCTGCCCAGTCTGCGCTCTAGCTCTAAAATTCGCTCGTACTCATCATTTCGTGAAACGCTCGGCGGCAAGTAATCCGACACGACTCGAACGCCACGCACCGCAGTTACCGCAAGTGACGATTCGAGCAGCATTGCTCGCAGGCTCTCCGCCGAAAATAGCCGCACTCGTCCTCCATACAGCGACTCATGTCCCCACTCAGCGGTGAGATTACGCTCGGTCGCCTTCAGGTCGCCGTCTTGTATTGCAGCCTTTAACACCTCGCCTGCCTGGTTACGCACCAATATCGAGATTATGCTGGATCGATCTCGCAAGACTCGCGCCACACTGCGCAAGACAGCACATGGATCGTCAACATATTCCAGGATATTGTGGCAAAGAACTACATCAAACGATTCGGCGTCGAACAGACTCGCGAGTTGCGCAGCATCGCCGTGCTTCAGCGCAATCCTCTCCGTCACTCCTGCTTCCCGCGCTGCACGCTCCGCGAAATCCAGCATCGATTCCGACGCATCCAGCAACGTGACGTGAATACCAAGTCGCGCCAGACGCACTGCCATGGCTCCGGTCCCGCACCCAAGATCGAGGGCGCGCAAAGACCGTGTGGTTTGCGGAAGAAAGTCCTGCAAATTGGCATAGGCAAGATCGAGGCGCAATCGGCCCTCGGGAGTCTCGAGATAGGAAGCGTACTTCGCTGTACCGGTTCGGAACCGTTCGAGGTCGTCGTTGGCAGTCATTTCCTTCATGCGCCACTCAAGCGAAGCAGCCGTTCGAGTCGCCGATGAGTAACAGAGCGTATACCGAAAGGATTACGAACAACAAGTCAGCAAGACGGACTTGGGGCCGCACGGGCCTGCCCGGCGTCAGATTAAAGCGGAGGCTAAACATGATGATTCAGCCGCAGCACGGCGTGTCGGCGGTCCCAGGAACCATGCCTCGGCGGTACAATAGTGCCTGGTGCACGGCAAGCGATTGATTTTCAAAGCGAAAGTGGCGGAATTGGCAGACGCACCAGACTTAGGATCTGGCGGGTAAAACCGTGGGGGTTCGAGTCCCCCCTTTCGCACCAACAACTTCCCCAGGACTATTCGTGCTTGCCAGCGGTCAATTGGGGCCTTAACATGCGGACTTCCGACCTTGGAGGTCTGTCCCATGCTCGATCGCCGGCAGTTTCTGACGCACACCGCAGCAGGACTTGGCTTCGCCCTGGCGGCGAGTCATTCCTTACTCGCGCAACTATCGAACTTACCGGCGACTCTGCCCGATCCAAGGCAATTCAGCAATAACCAGGAAGCGTACTGGGCTGAGCTGCGCAAGCAATTCCTCATCCCAGAGGACGAAGTCTATTTGAACAACGGCACCGTGGGCTCGAGTCCCGCGCCGGTGTTACGCGCGGTGTTCGACGGCTACACCAAGACTGAACAGATGGCGCAGGAAGATCCGGAGAACTATCCGATCTGGGGCTATGAGCCGTACAACGCGTACCGCGATCCGCTGGCGTCGTTTATCGGATGCACGCGCGACGAACTGGCGTTGGTGCGCAACGCGACCGAGGCCAATAGCTACATCGCCAATGGCATCGACATGAAGCCGGGCGACGAAGTGCTGATGACCGATCAGGAGCATCCTAGCGGAGAAGGACCCTGGAAACTGAAGGCGAAACGCTACGGCGTCGTAGTCAAGATGGTCACGCTGCCCAAGCCGGTGACGAGTACGGCGCAGGTGCTGAACCTGTTCAGCGAAGCGATTACGCCGCGCACGCGCGTGATCTTCTTCAGTCACATTACGACGGCCACGGGCGTGGTGCTCCCTGCTAAGGAGTTGTCTGCGCTGGCGCGGTCGAAAGGAATTCTGTCGGCGGTCGATGGAGCGCATGTTCCGGGCATGATGGCGCTGAACGTGCACGATATTGGTTGTGACATGTACTCGGCTAGTCCGCACAAGTGGCTGCAGGCGCCGAAGGGATCGGGCTTTCTCTACGTGCGCGACGAAGTTATCGACCAGGTTTGGAGCACGGTCACAACCGCTGGCTGGGATGACAAGAAGATACGGGCAGAACGGTTTCAGCGCATCGGCTCGTCGAATGTGCCCTCGCTCATGGGACTGCGGGCGTCGATCCAGATGGCGAATGACATCGGTATGGACAAGATCGAGAAGCGGCACCGCGAACTCGCGAATTACATGTTGGCGCAGATGACGCAGCGCGGAGCAGAGTCGTGGACCTCGCCGGATCCGGCGATGCGTTGCGCCATCGTGACGGTGAACGTTCCTCCCGTAAAGCGGATGGCGCTGGAGGAGTGGATGTGGAAGACGCAGAAGATCCGGATTCGCGGCGGCGATCCCTCGAAGCTGCGGCTGTCCACGCCGTACTACCTGAGCAAGAAGGATATCGACCGGTATCTGGCTGCGTTCGATCAGTACAAGAAGACTGCGGCGTAAAGAGTTGTGAACGACATTACGGTTGAGACCGTGACCGCCGTCGCGACCTCGGTCGGCGTGTAGAATCGATGCATGGGTTTCAAAGACTCTCGCACTAGCTCAGCGACGCAAAAGGGCAAGACTCCGCCACCTGATGACACTCACCAGGAAGCCGCGTACCTGAAAGCGTTGGGCGAGTCCCAGACGCCGGTCAGCGTCAAGCTGATGGATGGGGACGTTTTCCAGGGATGGATTGAGTACTACGACCGTCGCATGATCCGCCTGACCCGAGAAGGGGCGCCCAATCTGTTCATCTTCAAGCACGAGATCGCGTACATTTCAGAAGACGCAGTGAGCAAGCCGCGTAGTGAAAAGATCGTGTCCAGCCGCAACCTGCCGATCCGCAAAAAATGAGTCAATACCTACACGACCTGGAGCCGATTGCGCGCGAAGCCGGGGCTCTGCTGATGACGTATTTCGACCGGCATATCAAGATCGAGTACAAGGGAGATGTAGACCTGGTGACGGCGGCCGACCGGGCCTCGGAGAAGCTCATCGTCGAGCGCTTGCAAGCGCGTTGGCCGCAACACGGCATCGTGGGTGAAGAAGGCACGCGCAGCGACGTCGAGGCAGAGTACCGGTGGTTCGTCGATCCGCTGGACGGCACGACAAACTTCGCGCACAGCTATCCGGTCTTTTGCGTGTCGATAGCCTTGGCGCGCAAGGATGACCAACTCGAGGTCGGCGTGTTGTACGACCCGACGCGCGACGAACTCTTCTCAGCCGAGCGTGGGTCAGGTGCGACCCTTAACGGCAAGCCGATTCATGTCTCAAAGACCGAGCGTTTGGCTGAGTCAATTCTTGGCACTGGCTTTCCCAGCCACAAGAGGCACCAGAACCCGAATATCCACTTTTATCAGCAGATCACCTTGCGTTCGCACGGGGTACGGAGAGCAGGTTCGGCCGCACTTGATCTGGCTAACGTCGCGGCAGGACGCTACGACGGCTTCTGGGAGTTCAACCTCAACCCCTGGGACACGGCTGCAGGAGTGCTGATCGTGCAGGAGGCCGGCGGCACCGTCACTCGCTTCGACGGAACACTTTTCCGCCTGGATAGCCGCGAAGTCCTGGCTACTAACGGCCTGATTCACGAGGAAGTCGTCGCCAACTTCCGCGAGATTTTTGCCGGACGGGGATTGGAACCGTTGCCGTCGGCCGTCGAATACGCCAAGACGCGCAGTTAGAGTATTTCGCGCAGCCCGGCCAAGAATTGCATTCGCGCTCCTGAGGAATTCGCGGTAAATTCGCGATTACGATGCAATTCACTCTGTCCGACTTCAGTTGGGAGGCAAACGATGAGTATCCGCTCGGTTTTCGTTCTCCTTGCCGCTGTATTGCTCTTGCTTTCTTCGGCCCTGGCTCAAGGGGCCCCAACGACACAACTCTGTGTCGCCGCTGTGCAGGTAGGCGGTCTCCAGATAAACGACCCCAGCTTCTCTACGACCGCCGTGCAGAATGCATTCATCAAAGATTTTGCCAAGCAGAAGAACTCGCGATTGGAAACGGTAACGCTGAAGGCATCGGCTCCGGACGATGCCCTGGCCGAGGCCAAGGAGAAGAAGTGCGAATATGTTGTGACCACGAATGTCGCAGAAATTCACTCCGAGTCGGGATACACCGGCGGATTAGCGGGTGTAAACATGCAGAATTTCTTTGTCACGGTGAACTATAAGTTGAACAAGGTCGCGGACGGAGCAGAACAGGCAAGCGGCTCCGTCAAGGCATCGGACAGAAGTGGTGCGCAAACCGCGACTATCGAGACGATGAAGAAGATTTCCGAGAAAGTGGCCGGCGCCTTGAAAAATGCGGGAAGCGCGCCCGCCAGTTAGTACCTCGCCCAAGAATGCCCGGCGACACCTTCGTCGCGAACAGTGGTGACCGACACTCTTCGATGCGCATCGGGTTCTATTTGGCTAAGGGTGGTCGTATGTCAAAACTGAGCAAACTCGCATTCTTGCTTGTGGCCTCCGCATTCCTCGTTGTTTTGGGTCCGGCCCTTGCATTTGCCCAGGAGAATACGATTCGTGTCGGCGTGGCCATCATGCAGAACCAGGCGGACCGGTCGGTGCCGGGAAATCTGGAACGCGACCGGCTGGTGCAGGCGCTGAACCATATGAAGCCCGACAAGAAGACCCACTTGCAAGTGCAAGCAATACCTTTGGATGCCGCGACGGCGAATGAGGCCAACGAAGAAGCCGCTGCCAAGAGGTGCGCCTACGTGCTGTATACGACATTGCTGGAGTTGCGGAGCGCCGAGGATCCTTACCAGCGCGTACCGGGTACGATTGAAACTAACCCCAACTCGACGTGGAGCCAGCCGAACAATCCGCGCGGACAACGGCAGGATCCTGAGTATCGGGTGACTGTGGACTACAAGCTCTATCGAGTGGGCGGCCAGGTGGTTGCCGGGGCTCCGTTTTCGACCCAACTCGCCATGAATGAGTTCGATGCGGTGTCGCAGGTCATGGACCGCATCGCGTCGCGGGTTGCCGATGAAGTGAAAAAGGCAGCACCGCCTGCCTCGAAGGAGTAGCCGCGCCCCCTGGTGACGGCCATTTTGGAACGGTTGCTCGATATCGTTCCCAGCCGCTTTTTCTGCGGTAAAATCTCACAGTGAACGATTCATTATTGAACCGCAAGGTAGCCCAGCGCCCCGATCGAGTGAAGCTTCAGGGGCGAATTCTTTTCCTCACCGAAGACCCTGAACTCATCAAGCGCCAACTGGCGGGCGAAGACCTGCCGTGGGACACGCAGCATCCTGAGAGCAATCCGAAATTGCGCGATGACATTTCCACCGACGAGATTACGCCGGCGCACATCTGCTTCTTCTTTGACGAAACGCTCGGTGAGTTTCCTTACACCGGCCTGAAATGCGGCAGCGAGACACCTATCAGGCGCGGCGATGTCAAGCGCGGCGGATTTGTGGCGTGTGTGAGCGGCAAGCGTCGCGGCAAAGGTTCGAGCCGCGAGCAATCGCCGTATGCCGAGATGGCGGCGGGCATTCAGCTGGTGATCGCCGAGAACATCGAGCGCATTTACAAGCAGAACTGCCAGAACCTTGGCGTGCTGACGGCCACCGACTTCGGACTGATCGACAAGATACGCAGTGGGCAGGAAATCGAGTTGCGCGAATTCACCGAGGGCGAAGACGAGATTACTCGCCAGGTGATTGAATACGGCGGGCTGTTCCCGTTCAACGTGGCGCGGTTGCAGGGTAAGGTATTTCTGCCGCCGATCGAAACCAAGCCGCGCCCCATGACCATCGCGGAAAAGATATTTGCTCGCCACATGCTGCACGGCTCCGGCAAAGTTGGCGTGGAGGCAGTCAAGCCCGGTGACACGGGATTTGCCCGCACCGACTTGCGGTTCAGCCATGAATACGTTACGCCGATGGCGGCTATTTTCTACGAGCACTATCTGGGTAAAGAAGAGCCGGTGAACGATGCGGGTAGCATCCTGTTCTTCCGCGATCATCTGACTTTTCTCGATGAGGTGTTGTCGGAAGAGAAACGCAAGATGGGTCTCCTCGATCTGGCAACGCAACTAAAGTTGAAGCAACAGGATTTCGCCAAGTCGCGCGGCATTCGGTTGCACGGCGAGTTGACCGACCGCAAAGGCTCGGAAGGAATCTGCCACTCCATCATTACCGAAACCTACGCGCTTCCCGGACAGATGGTGGTCGGCTCAGACTCGCACACGCCGCACGCCGGGGCTGTAGGTTGTGTGGCCTTCGGAATCGGTACCACCGACGTCTTCAATTCCTGGTTTACAAAAGATGTTCGCGTGAAAGTGCCAGAGTCGGTGAAAGTCATTGTGAGCGGCAAGCGCCGTGAAAACGTCACGGCCAAAGACTTCATCCTGAAGTTACTGTCGATGGATTACATCCGCCACGGTAAGGCGTTGGCGAAGGTCATTGAATATTCCGGCGAAGCCATCGAGGCGCTGGGTGTGGATGAGCGGGCGACGATGACGAATATGGCGGCCGAAATTGGCGGATTCACCGGGATCGTCGCGCCGGATGAGAAGGTGGTGGAGTTTCTTGTGCAGCGCCGCGGCATGAACCGCCGCGAAGCCGAGACCCTGATCGAAGGACTGGAGAGCGATCTCGACGCCCACTACGTGCACGTGATCGAGCTAGATGCGAACGACATTTATCCCATGGTGGCGACGCCGGGCGATCCGGGTAACGGCAAGTTCGTGCGCGAGCTGAACACCCCGGTTCCGGTCGAGATTGCCTATGGTGGCACCTGCACCGCGGGTAAGAACGAAGACATGGATATGTACGCGCAAGTTTTGGCTGCGGCCTTGAAGCAGGGAAGGCGAGTTGCCGATACCTGCCAGTTCTACATCCAGTTCGGATCGCAGGAAACGCGCGAATACTGCGTCCGCAAAGGCTACTTGGATATCTTCGAGAGGGCGGGTGCTCACGTCATCGAGCCAAGTTGCGGAGCCTGCATCAACGCCGGTCCGGGAGTTTCCACGCGGCCCGACCAGGTAGTAATCAGCGCGCAGAACCGCAACTTCCCCGGACGCAGCGGCCCCGGGCTTATGTACTTGGCGAGTCCGCTGACCGTGGCAGCCAGCGCGGTGGCGGGCTACATCGTGGAATACGAGCCCGCCGCGCGGCACGAGCCTGCCGGTGTCCGGGCTTGAACGGCACGGCACGCCATCGAAAAATTCCTGCACTTTTCCGCTTGACCCTGACGCAACGTCAGGCCCGATCCTGTAATCGGAGGCGGACGTGAACGCGGGAGCAACGAAACTCTACCGGATACAGGAGTTCGCGGAATTGGCCGGTGTTACCGTACGGGCCCTGCATCACTACGACCGGCTGGGGCTGTTGAAGCCCAGCCATCGCAGCGACGCAGGATACCGGCTGTACAGCCAACGCGACCTTGCCCAACTGGAGCAGATCGTTGTTCTCAAGTTTCTCGGCCTGCCTTTGAAGTCCATTGGAAGGCTACTGAAGTCGGCGCCGAGCAACCTGCCCGAGGTGTTGGAACGACAGCGAATCGTGCTGGCTGACAAGCGGCACGAGCTAGACCGCACCATCGAAGCAATCGGTGCGGCGCGAGCCACGCTGGATGCCGACCACGAGCCCGATTGGACGCTCATCACACAAATCATCAGGAGGGTCGGAATGCAGAACGACACAGATTGGACATCCAAGTACTACAGCGAAGATGCGAAGAGCAAAATCGAGGAACGCAAAGGTCTATGGTCGCCTGAGATGCAGGAACGCGTGACGCGCGAATGGAACGAGCTATTTCGCGACGTGGAAGCGGCACTGGGTGGAGATCCGGCTAGTCCTGCCGCACAAGCGCTGGCTGCCCGTTGGCGCAAACTCGTGGGGCAATTCACCGGCGGCAATCCCGAAATCCAGAAGGGACTGAACGCGATGTACGCCGACACTCCCAACTGGCCGCCGGAAAAGCGCCAGCAGCAGGTGAAACCTGAGATCCAGGAGTTCATCATGCGGGCCATGCAGGCTGCGCCCAAGGGCTGAAATAAGACGTGCACCACTACCATGCGCCGCAGCTAACCGGCGGCGCGTGGTTTCCTGTATCGCCCACGCCCCGCTCAACAAAACACCTGCATTTTGGTAGTATCAAAGTACACCGACCTGACGTCGTCGAACCAGGAAAGTTGACGGAGAGATCGCTCTATGGCCTATATAATCGCTGAACCCTGTATCAACACCAAGGACACCGCGTGCGTGGATGCGTGTCCGGTCGATTGCATTCATCCCAAGAAGGACAGCGACAAATTCGCGGCGGAAGAGATGCTGTATATCGATCCGGTGGAATGCATCGATTGCGGAGCATGCGTACCCGTGTGCCCCGTGTCGGCAATTTTCGCCCTCGACGACCTGCCGGAGAAGTGGAAGGAGTACACCGAGCGCAACGCCAAATACTTCGGCCGCTAGATTTGGCCAAATTCTATAAAAAGGGCGCACTGCCGGTGTGCCCTTTGCTATTTACAGTGAACTACCGCTACACCTACACCAAGTGCCGTATCTTTTCGATCAGCACATCGGGCGGATCGCCCTTGGTAATGAAGGCGTCAGCTAATTCGAGCGCTTCGGGCGGGAGCGAGAAATAGGCAGAAAGAAATACGATGGGAACACCGGGTCGGCGGCGGCGCATTTCCGAAGCTACATCCCCTCCGTTCAATCCGGGCATGTAATAGTCCAGAATCACCACGTCGACCTGGTTCTGCTCAAAGACCTTGAGGCCTTCAGCGCCGTCGTTGGCGGTCAGGACAATGTAACCGCGGCTTTCAAGCATGATCTTGCGCACGCGCAAGCCAATGCGCTCATCATCGACGCACAGCACCGTCCTGGGACTCACCGACTCCATTTTTGTCATCGGCTCGGTTTCAACCTCGGGTTGCAATAACGTCGGAGCAGACATGGCATCTAGCCGCCCCGTGGCCCGAACAGAAAAGGGCTGGCAAATAGAAGTGGCTGTCTGTTTTGTACTGTATCCCGGTTATGTTTGACCATACATAAAACGTCGTAGAAGAGCTAGTGGGTTGCCGTTGACCGCATGAAAATGCGCGTGTTACCGTACTTTGTTAACCCATCCTGATTCGCGCCGTATGTGCGCCGAAGGGAAGTATTTTGCCTTCCGAAACCCAGTCCCCACCCGCTGTCCGCAAGACGGCTTTGAACGCTCTCCACCGTGAATTGGGGGCGAAAATGGTCGATTTCAGCGGATGGGATATGCCCGTCGAGTACCCCAAATACGGCGGCCTGATGAAGGAACATCTGGCCGTCCGAACCGGCGTAGGTGTCTTTGATGTCAGTCACATGGGAGACATTCGCATCCACGGTCCCCAGGCCCTGGATGCCGTCCAGCACATCACCATGAACGACGCCTCCAAGCTGGAACTGGGGCAGTGCCAGTACTCGGCCATGCTCTACCCACAAGGCACGTTTGTCGACGATGTCATAGTCCATCGACTCGGAAAGAACGACTATTTGCTGGTTATCAATGCTGGAACCCGCGAAAAAGACGTCAGCTGGGTGGCAGATAACACTCGGCAATTCGACTGTGCGGTCGAGCACTTAAGCGACGCGTACACCCAAATTGCAATCCAAGGGCCGAAAGGCGCGGCCACACTGCAGAAGCTGACCGACGCCGACTTGTCGCAGGTGAAGTTCTACTGGTTCACCCACGGGACCGTGTGCGGCTTGCCCGGGACCCTGATCGCCCGCACCGGCTACACCGCTGAAGACGGCTTCGAAGTCTATGTTTCCAGCGACGAAGCCACCAGCGTAAGAGTCTGGAACGAAGTCATGCAGGCGGGTGAAGAGTTCGGTATTGTCCCGTGTGGGCTAGGCGCACGCAATACGCTGCGCTTAGAAGGTGCCTTGTCCCTCTACGGTCACGAAATCTCGGAGTCGATCAATGTTTGGGAGGCACGGCTCGACCGTTTCCTTAAAATGGAGAAGGGCGACTTTATTGGACGGAAAGCACTAGAGAATGCCAAGGCGGAAGGCGTCAAGCGGACGCTCGTTGGTCTCGAGTCCATCGAACGCGGCATTCCGCGCGACGGTTACCGGGTGCTTGATTTGAGCGGCAAGGAAATTGGCTATGTCACCAGCGGATCGTATGGACCGTTCCTGAAGAAGAACATCGCGCTGGCCTATGTGCCTGGTGAGTTTTCGGTACTCGACAGCGAAGTTGCGGTGGAAATTCGGAACCAGCCGGTGAAGTGTAAAGTCGTTCCAATACCGTTTTATAAGCGTCCCAAAAGGCAGTCGTAGGCTTCTTTCAGTTCATCTAACAAAATTCGAACCTCGCAGCGGCCCGACGCCGAATGCTGAGAAGGAAATCAAATGACTTATCCCGCAGATTTCAAATACACCAAGGAACATGAATGGCTGAAGGTGGATGGGAATACCGGCACCATCGGCATCACCGATCACGCGCAAGACTCGCTGGGCGACATCGTGTTCGTCGAACTCCCGAAGGTTGGCGCTGAGATCACCGCTGGACAGACCTTCGGCTCGGTCGAGTCGGTGAAAGCGGTTTCAGATCTGTACGCTCCGGTTTCCGGAACGGTGACCGAAGTAAACGAAACCCTGAACGCCTCGCCGGAAGAGGTGAACAAAGACGCTCATGCGGCGTGGATGATTAAGGTCACGCTGAAGGACCCGTCCGAGGCTGGCAAATTGCTTTCCGCAGCCGATTACGAGAAGTTTGCGGCGGAAGAAGGCGGCCACTAGATTCGGATGCGAGACGAGCATCCCCCGAGCAGAAGATGGACGGAGAAATTCAAAACCTCCGCGCACGAGCGGCGCGATTGCTGAGAGCCGCAGAGAAGCAGCTTAAGATCACACTCGCCAAGGAGCGACGGCTTCGGGAGCTTGATAGATCGCGATCGAGTAACCCGGGTCGTCGCAGGCAAGGGCGCTCACCGGAATAAAATAAGGCTGGCAATGCCATTCTTCCAACGCCCTAGAAAAGTTATAGGTACCCATGCGCTATCTTCCTAAATCTCAATCCGACCGCGAAACGATGTTGAGCGACATTGGAGTAAAGTCGGTGGACGATTTGTTCGCCGCCATCCCCTCCGAGTATCGTCTCGCCGGTGACCTCAAGATTCCCCGCTCTTACGCAGAGAGCGAAATCGTCGAATTCTTTCGCGACCGTGCCGCCGAGAACGGACAGGGCTACGTGACGTTCCTCGGCGCCGGGGCGTATTCCCACTATCGGCCCGTCGTAATTGACGCTCTCGTATCGCGCGGCGAGTTTTTCACCGCTTACACGCCCTATCAGCCCGAGATCGCTCAAGGCACCCTGCAATCGATCTTCGAATTTCAGTCGATGATCTGCGAGTTGACCGGCATGGACGTGGCGAACGCGTCGATGTACGACGGCTCGACCGGAGCGGCCGAAGGCCTGATGATGGCCGTTCGCGTGACCGGAAGGCACAAGTCGGTTATCGCCACCAGCGTGCATCCCGAGTACCGCGAGGTCATCACGACCTATGCGCGTCACCAGGGAATGCCGCTATCAACCGTTGGCTACAGCAAGAACGGCCGCGTCGATCTCGGGGCCCTCGATAAGGCGGTGGACAAAGAGACCGCAGGAGTGCTCGTCCAGTCGCCGAACTTCTTTGGGGTAATCGAAGATATCGCGGCGATTGCCGACATCGTGCATAAGAAAGGCGCGCTGCTGGTGGTCTCGATCGCCGAAGCGGTCTCGCTGGGCATCGTGAAACCGCCGGCGGAGGCCGACATCGTGAGTCTGGAGGCGCAGTCATTCGGCGTGCCCTTGGGCTACGGCGGTCCCTACTGTGGCGTCATGGCGACGCTCGAAAAGTTCGTACGTCAGATGCCGGGACGCCTGGTTGGCGAAACTACCGACCGCAACGGCAAGCGCGGCTTTGTGCTCACTCTCTCGACTCGCGAACAGCATATTCGGCGCGAGAAAGCGACCTCAAACATTTGCACCAATCAGGCGTTAGTGGCGCTGATGTGCAACATCTTTATGACTATCTACGGGCGGCGGGGAATGAAGGAGTTGGCCGAGCACAATCTGGCAAAGGCACATTACGCTGCCGAGCAGTTCAAGAAGAGCGGCGCCAAGCTTGTGTTCGAAGGCGCGCCGTTCTTCAACGAGTTTGCGATTCAGACCAAAGGCGATCCGCACAGAATCAACGACAAGCTCCTGGAGCAGCGAATCGTCGGCGGCTTCCCGCTCAAGAAATTTTATCCAGAGCTAGGTAACGCGTCGCTATGGTGTTGTACCGAGACGACGACCCGGGCCTCAATTGACGCGGCGGCGAAGGAGGTGGCGCGATGAACAGCAAAATCAAGAAGGCGACCACCCACATCAGCCAGAACGAAGGGTTGATTTTCGAGAAATCGTCTCCCGGCAAGAAAGCGTTTAAACTGCCGCCGCTCGACGTACCGCCGGTCGATGCGAACGAGTTGCTGGGCAAGGCCGTGCGCGAAGACCTCGGCCAGCTGCCCGAAGTCAGCGAGATCGAAATCATCCGTCACTTCACCCGTCTGTCCACCTGGAACTACGCGGTCGACCACGGTATGTATCCGCTGGGATCGTGCACCATGAAGTACAACGCGCGCGTGAACGAAACGGTTGCACGGTTGGGCGGACTCGCGGAGGCACACCCCTATCAGCCCGAGCGAATTTCGCAGGGCGCATTGCGCATTATCAAGATGCTCAGCGACCAGCTCATCGAGATCACCGGCATGGATGCCATTACCCTGCAGCCAGCGGCTGGAGCCCATGGCGAACTGACGGGAATCCTGCTGGTGCGCGCTTATCTCGAATCGCAGGGCAATCCGCGCAAGAAAATTCTCGTGCCCGATTCGGCACACGGCACCAATCCGGCGACGGCAGCGATGTGCGGATACGCAGTCGAAAACCTGAAGTCAAACGCCGCGGGCATGGTGGACATGGCGTCCCTTGAGGCGCAGGTCAACGAAGATGTTGCGGCGCTGATGCTCACTAATCCCAACACCTTGGGCATCTTCGAACAGCAAATTCACAAGATCGCCGACGTATTACACGCTAAAGGTGCGCTGCTCTATATGGACGGCGCCAACATGAACGCCCTGGTGGGCAAAGTGCGTCCCGGCGATTTCGGCGCCGACGTCATGCATCTCAACTTGCACAAAACATTCTCGACGCCGCACGGCGGAGGCGGTCCGGGTTCAGGGCCAGTCGCCTGTAAGAAGATTCTCGAGCCATTCCTGCCGACACCGGTGGTCGTCACCAAGCCTGACGGCACGCTGGGCTTCGACTACAACCGTCCCCAGTCCATCGGACGGGTGCGCATGTTCTACGGCAACTTCGGAATGTTTGTGCGCGCTCTGGCCTATATCATGGCCAACGGACCCGAAGGCCTGCGGCAGACCACTGAAGATGCAGTGCTTAACGCCAACTATATTCGTAAGAAGCTGCAAGGCTTCTACGAGCTACCCTACGACACGCCCACCATGCACGAGGTGGTCTTCAGCGACAAAATCCAGACCCGCAAAGGCATCAAGACGGGCGACATCGCCAAGCGGCTCATCGACTACGGTTTCCATCCGTACACAGTGAGTTTCCCGCTCGTGGTTCCGGGTGCGCTGATGATCGAGCCGACGGAGAGCGAATCGAAGGAAGAATTGGACTTTTTCATCGACGCGATGCAGCAGATCGCCAGGGAGGCTGAGGAATCGCCGGAAATCATTGCCGACGCACCTTACCACACGCGAGTCACTCGTCTCGACGAAACCGCTGCTGCCCGCAAGCCTATCCTGCGCTGGAAACCGCAAGGCGAGCTGGTAGCGAAATAGGTTGATGGCGAATAGAACGAAAAGGCGGACCGCAAGGTCCGCCTCTAAACTCTTTGGTTGGAGCTAATTATTTCGCTGCGCCGATGGCCTTGACGCGCTTGTTCAGGCGGGCTTTGTAGCGGCTGGCGGTGTTCTTGTGCAGCACGCCCTTCTGGACACCCTTATCGACTACCGAAGCTGCGCTGCTGAACGCCGTTTTGGCGGCATCTTTATCGCCTTTGGCGATGGCCTCGCGCATCGAGCGCAGGGCCGAACGCAGGCGTGACTTGTTGGCGCGATTGGTGGCCGTCTTCTTGTCGGTCTGACGGGCGCGCTTCAGCGCCGAATAATGGTTTGCCATACTTTGCTCTTGTCCTCTAGGAGAAATCTCGACGTATGCCGAATACACAATTCTACTGGATTGAACGGCTTTCCCGCAAACGGCGAAGGGACCGGTGACTTCGCCCTCCCGCAACGATGTGCCACCTTTTCCCGGCGCCAACCATCTAATTTAATAGGGCATGGATTGCGAAGGCTAAGCAGAGACGAATCAAGTCCGCTATCCAATTCGCGCCGCATGCGATTGACTCAGTCTGGAAACCGGGGTAGGCTAACCAGCAATGTGCGGTATTTTCGCTTCGGCGAGCATCGCGGACGCACTTCCTCTTCCGATCTCAAAAAACCTCTGTGCAACAATCTTCCAGATCCGCACGCGGATTTGGCCGGCCAACTACGTCCCCAATCACCCAGGCCCCTGGAGGCAATTTACCGACCTTAGATGAAGACCCAAATCGAAATCAGCCCCAATATCGAAACCCTCTTTGGCACCCGTGACGAGAACCTGCGATTGCTCGAAGATGGGCTGAATGTCACGATAGCCATGCGCTCCGATTCCATCGAGATTGAAGGAGCACCTAGCGACGTTTCCCGCACCCAGCAGGTTTTTGCCGACTACCAACATCTGCTCCGCAACGGCCATAGCTTCGTGAATGGCGATCTGGGAACTATGCTGAAGGTCCTGACGTCCGACAGTACAGCGACATTGCGCGGACTGGCGGAGGCCGGCAAGCAACGGTCATTCGGCAAGCGCACCGTACAACCCAAGAGCATCAACCAGCGGCGCTACCTCGAGGCCATCGAGAAGAATGACATGGTCTTTGGCATCGGCCCCGCTGGCACCGGCAAGACGTATCTTGCCGTGGCCATGGCCATCTCCGCCCTGATGACGAAGCGGGTGGCCCGCATCGTGCTGGCTCGTCCGGCTGTGGAAGCTGGCGAACGGCTGGGATTTCTACCGGGCACGTTGCAGGAAAAAGTCGATCCCTACCTGCGTCCGCTATACGACGCGCTGTATGACATGCTGGATCCCGACAAAGTCGATCGCTATCTGGAGAAGAACGTCATCGAAATCGCTCCCATCGCGTTCATGCGTGGGCGCACGCTCAACGATGCGTTCGTGATCCTCGACGAAGCCCAGAACACCACCTCGGAGCAGATGAAGATGTTTGTGACCCGTCTGGGCTTCAACTCCAAGGCGGTGATCACCGGCGACGTTACCCAGATCGACTTGCCCAACTCCAGCCGCAGCGGACTGGTAGAGGCAGCCGAGGTGTTGAAAGATGTCGAGGGAATTCGCTTCTGCTACTTCGACGAGGGCGACGTAGTCCGCCACCACCTCGTGCAGCGCATCGTGCGTGCGTATGAAGATCACAAGGGCCGCAACGAACAACTGTCGTTCGATCTGAAGGCCGGCAATGGATTTTCCGTACCACGCAACGGCGGCAGCAACGATTATCCGGTGCGCAACGACCGTGAAGCTGCGCTCGCCGAAGCGCCGCCAGTGGTAGATACAGGCACGACCAATCGCATTTCCGAGTAAGAACTTGCTACCATGATGTGGGAGGGCTGAACTGCCCTCCCATTCGTTCATTTACTGAAGTGAAACGCGCCCAACCAGAACCGAAATCAACCAGCGCCCAAACGCTCAGTCGCTTTGCGACCCGGGCGCAGCGCCTGCTCGGGCTGCAGGGTAAAGTGAGCATCTGTATTACGTCGAACCGTGAAATGCAGGCCTTAAACCGCCGCTTCCGCAAGAACAACAAAGCCACCGACGTGCTGTCGTTCCCATCGCAAACCAATGGCATGGCAGGCGATATCGCTATCTCGCTGGAAATTGCGGCCAGCAACGCGGAAATCCTCAGACATTCGCTGGCCACCGAGGTGAAGATCCTCATCCTCCACGGGCTGCTGCACCTCGCCGGCTACGACCACGAGATCGACGATGGAGAAATGCTGGAACGCGAAGCTGCGTTACGGCGGGAGTTCAAACTTCCAGTCGGCTTAATCGAGCGCGCCCAGGTGCGGTCAATCAAAGCTAACCAACCGGCTGCCAAAGAGCCACGGCGCGGAGGCCACCGCGCATGAACCTTCCGTTAGCCATCCTGCTGCTGTTTCTGTTGGCCGTGCTCACCCTGGTGTCTTATGTTGACCGTCTCTATCACGAGATGGGCAAGTTCCTCTCGCGCGAATTTCAGGAAAATATCGACGCCTACGAGCAATTGGTGGAACCGCGCCTGGGCTTCGGCGGAGAGCGGGTGTCACTTTCGATGGCGGTGCTGACGCAGATCTCCATGGCCTCTATCGGTGTGCTCATCGGCTACATGCTCTTTACCGACTCGCGCTGGGTCGCGCTCGATCTGTTGCAGGCTGCTGTCAGCCTCATCTTCATCATCGTGATCTTCAATCGACTGTTGCCGCACATATTCTTCGTTCGCACCAAGGGTATATGGCTGGCAAAGTTCGTTCCGGTGCTAAAAGCGCTCATTTACGTCGCCATGCCCGCCACCATGATCCTGAGTTTCGCTCTCTCGGTGGCATCCCTGTCGAAGGAACACTCGGACCAGGAACCGGAGCACCCTTCCGAAGCTGTGGACGCCTTTATCGAAGCCGGACAGGAAGAGGGCATACTGGAAGAGGGCGATCGCGACCTTATCCAGTCGGTCGTCGAATTCGGCGACAAGACGGTGCGCGAGGTGATGACGCCACGGCCGAAAATTGTTGCCGTTCCCACCACCATGACGATCGCGGCATTCACGGAGATGTTGAACAAGAGTCCCTACTCGCGCATCCCGGTGTACGAAGGCGATATCGACCATATCAAAGGCATCATGTACACCAAGGACTTGTTACAGGTCCCCGATACGGAAGCCGGCACAAGAACAGTTGGTGAACTCATGAAGTCTGATGTGCACTTCGTCCCCGAAACCAAGCTGGGCAGCGAACTGTTGCGCGAAATGCAGCATGACAATATCCGCCTCGCCATCGTCATCGACGAATACGGCGGCGTCGCTGGATTGGTGACCATCGAAGACCTGGTCGAGGAAATCGTCGGCGAAATCCGCGACGAGCACGAAAAGTCCGACATCGTGAAGGAGAGCGACACGTCCTACATATTCAACGGCAATACTGACCTCGACCTTCTGGAGAAGTTGCTGGGAGGCGTGAGGCCCGAGGAAAAAGACGCGACCACCATCGGCGGCCTGGTGAGTGAGCTGGCCGGCCGAATTCCCGCGGCAGGCGAGGTGTTTGAGGACCGCGGCCTGCGCTTCGAGGTTCTGGACTCGACCGAACGGCGGGTCGAACGCGTGCGGGTCAGCCTGCAAACCATTCCCGCTCCCAAGCAGGTGCGGGCCTGATATGGCATTTCGCTCCGGATTCGTCTCCATCATTGGCCGTCCCAACGCAGGCAAATCGACGCTGCTGAACGCACTGGTGGGCGAGAAACTCGCCATCGTCACACGCAAGCCCCAGACCACCCGAAACCGCATCCAGGGAATCGTCAATGTCGAAAAGAAAGGCAAGCGGCCCGCCGGACAGATCGTCCTCATCGACACTCCCGGTGTGCACAAGCCGATCAATTCGCTCAACCGGCGCATGATGAAAGAGGTTTACGACGCGGTCGAGGGCTGCGACCTGTTGCTGGTGATTGTCGATGCCACCGGCAAGTTCGACGCTGGCGACCGGTTCGTCTTGGATCTCGCAAAGAAGACGAACGTCCCCATCATTCTTCTCTTGAACAAAATCGACGTGATTCCCAAGGAGCGTCTCCTGCCGCTCATCGCCCACTACAAAGAGCTGCATGACTTCGTTGATGTTATCCCTATTTCGGCGCTGAAGGAAAAGGGTCTCGACACGCTGCTTGACGCAATCGTCAAAGTGCTGCCCGAAGGCCCGCACTATTTCCCCAAGTACCAGATCACCGACCAGCCGGAACGCTTCCTGGCTGCCGAGTTGATTCGCGAGCAGGTGTTGCAGTTCACTTCGCAGGAAGTTCCCCACGCGACGGCCGTGCTGATCGATTCATTCGAGGAGGGTGCGAAACTGACACGCATCGCGGCCACCATCTTCTGCGAGCGGGAAGGCCAGAAAGCAATCCTGATCGGCAAGCAGGGCTCAAGCTTAAAGAAAATCGGAACTCATGCGCGTCTGCAGATCGAACGCCTGCTGGGGACCAAAGTGTTTTTGGAACTCTTCGTGAAGGTCCAGCCCAACTGGCGCGAGTCGCGCCAGTTTGTCGAGGAGATAGATTGGCGCCGTCAACTCGAAACCATGACCAGCAGCAATAATCCCGGCCCAAAGCCCGAAGACTAGCTGCTGCCTACTCTTTTACTGCGATTCCCAGCGCCTTCATTTTGCGGTACATGTGGCTGCGCTCCAGGCCCAGCACTTCAGCGGTGCGGCTCACGTTTCCCAGGTTTTCGTCCAGCTTTTTCAAGATGTAATCACGCTCATACGACGCGCGCGCCTCGTGCAAGCTGGAGAACTCGCCCAACGTGCGTCGGCTCCCTTCGCGATACACCAGCGTCGGCAGATGTTTGCGCTCCAGTTTTCCCAGCGCGGGATTCATGATCACAATGCGCTCAATCAAGTTGCGCAGTTCGCGAACGTTTCCCGGCCACGTGTACCGCATCAATGTTTCCAGCGCGTCCTCTGTAATCTCCTTGGGACGCCGATTGTAGGTCTGCGAGAACTCCTTCAGGAAATGCCGCGCCAACAGAGGAATGTCCTCTTTGCGCTCGCGCAGCGGCGGCACATAAAACGGAATCACGTTGAGCCGGTAGAACAGGTCTTCGCGGAAGTTGCCCTTGGAAATCTCGTCTTCCAAGTCCTTGTTGGTCGCCGCAATCACTCGCGCATCCGCGGTTATCGGTTCCTCTTCGCCAACAGGGACGAATCGCCCTTCATCGAGCGTGCGCAGCACTTTCGACTGCGTCTTGAGGCTCATGTCGCCGACTTCGTCGAGGAACAGCGTTCCGCCGTCGGCCTTTTGAAACTTCCCCTCCTTGTCGGTGGCTGCGCCCGGAAATGAGCCTATGCGATGCCCGAACAGTTCACTCTCAATCAAGTCTTCTGGGATCGCCGCGCAGTTTACCTCGACAAACATCTCGCTCTTGCGCAAGCTCTGGGCGTGAATGGCGCGCGCCACCAGTTCCTTTCCCGTGCCCGACTCGCCATAGATCAACACGCGCCCATTGGTCGGCGCCATGAGCGACGTCTGCTGACGGAGCGCCTTCATGGGAATGCTGTCGCCTACGATGACGCTCCGCACCTGGAACTGTTTGCGGTATTCGAGGTTCTCGCTGCGCAGTCGCTTGGCGTCGAGGGCGTTCTTCAGGACGATCAGCGTCCGTTCGATGGAGAGTGGTTTCTCCAGAAAGTCGAATGCGCCCAGCTTGGTGGCGCGTACGGCGGTCTCGATATTGCCGTGGCCGGAGATCATGATGACCTCGGGCGGATCGTCCATCGCGACGATGCGTTCCAACGCTTCGAGGCCGTCGATGCCAGGCAGCCAGATATCAAGCAGGACGACATCCGCCGGTTTTCGGCTGAGCGTCGCAAGGCAGTCCTCTCCGCTCTCCGCCAGCAGGGTCTTGTAACCCTCATCCTCCAGCACGCCTTGCAGCGAGCTGCGGATTTCCGACTCGTCATCCACGATCAGAATAGTGTGCATGATGTACCGTAGCCGCCGCCGCAACCATCGCGGCTACAGGTAACTCTACGATAAAGCGCGTGCCGATGGGAGAGTTCTCCTCCACCCGGATCGACCCGTGGTGGTCTTCGATGATGCGGCTCACGATGGCCAACCCTAGGCCCGTGCCGCGCTTCTTGGTTGAAAAGTAAGGAAGGAACAGTTTTTCTTTGAGTGCAGGCGTGACGCCGTGTCCGGTGTCGGAGATGACGATCTCGACGGAATCGCGTCCTCCCGCCAGGGCGGTCGAAATCACGACCTCCTTCACCAGCGACTGCTGCATGGCCTCAGCCGCATTGTCCACCAGGTTCGCGATGGCGCGTTTGATCGCGTCGGGATCGGCATGCACCGGCGGCAGGTCGGGGGCCAGCGATTTCTGCACATGAATACCGCTCAGACGTCCGTCGAACATAAGCAGCGCGTTTTCCACGATGCGATTGATGTCGGAGGGCACAGGCCGCGAAGTAGGAAAACGCGCCAGCGTGGAGAATTCATCCACCAGCGTACGAACTGTTTGCACCGACGAACTGATGGTTTCAGCACAATTGCGAATGATCTTCAACGAAGCAGCATCAGGAGGCGTGCCGCGCTCGATATGGCGGCGAATCCGTTCCGCCGACAACGCAATCGGAGTCAGCGGATTCTTGATCTCATGCGCCACACGTCGCGCTACCTCGCTCCATGCCGTCTGTTTCTGCGCGCGCAGCAGGTCGGTGATGTCTTCCAGCACTACCACATAGCCCATGCGCATCCCATCGCCGTCCTGCGGTTGCGACGGAGGATCGAGCGATGCAGCGGTCACCGCAACATTCAACGCAACGCGCGAAGTGATGATCTCCAACTGGCTGGTGGTAGTTCCCATTCGGTCCGCCTTGCGCAGCAGATGCTCCATGTCCGCCGTAACATCTTCTGGAAAAAGCTGGCCCAGTGTCTGAGCATGGGCGCTAGCTGAGGGATCGAGATGTAGTAAGCGTTGGACCGCGCCGTTCATATGGACTACATGCAGGGACGCATCAAGCGATAGCACACCCGTCGGAATACTCTCCAGGATGGTCTCGATGTGCCGGTTGCGCTGCTCCAGTTGCGCGTTGACATCCTCGAGATCGGTGCGGGAGGCCTCAATACTCGCGCGGCTCGATTCCAGGTCGGCGGCCATCTGGTTAAACGAGTTCACCAACTGTCCGATTTCACTGCCCACCTGCACATCGATGCGGTAGTCCAGCCGGCCACGCGAGATCTCTTGGGTAGCCTCAGCCAAAGCAAGCAGCGGGCGGGTCACCATCTTCGACAGATACAAGGCCAGCCATGTCGAAGCGAAAAGTACGCCTACCGTCAGCAGCAGAAGATACCCGAGGTAGGTACGGCGCAGCCGCCGCCGCTGCTTGCGCAGTTCTTCGTATTGTTGCTGGGCCTGCTCAATGTCCCGCAGCGCCGAGGAGTAGTTCGCCGGTAAAGGCATCGCGACCAGGATCTGGCCGTTCGGGCTCACCGTCGCCAAGCCAAGCACATATGTCTTCCCCAGGATGTCGAACGGTTTCGGCTTGTCGCTTGCGGCCTGGTGCGTCGGAAGTTGGTCGTGAATCAGTTGCCAGTCTTGAGGAGCATGGAAGCTGGCCTCGGCGCCATCGCCATTCACGGCAAATGCGAACCCTCCCTGCAAGCTGACTTCGCTGCGGCGAAACTCATCCAGGATGAGCGAGTAATTTCCCGTCTCAAATGATTTCTTGGCCGCCGGCGTCGCCGCGATACGCAGCGCTTCCACCCGCGCGTTGTCCGCAGCATAGTCGGTAAGCAGCGATGCCACCACGCCGGTGCGGTACTGGACGTCCTCCACCGGGCGCGAGAACCACTTCTCAATCGAGCGGTTAATCAGGCCGTAAGAAAACATGAAGAGAAAGATGACCGGCCCCAGTGACAGCAGCAGTGCACCCATCACCATGCGGCTGCGCAACCGCGAGCCCATCACGCCCGTCTTGCGCTCAGCGTAGAGCCGCAGCAGGGTGCGCAACAGTACGAACGTCAGCGCCACAAACAGCAAAAAGATGAACGCCGAGAGTGCGGCGAAGATCAGCGTTTCTTCGCTGGTGTCGGGCTGCAGGAAAGTCAGGTTAAAGGTGGCTTGGGCGAAGATGACTGCGAACAGCAGGAAGATGGCAATCGACAGCCCAACAATCGCCGGCGTGCGACTGCGCTTTTTGTCCGGTCGAGTTGGAGGGGCGACGGGCGACATCACACGTCAGGCGTTCATTATACCCGTGGTCCGGCTGGTACCTTGGATGTTCGGCCACGTAGAACGGTCGCTTTCAGGCGAAATTTCGGGGCCGTTTCCCCCGTTATTGGGTGATTCAGCATTGTTCCCAGCGGGCACGCACGGTGTTTCACGGTTGCGACGTCTTGCCCTGCTTGAGTTGCTGTTTCCAGCCCAGCACCCGTGCCTTGGCCGCCTCGGCTTCGGCCTCAGGAACCATGCCCTTGTGCTGATACAAAATCGACAGGCTGGTGTGCGCCAGAACGTCGTCCGGATCGACATCTACGATGCGACTGGCGACAGCAATCGCCTTGTCGTACTTCTCGCTGTCCTGATACGCGCGCGCCAGCCCATGCATGGCGTCGAGAAAGCTCGGGTCGCTCGCGATAGCCGCCTCGTAATCGGCAATCGCTTCCGCTAGCCGGCCTTCGGCGTAGTGGTCGAGCGCCGAATAGTAGTGGTCTTCGGCCGCTTGTCGCGCCGTCTCGTTGCTCATCGACATTCGAGCCGAGTTTAGCACGCGTGCAACTGTTCGGAGTCGCCGTTATCGTGCCGCTATACTGGAGAGGCGGAGTCGCCGAATACCAGCGTCCGCGCCCTCAATCGCTTGAAACACTTCGGCTACATCGTAAGGTTTCTATGGAACGCCACGCGCGGCCACCACCTCGCGCCCTGGCGCAGTCCGTACTTGCGCTGGCGCATCGAGACCTACACTGGCATCAAGATGCACAGTATCGGTTTCCTCGAATTTTGGGGGTTCAGTTGGCGCGAGCGCAGGGAACTGCTGCGCTTCCTCAAGTGGACCGGCGAAATGGAACGTTACGCACGAGTGAAGCCCAAAAACCCGTAGCCGCTAGCTTTCGATAAGCACACCAACCGGAGTGCCCACTCCCGCCTGTAGCTTCTCAGCCGCCGACGCCTGCCGGCAGGCGATCTCCCAATAGCCCGAGCTACCAACAATCGCGAAAAATTCGTCGTCCACGCCTTCGGCATACGAATGGCTCACCCGCGTAATCGTCTGGCCCGCAATCAGAAACTGCACTCCCAACGGGCCATTCGCGGCCAGTGCGGCCACATCTCCCTCGCTGAGATTGGTGATAAGGTTTCCGAACTTGTCCACCTTGATGACCACTCCCCGCAGGCTATTGCCTCCGACATGTTCGACCGCCGGCAGAGCCAGTCGCGCGTAGTCGGAAATCTCCGGCCCGAAATCTTCGGGTGCCACGCCCTTGCTGAGCCACGCCGCCACCGGAGAGAAAATGTCGCGCCCGTGAAAGGTCTGGCTGGCGGGCTGCAGAAAATAGCGCTCGGCAGTGATGTGTCGGACCGTGAATCGCGGCTCGCGCGCCTCCACCAGCGACAACACGCCATTGTCCGGCGCAATGAAAATGTGCTCCTCGGTCTCGGCCAGAATCGGTCTGCGCGCGCTGCCCACTCCCGGATCGACCACTACGACATGCACGCTGCGGGCAGGGAAGAAGCGATACGCCTGTGCGATGGTCCACGCGCCGTCTAATACATCGAACGACGCTACCGAGTGGCAGACGTCCACGATCCTCGCATCTGGGTTAATGTTCAGCACCACTCCGTGCATGATCCCGACAAAGGCATCGTGCAGTCCAAAATCTGTAGTGAAAGTAACAATGCGTGGCTCGGCCATGCCTGCAAGCTAGTCGGACGCGAAGCGCGAGTCAAGCCATCGAATCCAAACGACCCGCCGCGCATCTGATGACCACGCTCCAAGCTTAAGGACAGAATGATGCATGTTGCCGAACTCTGGCGGTATCCGGTCAAGAGCATGCGCGGTGAATTGCTGCGGCAGGCCGAAGTCTTGGAGACCGGCATCCGCGGCGACCGCGAAATCGTGGTTCTTTCGACCGCACGGCAGCGCGTGATTACTTCGCGGACGCATCACCGTCTACTGGGACTGCAAGGCGGAATATCCCCAGACACCGGAAAGGCGACCGTCAACGGATTCCCTTGGGACTCTCCCGAAGCCGCAGCCTTGACCGAGCAGGCAGTCGGCGAGAGCGTGGAATTAATTCACGTACCCGGCACCGAACACTTCGACGTGTTGCCTCTGCTGGTGGCCACCGATGGGGCCATCGCCGCAATCGGCCTCGACCGGCGCCGCTTTCGCCCCAACATCGTCATCGGCGGAGTCGAAGGCCTGGCAGAACGCCAGTGGGAGGGGAAGCGAATTCGCCTCGGTTCCGTCGAAATTCATGCCGCTCAATTGCGCGCCCGCTGTGTCATGACCACTTACGATCCCGACACCCTCGTGCAAGACCGGTCGGTACTGTTCCGCATCGTCTCCGACTTCGACGGAACCATGGCGCTCGACTGCTCAGTGACCAAGCCGGGTGTGATTTTTGTCGGCGATCCAGTCGCTGTCTTGGATTAGAAGTTGTCTCACGGTGCGGTTTGAAAGGGCACGGCTTCACGGGCTGCTGAAAAACTCGCTTTAACGACAGTTTTGTATCAGGGCATGACTTCAGTCATGTCGCACAGTGTTCAAATAGGAGACGGGCTTTAGCTGTGAAGTTTCAATAGGTTGTTGTCCATTCGACCGAGAACTGGGAAGCTGATGGTGTGAAGCAACAGCGAGCCAGGAGGCCGAATGGACTATCACCATCATGCTCGACTTACGATTCATCGTCGAGAGGAACTTGCGCAAGCCGTGATTCAGGGACAGTTGAGCTTGAAGGAGGCCGCGGCCTCCTTCAAGCTCAGTCGGCAGAGCGCCGCCAAGTGGGTGGCGCGTTTCCGCCAGTCTGGCCGGGACGGGTTGCGGGATCGCACCTCGCGTCCGCGTCATTCGCCCCGCCTCATCAACCCACCGCTGGTGGAACGCGTGGTCTGCTTGCGGCGTGAACGCTGGACCGGCGTGCGCATCGCCCAGGCCACAGGCTTGAGCCGCGCTACTGTGAGCCGCATCCTGACCCGGTTGAAACTGAATAAACTACGAATGCTCGAACCCGCTGTTCCCATCGTGCGCTACGAATACCCCGCTCCCGGCGACCTGCTGCATATCGACATCAAGAAGTTGGCCCGTATCCATAAACCCGGCCATCGCCTCACCGGCAACCCCCAGGACGAGACCCGGGGCGCAGGCTGGGAGTTCCTCTACGTCGCCATCGACGACCACTCCCGCATCGCCTTCACCGCCATGCTCCCCAACGAAAAGGCGGTCTCCTCTAGCAACTTCCTGCGTCAGGCTGTCGCTTACTTCGCCCGCCTGGGTATCCGCGTCCGTCGCGTCATGACCGACAACGGTCCGTGTTTCTGTTCACGGCTGTTTGCCCAGGCCTGCCGCGACCTGCAGATTCAATCCATCCGCACCCGTATCTACACTCCGCGCACCAACGGCAAAGCTGAGCGCTTCATCCAGACGGCTATCCGCGAGTGGGCCTATGTACGGCTTTATCAGAATTCCGCCGATCGACTCCGCCAACTCGCGCCTTGGATCCATGAGTACAACTGGCATCGACCTCATGCTGGAATAAACCAGAAACCACCCATCACCCGATCCGGTCTCGATGTCAACAACCTCTTGACACACCACATTTAGCCCCTGAGGGGAAATCGAATTACCTCTCTGTGCTCATGGCCCTGCAGATAGAAAAAGCCGCCCCGCAGGACGGCTCGTCCGCAAATATTCAAGTACTAGCGGATCTCGATATCACCCGATCCGGTTGAAACCTCCACGTCGGGTCCTCCGCCTCGCACTGCACCTTTCAACTCGTGATGGTTAAAAGTGCCCTGGACCGTAATCGGAAGGCTCGAATTGATCGATCCGGATCCGGTATGCACGTCCAGGTTAAAACCCTCGCTCGATGACAAGGCCAGTCGAATGCTTCCTGAGCCGCTGTGCAATTGCCATGGACCTTTAACGTTACCGTCGGCACTCAGTTCGCCGCTCCCCGTGCGCGCCTTCAGGCCGCCATTGACACCGCGCACCCGTACGCTGCCTGACCCGGTGTGCAGGTCGACATCGCCGCTGCCGGTAAGTTCAGCCTGAATATCGCCGCTGCCCGTGCTGGCAAAGAAAGGGCCCGCTACCGAGGCGGCTTGAATGCCGCCGCTGCCCGTTTCCATGTGCGATTGCGGACCCAAGTCTCGTGCCCGAATGTCGCCCGATCCAGTGTGCAACTTGACTGGCGCGCGCACACCTTCAGCAGAAATTTCGCCTGATCCGGTATTGACCCCCAACGTGGTATCAGCCGGCACTGTGATCTCGTAGCTGATCGAAACATGCCGCTTGGCATCTTCTGGCAGATTGAATCCGATTCGAATCGAGCTTCCACTCTGCACAATCGGAGGGTTGGATTCGACGCTGCGTACCGCGCTCTCGGAACTTCCCCCAAACCAATCGTTGCTGCTCTGAACCGTGCCGTGAATCACCACTTGGTTGGAGCCGCCGGTTTTGACTTTGACATCGCCCGAGCCTGTGGTGAGGTCGAGGTTGACTGCCCCGGAAACCGTAAGGGTGCGATCAAAGTGTCCTTCCGAGCGCGCAAACGACAAAGTCGTCGCCAATAACAAACCGAGCAGGATTACGGTGAAATTTCGTTTCATGGTTTCGCCCCAATAATTTTTCGTACGGCGTTCAACAAAAATTCGGGCCGCCGTCTTCGGCAGCGGGTGCCCCGTTCTACCGCCTTCATAGGCGGTAGGGCGGGTCAGGAGGATGAATCACATTACTGTTGCAGCACGACTTGCTCGCCTTCCTTCAAGCCGGAAAGCACTTCGGTCTTCGCCCCGTTTGAGATTCCAATCGTCAGGGCAACCTTACGCATGCCATCTTTCGCCTTCGGGTCAGGCACTTCAGTCGAGGCCTTCTTGTCCTTGTCGTACAGGATGGCGCCTTCCGGAATCATCAGCACGTTCTTGTGCTCATCGAGGATGATCTCGGCATTGGCGGTCATTTCCGCCTTCAACTCGCCGCCCGGATTGTTGATCGACACCCGCACTTCAAACGTTGTGACGTTGTCCTTCTCCACGCCCATCGGCGAAATCTTGGTCACGTGGCCAGTGAACGTCTTGTCCTTAAACGTCTCCACCCTGATTCTCGCCGGCTGCCCTAGGTACACCTTTCCGATGTCGCTCTCGTCCACCTTGCCCTTAACGTAAACTTCGCTGGTATCGCCAATGGTCATCACCAGCGTCGCGGCCGATCCCAATACCAGGATCGAGCTGACCGCGTCGCCCATCTCCACATCGCGCGACAACACCACTCCGTCAATTGGCGATTCAATCGTCGTGTAGCTCAACTGCTCTTCCAGCTGCTTAAGTGAGGCATCGCTCTTTTGCACATCCGCGTGCGCCTGGGCAACTTTCGCTTTGCTGACCACCAACTGCGCCTTGGCCACGTCGCGCTTGTTGACCGCCAGGATGTAGGCTCGCTGTGCGTCATCCAGCGCCGATGCCGACACGACGCCGCTTTTCGCCATGTCCTGCGCACGTTCATACGCCCGCTGCAGGGTGGGAATGTCAACCCCTTCTGCGTCCACCTGGGCACGCTTCATGTCCGCTTCCGCCGCTTTCTCGTTTGCTTCAGATGAAAGTAGCTGCGCCCGCGCCGAGTTCACCTGCGCCTCAATTTCGTCGCGGTCGAGTTCGGCTAGCACTTGGCCTTTCTTCACAGTGTCGCCCGCATCCACATAGAGCTTCTTCACAATGCCGCTGGCTTTCGACTTGATTTCCACCTTCGTGATGGGCGTGACTTTGCCCGTCGCCACCACGCTCTTGGCCAGATCACCCTTTTCGACCTTCGCCAGCTTGGTGGGATCGATCTTGGTGCCGCCGCGCGTCGCCGCAACCGCCACGACGACCAGCGCCACCACCGCCACCACTACGATCGAAATTATGATGAGTCGTTTCTTCTTATTTTTGCCGTTGGCCACTGCTGCCTCCCCCGACGCCAGCTAGCGTTTCACTCAGTGCTTTGTACGTTCCAGTATGAAGAGAAGTTCCGTGCGGAATGATGAAAAAGCTCACCCAAACCCAGCTTTTCCATCAGTTAGACCATTTCGGAACGCGAAATGGTAGCAGCCTTTCGCAATCGTTGTAACTCGCTGTTCGGAAAAGGGTTATCGCCGTCCCTCAGGCGCATCACATGCCTGCGATGGTAAGATTTCAGCTTCATGGTCACCTTCGTTGTGCTGCGGATTGCGGCAGTCGTTTTGCTCGTCGCGGCAAACGCATTCTTTGTGGCGGCTGAGTTCGCGTTGGTGAGCGTCCGCGAAACTCGCCTGCAACAACTGATCGCGGCCCACCGCATGGGCGCACGCACCGTCCAGAAGCTCCACCAGAAACTCGACGAATTCATTGCCGCCGTGCAGCTCGGCGTCACCATGGCCAGCTTGGCTCTGGGCTGGATCGGCGAGTCCGCCATTGCTCACCTCATCGAACCGCTTTTCGGCCGCTTGCCGCACTCGCATCTCTACGCTCATGCGGTTAGCATCGTTGTCGCTTTCTTCGCCATGACCTACCTGGTTGTGATTCTGGGCGAACTCGTCCCGAAATCGATCGCATTGCAGCGCACTGACGCAGTGGCTTTGGCCGTCGCCGGTCCCATGGACGTCTTCATGACCTTGGCGGCTCCCTTGCTCGCGGTGATGTCCGCTTCGTCTCGCCTGGTATTAAAAGGATTCGGCGCCAAGCAGATGCGCGAAGGCAGCGTTCATTCCGCCGAAGAGTTGAAGCTGATCGTCTCCGCCAGCCGCCGCATCGGTGTCCTCGAAGCGCCCCAGGAGCAGATGATCCAGCGTGCACTCGATTTGGAGAACGTCTTGGTGCGCGAGGTCATGGTGCCGCGGCCCGACATCTTCTCTCTACCCGGCGATATGCCGCTCGACGAAGCTTTCCACCGGGTTGCCGATGAGCAGCACTCGCGCGTGCCCGTCTACGATCCACAGAGCGGCCCCGAACACATCATCGGCGTGCTCTACGCCAAGGACCTGTTGCGCTGGTTGCGCTACCGCCTCGCTCGCTCCACCGACGGTCAACTGTCGAACTGGTCCAGCGACATTAAAGTTCGTCACCTGATGCGCGAAGTGCTGGTGGTCCCTGAGACCAAGACGTTGACTGACTTGCTGACTGAGTTCAAGGAGCGCAAGCGTCATCTCGCGGTAGTCGTGGATGAATTCGGCTCGACTGCCGGTGTTGTCACGGTCGAAGACATTCTCGAACTTCTGATAGGAGAGATCGAAGATGAGTTCGACGTGGCCGAGCCGGTATTCGCGCCCACCGCCACGTCGATTGTGCTGAACGGCGCGGTGAACATCCGCGACCTTGAATCTCAGCACGATATTCATCTGCCCCGAGACGAAGGCTTCGAGACACTCGCCGGCTTCGTGTTGTCAAAGCTGCAGCGCATTCCCGCGCCCGGCGACAGCTTCGAATTCGGCGGACGCCGCTACACCGTCGTCGGCATGGAAGGCCTGCGCATCGACTCGGTCAAGATCGAGATCCTCCAGCCGCAACCGCCATCGGCCCCAGCGGCGGTGCAGTAATGTTCCGCTACCTCTTCACTCGCCTCTTGTATATGTTGCCGGTCATCTGGCTCGTGGTTTCCGTTGTCTTCCTCCTGATTCACATCGTGCCCGGCGATCCCATCCAGCAGATGCTGGGCGAAGGCGCTCCCGCGGCTGACATCGTCGCCGCTCGCCACGCTTACGGCCTCGACGTTCCGCTCGGGACCCAGTACGTGAACTACTGGCGCGGCCTGCTGCATGGCGACATGGGAAAGTCGCTGCGCTACAACACCAATGTCGGGCACATCATCGCCCAAGCCTATCCATGGACGCTCCAGTTGACGATGGCTGCGCTACTGGTCGCGCTTTGCCTCGCAATTCCAGCGGGAGTTCGTTCAGCCCTGCATCGCAATCGCTGGGACGATCGCACTCTCAGCTTTGTCTCGCTTCTCGGGCTATCGTTTCCGAACTTCGCGCTTGGGCCGATCCTCATTCTCTTTTTTGCGATTCAGTTGGGCTGGTTACCAGTATCAGGTTCAGGCTCGTGGCAGAACCTTGTGCTGCCTGCGTTCACCATGGGAGCTTCGCTCGCCGCGATTCTTACTCGCATGGTGCGCACTTCGATGCTGGAAGAGTTGGGCCAGGACTACATTCGCACCGCTCGCGCCAAAGGATTGCCGGAACGAACGGTCGTCTATCGCCACGCGCTGCGCAACGCCATGATTCCGGTGCTGACCGTCGTCGGCTTGCAATTCGGAGCCATGCTCGCCGGAGCCATCGTGACCGAGACCATCTTTTCCTGGCCGGGAATCGGAAGGCTCACGGTGCAGGCCATCTCCAATCGCGACTATTACCTCGTGCAAGGCTGCATCCTGGTGATCGGCCTGACCTATGTGCTGGTGAACTTCCTGACTGATCTCGCATACTCAGCACTCAACCCGCGCATCCGGCAATAGGAACTATTTCGAGAAGCGCAGATCAAACAGAATTAATAGCGCGCCGAGCGTCTGCACGAAGAAGCTGAAAACAAGAACATAGACGCCCGCCAGTGTGCGCGTCTTGCTTCCCGTATTGTCCTGTGCAAATGCGCTGGCTGTGGCCAGTGCCGAGCGTACCTCTTCGAGCCTGCCGAGGATAAGCCGTCCGGCGAGCCAAAACAGGTGTCGGACCATCCCGCCATTGGTGAACGGATGGTACTCACGGCACATCAAGAGCGTCGCATAGGCTCCAATCACAACCCCGAACAGCGTGACGACCGGCCCCGACCAATGCAATAGCTCCTTCATCAATACACCCCGATAAAGCCGATCTTCAGGTATTGGTCGTCGAAGCGATAGTGAATGTGAAATCGTCCGGCATCGATGCGGTACATCGTGGGATGCTGGAAAGGGATCTCATACCCGAGCATCGGATTGCCGCAGAGATCATGCAGCAACCTGGAAATGGCAAGGCGCTCTTCCGGCGTGACCCGCGCCTCGGACATGCGTTCGATTGCAGTGGGGGCCACAATGAGTTCACGCCCGGTCAGGCTCATTCTCCTGCAACCGCGACCTGCACTGTTTTGGGCTTCTCTTCGGCTGCGAACGCTTGCTCAAGCGTAAGCCCTTCTCCGCGCTCGATCTCCGCAAACCCCCGCAGAGTTGCCGCCAAGGCGTCCGGATGCGCCAACAACTCCGCTGCCGCTCGCAGCGACTTGTACTCGCTGACGCTCACCAAGACAGCTTCGGCCTCGCCCTTGTTGGTGAGAACAAAGCGGTCCATGTGGCGAGCCACCAGTTTGGTAAGCTTCAGCAATTGGCTGCGCGCTGCGGTTATGGAGACGGTCTTTTCGATGGCCATGGTGACCTCTCTGTACATTATAGCGTACATGTACGGAATTCTGTACAGCTTAGCTTTTCGTCGTGATCTGAGGCCAGACCCTACTCCAACGAATTCGTGCATCTAGACTGGGACGCTGTGCCCCGCCACCACCGCCGCCGGATTGTGCGTGAACAGCGCTTCGGCCATGTCGGCACCGGCCAGGGTTGCGACTCGCGTCCGCGCCTCCGACAGCACGGGAGGACGCAACTCCAAATCGTGCGCGTCGCTGGCGACGATATGAATGGCCTTCTTCTGCAGCAACTTCTCAGCCGACTTCTTCGACTTCGGTCCCCAGAATCCAGTGAATGCGTTCGCCGTGACCTGTACCAGACAACCTGCCGCGATATAGCGCAACACAGTGTCGGGATTCTTCATCAGGAAGGTGTTTCGTTCCGGATGGGTCACGATCGGCACCATACCGCGGCTGAGGATCGCCATCAGTTGGTCTTCAGCGTTGGAAGGAATTCCGTGGTGATCGAATTCCACCAGTAAGTATTGGGTATCACCAATGGCGAAGCGCCGCGGATCGATCATGACATCCGTCATGTTGCGCGGAGAAAGATGAAAGTCGCATCCGATGCTGAAGGTGAGCTTGCCGCTCGAAACTTCGCTCAACGTTGCCAGCATGTCAGTGAAGTGCTCGCGATCGTACTCGTAATGCCCGTCGCAATGCGGGGTGGCGACGATGTGCGTGATGCCGTCACGCACTGCCGTGCGGCACATCTGCGCGGTCGTCTCCCAAGTGTCGGAACCATCGTCAATGCCGGGAAGTATGTGGCAATGAATGTCGATCATTTCGTCTCGCCCACAACCAGCTCACTACGCGGAATTGGAGCTTTGAAGGGGCACGGCTTTAGCCGTGCCGCAAAGAGCCAATGAAATTCCAGGGCTTTAGCCCCTGAGGGAACTCGAGTTTTAATTGCCGATCCGCGAAATCCGCGCAGACCTGCGGTTGCCTTTGTCTTCAACTGGCTATTGGCAGACTGGATACTGGCGACTCCCTACTTGTACCGCTCCCTCATGAACTCGCTGATCTTTTCGTACGCCGCGTGCAGCACATCTTCCGGCGGCAGAAACACGATGCGCATGTGGCGCGTGCCCGGCTTCTCGCCGAAGCCCGAGCCGTGCACCACCAGCACGTGCTTCTGCTTCAACAGGTCGGTGACGAAGGTGAGATCGTCTTCCGGAATATCGAGTGACGGATGCGCGTAAAACGCGCCTTTAGGCTTGACCAGGCTGACGCGCGGCGTGCGCTTCGCCCAATCCTCAGTGATGTGCGCGCGGCGATGCAGCTTTTCCAGCATCACCGGAATGTGGTCTTGTGGGCCTTCGAGCGCAGGCTTGATGGCGTGCTGGAACGGATGCGGCGCCGACAATCGCGCCCGCAACAGTCGATGCACCGCCTCTAAATAATGATGCAGCGCCTCGCGCGGCCCAGTGGCAATTGCCCATCCGATACGCCAGCCAGGAACCAAGTACGCCTTCGACAGTCCATTGAATGTGATGATCGGAACATCCTGCGCCAGTGTCGCAATCGAAATGTGCTTTGCGCCCGGCTCGTAAATCAGCTTGTCGTAAATCTCGTCGGCGAGGATGACCAGGTTGTGCTCGCGCGCCAACTCCAGCACCTTTTCCAGGGTTTGCCGTGACATCACCGCGCCCGTCGGATTGCTGGGATTGATGAGCAGAATGGCACGCGTTTGCGGATTGATCTTGCTCTCCATGTCCGCGACGTCCGGCTCCCAGCCATTCGACTCATCCAGTTCATACGCATTCGGCGTTGCCCCGAGCTTGGCCAACACTGCTCCATACAGAGGATATTCAGGACTCGGTGTCAGCACGTTTTCGCCGTGATTCACGAGTGCTGTGAGGCAACTGTCGATGACCTCGCCGCTGCCGTAACCGACGAAGATGCTCTGAATATCCTTGAAACCCGCAGCCTCGGCCTGATGACGAATTGCCTCAACCGCCGGCTTGATGCCCAGCGACTCGCCATAGCTGTTATGCCCGTCGAGCATCGCCTTGTGCACCGCCTCGATCATGTGCGGCGGCGTGGGGAAGTCGAACTTACACGGATCGCCGATGTTGAGGTAGAGGATCTTGTGTCCTTCGCGCGCGACTTCGTCGGCGACGACGGCGAGATCGCGAATGGCGTAACGCACGTTCTCCATGCGCTTGGCAGCGACAACTTCAGTTGCGGCTTTGGTAGGCATGATAAATTCCTTGATAAGTAAGGCCGGGGATTTTCCGAACCCTCATTATGAACTACTCTCCCTAGTGCTGGATTGAGACCAGCACAGATACGCCGTGTCTCGCGAGTCGGTAAAGGATCACCGAGAAGCCGAACAAAAGTAAGAGATCGGCGTATCCAATTACAAAAAGCACCGTCCACATCAAAGCGGGGTAGGCGGTGAGGCGCGTGACGAGCAGGGGTGCTGCTGGATAGTGAAGTAATCACCGCGGCAATTCCCATCCAATTTTCAAATAGCGTTGGCTTTGTCGCTGGCTCTAAATCGAAAGGGATTTTCGAGAACGCAGTCAGTGCCGCAATCTCCAACGGAACCGCGAGGACTAGGACGAGTCCAAGTAGGCGTCTGTCAATCAATCTCACAACCATCCTCGATCCTCTCGCGCTCCCTTCCTCACAACTGACAGCCGATAGCTACTCACCCCGATCGATCTGCGCCTTCTGCAATTTGTCGGAGTAATCGATATAGATCGACTTCCACTCGGTGTAGAAATCAATCGCGCCAATTCCGCCTTCGCGGTGGCCGTTGCCTGTCGCCTTCGTTCCGCCGAACGGCAGATGAACTTCCGCGCCAATTGTCGGAGCGTTGATGTACGTAATCCCCGCGTACAAATCGCGCATCGCCGTGAACGCCTTGTTCACATCTTTCGTGTAGATCGACGACGACAGCCCATACTCAATATCGTTCGCAATCTCAATCGCGTTCTCCAGCCCATCGCACGGAATGATTGACACCACCGGCCCGAAGATTTCTTCCTGCGCAATGCGCATCTTCGGATTCACATCGGCAAACACGGTGGGCGCGACGAACCATCCATACTTGTACGCTTCGCCTTCGAGACGATGCCCGCCGCACATCAGCTTCGCGCCCTCGCCCTTGCCGATCTCGATGTACTTCAGGTCGGTCTCCATCTGTGACTGGTTGACCGCCGGCCCCATATCCACCGACTCATCCAGCCCATTGCCGACCTTCAGCTTCTGCGCGCGCGCCACCAGCTCGTCCACAAATTTCTTGTACACGCCCTTCTGCACAATGATGCGGCTGGTCGCCGTGCAGCGCTGTCCAGTCGTCCCAAACGAGCCCCACAGTGCGCCTTCGAGCGCCAGCTCGAGGTTGGCATCGTCGAGCACGATCATCGGATTCTTCCCGCCCAACTCCAGCGAGCAATGCTTGAAGGTCTTGGCCGCTTCCTGCCCCACCACGCGTCCCACCGCAGTCGATCCGGTCAACGACACCGCGCGCACCGCTGCATGCTGCGTCATCGGCGTGCCGACTTCCGTGCCATATCCACTCACGATGTTCACCACGCCCGCGGGAATGCCGCCATCCGTCAGCGCCTGCACAAAGTTAAACGTCGACAGCGGAGTGTCCTGCGCCGGCTTGATCACCGCCGTGTTCCCCGCCACCAGGGCCGGGAACAGCTTCCACGACGGAATCGCCATGGGGAAGTTCCACGGCGTAATCATCGCGCACACGCCCAGCGGTTGGCGCACGGCCATGGCGAACTTGTTGGGCAGCTCCGACGGCACCGTCGGTCCAAACAGCCGACGCCCCTCGCCCGCCGTGTAGTAGCCGCAGTCAATGGCTTCCTGCACGTCGCCGCGCGTCTCTTTGATGACCTTGCCCATCTCGCGCGTCATCAGTTGCGCGTACTCTTCCTTGCGCCCGATGAGGATTTCCGACGCCTTGTACAGCATCTCGGCCCGCCGCGGAGCCGGCACCAGCCGCCACTTTTTATAGGCTTCGCTGGCCGCATCAATGGCGCGGTTCACGTCTTCCGCGTCCGAGCGCTGAAACACACCGACCACATCGCGCGTGTCGGCGGGGTTCAGGTTCTCGAAGGTGCGCCCAGTGTGGCTCTCGACCCACTCGCCGTTGATGAAGTTCTTGTACACGGTCGCCTTGCCCGCGGCGGCGCTGGGCGCCTTCTGTTCCATGGTTGCCATATAAACTGCCTCCTACCAATGCCTTTAGAGGATGTGCCGGATTCTGAGTCCAAACCTTCCAGTTTATGGGGGACCATCGCGCGCCTGCAACTCGCGCAGCAATCCTAGTGGTTCGTATCAGGGCACGGCTTCACAGGCTGCTGAAAAACTCGCTTCCGGGACAGTTTCGTATCAGGACGCGGCTTCAGCCGTGCCGAAGCGCACCCCTCCAGATTGGTTGTCATCACGAGGTCGCGCCAGCGACCGAGGGATCTGCTTTTCTCACCCCCGCCATACTCCTGCCATCCGGTGCGGCGCGTGGCCCATCCCGCCTTCTTTTGGCGGGGTGGGGCTTTTCGTCCCGAATCTCCGAAGCACCCGGCGCGGCAGCTGCCTCACCCTTTCGGGCCGGTGGCCCACATATCCCTTCTCTTGGGATATGTGGGGATTTTCGTCACGTATCCCGACGGATGCCCGACGTTGGCAAATGTGGGTCTGGAAGGGTTGAGTCTCGCCGCGCAACACCGTCGGAGCTACGAGAGCCGCGCGATGCCGGGAAAAGCGTCGAACCCCGCGTCGAAACTTAGGATTTGCTCGATGCCGTGCTGCTGCATGACGGCCAAATGCACGGCGTCGCGAGCCGAGAGTTCCTGATATTCCAGCACGATTTGCTTGGCCCGCTCGACCGCCCTGCCATCGACCGGCAGCACCTCATCCGCGATGCCCAACACTGCATCAAAGGCGGGCTGGATGGCGCCGCGGCGATGGATGGCAACATAGCGATGAAGAATTTCCTGCAGCACCTCGGCGTCGGTCACCAGGCGTTGGCCGTCGCGGATGAGTTTCTCCAGCAGGCGCTGGGCATCGACTTTGTGCGCATGCGGCGCGCCCACCAGGTACATGGGAATGTTGGAATCAACCAGTATCAAGCGCCCGTACCCGTCCGGTAGCCCGCCTCAATTTCTTCCAGCATGTGGTCGATGTCGGCGGTGGGAAATTCGTGCCGCACAGCCCGGGCGATGGCCTCCAGTTTCTTGCTGCTGCTGGCATCGGGTTGCTGCCGGCGGGCGTGTACCAGCGCCCGGCGGACCCATTCCGCAAGAGACATGCGCTGCGATCGGGCCGCCCGCTGGATCTCCCGATACTCCGGATCCTGCAGGATCACTTGTAGTCGTTTAGCCATACTATGAGTGTATCTGACTCATAGACATGAGTCAACTCACGGGCGCTCCGGGGCGGGTTAGGCGGCTGACTCACCCGGCGCCCCAGTGCGGGAAAAATCTGCAACTGGGTGCCCCATTCAAGCGGCCAGTTGTTGGCTGGTGGCCCACATATCCCGTGGCCCATATCTGCCTGATTTTGGCAGATGTGGGGCTTGTTGCCGCGGGCTGATTAGATAACCGTGGCGGCTCCGATGCCGTCCCGTTAGACTTGGTGCGCTCAAAGCATCAAGGCTCGGAAGAAAGGAGCCGAGGCGGGTGCCCACCCTTTCCCGCTGCGACAAGAAATCACGTTCCACCCTTTTCAAAACTGCCTACAGGTGGCTTGGATAGACAGATGTTTGGCGTGGCCTACGCAGGGATCGGTCAAAGTAACACTTCCCGCCACAGCACCATTTTGGGCAGGCACGGCGCAGGATGCGTGCCCTACACAATCGAATGACACAAATGCAACCGAGTTGGGCTCGTTGCATGACGGATCGATGGCGAAATGTTGACAAGAACCAGTCGGCGTACCATAGCTCGCAAACTGAATGCTCACGATTTTGCCGCCGGAGCAGGTCAAGGCTGCTGTCTTGCCCTGATTCGCAGTGGCGCAAATTGGGGAGTCCTTTACCGGCCGTGAGTACACGTCATACGTCAGCATTCCGGTGCCCGACCCCTGTCCCACCGAAACTGCCACGTTCCAGGTGATCGGCGGCTCGGCGGAAAGGCTGGTGGTCAAAACCCGGCTGGTCCTTGCAGGTAACAGGAACTGGTCCGTGCAAACTGTCTGCCCATTCTGCGTGATGGTGAGCTGATAGGTGATGCCCGGCGCCTTTGCGTTTGTGATCCTCACATAGGCATTCTGCCCTCCAACAACGGTTGCTGTTCCATTTTTCTGGGCGGTTGCAGTTCCGGTGTCGAGCTTGGTTTGGCCGGCGGGAATTAGCTGGGTGAAGAGCGAGCAGTTTGTGGCGAAGAGCGCCGGAGTGACCAGCAGGAACATCCCAAGAAGAGTTGCCCTCATCGATTCCTCTCCGCTTGCTGCGAACTGAATTTGCTTTGGGGCAGAGAATAACACCTGGGGTGTTTTCGCCGAAGAAAAGAATGCTTGGGCTGGCGGCCCACGTATTCCGTGGCCCATATTTGCCTGCCTTTGGCAGATGTGGGGCTTTTCGTCACGAATCCCGACGGATGCCCACGTTGGCAAATGTGGGTCTGGAAGGGTTGAGTCTCGCCGCGCTGGGTGCCCCATTCAAGCGGCCAGTTGTTGGCCGCTTGAGTGGGGATTTTCTATTCCTAAGCTCGATCCGCGTCATCCGTGCAAATCCGCGGCTGCTTTTCTGGCAACTGACAACCGACAACTGTTCCCATTTCGGGAAAATCCGGTTACCAAAGTAACTTGCACACCCGCAATACCTCTTGCTTCTTCCCTTTTGCCTCCCCACCCTCAAAACTGGAGACCTTTCGCCGAACCGCGATCGTTCTCGACAAATTTGCGCGCGCGCCGGCAGAACGCATCGGCTTTTAGTTTTAGCTAATTGCTAATCGCTGGTTGCTCGCCAAGGAGCACTCGTGTCTCAACCACTTCGTACCTGTTCTCACATTAAGGACACCGGCGACATCTGCAACTCCGTTGCCGCCAAAGACCAGAAATATTGCCCCAACCACCTGCGTTACCGAGCCCGCCAGCTTCGCATCGCTCAGGCTCGCGCCCGCTGCGAGCGCTTTCACCTCCAACTCCCGCCGCTGGAGAGCATGTACGCCGTGCAATCCGCCCTCTCCCAACTCGCCGAAGCTCTGGCCGCCGACATGATCGATCCCAAGCGCGCCAATTCGCTTCTTTCCGTCCTGCGCCTCATGTCACTCAACTTCCGCCATCCCGAGAAGTGGCAGACCAACCTCTACCACTCCGACCAGCCCGCCGAAGTCAACATCGCACAGGAGTTCGGCCTCCCCGGCGATCTCGACCTCGACACCCCTCCCGAAGTCGCCTTCCCACTCAACGAATCTGGCTCAATGGGTGGCCCACAATTGCCCGATGTTGGCAATTGTGGGGTCGCAGCCACGGACAACCGGCCACTGACAACTGACAACCTGGATTTCCGTCCCGACTCCCCCGTCTCTCCCGAATTCTTGGAACTCCGCGACATCACCACCACCCAAGGTGCCGACGCCGCCAACGTTCGCTTCCGTCAGTTGGAGCGCAACCGGGCGCGCCGCCAACTGCGCAGCGATCGCAAGCGCTACGCGGACCTCGCCCTGCGCCTCAACCTGAAGAAGGCGGCTGAGCGACTGGCCGAGCAGAAAGTGGCCGAGAAGCTGGCCGAGGCCGGCATCGCACCCGAGCCCGCCACCTCAGAACCTTTTGACTTCGACCGGGAAGTCGCCGCGGACATGAAAAAGTCCGCCGCCGCCTTCGCCGAAATCGACACCTGCCTGGCCACCAAGGAGGTCAAAATCGCCTAATGGGTAGTGCCGAGCCTTAGAGTCTGTGTCAGACCTACTGTTCGGGTTGCGACAGTGGTACATCTGGCGGGGAATCGAGCCCCCAAGGGGGCGGAAATAAGATAGCCCAGCACGCGGCCGTAGGCGGAGTGCTGGGTAAGGCTTGTATCAGGGCACGACTTTCAGTCGTGCCGAACGTCGCTCTCTGTCTTATTGGAGGCGGGCTTCAGCCCGCTCATGTGGACGTGTGCGTGAGAAGAAGGCTATTGATGCCCAAACCGTATGACCACGAACGAACCCAGGCCGCTTTCACCAAGCGCCACCCTGCGGGAACATCGGCACGCACCGCTAACCCATACTCGCACACATGGATACGTATAAGCTCAATAGTTTCAGCCACATGCCAACAATTTTCCGCTAAACCACTGAAAATAAACGTTGGGCTATCGTCGGCGTCGCGACTGGTGGCCGCCGCCGCCGAAGAAGCACATCACGCCGAAGATGTATCCGAAGTTGTACCAGGCTCCGTTGTTGTGAACTTCATAGATGTTGAGATCGCGGACGAACAGCGAGATGACCAAGACAAATGGGGCAATAAATCCCTGCCAAAGGCCGAGCCAGAAGCCGGCGACGGAGTTCTTCTCGCCCGGGGTGCCTTTTAGGTTGTTGGGGCCGGGAGCACAGGAGGTGAGTGATACGAGCAAAAGCAGAATCAGAATGAGTGCGGGGAGTTTCATGGCGGATTTCTCCTGGCTTCTGATACGTGCGAGGAGGCGAAATTGTCTCACGGTCGACGCCTCGGCGCCGGTTGGCCAGGTTGGTGGGACTCCAGACGGCCTCAGTTTGGCGCTCCTGGGGGTCAGTCTAAGCGGGTACGTAACACGTTTGCGGTTTAACGTGTATCGTCCGGAAGTAACATTGATCGACGCATGGATTGCGGTGTAGGAGTCTCAATGAACCAGCGCCGATGGAACTGGTACCTCTGGGCGGGGTTCCTGGTGTGTGTCGCCGCCTTTGTCAGCTACCTTTTCGTTTTCGCCAAGTTTCCCGTGACCCGCGACATCCCGTGGGTCAACTTCCTGCTCTTCGCCGCGGGTGGGGCGCTCCTCGTTGTCGGTTTGCAGCGCGCCTTTGGCCAGCCGCAGCAATATCGTGGAAAAGTATCAGGCCCCATTCTGGGAACTCTCAGCCTCCTGGTGCTGGGGTTCTTTTGTTACGTCATCTTCTATATGTCGAAGCAGTTGCCACCTCCTTCCGCGGCTCTGAGCGTTGGGCAGAAAGCGCCGGAGTTTGTGCTCCCTGATACAAACAACAATCCGGTTGCACTGTCGAGCCTGCTGTCCGCTCCCATGCCGGGCTTGCAGACGCCTCCGAAAGGCGTGTTGCTGGTTTTCTACCGCGGCTACTGGTGACCGTTCTGCAACTCCGAGTTACGGGGTATCGAAAAACATCTGGCAGAAATCGAACAATTGGGCGTCCGGCCGGTAGCCATCAGCGTGGATACGCCTGAGGTGTCCCGCATTCTTTGTGCGAAGGCGGGATACACCTACACCTTTCTTTCAGATCCGAATGCTGAGGTAATTCGCCGCTATGACATTCTCCATCTAGGGGCCGGCCCCGATGGACAAGACATCGCCCGACCGGCCGAGTACCTTCTGGATGCATCCGGAACCATTCGCTGGCTGAACCTCACCGAAGACCTTCGGGTGCGGGCGCGGCCCGAACAGATCATCGAGCAAGCGAAAGCGTTGCACTGAGGGATTCGGCCCGTGTGAGACTGTCTCGCTAGTTCGTCCCCGCCGACACGATTGCTTCGTGTGGAGCGAAGGCGTCGGTCAACGAGATCACCCGCATGTTCTTGTTCAAGTCGTCGAGTGAAGCTGCGCTGGTGACTTGCAGATCGACCGACTGGCCGGGGAGCAAGTCGAAGTAATTGTCGGCGAGCTTGGCGTCAAGGTTGCCGAAGGTGATGTAAACGCTGCGTGCCAGCACGGGTGAGGATAGGTGGAGTGTGTAGTTCTCTCCCGCTTTCACGCTTGTGAGATCGCTGGTGATTTTCGCTTGTGGCAGTTGCATGTCTTTCTTGGGGACGAAGAAAAGCTCGTTGCTGGAGATCAGTTTGTTGTCGACCAGCAGATCGGTCACGGCGAAGATCTTGCCGAGGTCGCAGTCAGGCAGGTTGGTGATGTCGAGCATGGGCATGGTGAGGTAGACCTTGCTGGCGAGCGGAGCAATCGTTACCGGCTGCGACTTATCGCTGAGAACCTTGCCGTCGAAGGTCAGAATGCGGACACGCAGCGTCGCGACCGTCGGGGAAGTTTTGTCGGAGACGATGTACACCGCGACGTTGCCGTCTTCCTGATGGGGCGAGACGAGAACCGGAGCGTAGAAGCGGCGGGCGTAATAGTGCAGGGCCTTCCAGCGTCCGTAGTAGTCGAGGCTGGACCATGAGGCGACGGGCCAGCAGTCGTTGAGCTGCCAGTAAATGGAACCCATGGTGCGAGGGCGATTGCGGCGCAGATGTTCGGCGCCGATTTTGATGCCTTCGGCCTGCAAGACCTGGCTGGCATAGAGGAACGAGGCGAAGTCTTTAGGCTGGGGATAATCGCGCAACATGTAATCGCGGATGATCGAATTGCCGGCGGCGTTTTTCTGGTGTGCCAGCATGACCGGGGTGAAGATGTCGATGCGGTCCTCCGGGATGGTGAAGCTCTCGACGGTGCGCAGTTCGGGGAAGGATTGGAAGCCGTACTCGGTCATGAAGCGCGGGTTGTGCTTTTCGTAGTCGGTGAAGGGGACGCGGCCATGCCAGACCGACCAGTCGTGCATGTCGCCGGATTGATATTTGTCGGAAAGCTGCTCGTAATCGGAACTGGGAGAACTGGGCCAGTAAGGCGTTTCCGGCGCGTAGCGGTTGACCGCTGCGGCAAGGATGCCGCTGAAGGTCGAAACGTAATCTTGCCACATCTGGAAGCGAACATCGGCGGGCAGCTTGTCACGGTCGTGCCAGGCGAGTGCGACCTCGGTCTCGTTGTTGCCGCACCAGAGGACGATGCTGGGATGGTTGCGCAGGCGCTTCAGTTGCTGCTCGGCTTCGGCGGCGACGTTGAGCTTCCAGTCGTAGGCGCCGGGCTGCCAGTCGTTGCCGAACATGAAGTCCTGCCAGATCATGATGCCAAGCTCGTCGCAAAGGTCGTAGAACTCGTCGGTCTCGTAGTAGCCGCCACCCCAGTGGCGGATCATGTTCATGTTGGCGTCGACCGCCGATTGCAGGACTTGCCGATATTGCTGGGTGGTGACCCGGGTGGGGAAGCTGTCAAAGGGAATGACGTCGGCACCCTTGCCGAACACGGGAATGCCGTTAACGATGAACTCGAAGGAACGGCCCCACTGGTCGGGCTCGCGGCGGAGGACGATGGAGCGGAGTCCGGTCTTGGCCGTGGCCTCGTCCTGGAGCTGCTTGCCGGATTTCAGCTGAACTTGAAATTTGTAGATGGGCTGCGCGCCGTATCCGGCGGGGTACCACAATGAGGGACTGGCGATATCGATAGGAAAGATGACGTGATTGAGGCCGGGTTGGAGTTGAACGGTGCGGAAGGTATCGGCGTGTTTTCCCGAGACTCCATATTCGACGGAGACGGTGGCGGCGCCGGCATCGGAGGCCGTGACTTCGACTTCTGCGAGCAAGTGCGCGACTGCGTTGGTGATATCGAGTTGATGAACGTTGACGTTGGAGATGCGTGCCTCATCCCAGGCTTCGAGGCGCGCGGGACGCCAGATGCCGCTGGTGACGAAACGCGGCCCCCAGTCCCATCCGTATTCGTAGGCGGCTTTGCGAAGATACGTCTTGGCCTCAACTCGGGTTTTCTCGCGCCAGGGGTCGTTGGCGGCGATGTCGGCTGCGGCCTTGATGGGTGAAGGGAATACGACGCGCAACGAATTCGCGCCGGGCTTCAGGTCGGACTTCACGCTCACGCGCCACTCGCGGAACATGTTGTCGGCGGTCAGAATGAGCTTGTCGTTGAGATAGACCTTGGCGTAAGCGTCGAGGCCTTCGAAGACCAGATCAATGTTTTTCTGCGCGAGCAACGCCGATGTCGCCTGGACGGTGGTGCGGTATTCCCAGTCGGCGTTCTCGATCCATTGCAGCTTGGCTTCGTTGTCGCGGTAGAACGGGTCGGGAATTAATTTATTGCGCAACAGATCAAGATGTACGCATCCGGGAACGACGGCGGGATGCCATTGCGAGGCGTCTTTCATAGCGGCGTTCGCGGATTCCACGGTCGGGCCGGAGATGAGCTGGTGGAATTCCCAGCCGGAATTTAGTGGAACCGTTTGTTTTTGCGGGGCGGCGAAAGAGACACCGACGGAGAGAAGAAGGAAGCAAAGAAGAACGCGCGAGGATACCCGAAGGTTGGACAAGGCCACGTGCTCCTGAATCGGTTTTGGAGAGCGACCAAATAGTAACAAGAACGAACGGAAGGGGCGGCGGTTGGCACGGAGTCTCCACAGGACTTGCGCGCGGAACCGCGTCGCCCCCGAGGGGCTGGCGTCCCAATTCAACGCAATCCCAGCACTCCGCCCCGCTTCGCGTGGCTGCGTGCTGGGCTGTCATGACACGCCCTTCGGGCTTAGGGAGTGCCGCTTGTCGCAGGCTTCGTTCCACACTTTGTGCAAGATCGGGCGAAAGGGGGTACCGATTGCTCGGCGAGTGCGCAGTGGCCTCATTTCTGCCGCGAAAGTAGCGCCCTGCTGCTATTCCAATGATTTAGCGAACGGTGGTACTCTGTTGGCATACGGTGCGACCATAGGTTTTCCGTTCCAGCAGCGGACTGGCCTGCCGGCGTCCTCGGAACCTTAAGACCCTGAAACACTTAGACCCTCAACTTTGCGCCAGGGGAATGGGGAGAGGTTGCGCGCATGCGTCCGGCCGGAGCGGAAAAATTGTGGTGCCAAGGTCCTAATAGATAGAGAGAAGCAGTCGTAATGTCATCCAACGGATTTCATAATCGTCCCGCGCGCGTCGGGAACATACGGTCGTTGTTCAGCATGTTCTCCAGCGATTTGGCCATCGATCTGGGGACGGCCAACACACTGGTGTACGCCCGCGGCAAAGGCATCGTGGTCAACGAGCCGTCGATCGTCGCGATCAACAAAAATACAGGTGAAGTCGAAGCGGTGGGCAAAGAGGCCAAGGAGATGCTTGGCCGCACACCAGGGAACATCGTTGCCATCAAGCCGATGAAAGATGGCGTCATCGCGGACTTCAAAGTCACCGAGAAGATGTTGAACTACTTTATTCAGAAGGCGCACAACCGCAAGATGCTGGTGCATCCGCGCATCGTGATCGGCGTGCCGTCGGAAATTACTCAGGTGGAAAAGCGCGCGGTAATGGATTCGGCGTATCGCGCGAAAGCCAGCGAAGTTCACCTGGTCGAACAGGCGATGGTAGCCGCGATTGGCGCAGGGTTGCCGATCACAGAGCCGAGCGGCAACATGGTGGTCGATATCGGCGGCGGTACGACTGATATTGCTGTGATTTCACTGAGTGGCATCGTGTATTCGCGCTCGGTGCGCATGGCCGGCAATCAGATGGACGAAGCGATCATGAACTTCATGAAGCGCAAGTACAACCTGCTGATTGGCGAACGCACGGCGGAGCAGATCAAGGTGGAAATTGGCTCGGCGTATCCGCTGGAGAAGCCGATGACCATGGAGATCAAGGGCCGCAACTTGATTGAAGGCGTGCCGAAGACCATCACCGTCGACGACAGCGAAGTACGTGAAGCGGTGGCCGAGTGCGTGTCAACGATCCTGAATGCGATTCGTGTGGCCCTAGAACGGACACCGCCGGAGCTGTCGGCTGACATTAGCGATCGCGGCATTGTGCTGACCGGCGGTGGCGCGATGCTGAAGAACCTGGACAAACGGATTCGCGAAGAGACCGGATTGCCGGTATCGATTGCCGACGATCCGCTGTGTAGCGTGGTGCTGGGCACGGGCAAGATGCTGAGCGACTTCAAACTGCTGCGCAAGATATCGATCGACTAGGGGCAGTTGTCAGTTGCCGGTTGCCGGGCTTGAATTCCCTCCGATAAGACGGTAGGATAGGTTACATGTAACCGATGCCGGAGGCCGCAATGGCAACTAAGACTTCACCCAACTCGTCGCGCGACAAGGTTCGCGCCTACCGCGAGCGTCTTCGTGAGCAGGGCCTGCGGCCCATCCAGATTTGGGTGCCCGATGTCACCTCGCCCGAGTTTGTGAAGGAGGCGCGGCGGCAGTCTCGGATTGTGGCCCGTAGCGCTGGTGAGAAGGATAATCTCGCTTTCATCGACTCCATCTGCGATTGGGACAAACTCCCCGATTGGGATGGCCGGTGAAACGCGGCGAGATTTGGACGGTAGCTGCCGGTAACAACTATGCAGGCAAGCCGCGTCCCGCTGCAATCGTTCAGGACGACCGCTTCGACGAAATAGAATCCGTCACAGTTTGTCTGTTTACCTCAGAAACCCCGGCAACTCCACTGTTCCGATTGGCCGTCGAGCCTGATTCGATGAATGGCTTGCGTCGTCGCTGCTGCCTGATGGTTGACAAAATCATGACGGTTCCAAAGTCGAAGGCTGGGACCCGGATCGGTCGCCTGTCTGATCATGACATGGTGCGCCTCAACCGCACCATTGTAGTTTTCTTGGGATTAGCGGGTCCGGCGCGAGGGGACTAGCCGACTTCCAAGTCATCTTGCTGCGATAATAAGCTCTGTTCCGGCCTTCGTCCGCCGGTCCCACTATGGAAACCATTCTCGGCCGCTATAAGAACCTGATTGTGCTGGCGGCCATCTTGTTCGCCCAGATTATCGCGCTGGCGATGCAGGTGCGGCGCCCCTCCCAAGACGGCGAGATTCGCCTGATCCGAGTGTGGACGATTGCCGCCGTCACTCCCTTTGAAAAAGCCGTGGTGCATACCCAGACCTGGGTCCATGACAAATGGGTCGGGTATGTGTACCTGCGCAACGTGGACAAGGAAAACCAGCAACTACGCGAGGAAATCGAGCGCATGAAGCTGGAACAGGCGCGGCTGAGCGAAGACGCCAACATGGCAAGACGCGTCCAGGCGCTGCTGGCGTTCAAGGAACAGTACATCGACAGCACGGTCGCAGCGCAGGTGATCGGCACCAGCGGCAGCGAGCAGTCGCGGGTACTTTACATCGATAAAGGTTCGAACGACGGGCTGAAACCGGACATGGCCGTGATTACGCCGACGGGAATTGTGGGCAAAATCGTGTCGGTATCGGCTAGCTCAGCGCAGGTGTTGCCCATCAACGACCAGTTGAGCGGAGTGGGCGCGTCGCTAAAGGACTCGCGGCTGCAAGGGATTTTGAAGGGCGCGAGTAACGGGACGACGACTTTGCAATACATTATGAGCGATGAGCCGGTTAAGGCGGGTGAGGAAGTCATCACGAGCGGGGGCGACAGAATCTTTCCGAAAGGTCTGCCAGTGGGCACCGTGGCATCGGTCGAGCCGGGCAAGGACTTGTTCCTCAGCATTCGCGTCATTCCGTCAGCACGGTTGGATCGGCTGGAAGAAGTGCTGGTGGTAACCAAGATTGAAGAGAAGTTCCCTGATACGAAAGATCTGGGTCCGATTCGCGCCTCGGATATTTTGAGTCAGCGACTGCCGCGTGTGCCTCCGCCGCCGGATGCTAACGCCGCGGGGAACGTTGCGGGAACGGCGGGTGGCACGGCGAATCCTGCGACCACGAATCCTGCGACGGGAACTGGATCGCAGGCGGGAAGCGGGAAGACGCAAACTCCGAGTGCGTCAGGCACCACTCCGACGGGAGCTCAGAAACCGAACACAACTCTGACTGCGAAGCCGGCGGGAGCGAATGCATCTCAGCCGAACGCCAACGGTACAACGGCGACAAGGCCGGTGGTGCGCAAGCCGCCAGCGACTCTGACACCGGATGCAACCACCACGGCGCCGTCTAAACCTCCCAATACAGGTGAGAATCCGCCACAATGACGGTGTCTGCCATGCCATTCCGCGGAAGCTACACCTCACGGGAACAAGCCGCAGCCTACGAATTCAACTGGCTGGTGGTCTTCCTCGTTCCGCTGGTTGCGATTTTCATCCAGGCGTTCCTGACTTCGAAGCTGCGCTGGCTGGCCATTCTCGACCTGCCGATGATGGTGGTCATCTTTTTTGCAGTCGCGCGGCGCAACCCCATCAGCGGGTGCGTAACCGGCGCGATCATCGGTTTACTGCAAGACGCACTGGGAGGGCCGGCGCATCCCATCGGGATGTACGGAATCACCGATACCATCATCGGGTATATGGCGTCGTCGCTGGGCGTGAAAATCGATGTGGAGAACCCGGGTACGCGGTTCCTGATCGTGTACGGATTCTTTCTTGTTCACGAAGGTGTGTACTACGGTGTGGGACACGGTTTGCTGCGGCAGCCGCTGCACTGGAGCTGGAGCCATGTCGCTATAGCAGCGCTGGCCAATGCCGTGGTCGGGGTGTTTGTCTTCCAACTGCTGGATCGGTTCAAGCAGCGATAGCGATTAGCAGTTAGCTATTAGCTTTTAGCTTTCAGTCGTCGGCAGCAGTTTTCCCGGTTGCGTTGGGAGCCTGTGTAGTTTTTCTGGTTTTCCGATCGTCATCTGACAGGTACACTTTGATGTTTCCTCATGCGGATGCTCCGTTATCAATGGGTCGCACGGTTGGCTCTACTTGTGTGTTGGCCGCTGAGTCTGTTGGCGCAGGATTTGGCGCCGAGAGCCTACGTCATCACGCCGCTGCACTCCAACGCCGTTACGGTGACATGGTCCTATTACACCGGCGGGCTGGACTTCAACGGCACCATACCAGTAGAAGACGCTAAGGGAACCTATAACGTCCCGGTCTTCAGCTATTATCACGCCTTCAACTTCTTTGGACGCTCGGCCAACTTCACGGCATCCCTGCCGTATGCGGTCGGTAACTTTACCGGAGAGCTGAATAACACACAACGTTCGGTATATCGTTCGGGGCTACTCGATTTTGGCGCCCGCCTTTCGGTCAATCTGTACGGCGGCCACGCCATGTCGGCCCAGGATTTTCGTAAGTGGAAACAGAAGGTGCTTCTCGGCGCAAGCCTGCGGGTGATTGCGCCTACCGGTCAGTATGACCCGACCAAGCTGATCAACTGGGGCATCAATCGTTGGGCGTTCAAGCCCGAGTTCGGCTACTCGGAGCGTTGGGGCAACTGGATCCTGGATGGCTACGCCGGGGTGTGGTTTTATACCACCAATCCTGCGTACTACAACATCCCGGTTCCGCTGCCACAGACAGAAGCGCCTATCGGGAGCCTCGAGGGGCACTTGAGCTACGACATACCGAAGTTCAAAGGGTTCCGCAGAGCACGGTTCTGGGCGTCGTTGGATGGCAACTACTGGTGGGGCGGCATCACCGCCGTCAACAGCATCCGGAACCTCAAGACCGAGCAGACCAGTTCGCGAATAGGGGGGACGGTCTCCTTCCCATTAACGCTTCACCAATCGCTCAAGGTGTCCTACAGCGACGGCGCCTATATCCGCTTCGGCGGGAACTACCAGAGTGTCTCCGCGGCGTGGCAGTATTCGTGGCTCGGGCATCCCAAATAGGTTGCGCGGCGATTCGCTCCCGTCGATGATGCCATTTAAGGCACTCAAAAGGCGTGATTTACATGCCTTTTGATACTCCGCCGGCGGGCGATTCAGACTACAATAGGGCAAGGGATTGCGCCCGCCATCCAGCCGCGTGAAGGTTGCCGAAAGACAATCAGGGCTACGTGTGCCGGAACGCGACAGCTTCGTGCACGTTCATGTACGTGAATGAACGAACGCTATAGTTTCGAAATGTAGTAACTCAGGGCGCCCCGCAGGGAATCATTACCGACGATGTTTGGTCGCGAAGAAAAAGTCTCTCCGTTCCGCCTCACCGCAGTGCAGTATGTGCTGCTGGGGATCTTTTTAGTTTTGGCGTTCGGATTGTGGAGACTGCAAGTCGCGCGCAGCGACTACTACACCTCGCTGGCCGAACAGAACCGCATCAAACAGGTCCCCATCCTGGCGCCGCGCGGCAAGCTGCTGGACCGCGAAGGCCGCATCATCGTCGATAACTACCCGTCGTTCTCCGTCCTGTTGTTGCGCGACCAAAACCGCAATCTCGATGTCGATGCTGACCAGATTGCGGCTGGGCTGCACATTTCTCCCGATGACCTGCGCGCGCGCATCAAGCGCATGAACGCGGTGCCCGGCTACCAGCCGATGTTCGTCAAAGATGACATCACTCCGGACGAACTGGCCTTCATCGAATCGCACCGCGCCGACCTGCCGGAACTCGACATCATCACCGTGCATCGCCGCCTGTATCCGAAGGGCGGATTTATGGCGCACGTCATCGGGTACGTCGGACAGGTGAGCGAAGACATGCTCACTCAGCCGCAGTGGGAGCTGTACAACCCGGGCGACGTGGTCGGCATGTCGGGCGTTGAGCAGTATTACAACGATATTTTGATGGGGAAGAATGGCTCGCGGCAGGTCATCGTGAACAGCCGAGGCAAAGAAGTTGGCACGCTGAGCGATGTGCCGGCAGTTCCCGGAAAGCAGCTCAAGCTGACGATTGACCTTGACCTGCAAATCGCGGCGGAAGAGGCTCTGGAGGACAAGCCGGGAGCGATCATTGCTATGGACCCGCGCACGGGGGAAATCCTGGCGCTGGTCAGCCGTCCGGCGTTCGATCCCAATGCGTTCGCGGTGCATGTCTCGAAAGACGAGTGGAACCGCCTGGTCACCGATCCTGACAAGCCATTACTCGACAAGGCCATCCAGGCGCAGCTTGCTCCCGGCTCGACGTTCAAGATCATCATGTCGGTGGCAGGATTGCAGGAAGGTATCGCGCAGAAGCTTGTGGTAAATTGCGGCGGCGGCGCGACCTTCTATGGACGCTTCTTCAAATGCGACCAGAAACATGGCCGGGTCGATATCTCGAAGGCGATCTATGACTCCTGCGACACTTACTATTACACGCTGGCAGAAAAGCTCGGGATCAGCCGCATCGCGAAATATGCGACGGAACTTGGACTGGGACAGAAAACGGGAATCGACCTACCGCAGGAAGTGTCAGGAGTGATGCCCTCGGAAGAGTGGAAGATCAAGAACTACAAGCAGAAGTGGTATGCGGGCGAGACCATCTCGGTGGGTATCGGACAGGGAGCGGTAGCGGTGACGCCGATCCAACTGGCGCGCGCTATTGGCGGCATCGCAAGCGATGGAGCGTTGGTGCGGCCGCATGTGGCGTTTCCTGACCAGTTTCCGCCCGGATTTAAACAGACCGCGAACTACAGCGACAAGACACAGGTGGATATCGACCAGGACAACTGGACCACAATCACGGATGCGATGGCCCAGGTGACTACGATCGGAACCGCGGCCACAGCGCACCTGAACGGAATCGATTTCGCAGGAAAGACGGGCACGGCCCAGACGATTTCCCTGGACGCGCGCAAAGCGATGGGAACCACCGCCAAGTCGAAGTTCAATGACAACGCGTGGTTTGTGGGCATGACGCCGCGGCGTAATCCTGAAATTGTGGTTGTGGTGCTGATGCAGGGCGGCGGATGGGGCAAGAACTCCGCCCTGTTGGCGGCCAAGGTCATTAAAGCGTACGTCGAGAAGCAACGTACCCGGCAAACGGAAGTGGCGAAGGCGCAAACGCCGTCGGCAGACCACGCTGATATGACGGCCGTCTGGCATGACGGTGGTGCGGATGGCGACGGGAAAGTGCAAGCCGGGACTGTGGTGGTGCCACTAGACTCGAAGACCAAGCCGGTAGCGGCAGCGCCGGGATTGTCGTCGAGCGGTGCAACTGCTGGAGCACCGACAATCGAAGCGGACGACTCTGCTGTCCAGTTGGAGGCGCCCGCGGCTGAGAAGGCGAAGCAACCGGCGCCGGTTCAGCGAAAGCCGCAGCAATCGCCGCTACCCGCGCAGCCGAAGCCAGATAAGCCAGCTGAGATCCCTGCTATCGCGCCCGCCACGGCCGTTCTGACCAGGAGCGACCAGTGAGCCGCTATGTTTCGTATCGCGACTTCGACTGGGTGCTGCTGGCGCTGGTGCTGCTGATCTGTGCGCTGGGCGTGGTCGAGATTTACAGCGCAACGCTCAACACTAAGTTCATGGGCGTACACATCAAGCAGATCTACTGGGTGCTGGGCGGCGTGGCGCTCATGTTTGCGATGAGCGTTGTCAGCTACCAGGCGTTGATCGAGCGCGTTCCGATTTTCTACGCAGTATCGATCTTGTCGCTGATTGCGGTCGAGATCCTGGGGAAGAAGTACCTGGGTGCAAGGCGCTGGGTGCAGATCGGGTCATTCCACTTTCAGCCATCAGAGTGGGTGAAGCTAGTGCTCATTCTTGCGATGGCCAAGTATTTCGCCGATAACAAAGGCGATTGCGACGCACAGGACATCGTGAAGGCGGGAGCGTTGGTGGGAATCCCAATGCTCATGGTGCTCGTACAGCCCGATCTGGGTACCGCGCTGACTTACCTGCCGATCGCTGTGATGGGGCTTTTCCTAGGCGGGATGAAGGGCAAACATGCGCTGGTAATTCTGCTGGTGGCGGCGCTGCTGGCGCCGGTTGGGTGGCACGTCCTGAAACCTTACCAGCGCGACCGGCTGACCACGTTCATGGAGCCTGAGGCCGACCCGCAGCATAAGGGTTACCAGTTGATACAGTCGCTGGTGGCAGTGGGCTCGGGTGGCATCTTTGGAAAGGGCACGGCGCAGGGCAGCCAGACGCAGGGCCAGTTTCTGCCGGTACCCCATACAGACTTCATTTTTGCTGCATTTGCCGAGGAACACGGATTCATCGGCGCTATGGGCCTACTGCTGCTATACTTTATCGTGCTGATGCGTCTGATTCAGAACGCTCAGACGGCCCCTGACCGGGCGGGAGCCTTCGTGGTAATGGGTGTGGTGGCGGTTTTGGCCTTCCATATCCTGGTCAACGTAGGCATGGTGGTAGGGTTTATGCCGGTCACGGGTATCCCCTTGCCGTTAATGAGTTACGGGGGATCGTCGGTACTGTTCATGTTTCTTGCGCTGGGGATCGTGATGAACGTCCGCATGCGCCGGTTCGTGAACTAGGGATATGAGTTTTGCCAGGATTGAGAATTCGCGCCATCGAGACGCGGACTGGCAGACGCCGGGCTCACTCGCCGGGAAGGCGGTCCACAACCGGACTCCGGCCTTCGAAGGGTGACAAAAAGATTACGAACGCCCTCACGAACGAGGGTTAAGGATCGGCCGCAGGTGAAGTCGGCCGGACAGGATTGCAGGGCAGGTGCTTAAGAGGCGGGTAACGACCCCTTCGGTAAATCGAAGGTGTGGTCACAAACCTCGCAGGTCTTGCCAAATTACGGTGCAAACGATTCTCAAGACATATGTTACGAGCATCAGGCTGGGAGCACATCCGGGCGAGGGCCTTGGTGTGTCCGCAGCATGAGCACACCGTTGATTCCCATTCCGTCCGCCTGCTGAGCACGCCGCCGCTCCTACGGAGCGTCCATGAACAAAGAACTGTACGTGTCTTCCACTCCCCACGAAACCAAAGTGGCGCTGGTGGAAGATGACCAACTTGCTGAAGTATTTTACGAGCGGGAAAACGAATACACGCTCGCCGGCTCCATTTATAAGGGCCGGGTGACCCGCGTCCTTCCTGGAATGCAATCCGCCTTTGTCGATATCGGACTAGAGCGCGATGCCTTCCTTTATGTTTCCGACTTTCTGGAACTGACCGGCGACGAGGACTCAGAGGAATTTGGAGACATCCCGACGCCGGCCACGATTAATCTGAGCCGGCCAGCCTCGCCCGCTAGCGAAGCTGGAACCGCGACTGCGGAAGCGCCTGCGGACGAACAGGCGGAGTTTATTGCCTCCGTCGAGAGCTTTGCGGCCGAAGATACCGAGGACGAAACTGGCGAGACCACGGCTACAGCCAGCAATGAGCAGGAATCTGGAGACGGTGCTCGCCGTTGGCGCGGACGTCGCCGCCGCGGAGGCCGACGCGGTGGACGCGACGATCGCTATCCGCGTCAGGACGCAAAGCCCGAACCAGCTGCGGCCGCGGAAGAACCCACGGCACCGGCTGAACCGGTGGTACAGGCTCGGCCTGAGCCGCCAGTCCGTTACGCGCCGATTGTGCTGCCGGGAGAGTCGATTTCCAAGTACCGCAACAGGACGCCGGTAGTTGAGCCGGTCGTTGCTGCCGCTGAAGCGTTTGTCGCCCCGACGGAGAGCGCAGCGCCGACGGTGATCGAAGACTTTGTCCCCAGCGTCGAGGCGCATCCAGTGCGGGAAGTGGAGTACGAGGAGACCGAGGAGGTCGTTGAGGGTCAGGCGCAGCAGGAAGAAGTGGTTGCAACAGCGCCTGAACATCATGAGACGCACGCAGCGTTTGTCGAGACGGTAGAGCCCGGACCTCCGGCAGTTGCTGTATCGGACCACGACGAGGTAGTCGAAGAGTCATCACTCGAAGCGCCACGGAGCTACGATGGCGTCGAAACCGCAGAGCACGGCACCATTGAAGTCGCTTCCGAGACGACCGAATCCGAGGACGAGCATCACGAGCCGCAAGCGGCCTCTGAAACTGCGACCGGTTTCCAGCAGCACAACGCACCATCCGAGGCTCCCGCGGGACGTACGCTGGAACACGAAACGCTGGAAGACGATGAAATGGAGTTCCACCCGGTTCCGGAAAACATTGAAGCGCTGCGCGAAGTTGCGGGCGACCTGGAGCTGGAACTGGAAGAAGAGACATTGGACAGCGGCGACGGGTATTCGGAACGCTGGATTCCCAAGGTGGCCGACGTTGACGAAGACGAAGTCGTTGCTGCTGAAGAGCGTGGCGAAACTCGATTTGCGGCCGGCGACGGAGTAGACGAGGACGAGGAAGAAGGCGAGGAGGAGGTCAACGGACGCGCTGAATTGCGCGCCGCGCCGCCTACTGCCGGATATCAGCAGCGCCAAGGCGAGCGCCAGAGTTTCAATCGCCGCAACGATCGGGACCGTGGCCGCCGCGGCGGAGGTGGGCGCCGCAATAACGTTCGCGCGCACTCGCACCGGCCGGTGCCGCTGATCTCTGAGCTGCTGAAAGAGGGGCAGGAGATACTGATCCAGATCGCCAAGGAGCCAATCGCCAAGAAGGGCGCGCGCATCACCAGTCACATCGCATTGCCGGGGCGGTTCCTGGTGTACATGCCGACGGTGAATCATACCGGCGTGTCACGCAAGATCAACTCTGAGGAAGAGCGCATGCGCCTGAAGCGCATCGTGACCAGCGAGCGCGAGAACGGGCTCGGCGGTTTTATCGTGCGGACGGCGGCGGCCAATATCAAGGAAGACGAACTGCGGGCCGACATTCGGTTCCTCAAGCATTTGTGGGCCGAGATTAAGAGCCGCGCCGAGAACAGCAAGTCGCCGGCGCTGATCTATCACGACCTCAACCTGGTGGAGCGGGTGCTGCGCGACCAGGTGAACGCCGATTTCTCGCAAATCTGGGTGGACACGGAAGAGGAATACGAGCGCGTGGTGCGGTTTGCGCAACGCTTCCAGCCTTCACTGGTGCGGCGCATCAAGCTTTATACGAAAGATGCGCCGTTGTATGAGCACTTCGGCATTCAGGACGAAATCAACAACGCCCTGAAGTCGAAGGTGTGGCTGAAGACCGGCGGATACATCGTGATCAACCAGACCGAAGCGCTGGTGGCCATCGACATCAACACCGGAAAATATGTCGGCAAGACGCAGCGGCTGGAAGACACCATCGTGAAGACCAATGTCGATGCGGTGAAGGAAATCGTGCGGCAAATTCGCTTGCGCGATTTAGGTGGAATCATCGTCATCGACTTCATCGACATGGATGAACGCAAGAACCGGCAACGGGTGATGCAGGCACTGGAAGAAGCGCTGCGAACCGACCGGGCGCCGTCGAAGGCGCTGCAGTTCAACGATTTTGGACTGGTCGCTATCACCCGCAAGCGCGTCAAGCAGTCGCTGGAACGCACACTGGGTGAATCGTGCCCGTATTGCGTCGGCGCAGGGTTCGTGAAGTCAGTTACAACGGTGTGCAACGAGATTTACATCGAGATGCGCAAGATGATCAAACAGCACGATCGAACGGATATCTCGCTGCGGGTGAATCCGGAGGTCGCCAAGGTCCTGAAGGCGAATAACGGGAAGCTGATCGGTGAGATGGAAGAGCTGACCGGGAAGACGGTACTGGTGAAGAGCGATCCCATGCTGCACCAGGAGAACTTCGACATTCAGTAGCAGTCTGGATTTCGATGCGCAGACGCCGGGTTTTAAGCCCGGCGTTTTTATTGTTTTTCACCCATTGTTTGGAGTGGATGGGCATTGTGAAGGTCTAGCTTGCCGAGGACTTGTTCATAGGGAAGAAACACGGAGAATGCGGTACCGCTTCTGCCGGGACGGACGGAACTGATGAAGCGGATGCTGCCTTCGTGCTTGTCGATAATGCCGCGCGTAACCCACAGGCCGAGACCGGTGCCGCCTTCACCCTTAGTGGTGTAGAAGGGCGCGAACAGGTTCTTGCGGACGCCGGGTGGAATCCCGCTACCGTTGTCGAGCACGGTCACGCGAATTCCCTTGCGGGTGAAGTCCGACGCGAGACTTGACTCAAAGACATGGATCAGCAGGATGCCGCCGTTGGGCATGCTATGGACCGCGTTGGCGACCAGGTTGGCAAATACCTGCCGCAACTCTCCTGGGAAGCCCCGGATGGTGCGAGACGTTTCGAAGCGCTTCTTGACCGCAACGTCGGAGGTGCCGATCTGGGGTGCGTACAGAGTCAGCACGCTCTCCAGCACCCTGGTAATGTCAACTTCAACCGGAGATTGGGCTTCGCGGTGAAAGGTGAGCAACTGTCCGGTGATCTGGGTGATGCGTCCGATCTCCTCCGAGGCCATGTCAAGATAGGCCTTGGTTTCGGGACTTGGGTAGGTATCGTGCTGCAACAGAAATAGCAGATTGGAAACGGTGTCCAGCGGGTTGCGGATCTCGTGAGCGATCGTTGCGGCGAGGCGTCCTGCCTGCGACAAGCGATCACTGGCGCGCAGCGTCTGCTCGGTCTGACGGCGTTGGGAGATGTCGCGGAACACCACGACTACTCCGACCAGCTCCTCGCGATCGTTTTCAATCGGAGCGCCATTCATCTCGATGGGATACTCCGATCCGGAACGGCTGATCAGCAACATATTGTTGGAGAGGCCAACGGCAGTTCCGGTGGCGCGCACAATTTGCACTGGATCGGCTAATGGCGCACGCGACCTAGCGTCCACCAGTCGCATCACCTCGGCGAGCGGCTTGCCGCGGGCTTCCGCGTGGTCTTCCCATCCCGTGAGCTTCTGGGCCACGGGATTGATGTAGGTCACGTGGCTGTCGGCGTCGGTGGCGATGACAGCATCACCCAGGCTGTTGAGCGTGATCTGAAAGCGCTCACGGCTTTCAGCCAGTTGGCGGCTTTTTTCGGCTTCGGCGCGAATGTGCTGTTCGTAGGTGTCGGAAAGTTGCCGCAATTCACGGCGCGTCAGGGTAAACAGCAGTCCGGCGACCACCAGCGACAACCCGATGGCAGTGAAGAGAACTACGCGGCTCAGATAGGTGGCCTGGCGGGTCCGCAATTGAAGCAGGCGCTCTTCCTCGGCAACGATTTCGCGCTGGCGACTCCTGATTTGTTCCATGAGGGCGTCGCCCTGCATTAACTCGTCTTCCGTCGGTCTTTTGTTGGCGTGGGTGGCAATCTCACGCTCCGCCCAGCGAACCCAGTTTTCGTCCAGTCTCCGGATGTCGCGAATGCGGGCCTGTTGGGTGGGGTTATCACCGGTCAATTTAGTCAGGGCGGCAATACTGGCGGGCAACTGCACCTCGGCGGTCTGAAAGGTTTTGCGAAATCTCTCGTCCCCGGTCAGCTCAAAACCACGGGCGCTGGACTCCATATCGACCATGTAGCGCATGGCCTGCCGGGCGTTGGTGATTACCTGATCAGTATGGTCCACCCGGTGCAGCGAGCCCGTGAGGGTGAGGATCTCGATTACCAGCACACCCGCCAGCAAAACCAGCAGGGCCACGGGAATTGCGACCGTGCGTCGCAGCAGCCGTTGGAAACTGCGTTCGTCCATTAGATAGTCGCTCTCCAGGCGATTCGGAGGGACGTCACGATGATAACGCAAGCGACGGGCTGATTGGTCCGGATGGCTAATCGGAGGTTAACGTGCGATGTTCGATCGGCGGCGACAGACGATCTGCCTGAGGAAGGGAAGACCGTCGCTCGATCGCCCACACGACGGTGCGGTACAGCAGAAGGATGCCGAGAATGATGGCGTAGATCACCGGCTTGCGGATGTCCTTCTTCACCAGCCAGATGTAGTGAATTACGCCAGCGATAGCGGTAGCGTAAATGAGCCGGTGAAGGGTGACCCATCGCTTGCCCAGCCTCCGAATAGAGCCTTTCGTGGAGGTCAGCGCCAGCGGAATCATGAGCACAAACGCGGTGAAGCCCATGGTGATAAACGGACGTTTCACCACGTCTTTGGCGATACTGTGCAGGTTGAAAAACTGATCGAGCCAGATATAGGTCGTAAAGTGCAGGCAGCCGTAAAAGAAGGCGAACAGCCCTAACATCCGCCGGTATTGGATGAGCCAGTATTGCTTGGTCAGCTTGCGGACTGGAGTGATCGACAGGGTCAACATCACTAAGACCAGCGTCCATGTGCCGGTTGACCAGGTGATGACCTGAATCGGATTCGCTCCGAGCAGCGAATGCAAGCCTTTCCACGCGATACGACCGATCGGTATCAGACAGGCGAGAAAGACAATCGGTTTCAGATACTTTGGTTTCACAAGGCTGCTTTTAGAAATTTTTCTTCAGGTCCATGCCAGCGTACATCGAAGCCACTTGTTCGCCGTATCCGTTGTACATCAGGGTCGGTCGCTTGAAGAATTCGCCGATGCGGCGCTCATTGGCCTGGCTCCAGCGCGGATGATCCACGTTAGGATTCACATTGGAGTAAAAGCCGTACTCGTTGGGCGCAGCCTTCGTCCATGCTGAAACCGGTTCCTTCTCCACGAGCTTGATCTCCACAATAGCCTTGATGCCCTTGAAGCCGTACTTCCACGGGACTACCAGCCGCACTGGCGCGCCGTCCTGGTTGGGGAGTGTTTCGCCGTACAAGCCGACCGCCAGAATGGTGAGCGGATGCATAGCCTCGTCCATGCGCAAGCCCTCGACGTAAGGCCAATCCAGTACGTTGCGCTGCTGGCCGGGATACTGCTTCGGATCGTACAGCGCAGTGAATTCCACGAACTTGGCTTTGGAGTTCGGCTGCACCTGGTTGAGTACAGTGCTGAGCGGAAAACCGACCCAGGGAATCACCATCGACCAGCCTTCTACGCAGCGCATGCGGTAGATGCGTTCCTCCAGATGATTCTTGAGCAAGGTGTCGATGTCGATCGTCAGCGCCTTGTTGACCTGGCCCTCGACCTTGATGGTCCACGGACGCGTCCTGAAGTTCTTGGCCAAGTTGGCTGGTTCGTACTTGTCGGTGCTGAACTCGTAGTAATTGTTGTAGTTGGTGATGTCGTTATAAGGGGTCTTCTTCTCAGTGGTGTTGTAAGAACTTTCTGTGTATTGCAATTTCGTGCCGGCCAGCACAGACGTGGGAGGCGAGGCGAGCGTGCGGATCCGGTCGCCAACGACGGCAGCTCCAGCGATGGCGCCCGCACCAAGAATGAAACTGCGGCGATTCAGATAAAACTTCTTCGGAGTGATTTCAGACGAGGGAATGTCAGACGGTTTCTTGATCAACATCTACGGCTCCTGGGCGGTCCCACGGGAATTGGTCTCTACCCGTTATTCGTATTGATTCGCCAAAACGGATTTCGTTACAGGGCTAGTGGTGAGCGATTCCGTCCGCAAATCGAGCGAGACAGCCTGGTTCAAGTGAGTTTTGGCAGCAGAAGAGCGCTTTTCCCTTGCGCTTCAGGATGTTACCGCGCTAGACCCGGGTCGTGACGGTTTGGCGTCTCTAGTGCTTTTGTGGGAACCTTGAGGCGAAACTGCTCGTATATTTCAGACAACGGGATAATATCGCCCACAGGAGAAACTGCCCATGACCCTCCCTAGCCGTACGGTCCAGATGCTGGTTCTCGGTGTGCTGATGATCGCGCCTGCCATGGCGTTTGCCAGCGGCGGCGACCGCGTGCAGTTTTTTCAGAGCATCAACGTCAGCGCAGACGAACAAGTCGGAGATGTCGTCTGCCTCGTGTGCTCTATCCATATGGCCGGAACCTCGGGCGACACGGTTGCTATCCTCGGCAACATCGTTATTGACGGCACGGTGAAGGGAGACGCTGTCTCGGTTGGCGGCGGTATAAAGCTTGGCGAAGACGCCAGTGTTGCCGGTGACGCCGTAGCGATTGGGCGTGGGCTCTATCGTCATCCTAACGCGACCGTCAAAGGCGAGACCGTCAGCCAATCCGGTCCGATTGTGTTCCTGGGATTGATCTTCGGTTTGGTGGTGGTGCCGCTGTTGCCATTCGTCCTCATCATCGCGCTGATCGTCTGGTTGGTGCGCCGCGACCGTTACACGCCGCCCACACAGGTAGCGTACCGGCGCTAAATCGCGAAGCGCAGATCGCACACGGTCAGACGCTTTCCGAAGAGCCGGAGTCGAATCACAAGAAAGTGTGCAGCTCGTCACGGCACTTTCAGGCCGCTGCGTGATATTCGTGGATGAGTCATGGGTCCTCGAACAGGAACGGCCGCGCCTCCATCCCCAGATCCGACGGCGCAGCCTTCAGCCAAAACCAACGCGCAAAATCGAGCGGCAGAACAAGTACGGACAACAGACGCCGGAATGCGCTCGCTGATCGATCGGGCTCCTTTCGGAATTGCCCGTTGGTCGCTGGCGAAGGATCGTTTCGTATCGGTCAATGCAGCGCTTTGTGCGATGCTTGGCTATTCTGAACAGGAACTGCTGAGGCTGCAGCTATCCCAGGAGCTCTACCCCAACGCTCGGAACGGCGGGGAGCTAATCGACCTGCTGAAACGTGACCGGAAGCTGCATGCCCAGGAAATGCTCTTCGAACGCACGGATGGCAGCCAGCTTCGCGTGCGCGTCACCGCCTATTTGACTTCCGACGCGAACGGAGTACCTGACGAGGCCGAAACCTATTTCGAGGACCTCACCGAGCAAAGTGCGCTCGAGCAACAAATCCGCTCGGTGCAGAAGCTGGAAGCCGTCGGCCGGCTGGCTGGAGGCGTCGCGCACGACTTCAACAACATTCTTGTGGTCATCAAGTTGTCGACGGAGATGATGCTGGGCAAGATTACGCCCGACAGTCCGCTGAGCCGGCCGTTGTTGCAGGTTTCCAAAGCGGCCGATCGCGCAGCTGTACTTACTCGGCAGATGCTGGCATTCAGCCGCAGGCAGATGATGCAGGCGCGGGTGGTCAACATCAACTCGGTAGTGAGCGATACCTCGCACATGTTGCGCCGCATCATCGGGGAAGATATCCAGTTGGTCACTCGCGTGGCCCATGATTTGGCGAACAGCCGGCTCGATCCGGACCAACTCGCCCAGGTCGTGCTGAACCTGGCAGTGAACGCGCGGGACGCAATGCCGCTGGGCGGGGCGCTGCAAATCGAAACCGCGAACGCCGAGCTGGACGAAGCCTATTGTCGAATGCACCCTCCCGTGCAACCGGGCCGGTACGTGATGCTGGCAGTGTCTGACACCGGGACAGGTATAGCGAAATCGGACCTGCCGCATATTTTCGATCCGTTCTTCACCACCAAGGAAGTTGGCAAGGGTACAGGCCTGGGGCTCTCGATCGTTTATGGAATCGTTAAACAGAGCGGCGGCTACATCTGGGTTTACAGCGAAGTGCGGCACGGCACGACGTTCAAGCTATATTTTCCTGCGACCGATTCTGCCCCTGGTCAGGTCGAGTTGCGGAATGACACGGCCGGGCAGCCTGATGGGCAGGCCATTCTCGTAGTCGAAGACGATGCTTCGATTCGAGGTAACGTGTGTGAATGCCTGCAAAACCTCGGCTATACCGCAATGGAAGCGAACAGCGCTGAAGCCGCTCTTCGGGTGTGCGAGCAGTACCGCGGCACGATCGAACTGGTTGTGACCGACCTGGTTATGCCGGGAATGGGCGGGCAGGAACTGGCTGGAATTCTGAGTGAGCGCTTTTCCGCCGTTCAAGTATTGTTCACGTCGGGACACACCGAGAACGGGGCGATGCTTAACGCACTCCTGCAAGCGGGCAATTCGTTTCTGGCGAAGCCTTACACGGTCGCAGCGCTTGCCACTGCGGTGCAGGAAGCGCTGGCCAAGCGATGGCGGAATGCCGAGGTGGTCACCGCGGGCTGATACCGGCACGAAGTCGTTCTAGCGGATTCGCGTCAGTCTTCGCGAAAGAGACTCTCCCACGATTGGTCGAGCTTGCTCCAATGGTCATGATCGAGCGAGTTCGCCGGAGAATCGGCCAGGTAGAGCACGCCGTGACCGTCGGAACAGACCATCTCGGTGCCCGACCAGTTCAGCAAGACCGACCCGGGACGCCCGATCTCGACCGGCAATTCCAACCGCCGCAAGCATGTGCGGCAGCGCCGTTGCTGATCGCGCACCGACCACGACAACGCAGCAATAGCCAGCGGCAGGAACAACCAGATTGAATACTCGTCCACTGTGGGATACGTAGAACTCGCGATCCACGCGGCGATCCAATGAACCGCGCTCCACGCGGCGAGCCCGGCAACCGCGAGTAGCAACGCTGACTTGGCGGCAAAGAAACCGAGCCACAGGGTACGGTCACGGAACCCTTCGGGAAGATCGACGAAACCGTTCGCTGCGCGGCGCAGGACGACCACCAGGACAGCGCAGCCGACGGCCAGCAGCACGAACCACACTGCGTACCAGAGGTTGCGCCTCATTTGCGAAGCGACGGTGATTACCTGCAACTTCGACGACGGATGAATGTAGCCGCCACTCTCCGTACGGTCCGCCAAATCGCTTTGTAAGCGGGTCGGGGTTGCGTCACCATGCAGGCGGGCCACTGCTCCGACACGGCGTTGAAAGTTGGTAAACAGCATCGCCGGATCGATCAAACCCCAGACGGCGATGCCGGAAGAAATCAGCCGAAAGTCTGCGGGCAACACGCCAATTACAGTGCGCGGCGTTCCATTCAGGCTAATCTGTTCGCCAACGATGTGCGGGTCGCCGTGATACTCACGTTGCCAGACGGGGTAACTCAGCAGCACGCAGTCGGAGCAGCTCTGTACGTCGTTGGACGTAAAGGTACGGCCGAGCGCGGCCTTGACGTCGAGGGTTGAAAAGAATTCGGGACCTACGCAGGCTGTGGCCACCGCCAGGTCTCGCCTCTGCAGAAGGAGATTGCCCGGCCCCCAGGAAAACGGCGTCAATCCGTCTTGCAGCTGCGAACGGCTCCAGATCGAAGTCAGGTCGAGCAACGTGTCGGAGCGGGTGCGGCTGAAGTTGCCGTTGATACCGCTGCCGTCCAGAGAAATTACGACGGTCTCGTTAGGATGGGGAACCGGCGCGGAGAACGCAGTTTGGGCTGCTGGGATGATGCCGCTAACGAGGATAAGCCCCGCAATCAGAAGAGTCAGGCCCGCCAGAAGGGTGAGCGGTGAGCCGAGGAACCGGCGCGATTTGGACGGAAATTGCTGACGGTCGAACCGCTGCCAGAACGCGTCTGGAAATGTCGCCCAGCAGTGACGCGCGATCTGCAAACGGTTATACGGAGTGAGTTGTCCCGACTGGGCAAGAAAGTGGCACCAGTGCCAGAACTTGCGGTCCTGCTCGGAACGCCACTGGACGCGGTTCGCGCGGGGTACCAACCAACTGGCGAGCCATACGATCATCCGGCATCGCCAGATCGTTGCGCGCAAGCGATCAGGAAACCACATCACGCCGCTCCTCACCCAACGCCCCACGGACAGCGCTGCGACCTATTTTAAGCCAAGCCTCTAATAGCTTTAGACGCTTCGATTTTCAACAGAGTTCCGGATCCGACGAGGATCAATAACTGGCACGAAGGCGCTAGCTGTAATGGTTTTTGGCTATTGTTCGCGGCATCCAGAATCGTTGTAATTCCATAACACACGCATCGGGGGCCAGCAGTTCGGCGTGATGAGACGGATAGGGTGCCGTCGAACTCGGAGCCCGGCGATGGATACGGTGCTCAGGGGCAGAAACCTTCAGATTGCGAGAGATCGTACGGGACAGAAATCACCTGCCGGGAGGAAACGCCGCCTGGTTCGGCGAGAGGCCGAGGCGGTTTCGGGAGGAAGTTTCTGTTTCGGTTTGATTGGTGCGAAAACGAAGGGTGCAGCCGAGGTGCAGAGGTGGCCTGACGGCAACCCATGAGCGATGGAAAACCCTATAATCGAAAATACACACGCCATCGCTTCTGAGGAGAAAGCCTGAATGTTCGCACTTCTGCGCCGGTGGATTCCGGGCATTGCTACCACCTGTCTGCTGCTTGGCGCCGCCTGGGGCGATGCCGCCCAAGTCCGTTCCGAAGCAGCCAAGCTCAACAATCTTGGCGTGGCCATGATGAACCAGCAATTGATGGACAAAGCGGTGGCTAATTTCGATGCGGCGTACAAGCTCGACCCGTCGCTGGCAACTGCCGAACTGAATAAGGGAATCGCGCTGCTCAATCAGCAGAAGTTGCCGGAGGCCGAAGAGGCCTTAAAGCAAGCGGCTGCCAAGGATCCCGGCAATCCGCGCGTCTGGTACAACCTCGGACTGGTGTATCGCGGCGAGGGCAAGACCGACGAGGCGATTGCCGACTTTCAGAAAGCGTTGAAGATCGACCCCGACGACCCTGATGCGTACTACTTTCTCGGCACATTTTATAGCCAGCAACAGAACTATGCGCAGGCGATCGAGGAATTTCAACAAGCGCTGAAGATCAATCCGCTGCATGCGTCGGCCGAGTTTGGGCTTGGCCGTGCCTTGCAGCGTTCGGGCAAGACAGACGAAGCACGCGAGCACCTCAAACGCTTCGAGTACCTGACACGCAATAAGATTTCTGCTCCCATTACGCTTACCTACGGCGAACAGGGACGGTATTCGGTCGCGCAGGACGTGATAACCAACGAGCCATCGGTGGGGCCGATGATTCCGGTGACGTTCGTGCCGCAGACGCTGGGCAGTGCGGGCGCTGCCAAAGGCGGCGCAACCGCGGGCGGCGGCATCTGCATGATCGACTTAGACGGCGATGGGAAGTACGACATCGTCGCGCTGGCGGGAATCGATTCGGCTGTTAAGGTCTTTCGCAATCTTGGCGAAGGAAAGTTCAAGGAAGAGGCGGCGAGCCAGTATGGGCTGGCGCTGAAAGGCACAGGCGTGTCGTGCGCAGTCGGCGACTACGACAACGACGGCAAGAACGATCTAGCTGTCGCGCTGAGCGATCGCATAGTGCTCTACCACAACGACGGTAACGGGAAATTTCACGATGTGACAAAAGAAGCCGGAATTGAGATGCCGGAGAACTATGTCCCGCAAGGAATGACGTTCGTGGATTATGACCACGACGGAGACCTGGACCTGTTCGTTACGGGGTCGTATCCGGTAGTAGCCGGAAGCATGGAAAATGTGCGCCCTAACTTTCTGTGGCGCAATAACGGCAACAGAACTTTTGCGAAGTGGACAGTCGAGGCGGGTCTGCAAGGCGAAGGCGCGACCACGAGCGTAGTCTTGTCGGACATCAACAGCGATCGTGCGGTGGACTTGGTAGTAACCGGCGCCAGCGGTGCTCCTACCGTGTATTTCAACCAGCGCGAGGGGCCGTTCAAGGGAATGCCCCTATACGCCGATGTGGGATTGGCGCCAGCTACCGGCGTGTACGTGTTCGATTTCAACAAAGATGGCTGGATGGATGTTGCGCTCACGCACGCGGGTGCGCCGGGCATCAGCCTTTGGCGCAACGTTGACGGCAAGCGTTTTGAGCGCGTGCCGCTGCCCGTCAGCGACGCAACGAAGGGCTGGGGAGTCACCGCTATCGATTTCGATAACGATGGATGGATTGACTTGGCGGCGGTCGTTGAAACCCCGAAGGGGACTGGGCTGCGCGTATTTCGTAACAAGGGCGCGCAGGGATTCGAAGACGTCAGCGTATTGCTCGGGCTCGACAAGCTGAAGCTCCGCGATCCGCGTTCGCTCATTGCCGCTGACCTCGATAACGATTTGGCAGCTGACCTCGTGGTGACGCAGTTAGGTGGTGACCCGGTTGTGCTGCATAACGAGGGGGGCAACAAAAATCATGCATTACGTATTGACTTCAAGGGCCTCGCCGACAACAAGACTGGCTTGGGTACGAAGGTCGAAATTTTCTCCAACGGCCTGTGGCAGAAATTTGAAGTTGCCGGCGGCGCTGGGTATCTGAGCCAGGGGCCTCCTGAGATTCTTGCCGGACTGGGCAAGAACACCAACGCCGACATCGTGCGCATGCTATGGCCAACCGGCGTGCTGCAGGACGAGATCGATGTCGCGGTGAACAAGCCGGTGTCGTTCATGGAGCTCGACCGGCGCGGCAGTTCGTGTCCGACGCTCTTCGCTTGGAACGGCGAGAAGTACGAGTTCATCACCGACGTGATTGGCGCGGGCGTCATCGGCCACTGGGTTTCGCCAACCTCGACGAACACGCCCGATCCTGACGAGTGGGTGAAGATCGACGGCTCGAAGCTGAGCGCCAAAGACGGCTACATTAGCGTTCGCTTCGGCGAGCCGATGGAGGAAGTCAACTACATCGACCAACTGCGCATGGTCGCGGTGGACCATCCAGCGGCGATCGACGTGTATCCGGATGAGCGCTTCCTCGACGATCCACCGTTTGCCAGCGGCAAGACGGTAGCAACCTCGATGCCGCATCCTCCGGCGCGAGCGTGGGACAACAACGGCAACGACGTTCTACAACTTTTGAGCGCGCGTGACCACAAATACGTTCGCGACTTCACCAATCTCCCGTACGCCGGCTTCGCCAACGCGCATTCGCTGACGCTCGATCTGGGCGCATGGACTCCGAGGGATCCGCTGCGGCTGTTTATGAGCGGCTTCACCGAGTACTTCAGCGCGACGTCGATGTACGCGGCGTGGCAGGCGGGGCTGAAGCCGATCTCGCCCTACGTCGAAGCGCAAATGCCAGATGGCTCGTGGAAGCGCGTGGTCGACGAGATGGGATTCCCGGCGGGATTACCGCGTACGATCACAGTCGATCTAACCGGTAAGTTGCCGCCAGGCGTGCAGAAGATCCGCATCACCTCGAACCTGCAAATCTACTGGGATCAGGTGCTGGTGGACAACGGCCCCGCACGCGAGAACGAAGTGCGCACCACCGAGTTACCTCTGGCCGCCGCAACCCTGGGATTCCGCGGCTATCCGCGACAGGTGGACGGCGAAACTCCCGGCGACCTGACCTATTACTACGAGCACGCTAGCACCACGGGCCCGTTCTCGCGCTTCCGCGGAAGCTACACGCAGTATGGCGACGTGACGCCGCTGCTCACGTCTATCGACGACCGCTTTGTCGTCTTCGGCACTGGTGAGGACATCGACGCCGAATTTGACGTTGCGGCGGTGCCTCCGCTGCCGCAGGGCTGGACACGCGACTACTTCTTCTATGCCAACGGCTTCGTGAAGGACATGGATTTCTACGAAGCGATTCCGTTCACTGTCGCCGATCTGCCGTTTCATGGAATGAGCACGTATCCGTATCCAGTGACGCAGCACTATCCCGACGACGCGCAGGCCGATCAGTATCGATTCGACTGGAACGATCGCTTCGAATCGGGAGGTAGTACAGCGCCGGAGTACCGGTTCGTATATGGACGGCGCGCGATCGATCCGCTGCCATTAACGCCGCGGAAGACCTTACACGATGACGAGCGCACAGGAGGCTCGGCCGGACAACGATGAAGAAGTTAGCTGCACTTTCGATTGCTGCACTAACGTTATCGGCCATCTACCTGTATGCATGGCCCGCGGCGAATCTTTTCTACGCCGGAGTCGTGTTGTTTCACGTGGGGCTGGGCGTGGCGTTTTGTATCGGCGGATCACGCCTGTTGCCGACGGTAATGCGCCAGCCGGCGATGGTGAAAATAGGCGCGTCGGTGCTGGCTGTTGGTGCAGTCCTCGGCCTGACGCTCATCTATACCGGCGCTTCGCGGCCTTACACGAAGCTTCTGCTGTCCCACGGGGCGATTTGTGCTCTCGCGGTCGCGCTGCTCGCGGGCTGGTGGCTGAGCCAGCGCAGCGGTGCCACGCGCAGCCCATGGATTCCAGCGCTGGCAATGATCGCTGTCGCTGTCTTGATTGCCTTCGGGGCAAAATTCTCCCGCGATTCCTGGAGCAAGCGCTTCGTTATCGAGAATCCGTCAATGGCGCCCCTTTCGATGAACAACGAAGGCGATGGCCCGCAAGGCCAGTTCTTTCCTAGCTCATCGCAAGTGTTCGGCGACCGCAAGATCCCATCGAAGTTCTTCATGGAATCCGACGCCTGCGAGCGTTGCCATCAGGACATCTTCAAAGAGTGGAACAGCTCAGCACATCATTTTTCGTCGTTCAACAATCAGTGGTACCGCAAGAGCATTGAGTACATGCAGGACGTGGATGGCGTGAAGCCGTCAAAGTGGTGCGCCGGCTGCCACGATCCGGCACTGCTCTATAGCGGCATGATGGATACGCCGATCAAGCAGATCGTGAACACTCCACAGGCGCAGGCGGGCATGGGATGCATGATGTGCCACTCCATCGTGAAGGTGAAGAGCACCATGGGGCAGGGCGACTTCATGCTGGAGTATCCCGAACTGCACGAGCTGGCCGCCACCAAGAATCCCGTACTGCGCTGGCTGCATGACTTCAGCATCAAGCTGAATCCCGAGCCGCACCGGCGCGTTTTCCTCAAGCCCTTCATGAGCAGGCAGACGCCGGAATTTTGCTCGTCGTGCCACAAGGTGCACCTCGACATGCCGGTGAACAATTATCGCTGGCTACGCGGCTTCAACGAGTACGACAACTGGCAGGCCAGCGGCGTCTCAGGCATGGGCGCGCGCTCCTTCTACTATCCGCCGAAGCCGCAGGGATGTCAGGACTGCCACATGCCCGATACCAAGTCGAATGACATGGGAAACATCGCGGGCAAGATCCATTCCCATTCGTTTCCCGCGGCCAATACGGCGTTGCCCATGGCTAACGAAGATGCGCACCAGATGGAGATCGAGCAAAACTTCCTGAAGAGCGGCGCCGTCAGCATCGACATCTTTGCGCTGTCGAACGCGGGTCCGTCGACTAGCGCGGCCGGCGGTCCGCAAACCGAATTGCAAACAACGTTTGCCGTGGGCGAAGAAGCGGAGATGAAGACCACGGGCGAGACCAGCGGTGTTCTGGCGCCCGTAACCGCCCCTCTCGACAAAGTCAATGCGACAGTGCCCCGCGGCGATAGCGCGCGCGTGGACGTGGTGGTACGCACCCGCAAGGTCGGACACTTCTTTCCCGGCGGTACGGTGGATGCTCCCGAAACCTGGGTTGAGCTCAAGGCTGTGGACGACAAGGGCCAGGTTCTCTTCTGGAGCGGTAAAGCGGATGACGACGGAAAAGGGAAGATCGATCCCGGAGCGCATTTCTACCGCTCACTGCAGATCGACGAACACGGCAATCCCATTAACAAGCGCAATGCGTGGGCGACACGCGCGGTGGTGTATGTGCACCTGATTCCGCCGGGCGCCGCCGACACCATTCACTACCGGTTGCACATTCCGCAGAATGCGGGTAGCAAGATCACTCTGACGGCGAAGCTTTGCTACCGCAAGTTCTCTTGGTGGAACACGCACTTTGCCTATGCGGGAGTTTCGGCGCAACCGCCCGACAGCCCGCAAACTGCGAAAAGCTACGACGACCGCAGCTTCACCTTTACCGGCGACCTGACCAGAGTCTCTGGCAAACTGCACGAGATTCCCGATCTGCCCATCATAGTGCTGGCAGAAGACACCGTGGAGTTACGAGTACTCCCGAAAGGTGCGCCCGCCGAAGCCCCCAAGACCGTTATCGAAAAAGCCGACTGGCAGCGCTGGAACGATTACGGTATTGGACTGTTCCTGCAAGGCGATTTCAAGGGCTCTACGGCTGCTTGGGAAAAAGCTGCGGAGGCCGACCCCGACAATCCCGATGGCTGGGTGAACCTGGGACGCGTGGCGGTGCAGGAAGGTGACATGGAGCGGGCGCGGACCGTGCTGCAAAAAGCGCTGGCGCTTAGTCCCAACCTGGCGCGCGCGCACTACTTCTATGCGCGCGTGTTGCGCTCCGATGGCGACTACGACGGTGCGGCTAAAGAGCTGCAAATCGTGCTGAAGCAGTATCCCAAGGACCGTGTCGCGCGCAACGACCTCGGCCGCGTGCTGTTCCTGTCGCGGAAGTATCCGGATGCAATCGCGCAGCTGCAACAAGCCATCGCGGTCGACCCGGAGGACCTGCAAGCCAATTACAATTTAATGCTCTGCTACAAAGGAATGGGCGACGCGGCGAAGGCGGCGGAGTACGAAAAGCTCTACATGCGCTTCAAAGCCGACGAATCGTCGCAGGTCATCACCGGGCCTTATCGCAGGCTTCATCCTGAGGACAACAACGAACGCCAACTGATTCACGAGCATGTTTCCGCCCCGCTTGCGCCCGCGAAGAGCGCAGCGAACATAGCCGAGAAGCACGGTGTGAACGCGGGAGGCAAGTAACGGAATCCATGAACGTCATACGAAAATCAGCTTTCCTCATCATGTTATGCGCCGCGGTCGGTTGCTCTGCCCAGGTCACGTTCCGCGATATCACCAAACAGGCAGGCATCAGCTTCGTGCACAACAACGGCGCGGCCGGCAAGAAGTGGCTGCCGGAAACCATGGGCCCGGGGTGTGCCTTCGTCGATTACGACAACGACGGCTACCCAGACATTCTGCTGATCAATGGCAAGGACTGGACGCCGCCCGGAAAACCTTCGACGTTGAAGCTTTACCACAACAACCGCAATGGCACGTTCACTGATGTGACCGCAAAAGCAGGGTTAGCGATTTCGTTGTTCGGCATGGGAGTGGCTGTCGGCGACTATGACAACGACGGCTATGACGACATCTTTATTTCTGCGTTGGGGCAGAGCCATCTGTTTCACAACAACGGTAACGGCACGTTTACCGATGTCACCAAGATCGCGGGAATGCAGGGTCCGAACGAATTCAGCACCAGCGCGGCTTGGTTCGATTACGATCGCGACGGCAAACTCGACCTGATCGTCGTGAACTACGTGCAGTGGAGCCCACAGGGCGATATTTACTGCACCATGGACGGAACGCACAAGTCATACTGCACTCCTGAGTCCTACAAGGGCGTTTCCGTCCGGCTGTGGCACAACCTGGGCAATGGCAAGTTTGAAGACGCCACGGCAAAAGCGGGACTCTTCGATAATTCGTCAAAGTCGCTGGGCGTTGCTGTGCTCGATGTAAATGGCGACGGCTGGCCTGATCTGGTGATCGCTAACGACACACAGCCCAACAAGCTGTACATCAACAACACCAAGGGCGGCTTCACCGAGTCAGCAGTCTCCGCAGGTATCGCGTTCAGCGAGGACGGCGTGGCGCGCGCGGGCATGGGCGTCGATGCCGCCGATTACGACCATACCGGGCGGCCCAGCATCGTCATCGGCAACTTCGCTAATCAGATGCTGGCGCTCTATCACAATGAAGGCAATGGATTGTTTGTGGATGAGGCGCCGCGCTCGGAAGTTGGCCGCCGCAGCTTGCTGACGCTGGGGTTTGCGACCCTGTTTTTCGACTACGACAACGATGGCTGGCTCGATATTTTCGTGGCCAACGGCCATATCGAAAACGAGATCGAGCGTATCCAAAAGCGCGTGAAATACGCCGAGTCCCCGCATCTGTTTCACAACCAGGGAAAAGGGAACTTCGTCGAAGCGACGCAGTCGGTTGGTCCCGACCTCGGCATTCCCCGCGTTGGACGCGGCGCGGCCTACGCCGACATCGACAACGATGGCGACCTTGATTTGCTCTTGACCACGAACGGTGGTCCGACCGTGCTGTTCCGTAACGACGGTGGGAATGCGAACCATAGCTTGCGAATCAAACTGGTGGGGACACGCTCGAACCGAGACGGCATCGGGACGATGGCAATCGTAAAAGCCAACGGCGACCGTCAGACCCAGATGCTGCGCAGCGGCTCGGGCTATCTGTCATCGAGCGAATTGGTGCTGACCTTTGGCCTCGGCAAGGCCGCACAGGCTGACGAAATCGAATTGCACTGGCCCAGCGGGCAAGTGGACAAGCTGTCGAAGGTGGCAGCCGGGCAAACCATCACGGTGAAAGAAGGAGCCGGTATCGTGCAGCAGCGGCCGTATGGTTCCACACCTTCAGCTACTCCCGCGGGCGCCCAACGCAAGACTGGCCGATAAGCGGCGGAGCCGCGGCGTGCTTTTAGGCGTGGCCGTAAGGCCGCGCAAGGGCGAATCTAAAGGGCCTAGCCGCGGAGCGGCGTTTGCGACTGTTTCGTATCAGGGCCCGGCTTCAGCCGGGCCGCAACACGTCGAAAACAGATCCGGGCTTTAGCTGTGAAGTTTCAATAGGTTGTTGTCCATTCGACCGAGAACTGGGAAGCTGATGGTGTGAAGCAACAGCGAGCCAGGAGGCCGAATGGACTATCACCATCATGCTCGACTTACGATTCATCGTCGAGAGGAACTTGCGCAAGCCGTGATTCAGGGACAGTTGAGCTTGAAGGAGGCCGCGGCCTCCTTCAAGCTCAGTCGGCAGAGCGCCGCCAAGTGGGTGGCGCGTTTCCGCCAGTCTGGCCGGGACGGGTTGCGGGATCGCACCTCGCGTCCGCGTCATTCGCCCCGCCTCATCAACCCACCGCTGGTGGAACGCGTGGTCTGCTTGCGGCGTGAACGCTGGACCGGCGTGCGCATCGCCCAGGCCACAGGCTTGAGCCGCGCTACTGTGAGCCGCATCCTGACCCGGTTGAAACTGAATAAACTACGAATGCTCGAACCCGCTGTTCCCATCGTGCGCTACGAATACCCCGCTCCCGGCGACCTGCTGCATATCGACATCAAGAAGTTGGCCCGTATCCATAAACCCGGCCATCGCCTCACCGGCAACCCCCAGGACGAGACCCGGGGCGCAGGCTGGGAGTTCCTCTACGTCGCCATCGACGACCACTCCCGCATCGCCTTCACCGCCATGCTCCCCAACGAAAAGGCGGTCTCCTCTAGCAACTTCCTGCGTCAGGCTGTCGCTTACTTCGCCCGCCTGGGCATCCGCGTCCGTCGCGTCATGACCGACAACGGTCCGTGTTTCTGTTCACGGCTGTTTGCCCAGGCCTGCCGCGACCTGCAGATTCAATCCATCCGCACCCGTATCTACACTCCGCGCACCAACGGCAAAGCTGAGCGCTTCATCCAGACGGCTATCCGCGAGTGGGCCTATGTACGGCTTTATCAGAATTCCGCCGATCGACTCCGCCAACTCGCGCCTTGGATCCATGAGTACAACTGGCATCGACCTCATGCTGGAATAAACCAGAAACCACCCATCACCCGATCCGGTCTCGATGTCAACAACCTCTTGACACACCACATTTAGCCCCTGCGCGTTATGTCTCCCTCGACGATTGTCAATGGTTTGCGTTCGCCTTTTCTGGCGAATGGCGGCCTCATCACTTTCCCCTGTGACCTGCGCCCTTCTTTCCGCCTGATCAAACCTTGTAAAACCTCGATTGTGAGGGAAGGGATTCGTGTCCCTACTTCACCCGCGCCCAGGCTGCGGGGTGATCCTCTTTGAAAATGGAACTGGCATTACCACTGTAAGTTATTGATATTAAGCATGTTACATAGTGGTTGCCATATAACAAATACTATCAATACTAGTATGCACATACTTCACATACTTTACATACTGCAAAAACGAATAAAAAGCGAAATTTGTGGTGCCTAAGTATCACGGGCTCAATTGGATAGTTGTAACTAGATTAAGAATCAATTGCTTGCGGGGAATTTAGTGCCAACCTATTGATTCTAAAAGGTCGATGATTATTCTGTGCAAATGCACGCCAATCGAGCTCAGCCGCCCTTACGGTAAGCTGGTAAGAATCACCCAAGGGAATCGGTTTGCAGACTTCTTTACCAATCACCCAGCAGTCAGCAGTTGAGCTGCTTGCCCTGCTTAGAACGAAAAGGATCTCGGCCCTCGAACTCGCGGAAGCGCACATCCGCCAGATCAAGCGCCTGAATCCACGAATCAACGCGCTGGTCGATTTCGATCCTGAGCGCGTGCGTGAGCAGGCCTTGGCTTCGGACAACACTCCTGGGACCGCCCCGCCGTTGGCAGGATTGCCTGTAACGGTGAAGTCGTCGATCTCGACGGCAGGCCATCGCTGCGAGATCGGCAGCCTGGTCAATCGGGGAAACATTCCTGCGACAGATGCGACGGTCGTCGCGCGCCTGCGCAAGGCAGGAGCGGTCATTCTCGGCACGACCAACTGCCCTGAGTATCTGATGGCCTATGTGACCGAGAACGACCTTCACGGCCGCACCAACAATCCCTGGAACCTCGACTACACTCCTGGCGGATCGAGCGGCGGAGAGTCAGCTGCCATCGCGTCGGGAATGTCTGCAGGCGGGTTGGGCAGTGACAGCGGCGGTTCGGTACGCGTGCCCGCGCACTTCACCGGCATCTGTTCGCTGAAGCCGACACCGGGACGCATTCCCGGAGACGGTCATCTGCCTCCATGCATCGGCCCGTTCTCGTTTCTCGGTGCGATTGGTCCAATGGCGCGCACGATCGACGACGTCTCGCTGCTATTTCATGCGTTGTCGGGGCAAGACTCCGTCGATCCCGTCAGTGCGCCGATTGCGCTGCGCAGACCCGCCCTGGACGATCTGCGGCGGTTGCCGATTGGCTACTTCGAAGACGACGGCCTCATGCCCGTAACGGCGGAAACGCGCCAAGCGGTACAGGACGCCGCAGAAGCGCTTCGCAGGCAGGGATTCGAAGTTCGACCGTTTCGTCCCAACGGTCTGGAGCAGGCGCGCAAGCTTTGGGAGCTGTTTTTTGTGCGCTGCGGCGCGATGTTCGAAGAGCCCTTGGTGCGCGGACACGAAGACAAGTTAAGTCCGGTATTTCGCGATTTCCTTGCGCGCGCGCATGCCGCTCCTCCTCTAACCGCGGAAGAATTACTGAACGCGTGGGCCGAAACCGACATCGTTCGCGGCAAGCTACTGGCGCAGATGCAGGAGTTTCCGCTGCTGCTCTGTCCGGTTTGCTCCGTTCCTGCATTTCGCCACGACGAGCGAAGCTGGAACGTCGATGGCCAACAGGTCGAATATCTCGACGCGATGCGGTACACCCAGTGGTTCAACCTGCTGGCTGCTCCCGCGGCCGTTGTGCCCGTCGGGCGATCGCCGGAAGGGCTGCCCATCGGGATGCAGGTTGTTGGCCGTCCGTTTGAAGACGAAGTCGTGTTGAAAGTGGCATCGGTGATCGATCGCGAGTTCGGCTACATTCCGCCGCCAACAGAGTGAACGTCACCAATCAGCCTGACGAAAAGTGCCGCAGTTCGTGCAATTTCAGGCTGTGCTACCGTGTGTCATACGCGCCGGCTGAATGAGACGACATGCTGAATTTACCTGCGATAATAGAAAATTGGATTACCAACCTATGGCAATTTTCGTACGCCTGCGCACCAGTCTGGCTCTCTTACTGACGGTGCTAATGGCCAGCAACGTTTTCTCACAAGCTCACGCAGTCGCACCGCCTCCACCTCCGGGGGCCAAGAACGTCGTCTGCAAAAACCGGCCCATCCCCCAACTGGTGGACATCACAGATAAGACGGGCATCAAGTTCACGCACGTCGCCGATCCCGACAAGAAGTACATCGTGGAGTCGATGGGCGGAGGCGTGCTCGTCCTCGACTACGACCGCGATGGCTGGCCCGACATTTACTTCACCAACGCGCCCACCGTCGACATGGCGCTGCACAACAAGACCGCCCGCAGTGCGCTCTATCACAACAACCACGACGGCACTTTCACCGACGTTACCGACAAGGCAGGCGTCGCGACGCCCTGCTTCGCCATGGGCGGAGCGGTCGGCGACTACAACAATGACGGATGGCCTGACATGGTCATTACCTGCCTGGGCCACACCATTCTCTATCGCAACAACGGCGACGGCACATTCACCGATGTGTCCAAGCAAGCCGGAATCGACGATCCCCGGTGGTCCACCGGCGCAGCCTTTGGCGACTATGACAACGACGGTTTCGTTGACCTCATGATCACCCGCTACGTCGATTTTCAACTTACCGATATGCCCGCGTTTGGCAGTAGTCCGACCTGCAAGTATCGCGGCATCGATGTGCAATGCGGCCCGCGCGGGCTTCGAGGCGCAGGCGATTCGCTCTACCACAACAACGGCAACGGGACTTTTACCGAGGTGTCGAAGCAAGCAGGAGTTGACGATGCGCGCGGCTACTACGGCCTGGGCGTGCTGTGGTCCGACTTCGACAACAAAGGACGCCCGGACATCTACGTGGCCGACGACTCCACGCCCAAGTACCTGTACCGGAACGATGGCAATGGCAAGTTCACCGACATCGGTCTCGAGTCTGGCACAGCGGTCAGCGCCGACGGCTCTGAACAAGGCTCGATGGGGATCGCACTGGGCGATTACAGCCACAACGGTCTGCAGTCGCTGTATGTCACCAACTTCGCCGATGAGTACAACATCCTTTATCTCAACCAGGGCGCCTACGATTTTCGCGACGTCTCCTACGACGCGGGAGTCGCGGTGGCCTCGCTGCCTTGGGTAAAGTGGGGCACGGCGTTTGTCGATCTCGACAATGATGGCTGGCTCGACCTCATTTCGGTCAACGGCCAGGTGTATCCACAGGTCGATCAGCTGGCTTCCGGGGCGCGCTATCGGCAGCCCAAGAACCTGTTCATGAATGAGCGCAACGGCAACTTTTGCGATGCCGAAGACCAGGCTGGGCCGGCGCTACAGATCCCACGCGTCAGTCGCGGATTGGCCGTTGCTGATCTCTTCAACGACGGCAATCAGGATATCGTGATCGGTGATCTCGATGGCGAGCCCATGGTCCTGCGCAACCAGGGACTCCCAGGAAAACACTGGGTGAGCTTCGAGCTGGCAGGAACCAAGAGCAACCGCTTGGCACTTGGCGCGCGCTTAAAGCTGGTCGCCGGCGGTATGACTCAGACGTCGGAGATATTCAGCGGCGGCAGCTACCTCTCGAACCACGACTTCCGCGTTCACTTCGGCCTGAACGACGCCACCAAGATCGACTCCCTCGAGATCAAGTGGCCCTCGGGCAAAGTTGAGACGATGAAAGACCTCAAGGCCGACCAGTTCTATTCGGTGCTCGAAGGCAGCGGCATCGTCGATCGCGACAAGATCGTGCCGAAAAAGAAATAGCTACTTCCACTTCCCACTGCCTTCAACCAGCGTGACATAGCGGTCAATCGGCAGGTTGGTGAAGCGTTCGACGGCACCGCTCGGCTGCGGCCACTTTACTTCCACCCAGTCAATCTTGGGATGTTCGCCAACGCCCAGTACCACCCGCGGATCATGCGAAGACAAAAAGCTTCCCCCGGCTACCTTGAATCGGTTCCGCCTCAAATCGCCCGCCTGATAGGTAATCAGAGCGCCCACTGCGTCGGCGTTACATTTTTTCCCCACAACCTTTACGCCCAGCCAGTGTTTGAGCTTGCCGACCTCGTTGCGCAGCAGCACCGGCGCCGCATCGTTCACCGAGATCAAAACGTCCAGACCGCCGTCATTGTTGAAGTCGCCGACCGCAAGCCCGCGGGCAGAAAACGTCTTGGCAAAGATTGGTCCACTCTGCGTGCTGACATCCGTGAAAGCTTTGCCGGAATTGTGAAACAGCAGGAGGCGTTCCTTGAACGTCACGCGGTTGGAGGACTGCTCGACCAGGTCGTCAGGGAAGCCATTAGCGACGATGAGATCGAGGTTGCCATCGTTGTCGTAATCGAAAAACTTCAGCCCCCATCCGCTCATCCAGCGCGTCGGCATGCCGATACCGAGCGGCATCGCCATGTCGTCGAACGTCAAGTCGCCATTGTTCTTGTAGAGCGCAAAAATCTCTTCGTCGATATTGGCGACGAACAGGTCCATCCAGCCGTCCTGATTGAAGTCGGCCGAATCCACGCCCATGCCCGACCGCGCTTTCCCCTCAGCGCTGTAGGCCACGTCCGCAGGCAACCCGATCTCTTGGAAGCGGCCGTTGCCCTTGTTGAGGTATAGAAAGTTCGCAACCGTGTCGTTCGATACGAAGATGTCCATCAGGCCGTCGTTATTGATGTCGGTCGCGACCACGCTCCAGGCCTTGCCGAGGTGCTCGGCGATGCCCGCTTCCTTGCTTACGTCGGTAAACGTGCCGTCGCCATTGTTGTGAAACAGCCAGCTTGATGTCGGCTTGAAGATGCGCGGAATGCAATAGTGGTGCGCGCCATCGGCCGTGACCCCGCAGGTTTGCGATGGGTCCCAGTCGGCAAAGTGACAGACGAACAAGTCGAGGCGCCCGTCGTTGTCATAATCGAACCAGGCAGCGCTCGACGCCCATCCTGGCGCGGCTACTCCCGCCTTATCTGTGACGTCAGTAAACGTACCGTCGCCGTTGTTCTGATACAAAACGCTGCGCCCGTACTGCGTCACGTAGATGTCGGGGAAGCCATCGTTGTCGTAATCGCCCACTGCGACGCCCATTCCATAAACGCCGCTCCCCACACCCGCTTTCTCCGTCACGTCTGTAAACGTTCCATCGCGATTATTGTGGTAAAGCGCATTTCGCAGGGGAGTCGCGGGTGTGAAAAAGTCCGCCTTGCCGCTGTTCACGAGGTAGATGTCCATCCACCCGTCGTTGTCGTAGTCAAGAAAAGCGCAGCCCGCGCCGCTGATCTCCGGCAAATGTTTGAGCGCCGACTTGCCGGCGTTATGGACCCAAAAAATTTTGCTGGCGGACGTCGGAACTTCCACGAACGGAAATTCAGGAGAGGGAAGCGCAGCAGCAAATCGGGAAAACTGGCTGGCCGCGAAAGAAGAAATCAGCCCTTGGAGAAAGAACCGACGCGTGACCGCTGAGGGCGTCCACGTCGCGAATGGAAGCGGTTTCTTCCTCCACATGTCAGAAACATAACATGAAGCAACTGCGGCGTCGTTGCACCTGCGACGGCTACGCAATACGCGACTTGGCCGCGCCTACGGAGCCTCCATCGAACAACAGAAAACTCGCGTGCTAACATCGGGCGTGTACCTTCCGCGCAGGTTTCATGGTCATGCCTAATGGGCGATGCAGCCGGCCCCGGTTGCTTTCCGTTACAACTATTTTTGTCCTGCTGGCTGTCTCGTCTTCTTATCTTTCCGGACAAGTGAATTCACTCGGCGGCGCATCGTCTAGTTTCGAAGACCTCGCTCGTCAGGCCACGGCGGCACGCGAACAAGGCAAGCCGGGGGAGGCCGTCGGTTACTACCAGAAGGCGTTGCAAATTCATCCCGAGTGGGAAGAAGGCTGGTGGTACGTCGGAACCCTGCTCTACGACGGGAATCATTTTGCTGAAGCGCTGCTCGCCTTCTCCAAAGTGGTTGAGCTCGATGCCAAGATGGGGCCGGCTTGGAGCTTTCTGGGTCTATGTGCCTTCGAAACCAAAGACTACTCGTCTGCGCTCGTTGACCTGGGAAAAGGCCACGAACTCGGGACCGAACAAGTTCCCGAGCTGGGGAAAGTAGCCGACTATCACCTCGCGTTGCTGCTTATTTGCAAAGGCGAGTTTGAACGTGCGACGACTTTGCTATCGTCGCAATTCGTCCGCGGGCAAGTGGCCGACCAGGTGAAAGTCGCGCTCGGAATGGCGTTCCTGCGGGTTCCGCTCCTGCCCGATGAAGTGGATCCTTCGAAGGATAGCATAATCGCGACTGCTGGTAGTATCGCCGTGCTATTGGCGCAAAACCAGCAGGCAGAGTCCTTGCGCGCCTGCCAGCAAGCCATAAAGGACTACCCGGATATTCCGAGCCTTCGTACCGCATGTGCCGCCATCGCGCGTCCAACAACGGGCGCGTCTCAACAGCCGGACGCGGCCGAACTGTTGCGGACGACGCGTTTGTTCTCTCGAAGCGCAACGGACGGAAAACCCCCAAGCACTCTGCCGAGCACGAACACTGCGTCATCTGATTTCGACCAACTCGCAAAGAAGGCCGTAGCCGCACGCGACTCAGGGAATCTCGATGAAGCCATCCGCGACTATCAGCAGGCCTTGCAGTTGCGTACCTCATGGGAGGACGGCTGGTGGGAACTGAGCCTGATTTACTTCAGCAATAACCAGTACGCAGATGCAATTCCGACCCTGAAGCGCGTGGTCGGGCTCAAGCCTGGCTTCGGTACCGCGTGGGCAATGCTCGGTCTAAGCGAGTACGAGACCAAAGACTACAAAAACGCGCTCCTTCACCTCGAAAAAGCGCAGGTACTGGGAATTCAAGGAAGTCCAGAAGCGATCAGAATCGCTCAATATCATCTCGCCGTATTGCTGAATCAAGACAGCGAATTCGAGCGTGCCGTGGAATTGCTTTCGGTCGGTCATCCCGAAGGGGAACTGGGCGCTCAATGGAACATTGCCTTGGGGATGGGATTGCTGCGCGTGCCGAAACTGCCTGAGCAAGTCGAGCCGGCGCAGCAGCCTATGTATCTGGCGGCAGGGCAAGCCGCGTCACTTCTGGCTAACAGCAAGTACGATGACGCCTTCGTCGTTCTGCAGAAGCTGCTGAAGGACTATCCCAATACGCCCTTCCTCCATTATGCCTACGGGGCAGCCTTAGCGTCGCTCTCGCAGTATGATGAGGCCGAGTCGCAGCTGCGTGAAGAGATTCGCATCTCGCCTGCTAGCGCCCTTCCATACGTGCGCATCGCATTCATCGATCTAAAGACGCATCGTTCCGCTGATGCCCTGGCCGCCGCGCAGCGCGCCGTCCAGCTGGCTCCGCAGTCGCCGGAAGCACACTACGTTTTAGGCCGCGCTTTGCTGGGGACAGGTGAAACCGACCAAGCCATCAAGGAATTGCAGGCGGCAAATGAAATGATGCCCAACAGCCCGGAGATCCATTTCCATCTCGCCCGCGCCTACAGCAAAGCCAGGCAGCCAGAGAAAGCTGACCAGGAACGAGAGACGTTTGCGCGGCTCAACGCCATTGCTGAGCACGAGCGAAGCACGCATGGAAGCCAGGCGTATGGAGCCTCTCATGAGCAGGAAAACGATCTCTCGTTGCCACCGGTTACTGCTGTGCCAGAGGTTTCGCCTACCCCTCAGTAACTGCCCTGTGCGGACCTTCCAATGATTGCAATCAGACAGATGAACGAAGCGAACAATATTTGTGCTCAATATTGTTCATATTTGGTCGAATGTGATTATAATTGCCGCCACGGAGCAATCGGGGCAGTGAATACCTACATTTCAATGACGCGACTAGGAGCGGGGAAGTTGCGGCGCCGGACCCGTCGATTCGCGGACCACAAGCTCCGGATCGACAAGGATTTCTGCCTCGTGCCCGTCGCGTCCTTCAATGCGATCCATCAGGGCCTCAGCAGCAATGGCGCCGATCTTGCGCAATGGCTGGCGCACGGTCGTAAGGCTGGGCAAATGGTATGCCGCCTCGCGAATGTCGTCGAAGCCGACCACGGAAATATCTTCCGGAACCCGCAACCCGGTTTCCTTGATGGCGCGTATCGCGCCCACGGCAGAAATGTCGTTGTAGGCGAACAGCGCCGTGAAAGGAACCTTGCGCGACAACAGCTCTTTAGTGGTCTCGTAGCCCATTTGCGGCGAGGGATCGTCGGCCGTCAACTGGGTAATCAGCTCGGGCCGCAGTGCAATTTCCAGCGCCTGGGCGGCCTCGAGGATGCCAGCAAAGCGCGCGCCGGAGTCAACGCTGAGCGGCTGCCCCTTGATGACGGCAATCTCCCGGTGACCCAGTTCAGCAAGATGTCCCATTACCGACTGCGCCGCCTTGATGTGGTCGAGAGTGATGTTGGTGACGTTTTCGATGGTCTGATGCCCGGAAATTGCGACGGTAGGCAGAAGCGGGTTACCCGGCAGGGTAGTGTCGATGGTGATAAATCCTTCCGATCCACGCACCCGCAGAATGTCGGTGTACTGGCGCAGCAGTTGCGGATCATGGTGGTGCACAACCGTCACGAAAACGTATTTGCTCACGCTGAGGGCCGATTCAATCCCGCTGATCACCACGCTTCCGTAAGCGTCGCCGATTTCCGCGCAGATCACCCCTACCGTATAAGTGCGCTTCTTGCGCAACGTTCGGGCGAAGTAATTGGGGTGATAATTGAGCTCCCGGGCGGCAGCAAAGATTCGGTCTTTGGTGTGTTGGGGAATCGCCTTGGCGTAAGGCGAATCGTTGAGTACGGCCGAGACCGTACCCTTGGTCAATCCCAGGTGCTTGGCAAGTTCCTTGAGGGTAGTCCCTTGGGGCGAAGGTGGTTTTGTGCGTTCCGGCATGCGCGCGTCACACGAATCTGGAGTCTACGCATGATTCTGCGCTCAACGCAACCGATTTTCTTGGGAAAGAAATCCCACCCGGCACTTTTCTGGGCGGTTTTGTTCCGTTTTGGGAATTATCCGTGCCAAAAAGGCAAAGATATCCCACCTTGGTCAAAGAATCGGTTTTTTTTTGTTGACAGCGGTATAGGGCAGTAACATAAATTAACTAGTCGCGGGGTTGCGATAAAACAGAATCGGTTTTCTAGTCGCTTAGGGAATCGGTTTTTCAGAGTAACTTTATTGAACGACCGTAATCGGTCAGGTGATTGTTTTGGCGCGCGCAGCGGTACCACTGTCGGGCCCGTGCAAGTGCGCGTTGTACAAAAAACTGTTTCTGGTGGGGGAACAAATGAGACGTTTGGGCAGCTGGGTACTTTTGACCTTGGTCGTCGTATCGCTGCTTTCGGTGCCGTTGCTGGCACAGAAGACATCGGGTACGATCCGGGGCGTCGTAACGGACCCGTCCGGTGCTGTGGTCGCCAATGTTCCGGTGGTGATCAAGAACAACGAAACCGGACTGGAACGCACCGTAACCACTAACGCTCAGGGCGAGTACGTCGCACCTGAGATTGCCGTCGGCGTATATACGGTGACCGTCAAAGCTCCGAACTTTAAGGAGTCGGTCTCCAACAGCGTCGACCTGCACACATCCAGCACGGAAACTCTAAACATTCAGCTTCAGGTCGGTAGCACCTCGGAGCAGGTGACCGTAGCGGCCACCGAAGTACAGGTCCAGACCGACAGTGCGGCGCTGGGCGAAGTTGTCACCGGCGAGCAGGTTCGCGAACTGCCGCTGAATGGACGCAGCTTCGTACAGTTGACCCAGTTGCAACCGGGCGTGTCGGCCGCTGAAAACTTCAGCTCCAACAACAAAGGCCTTCTGGCCGGCGTTGACTTTTCGGTAAACGGCAACGCTACGACCAACAACCTGTTCCTGGTCGACGGTGCCAATAATAATGACGTAGGTTCCAACCGCACCATCCTGATCTATCCCTCGATCGAAGCGATCAGCGAATTCAAGATGCTGCGTAACTCCTATGGTCCCGAATATGGACAAGCCTCGGGCGCAGTCATCAACATCGTGACCCGCAGCGGCTCGAACCAGTGGCACGGCGATGTTCTCTACTTCGGGCGCAATGATGCCCTGAATGCTGAAGAATATTTCGCGCACGCCGCCGGAGTCGAGGCGGCCGCTAGCGGAACCCCGCTGCACAACAATGGCAAGAACGAATTGCGGCGCAACGACTATGGCTTCTCCATCGGCGGTCCGATCAAGAAGGACAAACTGTTCATCTTCTACAGCCAGGAATGGAACAAGGAAATTCGTGGAATTACACGTCAGTCCTGCGTCCCAGACGCGGCTGAGCGGGCCGGCAACTTCGCCAATCCGACTTGCGGCGAACCCCAACCTTCCGGCCTAGTAGCGGCGGGTCTGGCCAGTCCCGCGACTCCGTATCAACTGAATGCACTCGATCCGGCGGGCGCGTTACTCGAGCAGTGGCTGCCTCTGCCGAACTTAAGCACGCCTCTGGCGGGCGGTGCTGATTGGAGCGCCTCGCTCAACACTCCGATCGACTGGTCGCAGTTCAACATCCGGTTGGACTACAACATCAGCCACTCGGAAACGTTGATGTTCCGCATCACGCAGGACAGCTGGACGAACAATGCTCCGAACGGCAACTCGACACTCGGACTGTGGGGCGATGCAATTTACCCCGCACTGAACAGCAACTGGGCGCAGCCGTCGAAGCAGATCATCAGCCGCTTGACCTCCACCATCGGCACGTCGATGGTCAACGATTTGGAATTTGCCTACTCCGACAACCGAATCAATATCACCGCGGGTGGCACGGATCCGCAATTGTTGCCGGAATTGACGGCAGCGATTCCGACCAGCTATCCCACCGCATTGAAGACCTCTAAAGAGGGAACTCCGACGCTATGGGGTGGCTTAGGCGGTTACACCAGCGGCAACACTCTGTGGCTCATCGCTCCCTGGAAGAACAGTCTGGACATCTACACAGTCCGTGACGACTTCTCGAAGGTTGTCGGTGCGCAGACCCTGCGCTTCGGCGCTTTCCTGGGATGGAACGGCAAAAACGAGTATGACGGTTCGACCAGCTCTACCGAATATCCACAGTTCGGTACGAGTTGGGGTGCTGGCATTCCGACCGGAAACGATCTGGCCAACATTCTTGTCAACAACCAGGTGTGGAGCAACCTGGGCGAGCAGTCTACCAACACCTACGTGCATCTCCGTTGGCGCGACTACGAGTTCTATGCAGCCGACAACTGGAAGGTACGCCGCAACCTGACGGTGGATTTGGGAGTTCGTTATTCGATCCTGCCTCCACCCTTCCAGCCGAATAACCAATTCACCAGCTTCCGTCCCCAGCTGTATAACTACAGCCTGCCTTCCAGCGATGCTTGCAACGGCTTGGTAACGGTGCCCGGTTACGCTCCGTGCGCCGCAGCCAACGCGATCTACGGGACGAACTTCACGCCCGCTGCATATGGTCAGAACAAGTACCTAAAGGATGTGAACGGTCACCTGTTTGCACCTCGAATTGGTATCTCGTGGGATCCGACAGGCAACGGCAACATGGCAGTCCGAGCTGGGTTCGGTCAGTTCTTCCAACGTGACCGCACCACGCCGGCCTACGTGAACGCAAACAACGCGCCGTTCTCGGTCAGCAACACGTTCACCCGAACCTTAGACACCGCTCCGACGAACATCCTCGGTGGCGCAGCGTCTCCCTCGGGTGGATATGATCCTGGAAGTAACGTGTCCAACTCGCTGCAGTGGAACTTTGCGGTGGAGTATGGCTTTGCCAAGAACACAACGCTGGAAGTTGGGTACGTGGGCAACCACGCGATACACCAACTGAACAGCGCAGACGTCAATCCAGTGCCAGAGTCTCTGTGGACCGCGGGTGCGTTCTCGGGCAGCATCAACAACCTTCGGACGTTCCCGGGATGGGGAACCTTGACATGGTGGGACAATGACGGCAGCGCGTCCTACAACGCGTTGCAGGTATTGTTCAAGACTCAGATCCAGAAACTGCAGATTCAGGCAGCCTATACGTGGAGCCATTCCATCGGCGACATTTCCCAATCAAACTCGTCGGGAGGTACGTCGTACGACAGCTACACGGAACTTACCGACCCAAGCTTGGATCGCGGCAACACATCCATCAACCGGCCGCAGATCTTCGTGGCCAACGCCGTGTACTACCTGCCGACCCTGAAAGGCCAGAACGAAGTAGTGCAGCAAGTTGCTGGCGGCTGGGAATTGGCGGGTATCACGCAGTACTCGTCGGGCGCCTCGTTGTCGTTCTACCAGGCTGGCGTAGGTGAAGACACGGCGCTAGTAACCGGCCCGGGCGCCGGAGCCCTGGGTTCGCTATATGGTTCCGGATTCACCAGCAACCAACGTCCTATGGTTACTGGCCAAAGCTGTACGTCCGGGTTAAGCGGCCCGCTCGTGATCAATCCGCTGTCCGTCACACTGATTGGTTACCAGATCGGTTCCGGCCCAACCAGCATGGAGCCTCGCGGCTATTGCCACGGACCGGGATATGTGAACACTGACTTCTCAGTCGATAAGAACTGGCGGGTATGGGGTGAGCGTATGCGCATCCAATTCCGCATGGACTTCTTCGACTTGTTCAACCATCCCAACTTCCGCGGCGACCAGACCAACGGCATGAACGGGTTCTCGAACACGTTCCAGAACGTAAACTGCGGTCCGGTCAATTCGGCTGGCTTCTACTCCGCGTGCAGCCCGAGCAATCCCATCATTACTCGGCAGACGTACGCACAGAACGCTGGGTACGCAACCAGTACGAAGGGTGCAAGAGAACTGCAGTACGGTCTGAAGATCATCTTCTAACCGTGCTTTACCTCAACTCGTAACCGTGACCGGCAGTGCCTGTTACAATCAGGTACTGCCGGTTCGCTTTTGCGGACGGAAGCGTTCCGCATGCCGGTTGCCCAGGGAAGTTTCCGTTACCTAGTATCTTGAAGCCGTGATCTCCATAGGTTCCCCTCGTCGTTGCTGTCTCGCCTTGCCATTCCTGCTTTGGGTGATGCCCCTGTGGGGATTTACTTCTCAACCGCAGCCACAAAGCGCCAAGAAGCCCACCGGCAGCCCCGCGCAGCAGGCTCCGCAGGAAAATCAGACCTCGCCCTACCAGGAACTGCAGAAGCGCGTCCAGGCGCAGCATGACGCGATTCAGGCGGGGAATCCGGTAACGGTGGAGACCACCAGCCGCGCGCTAGTGGCGTTCGCGCTTCGGGGAATGGCGCAGATTCGCACGCTCGAAGCAGCGTGGCCGCAGGCGATCGAACTCTACCGGCAGTCACTGGCGCTGGAGGACGACAACGCAACCCGGCTGGCGCTGGCCGGGGTCTGCATCTCGGCGGTCCGGTATGACGAAGGGCTGGTCGAGGTCAACAAGGTGTTGGCCGCCGAGCCCAAGAATGCGGAAGCCTGGCACATCAAGGGCAGGATCCTGATGGCCAAGGAAGACTACAAGGGTACAGCCGAGGCCACCGCCCGCTCGCTCGAATTACGCCGCGACGCCAATGCGCAATTGTTGCTGGCCCTGGCCTATCTCAACCTCAAAGAAAAGCCAAAAGCAGAGGCCGTTTTTCAGCAGATGACTCAGGATTACGGCGATCGAGCAATCTGGCACGTCATCATCGGCGGGGCCTACCGGGAGACTGGCTATCAGTTCGAGGCCGCCGACGAATTTCGAAAGGCCATCGCGATGGACAATACAGTCCCACACGTGCACTACTTCCTTGGCCTGATCCTGATGGAAATTAACAACAACGGCACTACTCCGGAGATCATGCACGAATATGAAGAGGAGGTCCGGCAGTTCCCGGACGATTTCTTCGGGAACTATGGCCTGGGCGGACTCGAGTCGCGCGACGGGGACCTGGAGCACTCTAATCAGCACCTGCTGGCGGCATCGAAGGCCGATCCTAATAACCCCGACCCGTACATGTACCTGGGGCTGAATGCCATGAAGCAGCGCGACAACGCGACAGCGGAAGCGTATCTGCGGAAGGCGGTTCTTCTGACCGGCGACAACGTTTCGCGTAATGATTACAACATCCGCCGGGGATACATCGGGCTGGCCCGGATTCTCGCCAGCGAAGGTAAGAAAGACGAAGCCCAGGTTTACTTCGACAAAGCCAAGGCGCTTAGCGATGCGGAGCACCGGGCGAATGAGGCGGCGTTTTCATCGTACTTGACGAGTAAAGAGGATACCGGTCCCGCAGTGGTGATGAGCAAGCCGCCCCCGAAGCCCAAGGTCCCGACTACGGACCCTGCGGACGTTGATTTCACCGCGGACATTCGCGTGGAGCAACTCGGCAATACGCGCCTGACGCCGGCCCAATTGGAAGAGGCAGAGAAGCGGGTAAGGGCGTTGCGGTCGATTCTGGGCACCGGCTACAACGACTGGGGAACGTCGGAAGCGAAGCAAGGCCAGTTTGCCCCGGCGCTTTCCCATTTCCAGGATGCCGAGAAGTGGGACGACTCAACGCCCGGGGTGATGCGCAACATCGGTCTGGCCGCCCTCAAGCTGGGGAACAACGAGGAGGCTGCACGCGCTTTTCGAGTGGCTGTGGAGAAAAATCCCAGCGATACTTCGGCGCGCGCAGCACTGGCTATCTCATTGTTTTCGTCGCATCAATACGCAGAAGCCGCGAAGGCGTTCAGCGAGGTCGGGGATGGCGTCTATCGCGATCCACGTATGGCGTATGCATGGGCCTTCTCCCTGGCAAGGATCAACGATCCCCAGAAAGCCACCGAGGTGCTGAACAAGCTCACCTCGCAGCCGCTGCCCAAAGAGATGTGGATGACCGCGGGCGACGTGTACACCCAGGTGGATGACTACAAGGACGCGCTGCGCTGCTTCGAACAAGCGATCGAACTGGATCCCACGATGGACCGGGCCCACCATTTCGCGGGGGTAGCGCTGATAAGGTTGGGGCGTCCGTCGGAAGCGATACCGCAATTTGAGGCCGAGTTGAAGTTGAGTCCGGACGATCCGGACACGCAGTACAACCTTGCTTATGCGCTGCTGGAAACCTCGCAGAAAGATCAGGCGATGGCGATACTGCAGAAGCTGATTGCGGCCCACCCCGATCATGCCCAGGCGCAATACGAGTTCGGGAAGGAGTTGTTGAACTCCGGAGACAAGAACGAGGCGATTGTTCACCTTGAGGCTGCGGCGCGGCTCGATCCCAACGTCGATTACATCCACTATCAGTTGCAGGCGGCCTATCGCAAGGCCGGGCGCACCTCGGATGCCGACAAGGAATTGCAGTTGTACAAGGAAATCAAAGCGCAACAGAGAGAAAAGGGAACTCCGCAACCCCAGCCCAAACAGCAGAACAACTAGTCTTCCCAGGGAATGGTGCGGCGACTGCGGCTGCTCTCTCTTGCGAGTTCCAAGGCACGCATGACGTGCAAGGCGTCCGTGGGTGTGACGGCCAACTCGGTCTCTCGTAGAATCGCGTCGCGCACGTTCGCGTAATACTGACGGTAGTCGCCGGGTTTCGTAGGCAGTTGTTCGCGGACAAACGAATCGCCCTGCGCGGTCAGCAGCGTGCCCCAGCGCTCCGGTGCCTCGAAGCCCCAGAATTCGCCCGTAGGCGTCTCGCCACGCTTTAGCGCATCTTCCTGCGGATCAAGACCATACTTCAGATAGCCGCCTTGCGTGCCTTGAACAGCGAATCGGGGCGTGGGCGTGCTGACCAGCACTCCGGCGCGCAGTAGGGCGCGCATGCGGGGATAATGCAGCACCACGTCGAAGGCGTCGTCCACGGAGGCACCATCACGCTCGATGCGGACATCAGCGGTTATCGCGTCAGGAACTCCGAAAAGCTGTATCGATTGGTCGATCAAATGAGGACCAAGGTCGAACAGCACGCCGCTACCCGGTTCGGGGTGCTCGCGCCAGGCGTTGGGCTTCAGTTGCGGACGGAAGCGGTCGAAGTGCGATTCAAACAGCACGACGCGCCCCAGCTTGGACTCCTCGAGCAAACCGCGAAGAGTAAGAAAATCGCCATCCCAACGGCGGTTCTGATACACGGAAAGAAGGCGCTGTTTCTGCCTGGCGAGTTCGACGAGTTCAGATGCTTCGGCGTAGGTGGTAGCGAAGGGTTTGTCGATGACGACATCGCGACCGGCGAGCAGGCACTGCTTAGCGAGGTTGAAATGAGTGGTGTTGGGAGTTGCGATGACGACGAGGCGGATGCTGTCGATCGCGAGAAGTTCGTCGAGCGTGCGGACGATGCGGGCGGCAGGATAAGCTTGCTCCGCCTCCGAGCCTTGGCGTTGCAAGATAGCCGCCAAGCGAAGGCCCTCCACCGCAGAAATCACCGGAGCGTGGAAAGTGCGTCCCGCGAAGCCAAATCCGATTAGTCCGACATCGATCATCCGCGGCCTCGAATCGTATGAGTTCGTTGCTCAACCAGTTTAACGGATGAGTTCGGGCGTGCGGAGCACCGTCTGGCACGTGCGGCTTGTTACCATTAGCGGTTCGCGAATTTCATTTTTGATACGACGCGGAGGACATCGGAGCATGAGGCGACGAATTCTGCTCGCTGCGACACTGCTTTTCGCTTGCCTGAATCTGAATGCGCAGCCGCAGTCTCCGGCATGGAAGCGCGTGCAACATCTGCGGCATGGCATTAACGCCGGCGAATGGCTGGCACAGTCGCGCGACTATAGTCCACAGCGGCTGCGCACGTTCACGACCCTCGATGACATCGCGAAGATGCGCGCCATGGGGTTCGACCATGTGCGGTTGAGTATCGATCCGGCGATCTTTCAGTGCGACGGGCCGTGGAACCAATGCGAGCGCGTGCAGATACTCGACGAAGTCGTCGCCAAGGCGCTTTCGCAGGACCTGGCGGTTACTATCGACATTCATCCCAGCGATGATTACAAACACCAGTTGAACACCAACGACAGTGCGGCGGAGAAGTTCGCGATGCTTTGGGGCAAGGTTGCGGGCCATTACGCGAACAGCAATCCGGAGATGGTGTTTTTTGAGATTCTGAACGAACCGGAAGTAGGCCTCTATCGCTGGGCGGGAATTCAGCAGAGCGTGGTTGAGGTGATTCGGCGGGCGGCTCCGGCGCACACGATTATCGTGACGTGCGGCGAGTACTCCAATGCCGACGACCTGGTGCGCATGCCGGAAGTGGCGGACAGCAACTTCATTGTCAACTTCCACTACTACAATCCGCACATCTTCACCCACCAGGGCGCGTCGTGGGGATCGGGCTTTTGGACATCGTTGCGACAGGTTCCTTTTCCGGGGACGTCAGACTTGGTCGCGGCAGCGGCGGCAAAGCAGACAGATGACTTCGCGCGTTGGAAGTTGACGCAATACGGGCTGGAACACTGGGATGCGCAGCACGTCGCCGGCGAGATTCATTTCGCAGCCGAATGGGCGAAGAGCCGGCACGTGCCGCTGACTTGCAATGAGTTTGGCGTCTATCGCAACTACTCTAACCCTGACGATCGGATGCGCTGGCTGACGGCGGTACGCACTGCGCTGGAGCAGAACAACATCGGGTGGACGATGTGGGATTATCAGGGAGGGTTCGGCGTCGTGACTAAGAAAGATGGCACGACCACAGAAGATGACGCGGTGCTGCGCGCGTTAGGATTGCTGAAGCAGTAGCAGCGGATAACCGAGACAATATGAATTTCGCACCTGCAGTTGGAGGGGAAGAACTGTGATTCCGACGCTTGCTGTGTTTATCCTGCTGCTGTTTGGGTACGCACTGCTGTCGCGGCGGCTTGAGCAGACGATGCTCACTGCTCCGATGATTTTTACTTTCGCGGGGATGCTGATGTTCCCGTTCCTGCCGGAACTTCTCGAAGCGGGGTTCAATCTGAATGTTTTTCTGAGACTGGCCGAATTAGGGCTGGTAATGCTGCTGTTCACGGAAGGAAGTCGGGCCGACTTCCGGATTCTGCGCCGCATAGGAAACCTGCCGATCCGGTTACTCAGCACCGGATTGCTGCTCACCATCGTTCTGGGAGCGGTGACCGCGCGGCTGATGTTTCGCGATCTCTCGCTGTGGGAGGCGGGGATACTGGCGGCAATTCTTGCTCCCACTGACGCTGGGCTGGGGCAAGTCGTCGTGAGCAGCCCCCGGGTGCCAATGCGGGTGCGGCAAGCCTTGAACGCAGAAGCCGGACTTAACGACGGGCTCTCCGTGCCGTTTCTGCTTTTCTTTATCGCACTGGCTGCGGCCAAGGTCGAAGGCGGCCCGGCCAGCCTGGGGCATTTCATTGGGGCGCAGCTTGGACTTGGCTTATTGATCGGCGCAGTGATTGGGCTTCCGAGTGGTTGGCTGCTGGGTTGGGCGCACCGACGCGACTGGGTGTCAGAACCGTTTCGCCAGATCGGAATCGTGGCTTTGCCGCTGCTCTGCATGTTGTTATCAGAGATGGCGGACGCCAGCATGTTCATTGCGGCATTCGTGGCCGGTCTTACGGTGCAGGTGGGATTCAAGGAGGCCGGAAAGCACAGCGTCGAGTTTGCGGAAGAGTGGGGACAACTGTTCAACCTTTTCGTGTTCTTCCTGTTTGGTGTCCTGGTGCTGAAGGACTGGCAGCAGTACACGCCGATGGTCGTGCTCTACGCGGTCCTGAGCTTGACGGTGGTGCGGATGGTTCCGGTGGCAATCGCGCTGATGGGGACGCGCTTGAGTCCGGCCAGCGTGCTGTTCATGGGCTGGTTCGGCCCGCGGGGTCTAGCGTCGATTGTGCTGGGACTGGTTTACCTGGAGCAGGGACTGTATCTGCCCGGCGAGAGCACGACCCGGCTGGTGGTGATTGTGACAGTGGCGCTCAGCATTTTTGCGCACGGACTCAGCGCGGCGCCGGGCATCGGACTGTACGCGCGTAAGGTCGCAGGATTGGGGCCTGACGCGCCGGAGAACCAGGAAGTTCTGGTCTAAAAACGGCTCTGAACTGGCGGGTGAGTGCAGCGCATTGTATTCTCGAACCGTGGCAGATCCCTTGAAATCCGGTCGTTCACCGACACTGGGGCTGTTGTTTGGCTTGGTCGTGACACTGGCAGCAGTAGTGGCCTATACGGGCTACATCACTTACCAGATCAAGGGTCTACGCGAGCTCCAAAGCAACATCATTGATCGTAACCGTAAAGACTCCCTGCAACTGTTGCGCATCCAGAACGATCTTCACTCGCTGAGTATTGCCATGCGCGACATGCTTGATGCCAGCGAGCCCTATCCGTTGAGCGCGTGGGCAGCGCAGTTTCAGCGCATCCGCCAGGACCTGAGTGATGCCATGCAAAAGGAAGCCGAGTTGTCGGTGGCTTACCGCACGGCGGAACAAAGAGACTACATCGAAGACCTGATGAAGCAGTACTGGGGAGCGGCAGACCACATGTTCGCGCTGGCTTCGGCGGGTAACGAGGAGGAAGCCCGCCATCAGATCACGGTGTCGTTGCAGGCGCACCAGGCCGCACTTAGCATTGCAGTGGCGCGACAGCTCGTCGCCAACAACGAAGCCGAACAGCAGGCTGGGGAGCGAATCCAAGAGATTTACTATCGCGTCCAGCGGCAGGTGCTCCTGTTTCTGCTGGCGACGTTGGTGCCCATCGTGCTGACGAGCTTGTACCTCATTCGCTCGAACCGGCTGCTGTTCCAGCGGCTGTCGGATCTCTCGGAGCAGCGCAGCGAATTGGCGCAAAAGCTGATCGCCACGCAAGAATCGACGCTACTGCATATTTCGCGCGAGTTGCACGACGAATTCGGACAAATCCTTACGGCTATTGGGTCGATGTTGCGGCGCGCGGGACGCCAGGCCCCGGAGGGTTCACCGTTGCGGGCGGACCTGGTGGAGGTCTCCGAGATCGCACAGTCAACGCTCGACAAAGTGCGCAGCTTGTCGCAAGCGTTGCACCCGGTGACGCTGGAAGAGGCGGGTCTGGAGAGCACGGTGGACTGGTATCTGCCAGTCGTAGAACGGCAGAATGGAATCGTCATACACTATACGAAGGCGGGCGCTTCGTTTTCGGTCGAAAGCCGCGCTGGTATCCATGTGTATCGTGTGCTGCAGGAGGCGCTCAACAACGCTACGCGGCACTCGGGCGCGAAAGAAGTTTGGGTCCGACTTCGATTTCTCGACCAGGAGCTCGAACTCGATGTCGAGGACCACGGCAAGGGGTTCCAGTCCAACGGTAGAAGGGGCATCGGCCTGGTTGCGATGCGCGAGCGGGCGGAACTGCTCAGCGGCAGACTGGAATTTCTGCACCCGCAGGGCGGCGGTACGCTGGTGAGGTTGACCGTCCCGAAAGAAGTTGCCGAAGTCGGCATGTAGGAGCGTATGTCAGAAAAAATTTCAGTCTTGCTGGTTGACGATCATGCACTGGTGCGCCGCGGATTCCGCCGGATGCTGGAGGACGAGGAAGACATTGTCGTGCAGGGCGAAGCCAGCGACGGAGACGAAGCCGTGCGATTGGCCAAGCAACTACAGCCCGATGTAACGGTGATGGATTGCGCTCTCCCCGGCATTAGCGGACTGGTAGCGACGCGCAAGATCCTCGAACACAATCCCAAGGCTGCGGTGCTGATGCTAAGCATGCACTCGGAAGATACCTGGGTGCGGCAGGCATTGGAAGCGGGTGCGCGCGGCTACATGTTGAAGAACGCCGTCGATCTTGAACTCGTCACCGCCATCCGTCGTGTCGCGGCCGGTGAAGAAGTGCTCGATCCACAGATTGCGCGACGAGGAACGCTTAAGGGCGAACGCGAGACGGGACTCACAGTGCGCGAACTGGAAATTCTTCAGCTCATCGTAGGCGGATTATCGAACAAAGAAATCGCCAGTCATCTTGGGCTGAGCGCGAATACGGTTGCTGTGCATCGCGCCAATATCATGGATGCATTAGGTATCCACAAGACGGCGGAGCTGGTGGTCTATGCCATCCGCAACGGGCTGGTCAATATTCCCTGAACGATCCGACGAACCGATTTATTATCAATGTCTTACAGCCCGGGCATGTTTGAGCACCGGATCGCACGAATTGGATGCGAAGCCTTAGTTAGTATGTTTCGGCTATTGCGGGCTTGTGCCGAGAGGGCTAACTTTGAATTGCGAGTGGAAGTAGAACTCGCGCTGATCTGGAGCAAGTTGCGGTAGGTTGTGGCCCCACCCCACATCGATCCGTAATTTGCTCCAAGTTTTTTGGATGTCAACAATTTGCGTTTGGCATGAGCGCATCTTCCGCTGTTTGCGCTTGGAACGTTTCGACCTCTGCAAACCCGATCGCACAATCTGTCGCTGGCAGATCCCCGCCCCGGCTCGAAATCGATCCTCGATCGGAAGATCTACGGGGCGTGAATTATAATCCGTTGCGGTTGAAGGCCACGGTTTTAGACATCCTCATGCGACGAACTTTGGTTCTGACGATTCTCAGTCTGGTGACGGTCTGTCACGGCCAGCCCACCTTGCAGCGGCCACCGATTACCGGCATTTCTCACGTGGCGTTCTACAGCAGCAATCTCATTGCAGCCAAGGGGTTTTACAGCGGCTTGTTGGGACTCGCGAGCGATCCGTCGCGCCCGAATGTTTATCACGTTGGGATCCAGGCGATAGAGCTGGAGCAATTACCGCCGAACCATGGCCACGACATGATTTCGCACGTGGCGTTTGCGACTCCTGATGCGGAAGGATTGCGGAAGTATCTGGCCGCGCACGGAGTGAAAGTTCCCGACAAAATCAGTACCGGCGGGAATGGGACGTTGTGGTTCGCGATGAAAGATCCAGAAGGGAACCCTATCGAATTTGTGCAGGAGCGGCCCGACCTTACGGCGAGACATGCAGAGGTCCCGGTTTCGAAGGTCATGATTCACGCCGGATTCGTGGTGCATGACCGGGATACGGAAGACAAGTTCTACAAGGACTTGCTTGGTTTTCGCCTGTATTGGCAAGGCGGAATGAAGGAAGGCGAAACCGATTGGGTCGATATGCAGGTACCCGACGGCACGCAGTGGCTGGAGTACATGCTGGTGCAAAAAGGGCAGCAGCTCTCGCTCAAGACGCTGGGAGTGTTGAACCATGTTGCCCTGGGCGTGCCTGACATGACCGACGCCGCGCAGCTGCTGCAGTCGCACGGGTGGAAGCCGACCGACAACGAGAAAGAGCAGATTGGCAAAGACGGAAAGTGGCAGTTGAACTTGTACGATCCTGACGGAACGCGGGTGGAGCTGATGGAGTTTACTCCCGTGCAGACGCCGTGTTGCGCTCCCTATACGGGGCCGCACCCTCATTGATTTAGAGATACGAATTCTACAGGCGAAGGAACATATGATCACCAGACGCGATTTCATGAAAGTATCGGCCGGTGCCGCAGGTATTCTAGCGGCCAGCAAGTTCTCGTTCGCTAAATCAGGTCAATTCCCGCTCGGTGTGCAGCTCTACACGGTACGACAACAGGCGGAACAAGATCTGGGTGCGGTGTTGGCCCATATCAGCATGATCGGCTACACGGAAGTCGAAACCTATTGGAACGTGTACACACATCCGGCGAAAAAGCTACGCACCATGATCGTCGACAACGGATTGAGCGTGCCCAGTGGCCACTTCGATTATGACGGTCTGGAGGCGAAACTCGACTACGCTAAGGAGCTCGGCGTGCAGTACATGATCTGCCCGATGCTGCCCAAGACGATGTGGACTTCGGCCGACGGATTCAAGAAGGCAGCGGCGCAGTTCAACATCTGGGGCGAGCAGATCCAGAAGCTGGGGATGCAGTTCGGATTCCACAATCACAATTACGAGTTCCAGAAGTTCGGCAATATGACCGGCTTTGACATCCTGACCCAGAACGCGGACCCGAAACTGGTGTGCCTTGAAATGGACTGCTACTGGATTACGCAAGCCGGCCAGGACCCCGTTGCTATGTTGAAGAAATATGGCAGCCGCATTCAGTTGCTGCACCTCAAGGACCGCCTGGCAGGCTTCCCAACGACGCAAATGTTGAGCCCGGACGCCGAGCACATGACCGAAGTCGGCAGCGGTACCATCGACTGGAAGGCCGTCATTGACACCGCGCAACAGACCGGCGTGAAGCATTATTTCGTTGAGAGGGACAACGGTAGCACTCCGGCGTTCGAAAGCCTGCGCATCAGCTACCAATATGTGAGAAAGCTTCTGGCGTAAACAGAGACCTGCGTCGCGGTTTGCAAGAAATTGCCAATGGCAGACTGCGACGCAATGCTCGTTCACTGCAGCTATCGGTTGTGCTGTCGAGGCCTTCGCATGCGACAGAAGTATCCGGCTTTGGTCGGTGTTCTTATCTTCATCACGTTGGGTTCAGCGATTTTGCTGGCCTCTGACGAGAGGCCCACGTTACTGGTCGACGCCGACCATCGCACGTCCATCAGCCTCGACGGCGACTGGCACGTGATTGTAGATCCCTACGACAATGGGTATTACGACTTCCGCATGCTGCCGCGGCCCGATGGATATTTTCTCAATGAAAAGCCAGGGGCGAACAGCAAATTGGTGGAGTACGACTTCGCCAAGTCGGCGACCCTGAAGGTTCCTGGCGACTGGAATTCGCAGCGTGACTCGCTATTCTTTTATGAAGGCGCGATCTGGTACGAGAAAGACTTCCAATATCAGCGCAAGCCGAACACTCGGACGTTTCTGCACGTTGGCGCGGCCAACTACGTCTCGCATGCATGGGTGAATGGTAAGAAAGCCTGTGACCACGAAGGCGGATACACGCCTTTCGATTGCGAGGTCACGAGCCTGGTGCACGACGGCAGCAACTTCGTTGTGATCTACGTCAACAATGAACGGCGGCGCGACGGCGTGCCCACGCTCAATACCGACTGGTGGAATTACGGCGGCCTTACGCGTGACGTGTCGCTCATCGAGACCCCCGAGACCTTCGTCGACGACTATTCGCTGCAATTGCAGCGCGGGCAGCACGCGACGATTGCCGGATGGGTGCATGCGGTCGGCGCGAACGCCGGGACACAAGTCACGGTGAAGGTTCCCGAGCTGAACGTCACTCAGACCGCGCCCACCGATGCGCAGGGCAACGCCGTGTTCTCATTCCCGGCGCCCAGCCTGCAACGATGGTCACCGAAGAATCCCAAACTCTACAAGGTGCAATTCGACGCCGCCGGCGATCAGCTCAAGGACACTATCGGCTTCCGCACAATCGAAGTGCAAGGCGACAACATACTGCTCAACGGCAAGCCAGTGTTTCTGCGTGGAGTCTCCATCCATGCCGAAGCGCCCTATCGGTCCGGCCGTTCATGGAGCGAGCAGGATGCCGAAACTCTCTTAGGTTGGGCGAAGGAGTTGGGCGCGAACTTCGTGCGCCTGGCGCACTACCCGCACGACGAGCGAATAACGCGACTGGCCGATCGCATGGGCATCATGGTGTGGTCGGAGGTGCCGGTTTACTGGATGATCGAGTGGGAGAATCCGGCGACGCTGGCAAACGCGACCAACCAACTGCAGGAGATGATTCGTCGTGACCGCAATAAGGCGTCCGTCGTTTTGTGGTCGGTCGCCAATGAGACGCCGAATACTCCGGCACGGCTTGCGTTTCTCAAGAGCCTGGTTGCCACTGTACATACAGAAGACCCGAGCCGTCCCGTGACAGCCGCTTTGCTGGTGACGACGCAATCCGCACCGTCTGACGGAATTCACATCAAGACCCTCGACGATCCGTTGGGCGAGTATTTGGATGTGCTGGGATGCAACGAGTACATCGGCTGGTATGAAGGTGCTCCCGACTTGGCGTCGCGCACGCGCTGGCAATCGAAATACAACAAGCCGCTGATCATGAGCGAACTGGGCGCCGGTGCCAAGTTCGGCTTGCACGGCGCACCCACAGAGCGGTGGACGGAGGAATACCAGGAGACTGTTTACAAAGAGCAGGTCGCGATGCTCAAGCAGATTCCATTTCTGCGTGGCATGACGCCGTGGATCCTGATGGACTTCCGCTCACCGCGGCGCGAGTTGCCGGGAATTCAGGACTTCTACAACCGCAAGGGCCTGGTATCGAACGAAGGCCAAAAGAAGAAAGCCTTCTTCGTGCTGCAGGAGTATTACAAGAGCTTCGCTGCCCAGCCGGAGTAGTCGCTATTTCTGGGCAGATGTAACCGCCGGAACCACCAGCGGCACATCCAGCGTTCCGATTTGTTGCGAGGGCCGGTCCATCACGCCGAGGCGCAGGTTGTAGGTTCCCGGCTTCAAAGTTATCTCCTGCTGCGCCGGCACGCCGTTATTCATCACGGTATCGTAGGCCTCAGCCTTGATCGTCCCGTCAAGCGTATCGGAAGCATGGCCCACTTCAAGGCCATCCTTGTTGTACGCGATGGCGATGCAGTCAATCGTGATGTGTTTGAGGTGGTTGGCCACATCGGTGAAGGTCACGCCGTTGGGATTGATGATGTACTGGATGCGCACGCTCTTGTGTGTGTCGTCTGGCGGAAGTACAGACGCTGTCATGAATACCATGGTCGATGGCGGCATTCCAGGCTGCAAAGCACCGCGCAGCGCGGCCACGCCGGTTTGCGGAGAGCCCGCCTTCTGCGGCGGCGAAGAGAAATAGCCCCGTCGATAGGCCAGCTTAACGTCGGGCTGATTGACTTTGACCTCGATGCGATGGAACGCGGTCTGGGGATCGACCTTGTCGGGGGTATAGGCCAAGGTGTAGTAAGTTTCTCCGTCCTCCATAGTGCGCTGCATCGCGCGCTTCAGATCATTAGTGCCGAGGAAGGCTTCGCCGCCGGTTTGTTCCGCGACCTGCTTCATGGTTGCGCGCTCGTCGCTGTACACCGACGCTTGCTGCGCCAGCAGATCTCCATAGTTCTGCGAATTCGGTCCGGACGTCCAATTGCCCGCTTCTGTCGCGCTGTTAGAAATGTCTACGCCCCGTCCCTGCAATCCGCGCACATCAACCGGATAGACAGCAATGCGCGACTTCGCTAACAGGGAACTGGCGGTTGCCAGCACCGACTGGAAATTCGAGGTATTGCGCCACGGTTGCGAGTCATTCTTGGGATCGGCCCAGAGCTGTACGGGGAAGCTGGTAGACAACCAAATCAGGTTCTTGCGCCCGGGATAGCCGGACACGGCGCGGGACAGCGACTCAAACGCTGCGAGGGTGAAGTTAGCGCGATCATTGATCTGGAAGGCCTCCAGGTCATTCATCTGTTGCTGCTTGCCCTGCGTCATCTGCTGCATGATCGGGGTGTCGGATGTTGTGGACGAGGGAGGCGCGCTTTCGGTCAACTCGGCGGCCGCATAGGCGATCTGGCCGGTTGTGTGCTGGCGCTCCGCTTCCGTTGTAAGGACGTGCGAACGATTGGGTTTCAGGCTCTCGGCCGATTTCACCAACTTGTCGGGATCGTCTGTGAATCCCTGCACCATAACAAGTTTGCTGTTCAACAGATACAGCGCGATGGGCTGCCCTTTCGGCGCGCTGCGCAGCAGTTCCAGCAATTGCTTGCGGGCATACTCCTGGTCGGCGGTGGGAGTGTTCAGCACGTCGAACAGCACGATCGTCCAACTGTCCGCGGTTGAATCGCTGGGATGGTTGGAGTACGTATTCGCAGGAAGTTTGGGGGCGCTTGCCGCCGGCGCAGCCCCGGAACCACCAGTTGTCCCGGTGTGCGGTTCAAATACGTGTACCTGTTGCGGCTTTCCATCCTGCAAGACTGTAAAGTCAGCCTGTGTCAGGTTCGGGATGGGACGGCCTTGTTTGTTGGTGACCACGACGTCCACTTGCACCAGCCGCGTAGTGGTGCGAAACACTGGGTTCGTGGAAGACGCTTCGCCCGGAGGCGGTTGCTGCACATGGGATTCAGCGGTCGGACTCGGAGGTGCAGAAGCGCTCGCCGTCAGGGTTGTATTGGTCGCGGGCGATGTCGCGCCCGGCTGAGAGGCGGTCGCAGTCGCGTCTGTGCTCGGTGGGGTAGCGGCCTTTGCGGTTTGCGCGGCAAGCGCCTTGGAGCGGGCCAGCGAATACACCTTGTCGAGGTACAGAGTGTAAACACAAAGCAAGTTGTAAGTATCGGTGAAGACCTGAGGATCGAGTGTAGTGCGCGTCAGGCGAACCTGTTCAACCTTACCCGGTGGCGTGATGGTGACATAGCTGGCCGAGTGAATCACGATAGCAGGGATCTTCGCCTCGTCAAACACTCGGGCGGCCGTGGCTGGAACATCGTTAATCTGTTTCGGATCGTCCTGGACTTTCAAGCTACGTGCGGCGATGGGCAGAACCTTGCTAAGGGTCGTTGCTTCATGCCTAGGTTGCGCGATCGCCTGTCGTCGGCCCGCCGATGTGATGCTTGAAGTATCAGGTCCAGGAAACGCGTAAGCGGCAGGAGTCCTTCCCACCTGCTCGATCTGAATCATCGCAGTGATTTGCGCACGTTGGTCAGTGGTCAACTGCTTCAAATACCAATTGGCGCCCGTCACTCCGCGGTCGTGGCCGGCAAAGGCCGCGAGGACCAGCGTCTCACGATGGGGAGCGGAGTTCAGCGACTCTGCCAGCAGCGGCAACATCGCAACACTGCCCCAATCGACTAGGGCTTCGTCTCCGTGGGCCTTCGACTCCAGTTGGGTCGCAATCACGATCGCGCCCGGATCAGGACCCGGCAGCGTGCAGATGATGTTGGGAACTTCAAGGTCGGGGATGGCCTGTTCCTGAATTTGATCGGCCGGACACCCCGCCGCCTTGAATTGCGCACGAATCGTGTCGATTCTGTCCTTGTCTGTGGGCGGCACAGTCTGAATGCGCTTCTCGATGACCGAGCGGTCGATGCGCATGTAGGTGAGGTTGTCGGCGAAACATACAACGGCGAGAGTTACTACGAGAAGTAGTCTGAAAGCGCGAAACAAGGTTTACCTCATGGGCAAAGACGGCGACAGCCCCAAATAGGCTAACACCAACGCAAAGGCTGAGTTGTAACAGTTTTCGTCAACCTGCCGGGCGCCAGGCTCTCGCTATGGTCTATTTCCCGCCCGCACCCGCGGACGCTACGTACGGAACCTCCGCGGCACCCAGAATCACGCCCGAACTCGGATTCTGCACCAGCACGATGGCGCGCAGGTTGTCTTTCTTCCAGCCAGACTTGTCGGGCAGACTTATCGTCTTGTCGAACTTGCCGTCTGCGGTCGATCCGAGCCGATGCATTTCCCTGACGACCGCACTGTGGTTGAGAGTTCGTCCGCTGTTTTCACCGGCGCGGACACTATTGGTCAAATCATCTTCGGTGACTACGAGTAATACATCGAGCTTTTCGCCTGCGGCGTTGTTCACCGAAACTTGCAGCTTGTCGGGCGAAACTCGGTTCAGCGACACCGCCGCGGGCATGGGGGCCTTGGCCGCTTCGAGGATCAGGTCCTGCACCGCGCGAGGGTTGTTGCCCGAAGCCTGTAAATGCCCGTCGATGACGATTTGCGGCGTATAGGCAGTCTGCAGATGCAGTTCTTTGGTGTAATCGTATTGGCGGTCGGTGTACGTGGGGCCCGAGAACGGGTCCTTCCAGCCGCCGTCGTTCCAGTACTCGACGTGTTCCTCGAGCAGGATCAGTTTTGCAATGTTGGTATCGCGCTGGTGGCTTAGCTTAGTGAGCATGGCATCAGCCGGCGGACAACTCGAGCAACCCTCAGAGGTAAACAGTTCGACCACAACAGGCTGCTGCGCCCGGGCAGGATTTATCAGCCAGGCGAGATTCATCACCAAGAGCATCAGGGCAGCGGCGAAAACGGGAAAAGGGAACTTCGGCATGGCTTCTCAGTAATAGGATGTTGAGCTCCTAAATTTGGTTACACCAGTTCTTAGGGAAAGCGAAAGAACGTCAGTCGCAGATTTCCCGGCCGAGTGCGTCAAGCCAACGGGACAGCTGATCTTTGGGATAAGAGTTCCAACGGGCCTGCGGATTGCATATTCTGCATAACCAGCGATAATAAAGGTAAGGTAGCTCGATCCGAGAGGTGGAATGACTTCGTGGTTCATCCGGGATCCCGTGCTGTGTATAGCAGCCATCCCCTTTATTTACTACATCATCGCGTTGTTTAGTGGATGGAGATTCTTCGCCCAAGCGAAGGCCGTGCCGGCGTCGCGAGCGGCATTTACGCCTCCGGTCAGCATTCTGAAGCCGGTGCGCGGCCTTGACCCCGACGCTTACGAAAACTTTGCCAGCTTTTGCCGCCAGGATTATCCGGAGTACGAAATCGTATTCTGCGTCGGCGATCATTCCGACCCGGTTTTGCCGGCCATTCAAAGAGTGATTTCCGATTTTCCCGAGTGCGACATCCGTGTACTTTTTGGCTCAGGCCGCGAAGCTACCAACGACAAAGTCGCAAAGTTGGCCCGTCTCTCGAAGGAAGCGAAATACGAGATCCTCGTTATCAACGACAGCGACGTACGCGCCGAACCTGAATATCTACGCACCGTGGTTGCCCCGCTCGCCGATCCTAAAGTCGGAGCAGTGACCTGCTTCTACGTTCCGACGGATGAAACCACAGTAGTTCAGAAGCTGCAAACCGTCGGAATGTACTCCGACTTCTACCCCGGCATCGTGGTGGCGTGGCAACTTGACGGCGTGAAGTTCGCTCTCGGTCCAACGATCGCAACTTCACGCACGCGATTGGCTGCGTTTGGCGGCTATGAGAAGATCGAAAACCGGCCAGCCGATGACCTGCTGGTTGGGAGGCTGATCGCAGAACAGGGATACGAGGTGAAGCTTTTACCTTATCCCATATTGACGGTTGCCGATTTCCAGTCGTTTCGAGATCTCTTTCTAAAGCGACTACGCTGGATTGTGGTGATGCGCCACATGCGTCCGTGGGGACACTTTGGCCTCATCTTTACGTGGGGACTGCCCTGGTCGCTCCTAGCCGTGGCGCTGGCTCCTTCGTCAGCAGTGGCCGGCGCTTTCTTGGCGGCCTACTTCGCCGTGCGCGCTCTCATGACGGTGCAGGTAGCATCCTGGGGACTGAAGCAGAAGGTGCCGTGGCAGGGACTGGCCTTGATTCCTGCATGGGATGCCATGGCGTTCGTCATATGGCTCGCCAGCTTCACGCGGAGTACGATCCGCTGGCGCGACCGCGACTACCTCATACGCAATGGGGAACTCGTCCCCGTTGTTGTTGACGCTCCCGGTAATTCAGCCGCGACACGCCCTATCTAAGCGCTGATCCAGCCCCCTAGAGCGTGACCTTGGTCAGCACCGGCTGTGCTTTCTCTCCGCGGCGCTCGTTGCGTGCGTTGCGCCAATTCACCGTCGGCAGGAACTGCGACGCGTCAATGCGGTCCCGGTAACGGACGGCGACGTGGATCAGCGAATCCAGCAATGAGTTTGACAACAGATGCGGCTGCAATCCGAGCTTGAGCAAGCTGGAGTGCTTCGCGTTGTAATAGTGGCTTTCGGCCTCGACTCTCGGGTCGGGCAGATGGTCGATCTGCACCTTCAGGCCGAGTTCTTTACCGCTCTCTTGGACCATCTGCGCCAATTCCAAAATATTGAACTGCTCGGTGAACTGGTTGAATACGCGGAACTCGCCCGGTTTTGCAGGATTGAGGCAGGCGATCTCAATGCAGCGCACCGTATCGCGAATGTCGAGGAAACCGCGCGTCTGGCCGCCTTTGCCATACACAGTCAGCGGATAGCCCAATGCAGCCTGCGCGCAGAAGCGGTTCAGCACAGTGCCGAAAACCTCGTCATAGTCAAAGCGGTTGATCAGCGCCTCGTCCATCGTGACCTCATCGGTCAGCGTGCCGTACACCACACCCTGGTTCAGGTCGGTGGCGCGGATATCCCAGGCCCTGCAGGTGAAGGCGATGTTATGGCTGTCGTGCACCTTGGAGAGGTGATAGAACGAGCCGGGCTGCTTGGGGAATGGCAAGACGTCCTTGCGTCCGTTGTGTTCGATCTCGATGTAGCCTTCTTCGATATCGATGTTCGGTGTGCCGTACTCGCCCATAGTGCCCAGCTTTACCAGGTGGCAGTCGGGCGCGAATTCGCGAATTGCGTATAACACGTTCAAGTTGCCGACGACATTGTTCACCTGAGTGAAGACCGCATGCTTGCGGTCGATCATCGAGTAAGGTGCCGAGCGCTGTTCGGCGAAATGCACGATCACGTCAGGCTCGAAGGCCTTGACCATCGACGAAAGGAAGTCGTAGTCGGTGATATCACCAACGTACGACTCGATGACATTGCCCGTAAGCTGCTGCCACACAGTTAACCGCTCGGCCAGAGGACGAATCGGGGTCAGGGTTTGCGCTCCCAGTTCGTGGTCCCATTGCCGGCGCACAAAGTTATCGGCAACGGCAACGGTGTGTCCCTTACGGGAAAGGTAGAGAGCACTGGCCCAGCCGCAGTAACCATCGCCACCCAGAACGGCGATCTTCATATATCTTTTCTCCTCGGCGTCCGCACCAATACGAGCGGGCGCGAAACAGCAGTCTTATTAGAGTGCCTTAGAACTCAGCTAAGTTTCAAGAATCGCCGGTGGAAAGGCGAATATTCCCGTCGAAACGCGCAAAATCACGGTTGGTTTTTCGCAGAATCTATGGCTGGATTTGCCGCCAAAAACTTGCCTCCACCGGAAGCGAGGACATGCACGTTGCCTGTCCCGACCAGCGCTTCAACGCGGGACAGCGTCGCGTCGCGCGCAACTAAGTATTTCGCGCCAGGCGCGAGCCAAAGTTCCCGGAACTGGGCGTCGTCGATGAAGACGTCGGGCGCACCTGGAGCATACGAGCCATACAACAGATTGTTAAAGCGACCGTTTAGCAGCAGTGCTGAACGGTTCGTATAGAAAAACACCGATGAGAACCAATAGTAGTGGTGATCAACGATCAGTGTGCCATCCGGCTCACGATTTAATACCTCGGCAAGCTGCCGGGACGACAAAAACGGATCAAACGCAACCATTGCTATGCGGGCAGCCTGGAAAAACAGCACCATCATGAGCGCTGCCGCCAGCAGCGCACGCTCGCTTCGAGACCAAAGGGTACCGATAAATCCGAGGACGAGTGCGGCCGCGGCCACGGCCAACGGCAGTCGAAGATATGCAAACGACTGCAGCGTAAGGTCTTCCATATGTCCCAGCGACAGGGTGTAGGCTCCAGGATGCTGGCTGAGTGCGTTCGATATGTCCCCCACGACCGGAACATTGCGAACCGCGACGAGGATTGCAATTGCGATGCCGGCCGCCAGGCCGGTAATTGCCGTTATTGCCCGCGTTCCTCCCCAAACCCACTTGCCACCGGTCGCAATGGCTGATCCCAGCAGCAATGCCATGGCTGGGTAGCAAGGCATCGAGTAATACTCCTGGGTCGTGGAGAAGGTGAAGAAAACCAGGATGAACCCGATCCAGCATAGCGCCAGCAGCCGTGTTTGGCCGGCGCGGTCCGTGGGTTTATAGGAAAGCTTGGCAGCAGCGGGAAAATACACGCTCCAGGGAAACAGCCACGCCAAGTGAAACAGCCAGAAATAGAGCCTGGGAACCGTGTTGTAATCGCGGGGATAACGCAGGTTCAGGAAGCGCAACAACTGCTCGTTGATGAAGAAGAACCACAGGAAGCCGTGATACTCGCCCGGCACGCTCCGCATGGTGAAGTCAAAGTAGGGAGGATTGCGCAGCGTCGCCAGCACATGCCAGGGAACCGAGATGGCCAGAATGATCAATGTCCCCGCGAATGGACGCAAACGCTTCCAGGTCCGCGCCACAAACAGCTGATGCGTGATTCCTAGATAAATCAGTCCAGCCGCTGCCGGGAAGACCAGCCCGATCAGGCTCTTCAGAAGCAGGCCCGTGCCTAGACTTGCAGCTAAGATGTATGCCCACGCTCGTGGATGAGGTTCGTGCTCGTCCAGCAGGCGCAGCAAAGCCCACATGGCCAGAGCAATTGTGAATGTCAACATCACGTCGGGGATGAGTATGCGCGTAAATAACCAAAGGCCGACACACGTCGCCATGCACAGGCCTGCGTAGAATCCTGCCCGCTTGCCGAATGCCCAAACGCCAAAAGCTGCGGTGAGCCAGCACAACGCGATCGCCGAGACCGCGATAGGAATGCGGGCCGCCCAGTCGTGGACCCCGAAGACCTTGTAAGTCGCCGCCATCATCCAGTAGATGAGCGGAGGCTTCTCCAGATAGATGACGCCATCCAGTCTCGGTGTCACCCAGTCGCCAGACGTGATCATGTTGCGTGCGATCTGAGCTTGGACCGCGTCCACGTCGTCCTGTAGTGACGGGGGAGAGACAATGCATGCCAGGTAAACCGCCGCCGCGACCAGGATCACGGCAACATAAACGCCCCAATTGCTCGCGGACGGCCGCAAAATCGTTCGGTCGAGCCAACCGTTCTGCGCATATCGCCCATGTTGGCTGGAGTCGCCGGCTGGGCTGGTAGCGCTGCTGGGAATGTTTGGACGGGTGTAGTCGACTGACGGCATCAGAGAATGGCCTGCTCCCGGCGGGCTCGAACCGCACCGCACATATCGGAAGCCCTCTTCGCAATATATCAATGATGGGGCTAGCAAGCATCTGTCGGCGCCGGACGCGTGTTATAGCATGGTTCTATGACTCTTTGGTATTGTCCACGTCCTACGGTAGGGCGAGCTTGATGGACTCTCACAAGCATCTACAGTTCAAGACTTTCGTCATGATTCTGATCATGATTATTGCCGGCCCTCTCGGTAACGTATTGCTGGGCAAAGGTATGCAGAGTGTAGGGTCCACGTCGATCGCATCGTTTTCAGACTTCTTGCAGGTCATCGGGCGAGTGTTTACGTCAGGGGCGGTCTGGTTGGGTATCGCCTCTCTACTGACATTCTTTGTCGCCAACATATTGGTGTTGTCGTGGGCTGACTACAGTTTCGTTCAGCCCGCCTCCTCGATGGCATACGGCGTCGTCGCTGTCCTGTCGGTGTTTGTCCTCGGCGAATCCGTGTCACCGCTGCGCTGGCTGGGGATCGCCATCATTTGCATGGGAGTCTTCATCGTGGGCCGCACGCACCCACGCACTACGGAGCACCACTAAACCATGTTCAAGTTCATCTATTTCTTCATGATCGTGGTAGCGGGTACGGGAGGAGAGTTGTGTGTTTCGCGGGCAATGAAACAGACAGGTGAGGTGAAGGACTTCCGTCCAGTGGCCGTCGTCCGAGTCATTCTGCACGCGTTGCGAAATAAATGGATGTGGGCCGGCGTAGGCATGATGACACTGGCCTTCTTCTCCTTACTGGCGGTCCTTTCGTTCGAAAAGGTCAGCTTCGTGGTGCCGGTCACGGCGTTAAGCTATGTGGCAGGAGCCCTAGGCGGCAAGTTCTTCCTGGGCGAGCGCATTAGCCTGTCGCGCTGGACTGGCATCGCGCTGGTCTGTATCGGTGTGACCTTGGTGTTTTTGGGAAAGGGGTAGAAGGCGATGTCTCACACGGGGGCGAAATCCATGCCCCTGACCATCGCGGGCGCGACCCGAAGCATGGCCTTCGGAGAGTTTCTCTCTCAGGCCTTGGCCGCTTTCCGCGCCGACAAGGTTCGCGCCACTATGACCGCTTTGGGCATGGTCATTGGAACCAGTTCCCTCATCCTTGTCGTAACCATTGCGCTTTCGGGCAAGCAGTACGTGCTGGCCCAAATCGAAAACATCGGCACCAATCTGGTGTGGGCTGAGTACGAAGGCTTGGTGAACGCCGGCGCGAACGCGTCGGTCCGCGACTACCTGACCTACGACGACATGATCGCCGCCGAGCAGCAGGTTCCGGAGATCAAGGCAGCGACACCAGTGCTGAACCTGCACGAACGCATTGGTACTGGGGGCGGCAAAGAAGTTGACATTCTCATTCTCGGAGTCGATCCGATTTACAAAGACGTTCGCCGCATGCGTGTCGTCGCCGGCCGGTTTTTCGACGAGCAGGACTCCGAGTTGTTTAATAAAGTGTGCCTGATCACCGAGAAATTCGCCGAAACTCATTACGGGGATGTTGACGCGGCTCTCGGCCAGTCAATCAAGATTATGGGCTTGCCCTTTGTGGTAGTGGGCGTCTTCCGCGAGAGCATGGAGACGTTTGGCCGCTCAGAGATTCAGGACGACACGATACTCATCCCGTACACCATGGCACGCCGACTCGCTGGGACGCTGTCGATCAACCAGATTTATTTCACGATGTTCAACAGCGACAGCGTTCCTTTGGGTACGCAGGAAATTCTGCGGGTGATTAAGTCGCGACATCGTCCGGAATCGGAATACAAAGTCGACAATCTCACGGATGTGCTTCAGGTCGCCGAACGCACCGCGAACGCATTTACGCTCATCCTGCTGCTGTTCGCTGTGGTGACGCTCATCGTGGGCGGCGTGGGCATCATGAACATAATGCTGGCTACGGTGAGCACACGCATACATGAGATCGGCGTTCGCAAGGCCGTCGGCGCAACGCGCATCGAGATCGAGATGCAGTTTCTCACCGAGGCAGTGCTGATCTCGCTCGTTGGCGGGGTCATTGGTACACTCCTGGGATTGGCCGTCCCTTTCTCGTTGCGCTTTTTCACAGACGTTTACGTGCCAGTTCCGTTCATGGCCGCGATGATTGCGATTCTGGTTTCGTGTTCGGTGGGGATAATTTTTGGCACGCTACCCGCGAGGCTTGCCGCACGCCTGGACCCCATCGAATCCCTGCGGCACGAATAGCGCTGCTCCTCGTGGTGTGTTTACGGCGGGAAACAGAGAGGATTGTTTAATCGATTACGCCGTCCGTGCTCATCGATCGCTTTGATTGTGTCGTGAGCCTCGGCTTGGAAGCGCCAACGCCGTGTCGCCCGTCCCCATCCGATGTCGAAAAAAGGAAGTCTTCAATCTCATCGATACGTTGAGCAGCGTCGTTGTAGCCGATGTCGATCAGCGCGCGAGTGTATTTGGGTGTGAACAGCAGATAGCTCATCAAGTCAGCGCACGCCGCGGCATCCCGGCCTAACCCGTTTACAAAGTACTGAATCAGGTAGGGCATGTCTTTCTGGTGCTGCCGCGCGAGTTCCGACAGATCGACGGAAGGCGTGATTAGGAATGTAGCCAGGGGCCGCATTTTTTCGCACCCTTCCATGCCGGTCTGGGTGATGTGACCGTCCTGTAAGAGTTTGTTCAATCGATCCAGGTGTTCAACGTCCGAAGCCAGGTGGTCGAGAAACATAACATTAAACAGCACGCCCATGACCTGTGCCAGCGAGGGCTCGGTGTCGTTGGCAACCTCTTCCTGGTGTTCGAGACTCTCGCCGCGCACCCCGATGCCAAATACCTTCTCCGCGCCAAGGCGAATGACCGGACTCAGCGGCTGTTGCAAGCGTATGCAGCCGTCGCCGAAAAATGCCGAGCCCCGCGCCGTCTTGAGCCGGACAGGCTGAAAGACCAGGGGAATCGCAGCGGATGCGCAAATGTGGTCGGTGGTGATCTTCGTTGCCAGCGTGACTCGCCGGCTCCGGTTCCACATCGGATGGCCCTTCGCTCCCTGGATGAAGAGATAGCTTTTGCCCGAGTTGTAGTTTGTCGCCGAAATAGCCAGCGCATACAAATGCTTGCGCCGGATGTTCTCCTGGATCCGGCTACAGTCAAGGTGCGAGCTGAGAAAATGCTGCAGCGGCGACGCATCCAGGAGAGAGTGGGCATTGCCTCCCCCCAGTAGGGCTCCGAAGGAAAGGTCCATGATCCAGGTGATGGAGTTGCGCGCCTGGGTCAGTACGTCGCACCGATAAACATCCGATGGCCTAAGTTCGGCCCAGAGCCGCGCGAGGACTTTCGTAGCCATCGAGAATTCGTCACAACCTACAGCCAAAGCCCCGCCATTCACCGCTCCCGCCGAGGTGCCCCCAATGATGGGGAAGGGATTGCCGGTTTCCTGGACACGCGGGATCTCGCCGATTCGTTTCAACACCCCGGCCTGGTAAGCGCCGCGTGCTCCTCCTCCGGTCATTACCAGTCCAAGCGCGTTCCGCATAACGTGTCCTTCTGCTGTCGGGCCGGTCACAGCGCCGATTGTATGACTGGCAATCGTGCTTCGCTGTGACGTTTGCTACACACGGCCGGTGACATTTCAGCGTTCATGTTTCCGAGCGATCGGCCATCGCAAATAAACCAGGACGTTCCGCCACACATGCGACGGAACGTCCTGCGTATCTCGGCTCTCTCGTCCTGCTGTCGGGAAGAAGCCGGTTAGCATACCATCACAACGTCGCGTCTAGGCGTTGACAGGGATGACGCGTGGCTTACGAGCGCGTGAATGTTTCACGCGACGCGCCGCCTTCGCCGGAGCTTTCCTCGTCTCCGGACGCTTAGTCACCGACTCCAGCACTGCCTTCTCAGCCTCTACGAAACTCCGGAAGCCTTCGCGGGTCAGGTCAGGGATCTCGCGATAGGGAACCGTCGGCATCATCTTGGCTGCGGTGCCGGCCGCCTTTAGGCTGATGTGGATCTGCCGCGCAGCAACATCCATCAGCTTCTTCTGCGCCTCGATGAACGAATCAGTCGCCTCCTGCGCCAGCGCGGTCAACTCTGTCTTCTTCACTTTGCTCACCGGCGCCGGTTTCCCGCCGGTCAGAGTGGACGTCTCTTCGGCCACCACATGGAGGAATTTCTTCTGTGCCTGGACGAAATTCTCCAGGCCTTCACGCGCCAACTCGACTACGGTGTCACCCTCGTACTCCTCACCGGCCTTGACGGCGGCAAGGCGGCCGTGAACATGCTTACTGGCGCTCTTCAGGTACTCCAACTGCATCTCGACGAAGGTGTCGATGCTGCGGTGAATGGTATTCATCAGGGCATCAGTAACGGCGAACCCACCCATTCTTTCCTTCACGCCGGTCGCCAGGATCTCATTCTCGCGCTGCGCCAGTCCCAGCAGCAGCTTTTGGCCTTCGATGAAATTCACTAGCCCTTCACCGGCGAACTCCTTGGCGATAGCCACGGGCCGAAAGTCCGGCGCCGTGAGCTTCTCGCGCAGAACGTCAATTACCGTGCCGTTCTGGCGCATCGCCAGGTCCACTAGAATCCGCTGCGTAGCAAAGAAATTCTCAACTCCCTGCTGGACCCAACCCGACAGCAGGTTCACGAATGACGATTCCCGGGCCTGAACCTCGGCCTTAACATCCTGCTTCATGATTGCCTCCTCTTATGCTGCATTGCAGCATACAACTAGACTCTAGTATTCAGGCATCAGAATGTCAAGAAGGATTCTGGCGTATTGCGTTGCAGCATGGTCGGGCGGAGGCTACTTTTCATTGGGTCGGCGCCCATCGGTGGAACTGCTTGTACCGCAGCCACTTCCCGTGTCCAACTGAACTGGAAATGCCATCCCAAAATGGAATGTGCGTCGTTTCCAGTGTCCACGTTTGTCGATTCGGTCGTGACGCGATGGCATCCTCGAGCGACGAGCACCTGCTATGCTTGAGTTTCAAACATCCGCACCACAGGATGCCAAAGGCCGGCCGCTCATGACACAAACCCCAAGTGTCGTGCAGTTGAAGCAGGAAACGCTCGCCGCTTTCCAGTCCTACGTTCACGAAGCCGAAGCGAGGATGCGACCGTCTCTCGATGGCACAGCCACATTCTTGTGGTCAGAGGATGATGCTGACCGCATGCGTCGCGTTCGCAAGGGAGAAACACTGGCACAGCCCTGGTCGGACCAACTTCCCGCTCGCGTGCCCAGCGGACTGATTCATGATTGGATCGGAGCGGTGTTCATCTCGGGAACAACGATTGCAAAGACCCTCGCTCGCGTTCAGGACTACGACAATCACAAGGACATCTATAAGCCCGATGTGATGGACTCGCGGCTGATCAGTCACCACGGCGACGACTACAGCATTTACCTGCGTTTGCTGAAGAAGAAAATCATTACCGTCGTGCTCGACACCTATCACGATGTGCATTATCAGCGCGTGTCCGACACGCAATGGTCTTGCCGCTCCTACACGACGCGGATCGCCGAAGTGGACAATGCCGGCACGCCAAAGGAAAAGATTTATCCCGAGGACACGGGCTACGGATTCATGTGGCGGCTGAATTCCTACTGGCGGTTTGCCACGGAAGGAGACGGCGTCATCGTCGAATGTCGCGCTATTTCGTTGACGCGCGATGTGCCTTTCGGTCTGGGATTCGTCATCGAACCCATCGTCAAGAACCTTCCGCGCGAATCACTGGTCAACACCCTGACTGCCACACGGCGTGCATTGCAAGGTTGAGCCCGACTCAGTCGCCCGCCTGTGCGTTCGCCATCGAAGGACTGGCCGCCGGAGGGAAGGGAACTGCACTCGCTTTTGCTGCCGGGTGCCGCTTGGGCGTCACGCGCTTCACTGGCGATGCAGCCCTGACCTTCGGTTTAGGCGCGGCCTGCTTCTCGACCGCTACTCTTCTCGATCTGGTGGGTCTGAGCGTCACTTTGTCGCCGACCTGTTTTTCAGATACGTCTTCGGAGCGCTGATTTGTGGCCGCAGCCAAGCGCAACTCCTGGAAACTTTCGCGCAGCAAGTCTTCGAAGCAAGCGATATCGGGGACCGCGTGAATATCGCCGCCGAAGCCGAAATAGGCGGTTCCGTCATAGCTCAAAATTGCTACGTTGACCCCCAATTCGCCGCCGATCGGAACATACGGGTAGCAGCGCAGCAGCTTATGCCCCAGCAGATAGAGTGGCATCTGCGGACCGGGAACATTGGTGCAGATCATGTTGCATAAACTAAGGGGCAATTGAGTCAGGAGCGGAACCAGGACCGCTTGCAGCGGGAGCGGAACCTTCGACACCAGGGTGCCGAATAGTCCGACCAGCTCCGGGACGCCAACACTTCTGAGGAATATCATCCGTTCGCTCACCCTGCTGAGCAGAACGCGTGGGTCACGCACGTCCAGCGGAACATTAATCGGCAGGAAGGTGATTTGGTTGCCCAGCTCGCTGACATCGCCTTGGCCGCGGATGTTGACCGGGACGATGAGTCGTACGTGCCTTCCCCTGAGTTTCACGCCATGCGACTCGGAATAGCGACGGATCGCGGTGGTCACCGTCGTCAGCACCACGTCATTCACGGTGCCACCTAGACTCGCTCGAACGGCCTTGATTTCGGCCATCGGTATCTCAGCCCAGGCTAGCTGCTGGGGTCCACGACAGACCTTGTTGAAGGGCAGACGCTCCGACGGGGTTCCCAACTCCGGAACCAGATGGATCAACTCTTCGGTTTGTCCGCGCGTGGCTCCTGCGAGCAACTCGCGCGCAATGTTCAGCACCTCGGTTTGTGCGGTTAGCGCGCCCTGCATGAACGACTGGTAAGACTTCAGGAACCGGTCCAGCAGAATGGCCACTGAATCCGTGGGACCCGGCTGCTCGTTGCTCGGTTTCTTGCGCGCCGGTTCTTGCGGGGTTGCTGAGGCGTCGAGCAAGACATTCATGATGCCCACGCCGGAAATACCATCGGCCATACAGTGGTGAAGGCGAATGATCATTCCTGTCCGGTTCCCCTTGAGACCACGCACCAGCGTGATGTCCCACAAGGGGTGGCTCCGGTCCAGATGCGAGCTGATAATCCTTGCCGCTTCCGCCTTCAGGTCGCTGTCGGTTCCCTGCCTGAGCACGATCTCGCGGACATGATTGCGAATGTCGAAATTCGGATCGAATTCCCATGTAGGAAGCCCCAGGTTGAAGGGAGGAAACACCGCGCGTTGCTTGTATCGCGGGATAAGGACCAGCTTCGACTCAATGAACCTGGCGCAGGCTTGCAGCGTGATTTTGCCCTCAAACTCGCAGGTCGAAGCGATGTTGAGTGGCTGGCCATCGCGCTCTAGGTAAAGAAAAAACGTGTCTCCCCAGGAGAGCGACCGAATCTGTTCGGCTGGTGACATAGCGGTTCCTTCAGCTTGACTCGCGTATGGGTGGACCGACTAGTCGGCATTTCCCTGGTGCAGTCGGCTGAGATGGGCCCGGCCGTGAGTCAACGCAGTACTGGCGAAACTGCAGACGCATATTACAATCACACGAATTGTCCGAAGTGGCTGTGAGTGCTATCACATGTCGGATGTTATTTCTGCCGGGGGCAGGGCGGGACGCTCCCTTGTTCTCGGCGATTGTTACGCAATCTTCAAGAACGCTGGCCTGATCTGCAATTATGCTGGCTCTCACCCCCGCGGGCTTTGGGGATCCCGGCTAGATTGAAACCAGACAAGAGAAATACCGCATGAATGTTGCCGACTTGCTCTTCGGCAGGCCGCTAGCTACCGAGGAAGAGAAAGCCGCGCGGATTGGTCCGCTCAAGGGCATCCCCATCTTTGGGCTGGATGCTTTGAGCTCGGCTGCGTACGGTCCGGAAGCCGCCCTAACGCTATTGATCCCGCTGGGTATGGCCGGAGCCGTCTATATCTGGCCGGTCACCGTCGGCATCGTGATTTTGCTCGGTATCGTCTATTTTTCCTACCGGCAGACTATATCGGCCTATCCGCAAGGCGGCGGATCTTACACCGTCGCCAGCGAGAACCTGGGTGACAGGGCCGGCCTTCTGGCGGCGGCTGCGCTTATGATCGATTACGTTCTCACCGCCGCAGTCGGCATTTCGGCGGGAGTAGGCGCGCTGGTTTCCGCCGTACCGTCGCTGCAAAGCCAGACCCTTCGCCTGTGTCTCGGGATCCTGATTCTCATCACCCTCATTAATTTGCGAGGAGTACAGGAAACGGGCGGCGTCTTTCTTCTGCCAACATACGTCTTCATTGCATGCATTCTGGGTCTGATTGGGGTCGGGGTCTACAAAACGCTCGCCGCCGGCGGTCATCCGGTGCCGGTGGTTGCGCCTCCTCAGTTGGCTGGGGTCACAGGAACCGTCAGCGCGTGGCTCATGCTACGAACGTTTTCCAGCGGCTGCACGGCAATGACCGGAGTCGAAGCCGTGAGCAATGGCGTGATGGCCTTTCGCGATCCTACCGACCAATACGCTAAGCGCACCCTTACTATCATCATCGCGATCCTGATCGTGATGTTGCTGGGAATCGCTTATCTCGTCCCGAAATATGGAATTGCGGCCACCGATCCGGGACTTCCTGGTTATGACAGCGTGCTTTCCCAGTTGCTGGCTGCGGTGACGGGACGCGGTGCGTTCTATTGGCTCAGCATCAGCTCAATCCTTGTGGTGTTGTCGTTGTCGGCTAACACAGCGTTCGCCGATTTTCCGCGTCTTGCCCGCGCCATCGCGCAGAACGGATATTTGCCGCACGCTTTCGTCATCCGCGGGCAGGCGACTGGTTTTTGCCCAAGGCGTCTACGCTCTCGCCCTGCTCACTGGCCTGCTGTTGATCATTTTCCGCGGCGTCACAGACCGCCTGATTCCCTTATATGCGGTGGGTGCATTCCTCGCCTTCACACTTTCACAGGCTGGCATGGTGGTGCATTGGAAGCGGGTTGGTGGCCCCGGTGCTGGGCGCAGCATGTTCCTGAACGGATTAGGCGCACTCGCAACCGGAATAACCACAGCAGTGGTCCTGGTTGCGAAATTCACCGACGGCGCGTGGATCACGGTGCTGCTGATTCCGTCATTGATCCTGATGATGCGCGCGGTGCAACGCCACTACTCGGAAGTGGCGAAAGAAATCTCCGCGACCGCACCCGTGCACACCGACCACCTTTCAGAGCCGGTCGTACTGTTACCGATCGACGGATGGAGCCTGGTTTCAGAAAAAGCGCTGCGTTACGCCTGGACTCTGTCGCGCGAAATCCACGTGTTGCATGTCGAATCTGGCGACCGAACGGACCAACTGCGCGCCCAGTGGAGCGAGGTCGTCGAGGCGCCCGCTAGAGCGGCGGATCTGCCAGTGCCCCAGTTAGTGGTGCTTGATTCCCCGTATCGCTTTATCGTCAAGCCAATCGTTGAGTACGCCATCTCGCAACAGGCTGCCCACCCCGAGCGAAATGTCACCATGCTGGTGCCGGAACTCGTCGAAAGTCACTGGTACCACTATCTGCTTCACAATAATCGCCCGGAAGCCATTCGCGCGCTGCTGCTTTTCAATGGGAATCAGCGAATTACGGTGGTCTCGATCCCATACCACTTGCGCGCCTAGCATGGCCTCAAATGTCACTAAAGTCTGTGCCACTCCGGTTCATGTTCCGGAACCGACCAGCCCCCGCCACTGAATACTTATATAGCGAGTGGGGTTTAATAGAGGCGTGCCATCGTTGCCAGTAGAACGCGCAGGGCTATCTTTGTCCGCCACGCAGGTTCGCGGCGCAGAGGTGCGATTCCGTGGAGCATGGCTGCCATTTTTTCTGGTTCTTTTTACTTCCCTCGGGTTGTATGGACAAGCGGCCGCGCCGTCGGCGCCCCCGACCGCCGAAACTCCCGCCCCGGCTGTACGTTCAGGTTCGCCCCAGTCCGAATCACAAGAACAGCCGAAGCCGGCTCCGGAAGCCAAGTCCGCGTCCGAGGCGCCCGCTCCAACTGTCATTGTTGAAGGCAAGGTGAGATCGGGCAACACTCTTGTGCCCGGAGCCACCGTCACCGCGACCAACACAAAGACCGGCCGGAAATTCAATACCTGGACGCAGACCGACGGCAGCTTCAAGCTCTCATTACCAAGCGGCGACTATTCCGTTCGCGTTCAGATGGTGGCTTTTGCCGCCGCGACGCAGCAGGTGCACGTCGGCGCCGCCAATGCGCATCACCAGATCGACTTCCACATCACCTTGCTATCTCGCGCGGAAACCGCCGGTGCAGGAGCGTACGCTCGTGCGGGTGGTGCAGGGGCCGGGTTTCAATCACTCTCCGTCGTGGCTGGAGAAGGGGGCAATTCCAGCGGAGGAGAGGGCAACGAATCGGTTGCGCCATCAGGAATGCCCGTTCCCGGCATCCCACCGTCGGTCTCCACCGAGTCGGTAGCGGTTTCGGGTTCGTCGTCTTCCACCAACATGTTTGGCATGAGCACTGATGAACTGCGCAACCGCATGCAGGACTACCGCAACCAGCCGGGTGGCGCCGGTGGACCGGGTGGTCCAGGTGGCGGATTTGGTCCAGGCGGTGGGGGCGGGGGCTTCGGTGGTGGCCAGCTCGGTGGCGGAGGCGGTCGGCGCGGCGGATTCAACTTCAACAAGCCCCACGGAATGTTCTATTACTCGGCGGACACTTCCAGTTTGAACGCCGAACCTTATTCGCTGACTGGGGCGCCGTCCGAGAATCCGGGCTACTTGCAACAGCACTTTGGGGCTTCCATCGGTGGTCCGCTGAACATTCCGCACATCTACAACGGCGGCTCGAAGACATTTTTCTTCCTGAACTACAATGGCGCCTACGGTGACCAGCTTTACAACTACCTCTCTACTGTGCCGACCGCGCTGCAGCGCGAAGGCGATTTTTCTCAGACGCTGGTGAACGGACAACCCGTCCAAATCTTCAATCACGCGACCGGACAGCCATTCGCCAATGCCACGATCCCGCAAAACATGATCAATCCGGCGGCCCAAGGATTGCTGAGTTATATCCCTATGCCCAATCTGCCCGGAACCACACAAAACTTCCAATACATTGGTGCCTCAACGAGTGACACGACGGACCTGAATATCCGCTTGAACCAGGCATTGGGAGGCTCTTCGGTTGGTCCGGGCCGGGGCCGCGCACGCGGACCGCAGAATACTCTCAATTTCGGATTCCACTACCACAACGTCGACCAGACTTTGAGTAGCGCTTTTCCAACCGTGGGCGGCCACACCACCACGACGGGCTACGACATTCCAATCGGCTACGTCCGCAGCTTCGGACGGCTGGTCAATAACTTTCGATTCGACTTCAATCGTAGCTCCATCAACACCACCAATCTGTACGCTTTCAAGACCAACATCACCGGTGAACTCGGCATCACAGGCGTCTCCCAGACTCCGTTTACCTGGGGCCTGCCGAACCTTTCCTTCACTCACTTTGCTGGCGTCAACGACGTTAATCCCGTGAACGATCGCAACCAGACGTGGACCTTCTCTGACAATCTCATCTGGTCGCACAAGAAACACACGGTACGCTGGGGCGGAGACTTCCGGCGCATCCAGCCGAACACCCAGACCGACAGCAATCCTCGGGGCAGCTTCGTGTTCACCGGCGCCTACACGTCGCAGTTTTCGAATGGCCAGGCTGTGCCGGGCACGGGATACGACTTCGCGGACTTCCTGTTGGGTGTTGCACAGCAGACGTCCTTGCAGTACGGCTATGACCGGTATTACTTCCGCGGGAATTCCTGGGACCTTTACGTTCAGGATGAATGGCGCGTTCGCGGCAACCTGACCTTCAACGTCGGGTTACGCTACGAGTATGTGTCACCCATGAACGAGAGTAACAACCGTATCGTCAACCTTGACACCAATTCGACCTTCACCGAAGTCGCACCCGTTCATCCCGATCAAGTTGGGCCGGTGTCGGGCATTTACTATCCCATCGGGCTAGTGAATCCGAATCGCGACGACTTTGCTCCCCGTGTCGGAGTGGCGTGGAAGGCGTCGAAAAACACGGTAGTGCGCGCCGGATACGGCATCAATTACAGCACCACGGCCTATCAGAATATCGTGCAGAACATGGCGTTTCAGCCGCCGTTCTCGAACACGCAAACCAACGTTGGCTCGTTCGCAAATGTACTGACGTTGCAAAATGGATTTCCCGGTTCAACGGGCATCACCAACAACTACGGCATCGATCCAAATTACCGCCTCGGCTACGTGCAGATTTGGAATCTCGACATCCAGCAGGAAATAACTCGCTCGCTACTTCTCAACCTCGATTACACGGGCACCAAGGGAACGGCCCTGGATATTTTGACTGCGCCCAACTCGACCGCGAATGGCATTCGCATACCCGGCGTGCAGCCCTTCTACTATGAGTCGTCGGATGGCGATTCGAGCGCAAATGCGGGCACCCTCCGCGTCCGCAAACGCTTGACCAACGGCATTTCGCTGGGCGGTACATTTACGTGGTCAAAGTCTCTTGACGATGCATCGACCATCGGCGGGGGATCGTCGATCGTGGGCGTCGGCGGCAGAAACACGGGCATCACCGTAGTCGCACAAAACGCATTCGACCTGTCGGCAGAGCGCGGTTTGTCGAGCTTTAACCAGGAATTCAAGTTCAGTGGTGATTGGTTGTGGGAATTTCCATTCGGCAAAGGCCGACGATGGCTGGCCAGTCCGGGGCTGACCCAGGATTTCCTCGGCGGCTGGCAATGGAGTGGCGACTGGACCATCGCCTCGGGACTCCCGTTCACCCCGCGCATCATCGGGTCGTACAGCAATGTGAATAGCGGAGTAAATGGCACCCTGCGTGCCGACGTCACCGGGCTGCCCGTTAACCTTCCCAATCCGAGCATCAATGAGTGGTTCAACACGGCGGCGTTCGTGACTCCGCCCGCCGGACAATACGGAGATGCACGCCGCAACAGCGTCATCGGTCCCGGTGAAGTCCTGTTCGACATGGCCATGACCAAGCTCATTCAGCTTAAAGAGACGCGCACCCTGGAGCTTCGCTTCTCGACTACCAACGTCTTCAATCATCCCATCTATTCGTCGATTGACACCGTGGTGAATTCTCCCACCTTCGGTCGTGTGATCTCCGTCTCAGCGATGCGGGCAGCCTTGGTGACAGCGAGGTTCAGGTTTTGAGGATGCGTATTCCACAATCGACGCTCGGCATCATCCGCAAAACCACTGCGCTCGTCGCGATAAGTGGTCTCCTGTGGCCGATAGTGCTTCCTGCGCAACAGAGCGGCACCGGCTTCACCTTTAAAGCGAAGTCAGAGCTAGTACTGGTGAACGTCAGCGTCCGCGACAAGAGCGGCAATCTTGTGAAGGACCTCAAGCCGGAAGACTTCACCGTACTCGAAGACAACAAGCCACAGAAAGTGGCGACGTTCGACATCGAGAACACCCAAAATGCACCACAAGTTCCGATGAACCAGGCGAACCTGCTCAGCACGCCGCCTGTCTCTGCGACTCGCAGCACGACCAGCGCGTCGGTCACCGGTCAACCGGACGAGTCAATCAAAGATCGGCGCCTGATCATTCTGTTCTTCGATCTGTCGGCCATGCAGCCTGACGAGATTGAGCGCTCCACGGATGCCGCTCAGGATTATCTGAAAAAGCAGATGCAGCCGGCCGATCTTGTCTCGGTCGTATCTCTCAGCAATTCGCTCACCGTCAATCAAGACTTTACCTCGGATCGCGACAAACTGATGCAAGTCCTGCAGGCATTCAATGTGGGTGCGAATGCCGGATTTGAGCTTGGCTCGACCGGCACCACCGAGGGCACTCCTGACACCGCCGGATCCTTCACCGTCGATGACACCGAGTACAACATTTTCAACACCGACATGCGACTGCATGCCCTGCGAGCGGTGGCAGAGCAAGTGGCGAACGTTCCGCAAAAGAAATCGCTGATCTATTTTTCCAGCGGAATGCAGCGCACTGGCATCGAGAACCAGTCTGAACTTCGTGCTGCAATCAACGCCGCAGTGATAGCCAACCTCTCGATTTATACGCTCGATATTCGCGGATTACAGGCTCTGGTTCCCGGCGGAGAGGCACAAAACGCGAGCATTCGCGGAACGTCGCCTTACTCTGGACAGGCACAGTTGAATGCCTTGAACTCCAACTTTCAGACGCAGGAAACGCTGGTCACGCTGGCCGCCGATACCGGCGGCAAAGCCTTTCTCGACTCCAACGACTTCGGCAAAGTGTTCAAGAGCGTGCAAGACGATACGTCCATGTATTACTTGCTCGGCTATCACAGCACGAATACCGCTCGCGACGGCAAATACCGGCGTATCGCCGTCCGCGTGAATCGTCCCGGCGTGAAGATCGATTTCCGCCGTGGCTACTACGCGCAAGCGGATTTCCGTCATTCCAACAAGGACGATCGTGAACGGCAGTTGCAAGAGGAACTCACAACTGACTTGCCCAGCACCGACCTGCCGGTCTATCTGGCAACCGGATATTTCCGCCTGTCCGACGACCGGTTTTATGTGCCTATTTCGTTGATCGTGCCCGGCTCGGAAATTCCCTTCAGCCGCAATAAAGATCAGGACAAAGCCACGCTGGATGTCCTCGGCCTGGTCACTGACGATAGGAAATTTCCGGCTGGGCAGATCCGTGACACGATCAAGCTGGCCGTGAACGTGGCCAACGAAGTGCAACGCAAGAACGTGCAATACGACACCGGTATGACGCTTCCGTCGGGCAAGTACCACCTCAAGGTCGTGGTGCGTGAAAACGAGGACGGCCGCATGGGCTCGTTCGAAACCGACTTCGTCGTCCCCGATCTCAAGAACAGCCCCGTGAAGATGAGTTCGATCTTAATGGCCAGTCAGTTGCAAACTGCGCCCAAGAAAGATGCCGGCAATCCGCTGGTGCACAACGGCGAAGTGGTCGTCCCCAGCGTCACGCGCGTCTTCTCGGCCAACCAGCATCTCTATCTTTATTACGAAGTTTACGATGCCGGAAAGGAGACTGCGCCGGCCGCAGGCAACGGCGCAAAGGGCGAAAAGGCCGGAGTGCGCGTGATGACGAATGTGGCCTTTTTCCAGGGCGACGCCAAGACCTATGAAACTCCGGTGGTCCGCTCGCAAGAGGTGACCGTACCCGGACGCAAAGCCGTCGTCTTCCAACTCGATGTGCCGCTGTCGCAGCTGAAGCCCGGGTTCTATAACTGCCAAATCAACGTCATCGACGACGCTGCAGGACGCTTCGTCTTCCCTCGGCTGGCCATGCTGATTCGCCAATAGGGCTCCCGGCATCGTTCAGCCGGCTATTTAAACGTATTGAATCCTGGATTGGCTAGGCGCAAAAAAGAGACTCTCCTCGCATCGAGGAGAGTCTCCAGATATCGCAATTGATTTATGGCTGGGGCTGAGGCGGTGGTGCCGATGGGTTCGCGCCAGGTCCCCGTCCACGGCCCATGTGGCTCGCCATCTCCGCATACTTCTTCTGCTGATCGGCATTCAGGATGGGATTGATCTGCGAAGTCGTATTTTCCCGGATCTGTTTCATCTTGGCCATCCGGTCCTCTTGTGACATCGACGTGTCCGCACGTAAGCTCTGCATCTGCGTCGATTCGTTTTCCAGGATGGGTTTGATCTTCTGTTGTTGATCTTCGCTCAGGTCAAGTGCCTGAGTCATACGCTGCAGTCGCTGATCGACTGTCGGCATCTGGCCGCGGCCCCACTGCCCGCCGCCCTGCGGGGCCGGTTCCTGCGCATACAGCGCCCCGGTACCCAGCAGCAACGAGACAATCGCGACCGCGTATAAGAAGGTTTTTTTCATCGTGCAACGCTCCTGGACACTCTCTGCATGAATGTTGCGGCGACATGTGCAGTGGCCGCGGAGAAGGGTGCATTCGACGTCAGCATCGTGATCCACAGGCTCCCGAGCATTTGCAGAATGCGTGCCATCCAATCCTCATTGCAGACGAGCGTCAATCTGACTACGACTGCTGAAACACGTTGCAGGCGAGGAAGTTCTCTGAAAATCAGCGGCAAAATATGTTGGAACTTGTTGCCATTAAGTCAGGAAAAGGTGCAACTCGCATGGCCCATCGCCCCGATTCTGACGCCGCCTTTGGCCTACGGTCGCGGCAACGGTTGCGCAGGCCACTCGACTACCCCAGCATGACCATCGGGCATGTACGTCAAAGTCGGAGCATAGAGACCCATGAATTTTCGCCTCCACCACATTCCAGTCGCGCGCTTCTCGGCGAGCGACGTAAACCAATACTCCCACAGCACAGCGCGTACCTGCTTCGGAGGGGCATCCGGGAACGGGTTGTTCGCAAACAGTGCCAGCACATCGCGATTGCCTGCCAGCAGACGCTCCTCGGTGCTGACGACGAACATGTTGTCGCGCCAGACGCCTAACGAAGCGAACCACAAGTTCCATTCGAATCGCGGTTGGTATGGCGCGTAGATGCCGGGCGCTTCAGCCGAGTCCTGCGGTTTGTAGCGGAAACGGTACGTGGCCCAATTCTCTCCGTCATTGGATCCCTGGAACTCGATTTCGTAGCGGCCACGAGTCATCACTGCGAACAAACCATATCTGTTCGCGATTCGAAATGGTTCCAATGCCATCACCGGCGACGTCGGAAACGGAGTCCCGGGCACGAGAATCCAGAACATCTGAACGGTCGTCGCATACAAAATCCAGATCAGAATCACACTCGTGATCGCCAGTTTGACCGCTTGCCATTGGCGGCTTATGCTGCGCTGCGTTGTCTCGGTCGGTGCGATATCGGTTTCCGTCGTGGCGGAGGGAGCCGGCACGCCAATCTGCCGCAGCATCCAGCCCGGAAGCCAGCGCGTCAGAAAGCGGTCGTCCAGCAGCAGCACTCCCAGCAGCAACACAAGGTAATTCAGGAACGTGTAGTTTGCGGTGAGGATGACGGGAATCTGCCACGCCGTCACCACGAAGAAGCACGCGATGCGCCATCGTCGAGGAAGGAACAGCATCCACACCAGTCCCAGCTCCAGGCCCAAAGTCGCGCCGGTGGCGAAGGCATGAAACCAATGCGGCAAGTGCTGCACATACCAGCCGATCCACGTAGGCAGCGGACCGTTCTGGTAGTACTCGTCCATGGCGGTGAAGTCGCGCCATTGCGTCTCACCGCTGGCCAGCTTCACCAGGCCGGACTCGAAGTAGATGCGAAACCATTCCCACTGCAACAGAAACAAGCTGGCGCGTATCGGCCGACTGTTCTGCCCTAACCCAGGCCGTACTCCCGCTGGCGCAAAGAACAGCGACAGGAACCCAGCTTCCAGCAGCATTCCGTCGGACTGGTAGCCCGAGAAGTCTTGCGCCACAGCTACGAACGACAGGAAGCACATAAAGCAGATAGCGAGCGTGACGCGAGGCCAGATGTTGAACACTACTAGAGCCGATGCCAGCATCCCGATCCAGCAAATTGCCGTCAACGCGTGCGAGCTGCTCGAGAACCACAGCAGCGTGGGTGCATACCAGAAGCGCACCGCGCTCAGTTTAGCGAGCGCCATCAGGTATTCGTCGGCCGGCAGAATGCCACCGGGACCGATGAGCCCCTTGATTTGAAACACCAGCGAATAAAACGCCGAGAAGTAGATGAGGCCCAGGCCGCGCAGAAAGATCCAGCGTGCCAGCAGGCAGCCGCGAGCGCCGTCTCTTGACGAGAAGAGCCAGGTGATAATCGAAGCGGGACGCCGTCCCATGACACGCGACATTATAGGGTCTTTGACGAAGGTGATAGAGCCACGAGGTCTTTGCAGGATACGTCCGATAATGCGAAAGCTGCTAATTCACGGTTGTTTAGAATCAATGGGTTGGGGGAAATTTGTTCGTAACTAATTAAAAAATAAACTAGTTATAGCTATCCATTTCATAACAAAGATAGTTATGCCCCATTGTTTTCGCCGTTCATTCGCTGATCAGTGATTGGACGGTGCCGGCGCCACGGATTCTCACCATCGCACGAGCTCGGTGTTCCGGGGCTGCTCACAGTTTTCAAAGAGCTAAAATATACCGCGTTTTGGGCGCGGTCGCGGGCAGAGACACCTCTCCCTTTGCGTCACGATATGTTTCTTACAGGGCGGGCGACGAGGTGCGAAAGGACGGCGGACACGTCGCCGCGTGATAAGCGGAGTGGGCGTCCGGTTTGAAAACCGCGGGGCACACCCGGCGGTCAGTGTCCTTGTTCCCGTTTTGGGATCGGTTATCGGTTATGAGATGGTGGTGTTCACAACCTCTATCTCTAGAACGTTGAGCGCCGAACAGCTCATGGCCACTTCACGGTGAGGGCGTAGATTTCCTGTGTGCCGATGTCGCGGGTGAAGACCGGAGAGCCGTCGGGGGCGACACTGATCTGGGTATTGCCGTCGGGGCCGATTGCTCGGGGCAGCTCTTTCAAGCTGGTAATGGTTTCCACCTTATGATCGGCGAGGCGGACGCGCAAAGCCTGTGGTTCGGTACCTCCAGTGCTGTAGTACACGTATTTGTAATCCGGTGAGTGGACCCAGTTGACGACACCGCCGGGAATGGGACCAGGTACCAGATCCGACCATTTCTGCGTTTTGAAATCGAATACCGCAAGCTTCTTATGATCAACCGATGCGGCGACCAGCAGGTCCTCCGCAACCCACTGCACGCCAATGAGCTCTTCCGTTGCGGGCACGAAGGAACGGTTTCCTGTACGCAGATCGTAAATCTGGAACTTGACATGAGGGCGGTCAGTATAATCGGCAAAAACCAGCCGGTTCCCGTCAGGGGACCAACTTGCTGCCCATGACTGCTTCTCTGCAATTCTCCGCGGCGGACCTCCATCGATGCTGATGACATTGATCTCTCCGCCGGGATTGTTAAAAGCGACCTGCTTTCCATCCGGTGAAATGAACGGAAAGGACACCTTCGCGGGGGGATCCGTGAGTTGCAAGCGATCCGTTCCATCGGTCTGACTACGCCATAAGGTGAAATCTGGGTAGGAGGCATAGACAATCCACTTGCCGTCACTGGAGAAGCTTGGATTAAAGGCCGAGATGCCGGAGAGTATAGGAATGAACTGCTTCGAATTGATGTCATAACGGGCGAGTTCACCGCGTCGCTTCGTGCCAATCGCGAAAATCTGCTTCCCGTCCCCGCTTGGCTTCGCGCCCGCGTAAGATAGAGGGCCGTTGGTGAGTTGAACCGGTGGGTGCAGGCGTTGCAGAAACCCGGCCCGCACTTGGGCCGCCCAAAGATCGACTTGGCCATGGCTGCGGTCCTCAAAGACGATGTACCGGCTGTCCGGCGTCCATCGGGCGCAGCACACACGCCGCCGTTCGCTGAAGTCCACGATGGCGCGCTGGCCTGAGCCATCTGGGTTGGAGACCACAATAGAATAACCGGGAACCGATGTAACAACCGTGAAAACCATTAGCTCGTTATCTGGAGAAATATTGGGCCCCCAAATCTGTGTACCTGCACTTAGCAGTTTGCGAGGCTGGGTGCCGTCTTTCTCGGCAGTGAAGAGGTCGCCCCCAACAGAGAAAAGGATGCGGCCTTCTGGAGCAAAGCTGGCATCGAGACCCTTTATATCCCCGACGCGGCGTACTTCTCCCGCGGGTAGCGTAATCGTGCGCAAAGGAAACGCAGCAGGTCCGGTGTATGGGCCGACTAATGCCAGTAGAGATGCCCCTTCCTGGCTCAGACCGGCAATGATTGGCGCTTCAAGCCTAACGGGAATAATGGCCGTGGGTCCGCCGATGACCGCGACTTGCGCAATCTTAAGGCTGAAGTTTGTGCCCTCGTTGAAGTAAACTCGCGAACCGTCGGTCAGCAGGTTGTCATAGATCCACTTCGGCTCGCCGTCATCCGTGAGTTGGGTTACGGCTTCGACCACCGGAACTGCCGGGGGCTGTCTCCACCACACAACAAGAGCTGTGGCGATCGCGATGGCGACAACTGCGGCAGCTGCGAGCCATATCCATCTCTTGCCTGGCACTGCTTGGTGGACACCGGAGATGACGGAGCCGCTCGAGTCTGACAAAGCTTCCAGCGCGAACTCCAGGTCCGAAGCGTGCTGAAATCGCTTGTCCGGGGTCTTCGCGAGACAGCGACTCACTATTCTTTGCAATCCCGGCGGAACGCTCGGCGCAGCCTGCGAAACCGCGGGCGGGTCTTCGTTCAGGATCGCGCTCGTGGTATCCGCGGAAGTCGCCTTTCGGAAGGCCGGTTTCCCGGTCAGCATTTCGTACAGCATCACCCCGACGGCAAAGATGTCACTGCGGGCGTCTGCAACGTGTCCGCGCACCTGTTCGGGCGACATGTAGCCAACCGTGCCCACAACATGACCCGGAGTGGACTGAGGCTGAACGGTGACGGTTTCGCCGTCGGAACTTGCTGCTTTGGCCGGATCGAGCTTGGCCAATCCGAAGTCGAGGATTTTGAGGCGGCCATCCTTCGTCAGCCAGATGTTGTCGGGCTTGAGATCGCGGTGGACGACTCCAGCGTCGTGAGCGGCCGCTAGTCCTCGGGCCAACTCCACGCCGTAGTCCAGCACCTCGCGCAGTCGCAACGGGCCTTTACGTAGGCGCTCGCGCAGGGTCTCGCCGTGAAGCAACTCGGTGACGATGTAAGGCGAGCCGTCGTACTGACCGACATGAAAAATCGAAACAATGTTGGGATGATTCAGAGCAGCGGTGGCCTGTGCCTCCTGCTCAAATCGGCGAAGGCGGTCGGGATCCCGCGACCAGAACTCGGGAAGAACTTTAATCGCAACGTCGCGTTTCAGGGTTGCATCGCGTGCGCGATAAACTTCGCCCATGCCGCCAGCGCCAAGTGGTGCGGCGATTTCAAACGAGTCCAGCCGAGTGCCCGCGGCCAGTGGCATATGTGGACTGGATTATACCCCGATTCCCAAAGGATTCAGCACGTTACAGTTGGGTGCTCTGATATAGCTATTGAGACGGGCCCTCCTACATCTCCGCCTCGAATAGGCGTCGCTAAATACAACCTCAACTGACGGACGACGGGCCACCCGGAGATTGGTGTGTTCGGAGTCAACTTGACGGGAAAGGCCATTCCCCCGAACCGGAATGCCTGGCCAGCTAATTCAGCTTCGGAAGTCTGCTGACTCACAATCGTTTTCAGGCGACTTGGGTCCAGTCAAGAATGACCTTGCCGGTGTTGCCGGAGATCATGGCATCGAATCCCTTTTGAAAGTCGCGGTAGCTGAATCGGTGAGTAATGACCGGTGAAATGTCGACTGCCGACTCGATCATGACGGTCATCTTGTACCAGGTCTCATACATCTCGCGGCCGTAGATGCCTTTGATGGTCAGCATATTGAAGATCACGGCTCGCCAATCGATCGTCATCGGCTTGGCGGGAATTCCGAGCATGGCGATTTTCGCGCCGTGGCTCATGTTCGCGATCATCTCCTGCACGGCTGCGGGATTGCCGGACATCTCCAGTCCCACATCAAATCCTTCGCGCATACCGAGTTGCTTCTGTACTTCGGCGAGCGGCGTCTCCTGGGTGTTGACTGCAAGGGTCGCTCCCATTTTGCGCGCCAATTCCAGGCGGAAAGGGTTGATATCCGTGATAACGATATGACGCGCGCCGGCATGGCGAACCACCGGAATGGCCATGATTCCGATCGGCCCCGCGCCGGTAATCAAGACATCTTCGCCGAGCACGGGAAACGAGAGAGCGGTATGCACGGCATTGCCAAAGGGATCGAAGATAGCCGCGACTTCCTGATTGATGCCGGGCTCATGCCGCCAGATATTGGTCATCGGCAGCGCGATGAATTCAGCGAACGCTCCAGGCCGATTGACGCCGACGCCTGAGGTATGCGCGCACAGATGACGTCTGCCGGCCAGACAATTGCGGCAGCGTCCACAGGTGACGTGGCCCTCACCGCTCACGATGTCGCCGGGATAGAAGTCGTTTACGTTCGATCCAACTTCGACAATCTCTCCAACAAATTCGTGGCCGATGGCCATCGGCACAGGAATTGTCTTCTGCGCCCACTCGTCCCACTGATAGATATGAACATCGGTTCCGCAGATACCGGTATAGCGGACGCGGATGAGCACATCATTGATCCCAACTGTGGGTTCTGCGATATCGTCCAACCACAACCCGCGCTCGGCGCGGCTCTTGACCAAAGCTTTCATGAATGCCTCAAGCGTGAATAATTTGTCCTGCTGAGCAACATGAGATGGTAACAGTGAAGCCGATTCTGTTGAAACCAGCGGAGCGAATCGACGGTTTTCGTAATAGTAATGTCAGAACGACTCAGATGCCCGCGTACCAGGCGTAGCCTGCCTCCGGTGAGGCGGAGCCGAGACCTTTGCCGAATCCTTTGAGCGAGTCGGTGGCCGTTATGCGCGTAATGAATTTGACACTCTTATATCCGAGTTGGCGGGGCACACGCAGCCGGAGTGGGCCTCCGAAACCCTCAGGAAGATCTCCGTCGTTCATCCCCAAAGTCAGGAGAGTCTGGGGATGCAGAGCATCGGCCATGTCGATGCTTTCCCACCAGTCGGGCTCGATAGAGAAGTAAACGACGTAGCGTGCCTGGGGCAGAATTCCGCAGGCGTGCAGGACCTCGTGCAGAGGTGTGCCGATCCACTCGGCGATGTAGGACCAGCCCTCCTCGCACACTACTTCGGTGATCTGGCTGCGGACGGGGAAATTCCTCAGGTCAGACAGTGAAAGCGAAGCCGGCCGCGCGACCATGCCATCGACGGAAAGCCGCCAGTCTGCAAATCCATTGGCCTGGTGGCTTTTGAAGGCATCCTTGAATGGCGCGAGCTCGTTGGCGAACGGCGTTTTCGAAATCATGCTGCGAGGAAATTCGCGAGCCAGCGAATGAGTTGTCAGAAGCCGCTGGGCAGCGTAGGTCAGCGTTTCGCCCGGGCCGTAGATTCCGCCACTGTCGGGTGGGACCAGCCCATAGCGATGCGCCAGGCCCACAGCCGCGGCCAAGCCCGACGCGCCTGCCGCGGCTCCCAGACCAACGGTGACGAACTTTCGGCGTGAGATTTTATTCATATTCGCTCCTCGGGCACGGTCGCAATACCGCTAATCATCGCCCGGACGCGACTGCCGAACCCGGCCCAAATCACCATTCCCACGTGGACTATGAGAAAGGCCACCAGAAATCCGGTAAGGAAAAAGTGGAGGGTGCGCGCGGATTGCCGCCCTCCCAGTCCGTTGACGACCGCCGGAACCGCAGAGTTGAATCCGGGCGACAGCGCAAGTCCCGTCAAGATCACGAGCGGAAACACGACGAATATCACCATTAAGTATGTGGCGCGCTGCAGCACGTTATACGAAAAGGCTTCGGATTCGTCCGGACGAGTGAGCCGAATGTGCCTGGCGAGCACTGCAAGGAATGAGCGCCAGTTACTGTCACCCGGAGCCGGAAACAGATTGCTTCGAAAGTGGCCTGTCCAGAAACCCCAGATGAAGTAGATGAGGCCGGTAAACACCAAAGCCCATGCCGCCTGAAAGTGGAGATAGCGGCTCCAGCCGTTCTGGTCGGGCAGCACATAGCCGTAACCGGTGGGGACCAAGTTTCGTGAAGCTGGAATTGGAATTTGGAACAGTGGACGAGTGAGATTGTTCCCAGTTTCGCCCCAATAGAAACGCGGGTGGGAAATGACAATTTCAATTCCGGTGACGAGCAGCGCAAAGAAGCAAAGTGTAGTGATCCAGTGGGTCACACGGACGAATGCCGAGTGCCGGGGAGGTGCTGAATTTTGGAGCAAGGCGGCGTCGGGCACGCGGGGAGCATAGCATGTTCCTTGAGGGCGAAGCGAGTGAGGAAAGTCACTACGATCTGGCAGTTCGAGCTGGCCCTGTGCTCTGCAGGTATGGGCTCCAGAACAGACCAATCATCGTCAGGCAGCCGATCAGAGGAATAACGAGCCCGGTGCGCAAGCTCCCGGAACGGGTTGACGTGTAACCCACGAGCCATGGCAGGGTCGCGGCGCCGAGGGTCGAGAAAGCGAAGATGCTTCCGGATATCCGCGTCGCCGCCTCGGCAAACGCAGAAGTCAGCCGGGCGATTGCGATGGGGTACAAGGTCGACAGCCCAAAACCCACCACCAGCGCAGATAGCGCGATGGCAACAAGGCTGCGGGAATACAACAACGCACCAGCGCCCACCAGAGCCAGTACAGCACCGATTCGCGATTGCTTGACATCGGAAATGTGTCTCAGTGTTAGCGGGGCGGTGACGCGACCGAACAGCAACGCTCCGTAAAAGTAGGCTGGAGCGGTCATCCATGCGGACCCCTGAGGGTCGGCAACGCGCTTGGCATAGGTGGCCAGCCACGCACCCAAAGCGCTCTCCGTGCCCACATAGACGAAAAACAGTGCTCCGAGGAGCAACGCGACCGGCGTCCAGAGAAACTTAGCTCGCGAAGGCTTCAAGGCGGACGGTGTCTCGGGGGTGTCCTTGGGCATTTGAATGGGAAGAGTGAGAAGAAGCGCAATCAGCAATCCCAGCAATCCCACAATTAAGAGCAAGAAGAGCTGGGTTCGATTGCGTTGCTGAAAAGTGGCAAGCAGGAGAGGACAAGCTACCGCACCTGCGCTCCAGGAGAAATTCAAAATATTCAACGAAGAGGAGCGACGTTCGTGCGAGGCCTGCGCGACGAGCAGGTTGCCGTTTGGGATGGTGAGTCCGTCGCCCATGCCGTAGCAGAAAACAGAGGCAATCCCACACGCATAGGTGCTGGTCATAAGCGTCGCGATACCAAGCGCCATCAGCGTCAAACCAGCAATCATGGTCCAGCGGAACCCAAGCCGAGGGATAACGATGTTTGTGGACAGGGTGCTCAAGAGTGAGCCGAGGAATTGCGCTGTTACCAGGTACCCGGCTTGGTTGTCAGTCAGCGACCACCGAGCCGAGAGCGTCGGGAGCAAGGGGCCCAGCATTACGGTGACGACGCCAGCCAGGACAAATGCAGCGTGCACTGTAGCCGTGGCCGGCAAGTGTGTGCGGGACACGCGGCTTGGCGGAGAAGGCAACTGCATAGTGAGAGTTGAAACCAGTGACAACATTTGATGAAGCAACTGCGAAACCCGCTTGCCCGTCGTAAACTAAGCGATGACGACATCCGAAGCGGATGAGCGACCAGTCCGGCATCGGTCGTGCAAGCTACGGATTATACCGAGTAGAGTTGTCTGACTCTCGTCCTGCGGGTTGGAACTCAACACGGAACCCGCGCGGTGCCTTTGGCGGAACCATGGCGTTCGCCTTGTCCCAGGCGGCAGCGACAATCCTGGCCATGGCGGAAGGCTTGCGTTCGCTGCTCTCAGCCAGACGGGCTGAAGAAGTCTTGTAAAACGGCACTCCCCACTCTGCCGCCAGGGAGTCGCCCACGGCGGCCGCGTCGTTGAGGTCGATTCCAGTGGCCCGCCATCCCAGGATCTGCGGAAGGTGCCCAATCTCGTGCAGAAGCGAAGCTAGCGCCGCGTCGTTCGGGGAAATATCGGCGCGGGTCTTCGCCAGCAAACGCGCGTGTTCGGCGGCCATTCGTGATCGCAGCCAGAAAGACTTCGCAGCATCATGACGACCCTCGAATCCGGACGGCAGCAAAACGGACAACGCGCGTCTCAGCCCTGTCCTGCCTAACTGGAGCACGCAGGCTTCGATGTGGCCCGTCCGACGGTCTGCAATCCTCTCGATGGGAGCCGAGATCCGCAGCACTTGCAGCGCGGCGCCAACATCGCCCAGAATGACGTGCACGATGGCTTGCAGGTCAAGCACAGGTTGACTGAGCAGAAGATCAATCTCAATTCGCGTCACCGGCAGGACTGGAACGGGCGGTTGGTGGGCGGAAAAATGCCTCGACCGGGTAGTGGTCGCGACCACAAACAAGCGACCGTTTCCGGAGGCGCGATGGGTCTTCGAAGATGCGCTGGGCTGGAACATGGAAGCCGCCTGCAGAAGTGTTTATCGGCAGGGGCGGCTTCGAATTCAGTCCATCCTTAAATATTCACCGGGATCGGTCTCCCTATTGCCGTGGTTGTTGCGCCAGTTCGAAAACACCAGGTCAGTGGGGCAATCGTCGCGGATTAAGCGCGCCCAAACGTAGTCGCGACAGATTCCGATTCGGGCTTGATCGGAACCGATTTGGAAGGCGTAGCTGCGGATGATATTCGCAATCTCAGGGACTGACGACACCTGGTCGAAGGTTACATCGGTACCGTTATTCATGGACGCCAAATCACGAATGGCCTGGCGACAGTCGCGTGCGGTAATGAAACAAGGCACAGTTATGCAGGAGGTAACTTCCTCGATCGTACGCAAGACGTCGTGCTCAATCCGGTACACAAAGCCTACGAACAGCTTATTGGTGGCGACCGCGTAATACACGGGCGCCATGGAATAAAGCTCCATCCATGCGCCCGGAACACGGGTCTGTACCTCTCGTATTCTCGACTTGGGTGTGAACACCGGGCGTCCCCACTGGGTAGCAGCTGCGGCCATTACTTCCTGCTCGGTGGCAAAGTTCAATTCGCACAAGATGTCGCCCAACGCGCCCCCGCGCTCACTCTGCCGCTTGTGGGCGAGCTGCAATTGAGCCTGGCTGATACAGCCTCGCGACAGCAGAAGCAATCCGAGCGGCAGGCGGCTCTCGGGCTGGGGAATCTCTTTGCACGCCGATTCCTGGAGTTGCCGAATGCGGACCTCCACCGCCCGTCCAAAGCACTCCTCGCTGCAGTACCAGTCCTTGCCCAGCCGAATGCCCGTCTTTCGGCCGGTCAGCGGACGCCGGAGTATGCTTACGTTGCACCCTTCGCATCCGCATAGTTCCCTCAAGTTTCGCCAATCCAGCAGGTATCCGATGTTATTAAGGACGCTCATTCGCTCTCATCCGTTTCGCGTTAGTTAGTAGGCAAACGGCCCTGATGCTGCCGGTTGCACAATCTCGGTGACCCGCAGTCCGTAATTCCCATCCACGATGGCTGCTTCGCCGCGGGCGATCACTCTTCCGTCCAGCAACAGCTCCACGGGATCATCGACCCGGTGGTCCAGCTCGACGACCGATCCGCAGGTGAGATCGAGGATCTCGCGCAGCGAAAGCTGCCGTTGTCCAAATCGCAGCAAGACGTTTAACTCCACATCCAGCACCATGCCCAGGTTGCTTTCATCGACCGGGCTAGCTTCCAGAAGCGACGTGTCTGCGACTTCGGTTATTGATTCCGATTGTTTCATTGGTTTGGCCGCATTGATTGCGTTGGCGACATCACCGATATTCGACATTCTCTCGACCTCTTTACTTACAGCCTTGGTTGTGGGCGCCGGCGCTCCTCGGTCGGAAGGTGCCGGGTATGCCCAAGCGATGCCTTAAGCTTGAGTAGAACCATGGAGTGGATTTGTGAGGCCCGTGATTGCCGCACCCCGATCACCTCGGCCACCTCGCGCATGGTCAGGTCTTCGCGATAGTAGAGCGACAACAGTAGCTGCTCGCGTTCCGATAACTGGGCAATCGACTTTGCCAGTTGGCCGTGAATCTCTCCCCGCAGACACTGCGTAAAAGGATCGTCCTCGGACTTGCTGGGTGCGTTTTCGATCAGGTCCTGCGTTTCCGAGGAGTCGTATGGAGCCAGCGATTCCTGGCCCATCAGCATCAATCCGTCGAGATCAGCCAGCAGTTTTTGCAGCTTTGAGACCGGCATGCCCACATGGTCGGCGATCTCTTGCTCGCTCGGTTGACGGCCGAGGTTGCCGATCAACTCGGCCACGGCGTTCGCGATGCGCCGCCCCTTAGCGCGCAGCGGGCGGGACGCCCAGTCCATCTTGCGTAAGCTGTCGAGTATGGCCCCGCGGATGCGAAAGCTTGCGTAAGTTTGGAATTGCACTCGCTTGGAGTTGTCGAAGTTGTTTAAGGCTGCCATGAGCCCCAGCACTCCGTCGTGCACCAGGTCTTCCAGCGGGACATGCCTGGGCAGACGCTCGTGAATCCGGGCCGCGATGTGATAGACCTGCGGGAGCTGCTCCAGGATGATGGCCTGGCGGCGGTCTTCGTCTCCCGCGGTGACATTGACGGCATAAGCAAGTTCAGCGGCGGTCATCAGCATTCATCCGTTCTGTGCTGCGATTCATCGCACCACGCCCAACGATTGAACCGGTGTCATGGGCGGAATCTCGCTGGGGGCAATCACCACGACCCGGGGAACAAAAGGCTCCAGTAGACGGCGCAGGTGGAAGCGGGCCGGCGAGGAACACAGCAGGACTGGAGGGGCACTCAGGATCTGCTCGCCAAACATTTTCCGCAAACCTTCCAGTACTCTCCGCGCCAGCGATAATTGCTGCGCGCCGGAGACGACAGTCTGCGACTGCGGGTTGCCGGCATGCATGCATTCCTCCTCGATAGCGCCATCCAGCGTCACGACCTTTAACTCGCCTTGCTCATCGAGCAGGGGACGGACCAGCCCGCGACCAATCGCCTGCCGGACCGCCTCCACCAGCGCCACCGGATGCTTGTTGGTGGTGGCGGTTTCCACCAGCGTCTCCAAAATCGTGCCCAGATCGCGGATGGAAATCTGCTCGCGTAACAGCAGCTGCAAGACCTTCTGAACCTCTCCGAGGGTCATGAGCTTGGGAACCAACTCCTCGACCAGCTTGGGATGGGAGTCGCTGAGCCGGTCAATCAGCCGTTTGGTTTCCTGGCGGGTAAGCAGTTCGTAAGCATACTTGCGAACCAGCTCGCCCAGGTGGGTGGCGAGCGCCGATACCGGATCGACCACCGTGTACCCGGCCGCGATAGCCTGCGCCTGTAACTCCCGGGTGATCCAGCGGGCTGCAGTATTGAAGGCCGGTTCACGGGTTTCTGGTCCTGCCAGCGTGGGCGCATCCGGTTGCGAGCTGATCGCCAATAAGCACCCTGCGCGCAGTTCCCATCGGGCTATCTCGACCCCGCGCAGGTACACCACATATTGGCGCTCCTGCAGCGCCAGGTTATCGGTGATGTGAATCGGCGGCACCAGGAAGCCCAACTGCAACGCCAGGTGCTTGCGTAAGGACTTGACCTTGCCCAGCAGCTGACCGCCTTGTTTGGCATCGACCAACGGAACCAGTCCCAGCCCCACCTCGAGCATCAACTCGTCCAGCTTGAGGAGGGCGTCCATGGGATCCGCAGCGGCCGAAGCGGCCTGTTTACCCTTTGCCGATCCCGTCGTGGAAGTGTCGTCCAATGGCTTGGTCAGGGGATGCGACTTGAGTTTGCTGGCGAGCAGCCCGAGAACGCCCGCCAGTGCCAGGAACGAAAACTTGGGAAGGCCAGGGATCAAGGCAAGGCTTCCGAGAACTCCGCAGGCAATCCAGAGCAGGCGCGAGCTGCCGAAAAGTTGCTTGCCGACATCCTGCCCAAGGGTTTCGCCCGACGCAGCGCGCGTGACCACCATGCCGCCGGCAACAGAGACCAGTAGCGAAGGAAGAATGGTTGCCAGTCCATCTCCGACCGTCAGCACCGTGTAGGTCTTCACCGCTTCCTGAAAGGGAAGGCCTTGCTGGAAGACGCCAATCGAAAACCCCGCAATGATGTTGATGGCGGTGATCAGCACTGTTGCCAGTGAGTCGCGCTGGCTGAAGCGCGCGGCTCCGTCCATCGCGCCGCAGAACTCCGCTTCGCGGGCGATCGCTTCTCGGCGTTTCCGGGCCTGCTCCTCGTTAATCAGCCCCGCGTTGAGGTCGGCATCGATGCCCATCTGCTTGCCGGGCATAGCGTCCAGCGTGAAGCGTGCCGTGACTTCGGCAGTGCGCACTGCTCCATGGCTAACTACCAGGTATTGAATGGCAATCAGAGCCAGAAATAGAACAAAGCCGACGACGTAGTTGCCGCCCACAACGAACTGCCCAAACGCCTCGATCACCCGTCCGGCGGCCGCAGACCCTTCGTTGCCGTGCAGCAGAATGCGGCGGCTGCTCGCCAGATTCAACGACAAGCGGAGAAGCGTCAGCAAAAGCAGCAGGCTGGGAAATACCGAGAACTCCACCGGCTTCAGAATATTCAGAGCAGTCAGCAATACCAGGACTGAGACCGTCAGACTCACAGCCAGCAATAAATCCAGCACCATGCTGGGCAGCGGTACCAGCATTACGAACACCATGGCCACGGCTGCCGAGGGCAGAAGCCACTCTGTGCCCATTCCACGGAAGGCTGCTAACCAGCCCGTCTTATCGTTCATCGATTCTCTCGTTCCCCGCGCCCGGGATTCGCGGCTGCACTAGGTGCCTGCTGCCGCACCTTGGCTTGGGCTTGGAACACCAACACCAAGATTTCGGCGACAGCGGTGTAAAGTTTCGCGGGTATGGCCTGGCCAACCTCGACCGTGCGATATAAGGCCTGGGCCAACGGCGGATTCTCCATAATCGGGATCGCCTGCCAGCGGGCGACATCTTTAATTCTTTGTGCCAGCAGGTCGCGGCCCTTCGATACGACGACAGGAGCCTCCATCTCGATTTCGTAGCGCAGAGCAACCGCATAGTGGGTGGGATTGGTCACCACAACGGTCGCAGTTTCCGTGGCGCGCAGCAGCTGTTGCCGGCGCACGCTGCGTTGGATCTTTCGGATGCGTGCCTTGATTTGGGGATTACCTTCGGTTTCTTTGAAGTCGTCGCGTAGTTCCTGGCGGCTCATGCGTAAATCGCCCTCCATCTTTCGCCAGGTGAGGAAGTAATCGACGCCCGACCAGCCCAGCAGGATGAGCGCCGACTTCCAACCGACTTCCACGGCCATCGACAGCATCAATCTGCAGCAGGCGCGCAAATCCAGAAACGAGGTGCAGACGATGGTTCCCCAGTGCGACTGAAGCTCGTGCACGCCCACGAAAAGGATGGCGGTAAACGGCAGAAGAGACTTCAGCAGGCTGCTAAGACCGGTGAGGGAGAACATCTGTTGCAGCTTTTTCGCAGGGCTGAGGCGCTCCATTTTTGGTAGCAGCCCACCAACGGCGAAAACCGGGCCGCCTTGCATCACCCCGGCTGCGACCGCCAGCACCACGCTCGCCGAAAGTACCGGTACGATCCCGCGCAGTACGGCAACCGAGTTCCACAACAGCAATGGGCTGCCGAAGGTGATCTGTTCTGTCGCGGCCAGATCGAGCGAGCGTTGCAGCAGGCTGCTCCAATGCGCAGCACATTGCGCTCCCTGCCAGAACAGCACCGCGCCCGCTCCCGCCAACGCGACTGCGCTCGAGACATCGCGCGAACGTGCAACCTGGCCCTTCTTGTGGGCCTTGTCCCGGTGGTGCGGAGTCGGCTGTTCGGTCTTGTTGGAATCTGCCATGCGCGATTACCTTGCCAGGTGAAGCAGGCGTTCGGCATACGTCACAGAGTTAAAGAACCAGCCATCGAGCAAGTCCGGCCAATACTTCACTACTCCGAACAGCACCGCGACTCCCAACATGCTCTTGATCGCCGGCCCCAACAGCATCAGTGGCATTTGCGGCGACGCCTTGCCCATCAACCCGATGACGATGTCGGCCACCAGAGTCGCCGCCAGTACCGGAGCGGCAATCTGCATGCCAAGGCTGAAGACCGAGCCACCGATCTTCAGCACCGCCGAAGTGAAGAGTGGCCTGATTTGCGCTGCCCCGACGGGCAGGTATTCGAAGCTGTTGGCAATCACCCGCAACAGAGCGTGATGGACGTTTAGGCTGAGGAATACCAGCATCGCAACGGTCTGGTGGAACAGAGCCACTACCGTCGATTCGACCTGGGTCTGAGGATCAAGGATGTTCACCAGTGAGTAGCCCATCTGGATGCTTAGCACCTGACCGGCCATCTGCACTGCATCAAATACCAGGTTGGCAGCGATGCCCATGGCAACTCCGACCACCAGTTCATGGATGACCACCAAAGGCCATTGCGCGACCGATGCGCCGGCGATACGCGCCGCCAGCGGAGGGTAGAGCACAGCCGTCACTGCGATCACCAGCACGGCCTTGATCCGCACCGGAATGCCGGCGCTGCCGAACAAGGGCGCGAACAGCATGAGACCCGAGACACGCAGCCCGACTGTCAGCAGCGGACTGATCAAGTTGGCGATGTTCAGTTCCATGGTCATCAGCGCAAATAACGCGGCAGCTCGGAGAAAATTTGCAAAGTGAACTGGCCGAGGTGCCGCCACATCCACGGCATCAACACAAAAAGAGCCGCGCCCGTGGCGAATAGCCTCGGCACAGTGGAAATCGTGATCTCCTGCAACGAGGTGAGCACCTGAATGATGTTGATCAACAGGCTGACGCCCACCACGACCGCCAGAACAGGCAGGGCGAGCACAGCGACTTCCTGCAGCGTGGTGCGGGCGAGCGTTACGATCTGGTCGGTGGGCAGCATGTCAGCCGAAGCTCCTCATCAGGGAACCGACCAGCAGGTTCCATCCGTCGACCATCACGAACAGCAGGATTTTCAGCGGCGTAGAAATGACGACAGGTGGAAGTTGCATCATGCCAACCGAGGTCGTAATGGAGGCAACGACCATGTCGATGACCAGGAAGGGCAGAAACAGCACCGCCCCGATCTGGAAGCCAGCCTTCAGCTCCGACAGAAGGTAGCTGGGAACCAGCACCCGTAGGGAAAGATCGTCCGCGTTTCGGGGCTGCGGTTCCTTCGACAACTCGACAAACAGTGCGACATCCTTCTCCCGGACGTAGTGCACCATGAACTTGCGTACCGGAACCGAAGCCAGAGTCAAAGCGGTGCTCGCCGTGATGTGGCCCTGCTGCAGGGGCTGAATCGAGTTCTGAAAGACTTCGCTTGCCACCGGTTGCATCAGGAAAAAAGTCAGCACCAGTGCCAAGCCGATCAGAGTCTGGTTGGAAGGAGTGCTTTGCAGGCCGAGCGCCTGCCGCAAGAAGTGAAACACGATCAGCAGCCGGGCGAACGGCGTCATGCACAGAAGAATGGAGGGAATCAAGGTCAGCAGCGTGAGCAATACAACAATCGTCCACGGGGCAGATCCGTTTCCCAGACCCGAGATTCGTATCTCATTTCCAGTAGGAGGTGTGGCCGAACTCGCCGCCATCGGAGGATTGGCATACGCAGGGGCCAGCGCCGGTCCGGCTGCCACGCACACCACGGCACTCAAAACCAGCGACATCCCTACGGTGAGCAACCAAATCGACTTGGCCCCAGGCTGTTTCATATCGGCAGATGCTCGTGCAGGTGAGCGTGCTGAAGGACGTCTCCGAACTCGCTGTCACCCGAGAGCGGCACCAACAGGCCGACACTGCTGCCCGCTCCTCCGACCAGAAAACACCGTCCGTCCGCTTTGACGATAGCGACAAATCGCTTTTCGCCGAGAGAGACCGTTTCGCACACACACAGCCGTTTCGACGCCAACTGCACCTGTCGCCGCAGCTGAATCCATCTCCACAAACGAAGGGCAGCCTGGAGTGCGTTATCAAGTACCACGCACCAAAACTTTCCCCCGGCCGCGGCTGCACCGGAACGATCATTCAGCTCGTTTGTCCGGCGCGCTGTGCAGGTGATTGAAGAGATATGGGGGACGACAAAGCTCAAGTCCTCCAACGCCGCCGGCGTGCGCTTCCGCTCCGCGCGTGGTTGGTTCATGCCATCTCCGTTATTCGTACCGCCAGCCGATCGTCAATCACTTCGAATTCCGCCCAGCCGATAAGCTGACCATTGACCCAGAGCGGAATGTCGCTTAAATGGCGGTACGCGGTGGTCACGATGGACCCCACGCCAAGTTGCGAAAGGTCACGGATGGTGAAATGCGAGAGTGGAATCTCCAGTGTCGCGGTGCAGGGAAGCCATGGCAGAACCTCGGCTGGATCTCTGTCAGCCGACATTGGTTCGTTCTGGACCTCTGAATCGCCGGGCAGGGAAAGGGGCGCGTTTTGATGTGCATCACTCATCGGCAGTCGGGCAACTTTTCAGTAGGAGTAACGAGCAATTGTGTTGCCGATGAAGAAGGCCGTGCACGGGCGGGGCGAAAATATGTAATCCAACCTAAGTCCCAGTGGCGTTTGGGCTTAACCTAACATGATCGCGGTGTTGAATCATCTCAGCATGAGACGCGCATGAGAGAGCAGGGGCAATCCCGTATCCACGCACGGCGGGGCCAGTCCCCATCGTGAAGACTCTCACGCAGGCTTAAACGTCGACTCAAGCAAACTTCGAATCAGCGAATCAGTCCGATCGTGTCCTGCGCGATAGTGTCGAACGTAGTTACCACCTTTGCATTCGCCTCGTACCCGCGCTGGGCAATGATCAGATTGGCGAATTCGGTGGAGACGTCGACATTCGACAGTTCAAGAGAGCCGCCGGTAACAACCCCACGCCCTCCGCTGCCCGGCGTCCCCACGACGGCAGCGCCCGACGACAGAGTAGGCGCATAGGCGTTTGATCCGCTGCGCTGCAGTCCTTGCTCATTGGCAAAACTGGCGATGGCCACCTGGCCCAGGGCCATCACCTGGCCGTTAGTAAACGTGCCCTGTAGTGTGCCGGAAGAATCGACGTTGAAATCCTGGAGCGTGCCGCTGGCGTATCCATTTTGATTGGTGGACGCCGTCGTGCTCGCTGCGGCCATCTGGGTAACGGTTGGCGCGCCAGTGCTGTCGTAGAGGTTCCACGAGAAGTTCAGGTCGGAAGCGCCATCCGCGAGTCCGGTGACGGTAATGCCCCCTACGTTCGAAGCCGGCGTGGTGAGTTTGCCGTTGGTGTCGAACACCAGCGGGGAAGGGCCGGCAATTACAGTCGGACTGGAACTGGTTGACCCGGTATCGGCCGCAGGAATTGTGATCTGATAACTCCATGCGTTGGCCCCGGTCTTGCTGAATTGAAAGCTGAGTACGTGGGGCATCCCCAGCGAGTCATAGACGGTCACGGGAGAATTGAAGGGTGGATCACCAACGTTAGCGTTGGCATTGAGGTTGCAATTCAATGTAACGGAAGAGGTCGCGCTGGCCGGACTGGTGAGCCCGCTGCCCACTTGAATCGCTCCTAGAGCCGCGCCAGTGTTAACTACCCCTCCAACCGCGGGGTACCCAAGTACAGTCTGACCGTCCTGCGTCGTGAGAACGCCATTCTTGCTGACGGCAAAGTTGCCGGCGCGGGTATACTGTAGCGCGCCATTCTGCTCGGCGATAAAGAACCCGTTTCCAGTGATCGCCATGTCAGTGGGAACGCCGGTGTTGTCGAGGCTGCCGTCGTTAAAGTTTGACGAAACCGTCTCGACACTGGATCCGTCGCCGATCTGTATGGGGTTTCCGCCTCCGGTAGTTCCCATGGTCTGGTAGAACAAATCGCGGAATGACGTCGTTTCGTCTTTGTACCCGTCGGTGTTCAAGTTGGCGAGATTGTTGGCGATCACCGAGAGCGCGTTCGACTGCGCGTCCAGTCCTGACAAGGGAATCGAAAAAAGCGGCATCAGTGTCCTCCATTGGTACTGCCTGCGATAGCGGTCGAGGGAACGGCGTTAGCAATCGATTGCACGAGTTGATTGATGCTCATGAGCTGGTCAAGCTGATTGAGCGAGATCATCTGCCCCACCATCTCGGTGGGGTCCATCGGTGCGGTAGGATCTTGCGACTGCAACTCGGTAATCAAAAGGTTCATGAAGGTTGTGTCCAGATCACCGGTTGAGCTGTTGGCCGATGTGGTTGTGGAACCGCTGGATGATGCCGCGGCTGCACTGGTCGCCGGATTTTGCGAAACGGCTTGAATCGACATTTGTCCTCCTATGCTGAATTCCGGTCCGTCATCTAGATCCGAATGTCGATACGGCCATCTGCGATGACGGGTACTGCGAGTACTGGACTGGCTTGTGCGTTCTGCGGCGGTTCAGCCGTCGTACCGCGTTGTGGCCGGGGTGTATGGTTCTGCGAATGGCCGGAATTTGCCGAAAACGACGACGTCTGCTGCTGCACTTCGATGGTCGCTTGAATCCCGTGCTCCTGGCTCAGCTTCGATTGCAGACTGGGAATTGTGTGGGAAAGTGCGTTGCCTAGATCGTTGCGTTCCAGGGATATCTGCGCCGAAAGCCGGTCATGGTTCATTGCGGTATGAATGTCAACATTTCCAAAATCCACAGACCGCACGCTCAAGTTGATTGCCGACTCCTTCAGGCTTTCCACTAGGCGCGCGGTGTGAATAACTCCGCCGGTCAGGCTCGAGTCGGGCAACGGATTCAAAGTCCCATCCTCCGATGAGGACTGCCCCAAACTTGGCGGCTTCGCTGAGATATCCGCATTGGTCGCCGTCTCGTGCTGGGAGCCGCGCTGCGTTTGGGCTGTCGCCACAGGACCAGTTACGACCTCGGTGACATTCGCGAGAACTTCGACGTTGGCAATTCGGCGAGCAGTGACGCCCTCTGCACTTGTTGGGTTTACGCTCCCGGCCGGGAAGTCGCCGTCGGGCTTTTCATGGGCAGTTTCGCTTTGAGGTTTAATGTGGCTGGGATCTTCATTTGCTTCAACACTGTGGCTCGTCTGTTTCGCTTTCGAGGATGCTGAAGGTCGAATGTCACGGGCGTGGTCAGCGACCTTGCCGACAATTGAAAATACCTGTTGGGACAGCACCGCGATTTGTGGGGATGATTCCGTAGACCTCTCGGTTGGTGGCGAAAGATCGAAGTGACGCGGGGGCTGACTGTCCACGTGAATTGAGGCTGGAGACCCGAAGTCCGAACCGCCATCAGACGGATCTGCTGGATTTTGTTCGACGAACGCGGTTTGGCTCCCTGGGTTTGCGGTTTGGGCGGAACGAAAAGTTTGTATATCTGCGGCCGTGCTTGCTTCCTTCCCGGTCGGCAAGTGGCTGAAGGCGCTGTCCGGCGCTTCGGAAGCTGAACCTTGCGGGCCGTTCGCTTTGGATACCGTTGGTTTCTCAAGCATGGACTCGCCGGAAAAAGTTGTCAGTTGCGATGCGCCGTCGTCGCCTTGGGTGGAGGGAGGTAACCAAGAGCTCTCAGATATGAACGGCGCTCGCAACCCGTCCGTGATATGCACAGCCGGCTTGTCGGTCCTCGCCGGGTGAGATACCGGCAACGAATGATCCGGGACTTTCGACGTACTCGATACACCGAGGGCGTCGCCGACCGGCTTGGGAACCCCGTAACCGGTTTCAGCGCCGTCAGCCTGATCGATGATTTGCGGGGCTGCTGGTGTGGCTCCGCATACGACAGCCGTCGAAGGGGCGGGCGGCATTGACGAGTCAGCGTCTTCGGGAGTCTGTCTCGTCTGTGAGCTATTTAGTCTGTCGGATTTCCTGGTACTTCGAATAGCTTTTTGGTTTTGGTCTTTCACCGCGCCGAATGTCGAATCGGATTGGATGGTGCGAGGCTGTCCGGCACAGACCTGAGCCACTTGTTGCAAGGTCTCGTGGAAGTTCCCGCTGGCAGCCATTCCCCCCGGAAGCGGCACGGGTCCCGATGGACCTGCACTCGGATTGGAGACGGTGATGGCCAAGACACGAGTGATAAGGCACGCGCGCTGCCAACCGACTGAACCAGCGGCCGGCTCTCCACTCGCTGAACGCCGTTGAAAACTAATCAATTATCGAGGGCTGCCGATAAGACCAAGTGGAACATGCCTAAGAAGATGGGCACGGTAGGCAAGGCTTGCCGAGATGCAACAGGCACGCTTTGCCTATTTCTTTTGATGGCGCACGAGAAACAGGTCGTCGGTGGTACGCTGTTGCCGGCGAACGGCGATCGCCTCGTACATCTCGCGCTGCCGGTCACGAAGGTCGCTGAGAACTTGCCGTCCGCGCTTGGCGGTTTCGTAATTCTCCAACTGCTGCTCCCGGCGGAGTTGCAGCTCGGCCAGAGACTTCTCCAGTGAATGTTGACGCTCTCGCAATTTGCGTCTTGCTTCTTCGACGAGCCAAAGATAGGCAGCTGACATTCCCGTCGCCAACTCGCGCTCTCTGGCCTCTATTTCTCTGCGCTCTCGATCGTGCAGGATTTCCAGCAGGTAGAGGGTATGCACGATTTCGTGCTGCGTCTGTTCGAGCAAGTGCAGGTCGCGTTCTTCGATGCTTTCTCGCAACTTCAGCACCGGCGACAGCGTGAACCGGTACGGCATGGTCAGCTCGGCAGCGCTGCTAACCGCTGTAAGGAGTCGGCAAAGTCAGGGAATTCATCAGGCCGCTGTTGCAGGAACGAATTCAGCGCAGGCAGCACCTCGATGGCCTTATCCAGCACGGGGTCGGCGCCCTTCTGGTAGGCGCCAATACGGACGAGGTCTTCCGACCGCGAGTAGGCTGCCAGCAATCGACGCAGCGCCTTGGACTGTTCCAGATGTGCCGAGGAGACAATGCTCGGCATTAGGCGGCTGAGGCTGTCAAGCACCGAGATCGGCGGATAGTGATTGCGCGTGGCCAATGCCCGGTCCAGCAGAATGTGTCCGTCGAGTAGCGAGCGAACCGTGTCCACGACCGGATCCTGCTGGTCATCGCCCTCCATCAACACGGTGTAAAAGGCTGTGATGCTGCCATGAGAGAACCGCCCCGCCCGTTCCACCAGGCGCGCCAGCATGTTCAACACCGAGGGAGTATAGCCCTTGGCGGTCGGCGGCTCGCCGGCCGCCAATCCGATTTCGCGTTGCGCCATCGCGAAACGCGTGACTGAATCGACGACCAGCAGAACGTTCTTGCCCAGTCCGCAGAAATATTCCGCGACAGCGGTCGCAGTTAAGGCAGCGCGAATCCGCAGCAGCGGAGACTGATCGGAAGTCGAAACTACAATTACCGAGCGACGCCGGCCTTCTTCCCCCAGTATCTCGATAAACTCGCCAACTTCGCGGCCGCGCTCGCCGACCAGTGCCAGCACCGTCATGTCGGCGTCGGTGCCGCGCGCCATCATGCCGATCAGGGTGCTCTTGCCCACCCCGCTGCCGCCAAAAATCCCCAAGCGCTGGCCGCGCCCGCAAGTCACGAAACCGTCAATGGCCCGCACTCCGCAACTCAGCGGCTCGCGGATCGGTACTCGATTCAAGGGCAAAGGCGCCGAGCCGTCCACTTGGACGGTTTTCAGCGCTCGATAGTCGCCCAGAGAGTCCAGCGGACTGCCCGTGGCGTCGATCACCCGGCCGAGCATGTCGGCCCCCACCCGCAACGACGGCCTAGTGCCCCAGGTCACGATGCGATCCCCGAAACGTATGCCCTGCGGGCGTTCGACCGACATCGACAGAATCGTTGAACCGCGGAACCCGACGATCTCGCCCGAATAGGAGTGCCCGCTGCCACTGACGATTTCGCAAGATTCGCCCACCGAGCAGAACGGACCGGCAGACTCGATCAAATTACCGAGTACCTGTTGCACGCGCCCCTGCCAGCGTAGCGTGGCGCAGCGTCGCAGCCAATTTTCGTAAGGTCGTAAAGGTGCTTCGTTCATCGCGGCTCAGGCCGTTTGGCCAGAAGATCGAAGAACCCTCTTTCGATCTCCTTCAGTTGTGCGTCGATGCTGACGTCTGCCGTACCCAGTTCGGTTTCCAGCACACAGCCGCTGGACTCCAATTGAGAGTCTTCCAGCACCTCAACTTTGGTTCCCGACAAATGGCTGGCAAAATATTCCCGCCATTCCGCGCATCCCTCCGGACAAACCCGCACCACGACGTAAGATCGCTGTTGCAGGTTCTCGACCGCGATTTTGGCCAGTGCCGCCAGCAGCATGCGGTCGACCTGGGCTTCCCGGTGCAGGATCCTTCCCGCCACAGCCAGCACCAGATTGACCAGCTCCGGTTCGACGCAGGAGTAATACTCGGTACGCTCGCCTTGAAACTTAACGATCGCTTCTGTGATGCGGGCCCGCTCGGCTTGCAATTCGCGCTGGTGTTCGTGGCTCAACCTCGCTTCCGCCTCCTGGGCAGCGGTAGCTGCCACCTGCAGCAGGCGCTGCCCCAGCTCCTCTTCGCTCAGCGAGACGCGAGGTGGTTTCTTTTCCGGCTCGAGGCCGGCGGAGACCGCTTCGGTGCGTTCTCCGCAACCGCGCACGTCACGCGGAACATCGTGGTATTCCAGCGTGGTGATGGGCGGTGTGTTCCGGCGACCCGCGTGGCTAGACAATGTATTCATCGTTACCGTCGTTCTTCAGGACCAGTTTTCCTTCAGACTCCAGCTTGCGGGCCAAGCCGACAATCTCCTGTTGCGCCTTTGCAACTTCCTTTCCGCGTACCGGTCCCAGGACTTCGATCTCTTCTTTCAACATGTCGACCGCCCGCGACGACATAGTCCGAAAAATGCATGTTCGCAGCTCCTCGCTTGCTCCCTTGAGCGCGACCGCGAGGGCGCGTTTGTCTACCTGGCCCATCAACTCGCGCAGCGATTGTTCCGGTATCTGTAGGAAATCGTCAAAGGTAAACATCAGGCTACGGATCTCCAGCGATAGCTTCGGCTCTTCCTGTTCGATGGTTTCGAGAATCAGGTGGGCGGCGTTCGAGTCCAAACGGTTCATCAATTCGGCAACGCTTTTGAAGCCCGCATAGGTTCGCCGTTTCTGGTCGCCCAGCGATTGCATTCGCCGGTTGAGGATCACGGAAACTCTTTCTGCCATCTCTGGCGAGAACTGGCGCAGGTGTGCCAGTCGCTTGACCGCCTCGGCGCGGACTTGTTCCGGCAGCTTCATCAGCAGCGTGGCCGCTTGTTTGGATTCCAGGTGCCCGAGAATCAGCGCCACGGTTTGCGGATGTTCGCCCTCCAGAAACTTCGCCAGTTGCTGCGGGTCGGCTTTCTGCAGCGATTCCACCTTGCTGGCGTCCATGGCATGAGAGTGCGACACCCGCTGTAGCAGCGTCCGCGCACCGTCGTCGCCGAAGGCCTTCACCAGCAGTCGGCCGGCATATTCAGGCCCGCCTTGCGCAAGATATTCCTGGGTGACGGTCAATTGGTGGTACTCCTCCAGGATTCGCTGCGCGACTTCGGCCGAAACATTGCCTAATGCGCTCAACTCTTCCGTAACCCGCTGTACGTCGTCCTCGGTGAGGTTACGAAACACCGACGAAGCCTCTTCCTCTCCTAACAAGGCCATCAGGATGGCTGCCTTCCGCGCTCCCTTGATTGGCGTTTCCATGCGGACGTTGGTCACGGTCAATCCTCACGCAGCCAGGCTTGCACCAACCGGCTGCTGCTTACGGGTTCACGCCGTACCCGCTCCAGAACTTGTTTCTTGAGCAACTTGGCCTTCTGCGGAGAATCGGCCATAGCCGCCACACTCTCTCCTTCCAACAATTCCTCAAGGCCGTTGCCGGTCGGCAGGACCGCCAACCGTTTGCGGGCCGGCAATTCTTTCATCGACGCAATTGCCTGGCTCTTGATAGGTCGTATCACCAGTCGATAGGTAGCCAGAAACAACAACAGGATCACAGCGTAGCGGATCAGCAGAGACCAGGCGTTCACCGTGGTACGAATCCGCTCAATCCACGTTGGAGGTAGCAAAACTTGCGGCGCCGGCTGATCAAAGGCAATGTTTTGCACGCTGATTAAATCACCCCGCGCGGTATCGAGCCCCAACGCGGCCTGCCCCAGCTCCTGGACCTGCTTCAGTTCCTCGGCTGACCACTTTCTGCGCGCCGCCACCTGTTTGCCATTCTCTTGCTTGGTCTCCACCAGATCATCCAGCAGCAGCGCCGCTGTAATACGGCGTATTCTGCCCGCAGGCTCCGAGGTGCGTCGAACAGTTTTATTGACCCCGTAGGTGGCGCTCTCCGATTTCGTGTTCTGGTTATTGTCACTGGTCGTGGCGGACGGATTCGCTCCGGCACTAGCTCCGGGCACGTTGCTCGACGTTCCGGGAACCCCTCCCACGCCAGCTCCGCCAATCACTTCTTCCGAGCGCTGCATGGACAAGGTTACGGTGGCTGCGGGATCGTATCGTTCCTGGCTTTCCTCCAACGTGCTCGGGTCGTATTCCACGTTCACGCTGGCCCGCACCCGGTCGGCTCCAACGACTGGAGTCAGTGTCGCCAGCAGACGCTGGGTCAGTTGTTCGTTCATGCTTCCAGCAGACGGCGAGTCACCCGGGACTCCAAGCGGACGGTTGGTATCGGCATCGATGACCGAGACATGGTCTGGGCTGAGTTCGTCCACCGCTCCCGCTACCAGCCGGGCAATCGACAGCTGCGCATCGGGCGAAATGGACCCCCGGCGAAGTTTCAGGATTACCGACGCCTTGGCCGCCCGTTGCCGGTCGATGAACACGGAATCCGCGGGCATCACCAGATGCACTCGTGCCGTCTCCACGTCGCGCAAGCCTTGGATGGTGCGTTCCAGCTCGCCTTCCAAGGCACGCTGGTAGTTGACCTTCTCGTCGAACTCAGTCTGTCCCCATGAAACTTTGTCGAAGATTTCAAAACCCATACGTCCACTGTGTGGCATTCCCTGCGAAGCCACTTCGAGGCGCGCAGCATCGAGCTGGTCTGCCGGTACGCTGATTTCTGTTCCGGCGGGATCGAGCTGGTGAGGGATGTTCTTGGCAGCCAGCTGAGCGGCGATCGATTGGGCATCGGCCGGGCTCAACCCGCTGAACAGTACCTTGTTATTCGGACTGGCAAGCTGACGAACGAAAATCAGCAGCACGGCAAGTGTCAGGGCCGCTCCTCCCATCAGGAGGAAGCGTTGTTTCGCGCTCATCTCCTGCCAGAGCTGGCTCAATTGCTGCATCGCCTTGCGGATTTCCGCCATCGATCGCTATCCGCCCTCAGAACTGCATTTGCGACACTTGCTGGTAAGCGTTCACAATCTTGTTGCGCACCTGCATCATCAGTTGAAACGCTACGTCGGCCTTTTCGATTGCGATCATGACGTTGTGCACGTCGGTGTGCTCGCCTTGCAGCAGCGCACCCACCTGCTGATCGGAGTTGGCCTGCAACTGGTCGACTTGATCGACGGCGTCGCGCAGCGCATCGGCAAAGCCACCAGACTGCGGCTCCAGACTGGTCTTGGCCGCTGTCCGCGGTCCGTAAATCAGGGGCTGCACCGAAGCGCCGATGATGGTGCTGCTCATGGTTCACCTCAACAGGTCGAGCGATTGCTGGATCATCTGCTTGGACGCCGTAACGGCTGACGCGTTGAGCTGATAGGCCCTCACCGCGCCCATCAGGTCGACCATCTCCTGGATGGGATTGATATTTGGATAGGCCACAAAGCCCGACTCGTTGGCATCCGGATGCCCGGGCTCGTAGCGCATGACCGGTGGCGCGGGATCATCGGCCACCTGCACCAACCGAACTCCGCCCGGAGTCCGTCCGGCAAGCCGGTTGTAGCCGGCCAGAAGCAGGCGAAAGGCCGAGGTCCCCGAACCGGAGAACACCACCATTTTTCGCCGGAACGGTCCGCCCTGTGGCGTGCGGGTGGTTTCCGCATTTGCCATGTTCGCGGCAATCACCTCAGCGCGCGCCCGTTCGGCGGCCAGAGCCGACCCGCTCACTTCGAGTGTTGAGAACAGTCCCATGATCATTTCCCTTCATTGATTGCCGACAGCAACCGATGGAACTCCGACTTCATGATCTGTACCCCGATCTGGTACTGCATCTGCGTTTCGGCCAGCAGCAGGCTCTCGCGGTCCAGATTGACGTCGTTACCGTCGGGCCGCTGCAACAATCCCGGAACCGAACGCACCGCAGGGGACAACTGCCCGGGGCCGTTGTCCATGGCCCGGCGCAGCTCCGCGCGGAAATCGACGTCTTGCGTGTGATACCCGGGTGTATCGATGTTGGCCATGTTTGAGACGATCAACTGGTGGCGCTCCGATACCACCCCGAGAAAACTTTCCAGCAGCGGCAGCATTGACATGGCTCAGGCATACCTCCGGGGCGGAAGTCCGTATTCCCGGATCCGGTTGCGAATGGTCCGCACACTGATGCCCAGCATCTGGGCCGCACGGGTGCGGTTGCCACTGGTTTCCTCCAGCGTTTTTTCCAGTAGCTTCCGCTCCATGTTGCGAATTGCAGTCCCGGGTACGAGCAGTGATTCTCCGGTAGTCGGGGTGCGGGGAATCTCGCGTCCCACTGACAACAATTCCTCTTCGAGACATCCGCAATCCAACTCCGGCGCCGGATACAGTGCCAGCACCCGGCGCGTGAGATTGAACAATTCGCGCACATTCCCAGGCCAGCAATGCTCCTGCAGGCGGGCCATAAGTTCCGCACTCAAGCGCGGAGCCGGACGTCCTGACTGGCTCGCAATCTGTTGGGCGAAGAACTCGGCCAGCAGTGGAATGTCTTCTCGCCGCTCTCGCAACGGCGGCAGCGACAGCGGTATCACGTTGAGCCGGTAGAACAGATCGGCACGAAACTTTCCTGATTCGACCATCGCCCGCAAAGAAACATTCGTGGTCGCGATAACCCGGGCGCGCAACGAAACCGGGTGTGTGCCACCTACCCGCTCGAATTCGCGTTCCTGCAACACACGTAGTAGCTTGGGTTGCAAAGATAACGGCATCTCACCCACTTCATCCAGCAAGAGCGTTCCACCATTCGCGAGTTCGAATTTTCCCACTTTCGTCGCGATGGCCCCGGTGAATGCCCCGCGCGCGTGACCAAAGAGTTCGCTCTCCAGCAACTGGTCCGGGACGGCAGCACAATTCACGGCCACAAACGGCTTGTCCCGGCGGATGCTGTGCTCATGAATGAAGCGTGCTAGCAGCTCTTTGCCGGTGCCACTCTCGGCTTCGATCAGCACATCCGCGTCCGTCCGGGCCGCCGCTGCCGCCCGCTCCAGCGCCCGCAACATATTCCGTGACTCACCTACCAGCCGAGTCTTGCCGGCGGATTCCCGCTCGAAGGCGCGCGCTGTGCCGGCCATCACCCGGCCAATAGCGGCCTGTAATTGTTCAAAGCTGAAGGGTTTCATCAGGTAGTCGCAGGCTCCACTTTGCATGGCCAGCACCGCCTCCGGCACGGAACCAAAAGCGGTCAGCAGAATTACTGCGGTCGAAGGCGCCGTTTGGCGTACGCTGCGCATCACACTAAGCCCATCGCCATCCGGCATGCGCATGTCCGTCACCACCAGGGGAACGCGGCATGCGCCGAATTTGCGTAGCGCCTCAGTCGCTCCACCAGCGCTGTCCGCCTGCCAGCCATGCCGCTGGAAATTGGAGACCAGGGCGGCGCGCATTCCTGGCTCGTCGTCCACCACCAACACGGATTGGGTAGTGGAAGTCATGAGATGGCGGGCAGCTCCACGACAAACGAGCTTCCCTTTCCTAAAACGCTACGGACGCGGATCGTGCCCCCGTGTTGTTCCACGATCTCGCGGCAGACGGCGAGGCCCAGGCCGGGAGTCTGGCCATTGCCGCTGAAGCCGGCTTCGAAGATGCGGCCCTGCACTTCGGGAGCGATACCGCATCCGTTGTCAGAAAACTCAATCGTGGCGCGCGCGCCAGCTTCCCCATGCACACGAGTCGCGCGGACTTGCAGCCTGCCCCCTGGCGCGGTATGACGAATCCCATTGAGCGCCAGATTTAGCACTAGCTGTTGAATCGCACTCTCGTCGCTTGCCACACACATGCCGTGCAGCTTGTCAGCGAACGACAACCCAATCTGTTTTTGACTCGCCAGGGGACGCACAAACTCCACCGCACCACGCAGCGCCTCGCCAAGTTCGAGGCGGCACAGCGGAGCCGGACCCGCATGGAAGCGCAATACGTTGTTGACCATCGCGGACAGCGACCGAATCCCCGCGCGGAGATGCGCAACATACTCCGTGGTATCCCCTGGGTTCTCCCCGATCAGTCCAGCAAACAGCTCCAGGCTGGCCAGCGGGTTGCGTATTTCGTGGGCCAGGACCGCAGCCATATCGGCCAGGGCCACAACATTACGTGCCTTTTCGCGCTCGTCTTCCTGCTTTCGCTGTGGCGTAATATCACGCACGATCAAAATGGTTTTTTCTTGCGGAATCGTCTGCGATGCGTGTGCGAGCGTCGTGGATTCTCCGCCGAGCCGGCGTCGCCGCAACCCCAGCCACCGCGGCGCGGTCGAAGTCGCAATACACACCTCGTCTTCGAGATCTTCCGCCCGCGAGGCCTCGGTCGATTCCGCCAGCTCAACTTTGTCGCCGATAGGAGTGTCGTCCAGCGACTCGACGCGCTCTCCTTCGAGCCCCAGCAGGCGGCCGACTTCAGGATTCATGAGCGTGATCCGCCGACTGGCTTCCACCACCAACACGCCGCACGGCAGCGAATCGACAATCTCTCGCAAAGTGAGCTTGACTTGCGCACTCTCAGCTCGACTAGAACACAGCGCCCGATTGCGTTCCGCCAGCACGGCGTGCAGCCGGGTAACTTCCTTCTGCAACTCCTGATACGAATTCTCCAGACGGCTGGCGGCGAAGCTAAACTCCGAGAAGGCATCGGCCAGCACTGCCGCGCCGGTTCGCGCCTCGGCTATCGGGAGTTTTATTGGAGCGGCATGAGAAGTAGGCAACATCTGCCTAGTTTCTCTGCAAGAGAGTTGCCAAAGAGTTGCGGTATAGAAGTTATGAAAGGTATCGGCTGGAAAGTCGAATGCTAATAGCTAAGAGCTCCAAGCTAATAGCTAGATAATGATGTGTTCCGGCTTGATCTCCCGGCCGTCTTCCACCAGAATGCTCGCTCGCTCCATCACGTTGCGCAACTCGCGCACGTTTCCTGGCCAGGTGTGCTGCTGCAGAATGGACAACGCCGCCTCCGACACTGCGACCCCCGGGCAGAACCGCTGCGCAAAGCTGCACGCCAGCCGAGGCAGGTCGCAAAGGCGTTCGCTCAGCAGAGGCAGTTTGATCGAAAAGACAGCCAGGCGATAATAAAGGTCTTCGCGGAAAGCTCCCTCATCCACCCGCTTGCGCAATTCGACATTGGTGGCGGCAATGACCCTGACATCGACCCGAAAATTGTCGTTGCTGCCCAACCGTTGCACTTCGCCTTGTTCCAGAAACCGCAGCAGCTTTGACTGCAGTGCCAGCGGCATCTCTCCGATTTCATCCAGGAAAAGTGTCCCACCTTGGGCGGCGTGAATTCGGCCCGTGCGCGACTGCACCGCACCGGTGAACGCGCCTTTGACGTAGCCAAACAATTCCGCCTCCAGCAGCGCTTCCGGAATCGCGGCGCAATTGATGACTACGAACGGATTCGACCGTCGCGGACTCACCAGATGAATAGCCTGCGCCACAAGGTCCTTACCGGTTCCACTCTGTCCCAGCACGACCACCGTGGTATTGCGGCGTGCGACCAGCCGAGTGACGGCGTAAACCCGCTGCATCACCTCGGAATCGCCAATCATGCCGGGTAAGCCAGTTTCGGTGTCCGGAATCTCGCTGCGACCGCCAATCGCTGGCGCGGGAATCGATTGCAGCACGCCCCCACGTTCCAATTCCTCCACCGCTTGCAGCGCCAGCGGACTCGGCGAAGAGGAACGCAATAAGGGCTGGCCGGTGTGCGAATTCACTGTGACCACGTGAATTCGCGGATAGCGGGAAGTCACCAAGTCGTGGAATTCGGTCGGGTCAAGGTCTGGCAGAGCGGGGTCAAGCAAAAGCAATTCACCGCTGCTGATATCCAGTTTCGCCAGTGCGTCGGCGCCGCTCTCGGCTTCGCTCACAATCCAATGCGACGCTCCCAGGCGTCGAATGAGCTCGCGCCGCAGACTCGGGTTGGGACTGACCACAATCACCGGGACATCCGCGGCAACGCGAACCGGCGTTTCCAGCGGATGGATACGTGTAAGGCTGCTCATGGCTGCTGTCCATTCTGCACAATGCCGACGTCCGATTTGCGTCGATTAGAGATAGATTAGCCTTGGTACGCGATATTTTCCTGCTTGGTTGGAACGGAAGTAGCAACAGGTAAACGGAGACGCGCCACGAACGGATGAGCCTGCCACTGCAAACTGGCGTTCTGCGCCGCAGCCAGTGCTTCCGCCAGGGTCATGAGTCTTGCTTCGGGTGCGAACCTGCACGCACCTCTGCTCCTCGGCTCTGGAGTGGGCAAGCGTCGGCTCTTTCGGCATATGACGATATTCATTTCGTGGGTATCGGAATGCGCGTAAAGATCAATCACATCTCCTCTGTCTGCTTCAGATTGAGCTTGCTGTACCAGATGAAACAGACATTGACGTAACCCCGATGGGAGGGCCAGCACCGCTGGTGTATCTGGCGGCACGCCGAGCTTCAACGAGACCTCGGCGTCGTCGAGCACGCACCTCAGGTCTTCCACCACCTGCGAAATCACGGTTCCGACGGAGACGGGCTCTGGCGGCTTAATGTCACGGGCAATCCTTACCAGCTCCTGCACAAACCCCATCGTTTCCACCACCCGGGAAACTTCGACCAGAGAGCTATCGATAGCCCGTTGATAATGGCTGATGCAGGACGCATTCCCGGAGGCGACCTCGAGCGTCGCTCGAAGCACGGTCAATGGCTGGGCCATCGAGTGCATGCCCTCCGATAGCGCATCCAGCAATCCCAAGGAAGCGCCTTCGTAGAAACTGGGGCATTGGGGCACCATTGTGTCAGTCCTCGGCAAGCACGTACCCCACTCCCCGCATGGTACGAATCAGTTTGGTTTCGCCGTCGAGATCAACTTTATCTCTGACGTACTTCACATAAACATCGACCACGTTCGTCGACGGATCGAACGGCATATTCCACACCTGCTCCATCAGGCTGCTGCGTGACACCGGCCTGCCTGCATTTCGCATCAGGAATTCAAGCACATCGAATTCACGCACTGTGAGTTCGATCTTCCGTCCGTTGCGTTGAACCGTACGCTGTTCCCGGTCCAGCACCAGATCGGCGACCTGCGACACCCGGGAAATCGGCCCAGTGTTGCGTCGCAGAAGGGCCCGGACGCGTGCATGCAACTCGACGAACGAAAACGGTTTGGCCATGCAATCATCCGCACCCGTATCGAGCGATAGTGCCCGGTCCTGCACCCGATTGCGGGCGGTCAGCACCAGTACAGGCAACCGCGGCTGGGTTGGTCGAACCCGTTGCAGTAGGGAAACACCGTCTAGCTTGGGAAGGTTCAAGTCCAGGATGACCAGGTCAAACTTGCCATCCTGAATAGTTTGTTCGGCGGCTTCTCCATCGTGGACAACGCTCACGACATAAGATTTGGTTTCTAATTGCTGACGAAGCAAGTGCGCCAGCGGTATGTCGTCTTCCACCACCAGAAGACGGCTGCCGGCATCCTGACAAAAGCCGCTTCGAATTGGATGCGGTTCCATGGCTGACTTACCGGAGCGCCCGCGCTCGATCGCGGCGAAGCGCCCGCCACGATGAGCTGGTCAAGTTCACCGTGGCAACTTGTCCCGGCTCGGTGCTCTTCGGCACTGCCTCCGAATGTCCCATAGAAAGGATGCGACATCGGTGACAGGCATCACGTGCGCCCTAACTTTAGTTACCAAGTGCAGAAACTTTAGTAACCACCCATAGTGAGTCGACGGGCACCAGTCGTCGCCAGACACCTGTGCACCATTGGCCCGTAATTCGCTATGCTCTCCATGAAAATCTAATTAACTAATAAGAAAACAACTGGGACTCCAAGTGGGACGCGTCACAACTTTTGTGCCGTTTGGGAGTAATATGCAACCACTTGTTGCGCCCTGGGGTGGAGCGCGATTTTCAGGGGGGCCCAATGCGCAAGCATATTCAAGCGGCCAGCGTAGGACTGATGTTCTGCGTCTCATTAGTGGGGGCGAACGCTCAGGTGCGCGGATCCAGCGGCGGAAAGCTGCCTGCTTCGACTCCGGGCGCGGCATCACGTACCACACCCAACACTTCAACGAACCCCCAGCAAAACGTGTATTACGTGGGAAGGGTTGTCCTGGATAGCGGGGTCGCACCACCAGCGACGGTGGCGGTGCTGCGCGTGTGTAATGGCTTTCGCCACCGGGAGACTTACACCTCCTCCGACGGCTCGTTTACCTTCATGGCCGGTGATCGCACGACCGATGCCTTGCCCGATGCATCCGAAGATACCCGGGAGTTTGGCGCCAATGGTAGCGCAATGGCCAACGCGAATCCGATGACACTGGGCCAGGCCAATTTTCAGTCACCCGTTGCCGATTGCGAACTGATCGCGGATCTGGCTGGCTACAGTTCCTCGGCGATTCATCTTGACCAGTCAATGGGCAATTCCGACGTCGGCGTCATCGTGCTCCACAGTCGAGGCAAGAAAGCCGACGGAATGGTCACGGTGGCCAGCCTGGAAGTACCCCAGAAGGCCAGAAGGGAATACGAAAAGGGAAGCGAAGCGCTGGAGAAGGGGAACCTGGCAGACGCCGAAAAGTCGCTGCGCAAAGCGATTAACGAGTACCCCAAGTTCGCCGAAGCGTGGATGCGCCTGGGTGATATCGAGCAACGTCGCAATAATATCCCTGGTGCCGTGCAGGATTACCAGGAAGCGATTAACTCTGATCCCAACCTTCCTTTGCCGTATCTCCGCATGGCCTTCCAGTCCGCGGTCGCTTCCAAGTGGGACCAAACCCTTCAGCTCACCGCGCGGCTGATTTCCCTCGATCCGGTCGGCTACCCTTTGGCCTATTACTTCAGCGGCGTGGCCGAGTTCAACCTCAAACGCTTCGATAAGGCCGAAAGCAGCGCCTTGCGGGCCGAGGCCATGGACACTCAGCATCTCGAGCCTCGTGTGGAGCTCTTGCTTGCCGCGGTATACAACGCTAAGGGTGCATACGCTTCTGCTGCCGATCACTACCGCATCTACCTCAAGCTGGTGCCTGACGGCCCACTCACCGCGCGAGTGAAGACCGACCTTGCCAAGACGGAAGAAATGGCAAAATCGCAGCCTCCGACTCCAACGCCGGCGAACAAATAGCCAGTCGTACCGCGTCCGCTCAAGTCCAGCAATGTGGTTCCACGACGTAACTCTTCGTGTCCCTCTGCAACATTTCGTGGCGTTCGACAGGCGCGTGTCTAGTATGCTGAGCCTCCGGGAACAACTTTGGCTTTCACACGATGGATAGGTCTTCACTCCCCATCAATAACCAGAGCGCGATACTTCTGGTGGACGAAGAATTCCGCGCGCGCTACGGTGCTCCGGACGGAATCTTCATGGCTCCGGGCCGAGTGAACCTGATCGGCGAGCATACCGACTACAACGATGGTTTCGTCATGCCGGCGGCAATTGGATTTGCTACTTACGTTGCTGCCGGATCTCGCGCTGACGACAAACTCTGCGTCGATTCCACCGACTTTCATGAGAGCTGCGAATTCGACCTCGCCCAAGACGCGCAAGGTCCCACCGGACATTGGAGCGATTATGTTCGCGGCGTAGCGGCCGTCCTCCGCTCGCAAAGTGTGCCGATTCATGGCGCGAACCTGGTGATCAAGGGCGATGTTCCGATCGGGGCGGGATTGAGTTCCTCGGCTTCCATCGAGGTGGCCACCGCTTTCGCGCTGGTGGGCGTTAACCATTTGAACCTGGATCGCCGCACGATCGCATCCATCTGCCAGCGGGCCGAACACGAGTACGCCGGCACCAAGTGCGGCATCATGGACCAGTTCATTGCCTGCTTCGGACAGGCGAACCACGCCCTGCTACTCGATTGCCGTAGCCTTGAGTTCGAAGCGTTGAACATCGCGACTTCTGCGCGCATCGTGATCTGCAACACTATGGTCAAGCACGAGCTTGCAGCCGGTGAATACAACCGTCGCCGCGCCGACTGCGAAGAGGGGGTGCGAATCCTGCAGCGGTTTCTTCCCGGCATCAGGGCCCTTCGCGACGTCACGCTATCGCAACTCTCGGAATACAGCAGCGAGCTTCCTCCTGTCGTCTATCGCCGTTGCCGCCATGTCATTAGCGAAAATGCGCGGGTCCTCGATGCCGGCGAAGCATTGAAGCAAAACGATCTCCGGCGATTCGGTACGCTGATGGGCGAGTCGCACGCCAGCTTGCGCGACGACTACGAAGTGAGCAGCCCGGAACTCGACCGGATGGTGGAGTTGGCGCGCACCTGCTCCGGGGTTTATGGCGCGCGTATGACCGGCGGTGGATTCGGCGGTTGCACAGTCAACCTCGTGGATGCCGATGCAGTAGACGAATTCAAAGTCGCTGTCGCTCACGGATATCAGCAGTCATTCGGAATTCATCCAGAAATCTACGTTTGCACCGCCGCGGATGGCGCGAAGGAAATTACCCCATAACCTTATGATCGATCTCACGCAGATCAACGCAACTCCGCATCGGCGCTTCAATCCGCTTACCGGTGATTGGGTCCTGGTGTCACCGCACCGCAACCAGCGGCCCTGGCAGGGGCAAACCGAGCGCGAGCCGGAGGAGCGCGGGCTTCGTTACGATCCCCACTGCTATCTGTGTCCGGGCAACGAGCGCGCTGGTGGTGTTCGCAATCCGCACTATGAATCGACCTTCGTTTTCGATAACGACTTTGCGGCGATGAAGCCCGACGTTGCCGATGTCCGCGGCGATGAGAAGGGACTCTTTATCGCCGCGACCGAGCCGGGAATCTGCCGCGTCGTCTGTTTCTCGCCTCGCCACGATCTCTCGTTCGCGCACATGGACGCCTCGGCAATCCGTTCGGTGGTGAATGCCTGGGCTGAGCAGTACCGCGAACTCGGCGCGATGCCCCAAATCAACCACGTGCAGATCTTCGAAAACCGCGGCGAGATGATGGGATGCAGCAATCCTCATCCTCACGGCCAGATCTGGGCCAACCACACGGTTCCTAATGAGCCGCGCAAAGAGCAATCGGCGTTGCTGGAGTATCAACAGCGCAATCACAATTGTCTGTTGTGCGACTACGTTGAGCTGGAGCGCGCAGCCGGAGAGCGCGTGATCTGCGAAAACGACCACTTTGTCGCGCTGGTTCCGTTCTGGGCGGTCTGGCCCTTCGAACTCATGCTGTGCAGCAAAAGCCACGTCGCCGATATCGCCGCTCTCAACGATGCTGCCCGCCATGCTCTGGCCGATATGCTAAAGCGCATCGCCACACGTTACGACAATCTCTTCGAGACTTCATTCCCCTACACCATGGGATTTCACCAGCGGCCGACCGACGGAAATCACCACGCTGAGTGGCATCTGCATGCGCATTACTATCCGCCGCTGTTGCGTTCAGCTACGGTAAGAAAATTCATGGTGGGATACGAGTTACTCGGCGCACCCCAACGCGACATCACGCCTGAGTACGCCGCGGACCGGCTCCGCAGCGTTCCCGAGCAGCATTACCGAAACGGGAAAATGCAGCAGGCAGGCGACTAAAATTTCTTCCGCACGCTGTGTTTCCGTGGTGCGAAAGGCCGCGCGCGTCTTGGTGTTCTAGCCGCGTGTAACACTTAGAAATATCTTTTTGTGCGGTCCTTTGAAATCAGTCGGTTAGCCGAAAATTGTTCGCAAGCAATTGATTCTAAGCTAGTTATACGTATCCATTAGTGCGCGTGGGACTTAGCTGCCAAAAATGCGGTTTTGGAGCAAGAATTTGTCATACTTTCAATACAAGTCATACACGTCTCTAGGCGCCACAAAACGATGTCAGAGAACAAATTGTCTCGCGCGCTGGGCGCGGCCGGCGGGAGAGACACATATCCCCACGCGTCACAACACCTTTTTTCTTACAGGCTGGGCGATGAGGTGCGAAAGGACGCAGGTCACGGCGCGATGTGACAAGAATTCGCGGCACGATCCCCGAAACTGCCGACCGCTCGATCGAGGATTTCGCGGTGACGACCATCCCACCTTATCGCCAAACGATGACGACAAGGGTCGGGCGCCCAGCAGACACGGCACAGAAGAGGCTCTCGGGAACTGCCTTACCACAATGTGTGCAGGGCCCTGCGCATGCTGGTGGTGTATGAAATGTTATCCCTCTTAGATTCAACGATAAGTGATGGCCCATAAGGTGCACACTAAGTAGTACTACTTGGATAATATCGGATCCCAGTAGGGGGAGGATACGTTGAGAAAAATTCTGCTAGTCGTTTTCGTGTGCGGCCTGATGGCCGCATTTGTCCCGACTCTTAAGGCTGACGCGTTCGGCCAATTTTTCACCAAAGCTGCCACTGGGTCGCAATTGGGCAATGGCCCGTTTACGCTCGGGTGGTCGTTTAAACTAACTGCCCCAGTCGAAGTAATAGGCCTGTCGGTATTCCAGAACAATGGTGTTGCTCTTCTGGAAAACCATACTGTAGGAATTTGGAATGCCGGTGGCATGATGGAGGTAACAGGGACTGTCCGTCCCACTGATCCGTGCGCAGTGGATCAGGGAAACTTCCAGAACTGGTGTACCGTGATCGTCAGACCAGTTATTCTTCCTGCGGGCACCTATACGATCGGTGCAACTTGGAACAATCTGCTCGACCCTATGATTTTCCCCGGAGATCTAGCCGGCCAAGGGATTGCAAATAAGAACGGCCCCAACGTAGTGCTCATTCAAAATGAGTACATTGCAGGAGCAGGGCTGAACTTCCCAACCAACACCACGGGCGCGGCGGATTCTTATTTTGGCCCCAATTTCTACATCTCGCCCGAACCTGGCACGCTGGTATTGCTGGGCAGCGGACTACTCGGAGCCGTGGGAGTGATGCGCCGCAAGTTCAACCTGTAGAGACTTGCTTTTCGCAGCGGGACCGGCTATGGTCGGTCCTTTTTTTTCAGTGGGCGTGCCGACCGCTTTGGGCGGGTGCTCCACGCAGCCGCGGTTCCCGACGAACGCAGGTGTTGCGCTGCTTCTGACGCACGTCGCCGCCCATTTTGGGATGGTTCCGCGTCAGGGGAAATTTCGAATCAGGACGCCAGCTGTGCCTTTCAGAACCCGACTCGAAGCGACTTTTTCGCCCAGTCCATAAAAACCGAACGACAGGAGCAGAGCAGGGACGGCCACGTAATATCCGTGCTGGCATTTTGGGGAAAAATGAAGCAAAATTACCCAATTCCTTCCCCGGATTGGTCTGGCTAACATGGACATGGCACGCACATTCGGTCTTCCCGCTGCGTTACTCATTATCGCGGTAGCGGCGAACCGTCTTTCGCGCTGGACGCGGGTTCCCGACATCATCGTATTGCTGCTGATCGGTGTCGGTTTGGGGCCGGTACTGAAGTGGGTTGATCCGAGTCATTTTCAGGACATGATTCGGGTGCTGGGAATGCTGGCGTTGATCCTGATCCTGGTCGAGGGCGGCGTGGAGCTGCGCCTGAAAGAAGCCATCCGCTATTCTCCGGGCGGTTTGCTACTGGCCATTGTCAGCTACGCATTTACAGTTGGCCTGGTCGCCGTAGTGGTGCGGCTGACTCTGCACATGACGTGGCTCGACTCCTCGCTGCTGGGAGCGGTGTTGGGATCGACAAGCGCCGCAGTGGTGCTGCCGGCGATCCAGCAGATCGACGCGCCGGAACCGCTCAAGGTCACGCTGACGCTGGAATCGTCGCTGGGAGAGATCATCGCGGTGCTCACCGTGGGCACGCTGATGGGTCTTGACGGCGCTCAACCTTTGGTGGAAGGCCTGATTACGGGCTTTGGACATCACGTCCTGATTGACGTTGCTGTGGGTATTGCCGCCGGCGTCGCATGGTCGCGGTTACTGCCAAAGCTGGCTGACCAACGCTTTACCAACGCACTCAACCTCGGCACGGTCCTGGGTGTCTTCGCCGTCGGGCGTTATCTCGGCGGTAGCGGCTTGCTGGCAGAACTGGTGTTCGGACTTACGTTGGCGAACCTGCCGCGCACTCCGCGGATGACACGGCAGGGTGAGCGGATGCTAGCCTTCCACACCGAGCTTACGTTCCTGGTGCGCTCGTTCTTCTTTGTGCTGCTGGGAATCATGGCGCAGGTGGTTCCCAAGGCCTACGTAGTACCGATCCTGGGGATCCTGGTTGTGCTGGTGCTGGCGCGCTGGATGGCAGTGCGAGCGACGCGATGGTCGATACGCGATGTTGATCCCAAAGAGACGGCTCTGCTGGCACTGATGTTCCCCCGCGGACTGATCACCGCAGTGCTTGCTTTGCAGGTTGTCGCGGCGAAGGGACAGGCGTTCTTCTTTGTTCCGGCGATGGCGTTCACCGTGGTTCTGTTCACCAATCTGTTTGTGGTTGTGGCAGCCGTGCGGTCGAAGCCGGCCATGGCGGGTTTCCCCAGTGGGGAAACCGTGAGCCAGCCACTGGGTGCGGCTTCAACTGCCGAGCCGGAAACGCAGTCATAAATTGTCGCCGCCTACACCATCTGGGTTCCCCAGAGGTCGTGCAGGTGCAGAACTCCCAACAGCTTTCCAGTACTGTCGACGACGGGCAGGGAAGTGATCTTTTTCTGCTCCATGACGTCGAGCGCGGCTATCGCGTAGGCGTCGGGATCGATGGTTTTGGGCTGCTCGGTCATGCACTGGCCGGCCGATAAGTCGAACACCTCTTTGCCGTGATGTTCCAGCAACCGACGGAGGTCGCCATCGCTGATGACACCGACCAATCGGCCATCCTCGACAACTGTCGTCATCCCAAGTCCTTTGCGCGACATTTCATAGATAACTTGGGTGATTGGCGCCGTCGGCGCAACCGCCGGTAATGACTCACCGCCGTGCATGAGGGCTGACGCGCGCGTGAGACGCTTGCCGAGCTTCCCGCCGGGATGCAGATTGGCGAAGTCTTCTTCTTTGAAGCCGCGCTTCTGCGAGAGAGCGACCGCCATTGCGTCACCGAGCGCGAGCATGGTGGTGGTCGATGCGGTCGGTGCAAGCCCGAACGAACAGGCCTCGGCGGTAACGGAGCAGTCCAGTGCTACGTCAGCTGCTTGGGCTAGCGTGGAACGTCTGCGGCTCGATGCCGAGGGCGAATAGAAGTCTTCACACGTCACCGCGACCAGTCGCACGCCCAAACGCTTCACCGTCGCCAGCAAGCGCAGGATCTCGTCCGTTTCTCCGCTGGCCGACATTGCCAGGACGACATCGCCGCGCACGATCATGCCCAGGTCGCCGTGCATCGCTTCAGCGGGATGCAGGTACAGCGCCGGCGTGCCGGTCGAGCTGAGCGTCGCAGCGACTTTGCGCGCGATTAGTCCGCTCTTGCCCATACCGGTTACGACAACGCGGCCGGCGCACGCGTACAAGAACTCGATGGCGCGTTCGAAGTCGGTGGCCATGGGACCGGCGATGCGGTCAGCCAGAGCACGCAGGGCTTCGGCTTCGATACGCACAACGTTTTCGGCGATATTTTTCATGAACGAGATGACTTCGGCATCAGGGTTCTTGCTTCGGCGCCGCCGCTGGCTTGGGAATGACTACTCCGTGCGAATTGAACACCAACACTCCTTCGGAATTAGGGCCGCCCACAAGAGGCACACGCTGTCCATTGAAGGAAACTTCTACAGCGCCGGAATTGCCTGTCCAAAAAACGATCTGGTCGGTAGCACGGATGACTTTCACGTCAGGCGGGCCGATGATGCCGCGCACCTTAAACTGGCCATCCGATTTGATCGACACCCAAGCTTTGTCGGTGGCGCGGACTGTGACCTCGAAGGGTTGTTGATTAGTGGACGGTGTCACTGCTGGCGACGTCTTTTGATTTTCCACGTCAGGCGTCATTGTGGCCGCTGCAGATTGCGCGGCCTGCTGGGTCGTTGTAGATTCGGCGGGCTTCGCGGGAGCATTTAAATTGGTAGGACTCTTTAAGGCCGTACTGGTCTTTTCGCTTCCACCCGTAGTCGCAAGCTGGCTACTGTTTGGCGGCTCGACCTTGCTGGAACTTTCGTTCGCTTGTCCGGTGGATGAAGTTACGGCCGCGGGATTGGCGATGCTTGTTGTTTCGCTGGCGGGTGGTTGAGAGTTGACGGAAGCCGCACGCGCGGCATCCAGCTTCGCCTGACGGTCGCGCATGCGTTCCTGGTAAATTTGCCAGCCGCCGGCGCCGGCCGCAATCACCAGCAGCAGAATGAGAACCGGGATGATCGGAAAACTGGGCGCCCGGCTGCCCCCGGAGTCTCCGCCAGATCTATCGATCCGGCCCGAATTCTGTTCCGCGATGACGCGAGGGTCCAACGAAGAATCGCCCGCTGCGGCGAGATAGTCGGCTACGGCTTCATCTTCATTCAGGCCAAGGTACTTGGCATAGGCACGCACAAAGCCCTTGTTGAAAATGCCGCCGGGAAGGATCTCAAAATGTTCTTCTTCCAGTGCGCGCAGCATTCGGGTTCCGATTTTGGTCGCGCCTGCGATATCGTCGAGAGCCACGCCACGCAATTCGCGTTCTCGTCGGAGTTTGTCGCCAAAGGAACCCACGCACTTCATCCTTGGTTCAGAATTTTGTCCAAACGTACAACGTATACGACTACCGCGCGCATCATAGAAATCACCCGGTTAGGTGTCAACCGCGACAGGCAGCGTGTCGCTGGGGAATCCAGAGTCACTCTGAGTTCCCGAATCGATTCTCACATAGCCGATACACAACGCTAGAAGTATAGGATAAACCACTATTTTCCTGTAACATAGACGCATCAAACGGCTGTGGTCTAGCCTCAATGCTGTGAGGTTAGCTACGCCAGACTCTATTGCATCTGGCTAGCATACCGACAACTCCACTTCAGGTCGTTGCGTATCGGTGGCATCAGCGGATCAAGATCGCCAGCTGTATGAGTTGAAGATTTTCCACGACGTCGCCAAGGCGCTGACTTCGACTCTCGACCTCGATACAATTTTGCAAACCATTATGGAGAAGATGGCCGCCTACTTTGAGCCGGCCACGTGGTCGCTGATCATGATCGACGAGTCGAGCCAGGAGCCGTATTTCGCGGCTTCCGTAGGACGCGGGGCCGAAGGGTTGGCTGGACTTCGTATGTCCGACGGCTCGACCCTGACCGATTGGGTGATCGCCCACGGCGAGGCCCTGGCCATCGAAAACATCAACAATGATGCGGGAATTGATCCCGCCAGCCGAAGCAAGTCGTTTGACGGCATCGGTCCGGTGGTGTGCGTGCCAGTTCGCACGGCCGGCAAGATCCTTGGTGTGATTCAGCTGGTGAATATTGATATGGAGGTCTACACCCGGAGCAAGTTGCTGCTGCAGACTCTGACCGACTACGCAGCCATCGCAATTGAGAACGCCCGGGCCGTGCACCGCATACAGGAACTCAGTATCACGGACGATTGCACTGGTTTGTATAACGCCCGCCATCTTTTTACGGTCATCGGCGAGGAAGTGCATCGTTCGGCCCGCTTCGGCTATGAATTCACTCTTCTCTTCCTGGACCTCGACCACTTTAAGCGAGTGAACGATGAGCACGGACACCTGGTTGGGAGCAAGGTGCTGGCGGAGGTCGGTGAGTGTCTGCGCGAAAACTTGCGGCTGGTGGATGCGGCCTTTCGCTATGGCGGCGACGAGTTCGCGATTCTGCTGCCCCAGACTGCATGCGATGCAGGGTTACGTGTAGCGCGCCGCATTTCGGGAGTATTTCACAGTCGTCGATGGCTCCCAGACGAGAACTTTCGCGTCGACCTGCGAGCCAGCATCGGTATTGCAACATATCCCGCGGACGCGACAACGCCGCAGAGCATTGTTCAGCGTGCCGATGAAATGATGTACACGGTCAAACAGGCGGGACGCGACAACATCGCAGTTTACGGCAGCGGCATCGTTGGCTTGGGCGGCGCTCGCGATGGCGATTAAGTGGGTTATGACACCCCACGGTCTCATTTCGCAGAAGCCGAATTCGAAGCTGGAACGGGTCGCCAGGTATTAGGGTTGGCGGGTGCCTGGCGGTTCACACCGAAATCCCATACATAGAGGTTCATTTCTTCCGGACCCAGCATCTCCACCAGTGCATACTCGCCCGGAGGGAGTTCCTGCACCGCCGTCACTTTGACCCATTCGCCGGTGCCGATTTTCTCGACATTCACGCCGATGAAGTTTCCTTCCTCTGACGTTTTGCCGGTGAACGTGACCTTCAGGTTTCCGATCACGCGTACATCTTTTTTCACTTCGGCGCGTGCGATGCGAAAGCGTCCGTTCAGCGGAACGTCGTTCAGCGCGGCTTCATCGATATCGACGTAAATAACCGGAGCAGGCACGTGTGACTGGATCTTGGCGTGCGGTTCCTTCAATTCGAAGGCATGTTTGGAACTGCCGACGGGATTAATGGCGGCTCGCAGCACGCTCTTCTTGTTGGCAGCCTGATTTAACTCGCTGCCGTTTTGTAAAATTTCAGCCAGTTCAGGCTTGGCGTCGTACTGGTCGAGCAGAAACACGCCACCGGTACCGGGCAATCGCAGCCCCGGCACAATTTCAGGCGAGTTGGCTTCCTCTTTCTCGCGCTCTTCGCGTTCTTCCGGCGTCTCGACGTGCGTGCGGAGCTTTCCGCTCGCCAGGTCGGCCTCATATTTCTTGGTTGCGTCCCAATCCACCAGCGATGAAGGCAGGTCCTCCCACTCGTATCGTTCTGCACTGAAGTAGTGAACGCGATCGCCCTGAATCTCATATTTCACGACCGATTGATAAGAGCCATCCTTCAGGATGATCCTCTGGGTTGGTTGCTGTGCCGTGGTGTCGGTTGTGGATTGAAACGCGCAGAGCGGCGTTGCGAAAAAAAAGGTGACGAATGCAAGTATCGAACTGTGAATCACGCGAGACATCGACACTAGTTTAGTCCCAAATTGTTGAGGCGCACGACCGCTCGGCTCCGCCAAAGTATTGGTGGCTTCGCGCGATGCGGCGGCCGTATGTGACGCGAATCACAGCACCATGCGGGCCATTCCAGCAACAATGGTTCGGCGGTCGTCCACGGTCTCGGCTGGTTTTTTCGAACGGTGTGGCGAGCGTATTCTCTTGGTGAGGTGCTTGCATGGATAGTGCACTCCTGATCCACCGCCTGCAGTTCGCATTCACGGTGACCTATCACTACCTATTCCCGCAATTAACCATGGGACTGGCACCGCTGATTGTGATTCTGAAGACGCTGGCGATCAAGAAGAACGACGAATCCTACGACCGGGCGGCCCGTTTCTGGGCCAAGATTTTCGGCATTAATTTCGCGATCGGCGTGGTGACCGGCATTCCCATGGAATTCCAGTTCGGCACCAACTGGTCGCACTTCTCGCGGTTCGCCGGCGGAGTTATCGGTCAGACACTGGCCATGGAAGGTTGCTTCGCCTTCTTTCTGGAGTCAACATTTCTCGGGTTGTTTCTGTACGGCGAGAAGCGCCTGAGCCGCGGCATGCACTGGTTCGCGGCGTTCATGGTGTTTGTGGGTTCGTGGGCCTCGGGATTCTTCATCGTTGCCACCGATGCGTGGATGCAGAATCCGGTCGGTTACGAAAAGGCCGCAAATGGCTCGGTTCAACTGGCGAGCTTTTGGGCCTTGGTTTTGAATCCGTGGGCGTGGCTGCAATATGCCCACAACATGAGCGGAGCCGCAATCACCGGTGCATTCGTCATGGCTGCGGTGGGTGCGTTTTATGTGCTCAGCAAGCAGCACGTGGAGCAGGGAAAAATCTTCATTCGGGTGGGCGTGATTGCCGGCCTCATTGTTAGCGTGTTGCAGCTGTTCCCGACGGGGGACTGGGCAGGAAAGATGGTTGCGCAGAAGCAGCCAGTAACGCTGGCTGCCATGGAGGCGCTATTCGATACGCAGAATGGCGCGCCGCTGGTGATCATCGGCCAGCCCGACATGGCCCAGAAAAAACTCGACAACCCGATTATGGTCCCGAAAATGTTGAGCTTCCTGACCTATCGTCGCTGGAACGCCGAGGTGAAGGGGCTCAACGAAGTTCCCGAGAGAGACTGGCCGCAGAACATTCCGCTGCTCTATTACGCGTATCACATTATGGTAGGGCTGGGGACAATGTTCATTGCGGTCATGGCGCTGGCGGCCCTGCTGCTGTGGCGGGGCAAGCTTTACGATTCGCACTGGATGCTGTGGCTCCTGATGCTGATGTTCCCGCTGCCCTACATCGCCAACACAGCGGGATGGATGACGGCGGAGATGGGTCGTCAGCCCTGGCTGGTGTACGGACTGATGCGCACCGAGGATGGCTTTTCCAAGATGGTTTCCGCGGGCAATGGCTGGTTCACATTTCTCGGCTTCGCTGGGATGTATACCTTGTTGTCGTTTCTATTCCTGTTCCTGATACGCCGCGAAATCGAACACGGGCCGGAACCTGATCCCGCATCGCTCCAGCCTACGTCAGGCCAATTTAAGCCAGTGGAGGTGAGATAGCCATGGCAACGATTTGGTTCATGATTGTCGCGGTAATGGTCGCCATGTATGTCCTGCTCGACGGCTTCGACATCGGAGCAGGCGCGGTCCACCTGTTGATCGCCAAGAGCGATACCGAACGACGCACGGTCTTGCGTGCGATCGGCCCAGTGTGGGACGGCAATGAAGTCTGGCTGCTTGCAGCCGGAGGAACACTGTACTTCGCGTTTCCCCTGTTGTACGCCTCCAGCTTTAGTGGGTTCTATCTACCTCTGATTATCGTGCTTTGGTTGCTGATGCTGCGCGGCATCGGCATTGAATTCCGCAGCCACCTTCAGGACGGCCTGTGGAGTTCTGCTTTCGACGTCATCTTTTCCGTTGCAAGTATCCTGCTGGCGATCTTCTTTGGCGCAGCGTTGGGGAATGTCGTGCGCGGCGTGCCATTGAATGCTGACGGATACTTCTTCGAGCCTCTGTGGACGAACTTCCGCGTCGGTGTCAACAACGGAATCCTCGACTGGTTCACCGTACTCACAGGGGTCGTGGCGCTGGTGACGCTGGTCGTACACGGCTCTCTCTACCTCGCGACCAAGACCGAGGGCGAACTGAACGGTCGAGCTCGCAGGGTAGCATCGGTGCTTTGGCCGGTGCAGTTGCTGGTGACGATTCTCAGCCTGGTGGCTGTGCTGTACATCCACCCAGCAGTTCTCGCGAACTTCAATCGCTGGCCTGTCGGCTACGTCATTCCGGTTGTGGTTGTGGGGAGTCTTATTTATCTCCTGATCGCGCAGAGGCAGAAGAACGACAAGGGTGCATTTCTCGCCTCATGCGGCTACATTGTAGGGATGCTGGTCGGCGCGGCATTTGCACTGTACCCGACAGTCCTGCCCGCGAGCACGGATCCGAATTACAGCCTCACCATCGAAAACACCGCCACCGGGGCTCACGGAATGCAAGTGGGCTTCGTGTGGTGGAGCATGGGAATGGTGTTAGCCGCCTGTTATTTCATCTTCATCTACCGCATGTTCAGAGGCAAAGTGCGGGTGGAAGAAGGCGCAAGCGGTCACGGATACTAACGGAACGTCAACGCCAACAGCAAAGGGCTCCGGGTAATTCCGGAGCCTTTTGTTTTTTCGCGTCGTCAGCGTCAGCCTGTTTAAGCGGTAACGACGGCCTCGACTCCCACCGTGTGCTCGATCTCATGCGCCACGGCAATTGACAAACGGCGAATGCCCTCGCGGATCATCTCCGGTACGGCGTTCGAAAAGTTCAGTCGCATGTGCGATCCTTTATCGCCTTCAGCGAAGAATGGTTGTCCCGGAACAAATGCGACATTGTGGCGGATGGCTTCGTCAAACAGCCGCATGCAATCGACACCAGTTGGCAAAGTTACCCACAGAAACAGTCCGCCTTGCGGGTGCGTCCACTTCACTTCGGGCGGGAAGTAATCGTTTAGCGCAGCCAGCATGGCATCGCGCCGCTCTTTGTAGCACTGGCGAATGGTCTTCACATGTTCGTCGAGGAAGCCGTCTTTGGCTACCTCGTAAGCAACCATCTGTGTAAATGTGCTGGTGTGCAGGTCAGCACACTGCTTCAGTTGCACCAGCCGAGTAATCACGTCTGGCGGAGCGACGATCCACCCTAGCCTCAGGCCGGGCGCCAGAACCTTGGAGAAGGTGCTGAGGTAAATCACGTTGCCAAGGTGGTAGCCGGTGTCCTTGAGCACGTTCATGCGGTCAAGCACAACCAGCGGCTTAATGTGTTCGCCCTCGTAGCGAAGCTGTCCGTACGGGTCGTCTTCGATGATGGGAATGCCGTATTTGTCCGATAGCCACACCAGTTGGGCGCGCCGGTCTTCGGACAGCGTCACGCCGCCGGGATTCTGGAAGTTCGGTAGTACGTACATAAACTTCGGGCCTGACCGGAGCGCGCCTTCCAATAATCTCGTTTGCAGTCCCTGGCCATCGATGGGGACCGTTACGTACTCCGCGCCCATGAGGTCGAATGCCTGTAGCGCGCCGAGATACGTGGGAGATTCGACCAGGATGCGGTCGCCGCGATTAATCAGCAACTTGGCGATGAGATCCAGCGCCTGCTGCGATCCCGAAGTGATGAGGACATTATCCACGGTGGCAACGATGCCGTATTTCGCCATCTGCGCCACGATCAACTCGCGCAAAGGCTTATAGCCTTCAGACGGCCCGTACTGGAGGGCGGCCGTGGCTTGCGTCGCCAGAACCCGTTCGCATGCCACGCGAAATTTTTCCACGGGGAACACTTCCGGCGCCGGCAGACCACCGGCGAAGGAGATGATCTCTGGATTAGTTGTGAGCTTTAGGAGTTCGCGGATAATCGAGCTTTTTGCAGTTTTGGTCCGCTGCGCGTAACGATGGGGCCAAGGCGCGGCCATATTTGTACCCCCAGGAATGCACATCTATTCTGGATGGGTGCACGGACAGCCGTCTGTGATGCACGACACCGAGGTGATGGTTATGTTTCACCAGGGCACCACGACTGAATCATTTGTTTCAAAGGTTAGCGGTCGTAGGTCTGGACGAGCTGGCTAAGGTGTTTGCCGATTCCCAGAGTGAGCTCTTCGGCCCGATAGCGCCAGCGCCAGTTACCCGATGAGGTGCCGGGCAAGTTCATTCGGCCTTCGCTGCCGATACCCAAGACGTCTTGCAGGGGAAAGATGACCGTGTCGGCCACTGAAGCCATCAGTGTCCGGATCATCACCCAGTGAATGTCGGTGCCGTCGGTGTCGAGGTAGCGTTTGGCAAACGCCATTTCTTTGGCAACGTCCTCGGGAGTGCGCGTGCTGTCGCCGGTTCCCGCGCTATTCCACCATCCCACCACCGTGTCGTTATCGTGCGTGCCGGTATAGGCCACGCGATGGCGCGGGTAATTGTGCGGCTTGAAGTCGGGAGCCTGAGGGTCCTTACCGAACGCAAACTGCAGGATCGCCATTCCGGGAAACCCGAACCGGTTGCGTAGGCCCTCGACGTCCGGCGTAATGACTCCCAAGTTCTCGGCGAGAATCGGCAGGCTGCCCAGTTCTGTTTCGACGGCCTCGAACAATGGCGCTCCCGGACCTTTCACCCACCGCCCATTGACCGCAGTCGTCTCGGTCCCGGGGATTTCGTAGTAAGCCTCGAATCCTCGGAAGTGATCGAGCCGAATCATGTCGAACATTTCAAACGCCCGCCGGAAGCGCGCAATCCACCACTGGAATCCATTCTTCGCGTGCACGTCCCAGCGGTAAATCGGATTGCCCCAGCACTGGCCCGTGGTGCTGAAGTAGTCGGGCGGAACGCCTGCGATTACGCGTGGTTTGCCGTCTGCTCCCAGGTCGAACAAATCGCGCTGCGCCCAAACGTCAGAGCTGTCTTGCGCCACATAGATCGGCACATCGCCCATCACGCGAATGCCGTTGCGGGCGCAGTGCGCTTTCAGGTCTGACCACTCGCGTTCAAACTCAAACTGGATGAACTTGTGCGTCTCGATCTGGTCGTGCAAGTCGCGTCGCGCCTTGTCGAGGGCCGCCGGTTCGCGCAGAGCCAGTGCCGGCTCCCAAAGCGTCCACATGACGTAGTCATGCGTTTCTTTCAGTGCCATGAACAGCGCAAACTCGTCCAGCCATGCCGAATGGCGCTCGCAAAACGCCTGGTACGCGGCTTGCTCGCCGATGTTGGCGTCGTGACGGAAATTGGCGGCGGCCTTACGCAGGAGAGGCAGCTTCCACTCAATCAAGGTCCCGAAATCGACCCTGTCGCGAGGCAACTTGGGTTGCTGGCCGAGATCGTCGGCTGACAGGTAGCCGAGTTTCACCAGGGTATCGAGGTTGAGAAGCAGCGGATTGCCGGCGAATGCCGAGAAGCACTGGTACGGAGAGTCGCCATATCCTGTTGGACCGAGCGGCAACACCTGCCAGATTTGCTGTCCTGCATCTTTCAGGAAGTCGGCGAAGCGATGCGCCTCGCCGCCAAGCTCTCCGATGCCGTGTGCACCGGGAAGCGATGTGGGGTGGAGAAGAATTCCGCTGGATCGTGGGAAGGTCATGCGTGGCTACCTGCGTTGGAAGTGAACCATGATAAATGCATCAATGGGAAGAAGTGCCCGGGCTGAACGTCCGTTCCGCAGAGGGAAGCAATTCGGCATCCCCGGGGAGCGGTACAGCTTCTTCAATTACTGCGGCTCCCGGATCGATCACGCGCTGCATCAGCAAGGCTGCCAGCGCCATGAACACACCGCCTGCAATCACCGCCGCAAGCCGGTTGTTGTTGAGCAGGTGATTCATGACCCATCCAAACCCAAGAGACGCAATTATTTCAGGCAGTACGATGAAGAAGTTGAAGATGCCCATATAGACGCCGGTATGTTCCGCAGGCAATGACCCGGCGAGCACTGAGTAGGGCATCGACAGCGTGCTAGCCCACGCGATTCCCACGCCGACCATCGAGAGCAGCAGCAGGTTCTTGTCGTGAATCACAGCCACCGACGCCAGCCCTGCCGCACCGCAAAGCAAACTCAGGCTGTGCGCGTGTTTCCGGCCAACCGCCTTGGCCAGCGCCGGCAGGAAAAACGAAAACACGAAGCAAACCAGCGAGTACATGCCGAAACAAACTCCGCCCCATTCCACGCCACGCGTGTAAACCGGAGAGGTCTGGTCGGTGGCGCCAAACACGTTGCGAGCCACGGCCACCGGAAAATACAGCCACATGCAGAACAGCCCCAGCCACGTCAACAACTGCACCGGAGCCAATTGGCGCATCGTCAGCGGCATATTGCGAATCGCTGTGAAAATTTCTTCGGCATGGCTGCCGATTCCGCGGTGTTCCGATTTCTTCAGGCGGAATGCAGTCAGATCGGCCGGCGGATATTCCGGTGTGGTCAGTATCGTCCACAGCACGGCACAGAAGAATGCCGCGGCACCAATATAGAACGACAGTCGTACGGTCAGCGGAATCGCATGGCCCGTCGTGTCCGCGTGCAAATGAAAAAAATTTGTGAGCAGCCACGGCAGCGCCGATGCGACCACTGCTCCCAGTCCGATGAACAGACTCTGCATGGCAAAGCCGCGCGTCCGCTGTTCCTCCGGCAGCAGGTCGGCCACGAAGGCTCGAAATGGCTCCATGCTGATGTTAATGGAGGAATCCAAAATCCAAAGCAGTCCCGCCGCCATCCACAGCGTGGACGAACGCGGCATCAGAATCAGTGCGCACGAACTGAGAATTGCGCCGGTCAGGAAATACGGTCGCCGCCGGCCGAGGCGCGTCCAGGTATTGTCACTGGCGTGGCCGATGATCGGCTGCACCAGCAGTCCCGTCAGTGGCGCGGCCAGCCACAGAATCGGAATCTGGTCAGCCCGCGCACCGAGGTACTCGTAGATGGCGCTCATGTTGGCCATCTGCAGTCCCCAGCCAAACTGAATGCCGAGGAACCCGAAACTCATGTTCCAGATCTGCCAGAACGACTTTGGCGGTTTTTGCATTACTTTGCGCTGACCTTTGTGGGTGTTTGCCGCGACGGCAAGCGGGCCATCCGACACTGTACTCCGTTTGCAGTCCAAGTTTCAAAACAATCGCTGCGTAGTTCGGTTTGCCGCCCGCTCGTGCTTCCAATAACATCGCTCCTTGGCAAGATGCGGCCTATCGCGTTTCGCCGCTTCGAGGAGTTCCGATGTTTAAACCGAGACCGCGTGGCATTTGCCGAAACCTTTCCTGTGTGTTGATTGTGTCTGC
>CAWIPZ010000023.1:0-160019 GCA_963837915.1 uncultured Acidobacteriaceae bacterium
AAGGTTGGCCGTTCCGCCATCAAACAGGCGATTGTATTGATCGATGTTGCGGACGCCCTTTTCCGCCAGCACTTTCAGGCGGCGTTCCATCTCGCGCACCGCATTGCGGAGCGCGTTGGAAGCCAGCTTCGGTTCGGTAATGATGGGCGTATGCAGATGCGGAACGCCCTCGTAATTGCCCAGTTCCAGGCGTTTGGGATCGACGAGGATCAACCGCACTTCTTCCGGCGTCGCCTTGTACAGGATCGACATGATGAACGCGTTGATGGCCACGCTCTTGCCGGAACCCGTCGAGCCGGCGATGAGCAAGTGCGGCATGGCATTGAGGTCGGCAGTGACGATGCGGCCGTTGATGTCCTTGCCCATGGCCAGTGTGAGCTTCGACTTGCCGCCGAGAAACTCCTGCGACTCGACCACTTCGCGCAGCCAGATGGTTTCGCGCTGGTGGTTGGGCACTTGAAGGCCAACCGTGGACTTTCCCGCCATGCGCTCGATCAGGATGCTCTCGGCCCGCAACGCAAGACAAAGGTCATCACTCAATCCGGTGATGCGGCTGTACTTGATACCAGCTTCAGGCTTGAACTCGAACGTCGTCACCACAGGCCCAGGATTGATTTGCGTGACCTGTCCGCGGACGTCGAACTCCGCGTATTTCTCCTGCAGCACCTGCGCCGTGGTCTTAAGCTCTTCTTCGTTGATGGCGCTGTGCTCGTCGGGCCTTCTCAGCAGGGCCGTCGAAGGCAGCTTGAATCCCCCAGCCAGTTTCGGCATGGTGGTCTTGCCATGGTTCGAGTTGTCGGCGCGTGAGGTCACGGCAATCGGCCCGCTCTGTGGCAGCTCTTTTTGGAGCGTCCGCGGTCGTCGTTGGTTCTTCGCTTGGTAACGGTCGCGCCGCAGTCGTCGGCGAATGCTGTCCGAGTTCGGCGTCGAACATGCGTTCGATCCCGCTCTTAACGGAGCCTCGCGCAGAATCCTTCGCAACAGGTACTCGCGGGGAATTCTCCGCGACTGGGGCTTGCTCGGCAGCGTCAGCCCGGCGCGGAACTAACTGTGCCGTCACCACGGGCTTGGCATTGGCGGCAGATCGCTTCTTCTCCAACTCCTTCGCAGCTTTCTTGCGTTCCCGTTCCGCGCGCCAATCGGAAAACCGGTCCAGCGCCGCATAGACAAAGGAGAACCGGGTTTGCGACCAGATGTGCATCGCGCCAAAGGAAAATGCGGTTGCCAGGTATAGCGCCACGGCGATCATGGTCAGGCAGATCAGATACGCGCCGACGACGTTGAAGTAGTGAATCAGGGCATCGGCCAGAATTCGGCCCAGTAAGCCCTCAATCGGAATGGCGCCCATCCAGCGATAGCCCCAAGGCAGCAGACCCAGCAGTCCAGCCGCGAACAGCAACAGGCCGGCCGCACCGAGGCTTTTGGCAATGGGTGAAAGGATAGGCCGCGAACGGAACCAGCGCAGCGAATACATCGCCAGGAAGATCGGGATCAGAAACGCTGAGACGCCGAATACCTGCAACGTGAGGTCGCTGGTAACCGCACCAAACGGGCCGATCCAGTTGTGCGACGGGCGTCCAACGGGCGGAGCCGCCGCGGTGTTGAGCGACGGGTCCAGCGGAGAATACGACACCAGCGCGAGGATAAGGAGGAGCGCGAAGATGAGCACAACGAAGCCGATCAGCTCATTGAGCCGCCGGTTCGAGGTGGGCGTGAATGCGCGTGCCAGTACAGTCATGTAGGCGTTGGACTGCGCAAGAGTTCCGCGTCGTTTCCTGGGACCCATTCCACCTGCTCAACTCAGCCCAGGCAGACACCGCACCGCATGCGCGGCAGCCAGCTACGCGTGAACCTGCGACGTGCCCGAAGTACGCCAGAGCAGCAATAATTATCCCAAGAATGTAAAGCGATGAGGCGAAAATTGCTCCGCGGGCAGTTGGCGAAGTAGTGTCCCCCTCGCCCGCTAACCCGACTCCTCAAACTAGAGCGAAAAGCCGCCAAAATAGCCCAGCAAAAGGATCGCGATGCCGAACACGATGCGGTAGACGATGAACACCGACAAGGTCTTCGTCTGAAGGTACCGAATGAACCACGCGATGGTTGCATAGCCCACTATCGCCGAAACAATCATGCCGACCGCAAATCCGGTCGCCATTCCCGGTGGCAATCCTTCCTTCATGACGTGATGAAGTTTGAGCAGCGCTGCGCCCGCGATAATCGGTGTGGACAGCAAGAAGCTGAATCGCGCAGCGGCCTCACGCGTGAAGTTGCGGAACAAGCCGCCAGTGATGGTGATTCCGGAGCGAGAGACGCCGGGAATAACGGCGAAGGCTTGCAGTACTCCGACAGTCATGGCGTCGGTGAACGTGATGTCGCTCACCGGCTTCACAAACCGGCTGGTGCGCTCGGCCAGCCACATGATGATCGCAACGATAATCAGCATGGAAGCCACGAGCGCCGGTGCGCGGAAGCTGGTTTCGATGCGCTTCTCGAGCAGCGCCCCTGCAAGGGCCGCCGGTATGGTCGCAGCGATCATGTACCACAGCAATCGGCGTTCGCGGCTTTGCTCTTCCGGCGTCAAATCGCGCAAGTTGTCGCTGGTTTCCGAGAAGCGCACAACCTTTCCGCCGAATGCAGCGCGCAGGATTTGGATCCAGGTCCGCCAGAAGTAAATGAGGATTGCGAACAGCGTGCCGGCATGCAGCGCAACGTCGAAGGTGAGACCGGGATCGCTCCAGTTGGCTATTCCCAGCTTGGTGACAAGCCAGGGGACGAGCGCCAGATGAGCGGTGCTGGAGACTGGCAGGAATTCAGTAAGACCCTGGACGATACCGAGGACAATCGCTTCGAGAATAGGCAAACTATTCCACCGTGGGCCCAAATGTGGGCATGTTGTTTTGCATCATGTACAACAACCGCTGGGCCCGCGTCGACCAATCGTTGTTATCGGGAAATTGCGTGATGATTCGCTGGGCCGTCGACGTCGCGCGCGCCGAAGAATCAGCGGCGCGCTTGCCGTCATTGTTGGACTTGTAGATCACGATCAGCGCCGAATATCGCCACGCAGCCTTGTAGAGCGCTTCCGGAGCCTTCGGTGACTGCTGGTGGTCAGCGACGTACTTCATATAAAGATTGGCTTCCAACTCAGGACATTTCGCCTCAGCCGCCCATTCTCCGCACGTCTTATTGTCGAGCAATCGGTAGGCAGCCAAGTCCGCCCACTTCGTCCCCGGAAACTTCTTGATGACCTTCTTCATGTATTGCTCATCGATCTGATACTTCAAAGAAGGGTCACTTTCCTTCGACGAAGGTCGGGTCGCTGCGTCGATCGCTTCAATTTGCCAGCGAATGTCGGCCGAGCGATCGGCAGACTCTGCGGCCAACGGCGAAGTAGGGAAGTACTCGGCGAGACGCGCATAGAGTCGCATGGCATCCTGCGCCGAACCCTTGCGCCCGCCGCGTTTGCTGGCTTCGGCTTCAGAATCCACCGCTTCGCCGAAGATAATCTTGTCGCCCTCCGGCGTTGAGGCGGTGATCACTCCCTTATCCACGATCCAGCCGGTCACGTTACGTTCGGTTTCCTGGTCGGGGTCGACCTCCACGGTGGCGACAACATTGGCCCAGCCAGGGGATCGCTCAATTACAGCTACCTCGCGACCCCGGCCGACATTCGACAGCTTGGCGGAGGACGCATCTGGTGAAACGTAGATGATCGCTTCCCGGATGATGATTCCGCGCTCGATGGCCGCCATTCCGGCAACCGACATGGCCAAAACAAACGCACATGCAGTGATTACATGCTTCAACGACACCATGCTGCTCTCCAAAATCTGCGAGCGGTTGATCCCCAACGTACTACTCAGCCGCTCTATCCTCCGAGAGGATTTGCGCCAGCAATTGCGGCTCGATATTTCCACCACTGATTACCGCAACGGTCTTCTTCGAGGCCGGCAACTCATCGCGATGGTAGAGCCATGCCGCGAATGTTACCGCACCGCTTGGTTCGGCCACGATGCGCGACTCTCTTACCATGCGCCGCGCCGCGTTGCGAATCTCGTCTTCCGTTACCGTGATCATGTCGTCAACGTATTTGCGGATGTGCTCGAAGTTCAGGACGCCCACTGATTGCGTACGCAAGCCGTCGGCGAGTGTACTCGACACGCGCTCTGCAGGTAGCTGGACAATCTCACCCTTGCGGAAACTTTGTTGGGCGTCGTTGGCCAGTTCGGGCTCGACACCGACGACCTTTGTTGCAGAACCGCTGAGCTTCACGGCGGTGGCAATGCCGCTGATTAGCCCGCCGCCCCCGCATGGTACGAGGACGAGTTCGACGTCAGGGCAATCTTCCAGAATCTCCAGACCAGTCGTTCCCTGGCCGGCGATGATGTGCTCATCGTTATAAGGCGGAACGATGGCATATCCATTTTGCGCGGCAAGTTCCTCGGCTTTCGCCATACGATCGGCGCTTGCGGGACCGACGAACACGATTTCCGCTCCCAGCGCTGCGGTGCTGTCAACCTTGATCTTGGGCGCGTTGCGCGGCATCACGATCACTGCCGTTACTCCCATCGCGCGCGCTGCATATGCGACACCCTGGGCATGATTGCCGCTGGAGTAAGAAATCACGCCCCGCTGTCTCTCGTCCTCAGGCAGCGAAGCAACTTTGTTGTACGCTCCCCGCAGCTTGAACGAACCTATAGGTTGTAGACTTTCGGGCTTGAAATATAACTCCTCGTCGGAGGAACTAGGGGTTGTTCCCGGTCGATCGGACGCAGGCGGATAGTAACGGATGAGCGGCGTACGAGCGATGACTCCGCGCAAGCGTTGCTGAGCATCTTTAATTTGGTCGAGCGTGACCATGCTAGATTTCTAAGATTACCGGCATAATGAGCGGGCGACGTGATGTGTGTTTCACGATGAAGCGTTTCAAATCCTGGCGTATTTTTTCCTTGATGACGCCATAATCCGCCCGTTCTTCATCGCTGGACGCTTCTAGCGTGTTCATCACCACTACCCGAGCTTGATCGAGAAAATCGTCGTCGGTCGCGCCGGACGAGAACCCGCGCATTACGATTTCCGGCGAAGTCTCGACTTTGCCCGTCAGCTTGTTGATGGCGATGATCGGCAACACAATTCCGTCTTCGCTCAAATGCCGGCGATCGCGGATGATGAGGTCTTCAACGACGTCACCCATGGAGTTGGAATCGATGCAGATGCGGCCTACTGCCACGCGACCCGCTTTGCGGGCGCCGATCTCGTCGAACTCCAGAACATCGCCGCTCTCGATCATCAACACGTTACCGACCGAACCATGCATCGATCCAGCTAGTTCGGCATGCAGCTTGAGTTGCCGGTATTCGCCATGGATGGGAATGAAATACTGCGGCTTCACCAAGTTGATGATGAGCTTCAACTCTTCCTGGCTGGCGTGGCCGCTGACGTGGACCGGCGGCTGAGAGCCGTCGTCGTAAATCACGTGCGCATTGCGGCGAAACAGGTGGTCAATCACTCGATAGATGGCTTTCTCATTGCCCGGGATGATGCGCGACGACAGCACGACGGTGTCGCCCGCCTGAATCCGCGCATGTTTGTGATTGTCGACGGCCGCGCGCGAGAGCGCCGACATCGGTTCACCCTGCGTTCCGCTGATCAGGACGCAGACTTTCTCCGGCGGCAAATCTTTCGCCTGGGAGGGATGGATTATCAGCCCATCGGGCGCATCGACGTATCCCAGATCCTGGGCGATTTCTGCCGATTCCATCATCGAACGGCCGACTAGCGTGACCTTGCGTCCATGCTCGAGGGCCGTATCCACGGTTAGCTTGATGCGGTGGATCGACGACGAAAAGCAAGAAATAAACAAACGCCGCTTGGCGCGGCTGAAAATCTCATCGAATCGTGCCCGCACCGCTCGCTCACTGGGCGTGTAACCTCGGCGTTCGACGTTGGTCGAATCTTGAAACAGCGCCAAAACTCCCTGCTTGCCATACTCGGCAAATGCGTGCAGGTCGAACAGACGATTGTCAGTGGGTGTTGGGTCAACCTTGAAATCACCGGTGTGAATCAACACTCCCAGCGGAGTGTGGATGGCTAACGCGACGCAATCCACCAGGCTGTGGGTGACCTGAATCGGGTTGATGGTGAACGGCCCGATCTTGAATGACTCGCCGGCCTGGATTTCGTTGAGCTCGGCGTCGTCCAGTAGGCCGTGCTCCTCCAGCTTGCCTTCCACGTACGCCAGCGTGAACTCCGTACCGTAAACCGGGACGTTGAGTTCCGACAGGATCCACGGCAGGGCGCCGATGTGGTCTTCGTGGCCGTGCGTCAGCACGATGGCGCGAACGTGTTCGCGGTTCTCCGTGAGATAGGTGATGTCGGGTACGACGATATCGACGCCCAGCAGCTCGGCCTCGGGGAACATCAGGCCGGCGTCAATCACGATAATGTCATCGGCCCAGCGAATGGCCATGCAATTCATGCCAAATTCGCCGAGTCCACCCAGTGGGACTACTTGTAGTTTTCCAGTCGGCATCAGTAAGTCTCGATGCTAGCACAGCGCTGACGGCGAAACTGAGGACGTCTCGGCCACTTCATCGGAAAATTCCCTATACTGGAAAAAGAATGAGAAGTGGCGGAGACAGCAGCGGAAAATCCTTGCTAAGGCGGGGTCTGGAAAGCGCCGTTCGCAGCGCTTTCATGAAGGCCTATGAGACCGTCAGGGTCGATCCCGACAAGTATCTGCAGCATCTGCGCGTGGCGTACAGTCTGCCCGCACTTACCTACGACGGCGTGTACTCCGTCAACCTCGCGGTGCTCGACCAGATCGCCGAAGAGACGATTCGCGGCAGCATGAAGATCGCGGCCGCCGAAGGCGCAGGGCTTGGCATGGGAGGCATGTTCACCATCATCCCTGATCTCGGGATACTGGCGGCCATTACCATTCGCATGATTCAGAAGCTCAGCCTGATTTACGGATTCGCGTACAACACCGAGCAGGAAGAAGCGGAGCTCTGGGTGGCTGCGGCAAGTGCGGCGGGTGTGGACATCAGCCGCGACCTGGTCGAAAGGCGAGTGGTGGCCAAGTTTGTGCCGCGTGTGATCCAGCGCATCGCCGCCAATGCCAGCGCGGAGATGCTGGAGAAGTGGACGGCACGATTGATCCCGATCGTAAGCTCGGCGATTGGTGCATGCTTGAACTACTACTTCATGCGAGTGTGGGGACAGCGTGCCGTTGCCCACTTTCGCCAGCGGCACATGGAAGCGAGGCGGCGCCGGGAACAAGAGGCCGCGCTGCTCCTGCGGGAGTCCGGTACGTCGTAAGCAGAATTCGCAGCGGAGAGCTCGAATGGTCTTGTCGTCTGTGGTTGCGTCACGGCGTTAACCGTCACTGATTCAGTGCTTCCACAACTTCCGGCGAAGGCTGTTCTACTCCAAACTCACCTTCCCATTTCGCCATGACGACGGTTGCCAGGCAGTTGCCGAGCACGTTCACCGCCGTCCTACCCATGTCGAGTAGCTGATCGACACCAAGCAGCAGGAACACTGGTTCGGTTGGCAGACCAAGCGAAGTTGCGGTTGCCAGCAGGATGACCAACGCTGCCCGCGACACGCCGGCGACGCCCTTGCTGGTGAGCATGAGCGTCAACACGATCATGAACTGTTGTCCTATCGCCAGATGCATGCCGCCAACCTGCGCCACGAAGATTGCAGCGACCGACAAATAGAGCGAGCTTCCGGTGAGGTTGAAGCTGTATCCGGTGGGGATGACGAAAGCCACGATTTGCCGCGGCACGCCGATCGCTTCCATCGCTTCCATGGCGCGTGGCAGCGCAGCCTCGGAGCTTGCGGTGGCGAATGCGATGGTCACCGGTTCGGACACAGCCCGGACAAACCGCTTGAGCGGAACCCGAAACAGCAGCGCGATGGGCAGAAGAACTGCAAACACGAAGACCACCAAGGCGGCATACAAGGTGACCAGCAGCTTCAGAAGGCTGCCGAGCACGCCGAGTCCAGTGGTTGCGACGGTATACGCGACGGCGGAGCCAACACCGATGGGCGCGAACAGCATAACGATGTTGGTAAACTTGAACATCGTCTCGGCCAGGCTTTCGCAAAAAGCCAGCATCACGCGGCGTTTTGGTTCGCTGATCATTGCCAGGGCTATGGCAAAAATCAGGCTGAATACCACAACCTGCAAGACGGCGTTGTCAGCGACCGCTTTCGCGATGTTCTCGGGGAAGACGTGCAGTATGGTGTCTTCGGCGCTGAGTTTCGCGACGCCGGTTTCGGATGTCGCTGCGCTGATCGGCAGCTGAACGCCGACTCCTGCCTTCGACAGGTTGATCGCGGCCAACCCCAGAAAGATTGCCAGGGTCGTGACGATCTCGAAGAAGATGATCGACCGCAGACCGAGGCGTCCCACCTGCCGCAGGTTAGAATGTCCAGCGATTCCGACCACCAGCGTCGCGAATAGCAGTGGCGCGATGATGGTCTTGATCAGGCGCAGAAAAATCAGCGCCAGGACTCGCAGGTGGGTGGCAGCGTGAGGAAAGTCGTGGCCGATCTCGGCGCCGAGCAGCATAGCGACGAAGATCCACGCAGTAAGCGTTCGCTTAAACGCCGCATACGTGACCAGCGTGAGCAGCACCAGCCATCGCATGACCAACAACAACGGGGCCGAATGGGAGGTTAGCCAAACCAGCACCGTTGCCGCCGCCGCGACGGCCGCGATCACCAGGAACACATGTTCACGATGATCCTGTTTGGCGGTTGTCATGCGGTTCTCAACGGAGGATGTCCTCGAGTTCGACACCGCGGTCGGTGCGTTCGTCGCGATACTTCACGATGACGGGCGTATACAGCGACAGGCCCCACTCACCAGCCTTGCCCTTCGTGATGGCGCGCGATCCCGGCACTACCACTGCTCCTTCTGGCACGTGCAAAGGATCAGTCTCAGTCGAGCGGTGGATCACGCCTTCCACCAGGTCGAACAGCGGAGTCGATCGCGTTAGGATTACGCCGGCTCCCAGCACTGCGCGTGCACCAACCCACGTGCCTTCATAGACACCGCAATTCCCACCCACCAGCACGTCATCTTCAATGATGACCGGAGACGCATTGATCGGCTCCAGCACACCGCCAATCTGCGCGGCAGCGCTGATATGAACTCGCCTGCCGACCTGCGCGCACGATCCCACCAGGGCGTGCGAATCCACCATCGAGCCTTCGTCCACGTAGGCGCCAACATTGATGTACATCGGTGGCATGCACACGACGGAAGGCGCAACATATGCGCCTGCCCTCACCGAAGATCCGCCGGGCACAACACGAACGCGGTCTTCCGTCGTAAACGAACGAATGGGATAGGTATCTTTGTCGACAAACCTAAGAACGTTTGGATCGCCGCTCTCCACCAGCGCGCCGATTCGGAAGCCCAGCAGGATGCCCTTCTTGACCCACGCGTTGGTTCGCCAGCTCCCGTCCACCTGCTCGGCGGCTCGCACTGTGCCGGCCGTCAACGCGTCCCGAAACATTTCGAATGTTATCCGGGCGTCTGGATTGGTGACCGCAGCGGCTCCCGCTGCGTACAACTGTTCGATCGAAGTTTGCAGGTCGCGCATCTTGCGGGCAGTATAAACGCTTGCTGGTCGCGGCTCCAGCTTTGCCCTACTAGCTTGACTGCGAGTGAGAAGGGAAGACTGCTATTGCACCGTCAGCGAATGTGGTTGCAGCAGTCCGAGTTCGCTGACGACTTTTTCCAGCTTCATTCGATTCTCGGGGCGCATGGGCACGATGGGAAGGCGATACACTTCTTCGATTCGTCCCATCATCGAGAGCACGGCTTTCGCTGGTCCCGGATTCGACTCGATGAAGTTGGCCTGCATCAGCGGCAGATACTTCCGGAAAATCAGGCGCGCCATGTCCCATTTGTTGGCTAGTGCCGCCTGCGTCATGCGGGTCATCTCCGCAGGAATCTCGTTAGAGACCACGGAAACAATCCCGACACCGCCCAGTCCGATCACCGCCAGCGTAACCGCGTCATCGCCGGAGAAAACTAGAAACTCTTCGGGCATCGTGGCGCAGACTTCCGCGATCTGCGAGATGTTGCCACTGGCTTCTTTGACGCCGAGGATGTTGGGAATTTCAGCGAGTCGTCGCAGTGTCGCAGTTTCAATGTTCGTACCTGTGCGACCGGCGATGTTGTACAGCAGCACCGGCTTCTGCGAGGCGTCCGCGACGGCCCGGAAATGCTCGTAAACACCTTCCTGTGTGGGCTTGTTGTAGTAGGGCGTAGCCGAGAGGATGAAATCCACTCCGTCCCGCTCGGAGGCCTCCTTGGTTTTCGCGACTGCATCCTGCGTATTGTTGGAGGTGGCGCCTGCCATGATCGGGACGCGGCCCTCCGCGGTCTCAATCGTCACATCGATCACTCGCAGCCATTCGTCGTGGCTGAGTGTCGGCGTCTCGCCGGTTGTACCACACGGCACAAGGAAATCAATTCCGGCATCTACCTGCCAGCGCACCAACTGGCGCAGTGCCATTTCGTCCAGGCTGCCATCTCGATGGAAGGGTGTGACCAGAGCGGTGCCGCATCCGCGCAGTTTCATTGTGCCTGACTACCTCTTGCCGAAATTGTATGACCAACCGCCTGTGAAAAATCAGAGTTGGCCGAAAATATCTTTGAAATCGTAGAAGCCCGTCTTGCCCACGATCCATTCGGCCGCGAGCACCGCACCTTCCGCAAACGCGCGGCGTGACGTCACTTCATGGCTCAGTAGAATCCGATCGCCCGCCGAAGACAGTTCCAGCGTATGTATCCCCATCACGTCGCCTTCACGCTCTGAGGTAATCTCCGCATGGACGCCTGAGGCCTGTTCAACCACCCTCTGCAACGCGATGGCGGTTCCGGACGGGGCATCTTTCTTGTGGATGTGGTGAGTCTCAGTAATGTGGCCAGCGTATCCGTGCTCTAGGGCTGGCGCCGCCGTTCGCGCAATCTGGAAGAACAGGTTCACGCCGTAAGAAAAGTTAGCGCCGAACACGAAGCCCGAGCCGGCGTGCTCAACTTCCTCTCGCACCCGCTCCAACTCGCCGTACCAACCTGTCGTGCCTACCACCAGCGGCTTCTTCGCGCCCAGACATGCAGCGATATGTGCCATGACCGCGTCGGGCGCTGTGAAATCGATCACAGCATCAACATCCTGTAAGTTCTGGTTTGTCAACCAAGCGGCGTTCGGATTCTCGACCTCGGTGAGAACGGTTGTACGATGGCCCCGCTCGTGCGCTACCTCAGCCACGATGGAACCGGTCTTCCCGCGCCCCAGTAGCACGAGATGGAGCGGCCGCGTGCTCAATCGAATACCTCGGGATCGACTTCCGAAAAAAACCTCGCGTGTAATCGCTGGATCGCAGCCGGCACGTCTGTTTCTTCCACGACGAATGACATGTTGATTTCCGACGCACCCTGCGAAATCATTCGCACGTTAATGTCCTTCACCGCGTCGAACACCTGCGCCGCCACTCCGGGCCGCTCGCGGATGCTTTCTCCTACCAGGCAGATGATTGCCTGCCGTCCTGAGAATTTCACGTAGGCAAGCTTTTCCAGGTCCGCTGCGATCGCAGGAATCGCCTCGTTCGAATCGACCGTCACCGAGATGCTGACTTCCGAAGTGGACACGATATCGACTGCGCAACGGTGACGTTCGAAGATCTCAAACACTGCGGCGAGAAAGCCGTGCGCCATCAGCATTCGTGCTGCGACAATCTCAATGATCGTGATGCGTTGCTTTGCCGCAATGGCTTTGAACAGCGATTTCGATTTCTGGGGCGTGCGTGCCACAATCCGCGTGCCTTCATTCTCGGGGTTTCGCGAGTTCAGCACCAGCACCGGAATGTTTTTCTCGACAGCGGGCAACACCGTTGCGGGATGCAGGACCTTCGCCCCGAAGTACGCCAATTCCGCCGCTTCGTCGAAGCTGATGACCTTGATGCGGTGCGCATTCGGGCAAATTCGCGGGTCGGTCGTCTTCATGCCATCGACGTCGGTCCAGATTTCAATGCGTTCGGCGTTCAATCCCGCGCCGGCCAGTGCCGCAGAGAAATCCGATCCGCCGCGCCCAATTGTGGTAGTAATGCCCTCGCGGGTCGATCCGATGAATCCACCCATCACCGGCACGCGACCGCCGTCAATCAGTGGTTTTGCGTGCAGCTGCAACAGGTGATTGATCTCGTCGACCTGCGGAATAGCGCGCCCGTGCTGTCCGTCGGTGATGATGATCTGCCGCGCATCGAGCAGCGTTGCTGGAACATCGCGCGCGACGAATGCTGCAGCGATGATGATACTCGACAGCCGCTCGCCAAATGACACTACATAATCTGAAGTCCGTGGTGTTAGTTCACCGACCGCCGAGATGCCACGAAGCAGTTGTTCCAGAGAGTCGAATTCTGAATGGAGTTCCGAGTGTAGCTCGGTAAAGAGACCCGTGCCCAGCAGTTCACCTGCGGTGTTGAAGTGCCGTTCCCGGACCTGATGGCACAAATTGAGCGCCTTGTCGCGTTCACCCTTGCCCGCGGCCGCCGCCATGGAAAGGAGGGTGTCCGTCACCTTCGACATGGCGCTTACCACGACGAAAGGATGCTTGGCCAGTCGTCCTTTTACGATTCCGGCGATGCGATCGATGGCAGTGGCATCCTCGACCGAGGTACCGCCAAATTTCATTACGATCACGGCACGACCGCCGGGAGCAATGATGGAATTACGGCAGAATTCACGATAGGTAGCCTTGGACTTTCAACATCTCGGCGTTCAGCAGCGCGGCGCCCGCAGCACCGCGAATCGTGTTATGCGAAAGCACTGTGAACTTGTAGTCCAACACGCCGCACGCGCGAAGCCTTCCCACACTGACGGTCATTCCGTTGCCGCGATCAAGGTCGAAGCGTGGCTGCGGACGGTCCGGTGCAGGGTCGTAAACGATCGGGCGTTCCGGCGCCAACGGGCATCCCAACTCGTAAGGCGTGGAGCGGAACTCACGGAACGCTGCGATGACGGTTTCTGCATCGGCCTTCTTCTTCAGCTTCACCGAAACCGACTCCGTGTGCCCATCTTCTACCGCGACGCGGTTGCAGTGTGCCGTCATTCTGAAGCCCGCGTCCTGCACGCTATGGCTATTCAATTTTCCGAGCAGCTTTTTCGTCTCCTCCTCCATCTTCTCTTCCTCATTCTTGATGAAGGGAATCACGTTGCCCAGAATGTCGAGCGACGCCACTCCAGGGTAGCCTGCACCGCTGACCGCTTGCATCGTGGTCACAAACAACGATTCGACGCCAAAAGTTTGGTGCAGAGGAGCCAGCGCAACCACCAGGCCGATGGCCGAGCAGTTCGGATTTGTCACGATGTAGCCACCCGACTTTTTGCGCCAGCATTGTTGCTCGATCAGCGCAAGGTGATCGGGGTTCACCTCAGGAATCACTAGCGGCACGTCCTGCTGCATACGAAACGCCGACGAGTTACTTACCACGGCGCATCCTGCCTCGGCGAACTTCGGTTCCAGTTCGCGCGCGATCCCAGCATCCAGTGCCGCAAAAATCACGCGCGGCGCTCCGTCGGGACCAGCGGGAGAAACCGACATCTTGCGAACCCGCTCAGGGATCGATGTCTTCAGCCGCCACCGCACTGCCTCTTCGTAGGTCTTGCCTTCCGAACGGTCTGACGCAGCCAACCATGCGACTTCAAACCAGGGATGGTTCTCCAGCAGCTGAATGAAGCGCTGTCCTACAACTCCGGTAGCGCCGACTATTCCGACGGGTATTTTTTGCCGTGACATTGTCTGTAAAAATTAGTTTACAACACCGTTGGCGAGCGCCTGCGCGGCCGACACCAACCAGTGAATACGCCCTCAACGAAACTACGGACATCTCTGCAATTCCAGACTCGCGGCAATATCCTGCGCGACCTCGACGACGCTCTTGCCTGAGGCTTGGACGGTCACATGAGCCGCACGGTAATAGGGGAGCCTTTGCTCGTATAAGGCGCGGAACTCGCCGGCGTCTGCCGCTAACGGCCGCGGATTTGCCGGATCAGCTGCGTCCTCAACGCCACACCGCTCTAGCATCTCGTCTACAGGCGCGTCGAGGAACACGGTGAGCACACCCGTTTCCCGCAGGATGGCAACATTGTTGGCCTGTACAAACGCTCCACCGCCGAGCGCGATCACAGTCGGACGCTGACGCTCGAGGACGCACCTGCAGAGCACCTTATGTTCCGTGTCACGGAAGGCTGCTTCTCCGCGCTCCTGAAAAAGGGTTCGAACCGACCTGTTCTCCAGCGCCTCGATCTCCGCGTCGAGGTCAACAAAATCCCACCCCAGCAGCTTCGCAAGCGCCTCACCGGTCGAGGTTTTGCCGCTGCCCATGAATCCCACAAGCGCCACTATTGGGTGAGAAGGGGAGGGGGCACTGCTGTCGGACTTAGGGCCTTTTGTCATACATTCTAAGTACCGAAAAACATATGTCGCCGCTTTGCAGAAGCCAATTCCTGCCAGTAGAATAATCCATTACGGCGCAGTAGCTTGGCTGGTCAGTGGAAGCCTGCGATACAGGCGCAGTTTCGCACGCGACATCTCGGCTCGTCCGCCCGGTTGTTTCCTGGGAATCAGGCGATAATTCATGGCCCTCAAGCAGTCGGAAGCGATCGTTTTGCGAACCTATCCGCTGCGCGAAGCCGATCTTCTGGTCACCCTTTTTACACGGGTTGAGGGCAAGCTCAAAGGAGTCGCGCGCGCTGCCAAGAAGTCTCGCCGGCGGTTTGGCGGTGCGTTGGAGCCGCTCACCTGTGTTCGGGTGTATTACGAGGATCGTGAGCGGCAGGAACTGGCTCGGCTCGATTCCTGCGACATTCTGGAGTCTCCGCTTTCGAGCACGATCAATTACCCGCGCGTGGTGGCATTGGAGCATCTTGCCGAAACGCTCGACGAATTGCTGCCCGACCGCGAAGTCAACGACGCGATTTATCGGCTCGCGATTTCGGTGATGCGTCATTTGCGCGGCGACGCGATTTGGATGCCGTTAACGTACTTCCAGCTTTGGCTGGTACGGCTGGTTGGATTTTTGCCCGAGTTGGGCACGTGCAGTCGTTGTGGACAGTCGCTGAATGGTAGTAGGGCGTTTTACCACGCCTTGGCGGACGGGCTGTTGTGCATGGAGCACAAGCGGTTGGCATCGTCTGAACTGAGCGCAGACTCGCGCGCGATGGCGATGCAGATGTTTCGCATGCCGCTCGACAGTTTTGCAGCAGAGCCTTGGACATCCGCTCGCTGTGCGGATTTGCGGCGCTACTGTGTGCAGATTATGGAACGGCACCTCGAGAAGAAGTTGGTCACCGCAGTCATGTTGAACAAGTTGTAGGAATTTGAAAGAGCACGACTTCATTCGTGCCGAACGTCAGGTTGATTCGATGACGATGGACTGTGGTACCCAGTTGGGTTTGTAGCGCGGCAGCGCCAGCCCCGGCAGGGGCGGAAGATCATAGCCCAGCGCTTTAGCGCTGGGTAAATGGAATAAGAATCCGAGTCCCGGTAGGGACGGCAGATATCAGAGCGGACTTCAGTCCGCGAAAGAAAAACAAACTTGCCTTCTTCGCAAAATCCGCTGACCTTTCAGGAACTCATCCTTCGCTTGCAAAATTTCTGGGCGGACAACGGTTGCGTGCTGCAGCAGCCCTACGATGTCGAAGTCGGCGCCGGTACCATGGCGCCCGAAACATTTCTCCGCGTGCTTGGCCCCAAGCCCTATCGAGTTGGCTACGTGCAGCCCTCGCGGCGTCCCGCTGACGGCCGCTACGGCGAAAATCCCAATCGCCTGTTCAAGCACATGCAGTTTCAGGTCATCCTCAAGCCGCCGCCGGCCGACGTGCAGGACCTTTATCTTGCGTCACTGGCCGCGATCGGCATTGACCTGCGTAAGCACGACATCAAGTTCGAAGAAGACAATTGGGAGTCGCCCACCCTGGGAGCGTGGGGCATCGGCTGGCAGGTCATGCTCGATGGCCTGGAAATCACGCAGTTCACTTACTTCCAGCAGTGCGGCGGCATCGATCTCGATCCCATTTCGGCTGAGTTGACCTACGGACTCGAGCGCATTGCTGCATTTCTCCAGGACGTGGACAGCATTTACGACATCACGTGGGTCGTCGGACCCGATGGTCGTCCCGTGAAGTACGCGGAGATTCGCCTGCAGGACGAGCTTCAGTTTTCCGTTTACAACTTCGAACGCGCCGATGTCGAAAAAGCGTGGGAGCATTTGCGACTTTACGAAGCCGAATGCCAAGCGTTGTTGGACGAATATGCCAAAGGTACGGCGAAACCCAAGAGTGGCAAGGAAGGGAAGTCGGCTGACGCAAACGATGCGCCTAGTAAGTTCACGGCGGACGACCGCCACCGCTTTCCAGTGCTGGCTGCCTTCGACCTGTGCCTGAAGTGCTCGCACCTGTTCAACATTCTCGACGCCCGCGGAGCCATCAGCGTCACCGAGCGCGTCGGCGTGATCGCTCGTATCCGCGCGCTTGCCGTCGGCGTTGCTAAGGCGTACGTGGATCAGCAGCAGGCTGAACAAGAATCGAGCGCGGACTTGGACAGTAACAAAGTCGAGGTTGCAAGCTAACTTCGATCGCCCATGACCCAGCCCCGGAGGGGCGAAAGATCATAGCCCAGCGCTTCAGCGCTGGGTCGGCAGAAAGGGCAGGGAGTCCCGTAAGGGACGGCCGATGTTTTCGCGGACTTTAGTCCGGGGCCAGAGAAGCGTGTGACCCCAGTCACACAATCGCAACACGTTATGCGGCACAATACTAGGAACGCACGAATTCATGGCTGACTTCCTACTCGAGATCGGTACCGAAGAAATTCCCGCCCGCATGATCGACGACGCGCGCGATGAACTCGTACGTCGCACCGCCGGCCTGCTCAGTCGCGAGCGTCTCGCCGACAAGCCTGAACTGGAGTCCTACTCTACTCCCCGTCGTCTCGCCGTCCTGGCGCGCAATGTTTCTACTCAGCAACCCGACGTCGAAGAGCAACTGACTGGCCCCTCGCTGAAAATTGCCTATAAAGATGGTGTACCAACTCCTGCGGCCGAGGCTTTCGCGCGGAAATCCGGCGTCGATGTCAGCGCGTTAGAAAAGGTGACCACGCCCAAGGGTGAGTATCTCGCGGCCACAGTCCAGAAGAAGGGACGCGCCGCCAACGATATCCTCGCCGAGTCGCTTCCCAAAGAAATTTCCGGCATCTACTGGCCCAAGAGCATGTACTGGCGCGGCAAGACAGCCGAGCGCTTTGTCCGCCCAGTTCGTTGGATGGTTTCTCTGCTCGATGATCAGGTCGTGCCTGTCGAGTTCGGAGGAGTTACCGCCGGCAATACCAGCCAGGGCCACCGCATTCTCTCCAGCGGCACAGTCGAAATCGACCAGCCCGCGAACTACTCGTCCGCACTGGCGAAGCAATTCGTCACCGTCAGCTCCGCCGACCGCGAGCACCGAATTCGCAAAGCACTCGATGCCGCGACCCGAACTATCCCCGGTGCCCGTTGGCGCGAAGACAAGTTGCTGCTCGATACCGTCGTGAATCTCACCGAATGTCCTTCGGTGATTCTTGGCAGCTTCGATCCCGAGTTTCTCTCATTGCCGGCCGAGGTGCTCGTCACGGTCATGCGCGATCACCAGAAGTACTTCGCGCTCGAAGATGCCGACGGCAAGCTCTCTCCCCATTTTCTTGCTGTACTGAACACCGATAGCGACCCCGACGGCCTGATCCGCCACGGCAATGAACGGGTTTTGCGCGCTCGCTTCAACGATGCGCGCTTCTTCTGGAACTCCGACCAGAAGATCTCTCTGCGCCAGCGCGTAGAGATGTTGAAAGCCGTAACTTTCCAAAAGAATCTGGGCAGCTATTTCGACAAGACATTGCGCGTGCAAAAACTTGGGAGCCTGGTTTCGACCGTTTTGGAAAACGCCGGCGTTGCCATCCGTCCCGGAGTCGTCCATAAAGCTGCATTGCTCTGCAAAGCAGATCTCACCACCGACCTGGTGAAAGAATTCACCGAACTCCAGGGCATCATCGGCAGCCTCTACGCCAAGGTGCAGCAACTCGATCCCCTGTTGCCCAAAGCGACTGCCGATGCCATCGGCGACGCGATTTACCATCACTACCAGCCCGAATCGATGGACGACGCAGTTCCGCCGACGATGGAAGGCGCTGTTTTGGCCATCGCCGACAAGGCCGACAGCATCGCTGGAATGTTTGCGTTGGGTTTGGAGCCGACCGGCTCGAAAGATCCCTTTGCTCTGCGCCGCGCTGCCAACGGCATCGTCAAGATTATCGCCGAGCACAAGTTGCCTATCCCGCTCGCCAAGCTCTTTTCCGATGCGCGAGTCGAGTACGTCGGCAGCAAAGCCGAATCCGGCTTCGACAAGAAAATCGACTTCGCCGAATTGACAGCCTCGTTTATGCGTGAGCGTCTCGAGTTCTACCTGCGTGACGTGCACGGCTTCGCCTATGACGTGGTGAACGCCGTTCTCGCCGCCGGCAGCGACGACGTGGTGGACGCGATTTCACGCGCCGATGCGCTCAGTCAGGTACGCGGTTCAGATGACTTTGCATCCATTTCCGTCGCATTCAAGCGAACCAAGAACATTCTTCGTCAGGCCCAGGAAAGCGGAAAGAAAATCGCTGTTCAACTCGAGCCTGACGCCCTGACGGAAGAGTCCGAGAAATCTCTGGCGGCTCGGCTTCCCGAAGTCGCCGCTCGCGTTCGCCAACTGCGCGAACAGAAAGACCACATCGCTGCACTTGTCGAGATCAGCAGCCTTCGTCGGCCTATCGATCTGTTCTTCGATAAGGTTATGGTCATGGTTGACGACGAAGGCGTGCGCGCCAACCGCCTGGCGCTCTTGCAGACGCTTTTGCGTGAATTTTCCACCATTGCCGATTTCAGCGAGATCGTAACCGAAACCAAATCTTCCTAACTCCGTTAGCTAGTAGAGGACTGATCATGAGCACACCAACCATCGACGTCGAACACAAAGCGGCCGACACAAAATCGGTTAAGTACGTTTACTTCTTCGGCGACAATCATGCCGAAGGCCACGGAAAAATGAAGGACGAGCTGGGCGGCAAGGGCGCCGGCCTCGCTGAGATGACCAATGCCGGCTTGCCCGTACCTCCCGGCTTCACCATTCAGACCGAAGCGTGCCGCGAGTACATGCGCGGTGGCAAGACTTCGGGTGATGTTGACAAGCAGATGGACGAAGCCCTCGACCGCCTCGAAAAGCTGCAGGGGCAGAAACTCGGGGGCGCCGACAATCCGCTGCTGGTTAGCGTCCGTTCCGGCGCCAAATTCTCCATGCCCGGCATGATGGACACCATCCTGAACCTCGGCCTCAACGACAAGTCAGTCGAAGGGCTGGCCAAGCGCAGCGACAACCCTCGCTTTGCCTACGACTCCTACCGCCGCCTCATCCAGATGTTCGGCAGCGTTGTGCTCGACATTCCTAAGCACGCGTTTGAAGAAGTTTTCGACGGCAAGAAGAAGCAGAAGAAGGCCAAGCTCGACACTGATCTCGATGCCAAAGCTCTTCAAGAGGTCATCGCCGAATACAAAAAGGTCGTGCTCAAGCACACCAAGAAAGAGTTCCCCCAGGACCCGCATGACCAGCTCGTGATGGCCCGTGACGCCGTGTTCCGTTCCTGGCTCAACGATCGCGCCAAGACCTACCGCCGCATCAACAACATTGACGACATGCTCGGCACGGCCGTGAACGTGCAGGCCATGGTATTCGGCAATCTCGGCGACACTAGCGGCACCGGCGTAGGTTTCACCCGCAACCCTGCAACTGGCGTCAAAGAGTTTTACGGCGAGTTCCTGATGAATGCGCAGGGCGAAGACGTAGTCGCCGGCATTCGCACCCCGATTCACATCTCCGAGCTGGAAAAGATTCAGCCCGACACCTACAACCAGCTGCGCGACATCACTTCGCGCCTGGAAAAGCATTATCGCGACATGCAGGACTTCGAGTTCACCATTCAGGATGGTCGCCTCTACATGCTGCAGACCCGCAACGGCAAGCGCACCGGGCGCGCCGCCGTTCGCGTCGCCATCCAGATGGTCGAAGAAGGCCTAATTACCAAGGAAGAAGCCATCTTCCGCGTCGAACCCAACCAGCTCTATGACTTCCTCGTTCCCAGCCTGGCCGAAAAAGGTGTGGACATTGAAGTCCTGGCTACTGGGCTCCCGGCGTCCCCGGGCGCGGCTGTCGGACAGATCGTCTTTACGGCCGAGGAAGCAGTGGAGAAGTTCCAGAAGGACAAGCAGGCGAAGATCATCCTCGTCCGCAGCGAAACCACGCCCGAAGATATCGGCGGCATGGAAGTGGCTGCTGGGATCCTCACTTCGCGCGGAGGCATGACCAGCCACGCTGCGGTGGTCACGCGCGGCATGGGCAAGTGCTGCGTCGCAGGAGCCGGCGACATCGACGTCGACGAAAAGTCCCGCGAGATGCGCGTCAACGGAAAGGTGCTCAAGGGTGGCGATTGGATTTCGCTCGACGGCACCACCGGCCGTGTCATCAACGGCAAGCTGAACACCGTTGCAGCTCGTCCCGACGATCCTGAACTGGTCAAACTGATGAAGTGGGCCGAGCCGTTCCGCCGCATGGGCGTTCGCGCCAATGCCGACATCCCCCGCGACGCCTTACAGGCACGTGCCTTCGGCGCCGAAGGTATCGGACTGTGCCGCACTGAGCACATGTTCTTCGCTGAAGATCGTCTGCCCTACATGCGCTCCATGATTCTCGCTAACACCGAGAAGGACCGTCGCGCCGCGCTGAAAAAACTTCTGCCTATGCAGCGTGCCGACTTTGTCGGCGTCTTCCGTGCCATGGACGGATTCCCGGTCACCATCCGCACCCTCGACCCGCCGTTGCATGAGTTCTTGCCCCGGCGCGAAGACCTGATGGTCGACATCGCCAAGCTGGAAGCCACCAAGCCCAGATCGCCCAAGCTGAAGGAGCTTCGTGCGCTGCTGAATCGCGTCGAGCAGTTACACGAAGTCAACCCGATGCTCGGCCTCCGCGGCTGCCGTCTCGGCATCACCTATCCCGAAATTACCGAGATGCAGGTGCGCGCCATTTTCGAGGCCGCTGTGAAGGTCGCGAAGGAAGGCGTCAAGGTCAAGCCCGAGGTCATGATTCCGCTTACCGGAGGCCTGAAAGAAATGGCCAACCAGGCGGCCATCGTGCGTCGAGTTGCTGAAGAGGTCTTCGCTGAGAAAGAGAGCAAGGTCGAATACCTCGTCGGTACCATGATCGAACTTCCGCGTGCGGCCCTGATGGCTGACGAGATCGCCAAGGAAGCCGAGTTCTTCAGTTTCGGCACCAACGATCTCACCCAGACCACCTTCGGATTTTCGCGCGACGACGTCGGCAAAATTCTGACGGCATACCTCTCCGAAGGCATCTTGAAGCAGGATCCGTTCGCCACGCTCGATCAGGAAGGCGTTGGACAGTTGATCAAGATGGCGGTCGAAAAGGGTCGTGCAACTCGTCCCACGATCAAGATCGGCATCTGCGGCGAACATGGCGGCGATCCCGCGTCCGTCGAGTTCTGCGCCAAGAACGGCTTCAACTATGTGTCTTGCTCACCGTTCCGCGTGCTGACCGCCCGTCTTGCGGCAGCGCAGGCCGGAGCCAGCGCAGAGCTGAAGATCGAAGGCGGTCGAACAAAGTGACGGTAGAGCTGGCCTTTAGGCCAGCGTTGAAGTGTTTTTGATTGATCACTCGCGGGGACTTCGGTTCCCGCGATTTTTTGCTGGTCTATCCTCCGCGGACCACCGCATAATTGCTAACAGTTCGCGCTGCCCAAACAAAGCGAGGATCATGGTCAAATCGAAAGACCTGGGAATATTTGCCCTCGACGTCATAATCGCGATGGTCGTGTGCACGTTTGTCGGCGGACTCTTGAACGTTCTCACTTCGGCCTGGCTAACACATGGAGCCGAAAACGTGCTTCTGGATTTGCCTTATACCCCGTTGTCGTGGGGATTGGCCGCTGTTAGCGGATTTTTCTTTAGTCGACGGATGCCCAGTAGGTACTCATGTTGGGTGTGGACAGTAGGCGTGGCGTGGCTTTTGCTCGTAATTTTCTCGGATCTTCAGTGGTATGACCCAAGATGGTGCCGGGGATGTTCCAAGCTGATGTGGGTTTGGTACAACTACTTCAGCTATCGAGACAGTATGCAGGAGGGCCTGGGCCTAGTGCTCGTAACTGGGCCAATGCTGAATTCGGTTGCCTATTCAGTGGGTGCGTACATTTCGTCCACCGCGCGGCAGGCCCCAAACGTGAAGCGCCCGGATTCCTCAGGGCCTTTTCTATCCACTAACCACTAGCCACTGCTTTACTGCGTCTGCTGCAGCTGCGCAATCAATTTCTGCGCCAGATTATTTTCCGACTCTGACCACAAAACCCGTCCCGACAACCTACAGTTGTTCTGCACCGCAATCGTAAACGCCACCAGTTTCGCGACGTTGTACCGTACATGTTCTTCGTTTGCGGCCGACAATTGCAGGCCCTCGAACAGGAACGGCGTGTCCAGCCCGAAGTCCACTTCCATGTGGCCATCGTCAGCGTAGATCCCCTCGTCGAACTGCACTCCGTGCACGATGAAGCGCACGGCTACCGGACGCTGCACCCACGCGTCACCTTCTGAATCATCGTTAGGCACCCACAAGTCCCAGAAAGCCTCGAACACGAACGCAAAATCGTCGTGAGCAAACTCGCTGGCGATTTCGGCGGCTTCCTCCGGCGAGATTCCCGGGTTGAATCGCCGCTCAAGCACCGTTGGCTCCGACCACGCCACGGGATGCACCGACAAATACGTGATCCCCTCGCGCACTTCCGAATAGAGGAACTGCCGCATCACCGACACGGCGCGCGGCATCATCTCCGCTTCGTGAAAGCTGGGAAACCACAGGCTGAAATTGAGTGAGTCCGCCATCGCCGTATTCTATCCCCAAGATTACGAATCACCACAGAGGCATAGAGATACCGAGAAGTTCAACTTAAATTTCTCTGTGCCTCTGTGTCTCTGTGGCGAAAATTATTTCACACCTGCGCCTTCACCCGCGACGCAAACTTCTCTCGCACCTTCTTCACTTTGGGTGCCACCGTGAACATGCAATACGGTTGGAAGGGATGGTTCTTGAAGTAATCCTGGTGATAATCCTCGGCGACGTAGAATGTCTGCGCCGGTTCAAGTGCCGTGACGATCGGATTGGCAAAGACTTTTTCCCGCGTCCATTCCGCGATCACTTCCTCCGCGGTCTTCTTCTGCGCTTCGTTCTCATAGAAGATCACCGAGCGATACTGCTCACCCACATCGTTGCCCTGACGATTGAGAGTCGTGGGGTCGTGCACGGTGAAAAACACCTCGAGCAAGTCGCGGTAGCTGATCTTTTCCGGATCGAAGGTGATCTCCGCTACCTCGACATGTCCCGTCGTGCCCGCGCAAACCTGCTCATACGTCGGATTCGGCCTGCGTCCGCCCATATATCCCGAGCGCACCGACTCCACGCCTTCCAGTTGCACCAACGCGGCTTCCACGCACCAGAAGCAACCACCACCCAAAACTGCCTTTTCAGTAGCCATAAACAGTTGGATGCACTGCTTTCAAAAAGTGTTCACCATCGTTGTGTAGCATAGAAAGACGCCTTTTACCGACAACTGGCAACTGACAACTGACTACTGCTTCTGATACACCCTTACGTAATCCACCAGCATCTGCTGTGGAAACTGCGTTGTGGCATCGGGGTTACCCGGCCAATCACCACCCACCGCCAAATTCAAAAGTACGAAGAACGGCTTGTTGAATTCCCACGGAGACCCTGACGGCAGGTTTGACGGCGCGAACGTCGCATACAGCGTGCTGTCGATATAGAACCGTATCTGTTGGGCCTCCCACTCTACTGCATAAAGATGATAATCGTCCGACAGCGCTCCCGTCGGAATCGTGTACGATGCCGTGACATTCCCAGGCGCGTATCCCGGCCCGTGAATCGATCCATGCACGATAGCGGGTTCTTTCCCGATGTTCTCCATGATGTCGATCTCGCCGCACGCCGGCCACGGATTCGTGTCAATGTCCGAGCCCAGCATCCAGAACGCCGGCCACATTCCCTGTCCCTTGGGAATCTTGATGCGTGCCTCAAACCGCCCGTAGGTCTGCGAGAACAGCCCTTTCGTCTGCACGCGCGCCGACGTGTAATGTTGCGTCACCCCGTCCGTCCCCGTGTAATCCTCTTTTATCGCCGTGATCACCAGGTTCCCGCCCGATACCTGCACATTCTGCGGACGCGCCGTGTAATACTCCAGCTCGTTGTTGCCCCAGCCGTTGCCACCGGTCTGGATCGCCCACTTGCTTGCGTCCGGAGCCGATCCGTCCGTCCCGTTGAATTCATCCGACCACACCAGTTGATAACTCTGCGACGCAGGCGGAGTCGTAGTTGAATTCTGTGTCGCCTGCCCGCCGCACGAGGTTGCCACAGTCATCGTCAACAACAGGATCAATACCGACAATCGCACCAAAGCCTGAATCGAGAAGAAAGCATTGCAAACCTCAGAGAAGACTCCGCGAGAATTCTAGGCAGGCTCGAGTGATTTGCAGTGAGCAGACTGGACTGCATAACTGCGGAGCAGTGATGCTTTGAGTCGAAAACTCTGTCCGCGCGTGCCGTGATTCTCAGTCGCGAACACGTCTTCGTTCTGGCGTCGTCTTCGCGCACGCAGACCGACAGAATTAAAAATGCTCCGTGCCCTCCGTGCCTCCGTGGTGAATGCCCTTTGCCAACCTACAGCCCCACTTCAATCCGCGACCTCGGATCCAGATAATCTCTTAGCCCATCGCCAATAAAGTTAAACGACAGCACCGCCAGCATCACCGCAGCCGCAGGGAAGAGCACCAAGTGCGGCGCATCGAACAAGTGCGACCGCCCATCGTTCAGCATCGATCCCCAACTCGCCGTCGGAGGCGGCACTCCCAGCCCCAGGAAGCTCATCGTCGCTTCCGCCAGGATCGCCCCTGCCATCCCGATCGCGGCCTGCACAATCACCGGCTGAATGATGTTCGGCAGAATATGCCGCACGATGATTCTCGTGTCGCTCGCGCCAAGCGCCCGTGCAGCTTCCACGAATTCGCGCTCCCGCACCGCCAGTACCTGCGCGCGCACCAGTCGGGCATAGCCAACCCATCCGCCGATCGAGAGCGCCAGCACAAGGTTGAACAATCCCGGTCCCAGAAACGCTACGAACGCGATGGCCAGCAGGATTCCCGGAAACGACATGAACGCGTTCATCACCACCACGTTCAAGAACCGGTCAAGAAATCCGCCGTAATAGCCGGCGATCGATCCGAAGATCAGGCCTAGCGTAAGGGAAACGGCAACCACGCACGTTCCCACCAGCATCGAAATCCGCGCTCCGTAAATCACGCGGGAAAGAATGTCGCGCCCCAGTTCATCGGTCCCGAACCAGTGCGCGGCCGACGGCCCCATCAGCCGTGACGGCAGATCAATAAATGCTGGATCTTGGGGTGCAATCCACGAAGCGAAGATCGCGCATGCCACAAACACCGTGATCATCACCGCGCCCGCGGTAGCCAGCCGATTATGTCCAGCCGCCCGCCGCAACGCAACCATTTGGGTAGCCGATGCCATCGCTCGTCATCTTAAATCACATCCAAGTTGCATTGCGCCGGGATGCGCTTACAATCGTGTGTTTGCGGTTGTGTCAAATTCGGACCGTCGGCCCATGCTGCCTTTCAAACTCGTCTACAGCGAGAAGTACTACCTCCCCATCGGCGACCATGTTTTCCGCGCAGACAAATATCGCCTCATCCGCGAACGCCTGTTCGCCCTGGGATTGGTCGACGACTCCGACTTCATCGCTCCCCAACCCGCTACTGAGTCCGACGTGATGCTCGTTCACTCCCCGCACTACATCAGCAAGCTCATGGAAGGCAGCCTGTCCGCGCGCGAAGAACTGCAGATGGAGATCCCCTACTCGCCCCAGGTGGTTGATGCTTTCATGCTGCACACTGGAGGCTCTGTCCTCGCGGCCGAGCGGGCCCTGGCCGATGGTGTCTGCATCAACCTCGGCGGCGGCTTTCATCACGCCCACCCCGATCACGGCGAAGGCTTTTGCATGCTGCACGACTTCGGCGTCGCCATCCGTAGCTTGCAAAAACGCAAACTCATTCAGCGAGCAATGACGATCGACTGTGACGTCCACCAAGGCAACGGCACCGCTATCATCTTTGGACGCGGAGGGCAACTCATCGCCACTCTGCCTTCGTCGGGCGCACCCGAACTCGATCCTGCATCGCCTCGCCGCGGCAACGCTCACACCGGCCATTGCAAAGACGTCTTCACCATCTCGTTGCATCAGGAAAACAACTATCCGCTGGTGAAGCCGCCTTCTTCGATCGATATAAACCTGCCCGATGGCTGCACCGACGAGGAATATCTTGGGTGGCTCGACAACGCGCTGAGCTCCGGACTGCGCCAGTTCGAGCCCGACCTGATCAGCTACGTTGCTGGTGCCGATCCCTATCGCGAAGACCAGCTCGGTGGCTTGGCCTTAAACATTGAAGGACTCAAGCAACGCGACGAACTTGTCTTTCGCGCCGCCCGCGCCCGCAATATCCCCATCACGGTCACCTACGCCGGAGGCTACGCCATCAAGGTCGAAGATACCGTTACCATCCACACCAACACGGTTCTCGCCGCCGCGGAAACCTTCCGTCCGGCCGGAACGGCCGTCAAAAGCGCATTATAACGAATGTTATAACTTGCCATTCCACGGCTCATTTTTCCCGTTTTGGACCAGACTCTGAAACCGATAACCTTGACCGAACGGCGTGCTATTCTGATGTTTCGCGGCCCGCACTGACCCCTGCCGCGCACAGCGACCTAAATGTTTGAGAATCTTACAGATAAGCTCCAGCGTGCCTTCAAAAACCTCCGTGGCCAAGGCACCCTTACCGAAGAGAACATCGGCGAAGCGCTCAAAGAGATCCGCATGGCGCTCCTCGAGGCCGACGTTAACCTCAATGTTGTCAAAGAGTTAATCGAGCATATTCGCGAAAAAGCTCTCGGCCAGGAAGTGATGACCGCTCTCTCGCCGTCCGAGCAAGTCATCAAAATCGTTCGCGACGAGCTCATCGCCGTCCTGGGTAAAGATACCGCCAAGCTCAAGTTCGCCTCCCAGCCGCCTACCGTCGTCCTTATGGCCGGCCTGCAAGGCTCTGGAAAAACAACAACTTCCGGCAAACTCGCCCACTGGCTCAAGCAGGGCGGACACCGTCCTCTACTTGTTTCCGTTGACGTCTACCGCCCCGCCGCCCGCGAGCAGCTCAAAATTGTCGCCCAAGCCGTCAAGGCGCATCTCTATGAAGGACAGGTAGATACGGCCGATACCGCGACCGTCGAGCGCCTCGTAAAGGAAGCTCGCCGCGACGCCATCAGCAACGGCTGCGACGTGCTCATCGTTGACACAGCTGGCCGGCTCCACATCGACGAGCAGCTCATGCACGAGATGCAGTCGCTCAAGAAGATATTGAATCCACAGGAGATACTGTTCGTCGCCGACTCCATGACTGGGCAGGACGCCGTCCGCTCCGCCGACGAGTTTCACAAGAAGCTCACTCTCACCGGCGTAGTCCTCACCAAAATGGATGGTGACGCCCGTGGTGGCGCAGCGCTCTCCATCCGCAACGTCACTGGCCAACCCATTAAATTCATAGGGTTAGGAGAAAAGTATGACGCGCTCGAGCCCTTCCACCCCGACCGCATCGTCGGACGCATCCTCGGAATGGGCGACATGCTCTCGCTCATCGAAAAAGCCGAGGCCACGCTCGACAAAAAGAAGTCTCAAGAGTTCGCCGCTAAGGCGATGAGCCACGAAGGCTTTTCTTTAGAGGACTTTCGCGATCAGCTACGCCAGGTAAAAAAGCTCGGCTCCATTAAGAGCATCATGGGCATGATGCCCAAGATCGGCCCCTTCGCCAACATGCAGAAGGCCGCCGACAATGTTGACGAAAAAGAACTTACACGCGTCGAAGCCATCATCAACTCCATGACCGGCTACGAGCGCGAGCACCACGAAGTCATCAACGGCAGCCGCCGCAAGCGCATCGCCCGCGGCTCCGGCACCAGCGTGCAAGAGGTCAACCAGCTCCTCCGCCAATACGCTCAGATGCGCAAAATGTTCAAGGGCATGGGCAAGCCCAGCTTCGCCCGCCGCATGGCCGGCATGAAACTGCCAGGGACTTAGAATCGGACTGAGCTGCATACGAACAATCGGCGACCCCACCAGTCACTTGCGCCGCTCAGCGCGAGACATTCGACCCGAACAAACTCTGCAACCGTCAATAGCCCCATCGCATCTTTGGTTTTCGAACGCGGTTCCCACCCCTGGTAGGCCCTAACCCTTGGAAATTTAAAGCAAATCAAGAAGGAGGACACGCGTCCCGTGGACCATCCGACCTCATATCGCACGACGCAGATAGATGGTCTCTCTATCTTTTACCGAGAGGCCGGATCGAAAGATGCGCCGACGATTCTCCTGCTCCACGGACTGCCCTCCTCGTCACGAATGTTCGAGCCCCTCTTCGCCCGGCTTTCCGATCGCTATCACCTGATCGCGCCTGATTACCCGGGCTTCGGACACAGCGACTGGCCCGACCCGAGAAAATTCGCCTACACCTTCGATCACATCGCCGACGTTATAAATCACTTCGGCGAAGCGCTCGGGCTCTCGCGCTACACGCTTTACATGCAGGATTACGGCGCCCCCGTCGGTTTTCGCATGGTCCTCGCCCATCCTGAACGGGTCGAGGCTCTCATCGTTCAGGACGCTGTGGCGCACAACACAGGCCTGGGTGCGAATTGGAAGACTCGTCGCGCCTATTGGGCCGACCGCGCTGCCAACGAAAGCGCCCTTCGCACCAATCTCCTGTCGCTCGCGGCCACTCGCACGCGCCATGTCGGGAACGATCCGAACGTGGATCGCCACGACCCTGATCTGTGGACGGACGAATTTTATTTTCTCAACCAGCCAGGCCAGGCCGACATTCAAAGCGACCTGTTCTACGACTATCGCACCAATGTGGACGCCTATCCGAAGTGGCAAGCATGGATGCGCGAGAACCAGCCGCGTTTGCTAGTCATTTGGGGCAAGTATGAACTCTCGTTCGATTCCTCGGAGCCGGAAGCCTATCGCCGCGATGTGCCGAAGGCCGAAGTCCACATCGTCGATGGTGGCCATTTTGCCTTGGACACCGCTGCGGATGAGATCGCGGCGTTGGTCCGCGGTTTTGTGGACGGTTGAAGCCAACCACCGCACCCTCGGATCTTAGGATCAAGCAACGCACAGGTTAAGTAAATCCATCGGAAGGAAGAAACCATATGAAACAGATCGTTTACTTATTGGGTACAGTTCTAGCGTTGACCGGAATGGTCGCTTTCACAGCTCCGGCAACTGGACACTCCGATCAGGAGGCTGCCCCGATCTTCGGTATCAAGATTCCTCCGGGATACCGCGACTGGAAGTTGATTTCCGTGGCCCACGAAGCCGGCAACAACAACGATTTGCGTGCCATTCTGGGCAATGAGGTAGCGATCAAGGCCTATCGGCAAGGGACGCTGCCCTTCCCGGACGGCACAGTCATTGCTCGCCTGGCCTGGACGTACGTCCCGTCTGCGGAAAACAACAAAGTCTTCGGCCGTGACCAATCTTTCGTTGCCGGACCCCCCATTAACGTTCAGTTCATGGTCAAGGACTCAAAAAAATATGCCGCGACGGGCGGCTGGGGGTTCGCTCAATTCAAAGATGGCAAACCTGACGCCACGGCTAAGCTCGAAACCTGCTTTCCTTGCCACGAGCCTGCTAAAGCTAACGACTACCTCTTCACCCACTACGCGCCCTGATATAAGGAACCAAAACCCGCGGAACTGGGTGCTCGATTCGTAACGATACGAAGGGTCATCAATGTCAGACAAGAAAACAGCAATCGTCACCGGAGCATCGCACGGCATCGGTGCAGGTTTGGTCGAGGGCTTCTTGAACGCCGGCTATAACGTCGTCGCTACGGCCCTTGATGCCACCAAGTCGTTGACCGCCTCACCCAGCCTGATTCTCATCGACGGCGATATATCTAATCCGGAGACCTCTGCTAGAACCGTCGACGCAGCGGTCCGGCACTTCGGAACGATAGCTGTTCTGGTGAACAGCGCCGGAATCTACCGCACCAAGCCCTTCACCGACTTTACTACCGAGGACTTCAATGCCTTGGTCTCGGTCAACCTGATAGGATTCCTTTACATGACTCAGCTCACTGTGAAACAGATGCTGAAACAGAGATGGGGAAACGTTGTGACCATCTCCGCTGCGCTTGCCGATCAGCCAATCGCCGGCATCAACGCCTCGGTTTCTATGATGACAAAGGGCGGCCTGAATACGGTGACCCGTAGCCTCGCAATCGAGTATGCAAAAGACGGCATCCGCTTCAACGCCGTAGCCCCTGGGGTCGTGGACACATCACTCCACGAGAACGACTCTAAGGACTCTCTTACATCAAGGCAGCCCATGGGCAAAATCGTGCAGGTGAAAGACATTGTCGACGCTGTCCTCTACCTGTCACAGGCGGCGCAGGTGACCGGCGAGGTGCTTCACGTGGATGGTGGTGCTCACGCTGGCTGTTGGTAGCGGCGGAGCTGCGATTGTCAGTACGCTTTTCCGAAAGCATCTGGCACTCGTGTTTGATACGTGATCCAGTTGATTTCCCAAACTATTGATTCTAAGAGACAGTGAAAATTGTTTTGCGGTTGGAGCTACGAGACATTTGCAAGGGAAGTGCAAACAGTTGCGCACCAGTTCAGCGGGCATTCATTCCTGTGGCTGATGTCCGTTGTCGCCTGCCGGTGATTCTTCGGCCATAAACTCCAGCAGTTCCTGCGGGGCTGTCGACAGCCAAACGGGCGCGAACGACATGCGGTGCATCGGAGTCGGACCCTTCTCGCGCAACGCCTTCAGGTGCACCGGAGCGCTATAGCCTTTGTTCGACGCCAACCCGTATCCCGGATACAGCCCGTCGAACTCCCGCATCATGGCATCGCGCTCCACTTTGGCGATGATTGACGCTGCTGCGATCGAGGCTGAGAGCGCGTCCCCGTGAATGATCGGAGTCTGCTGGCACTCGCAGCTCAACCGCAGAGCATCCACCAGCAGGTGATCAGGCGTCGGAGCCAGTTTCGCGACCGCATCTTCCATCGCCCGCTTCGACGCCCAGTAGATGTTGATCTGGTCGATGATGGCGACATCCACCGCAGCCACAGCCCATGCCAGGCAATTCTCGCGGATCCGCGGCGCCAGCTTTTCGCGAGTCTCTTGATCCAGCAGCTTCGAATCCCGCAAGCCGCGGATGCGATACGCCGGATTGAGAATCACTGCTGCCGCGACCACTGGACCGAAAAGCGAGCCCCGCCCCACCTCGTCGACTCCCGCAACCATCTTGGCACCCGAGTCCCATGCGTGCTTCTCATACTTGAGCGTGCACTTCAGGCTCTTCAGCAGTCGCAGTTTGAGCGTCGCATCCGAGACTTCCTCGTCGTCGAATTTCAGCAGGCGTCGTAGCGATTTTTGATTGGAGCGCTTCACAAGTGTTCGGTCGTGGCCCTTTGACCGGAATTGTAAAGCAGCAGCCGTTGGAAAACTCGGCCGCAAAAACAAAAGGCACAGAATCTCTGTGCCTCCGTGTCTCAATGGTGAAAGACAGTCTACTGGATGGACACCAGCTGTTCCTTCGCCGCATAGTGCGATTCAACGTAATCGTGGAGGATCTTGGTGAACTCCACAACGATGTGGTCGCCCTTCAAGGTCGTCATCAAACGTCCATCGACGTACACCGGCGCCTTCGGCTCCTCAAACGTTCCGGGCAGCGAAATGCCAATGTTCGAGTGCTTTGACTCTCCCGGCCCGTTGACCACGCAACCCATGACCGCAACCTTCATCTCTTCAACGCCGGAGTAGCGCGTCTTCCACAGGGGCATCTGTTCGCGCAGATAGCTCTGGATCTGTTCCGCCATCTCCTGAAAGAAAGTGCTCGTCGTGCGGCCGCATCCCGGACAAGCGGTCACCTGAGGTGTGAAACTACGAATTCCCATCGACTGCAGAATCTGTTGTCCGACCGTAACTTCCTCTGTTCGATCGCCATTCGGAGCGGGCGTCAGCGACACGCGGATGGTGTCGCCAATACCTTCCTGAAGCACCACGGCCAGCGCAGCCGAGCTTCCCACGATGCCCTTGGCGCCCATACCCGCCTCGGTCAACCCGAGATGCAACGGATACTCACAGCGCTTGGCCAACTCGCGATACACGTCGATCAAATCCTGCACGCCACTGACTTTTGCGCTGAGGATGATCTGCTCGCGGCGCATTCCGTAACTCACTGCAAGTTCTGCCGATCGCAGCGCACTCTGCACCATAGCTTCCATGGTTACGTCGCGCGCGTCTTTGGGCTCATCCAACTTTGAATTCTCGTCCATCAGGCGCGTCAACAGCGATTGGTCGAGCGATCCCCAATTCACGCCGATACGCACCGGCTTGTCGTTTTCGATGGCGACTTCGATCATCGTCCGGAAATTATCGTCATCCTTCTTGCCGATCGAGACGTTTCCAGGATTGATGCGGTATTTCGCCAGCGCCCGCGCACACTCCGGATACTTCTTCAGCAGGATGTGCCCGTTGTAGTGGAAATCGCCGATGATCGGAACGCGAATGCCCAGCCGGTCGAGACCGTCTACGACAGGGGCCACAGCTGCTGCGGCCGCGTCATTATTCACCGTGACGCGCACCAACTCGGAGCCAGCTCGCGCCAGGGCAGCCACTTGGCGGATGGTGCCTTCGATGTCAGCCGTGTCGGTGTTGGTCATCGATTGCACCACAACTGGTGCATCGCTGCCGACGCGAACCCCTCCGACCGTCGCCGTATAAGTCTTTCTGCGTTGTATTTGAGCCATACAGGTAGAGTCCAGTTTACCATGTTGCCCCACCCGGACGACTGCCCCGCGGCGGCTCCATTCCTCATGCGAACCGCGAGTAACTGCGCGCAAATGCTTGGCATTACTGAGCCTTCCTATTTCCAATGCCGGCCAAGAACGCAAACGGCAGCAGATCGTGGTCCAAGGCTCTCGCGCTGGCTTCAGTCCAATCGGGGAACTAATGCCGCGCCAACGGGGAAACCGTTGCAGGGTGACCATAATCCCAAGATTCTCAGCGTGCGTTTCGCCAACCGGCGTAGAATGGGTTTGGCTGGGGAAACTACGCGAACCATTTCGGGTTCTTAGGGTTACAGGTTGTGCGAGGCAGCACGATTGTCTCCACGGTCCTTTCGCCGGTCACCGAGAAGGTATGGATATGCGTTTTACTTTGCGGAACATCAGCTTGTTCGCCTTCGCATCCGTGCTCGTTGTTTCGGGTCCGGCATGGGCCCAGGGCTATCCGACTCAAGATTCGACCAGTGCGCCACCGCAAGCCCAGACTCAAGGCACGACCGCCGCGCCGCAAGCTCAGACCGCACCCCAACCGGCGTCAACGCAAGACGACTCTGCTCCGGCGAATACGAAGCCCGACAAGAATGCCCCCAGCCAGTCCACGCTCAATAACATCGACGCCATTGGTAATCGCAACGTCGGCTGCAACAAGGGCGCAGGGAATTGGTACTCGCTTGACAAGCAAGTTGCAATGGGCCAGCAGTATTCGCAGCAGGTTGAACACGGCGTCAAGCTGATCTCCGACCCGGTGGTCACGGAATATGTAAACCGTATCGGCCAGAACCTGGTGCGCAACTCCGATTCCAAGGTGCCGTTCACCATCAAGGTCATCGATACCGACGAGATCAACGCCTTCGCGCTTCCCGGCGGATTTTTCTACGTGAACTCCGGCCTGATCCTTGCAGCCGATAACGAAGCAGAATTGGCCGGTGTCATGGCCCACGAAATCGCGCATGTCGCAGCGTGCCACGTTGCTCGCGAGCAGACCCGCAGCAATATCGTCAACCTAGCCAGCATTCCTCTCGTGTTTGTTCCGGGCGGATGGGCGGTGTACGAAGCTACGCAAGTCGCCATGGGCATAGGCGTGCCGCTGACCTTCATGAAGTTCTCGCGCAATTTCGAGACCGAAGCCGACTTCCTGGGCATGGAATACATGTACAAGACCGGCTACGACCCGCAGTCGTTCATCTCGTTCTTTGAGAAGATCGAGGCGCAGGAAAAGAAGAAGCCCGGCGCTATTGCCAAAGCATTTTCTTCGCACCCGATGACGCCTGATCGCGTGGCCCACGCCCAGCAGGAAATGGCCAACGTTCTTCCGCCGCGCGACGAATATATTGTGAACACGTCGGAGTTCGACCAGGTGAAGGCGCGCCTTGCATCGATCGAGAACAAGCACAAACTGCAGACCGACAAGACCAACGCAGACCGTCCGACTCTTCGTCGCAGCACCGCTGATAATCCCACCAATAACAACGGTACCGGAACTCAGAACGACGATGATCGTCCGACGTTGAAGCGCAGCGACGGTTCATCTTCTTCATCATCATCGTTCCAGTAATCGCTGGCCTTGCGCGGAAATCAAAAGGCTCCCCGAGGGGAGCCTTTCTTATTGGCGAATCGCGTCGATCAATTATCGGGGGTTAGCCGTACTGCATCGTTGGTACTTCGAGACTTTCAGATAAACACAAAACGAGGCGCACGGAGAGCCCCGTTTCCATCATTGCAAGTTCGCTTACGGAAGTCTCTGCGCCAGCCCCGGTACCGCCTTCATAATATCGTTGTAGATCACCACCACCGCAAACAGCACGAGGAACACAAACGCAGTCTGATAGATGCGTTCCTTGATTCGAATGCTGATGTCGCGCCGCAGAAGCCCTTCGATGGCCAGCATCAGAATCATGCCTCCATCCAGGATCGGAATCGGCAGCAGGTTGAAGATGCCCAGGTTCAGGCTGATTCCTGCCATCAACGCCATTAGCGGAGTCCAACCCGGTTGGCTGGCGGCCTCGCCGGAGGCGCGCGCGATACCGATTGGCCCTTCCATCTGCTTGATGGAAGTCTCGTGCTGCAGCATCTTGCGCACCAGGTCTACGATCAACAGCGAGTACTTCTTGTTCTGATCGAGCGAACGGTCCAATGCGGCTCCAAACGACAGCCTGCTTACCGTAACTGGCTCCGACTGAAAGCCCAGACGGTAACGCTTCTGCCCGTTGTCCTCAGTCATCACTGGTGTCGCGGTGAACTTCAAGTCCTCCGCATTGCGAAGCGCGGTGATCTCGACCGGCTGGCCATTACTCTTCTGCAGGTCGCCAATTACTGCCATCAGCGACCGCACAGGGACTCCATTGATAGCAACAATCTGGTCGCCAACCCGCATGCCCGCCTGTGCTGCGGGCATCTTCGGCTCCATCTGAGTGACCGTGATCGGTTCGTCGGGGATCCACCCGATACTGCGCATCTGCTCCGGATCAGCCCAGTTGGCGGACGGAGCGATTTCCTTCTCCTGTATCTGGTTGTCTCGCTGCACTGCCAGATCGAGCGGTTTGCTGCTCTGGATCGCCGACTTCAGGATCACGTCTTCCCATGTCGGGTTCTGCCAGCCATCGATGCGGACAATGCGATCACCCGCCTCGATGCCCGCTTTCGCGGCCGGCGAATTCTCCACCACCCATCCGATCAGAGCCGGCTGGTCCAGGTACACCGGATGCTCGTAATGCACCATGTTCACGACGGTCAGCAGACCTACGGCCAGCAGAATGTTCATCGCCGGGCCGGCGGCTGCGATTACAAATCGCTGCCATCGCGGGTGCGAGGTGAACTCGTCAGGCGCACCACTGTGCGATTCCAGCGGGTTCTCGCCCGCCATTTTCACGTAGCCGCCCAGGGGAAGGGCACTGATGCGGTAATCGGTGTCGCCTTTGCGAAACCCCGCCAGCCGCTTGCCAAACCCAATGGAAAATACGTCTACTCTGACTCCAAAAAACTTGGCGGCGGCATAATGGCCGAACTCGTGCACCAGGATCATGATTCCCAGTACCACGGCTACCCAGCCGATGTTACGCACTGCCGCGATTGCAATCGATTCCATATTCCTCGTTTACTGCGGAATTACTAATGCTTGCCTGCGGGATGGGGCGTTATCCCTCCGACTCCGCCGGCCATCTCCCCGATGCGGTGCCGGGTTCGGCGGCGAGCGTCGGCGTCCAGGTCCAATACCTGTTCTATAGATTCAGGTTTGTGATTGGGCGTTTCAGCAAGTACCGCTTCTATTGTAGCCGGAATGTCCTCAAATCCTAAGGCGCCGTCGAGGAACGCTGCCACCGCTACCTCGTCGGCCGCATTCAGGGCGATGGTTTTTGCCCCTCCCGCTTCGACTGCTTCGTAAGCCAAACGTAAGCAGGGAAATTTCTCCATGTCCGGAGGACTGAAATCCAGTTGCCTCAACTCGGCAACCGGGAAGCGCAGATCTGATTGAATCCGCTCGGGATAGGTTAGGGCATAGAGGATCGGGAGCTGCATGTCGGTCACCGAAAGCTGTGCCAGCAGACTTCCGTCCACGAATTCGACCATCGAATGGATCGTGCTCTGCGGGTGAACCAGCACGCTCACCTGACTCGCAGGCATGTCAAACAACCTGCACGCCTCAATTACCTCGAACCCCTTATTCATCAGTGTGGCCGAGTCGATCGTGATGCGCTTGCCCATCTTCCACGTGGGATGGTTGAGCGCCTGCTCTACCGTAATGTGCGCAAACTGTCGTCGCGGAGTGTTCAGAAACGGCCCACCCGACGCCGTCAGCCAGATGCGATGGACTTCATTGCGTCGGCCGCCTCTGAAGCACTGGTGGATCGCATTATGCTCGCTGTCGATGGGCAGCAGTGCCTTACCTTGCTTGCGCGCCTCGGCGACGATCAACTCGCCAGCCGTGACCAGACACTCTTTGTTCGCCACACCAACGGTCTTACCGGCCTTAACGGCCTCGTAGGTGGCTTCCAGCCCTGCTACGCCAACAATCGCGCTGACAACGAAATCAGCTTCCGGATGCGTGGCGACTTTCACCGTTCCCGGCGAGCCATAGGCCACTTCGATCGCGTGACCCAGTCCGACTTTTTTCAGCTTGTCGTGCAGGTGTCCGGCCGCTTCCGCCGACGCCATCGATACGACTTTTGGATGCCACCGCCGCGCTTGCTCAAACGCGAGCTCGACATTTCCTCCGGCGGCCAGGGTGGCCACCGAGAACCGATCGGGAAACGCTTCCACAATCTTCAGCGTGCTCTTGCCGATCGAGCCCGTGGAGCCGAGAATGGCGATTCTTTTCATGGTTGGCAAAGACAATGGTATCGCAGGCCTCGCGATTAGACTGGGCTAAAGTACCGGCCTAATCCGGCGAGATAGAAGAAAAACCCGACCGGCAGCGCGAACAAAAGCGCGTCAATGCGGTCCAGTATTCCGCCGTGACCTGGCAGCAGCGTCCCCGAGTCCTTAACTCCCGCCCCGCGTTTCAGCGCCGACTCCACTAGGTCACCCATCTGCGCTGCGGTATTGACTGCAACGGCAAACAATGCGACGAGCCAGATTGGAACACGGGCGGAGCCGACGTGAGGACTGGCGTCGCGTGACAGCAGATGCGCGCTGCGGAGTATGGAGGCGACAGGCTCGATGTAATGGAAAAGCAGCACGCCCACGATCACCGCTCCAGCCACCGACGCAATCGCGCCCTCCCACGATTTCGCTGGACTCACGCGGGGCGCTAGCTTGTGTTTGCCGATCGCTCTGCCCACGTAGTAGGCGGCAATGTCGCCGCACCAGACGAGAAGCATCAGGTAAAGCAAATAGAGGGCGCCGTTCAACGGCGCGCGCAACACCGGCAACAAACCAAGCGTGAAGGCGAGGTAGGGCAACGCCATGAAAGTAACTGCGGCGTCGGGTAGAGCAGAAGACAATGGATCCCGACCCAGGCCGCCAAGAAGCAGAACAAGGGCGGCGATTAAAGCAATCAGCCCAAGGCCGCCTAGAAGCCCGAGCATGAGGATCAATGCCAAACCACCGGCACCGTCGACGTAGTCAAGCGACGCGAAATAGGCCAACCAGTAGAGAGTCCCGAAAGACAACGCAAAGAAGACGTAGTCAGCCGCCGCAAACGGCCGAAACCCCTGTGCCTTCACAATTCCGAAGTACTCGTGTGCCGCCAGGACCGCAACTCCAAACACTATCAGCGTGAACAGCCATAGCGGAGCCTTAAAAAGAGCCACGATGACTAGGGGAATTAAGACGGCAGCCGTCAGGACGCGTTTCACGAGGAGTGTCCGTCTCCGATAAGACCGCCGAAGCGCCGCTCACGTTTCTGAAAGGCCTCGATTGACTCGAGCAGTTCACTTCCACGAAAGTCCGGCCACAACGTGTCGGTCACGAAGATCTCGGCGTAAGCTGCCTGCCAGAGCAGAAAATTACTCAGCCGCATCTCTCCGCTGGTGCGGATCAGCAGGTCGAGCTCGGGTAGCCCGCGCGTGTAGAGGTGTTGTGCGATCGATTTCTCGTCGACCCGCATGTGATCGATCCCGCCATTGCGGGCCGCTTCGCGTGCCATAGCGTTGAAAGCATCCACCATCTCGGTGCGGGCTCCGTAGTTGAGCGCCAGCGTCAACACCATGCCTGTATTTCTCTCAGTCGACTCGCGCGCCCAGGCCATGCGTTCCTGCACTTCCTGCGGCAATTCGTGCTGACGCCCGATGTATTGCAGCCGGATGTTGTTCTCCATCATCGTCGGCAGCTCCAGCATCAAGTAGCGCCGCAGCAGGTTCATCAGGTAGCTGACCTCAGTCTTGGGACGCTTCCAGTTCTCGGCCGAGAACGAATACAGCGTCAGGGCAGGAATGCCAATTCGGGCCGCCGTCTCGATGGTCGAGCGCACCGCCGCCACGCCCGCCCGGTGCCCGGCAATGCGCGGCAGATGGCGGCGTTTGGCCCATCGGCCATTACCGTCCATGATGATGGCAACGTGATGTGGAAGCCGCTCCGGATCGAGGCGGGCGAAAATCTCAGCCTCTTTGCGGTTCAGCCCGGCGGGAACTGTCGCGCGCAAAGCAAACCTCTTGCAAACTATTGAAAATAGCACATGATAGCTGTTAGTTGCAATGAAGACACAAGAGTCCCGAGCGCTTCCATGCGGCATCAGGTGTGGCTGTTCTTAGCTATAATCCATCGCTAAACCAAAAAAGAGCCGGACCGTATCGTCAAGTCTTCGGTTGCACCTTCGGAAGGAGCTTTATCCTGAAAACTTTCCTCGCTTTCGCCGCCTGCGTCACCTTTTCCTTTGCATCGGCAACCGCTCAGGACAAGCCGGTTGCCGTGGAACAAGAACCCTACCATCACGTGCAACTGAAAAACGACGACATCGTGGTAATTCGTGCCACTCTCGGACCTGGCGAGCGTACGGCTTACCACATTCACTCCTGCGATCGGACCGGTGTGGAAATCTCGAACAACACCACGACCGGGCAACGCTTCGGAGAAACCGAAGACGCGCCCAAAGCGTCCGTTCCCGGCGATGTCTTCTCAGACTCTTGCACGGGTAAGCCGCTCATCCATCGAGTTCACAATGTTGGCAGCACCACGATGGACGTTATCGACATCGAACTTCTTCGCCGTCCAGCGTATCCGTCATCTGCGATCGCCGGGCCCATCGCCATCGAAAATCCGAGTGTGCGCGTGTACAAATGGGCCGTTGCCGCTGGAACCGCGACGGCGATGCACACCCACACGCGTCCTTACCTCATCGTGGCGGCCACTCCCATGCAGCTGAAGATGACTGCACCGGATGGCCAATCCCGCACCGAGCAGGTCAAGGCAGGCGATTTTCACTGGGTGACGGTTCCCGTTACCCATTCTCTGGCGAATGAAGGATCCGCGGACGGACTGATTGTCGAATTCGAATTGAAATAGTTGGCCCGCCTACATCCGGCCTACGAGCATAGAAAAGCCGAGACTCGCGTCTCGGCGTTTTCCGGTCGGCATTGGTTCACACGGCTAGCCCACAGGCAGCTAGTGCGCGCAGGATGCAGGACACCGGCGGAGTCGAAACTCCGCCTCGCGCTGTACGTCACCGCTGAAATACACCGCGAAACTTGAACGAAATCGGCTACGCCCCGCGTCGCGGATGCGATACCATGTCGCGAATCTGTGCCAGCACGCTGGTACGCTGCATTCCGTCGAGCTGCTTGGTGAATGCCGCCATCTCCGCGATAAACGGATCGCCCAATAGCTCGTCGATTTCCGCTTGCCGTGACGGACTGCACGCAGTCAGCAGGTCGGGCACCGACACCGTTAGCGCATCCGCTAACCGTGCCAGCGACGACAGCGTCGGCGTCGCCTTCTCGTTCTCGATCTTCGATACGTAAGTGCGCGGCACGCCCATGCGCAACGCGAGTTGCCGCTGGCTCAGCCCGTGTTGCAACCGCAGGCTGCGGATGGCCTGTGCCACCTGCACCTCCGACCGGCTCGTGCTCACCGGCTCCATCACCGGCATTGGCTGCGCGAGGATCGGCTCCGGCTCGTCCTCATCCAAGGAAGTACGGCACTTACGGCAAAGGTTGTTAACGGTTCTGAACTGGACGAGATGACAGTGGTCGCATCTCACCACTTCCCGGTTTTCTACGGGCGCGAGAGTCGTGGCCATTTAGGTTTTGGGAGTGCCAGAGCAGGGCACCATTATCCCATGGATCAATTCCTCAACCCCCATGATCCATTGAAACTATCCGTACTTTGCGGCATTGGTTTGATACAGTCAAGGGGCGAGATGCATGAAACCCGAAAAAGCTGTGCAAATTCGATATATGCAGCCCACATCGTCCGACAAAATGCCCACAAATACCGGAGAAAACCGCAATGACGCGCGATGAAGCCTAGTGTTTACTAACTGTATTCGGGTCACTGTTTTATTTAGAGGACTTCCTTGTTTTTCAATCGGCTAGAAGCACCAGAAATGATGCATCCCACATTCGGTAGCACTAATTCCGATTGCTTTTGCGACACACACTGCGCGATACGTATTTTGCCGGTCTCACATGCGCCACGCAGGAAGTGTGATCCTCGCGGCGCCGTTTATCGGGGACGAGCGGCCCTCATGTGTTCTGCGTAGTTCTTGCGTATGTGTGCAATTTTATACAAGTCGCAAGAAGATCGGCGCCCTACATTCACTACATTCTAATTCCTGGCTAGAAATAGCCGTTGGTATCAGGCCAAGTCGTAGCCTATTCGCTCAGGCGTAAGGGTGCGAGCAGTCACATTGGCCAGAAACCGGCTTCGAGGAGATCTGGGTGCCAGCAGTTTGGTCGTAAGACCACACTTCCTGAAAGAGGACTTCTGGCCCGCGTTGACGGGATCCCTTCGTGGCCCATGCATTCAAAGCCGCCCGTGACTCGGAAATAATTCTCCGGACAGTCAGTCCCTTTCGGTCCAACTCGTCTCAATTAGGCCAGTTCATGAGAAGGCGACTTGTCGCCGAACGAGAATGTAGATGCGGTCACCTGTCGCGGTTGGGGCGGGCTATCGTCATGCCCGCTTGCGGACTTTCGTTCCTGTCTTTCGCCGGGCGGAGGGCTTTTTTTCAGTTGCTGCAGCAGGTTTTCTCTTTTTCGCTACGACAGTCTTTGTCGCTTTGGCCATGCTAGTTTTTCTCGCTTTGACCACGGCTTCAATCGGAGCTGGCAATTCCGGTCTGGGCGGAGTGCGATGCCGGCCATGGTGCAGCGCCTGGATGCGCACAGCTTCTTCTTCCCTCCGTCGCTGAGTGTCCACATCTTTTCGACGCTCGTCCTCGAGATATTCCGGAATCGTTTTAGTTGTCATGGCCGTAGTGTGGCAGAACTATCCCGTCCGAGCTGTCCAATTTTGGCCACTCGGTGACAAATCACGGGTCGCCGCGACGGTGGCTCTGGGTGAATTTTTGTTGCCCGACTGTTGACCGGAGTTGTGAGAGCTGCGGTCAACTTGGTTGCCGGGGCCCGATACACCCCTCCGCTCGAAGGCGCTTCCCATTAGAGCATCGTTATTGTGCGGATTCTCCGGTCAAAACACCTTCCACACGTAATGGCCTAAGAGAACCAACAGCAGCAAACATCCTACGCACATCCAGATGACAAAATGCGCGGTCAGTCTTGGGGAATTGATCTCCTTCTTGTCCATGGCTGAAGGATACTCCCACCGGTACGAAACTTGCCTGATGCAGACCGGGCCAGGTTGCTCAGGTCACTTCCGCCCGCGATCAACCTAGCTTGCGGCTGCGATTCTAGGCATCGGAACGTGGACGGGTTGACTCGCTGTTCGGGCCCGAACTCGATTTTTGATCGCATAATCCTACCAATGTTATCGTGGGTCTACTCAGGCAGTTCTCCGATCGTGCGCGAGGCTCAGTGCGTAGGTCTTTTTTCCGGCATGAACAGTCCATTGGAGACCGTGGCTGATGAACATACTGGATCTTGTTGTTGGGAAGCCCATCCAGACCAGCGACGAACGGGCAGAGCAGATCGGTCCTGCACAGGGAATCCCGATCTTTGGCCTCGACGCGCTTAGCTCGGCTGCTTATGGCCCGGAAGCCGCCCTCAGCCTACTGATTCCCCTTGGCCTTCTCGGCGTCCGTTACATCGTTCCTGTCAGCGCGGCCATCATCACTTTGCTGGTGATCGTGTACTTCTCCTATCGCCAGACCATCGCCGCCTATCCGTCTGGCGGTGGCTCCTATACTGTGGCGCGCTTCAACCTTGGCGCATCTGCCAGCTTGCTCGCCGCAGCCGCGCTTCTCGCGGATTACATTCTCACGGCCGCAGTGGGAATTTCCGCAGGAGTGGGCGCCCTGGTCTCGGCCGTTCCATCTCTCCTGCCGCACACGGTTTCCATCTGTGTCGGCATTCTGATCGTCATCACCATCCTCAATCTCCGCGGCGTGCGCGATGCCGGTCTTGCTTTCGCAGTGCCCACCTATCTCTTTGTCGGCACGCTTCTCATTACCATCGTGGTAGGGATATTCCGGGTTGTCCTCAGCGGCGGGCATCCCACACCGGTCGTTCCCCCTGCTCCTCCGTTGCCCGTGACCGCAGTTGTCAGTTACTGGCTACTGCTGAAGGTTTTTGCCAGCGGTTGCACGGCATTGACCGGCGTCGAAGCGGTCAGCAACGGCGTGAAAGCGTTCCGCGAGCCGGCTGTGAAAAACGCGCAGCGCGCTCTGACCGTGATCATTTTTCTTCTGGCAGGGTTGCTAGCGGGCATTTCCTATCTGGTGAAGGCTTACGGCATCGTGGCAACCGATCCGGGCCTGCCCGGCTACCAGAGCCTTCTGTCCATGCTTAGCGCCGCCGTTTTCGGCAAAGGCGTTTTCTACTACCTGACCATTGCGTCCATTCTCGTTGTTCTGTCGCTCTCCGCCAACACTGCCTTCGCAGATTTTCCGCGTCTCTGCCGCGCTATCGCGCAGAACAACTACCTCCCGCACGTCTTCGGGTACCGCGGAAGGCGGTTGGTCTACACCTACGGCATCGTCGTCCTGGCCGTACTGTGTGGCGGCCTGCTCATCCTTTTCGGCGGAGTCACGGACCGGCTGATTCCACTCTATGCGGTTGGCGCCTTTCTGGCCTTCACGCTTTCACAATCCGGTATGGTCAGACACTGGTGGAAGAATCGCGGTCCGCATTGGCGAAGGAAGGTATTCGTTAACGGCTTGGGCGGGTTCGTCACCGGCATCACCGTGGTTGTCGTTCTATTTGCAAAGTTCCTGCAAGGCGCATGGATTACGCTGTTGTTTATTCCGTTGACGATTGTCATCTTCGTGCTTGTCCGCCGCCACTACCACTCGGTGAGGGTGCTCACGGCCTGCAAGGATCCGGTTGACGTGGCAGGTCTCAGCCGGCCTCCCATTGCGGTCATTGTCATCGACCGCTGGAGCAGTATCACGCGCCAGGGAATTGAATTTGCCTCCCGGCTCTCCCCGGAAGTCATCGCCCTGCACGTTGCGCTCACCGAGTACAACGAGGTACTGCAGGAGGAATGGGAACGCTACGTTGAGAAACCTTTCCGCGCGGCCGGTAAGGAGCCGCCCCAACTCCATGCCCTGCCGTCTCCTTACCGTTTCGTCATTGTTCCCATCGTGCAATTCATTCTCGATCTTTCGAAAAAACATCCTGCTCGCAATATCATCGTGGTCATACCGGAGCTCGTTGAGGACAAGTGGTACGAATACTTCCTCCACAATCAGCGTGCCCATCTTCTGGAATGGGTGCTTCTCGCCCGTGGCAATGAACGCATCTTCGCCGTGAGTGCGCCCTGGTACATCAAGCAACAGACCTGAATTCCATCGAGAGCAGAGGATCGTAATTATGAAGATCTCGGGCGAGTCTTGTATCAGCAATCGGCCGCTGGGCAGCCCCTTGGCCTCGACATCCATGACAAACTTCGATTCGTCTGGCCGCCTAGTCGGGAAGTCGCACATCTGACTTGGGGGCAAGGTGATAAATCGAGGCCGGTTGACGGGGTACAGTTTCACAACCCGTCTTCCCGGCAGAACTTGAACGCAACCTCAGGAGTTTAGGCGTTGATAGTTCCAAGCGGCCCTGATTTTGGGAAAAATGGACCGATTTCTCATCGGTGTGGTCACTAGTATACAGACGCCAGCAGATCAGCCGCCTAGACTGCGCCCACAACTAAACTGACGAATATCCCATGGAGTCACCTTAAGTGTTGTTCCTCGATAACTTCTCCGCAGAGAATGCTGCACAACCAACCCAAGAGAGAGCTTTGCCGATATATCGGTTCGTCACTCCTCACCACCCCTCCACGGGCTGTTTTCCCGCAGTCGGGAGCAAACCGCTTTCGGTCCACGACCCAGCGCCGTGCTCGGCTCGTCCTGGGCCATCGAAGGAGGATAAACATCGGGGTGCGACGTGCCTTTTCCATTCGCTGATTCTCACGGAGATTTCATGAACGACTCTCACCCTGCACATATTGACCTCCAGCTAATGGCTCGGCAGGTCATGCTGGCGCACGGCTTCGAACCGGATTTTCCCGCGACGGTTCAGAAGCAACTGACGGATATCGAGGCACGGCCCCCACTGGCAGTTCCCTTGTCCAAGGATGTGCTCGACCTGCGCAACCTGCTGTGGTCGTCGATTGATAACGATACTTCGCGCGATTTGGATCAGATTGAGGTGGCGGAGCGGCTTGCGAGCGGCGAGGTCAAGGTGATGATCGGTATTGCAGACGTGGACTCGTTTGTGGCGAAGGCCTCTCCAATTGATGACCATGCAGCCAGGGAGGCGACCACGGTATATACCGGGGTGCGCAACTTTCCAATGTTGCCGGAAGAGCTTTCGACCGGGGCATCGTCGCTGCTTGAAAACCAGGACAGATTGGCGGTAGTTACCGAGTTTATAGCGGGCACGGACGGCAATGTGAACTCAGGCACTGTGTATCGCGCGCTGGTGCGAAACAAGGCTCAGCTCATGTACAACGCCGTGGGGAACTGGCTGGAGGGGACGATGGCGGCCCCGCCGAAGGTGGCTTCATCTACAGAACTGCAAGAGCAACTGAAGTTGCAGAACGAAGTCGCGCAGGCTCTGAAGAGACAGCGCTTCCTCCGTGGGGCCTTGAATATTGATACGAATGAAGTGCTTCCCGTGGTGCTGAACCAGCAGGTGGTGGATATCGCAAAACAGGTGAGGAATCATGCCACGGATCTGATCGAGGATTTCATGATCGGGGCCAATGGCGTTGTGGCGCGGCTCCTGGAAAAGGTATCTTCACTGCGGCGCATCGTGAAAACTCCTGAGCGGTGGGACCGGATTGTTCAACTGGCTGCGGCACAGGGTGAGACCTTGCCGGTGCAACCGGATTCCAAGGCGCTCAACGATTTCCTCCTTAAGCGCAAGTCCGCTGACCCGGACCATTTTGCGGATTTGTCACTTGCTGTCATCAAGCTGATTGGGCCGGGCGAGTATGTGCTGGAGCGTCCGGGAGATCCGGAGCAGGGGCACTTCGGTTTGGCGGTTCAAGATTACACGCACTCCACGGCACCAAACCGGAGGTTCGCTGATATTGTCACCCAGCGCTTGATCAAGAGCTTTCTTGCCGGTACATCGGGGCCCTACTCCGATGATGAGTTGGCTGGCATCGCAAGAGACTGCACGTTGAAAGAAGATGCGGCGCGAAAAGTTGAGCGCGAGATGTCAAAACGGCTAGCGGCGGTAGCCATGAGCCAACGGATCGGCGAAACTTTCGAGGCTCTCGTCACCGGTGTGACTCCAAATGGGACTTTTATTCGCGTTATGAACCCTCACATTGAAGGGTTGTTGGTTCAAGGCAACCAAGGGCTGGACGTCGGTGACAAGTTGCGCGCGAGACTGACGCGGACTGATGCCCAGCATGGATATCTTGATTTTGTCCGCGCCTGAAACACGGATATCTAATCAAACTCCCGTCGCCCCATCTTCTAGGTGGTCAGTGTATCTGCATCATACATATGATGCGGCGGGTTCCAACTCGCCGATTTCAATTTCAGGGGATCAAAGAATCAATCGGTTCGGAACGCGGGAATCCGGCTGTGGCAGGTCGCCGCTCCGTGCGTCGAAGCGACACAAGCAGGGTTCTACCCGTAGCCGCAGAGACACGGGAACGATTCGCCGCAAATCGCCACACTCTGGCGACTACAGGCCGCATGTCAAGCAGTCCCGCTCCCGCTGACTCGGCAGGCGTTTAACGCGGCGTGTTCGCGCTAGTCGGAGGCTTCAAGTTCCACTCCGTAGCGCTTTGCGGCGGACTGTATCCGCTTCCACGCCGCCCGACGTTCCGCTTCCGTAACGTCCTTTACCTGATTGAAGCGCGCAACCGCGTTGCGTACGTGAGAGGCGTTCTCCAGCGGCTCTTTGCGCTGCTTGGGGAAGGCGAATTTGCTTGCCGATACCCGATCACGCGCTGGCTTGGTCAACTTTGCCATTGTTTCCCTCCATCGAGGCACCCTCGTTGCGCTCGGAAGGCCCGAGCCTCTTTACCACGGATTACGGCAGCTTTTCCAGCTCCTGCAGCGTGGTGTGGTTGACGTCATACTCTTCTCGCGTGGATTCGGCCATGCGCGGCTCATCTATTTCCTTTTTGACTCGCGCGAGAAGCGCTTGGTTGGATTCTTGCTTGGGCTGGTTCTTGTGCATACTTGCATCATCGCAAGAACCCGAACGGATTTCCGGTCAATTTGGGACAGGGCCGGCAGTTTGTGGATTATTTTGCTGGTGAGCCGTCGAGTACAGTCCGCAGCAATCTGTGACACGTAGAATTTTGAAAGTAAATCAAGGTTCCCCTCTCACACGGCTGAACCATCGAAGACGAACAGTGTCAGAAGATTGGCGCAGGGTATGAGGCATTGATGTTCAGGTTTCGCTGAATGATGCGAATTCTGATCGAGGACCGGGCGACGTGTTCAATCTTGACCGGACTTGGGATTCCCGGTGGCCTATATCTAGGTATGTAATACCCGGAATTCACAACTGTGAATACGCAGAAATAGAGGAGACACAATGACAGCAACAATGGAAAGAACACCCACAGTAATCGCGGCCGATACGCTAACCGGCGATAAGGTCGTAAATTTTCAAAAAGAAGATCTCGGAAAAATCGAACATTTGATGATCGACCTGGAGTCAGGCCGAGTTGCTTACGCTGTTCTTTCGTTCGGCGGGTTCCTGGGCATGGGTGACAAGTTGTTTGCCATTCCATGGAGTTCCCTTACAGTCGACACGGTCGAACATCGGTTCATTCTGAACGTCGATAAGGAGTTGCTCAAGGCCGCTCCCGGTTTCGACAAGGCACATTGGCCGAACATGGCCGACCACGTCTGGGGTGCCAAAGTCTACACGTATTATGGCGCCAAGCCCTATTGGAACTAAGAACATGGCCTGAGAGCCAAAGGGTCAACCGCAACGATCCAAAAATTTGGCCAGGTCCGGGCTAACGCACAAGCTTGATTGAGTGCCCTGTTCTACCGAAGGTAGGACGGGGCGTTTTCTTGTGCCACATGCCTTCCATTAGCACCTTGGCTGGATGGTTGCGTTCAATCGGACTCAATGAAAACGCCGCGTCCCCCGCCCGTTCCGTCATGATCTGTCTCCAAAACGCCAATCAGGACGACTTGATGAAAATCGAGCCGTCCTGATCCTTCCATTTCAATGATCTAAATCGACTGCAGCCTAAGCCGGCTTCTTCTTCTCTTCATCGTGCTTCTCTTGTGCCGGCCGCGGAGTCTTGGGCAGTGCGACCGGGATCTTCTGCTTCGGAGGCACGGCACGTTCGTCTGGGTTACAGGTTTCTGCTCCACAGGCTTCTGCGGGTCGGCGGGCTGTTGTTTGCGAACTTCTTGATCCGACATTGTGGTCTTCACTTGGGACAGAGGCGCGGATCGTGCGAGGAAGTAATGGCTTCGCGGGTCGATCGATGTGGCCCGCTTTGGTACAGAACTCCGAGTGCGGGGCTGACACACCGCCGCTTCTCAATCGTACTGAGTTGGAAACGGCGGTGCGTCAATTGATCCGAACGCAGGATCACGCTCTTGCTGAGCCCACTTCAATTACTTCTCGAACACTTTCTTGATCTGGCCGACCTTCTTCTCGCCCTTGCCGGCCTGGTGCTCGGCTTTGCCTTTAGCCTCCAAGTCAGAGTTGTTCGTGACCTGGCCTACCTTTTCTTTGATTTCGCCTTTCACTTCATGAAAGGTGCCTTTGATCTCATCCTTCGTGCTTGTACTCATCGGTTTTCTCCTTGTCGTTGAGAATTGCCTAATTGAGGAGCGGGACTTCCGCTTCCCGCCCAGGAAACAGCAGACTTTTCGCCGGACCGGATGCAAAGGCTGGGCGTTGCGAACGGTCCAGCACAGGCCTCAAGCGACCTTGAGACCGGGAACGACAGTGGCGGGCCTTGCCGCCCACCCAGTACGGGGCTTGGACGCGAGCATCTTCATCTGCGACCAGTCGTACGGGAACTCTCGGCCGCAATCGAGGCAGACGACGTAAGTTCCGGTCACGGAGGCTGCTGCAGTATTAGGACGCAGCTTGCCGCGCACAGTTATGGGGAAGCTACACCTCTTATGCCAACAACCGAAGACCAGGTCGAACAGACTCATAGAACCCTCCTCGATTAAAGCGGCGATTGACGCCGCCATCCAGAACTCCCGCCGTCTGCGCAGGCGAGGCTCCGTTTTTGGATAGGTCTGATCTTAGGATCTCGAACAGGTCGCGCTATGCGCGGCCGCGGCCCCAGTACCAACCGCCTCCACCAAGCAGGAACACGATCAGAACGATAACTAGAATCGTCTCGACACTCATAATTGAAGTCCTCCAAATAAAACTCTGACAGGTCGACGCTTGAGCAGTCTGTTCAATAAAGAACACCTCTATACCCAACGGTTGCGTAAATTAGTGTCTCAGTAAAGAAGCGGTCTGCGTCACGCAGCGCCTCCGATGGCGGACTGGAGAGAGGTTTGATGAGCGAAAACTCTACGCATACACAATCGCACATTGATTCCATTGCGAAGCAAGAGCACGAGTTTTTGGAGCATAGAACCAAATCGGAACGGGTGAGTGGACAATTCATTGCCACAGTGGCAGACGAACTCGATGAATGGCCTTGATGCAGAGCATCACTTGGGACAAATATGACTGTGAGAAAACGTCTGGGTACTCAGAATGTCAATAAGGGCAGCGGGCCCGGGTATCTGAAGAGATCCTTGGCGATCTTGGGGCCCGGATTGATCACCGGCGCCGCCGACGACGATCCGTCGGGAATCTCCACCTACTCGGTGGCTGGAGCAGCCTACGGATACGCCACACTGTGGATCGCACTGCTGACGTTTCCGTTGATGGTCTCGATCCAACTTATGTGTGCGCGGCTGGGTATGGTTACGGGGCGCGGGTTGGCCGCCGCGGTGCGAATTCACTATCCACGCTGGGTGCTATGGGGATCCTGCTCGATTCTCGTCGTCGCGAACATCATCAATATCGGCGCCGATCTCGGCGGTATGGCGGAGGCGACGCAGCTCATCACGGGGATTCGAGCTCTCATCTGGATTCCAGTCTATGCGATGCTCATCATTGGGCTCTTGGCCTGGAGTTCCTATAAGCTGATCACCCGGATCTTCAAGTGGATGACGCTCGTCCTGTTCGCCTACGTGTTCACTTCGTTTTTCGCTCACGTCGATTGGAGACACGCGCTGGCGATGACGTTCATTCCCCATCTGGAGTGGTCACGCGGATTCTTGGCGGTGCTTGTGGCAATTCTGGGAACCACGATTTCGCCTTACCTTTTCTTTTGGCAGGCGGCCGAGGAGGTCGAAGAAGGGCGGACCAAGGGCCGAGGGCTCGCCGATCGCAAGAATGCGACCGCAGCGGACCTAAGAAGCGCGCGCGCCGACACCATGGTAGGGATGTTCTTCTCGAATCTCATCATGTATTTCATCATTCTGACCACGGCTGCCACGTTACATGCACACGGACAAACGGACATCAGCAGCGCGAGGCAGGCAGCCGAAGCGTTGCGTCCTCTTGCTGGCAATGGTGCCTACCTGCTCTTCACCCTGGGGCTGATCGGTACGGGAATGTTGGGCGTTCCGGTCCTGGTGGGATCATGTGCTTATGCGGTGGCGGAGGGAGCAGTGTGGCGTGGCTCAATGGCCGACAAGCCACGAATCGCGCCCAAATTCTATGCAGTAATGGCCGTCGCCATGGCCCTGGGTCTCGTGCTTAACTACTTAGGTTTCAATGCGGTGAAAATGCTGTTCTGGTCGGCAGTAATCAATGGCCTTCTGGCTCCGCCTCTGATCCTGCTAGTCATCCTCCTCACCAGTAACCAGAAAGTCATGGGTAAGCGCGTCAACCCGCCGCTGCTCAAGTATTTAGGTTGGGCTACCTTCGCTGTCATGACCGCGGCTGCGGTCGGGATGATCATTACATCTTAAGACATTCATTTGAGACCGCGAGACCTGCAACACGGTTACGATTGGGCTGCCTGGAATCCAACATGGCTAGGGCCCGCAAAAGGGCGCATTGCTAACGGAATGGGAGGGATGTCCTCGGAAACGATCGGGTGCTGTTTGGGTTGGTCCCTTCGCTCGCCGTTCCAGTAAACGATTGAAAGATACGGTGTGGGGCTGGAGCCGCGCGGCCGTCGAAGCACATATCCAGCGGAGATCAGGAATCCTGAATCGCTCGCACAACCACCCGTCAGCTCGCAAAGGGTTGCCCGTGACTCCGGCGGATCATTTCTCCGCTCATGCGAAGGCGTTTTATCTTCGCGTGAGACTGCCGGGCGCGATCAACTACCGAGCCGACGGTCCGCAATCGAGGTAGTATCCGCCGATACAAGGGCGTTTCTCAGGACCAGCCACTCCCCGTTGTGAGTGCTATCACTGTTAACGTTAGTTCCAGATTACTTCTAGCTCTTGTTTCTTGCTTTCGGCTTATGTGAGCGCTCTTGATTATTGCCGGATGGGTTCAAATGCTCAGGAATTCCGGTGATAAGGCCTTGATAATCCGTGAGGCGGTCGCCCATGATGACCACGCCCTTGGAGGTGATTTCATATTCGCGGATATCCTTGCTATGGTTGCCACCGCGCATCTTGATAACCACCATGATCTTGCGAAGCTGGCCGTCGATGCATACGTACCGAAGCCGGATAATGTCATCGGTGAGAAAGGAAATCGAGTAGGTACTAAACGGGAATTCTGTGAAAGACTCGTTCACTTCAACCGTGCTTAGAATCGTCACCCCGACTCCGGTCAGAGCGGTGATCATCCGGTAGAGCGATTCGCGAAAGTCCGCGCGGAAGCCGGGGGCCAGCGCCATTTCAAAGCCCGCCAGCGAATCAATCACCAGGCGTTTGGCGCCAATCTTCTGCACCGCGTCGAGAATCTCGTGCATGGTTTCATCCACCGAGAGATCCAGCGGACGGAGGTAGAGGATCTCGAGTTTCTTCTCTCTTCGCGGCGTCTTCAAGTCCAGACCAAAACTGCTGGCCCGCTCCGCATACTCTTGCGGTCGTTCTTCAAAGACCACCACAATTCCCGGATCCCCCTGACGTATGCCCTCAGCAATGAATTGGGTTGCCAAGACTGATTTTCCCGTTCCCGAAGCCCCTGCCACCAGGACACTATCGCCTTCGGGAATTCCCCCGCCGAGCATCTTGTCCAATTCCGGAATACCGATGGAAAGGCGCCGTGTACTGGGTATCTTCCTTGCTTGTCCGGCCAGCCCAAGAGTGCGCGAGAAGGCTTGCAGCCCGGCATGGGTAATGCGGAAGGTGTGCAGCCCTGGCACGGACGCCTGCCCGCGCAGTTTCACGATCTGTAGCTTCCTGCTCAGGATCACGAAGGCCGAAATGGTCCGCATTCTTCACAAGGAACCGGAATTGTCCGAGATGTTCACGTCTTTTCTTCTGGCGCGAAACGCTCGCATCCAGGCCGACCTGGTCGATCAACTCTTCAACTCAAGCGAAAAGCGGCTGGCCATGATTCTGTTACTGCTGGCGCAGTTCGGCAAGGAAAGCAAACCTGAGACCGTGGTTCCTAAAATCAGCCAGGAGGTATTGGCTGGGATGATTGGCACCACTCGATCCCGAGTAAGTTTCTTCATGAATCGTTTCAGAAAACTGGGGTTTGTCGAATATAACGGCAAGATACGGGTCCACAACACCCTTCTGAATATCTTTCTACAGGAATAAGGACGCTGCAGTTTCACGGCAATGGACGCCAAGTGCACGGCGCGTCCCGAAGGCACGCTCAATCGTCGTGTGCAGGGCAGAAGGCTTGCCCGCGACGGCTGGGCCCAGAAGGCCTCTTACTTGGCTTTCAGCGCTGCGGCATTTTCGTCCTGCTGCTCTTCAGATTGTTGCCACTTCGGACCGGGGTTGTATTCCTTCATGCCTTTGGCGATTACTTCCGTCTTCTTGCCCAAATCCTGCTGGTACACAACGCCATCCTGGTTCACGATAAATGTCATCACCCCTGACGAGCCGTATTTCGCCGGGTAGGCCACGAACGCGAAGCCTTCGGTCATTTTGCCATTGACGGTATAGTGCTTCGCTCCGCCCGGGCCATTCTTTCCTTGCCGCAACAGGGTGCGGTAATAGTAACCGCGGAAAGGAGCCGGAGTGCTGTCCAGGCTGTTGTCATGGCTGTCAGCAAAAGCCGAGGCCACCAGCGGGCCGATCGGACTTTGCGGTTCGCCGTCAGCAGCTTTCCAATACAGCCCATTGCGCTGCCCATCACTGCTCACGATTGCCTGGGCGTACTCGTCGTTCTTAGTAGAGTAATGTTCCTTTTCCGCCGTCACGAGTTCCTGGCAAACGCGAATGGTCGAGGCTTCATTCTGGCCAATTCGCCGGTACAGAATTTCTCTCTTGCCCGCCTCGGTGTCGAAGTACCACGAATTGCCTTCGTTCACGAGCGGTATGGGCGTGGGCCAATTCTCCGCGCCGATATACAGGGTCGTGGTTCCATCCGGTTCCTTCACCAGACGGTGCATTTGTTCATATCGCTGTACGAAATTGGCGCGGTTTTGCGCGTCCTCCGCGTCGTCTCCCGACGAGACGATCTGCTTGCCGTCGGGTCCGAGGATATCGAGCATTGCTTTTTCGTCGTTACTTTGCACCGCCGTGACCAGTGCATTGCTCGCCTCTTCTGCCGATAAAAACGTTTTCTGGCCGCGCCGCTGTGCCGTGGAACTCGGGGCAAGGCAGAATGCCAGAAAGATAGCGACCGCGGCTAATCTGAGAAGACTCGCCTCATGAAATTTGTCGAAGACCAGTTTCATTCGCCGCATATGACTTTCCTCCATTACCAACATCTATCGGCCACTTGGAGCATAACCGTCTTTCGACTAGTGATGCCCCCCGCCGCCGTGCGATCCTCCGCCACCGCCGCCATGCGCCGCTCCCCCGCTGCTGTGCCCGGCTCCGCCACTTACGCTGGCGCTTCCGCGTGAGGAATAACTCTTTGCCTGTCCGCCATGGTCGTAGCCGCTGAAGGTACTGGACTTCACGCCACTCTGGCCGTGGGGTGCGGCGTATCCTCGAGCAGCCTGGGCGTTTCCGTTGAACGGTTTAGTCGTTGCACCGGGGTGGTTATAAACTCCGCTCCTCGCACTTCCGCCTCGGTAGTAGCTGTTCCGGTTGTAAAACGTATTGCTCTGCGAGTAGTACCGGTTGTGGTTGTAAAGCACGGCCCGGTTATTCCAATCGAATCCCCAATGGGGCCAGCCCCATCCATAGCCCCCGAAGAAGCCGATACCGAATCCCACTCCGAACGACAGGTACGGGCCTCCAAACCAGATTCCGGGATATGGATACCACCCCGGCCACGCCATGATGGGCGCTCCGTAAGCCAACCACGGATCATAGGCAGGAACGTAAACCACGTTGGGGTTGGCAGGCTGAATAATGATCGTCGCGCCTTGTGTCGCTACGGTCTGCTGCGGCGTGGTCTTAAGATCGCCTGCTTCTTGCGCCCGCTGGCGCATCACCTGTACCGCATTCAGCACATCTTGTTGGTCGTTGTAGTAGGCGTCGCCTAGTGACGACGTCCAGGCGAGGTTCTTGTCCATGTTTCCAAGCACGGATGGAAAGGCGGTGAGGGCCTTAACGCTCGGGTCCCAAGGCTGCTGGTCCACGGCTTGACCGAGCCCTTCGCCCCTCAAATTGGGATTCGCTTGCACCCATCTGTCGGCCTCAACGACCTGCTCGGGGAATGTAGACGCCGCCAGTATCTGCGCCACCAGTGAGTCCGGATACAGCGCGATCGGCGCTACCAACTGTTGCAACTGCTCGGGAGCCTGCTGTGTGTAGGTCGGCGTCTGCGCGGTCTGCGATGCAGTTTGCGGGTCTTGATTGGCTACCAGATTCTGAGGCCAACCCATTAACAACAGAGCCAATGACACGACAGAGACTAGAATCTGCTTGTTCGCTGGAGTCCTGATGCACCCTGCGGCTTGTCGATTAGTATTCATGATCCCGTACCTCCTCTACGGAGCCCGGGGGAGAAGCAGCCGGAAGTTACGTTCTTTACGCTTCGCTGGCGCAGGTCGTTGCGCCCATCCCCGTCAATTCCCGTACCAAACCCACCTCAAAATCAGTGTGCGGGATACTCCGGAGTCCGCTATTCCCACGCCTCGCTCAAAACTGGAATGTCCTTCCCAAGAAAACCGCCGCCCTCGAGATCGCGGGCGACTTCGTCGATCGAGCCACGATTCTCAAACAACCCAACTGCTGTCCTTGCCATAGTGCCTCCACGAATTTGGCTCTCTCCCGGCCGCCCCTAGGTTCGCTCATTCCGTTTCGACATACTGTGCACAATCGCTCACTTCCGGATATGGGGCATAACGGCGCCACTGGCGTCCAAGGGTGTGGCGCGGTCTGTTTCTGCTCTCTGGTTCTTAAGCTCTTCGGCGAGCTTGTGTGCGTTCACGGAATGCTCGTGTGCCTGCCTGCTGAGTTCGTGAGCAGTCAGGTGATCTTCCTTACCATGGGCGACCGCCGCGGCCGTATGGTAGTGGGCCGCAAGGTTATGCAGTTCGGCAAGTCGATTATGGGTGCTCTGTGGCATTGCTGCTCTCCTGGCCGCGTGGTTGCTGACAACCGGGCCGCTTAAGTCCTAAGCGAAGTGCTAGTCGTGGTTCCAGCACTCTTCAGGGACATCGTCTTCCAGCACCGGCGCGAAACCGATAATTGACTGCCCAGCACCGACCGACTGACGACGTTCACTGTCGTTGTGCGGGTCGTGGTTCTAACAACTTGTGTCGTTTGTTGTGCTCCAGGATCTGGAGATTGCACCTGCGGTGCGGATGGCATCGCTAGCACCGAAGTGCCCAAGACCATCAGACATGGTAAAAACACTGCCGTAATTTTCACTATGGGTCTCCTTCCAAGACACTATCCACGCCCCATTTTGAAGGTCATTGGCGTTTGAGACTGAGCAGGTTTGACCGTCCCGGTTGTATTCTCGAGAGCTGACGCGCCATCGCTCTCCTCGATGAGGTAGATATTCCAATGAGCATTCTCGAACTGAATGGCTCCGATGCGCGCTGGCTCTAGAATGGCTCCCCGGAGTCGGCTGGCAGCACTATCCATGCTGTGCGGAAGTCCAGTTTGAATCAGATATGACCCCAAGCGGATCAATAAGACAGGCAACCTGCTGCCGTCTCAATGGTGATGTTTGTCGTTCGAGTGACCGCCGGAATGACCGCCCCCGCCCGAGTGCCCCGTACCGAAATTCTTCCGGCCATTGAAACTCTTGGGCGCGTGCCCGCCGCCATGGATATTCTCTGATGGACGGTTGCCGCCAAAAAGATGTAAGCCACCCGCGTGGGCTGGCTTGCTGGAAGATCCCGCAAAGCCCTTACCCACAAAGGTCTCACTAGATCGCTGCCCGAAGTCGCCGCGCTGAACGCCTGCTTTCGGCGCACGATAGGTAGGCATCCGCGGGCTACTTACCGGCGGCTGGACACGGTTATGAGCCTCCAGCGGCGATCTGGCGTAGCCGACTCCGGGCGCCTGGTAGCCGCGGTTGGCGCCTTCTCCTGGCCGGTTCGCCGCATAGCTGCCTGGCGGCCGGGGGACAGATCTCTGTTCGGGTGTCACGCTGTATCCGCCGCCTGGTTGGCCATAGCTATTGGGAGGGCGAGGCACGTATGTCTGTGCGCGTGTTTCGTTGGATCCGCCGCCTGGCTGGCCATAACTGTTGGGAGGTCGAGGCACATATGTCTGTGCGTGTGTCTCGTTGTATCCACCACCCGGGCGGCCATAGCTGCTCGGTGGTCTGGGGACGGATCCCTGTGCAGGCGCCACGCTGTATCCGCCGCTTGGCTGGCCATAGCTGTTGGGCGGCCGATGCACGTATGCCTGTGCGCGCGTTCCATTGGATCCACTGCTGGGCCAGCCATAGCTGTCGGTTAGCGCGTTAACGCTGTTCGGGAGCCGAGCCATTGCTGACGCGGCGCGTGACCCGCCATACGGAAAGCCCCAATCCGCCACCGTGTTGCTATTTGAATAATAGTTCGAATGATTGAACAGTACGGACTGGGTCAACCAGCTGAGGCCCCAAGCCAGCCAACCCCAGGGCGTGCTGCGGAATGCCGTCATCGCGATCCCCAGCCCATATCTTAGCGGCGCGGAGCCAAGAAATGACCCCAAGACGCCGAGCAGCGAAAACCCCGGATAGGGTGAAACCGGCTGTCCGTAGACAGCCCACGGGTTATAGGCTGGCACATACACCACCTGCGGATTGACCGGGGCCAACTCGATGTTGCCCTGGACGTAGCTCACGGCTACCTGCGGGGTGCTTTGCAGGTTTCCGGCCGCTTGGGCGCGCTGGCGCATCACCTGCACCGCCTCCAGCACGTCTGGCGGTTGATTATAGTAGGCATTGCCGAGATCGCTGGTCCATGCCAGGTTTCGGTGCATCTGCGCCAGCACCTGCGGAAATGCCGTCAACGCCTTGACGCTAGGATCCCAGGTCTGCACGTTAGCTCCGGCTGCAATCCGGTCGAGCGGAGCATAACCCTGCAATTGCCGCCACTGATCAGCGTCCGCCACCTGCGCGGGGTATGTGGACGCGGTCAGCACCTGCGCCACTAGATTGTCCGGATAGAGCGCGATTGGCGCTACCAATTGGTCCAGTTGCTCCGCATTGAGTGGCTGCGCCTGTCGGCCTTCCTGCCACGCATAAACCTGTCCCGACGCCGGATAAGACTGTTGCTCGAAGGGCTGCTGTCCATAACCTAATTGCTTGTCCTGCTCATGCTGTCCGTAGTACGGATCGTTGTGCGATGATCCCTCTCCCGTTGGCGGCGCCTGCTGCGCGAACAGCTCTCCCTGTCCCAGCGGCAGCAGAAGCAGCGCCATCGCAAGTGCGACCATGCTTCTAAGGACCTGCACCACGCTTGCGGTCGCGCCCGTGTCGGGAGAGGAGTAGTGGGGTGAATCAAGCTGCAGGCGAGAGCTTCTGGAAGTGCGCGATGCGGTCGGGTACATCCGGGGTTTCATGTTCCCTCTTACTGGCTCATGTAGGCTCGCCCGAACGGCGAAACCTATTCCGAGCCGCCGTAGGCTGTGCTCTCGGCCTGCGGCCAACACCCACTAGGCTTTGTCGTCCTCCGGTCCATCCGGTGCCACATCAAGCCCGGTTCGCAACCGAAGAACCTCTGCCTAGCCTCAACCCGCAACTCCGGGGTTAGTTGCTGGGTAATGAGGGCTTAGCAATCACGATCACATTGGCCACCCGTGAAGCAGTCGACCCAACCCGATAGGCCAAAGAAACCAACCTCGTATCGTGCCCGAAGCCAAAGCTCCCGAGGCGCGGTCGAGGTTCGAGTCAATGATCGAGACCACCGCGATCACCACTACTGGGACGACCACTGCAAACGCGTCGACACGCATTACCCTTTCAGTACAGCACAGAAGGCACCGTGAGTAGCGCATGCCGGACCACAGAGGACAGATGGACTACTGGAATTGGCGCTACGCTCACCCCCCGGCCGCGATTTAACGGCGATTGATGGAGAGCAGAGTCGGGTCGCACCGAGTTCCTGTCGATCCGGATGAGGACTTGCTGATGGACACTGGAAGAGACGTGGCGACGTACCTCATAGTTTCGGAAAATTGTCCCAGGCGGGTACACTCCCGTACTCCAGAAGCCCTCGAAGCACTTCTCACTCGAAGACAGCTTGGCGAATCACGTGACAGTACTCGGTCCAGGTAGTGCGGAGCGCGATGAGATTGTCAATCGTCAGGGCTTGCTTTACCACCAGCAGCCCACGGGCTTCGGAAAAACCAAGTAGGCGCTTCAATTCGCGCGCGTACATGGCGCGGACGCGGGGCTTAATGCCTTGCGCTTGTTTGTTCGCGTCAAAGGTTTCGATTGCTTGGGCGAGTAACAGACCCTCCGGGGATTTATCGGGGACGCGGCCCGATAATTGGGCCTCCAGCTCCCGTTTCTTTTCTTCCTCCCCGGCCCATGACCGGCACCCGGTTTTCCTGCGATACTGTTTGCCGTGCTGGCTCTAGCGGAGGTGCTTCTTGCACTTGCAGCGTTTGCCAAATTCATCCCCGACATCTTTTTATAAGTGATTGAAAAAAATGACAAGAAATGAAGCTTGGAGTTTGCTAACTGTATTCGGGGTCGTCTTTTGTCTTCAGTAACTTGCTGATTTCACGATGCGCTAGAAGTGCCAGAAGGTATGTATCCCACATCTGGTAGCACAAATTAGCACAAAATTTGGATTGCACCGAAGGCCGAGGAAACGAGACCAAACGAGTCGAGTTGGACTCAAGCATGGTGATTCCATCTGGTAAACACAGCGACATTTTGTGCTATTTCGTGCTAAATGCATATCCCACTCTGTGGGAGACAAGTGGGCCTTGTTTGCTATTGCGCTGACAGCCGGCCGCATAACACCCTCACAGACGTGCCAGGGAATACGGATTGTCCGGTATCTCGCACAGATGTTAGCTCTTTCGACTCGAGCATTCAGGTGTGGTGAATCTCGGGGTGGCTTGATCGCGTGCGTTGCTTGGAAGTAGCGTCGCGGTCAATCAAGCCGAGTACCGAGAAAAAGCAGCCAAGAGTAAAATCCTTTTTAAGGCCGCCCCCTGCCAACCAATGAGAAAAAGAAGGCGATTGAAGCCTACATGCTTGCGGCTGCCCGCCAGTCGCTAATTCGCTTCCCGGCGATGACTTTGCAATACCAGGCTTTCGCCTTCGATAAGACCTCGCATCGTTGATAATGAATGATAGATGGACGAACTAGCCAAACGAACGTGTCATGTGTGCGGAGCAATTTCCCAGCACGGGTTGGGATGGTGCTCGGATCACGGGCAAGACGGGCTCCTGCGTCTGTGCGGGGATTGCGATTGTACCGAATGTGTCAAGGAAGCTGAGAAAAAAACGCCACGTACGAGCAAGGACAGTCTTGCGGTCGTCGGCGCACTAGCCATACTTGTCCTAATTATTTGGCTCCTGAGCGTCGCTGTAGACAACATGGGACCGGGCGGCAATGCGGGTTATGGCGTTCTCGCCGCAATGGCACTGTTTGGGGTCGGATGGTGGTTCTGGCGGAAGCTCGAAGACCTGAAGTAACTACATTGAGCAACAATGGTACTCAAACGCCAAAGACACGATGGACACTGACAGCACTTATCATAGACAGCCCGCCGACAGGGGAGAGCGGAATACTAGCCATCACGAAATTCCCTAACCGAGAGTGCCCCGCAATCGCGTTTAGCGGCTCTCTGATGAACGAATCGGGCATTGGCGGACCGACTGTGAAGGCGGTGCATGAGCGGCTGAGCCTGCTTAGACTCCCAGAAGGTGGTGACTGCGCGGGCCGTAACGCAAACTGCCTTGCGTGCGTATTCAAGTGCTATCATCGTGCGGAAAATGCTTTGGCCATTTGCAAATCGAGATAGACGGGTAAGGGAGGGAGCTATCGCCTCTAGCCGCGAAGCGAATACAGCCCTGTTTGACCGTTATGAACTCGGTAAATGCGTGGGTGAGGGAACATTTGGCCGCGTTTTTCACGCTCGGGATAAGGTACTACGGCGTGATCTCGTGATAAAAGAGTTACGCTCGGAGTTTGTGCACGATTCAGCAGTTCTTCGGCGATTCGCCGACGACGCGCGAATTGCCGCAGCAATCGGCCACCCAAACATCGTCACGGTGTTTGACCTATTGCCGTCCGGAAAACCTAGATACATATTGATGGAGTACATGGCTGGCGGCACGCTTCGAAGCCTTCTTGATAAGCGCGGGAAACTGCCGGTACCAGATGCCGTTAATGCTGCTCTTGCTCTCTGCAGAGCCCTGAAAGCTGCTCATAGTCACGGAGTGATTCACAGGGACTTAAAGCCCGCGAATATTTTCCTTGGCAGCGAGGGAGAAATTAAGTTAGGAGATTTCGGTATCGCGCACCTTCCAGAGCGGTCTGGCGGCTCCGGCGATACCTCGCTGGACCGTCCCCATCCGTGCACCCCGGCATACGCCTCTCCTGAGCAACTGCTGGGTCGTGAGTTGGATGGCCGATCAGACCTTTATGCCCTAGGCGTTGTCCTTTACGAGTTGGTGACGGGGAAGCTGTACTTTGATCGACGCCTTTGTCAGAACCTGGTCGCATGGGCCGAAGCGGTTTTGCGTCAATTTCCCATCCCTCCTCGAACAATAAATCCCGACGTGCCCCCAAAGCTGGATCTCATAATAATGCGTCTCCTTGAGAAGTCCCCCGACAAGCGACACGAGGACGCAGACGAGTTGATCAGGGATTTGGAAGCTGTATTTTCGCCCCGCCCCACACCTGCACCCGTATTGGAGCATCACGGCAATGCCCCCTGGCGGTCCACTCAATCCGAAGTGCGGAGTACAGCATTCCCCCGCGACACTAAACTTCCTATTCAGCTTAGTCTTGAGATTTCAAAAGCCGTCAGCGACGGCGATGAAGACAAGGCCAGAGAGCTTATTCGAAAAAATGCCGCCCTAGCTTTTGCGAGCGCCGGATTCGGCCTCGAGGAGCGTTATCGAGGAGCGACCCTTCTGCACGTTGCAGCGGGAAAAGGTCATTTGCAGCTTGTGCGTTTACTTCTGGAAAGCGGTGTTGATGTAAATGCGAATAATGGCCATCAGGATACACCGCTCCACTTCGCCGCGACCCACGGCTACCCAGATGTTGGCCTTGAGCTTTTGGCTAGGGGAGCCGACAAAGACCCTCGCAATGACCGCGGCCTTACCCCTCTACATTTAGCTGCTATGTCCGGTCGGCTGAAGTTCATTGAACTATTGTTGGAAAACGGTGTTGAAGTCAACGTTCTAGACAACAAGGGATGGACCGCGCTTCGGAGAGCGTTGGAAGGACGCCACAACCAGATAGCGGACCTACTGCGAAGAAACGGTGCAAGCGGATAACCCCTTTTAGCTGTTGCTAATTGGACCGACCAACCGGAAAGAGGCTAGCGGCTCAAAACTTGAGCACGTTCTCTCAAAAGAGCGCCGCAATTCTCGTTTCTACGTGAACGGATAATTTTTCATTTTCAGAAATTTCTTGTTCATGTAAAGAAAATATCGGCGGAGGGCTAATTCGGGGCATGGTCAAGATTTGATCCGCTCTATCCCTATGCTATCACCCATAGAATCAGCTACTTACGGGACGACGACGCGGCTCTAGGTCATCGTAAGAACGCACATCATCAGCAACAGCATTCAAAACAACCTTGACCACTACAGACAACGCATTGGTTTTCCCCTTTTATCCGCCGTGGGAGAAATACCGTGTGAGAAAGACCCCTCCGGCGTATCTCATATATGCATTACTATTCTTACTATTTCTTTAAATTAGTCTTGCATATGCAGAATACGAAAAGCACCTTTCTCACACTGTTTTTCTCCCGCCGGTGCCTGACCTTGCCTTGCGCATGGGCTAGTCCAGATAGAATCCCCGATGGAAGTACGCCGGAAACTCTTCAGGTGCTCGCTCCACCACCCCAAGAAAACTACTGTCCAGAATATAGATACGCGCCCAATCTTTTGGCCCCCGGACCACCCGTCCGCATGCCTGTATCATCCGCGCCGCTGTCAGCCGGTTGTAGTAGCCGGGGTCCAACAGCTCACGTTCGTTGACCCATGAATCCCGCGCCGTATACAGGACTTTCGGGATTACCAAGAACCGCGCTAATCCATCGCGGAAATCTAACCCCTCGTGCATGTTCGTGGCGATCAGGACCGTCGGGTCAGTACATATCCGGTGCTCGGCTACAGCTGTGTCGCGTGTGGCGGTTGTGGACATTATGAGGCGGTACCCAAACTCGGGGGTCAATGCCGTCGTCAGTGCCTTCGCTAGAGCGTAGGACGCGCACAAAATGAGCCCCTTGCTCAAGGCACTCTCGCGGAGAATCACAGAGGTCATGTGTGCGAGCGCGGGCATGGACTTGCTCAGTGCGGCGCTCTTCACGAAGGGTGCGCCGTCCACCAAGCGGACGCCGTGGCCTTCCGGGAAGTCCGAGTCCACCTCTACCATCGCCGTATCCTCGCCCGGCTCGATGCCGAGATTACGAAAGAACGTATCCGCGTTGCCCGGCGTTCCCGACATGAAGAGCACGCGGTCTGCCTTGTCCAGAAGGCGGCGGGCCATCTTGCGGGCAAAAAGTGGACGGCAACTAACCCAATCCCGGTCCCGTTCAATGTGCCAAGGGTTCGCCGCGTCATGCCCGGCAAGTCGGGTCAGTTTCCGCGCCGTGCTTTTCATGCGGTCACGCTGCTGTACGTCGGGCACGAGGTTACGTAGCCGCGCGTTGTCTGCCCCTGTGTCTCGCCCCACTCGACTAACGTAGTCGTTGAACAACTGTTGCATGTCCCTTTGACCAAAGTGTATTTCGAGGGCCTCGGCATCCCTCCGAAGCACGCGGACGTTGTGCAGGTCAAGTAGCATCTGCTCCAGGCCGTGACACTCATCCACCACAAGCAAGCTGCGATGCGAGTTACCCCCAACCTCATCCGGGCAATGAGCGAAACAGGCGTAATGCAGGTTGGTCACGGAGATGGACGCCTCCCAAAAGGCATTTCGTACGGGGATGTAATCCGCACAGTTCTTACTGTGCTGTGCCTCGTAGGTTTCGCTTGCCACGTCGCAGGTCATACTACTCCCGGCCCACGAGCACCGATAATGACTCCGTCCTTTGACGATTGGGATCTCCGGGAACTCCCGCGCGTACTGCTCCAAGAGCACGTTTTGGGGAGCCACGATAAACGCGGATTCCGCGCCCGTGGCGGCGGCTAACCCGATCAGCGATTTCCCAGAGCCGACCGGCGCCGAAAGTAGAACGTACTTAGCCTCCGTCTTTGCCAAGAGGTCAAGTGCTTTGGCTTGGCTGCCCGCCCTGGGTGTAAGCCCCTCACGAAACTGTAGCTTCACGGTTGCACCTCTTCAGACAGGTCAAACCAGTATTCCCGGATGTGGCGCTTTTCCCTTTCCTGAAAACCTAGCCGGGTGCAATAGGCGTTACTACTGCTCAACCTGCGATGCAGCGCAAATGAACTCCCCATGATGGTACGCAGGGCTTGCGAGAGCTGCTGTGCCCGTCCGAGTCCGAATACTGTCCACGAGTCGAGGGCCGCTTTTAATTCGCGTGCGGGAATCCAGCGCCGCTGTAAGTCCTTGTTGTGGGTGAGCATTTCGGTAAGTAAGTCGAGAAAATCGTCGCCTAGTTCTGCGGCGGCTGCCTGCGAAGAGTCCACGGCGGTCATAGTGGCTCTAAAATCCGCCAGGACGTCTTCGTCTGTTTCCTGCTCGGCTATAGCCAGCACGAACGACCAGAAGCCCGACATGCGATGCTCTACGGGAATGTCCTCACGTCCGGCGGACTTGGCCTTAGCCAAAAGCCGCATGACGCCCGCTAACCGGCATACCAGCTCTTGCCACGCCTTCTCACGCACGCGGCCCTCGGCCCAATCCCGCTCAATAAAGTAATCGCCGCGCCATCCTCCAGTTGCCATGCTTGGCTGTCCCATCGCAATGCGGAGCATCCGGCGTTGCGTGGCCTCATCCACCCACACATCGTCATTGAGGGTCAAGAAGGGCACAGCATCCGGCGTGTAGGTGCGCTCACCGCCTGTGGTGAACAAAATCCGCCGCTTGATTACCCCTCCTGTGGTGGTGGACTTCAGCAGATTGGCCAGCGCCTTTGCGTTCTGGAACTCATCAAGGCAGACGATGCCGTGCGAATTGATAAGGATATTTTCTGCCGAGGCCATATCTGCCGGACACGAAACCACGCGGAACTCTCCACCCTCGGGCGTGATTACACGGCCAATTGCAAACGCTATCGCTGTCTTTCGTGCCCCGGAGGGGCCGTTCAGCATAGGGATGGGCACAACCTTAACCCTCCCCTTCATCATCACGGCAAGCAGCCACGCGATAAGCACATTCATGGCGTGGTGCCTTTGCAATCCGATAGATTCCGAGAATACCCCGACCCCCATAACGTGCTTAATTAAGGCGTCGTCTTCGGTCCAGGTCAACGCCCGGTCTGCGTCGATTTGCGTTAAGTCCGTCTTGTGTGGCGCCGTCCCCATCAGAAACAAGAGGTCAAACTCGCCATTGGTGTGACGGGTCGCCGCACCACTGCCGTCAACACGCAAGAAATGCCCGTTCCATTCGTTCAAGTAGAGGCAGTGTCGCACTCCGTCATAGTGAGAGATGCCGTGTAACTTCGTCTTAGGCAGGTTTCCTGTGCGTAGCGTGTCCCCCATCTGTTGTTTCCAGGTGCCGTTTAGGGGTAACCCCGCCGCGTGGATGAAGTCTAGGACCTCTTGATTATCCAGGGTCAGGTTTTTCAGCGTGCCGTCGGGCATGAGTAGCACTGCCATGCCGTCAGCGATCCACGGTTTGCCACCGGCTATCAGATGGTCCCGCAGAAACTGCAATACCATGTTGACGGCTAGATCCCTCGGGACGGGATTCGCCCCGCGGTCTAGGAACTGCGAGACTTGCTCTCGGATTTTTTCCATGCGAACACCTTCCTACCTCGTATGTTGAGATGAGCTAAAAACTCCCTCCAGCCTTTGTTTCCGCAACTATCGTGCTTGCATTTGAACTTGGGGAAGCCGGTTTTAGTGACCAAGACCATAGGCGAGGTAAGTTTGTGGTCTTCGTTGAAAGGGCACGGGCACAGTATCCACATGGTGCCTTGCGGAATCTCGCGCGCGGCAAGGTAACCCAGCGAGTGAAAGTCCAACAGCGCCTCCATGCGCTGGGCGGTCCAATCACCTACCCGCACTACGAGAGGCCCCTTACCCGACTTGCCCCGTAGGTCTGTTGTCACGTCCCGGATGAGCTCCAGCGTGACGGGCGCGGCATCCTCAGAGAGGAAGCGGATTTCGCAATGCCGCTGTGCCTTGTGATTTAAAGTTCCCGGCAGCCGCATAATCTGTGCGGGTGAGCGCACTGACTTATCCAGCTTGACCGAGCCGGGCATGTCAAACTTTCGGGCAAGGGCCGTGTACAGTCCGTACAACAGGGAACGCACTTCGGGGCTGTTGGGCAGGTCCGTCTTGAAATAGGTATGGCGGCCATTCCCCGAGAAGGCATCTCCAGCCGGGTTAGGCCAGCCGCGCCCACTAAGGTACTGCACAAGGGCGTCCCGCATTTTCACTGCATGCGCGATTTGCTCCAGCGTAGCCGCCGTGCCTGTGGGCCTTATCGGGTCAAAGTCGAACGGCAATAGGATGTGGCGCGCGATGTCACAGTCGGCCACGCACTGCCCACGTAAGGGACGGTAGAGCGTGTTCAGGGGCATGTTGCGGCGCGCTGCCACGTCATGCATTAGCTCATTGACGGTAATGTAAGCGTCCAGGTCTTGCACTTCGGGGAGAGCGAGAGCCTCCGCAATGAGGCTTGGGTCACTGGTAATTAGAGACACGCGGCGCTTACCAAGCCAACGTAGCTCTACCAGCCGCGGAAGATTGAACAGAGCATCTCTCGCGTCAATCATGCCGACGGCTCCCATCTGCCACACCGCCGAGAAACGCGGCGGCGCTTTCGACGCTATGCAGCTTGTTCAGGACGGTTTCGTTTGTCCTTGGCCTCATGCTCAATCCCTCCACCGTTCATTAGACGTCACACGTACATCTTTGTCCATACGGGTATCTGTTATTATCTGTGACAGATAAGGAGTCCATATGAAGACGCCACTTAACACCGACCCTTTTATCTTTCGCTGGAAGATGAGCGAAGCCGGGTATCAGTGGGCCAAGGGAATCATGGATGCTAAGCCGCACTTGGTTCCGCGATTGGAACCAGGTAAAGGTTTTCGGCCAACGGAGCCGCCGAAGGAAATGTTTGCGGAATTTGCAAAGCTCGACCCTACACAGGACGGCATCCGAACGTTTGCGGACGAGTACGGGGACCTTTTCGATCGCTATGAATTACAGGACCACGCTGCCCATAATGGCACAGCGAGCGGCGGTGCATCCCTTAGGAGATGGCAGTCCGAAATTGAGGACATGCGGGTGCTGTTTGATTTATGGGACAACATTCAAAACCGGAGAATTGCCGCGCTGAAGAGGGTCATCCGATGGGAGAAAACGAAGGACGGAGATAGCTCCGTGAGCTACCTACTGAAGACTTCAATCCGAGAACGGCACCAGATGCTAGCGCACTCAAAACTTTCTAAAGGTGCCTTGATTCGATTCGCTGATGACAAAGGGGTGTTGTTGGCTGCTCGCTGTGCACTGCGGGAAGAGATCAACTTGCGTTTGTCCGAGCATCCAACTGTCCCTTCTTTGGCGTGGACGCCTGATTACGACGAACGCATCATTTTCAAGCCGCCTCATCTGCTAGCAGCGATGTGGCTGCAATTCGCACAAGCCGTGACGGGAGAGTTTGGAATAAAGCGGTGCATCTGCGGAAAGTTTTTCCAGACCGGGCCGGGCGGGCGTCGTGCTGACGCAATCACTCACAGCGATGCGTGCAGACAGCGCAAGAGCAGAGCTACTCCAGCGTCCAACGGGCACACGCCTTAGACGCGGGTAGGGTTCGGGAGCGGATCGTTGGACGGCCGTCGTTCTCTTGTTGGGAAAGGCAAGCCAAGCGCTAATGTTCCGAGTGTTAACATTCCGGCATGAACATTGACGAGATCGTCCAACAACTCAAACAACAGCGCAGCCGGCTTGACGCTGCGATCCAAGCTCTGGAGGGTGTCGGCGGTCGGGGCAGGCCACCAGGCTCGACCGAACGCCGTACTATGTCGGCCGCGGCTCGGAGGCGTATCTCGGCGGCGATGAAGGCGCGCTGGGCAAAGTGGAAGAAGGCACAGAAGTAGGTTGGGTGGGTGACGCCATAGGTGCGGCCTGTCGAGATCGGTCGCGACCTCGGCGGCGGATGCCTCAGCGCCAACCGGCATCATTGCGCGCGTCGCCGAGATTCTCTCGCGCGAAGGCATGAACATTGACTCGGTGCAGCAGGAACCGCCCTCACTCAAAACGCGCCTGTCGTTGTCCTTCACCGTCGAACCCATCTCCGAACCCAGAGTCCGCAGCGCCATCGAAAAGATCAACGCCTTCGAGTTCATGGTCGAACCCGTGCTGCTGCTGAGGATTGAGCAGATGCCATCCAAAATCAGCGGGAGGCCTTAGCTCGTCCTATGGGGGCGATCAAGGCCACCCCAGTAATTGGGGAGCTTCATCCAAAAGTGATTTTGGGCATCAAATCGTATTGATGTGACACAATAGCCACGGTATCTACGGCTGGCTTCAGGAGCGACTGGCGGCCCTGATTTCATGTTGAAAGGCTTCGAATGGGATTTAAACAAGGCGGCATCGAACCTTCAAAAGCACGGCGTCTCGTTCGAGCAAGCATCAACAGTTTTGGATGATCCACTGTCGCAAACTATTTACGACCCCGATCACTCGCAGGAAGAAGAGCGCTTCGTTACTATCGGCCAATCCGACGGCGGCGCGCTCTTGGTCGTGTGCCACCGTGATCGTGAAGACCGCCTGCGGATTATCAGCGCAAGGCCCGCTGAAAGTCACGAGCGCCGCGACTATGAGTTACCACAGCGAAAGGGAGTATGAGAGACCGATACGATTTTGCTAGCGGCGTAACCGGCAAATATGTCGGGAAGATCGAGCACCGTCTCCTGCCGGCGACTCCGAAGGAACGGTGGCGGCATCCGTCCGTTCGCAATCTAGCTGGCGACCGTGATCCCGTGGCAGTAGTAGTAGAGTTGGCCCGGCAAGTCGTATTGGAGGCGATTGACTCCAAGGTAACCGCACTTCCTGTCGACCCATTTAAATTGGCTGAGAGCCGAGGCGTACAGGTTATTCCTAGGCCGGACGTCCGCGACGCTCGCACCATTTGTGGGCTTCACAACAGGCCGGTGATCGAATTCAATCCAAACCGCCCTCGCACTAGGATTCGGTTCTCGATCTGTCACGAGCTCGCTCACACCCTCTTTCCTGATTGCACTGAACAGGTTCGCCATCGACTGTTTCACGCAGAAACTTCACCCGTCGCGTCAGAGCTAGAAATGCTATGCAATTTGGCTGCTGCCGAATTCCTGCTCCCGATCGGGAGTATTCAAGAGGACATGTCTAAGCTCGACTTGTCCATCGATGCGGCTCTGAAATTGAGAGTGAAGTATGAAGCCTCGGTCGAGTCAGTATTGCTGAGGTTAGTTGGTCTCTCCGCTGGTAAGTGCGCGATCTTCGCTGCTGTCGCCGACGAATCTTCCGCAGCCGCCGATCGGCGATATCGGCTGGAATACGTTAAGGGCACTCAGCACTGGAGTGTCGGTTTGAAGAGAGGACATGTCCTTCCAAGGGACACGGCCGCGACTGAATGTTCCGCAATCGGCTTCACAGCAGTATCGGAGGAACAGTGGATACCGGATCAACATAAGTTTCGCGTGGAGATGGTAGGGGTTACTCCGTATCCAAACAGAGTGATACCGCGAGTGGTTGGCTTGATCAAACCCATCGGTCACGATGCCGCGAAAGAGTCGCCGATACGCATCCTGCGGGGGGATGCGCTGGAGCCGAGGGGAAGCGGCGAGAAGATAATCGCGCATATTGCGAATGACAGAACTCCGAATTGGGGAGCGGGATTTGGCAAGGCGCTACAATCGAAGTGGCCAGATGCCCAAAGCCAATTCAAGGCTTTCTTTGAGCGTATTAAAGGCCAAAAGCTTGGCCAGACAAATCTATCTAGAGTATCCTCAGATATCTGCGCATTTCAGATGATTTGTCAGCGCGGCTACGGCCCATCACGAACACCCCGATTAAGGTACGGGGCATTGCGCGACTGTCTCGAAGAGTTGCGGGAAGCAGCTCTGCAACGCAATGCAGCCGTTCATATGCCCAAGATCGGAACGGGAGAGGCTGGAGGATCTTGGGGAATTATCTCAAACTTGATTATCGAAGAACTCTCTGCAAAAGGTGTTTCTGTGACAGTTTACGAACCACCTACAAAGAGAGAATCGTGGAACCAGCAGGCTGACCTATTTAGCGACGCCACCAAATAGCACATGCAAGTTCAAATCGTCCTGGTCTCTGGAGCTGTAGCATCTGGAAAATCTACGCTGTGTAGTGGCCTAGCGAAGCGGTTCGGCGTCCAAATTGTCAAGACAAAGAACATCATCCAATCTAAATATCCCCACGCCGCAAGCGAACGTCGCGAACTCCAGCGCCTTGGTGACGAACTCGACAAGACAACCAACTGCCTTTGGATTCGCGACGAACTGAGCGCCTTCATTAACGAGCATGGCCTCGAGAGCTCGATAGTCGCGGTAGACGCTGTCCGCAAGGTAGAGCAGGTCGACGCTGTACGCCGGGCATACGGTCCGCGGGTGTTCCACGTCCACCTAACGGCTGCCGAGGATGCATTGGCAAAGCGATATTCCCGCCGAAAGGGAAGCCTCAAGCGAGAGTTACAGTCATACTCTGCCGTACGGAGCGGCAGCGCTACAGAGAAGAGCATCGACAAAATGGAGGAAGTCGCCGACGTCGTAATTGCTACAGACCGATGCGATGAAAATGATGTCCTTGTGCGCGCCGCGAGCCACCTAGGGCTTTATGGCCGTGAGCAGGACAGATTGGTCGATGTGGTGGTTGGCGGCCAGTTCGGGAGTGAGGGAAAGGGCCACATCTGCTCCTATCTCGCGCGTGAATATGACGTCTTAGTCAGAGTCGGCGGGCCGAACGCAGGACACAAGGTCTTCCAGGATCCCGAACCCTATACGCATAGACAGCTCCCGTCAGGCACGATGTTTAGCAGCGCCAGGATCCTGATCGGGCCGGGCGCTGTTATTGATGTGCCTACGCTCCTGAAAGAGATTGCGGATTGTGACATCGACACGAGCCGTCTTTCGATAGATCCCCAAGCGATGGTCATCACTGCGGCTGACCGCAAGAATGAAGAAGACCTTGTGAAGTCTATTGGCTCAACCGGACAAGGAGTTGGTTCGGCAGCAGCCCGTCGGATTTTGGACAGAGGCAGTAGCACCCACACGCTGGCACGGGATACACCTCAACTACTGCCGTTCTGTCGCCCAATCGCCGAGCAACTCGAAGAGGCTTATGCCAAGGGTCGTCGCGTTCTTCTAGAAGGTACTCAGGGAGCGGGTCTAAGCATCTATCACGGATCCTATCCACACGTGACCTCGCGCGACACGACCGTTGCTGGCTGTCTGGCAGAATCAGGTATACCGCCGATCCGCGTGCGGCGGATTGTGATGGTGTGTCGCAGCTATGTAATTCGAGTGAAGAGCCCAAAGGGTCATACTTCGGGGCCGCTCAAGGGCGAACTCAGTTGGCACGAGATCAGCAAACGGTCGGGGTTGCCATTAGTGGAATTACAAAGCGTCGAACTAGGGTCTGTTTCCCAAAAGCAACGTAGGGTGGCGGAGTTCGATTGGGTGTGGCTCCGAAAGGCCGCATCGTTGAACTCTCCGACAGACATTGCGCTAACATTTGCTGATTATGTTGATAAGCGAAACAGCGAGGCGCGTCGATTCGAGCAACTGACTGACCCCACAATTCGTTTCATCGAGGAGATCGAAAGAGTCGCATCCGCCCCGGTTTCATTGATTTCGACCCGATTTCACTGGAAGAGTATCATCGACCGCCGCGCTTGGTGATTAATTGAGCATAACGATAGCGGAACTAAGCCACCGTTACCCGGTGCTGTACCACATGGCATCGCACGGCGCATGGCCAGGGATTCAAACACACGGGCTTCTGAGCACGCAGTCGCTGCTAGATCTTTTTCAGGTCACCGAACCCCGCCGGACCGAGCTGCTAACTACCCAGCGCCGCGAGTCTGTATTAATATCCCACCCAGAATACGGCCAAGCGATTCTACGTGATCAAAAACCATTGTCGGCCAAGAATCTTTCGCGCTGCTTGCGAGATTGCGACGCAGCAACTTGGTATCGAATCCTAAACGAGCGCGTTTTCTTCTGGCTGAATCCTGAAAGGTTGATGACTCTGATGTCGGCGGCTGAGTACTCGGGAAAGCCACACACGATTCTCCAGATCGAGACCGAGTCGTTGGCGAGTCAATACATTGACAACATTGAGCTAGCTCACATGAATACGGGCAGCACACGTCCTTATCCTCACCCTAGGGGGCGCTCTACATTTCGAACTATGGACCAATACCCGTATGAGCTCCGTCGTCGGCTACCCGATTCCTCGGCAGTCGTAGAGCTTACGGTTGCGGCAGGAGTTGCAGAGATTCAGCGTCATGTGCTGAGCGTGGAACATGCCTCTTCAGGCAATGGCCACTACAAGGTTCACGAAGTTCTGTTCCGAGCCGGAGTCTAACGAAACAACTTCTCCTCCTTCCTGTGACGTCGCGTCAGCAATACACTATCAGTGCCCCCTACTCCTCCTTCCCCACGTTCCTCACCACCCACGCTTCCCACTCGTTTCCCTTCGCATGTCCCGCGGCACCATGGCCGTCTGTTCCATCTCGCCTCACGTCCAGGTGAAGCTTTTCATCTCCGATTAAGTCGCCATCGCTGCCAGCGCCATTCGTTCGTTCCCTTCGGCGAAAGGACGGTTCGTTGGTACCCGCCATCGGTACCCCGCAGCCATTCGCGCTCGCCTCTTCCAGTGCGGATCACGTACCACCAGCTCCCCCGAATGATCAAGCGCGCAGCAGGCTGGGGCGCAAATGGTTCCAGCCGCCGTTGAAACGGTTGACTAAGCTCTGTCGTCCCGCGAGGCGAAACTGCAGTGTCGTTGCTTCAGGCTCGATTGGTGTCCCGGTCTGCGTAGCTCACCCTATCGCAAGAGCGGGCGATAAGGGTGGGGCACCCGCAGCTTGGGACACAAGGCTTGATATGCCGCGGTCTAAGGGTGTAGTAACAACGCATGGATGAAAACCAGGCACCGTGGGAAGACCATCTGCTGGAACGCAAGACCGACCGGAATTTGGGTGACATACGACGCACAGCGGTGGCATTTGCTAACAGCGTGATGCCCGAGCACACCGCTACAATACTGGTTGGGGAAGGCAACGACGGGAGTGTGTCTGGCTTGGACAATCCAGACGAGCAACAGCGGAAACTGCGTCGCGAACTGGATAAGATTTATCCGCCAATCATCTGGCGTCAGAAGTTGTATCAGGTGAGTGGCAAGACTTGCATCAGGATAGAAATTGAATACAGCGGCGACACGCCCCATTTTGGAGATGCCGCTTGGATACGCCAAGGATCGGAAACCATTAAAGCGCCGGACTCTCTATTCCAAAAGCTCATTGACCTGCGATCATCCAAGGTGCGCGAGCTAGCGAAATGGGTGGGCAGACTTGTGACGGTATCTTGGTCCAACGCTAAGCGGTCCGAATTCGTGCCGAACTGGTTGATGATGGAATGCGAAGTGATCAACGTCACGACCTATTTTTCGACATTCAGGATCACCAACGGAGGGAAGCAGCGATCTGAACCTAACGGATGGCTCGATCTGAGTTGGGATGACGGAAACAATCGATTAAGGGTGTTCGTAGACCCTCAGAAGAGCACCATGTAGGCGAAGGTGGCAACCGCATGCGGCTCACCTTGAACGCGGCCGGGTTTCCGCCAGACTCAAACCGTACTTGGTCCAGTCCGCTCGACAGCACTAGCCGGATTGACTGGGTAGGGGCGGGCGCATAGAGTGTGGCTTCCCTTTATCATCCGGTAGCGTCGCGGAAGCAAGCGAGGTCACGCGGCCATGGCGAATCCTGAACATCTCACAATCCTTGAGCAAGGCGCGCCGAGGAAGGGAAACGTGCGTGTGCGCCCGGATTTGATCAAAGCGAACCTCAGCGGGGGCCGGGGGCGGACGGTTCGGAGAGCTCTGAAGTATTCAATCAGGCTAGAGGATATTCTGACGCTTCCGGTCATGATTGGCCGGCTCCCGCGTGAGGTGACCCCGCTTCTACTTCATTGAGCGGGGATCTTTTCTAAATCGGCCTTTATCGTGACTTTTCCGCTTGAGACATGCACTTTCTTCTCCCAAGCGGAATAGCCCTTCTTCTTCATAACGATCGTGTGCTCACCCGACGAAACGCTGACGATCGATGGCGTATCTCCAGCAAAAGCCCCATCGATTTCAATATCTGCGCCATCTGGATTGGACGTGATGTCCAACTCGGCGGAGTTTGCGGCCGCGGCAGTACTAGCTGATGTGGTCGGTGCCGTAGTTGGCGGGAGAAAAACGGTATCGCCGTTCACGTATGCGGTAATTTCCGTCCCTTTCGGAATGGTGACATCCTTGCCGTGCATGAACAGAAACAGCGGGGCCGCGGGGAAGAAAACAATGCTGGTTGCCACAATCGCGCCTGTCATTGCGCCGACGTGTCCGCCGCCCTTCACTTCTTTCTCCTGCGCGGAGGTTCACCTTCTCGCCGTTTGACATTTGAGCTGCATCGATATTGACGTCGAGTTTACCGGCACGTCCCATCGACTTCTTATGCTCAGAATCTGTCACCGTTGCCCATGCCAGCGCCCCCTGCTCGACGACTATCGTGTCGCCGAACTTCACCGGGTCCATGACTTCGAAGTCGACGTGGTCACCGGTCTTAGCTTCCGCCGAGCTTAAGTTCCGATTGAGCCGAAGGCGTAAGGGCGTCCCGTCCTCGATCACGAGGTTGCCGTCCGAATTCCTTTTGACCGGCATGGGGCGAGGTTTCGGCACCTCAGGCGAGTGGGCTGCTGGCGTGGGTGGGGTAGCGGGGGTTGTTGCCATTTGCTGTCCGAACAGCGGCAAAGGTGAGGAGATAATGCCCGCCATAAGGCACGCGATTGCTTTTCTGTGCAGGTTCAAGGTCGCCTCCATATTGCTCGGGCTAAGCGGAGGGAATGGCGGCACGTGGTAAAGACAAAGGTTGGGAATTGGATAAAGAAGTCGGCCAGACTAACTTCCGCGCTTGCCCAGTTCAAGGCACGCGTAAGTATGAGGCTTTGAATTTGCGGCGTCTGTGCTCAGCTTCACAGCGTATTGTGATGGCGGCCGGAGGCGGTAGCAGCAGGTTCCTCGTTCGCTCAGGAGGACAAAGAAAAAAGAGCCGTTTCTTCGGGCAGAAGATCAGGATTGAAGCGAGGACCTCCAAGAGAGGCGGTCGTGATATGGGCGCCTATATTAATTGCTTTTCCTAGATCGTCTTGAGGTCCGCTTGTGAGCGCGCGGCAATCTGGATTGGAACAATGATTTCCAACCCGCGACGCTAAGGCTCTCTTCACTGCCTCGGAGAAGTCATCAGCCATCGGAATTCATGACCATTGTGGCGGTCATGCTCTCATTCTTCGCTCTCTGCAATGATCTCCAGCACGCGATCGAGGTACTTACCTACCTGCTTTGAATCGACGCTGGTGCGCAGGTGTCGAGGAAGCTTACGAAACCAATCATCTTTGGTCTTAGGTCGTGTGCGAACGAACTCTTCCAGAAGACTCTTGCACAGCAATCCCGTGTCTGCAGGTGATTCTGGAAAGGCAGGCTTAATTTCCGTCTCCCGCAACATGATCAAGCGTTGCCGGAGAGATTCTGTCTTGTTGACCTTATCCTTCACCGCTCGGAAGGCAGGATCAGTAGCCAAGAGATCTTCGATGTGTCGGAGCAGCCGCTTTATTTCGCTGTCTCTGCTCCTGAACCAGTCCGTAGACCATATCCGGTGGATCTTCCAGCCGAGGTTTTCGAGAATTTCTTGGCGGAGGCGATCACGGTCGCGGGCGGACCGACCAGAGTGATAACTCGCTCCGTCACATTCGATGCCCAACAGGAACGTGCCACTCTTGGCGGGATGCTTGACACCGAGGTCGATAAAAAAACCTGCTACCCCAACCTGAGCGACAACGTCATAGCCTTTTTCTTTGAGCACGGTTCCTACCGATCGTTCAAAATCGTTCGTTGGCTGTTCCAACCCGTCATTCGGCTGTTGCAGGATGCCCGTGCGCGCAAAGATTAGATATTGCTTCAATGCCCGGAGGCCCCACGGACTGTTGGCTGTAGTCTGGATGCGATCGGGGTCGAGTGAACTGAAAACAAGAACACGCTTCTTGGCTCGTGTGAACAATACATTCAGACGACGGTGGCCGTTGGAGCCATTGATTGGGCCAAAGCGTTGAAATTGATTTCCGCGAGCGTCCGGGCCGTAGGTAGTTGAGATGAAGATAACGTCGCGCTCGTCACCCTGGACATTTTCCAGATTCTTCACGAAAAATGTTTCCTGACCGCCCGTCATCCTCTCCTGGTACGCGACAGCGGCTGGATCGTCTCTCAGGCGCCGGTCGAGCAGCTCTTCCACTAGCTCTCTCTGCTCGAAGTTCATCGTGACCACTCCAAGTGATTCTTGTGGGCGTTCGCGCATGTGCTCCAGCACGGCTTCGACAACGACGGCGGCTTCGCGTGGATTGCGGCTGTTCTCAAACATCCCATCAGAGACAAAGTGATGCTTCACACCCAGCGAGGGGTCATCGTGGTATGCAGAAGGGAAGACAACCAGATCGCCATAGAATTCATTGTTCGAGAAGGCGATGAGGCTGTGGTGGCGGGATCGGTAATGCCAACGGAGCCGCCGCACGGGCTGGAAAAGAGTGCTTGCAACATCAAGAATGCTCTCGCCTTCTTCAACGGCTGTTCGTGAGTCTTCGTCGTCATCCTCGGGGTCGAGCGACACACGCTGAAAGAAGTTAGTGGGAGGAAGCTGTTTCGGATCACCGACGATCACCACTTGTCCGCCGCGCGCCAGCGCGCCGATTGCGTCTTCCGGCTTGAGCTGAGATGCCTCATCCATCACTACCAGGTCAAACTTCAGTTGACCCGGCGCAAGGTATTGGGCAACCGAGAGGGGTCCCATCATAAAGCACGGCTTGAGTGCCACCAGCGCGTTGTCGGCTCGCCGCATCAACTGGCGGATGGGGATGTGCCGTTTCTGCTTGTTGATCTCATTAATGATGAGGGCCATCTCAGTCCAGGTGCGCACGGGGCCGCTCTGGTTTCCAAACGGAACCGGCCTCTGGTCAATCAGCGCAGCTGCTCTTTCGCTATAAAGGCGTATGGCTTCTTTATCAGCCCAAGCGAACTGTTGACGTAGCAGTTCCTGGGTGACGCCTGTCACTTGCGACAATTCGGCGTGCTCTGTAAACACGCTGCGGGCCAGTGTGCTGTAGAAGACGAAGTGATAGGCCAGCACAAGCTCCTTCGGCTCCAACGTTCGTGCATCGGCCAGTGCGGTAAGTTTGTCGAACCCATTTTCTCGGCTCTCAATTCGAAGGCGAAGGAAATGATTCCATTGCGACAGTTCTTCGCGGTTGGCAAGTGCACGCTCCGCCAGCGCTTGGACACCTCCCAAGGCATTTTTCGTACCTTCCCTCCAGAACGCTGACCCCGAAATATCTGCCAGTTCGTTTGTGGCCGTCTGCAGTCGAATAGCGCAATTATTGATGCTATTGAGCCACGCACGAAGCTGGGTGAGACGTGGTTCGTAATCGCAGCATAGGAGCCATTCGACGGTCTTCTGTGGCAGCCCGGCAGAAGCGATAGACTGGGCATACTGAACTGTGTTCTTGATGGGCTCTAGGTGGGTATCGACGCCTCGAAATGCCGCCCCGAGTAAGATGGGTAGCGCTCTAGAATCGCGAACGGCGGCTATTTCATTACAGCATTTTCCAGCAGTTGCTAGAATGCTCGGTATTTCTCGGAGCGGTACGTCGTCGGCGATGGTAAGGCGATCAATCGCCTGTAGGGCGTCGGTAAGCTCATGTACGAGGCCTCGAAGACAAGCAAGAATGTCCTCGAAGGATCCTGAAATCATCGAAGAGCGCTGAGTTGGCACAGCTCGCGTGAAGTCGTTGACATGCGAGACAATCTGCTTGAGGTCGAACCGATGTTCGCCGACCGAGCCGATACCCGCCTTGATTCCCTTCAGTCGCTCGGTTCTCGCCGAAAACAAGAATCGGCGGAAGGGATCTGCCTGGGGCTGGTGTTCGGGGAGGGCCACGAAGATTTCCTCGTACCAGTGCAGGACTTGCAGCAGATCATCCCACGCACTATCAACCCCCCTGAAATGCATTCCTAAGATTTCTCGACAGATGGAATGGTTGTCGAACTGTGCTCGCTTCTGCCTGTGCTCAGCGACCATTCTCAGCGCGGAGATCATCTTCGTTCGCGGAGCCTTGTTCGGGTCCAGAGCGATGCGGCGGTACGCTTTGACCGCTCTGCGATAGTCGCGACCAAACGTGCGTTGCCAAAATGACGATCGCTCCAGGATAGCGGCACACTCCAGCAATTGCGCCGGAGTATATGCTCCCGCTCCTAAAGATAAGTCGAATTCTTTGCCGAGTGACGCTCCGCCGGCCTTAAGGGCAGCTGCCTCCTCTTGTGCAGTTTCAATTGTCACCCTGGCACCGTCGTCCTCGAATGCCGCTTGGCGCAAATGAAGCCGTTCAATGGGAGCCTTCTCTATGAGGCGGACCGTTTCCAGAAGGAAAGTCACGCTCGGAAAATCGGCTGAGGCCTCGCATCCGACAGCCTGGAGAAGCGCTTGGAATGAAGAATGCGCTTCGCCAAGAAGCCTGGCGGTTTCAGTGCTCGTGTTCCGGAGTTCTCTGATTTGAGCGACGGAATGACCGTCGAGCCCCAACTCGTGCAAGTATTGAAGCAGGTCGAGCAGTCTTTCGGCGTTTGATCCGTCGAAGAGCGCACCGATGTCGCTCGCGCTTAAAGACAGTCTTACAGCACCAGTGCGATAGTGCTCCACGTGATTAATGAATTCCGCCAGCAGTTGACGACTCGAAGCAGCCTGGCAAGGTGAGAGTAAGTCTTCGACGAGCAAGCCCGCTGCTTCAGGCAGCAAGGCAAGCACCCGGGCGGCGCTTTCAAGTCCATAACGGGTTCGGCTGAGTGTAATATCAGCGGTGCTTTGGAGGAGTTCACAAAGCTCATCTGCCTCCTGGATGACGGCAAGAAACTCTTCCAAGAGAGTCAAAACCCGTTCCTCTTCTTCAAAAGAAAGCGGTTTGCTAATCCAGGCCCAGGGATGCTGCTCAATGCCATCGCACGAGCGGAGCACAGTCGTTAGGTGCTGTGCATAGACCGAGAGAAACTGCTCCGTCTGCGTAAACTGCGTTCCCGTGTAATGCACAACAGCAGGAAGCATGAGGTGCCCGAGGTGGTCCCGATGAGCGGAGATGTCCTGGCCGCACCGATCACGCGCCCACAGGATCTCAAAAACAGTCGCGTTGAAGGGTTCAATAGTTTTGTTAATCAGCGAGGCATATCGAGTCAGAAGCCGCTTTTTCTCCTCGACGATTGCGAGATGACGGTCAAGTTCCCTAGGGTCTCTGAAAGTTCCGTGCGCCTTGTACCGCTGCGCAATATCGTTAAGCAGCGCCCCTTTCTTTGTCTTGTGGCTGTGAACCTCCAAGCAGAATACCCCGAGGCCTACATCGTCCAAGCGGCGGCGGACGACCTCTAGCGCAGCAAGCTTCTCGGAAACGAAGAGTACTGTTTTGCCCTTAGCGAGCACGGCCGCAATCAGGTTAGTGATGGTTTGCGACTTTCCCGTCCCCGGCGGGCCTTCGATGACCAAATTTTGACCGCTAAGCGCGTGGACGAGAGCGCTGTGCTGAGAACTATCAGCATCTCGGATGAGATGCGGAGTGAGGGGTTTCAGCTCGGGAGCGTCAATAGGGTACTCTTCGGCAAGAGCGATGTTCGCGCTTTTCGTGCCTTCAAACAGTTCCCGGACCAGAACATGCTCGCCGATACTCTCGCCAGGGGGCCAAGTTTTGGAATCGAGATCCCGGTACATAAGAAGCTTACCGAAGCTGAGCAAAGCGAGAGTAATCTGCCGTCGAATACGCCAGCGCTTCTTGAGCTTAAGAATCTCCGCGAATCTTTCAAAATAGCGTTCAGGTGAATCTTCGTCCTCCAATACCGGCATCTCAAGACCGAAGTCCCGTCGCATTTTTTCAACAAGGGACAGGTTGGTTTCCACGTCCTCGCCGGAGTATTCGATAACCGAGTCAATTACCTTGCCCTTGCCACCGCTTCGCTCTAGCGTCACCGGCAAGGTGACCAAAGGAGCAAGATGAGGCTGTTTGGAGTCGTCGGATTCGTACCACTCCAGAAATCCGAAGATGAGGTAGAGCATATTCGTCCCGGATTCTTCGATCGCCGTCCTTGCGATGCTGCTGATCTTGCGGCTCAAGGTATCGAGTTGTTCCGGGAAATGGAGGACCGGCAGACACCGGTCGGTTTCTGATTCCGACCCAGATTCGTCGAGATCGTAGGAGGTGTTCCATTCGAGCTGCTCAGCGTGCTCTTTGGCGATTGGGGGTTCTACTGTCTCGATGTCCGGTTCAGGAACCGGAAGAAACGGCAGCTTCTCGTTGTCCTGCAATCGCTTGAACACCTGATCGATTGAGACGCCTACAACGCGAAGCGACGAAGCTGTTGTATACCGAAAATTCAGGAGTTTGTTACGGTTGGTGAGATCCAAAAGGCGGGTCCGGATTCGGTCCAGGCCGAGTTCCGTACTGCCCGTCAAGAAATCTGCGCTAATGTTAGGTGCTGGCTGTTCGGCCGCACTTCTACTGGCGTTATTTTGCATGGCGCATTAATGCCTGGATTGATATTTACCACCTAGTGCGTGAATTATCATCGCTTTTCTGAGAAACACGCACTTTCCTCAACATAGCGCCGGCCGCCGAAATTGCACCAACGTGGAGCTAACCCCTGTCCTGCCCTTTTCTTTCCAGACCGGCAGCGGCGTTCTGAGCGGTCAGGAACGGTATCGCTCCCACTTCTCGCGGGCCTAGGAGAACAAATCATTCGTCGAAGTTTGGCTCGCGTATCGTGAATGTGCTGTAGACGGTTATCTCTCCGCGCTCGCCATTTTTGTCCTCGATCACTCCGCGCATCCTGTAAACAAAATCCTCGACGCCTGCTGCCTTGATCGTTTCCTTGCCGTCGTGCAGGTGAACGGTATCCGCTCCGAACGCCGCCGACATTCTCCTCGCTCGCAGCTCTTTCGCTCCGGACGCTCTGCGGCCGGCGACATCATAGCCTGATAGCATCATTTATCAATGGAATTCGCTGCGATCTACGGCCCCGCGCATGATTTTCTGCGCCGTCATGTCGGCAAGGAGGTTCTCATCGTCGCCATGGAGCGGAGCGCGGCGGATCATGTGGTCCGTAAACATGGCGGATCACACAGCGGAATTCATCGTTATTCCCTGCGGCAGCTGACGGCGGCACTAGCCTCGACCGTCCTCGCTAAACGCGGCTTGCGTCCTATTACGCTATTGTCCGCAGAAGCTCTCGCGGCGCAGGTGATCGGCCGAGCAACCTTGACCTACTTCTCTCCCGTCGCGCGCACTCCCGGTTTCCCCGGAGCTCTCGTGGAAACAATGAGGCGCATTCGCCTTCTCGGGCAGGAGCTTCCAACCGGCGATCTGAGGGGTCTTGGCGCTGCCTATGAGTCGGCCCTGCAAGAACAGGCGCTGGCAGGTCCGGTCGAGCAGATTGAGGCCGCGATCGAAGCCGTCAAATTGGGAAAACATTGTCTGCTCGGTCTGCCGACGCTCCTCCTGGATCTCCGGCCGGCCAACGACTTGGAGCGCGCCTTCGTGGAGGCGTTGTCGGCGAAAGCGGCGGGCCTCGAAGATGTCAGTGCAGACGTCTCTACCGCCGCACCCCCGAAGACCGCGTTGGTAGCGCTCCAACGCCAGCTGTTCCAAGAGGATGTGACGGCTCCTGCGGACCCGCGAGGGGTGACGTTCTTTTCCGCTTCGGGCGAGGCCCTCGAATGCGTCGAAATCGCGCGGCGGATTTTAGTCTCCGCCCTGCCTTTCGATTCCTGCGCCGTTCTCCTACGCAGCCCCGGACGCTACCAGCCCCTGATAGAGGATGCGTTCCGCCGCGCCGGCATCGGTGTATGGTTCACGCGCGGAACCGTTCGGCCTGATTCCGCGGGCCGGTCCTTCCTGGCGCTGCTGCATTGCGCCGAGGAAGGTCTGACGGCTTCGCGCTTCGGCGAATATCTGTCCCACGAGCAGAAGGAGCACCCTTACGGGTGGGAAAAACTGCTCGTCGATGCGGCCGTCATCGGCGGCAGTGGCCGCTGGAAACGCCGTCTCGGCGGTCTGCTCGCGGAGCTGCAGGACAGATTAACCGAGTTGCGTGATGAGCCATCGCGCAAACGAATTGAGTGGCAATCGGATCGATTGGAGAAACTCGCCCAATTCGCGGTACCGTTGATAGAACGCCTTGACGGGCTGCGCACACCGCGGCGATGGGGCGAATGGCTCGATGGGCTTCGCCCGCTGGCCGAGGCCGCCCTCGATTATCCGGACGACGTCCTCGATCTGCTCGACGAACTTGAGCCTCTGCGCGATCTCGGTCCCGTGGCGCTGCCGGAGGTGGTGCGCACCCTCAGCGAGAATCTGGGAACGCTGCGCCGCGAGCCCAAAGGAAACCGATACGGGCGGGCTTTTGTCGGATCGATCGAGGAGGCGAGGGGCCTCGTGTTTCAGCTAGTGTTCATTCCGGGGCTCTGCGAAGGCACGTTTCCCAAACCGCTCTTTGACGACCCGCTGCTGCCCGGAAATCTGGCCGAACTGGAAGCCGGAGAACGGCTTCTCCTACATCAGGCATGTGCCACAGCGACCGACCAAATCGTCCTGTCGTGGCCGCGGATCGAACTCGCCTCGGGCCGCATCCGCGTTCCCTCCTTTTACGTGCTCGAAGCGGCGCGAGCCTCTACAGGCGAACCCTTGGATCGTCGCGCCATCGAGCGCGCTGCGGAGGGCGGCATCGAAACCCGGATTGGCTGGCCGGCACCCCTCGACCCGCGCAAAGCAATTGACGATGCCGAATACGACCTCGCGCGTTTGCGGCCCGCCATGGTCGGCAAGGGAGCGCCGGGGCTGGCGGCATATCTGACGAAGATCAACCCGACTCTCGCCCGCTCGCTCCGGACCCGATGGAGCCGCTGGAGCCGGAAGTGGTCCTCAGCAGATGGGCTGGTCCTCACGGCTTCTTCCGACGTAAGACTGTTGGAGCGTTTCCGATTGTCGGCGCGTTCGTATTCGCCGTCGGCCTTGCAGCTGTTCGCGTGCTGCCCCTACCGCTTTGCGCTGAGCGCGCTGATCGGACTGGCGCCGATGAAAGAGCCGGCGGCCCTGGAACGGCTCGATCCGCTGACGCGTGGCAGTATCTTCCACGAAGTCCAGAAGCGGCTCGCGCCGCTGCTAAGCGGCTATCCAGTGGATCAAACCGGTCTTTCAGAGGCATCGAATGAGCTTAACCGTGTCCTCTCCGAGGTGGCCTCCGAGTACGCCGAGCGCCTCGCTCCCGCTATCGATCAGATCTGGAAAAACGAAATAGAAAGGCTGCGCGCAGACCTGAGGGCCTGGCTGGTGTCCGTCGCGACGGACTATATGGGCTGGGCACCCGTAGAGTCCGAGAAGACATTCGACGACGTGGTCATTGGGAACGGATGGAGACTCGACGGCCGTATCGATCTGGTGGAACAATCTCCGGATGACGCGCTCTGGGTGACGGATTACAAGACCGGGAGTTATCCCGATCCCGCTCCGGAGGTCACAGGAAAAGGGGAAGTGCTGCAGCCGCTGCTTTACGCCCTGGCGGCGGAGCAGCTCTATCCCGGAAGAAAGATCGGCGGCGGACGCTTGTTTTATGCAACGATTCGCGGCGGGTACCGCAGCATATGGATGCCCTTATCCGACCGAACGCGCGATGAGGCGGAGCGTGTTCTCGCAACCATTGACACCGCGCTCGCTAAAGGCGTTATGCCAGCCGCCCCGCGCGAGGATGCCTGCGGCAGGTGCGATTATGCCGTCGTATGCGGACCCTACGAGAAAGAACGGGTGCTCCGAAAACCGCCCGGCGAGTTACAGCGCCTTGTGCAGCTGCGGGAGGTTAAATGACCCCGTTGAGCGTTGAGGCCAGTTTTTTTCTGGAAGCGTCGGCAGGCACAGGCAAGACGACTCAACTTATCGAGCAAATCGTCCGCTGCGTTGCCGGCGGAACGGAACTCGCCAGCGTGGTAGCGGTGACTTTTACGCACGCTGCAGCCGGTGAAATGAAACTGCGGCTGCGCGAGGAATTGGGGAAGGCGGGACAATCCTCGGCCGACCTGGAGTTAGCCTTCGTTGGCACGATCCACTCTTTCTGCGCGCGTCTGTTGCGCGAGCGTCCCGTCGAAGCTGGCGTCGATCCGCGCTTCGTCGAGCTCGATCAAGAAGCCGCGGCAAGGCTGTTCGCGGGCGTGTTCAGGCGATGGGTTGAACGCCGGCTGTCAGCGCCGAATCCCGTTCTGCGGCGGGCTCTGACACGGTTGACCTGGCGCGACGATGGCGAGGGACGCGACGCGCTGTCGTCGCTGCGCAACGCAGCAATGTCGCTCATTGAATGGCGGGATCATCCCACCCCTTGGGCACGAGCGGAGTTCGACCGCAAGGCCGCTCTCGATTCAATAATCGCCGGCGCGCTCGAAATACAAGGAATGCGGCCTGAGAACCGAACGAAAGACCCCCTGGTTCGCGACCTCGGGCCGGTGGCAGAATTCGCGGCACGGGCCGCCCGCGCCCAGGCCGGCGGCGTCCGTGACGATGATCTTCTCGAAGCGGATACCATCGGCCTTCTCGCCAGAACCCGTTACCTCAAGAAAGGTTCGGGTTTTCTCACCAAGGAGGTGCAGAGAGACGACCTCTTCAACCGATGGGGCCACCTCGCGCTTGAGATCAAGAGGTTCAAGGCGGCGGCGGAAGCGGATCTCGCCGCCGCGCTGCGGGACGAATTGTGGGAATTGGTGGATCTGTACCAGGAGGACAAGCGGGCGGCGGGGCAGCTCGATTTCAGCGACCTGCTATTCGGCGCGCGCTCTCTGTTGCAGAATGACGATGCGCGCCGCTATTTTCAGGATCGGTTCAGGCGGATTTTTGTCGACGAATTCCAGGATACGGACCCTGTCCAGGCTGAGGTGCTGGTCCTGCTCGCTGCGGGCGATCCCGCAGAGCGTGACTGGCGCAAGGCCGTGCCCACGCCGGGCAAGCTGTTCCTCGTCGGCGATCCGAAACAATCAATCTATCGTTTCCGCCGCGCGGATGTCGACCGCTACCTAGATGTCAAAGCCGTTCTTGCGGCGGCCGGCGTCAAGCAGGTACCGCTTCAGCAGTGCCGCCGCTCGGTCCAGCCAATCCTCGATTTTGTGAACGCGGCTTTCGAGCCGCTGATGGGAGAGAATTATCTGCCACTCATGGGCGGGCGCCCTGAGATTGAAGGACAGCCTGCGGTGATTGCGCTGCCGATCCCGGCGCCGTACGGAAAACGAAATTTCAGCGTCGAGGCGATCAAGAAGTGCGCGCCCGACACCGTCGCTGGGTTTGCGGCGTGGTTGATCCGGCAAAGCGACGCGGCGGGGTGGCGCGTGGTCGACCCAGAGACCCACGAGCCGGTCAAAATCGCGCCGGAACACATTTGCATCCTCTTCCGGAACTTCACGAATTTCGGAAAGGACGCGACGCGCGATTACGTGCGGGCACTTGAAGCCCATGGCATTCCTCATGTGCTTGTGGGCTCAAAATCCTTCCACGGACGGGAAGAGACGGTGGCGTTGCGGGCGGCGCTGCGGGCGGTCGAATGGCCTGAGGATTCACTGAGCGTCTACGCCACGCTGCGCGGACCGCTTTTCGCGATTTCGGATGAAGTGCTCTTGCGCTTTCGCGACTCCAGCCATGCGCTGCCGAATCCCTTGCGGAAACTGCCGGAAGATCTTGACCCGGTCTTCGAGCCCGTTGTCAGCGGACTGAAGTTTCTTGCCGGTTTGCACCGCGAGCGCAACGCGCGTCCGGTTGCGGTCACGTTGACGTTGCTGTTGGAGCACGTGCGCGCCCATGTCGGCTTCGCTTTACGCAAAGGAGGGGAGCGCGTGCTGGCGAATGTTTATCGCTTGATCGACCTTGCTCGCCGGTTCGAGGTCGATGGCGTCACGTCGTTTCGCGCCTTCGTTCAGTTCCTGGAAGAAGAATCCGCGGGTGGCGAGACTTCGGAAACGCCTTTGGTAGAGCGCAAAAACAGCGGCGTCACATTAATGACAGCGCACAAATCGAAGGGTCTTGAATTTCCGGTGATCATTCTCGCCGACATGAACGCGCCCCTGATCCGTTTCGAGGGCGGCGATCGGCATGTGAATTCCGAACGCGGGCTTGCCGCGCAACGTCTCATCGGTTGGTCACCCCAGGAGCTGATGGACAACGCCGATCTGGAGATACGGCGCGATACAGAGGAAGCCTGGCGGATCGCATATGTCGCAGCAACGCGCGCGCGCGATCTTCTGGTGATAGCGGCAACTGGGGATGAGATCCGGCAGGAGAGCTGGCTTATGCCGCTTTACCCCGCCCTGTACCCGGCGAAGGGCAGGTGGAGCAATCCGGAGCCCGCGGCTGGCTGCGACTTCAAGGGGAAAGATACCGTGCTGCAGCGACCTCTTCACGCGGAACCCGAGGAGGTCCTGCGGCCCGGGCTGCACAAGGCTGGCGTCGGTACGCACCGGGTTGTTTGGTTCGATCCGAGTCTCTTGGTGGGCACGCCGGAGACAGATGGGGGCATCGATGATGAAGCTCTGCTGCGCCCAACCATGAGCGAACCAGCGGAGGGGGTCCGTCAATATGACGCGTGGCGTGCGGCGAGAAACCAACGGCTGACAGACGGCGCACTGCCGGAGTTTCGGGTGCGCCGGATCACTGAAATCGATGTCCTACCCGAAGGGATTGCGGACGCTGAAGTCGAAATCCTCCGTTTGGAATCCGATCCCGCCGCTGCAGGCAGACCGCCTCGCGGCCGCAAGTACGGCGATCTCGTGCATGGTCTTCTTGCCCACGCCTCGTTTCCGCCGGACAGGGCTGAAATCGAGGCCCTGGCGACCGTGCATGAGGTCGGAGCGAGGATGGAAGCGAGCGATCGTCAGCAGGCGGTCGATATCGTCGTTAGGACATTTGCACATCCGCTGGTTTCGTCGGCTTTCAAGGCGCAACGCGTCCACCGCGAGTATCCAGTGACCTACGAAGCGAACGGAGACCTATATGAGGGTGTGATCGACCTCGTTTCGCTCGACGAGAAGCGATGGACAGTGCTCGATTACAAGACAGGACCTGCTGATGAACCAAGATACCGGCGACAGATCGCTATTTACGGCGAAATCATCCGCAAGACAACGGCCGCGCCGGTTCGGTTGGTGGTATTGGAGATCGCATAGAGATACATCTTTTTCTAAAACAGGCGGGACCTTCGTGACCATTCCAGAGCGGTCTTTTCTCTCATGCAGGCAGTTATCTTCCCGTAACTAGAGAGAGCTATTAACGAGGCGCGTGGCCCAACGCTCGCACACAGCTCTGTCGTGACGGAGCCTGTTTTTTGATGAAGGTATCGAAGGGGTCCGATCGAGGGCGGCAGTGGGCACCGCTCTTGTCGCCAGGCCAACTCCTGTATGGTCGGCGCGGAAGTAATCACAGATTGAGGACCTGCGGATCGGTACTGATAAATCGGCATGCAGGTCGTGATCCCGAAATGAGCGAGCTGCCATCGAATAGCGATCGCAATGGGCATTTACGAGGAATCCGTACCACAAATAACGAGCGTCGTCACGGCCGAAAGACGGTGGCGAGTCTCTTCGCCTCACATCAGAGCCTAGCCGCTTTTTTCCTGCAGGCGTCTGAATCGACCAGTCAAAATCACGGCGAATTGCTGCGGTTGGGTATGGCACTTCTGCAGCCCCACTGGCGGCGTAGGCGTGGCAGGGCTCTTTGGACTCGCAAAGGCGCACTGGCATGTTCCGTCGTTCCCAGCGTCAACCCAACCGCCGCGGAGCTACGCGCCTTATCTTGAATCTGAGATGGCCGCGTGCAGTTTTAGAATTGGGAATTATGTTTGACGATGTCACCCCACAACAAAAGGTCCTGCGGCAGATCTGGAATTCTCGAGGTCCTAACGAACTGTTGCAAATAATGGCTCGAGAGCCCGCCGCACGCTGCCGTGACATCGCATTGGAATTGCAGAAGCAATCTGAGAGCTGTGCGTCTTTCAACCAGGATCTAGCAGAACGTCTTGCTGAGATGGCTGGGGCGGTCCGACGAATTCATGAGAGCATCGACCGTTTTGCCGGGATCGAAGGGATGGCCGATCTACTCGCTTTCCGCAAGGAGTTTCAACTCTCCTGGTCAGGGAAATTCAATCGCCTCCTAGGCGCATTCTGGACGGATGCGCTCAGAGCGAACGACGCGGCAAGACAGGTTGCCCTTCGCCGCGCATTCATAGTTTTGCGGGACGTGTATGTCGCTGTGTACCTGATAAGGACCGGGGTGTCGCAGGACCTAGAGCAGTGGAACACGCAAATCGAGGAGCATCCATTGCTGTGCGATCCCAAGTTCCATGACTTCCTAGATGAACGATTTCAATTTGGAGCAAGAAACGGGGATGCGTCGGCAGAGACGTTCGCCCAGATGTCTGGTTATATCCGCCAGATTTGCAAGGCGGTCGGCGTGATTAGCCGTTTGCGAGAGGCTCTGCCCAGCGAAGAGACGATTCCGGTGCGCATGCCACTCTCGCCGGAAATGGCAGAGCTGTGGTTCCTAGTGAGTAAGAAGTTCAGTATGACGGCGGCCGAGATCGCACAAGAGATCGGCAATGGTGACAGGACCCTCGAAGCTGGTATCGAAAGCGCCCTTCGCGCCGCCCCGGATTTCGAGAATGTGTCAAAGGAAGCGAGTGACACTTTCTATACCTCAGCATTTCTAGAGCATCTGCTACGGGTCGCCAACGGTGATTTTGCCCGGCAGGCAATTGGGTATTATCGCAAATTGGCAGACGAGGGTAACTGGGACACTGCAGAGGAGCGTGCAACTTATGTTCTCCATTACGCTAAAGCCCTTCTGAATCACTGGCGAGATCTGGCAGATCCGCTCGGTGGTCTGGAAGATGGAACTTCCTTGATAACCAATGCTCTGCCCCTGCTTGACCCTAACGTATCTCCCCGGCTGATGAGAGATCTATTCTTTTCTCGTGCCCGCCTCTTGGAAAACGTAGGAATATGGCAACCACCGGCCTACGAGTCAGCCGCGGAAGATTATGCTCGCGGCTTGGCGGTACCCAGAGTCAGACATGAGTTGGAAGCACGTGGCGCGGCGCTCACTGATTACGCGAACACTTTAACTAAAATTCCAAATTCGGAGACCGAGGAAAACGACCGGAAGATTGTCGACACGTATGAGGAAGCCCTCGCAAATCTCAGTTCAAAAGAGCGAACGCTCAGCCGCGGTCTCGCGTTAAATTCCTATGCGGCCTATTTGAACAACCGATTACACGGTGACCGCGCGGCAAATCAGGAGCGTTCTCTTGCCATGGCCCAAGAAGCGATTGATCTCATTGAGCGTGCGATGGCAGAGGGGAAGCTCGACGGCGACAACCAGCACGTTCTAAGAACAGTGGCGAGTGCATACCTAACAAAGAGCAACACAATACGTAAACGAAACCTCGGTGATGAGTACGACGTCTACGTGGCAGCCCGAGACTTGCTGCGTACAGGGCTCAACCGACTCAGAAGCGCTCACGATGACCAGCTACGCGGAATCATCAATCTGAATATTGGCGATATAAACGTGGAGCTTTACACGATTACGGCGGATCCTACCCATGCACGGGACGCTGTGTATGCGTATGAAGAGGCTGAGGCACTGCTTGCGCCGTACCCGCTCGATTTCAGCCATGCTCTTCTCAGCCGGGCGATGATCGTCACGGACGTTCCTGATTGCAGAACTCCAGAAGCTGTCGAGGAGAGTCTAGAGGCTGTGAGGAGGGCATTAGCCACTCTTGCCACGGCCAACGATCAGATGGCCTATGCAAGAGGGTGGTTTTCTTTGGGAGAGCTTCAACTCCTACGCGGTCAGGCGGGCGATTACGAGGAGGCGTTCAATTCGTTCAGTGAGGCTCAAGCCAAATTTCTGGAGAGTGGGAACCGAGTAAATGCGATTGCCGCTGCGCGGCGATCCGCCGCCGTTCGTATCCAGCAATTCAGGTTGGGCGAACCGATTGACAGGCTTGAGCAGGCCAAGCAAGTGCTGCTCAGGTCAACTCAATGGATAGATGAATTGTGGCAACAATTTGAGTCGGTCGAATGGCGGTACATGATCTCGGATCGCTTCGCAAACGTCTATGCGGAGATAGCGTGGTGCCAGGCTATTCTCGGTGCGCCGCCTGAGGACATAGCTTTTACGATTGCACGGGCGAAGGGGCGCGAATTGAGTACGCACATCCGCGAGGTACAACGGAGTTCGCAAGTCGGTGAAGCTCTTGGTCAGTATCTCGATCAACTCAGGGTTGAGTCGCGCATTGCGGAAATGGCGCGGTGGCGTGCCCAAAGACAAGCGAGGCCGGACATCGACCTGGATGACGCAATGCAAGCTGCCCAGAGGACACTGGATGATATTGCCTTTCGGCGGCGTGTGTTATTTCCGCGTCCATCCCACGATCAGGGTCCCGCCTCGATGGCTCTGATTGATGGATTCGTGAAGGCCCATCCAACTGCCATCGTCTGCGATATCACGACCTGCCGGTGGGGAACAGTGGTGCTGCTTGTTGGCGGCAATGACGCCGGCGGACTTTCCGGCGTCACGGTTCGCGTTTTCCCTCTCGAAATGGCCACCGTCCTCAAATGGGTCCAGGACTGGTCGACCTCATATTTGGGCTATATTACGGCTGCCGGCAATGAGCGCATTGCCGCGCGAAAGCAATGGGCGGACAGAACTGAGAAACTACTCCAAGTTGTCGGAGAACAGCTAATGCAACCGGCACTAGCCGACCTCAAGGATGAAAAGCTCGCAATTGAACTTGTTATCGTGCCGGGTCGACTCGCCGGATTACCGCTCCACGCGGCTCGTCTATCGAATGGATGTTCGGTGGTTGAAAGCGTGGGAAGCGCCGTGTATGCGCCGAACGTCGGCGTTCTTTCATCAGAATCCGACAATTCAGAACCCCCAAGGGCTGCCTTATGCGTCCTTTCGGATCCACGCGCTGACCTCCCGATGGCAGCAGCGGAGTGTGCCTCCGTTGCATCCACGTTGCAGGAAGGCGGAGCCGACGTTAAGTTGTTGGCCGTAGTTGGCGACGCTGTGGGTGCTGACGCGCTTGCTCGCCGCGGCCTTACGGTGCCGGCGGGCATTACCGTTCTTCATACTGCGCCCACACGAGAGGAGGTTTCATCACAAATGTCCGGCTGTGATCATTTTTTTTACTCAGGCCATGGCGTCGGAAGTGCCGGACAATCCGGGCTCGTTCTCGTCGACGACAATTGTTTCGAGAGGCTGTTCGCCGAAGATGATGTCCTGGCGATGCCAGCGCTACGTCGACGTCCCTTGATCGTTCTCAGTGCTTGTGAGACCGCAACCGGGAGCCAAACATCGGCCGAACTGTTTGACCTCACGTCAAGTTTCCTTCGCATCGGGGCTCGCTGCGTCATTGGCAGCCTCTGGCTCGTGACGGAGGATTGCGCGCAGGCATTCACGGGGGGTTTTTATGACGCATTCAGGCATGGGAGCACCCCCAGTTTCTCATTCGCAGAAGCTGTCCGGTTGCTAAAAAAACACAGAGAAGCACATCCTGCCGTCGGCGCCGACTCCCTACGACCGGACCACCCGATCTATTGGGCTCCATTTATCGCGATGCGCGGCCTGTAAAGGCTCCCACCGCGCTCGGAATTTTGAGTCGGAGATGATATCGCCTGCCCAAACCGCATCGATCTATTTGCTCCGCCATTAGGGCGACGCCTTCTTGATTCTGTCCGGCACCAAATCGGAATACTCGGGAATACGGTTCGCCTTTGGAACGCTGTTCGCCATGGCCCTGTTATCCACCCTGGGCGGAATTCGTACCGACAAGTCGGCTTGGCGTTAGAAGCTGCTTTGCAACGGCCTATCTGGAAACAACCGGTAACGGCGCCGTCAAATCGCAACGGACAACCAGGGGGTCTTTGGGCAAGCACACCGACACTTTACTTCTCCGCCACGCGATCGAGCGCTTCAGTCCAAACAGCAAGATAGTTCCCAACTCCAGGTCCAACTCCCAAATAACGATCGCGGTTCGACGCTGCTCAGCCGTTCGCTTTCGGTTCTTCGAGGCGGAGGAAGTGAAGGTTGCCGCCGGCGTCGCCGGCAATGAAGCACTTGAGTGCCTCGGAAAATGCAGGGCTGGGCGAGCGCGGCTCCGTCTTTGCGGGCGTAAGAGATGAAGACGCGCAATGATTCAGACGGTGGCATGGGGCGACAGGCCATTGTCGATCCAGAAGCTGGCAATGCCAACAAACTGTTTACGATGTCGGCTTCGGACCCAGACGTGAGTGCTCAGCACGACCGTTGGGGTCACACTCCAAAAACTGCGATCTATGAACCAACTTTCACGGTTCCTAAGCAACTTAAGGCCACAGGATTTGCGAGGCGTTGCGAGCGGACTCTTCGTATAAGCGGAACCTCCGAGCACGCCAAAGCGTGGAACGAAAGAAGTCGTCCTTTGATCATCGGCGCTGCGAAAACGTGCGCCATCCGCGTGCGTGCCCTGATCGAAGTCGAAGATTGGACCGCCTTCACACCTGTTAAATGTGAAACACCAACTCATTCGTTGAGTTAGCATCCCAAAAATGTGTGTATCTGGTGTCCCAGACATAACTCGGGTGGTCTCACGGGACTGCCCTGTGACAAGCCGCTCACGAAAATCATCCGGATCATCTCTTGATCGGCAGAGCAATGTAAGAGAGCGCCTTATTAATCGCGTCTATAACGTCGCTGCGACCGGGTCCGCTGGCAATAACATACCCGAGGCGATCGGATGCGTTCTCGGGCGGGCGTGTCAAACCGGAACCTCTCTCGAATATCACTTCCTTAATAAGCGGTACCCGAACGGCGGCTTCCAACCTCGGCGGACCTTCGAACCACCCGACCCGATCTGCAGTCAAGAAACGGATGGCGGCGAAGTCGGATCGAGTCGGGGCTAGTTGAGGAACTTTCCCTACGACTCCATCCAATACCACCCCCAACAGGTCTACGCCAAAAGCGTATCGAACGAGTTCCGGAATCATGCCTCCTGCGAGCCGTGGATTTATCTCCACGACAACAGGCCCACTTGCAGTCATTCGAATCTCAGTGTGCGCGGGGCCCCAGTCGTAACCAACAGCATCCAAAGCGGCGACTGCAGATGTTTTCAATAATTCGAGTTCCCGGACTCCAACGTCTGCGGGAAAGTCGTGACCAATTTCGACGAAAAATGGAGGAGGCGATAGGTACTTTGCAGTCATTCCGACCACGCGAGTATTGCTGCGCCCAAGTGTGATTGTCTCCACGCTGAACTCAGGTCCTTCGAGCAAGGCCTCGATTAGTGCTCCTTTAGAGGCTGGTTGGCCCCTATCATTGACAACATTTGCCGCGATATTTCGATAGTGAACAAGTAGCTCTTCCACATTTTGAAGGAGACGGACTCCGGTGCTGCCGCTATCGGCAATTGGTTTCATCACACATGGAAAACCAATTTCGCGGGCGGCTTGAACGACCTCAACTTCTGAGTCAACGCGCCTAAAAAGCGGCACCGGCAGACCCGCTTTTACCAGAGCTCGACGAGTCTGGTCTTTTTGATGACATAATTGAGCAGATTCTTGATTAAGATATGGGAAACCGAGCCGGCTGGCGAGCTCTGCGACAGTCTGGACATAGAACGTCGAGAAAGTCAGGACTCCATCTACTCTCGAATGGCTACATAGTGTCTGAACTCTGCTGGTTAGGGCTTCAATCTCATTAGTATCGGTTACGACGACCTGAAGTGACCCCGCGATTTCGGCCAAGAACGGATAACGCTCAGGCTGCCGCGTCAAGAAGGTGACACAATGACCATCCGCCAAGAGCCGGTGAATGGCCCGCCGGCCGGTGCCTGTCGTGTTGCTTTCAACGAATGCGTAATGGAGCCCGGCGCCGCTCACGGCAGACCCAACTCGCGTGTCAACTGCATGCTGGTCTTGACGTCAGACGCGTGGTAAGGCAGTTGGCCGTCGTGCGGGAGTTCCGCCCAACTCCAACGATCTGCCACGTCAACACCGTACTTGATCTTGCGGGGCTCATCGTCCGCCTCATCACGGATCGGGTTGAGCCCTCGTTCTGCAAGAAAGCTGTCCGAATAAATTGTGGTTGCGTATCGATCGCCGCGATCAGGGAAAATGGCGACCACGTTTTGATCTGGCCCAAACCGTTCGGCCATCCAGGATGACACCACGTAAGCTGCGCCTGAAGAGCCGCCAGCGTAGATTCCTTCGCGCCGAGCAAGCTCCCGACAAGCGGTGAATGCCTCTCCGTCACTAATCCAGTGGACTTCGTCAATGACTTTGTAGTTGATGTTGCCGGGTATTATGCTGTTGCCATGGCCGCTCTGTAGTCTGTGCTTATTCGGCTGGCTGAACTGCACGGATCCAACCGCGTCTACCGCGACAATCCGTATCCCGGGCATTCGTTGCCGAAGGCCGGCTGCCGTGCCGCAGAGCGATCCACCACTTCCAACCGCGGCTACCACCGCGGCAATGTTTGAGTCTAATTCTGATACCAGCTCGTCAGCCATCTGGGAGCTGTATGCCGCTGGGTTGCTAGGCGTATCGTATTGACGTGGCCAGAAGGCTCCAGGATTTTGATCAAGTACCTCCTGCAAGCGCCTGAGGCGCGATATCTGCCAGCCGCCAACCGGGTCGTAGCTGTCATTGGAAACTACTTCTAGCTCGGCCCCTAACGCTCTCAACTTTGCAGCTGTCGGCTCGTCGATTCTTGGGTCAGTCACGATGACGACCCTATACCCTTTCACGGCACCGACGCGTGCAAGCCCCTCAGCCAATGTGCCGGACGAGCTTTCTACGACTAAGCCTCCCGGCTGAAGGATGCCCTTTGCTTCTGCATCCTCGATCGCCCTCAGTGCGACTCTGTCTTTCATTTGTCCGGGCATCGCGAGTTCCAGCTTCGCCCAAAGTCTGGCTCGGGGTCTGGATCGGGCCCGACCTTTTAGGGATACTAGGGGCGTGTCCTTCATCAAGTCCAGAACGGATAAGACCTTGGTCATAAACTGACTTCCTCCTTGAGCCTTCTGATAGACGACTGTAATTCTTCAGCTGAAATTTGAAGCCGTATGCGTCGATCTTTCATGGATTGTTCCAGTGCATGCCACCGCTCACGGAGTTCGTCCAGCTGGCGACGCACTGACGTTGGGCAAGGTCCACCGCCATATGCTGTTGCGCGCATGCAAGCTTCGGCATCAAGAGCCCCAGCGACGCTTTGTACGTTCAAGGTGACTCTATGTCCTGCCGACGCTAGCACTTCCTCGAGGCGTCGGGTGATCATCTCGACGTCGATAAGACGAGCGATTTGTTCGCTCGCCAGAACGCTCACCGCGTCATGCGCGGACCTGAAGGCTATGCCGTGCTCGGCGACTAGCAGGTCTGCAAGTGCGGTCATCGTTATGTCGGTTTCGGCTACGAATTGCTGCATCCGCTTCTTGTTAACGATCACCGTCTGGACCAGCAAGTTGATCAGCCGAACCGCGGTCGCTGTACTCTCGGCCGCCACCCAGACATGGCTAGTAGCTTCTGAACTGACCTCCACGCTATTCGCGAAGGGCGTATTCTTCAGGCCAGTAATCGCAGACACCAGTCCTCCTATCGCACCAGCGGCCTTGCCGCGGACGTTCTCAAGGACAAAAGCATTTCGCTTCTGGGGCATGATCGAACTCGTGCTCATGACGTCGTCCGGCCAGTCCAGGAAGCCGTACGCGAGACTTCCCCAGGTTTGCAGATCTAAGGCGAATCGTGTCAGAGTTGTTCCCAGTGTTGCGAGTGCGGAGAGCACCTGCAACACATAGTCTCGGGACGCGACAGCATCGGTCGAGTTATCGATGACTGATGCGAACCCCAGCAGGTGCGCGACCATCTTCTGATCGATAGGAAAGGCAGTCCCCATTCCCGCCGCTGAGCCCATCGGGCAGCGGTCAACATTTTCGTAGGCTTGGGAGAGCCATTCTGCAGTTCGTGTAATTTCCGACAGAACGGCCGTCAGATAATGACCAAAGGTGGTGGGCTGCGCAGGCTGAAGGTGCGTGAACCCACTCATCAGAGTTTCACTGTACTCGGACGCAGCCAGACCCAACGACTCTTCTAACTTTGCGATGTCAGCTAGGATTGACAGGACGACTGTTCTCAGCCGCATCCTTGCCACCGTCGCGTTGATGTCATTGCGGCTGCGCGCAATATGGGCGGCTCCTCCGACTTCCGGACCAAGTCGATCAATAAGCAGGTGTTCATAATGCAGATAAACGCCGCGATGTTGTGTCGGCAAGAGCCCGACGGCCTTTTTGCCTTGCACATATTGGGCCGCCAACTCCCGATTTAGCTCGACTAAGCGTGCTCCGACTACACCGGACAGTAGGCCGCAACGCGTCAGCATCACGACGTGCGCGGCATCGATATCCAGCAGAAGTGGTAATGCGTGTTCGAGATCGCTCAGCAGGTTAGGTCCATACAAGAGCTCGACAAGCAACGGGTGCGGAGGCCGTTTGATTCGGCCGACAATACCGGGCTCAATCATCGTTGATGCTCCGGTAATTGCGCCTTAACGATATCGCCAACTATGGCGTGGGTAAGCCTCACAATTTCGCAGGGAGCGATACGGAGCATGTGTTGCTCGTCGCCTCCGCCGGCGAACACTAACTTGTGCCCTAAAACGCGCTGGTCAACCACCACCGGGATATCTGAGGTGTGGCCGACGGGTGGCACGCCTCCGACCTCGTAGCCAGTGAAGCGACGGACAAATTCGGGTCGAGCCAGCTTGAGGCTTGGGAGGCCGAGCAACGTCGCAACCTTTTGAGGATCCACCCTTTCGTTACCCGGAACGATCGCCAAGCCGACCGTCGATTCTGTCTTTCCCTCAAAGACTATGGACTTGACGATCTCGCACGCTTCCACACTCAGCGACTTCGCAGCAAGCGCCACCGTCGGCATGTCCTCGCCGGTTTCAATTAATTCGGCCTGGACGCAGTTGGCTTGCAGAAATAATGGTAGTTGGTTCATTGCGTTCTCCATCGCATTCTCGGGCCGTCAGTGCCGAACTCATGAATCTCGGTTGCGTGGAGATCGTTTAGTAACCGCCGCGCGTCTGAGATCTTTGCGTTGAGGTCGTGATCATCGGCACTCCACAGAAGGGCAAGGGCCGTGCCTGAGTGTGAGCGTGATGCGCCCAAGGCTTGGACTTTCTCCGACAATCGGGTTGCGATATCCCAGCCATCGATGTGACAGCGATGTTCGTTACAGAGGCTACCGCTAAGCATAGCTGCCCCCACAACCGTAGCTGCCGAACCTGTAGCAACCCCACGTTCGAACAGACGAAGAACCTCAGCCGCTTGCTGCACCTCGTTGGCGCCCGCCGGGTTCTGCCTTTCGGCACTCGCTAGCGCGTCTGTTGATACAACCCGCCCGACATCAAGTACGAAGCCGAGGGCATGAAGCGACGGGAGCGGTCGTTCGTATACTTTAATCAGTTGACCTGCACGGCTTGCCCAGAGTACCGGCACACCCCAGCCCAGCAACGGCAATGGGTCGCACGGCCCTTCGGCGCCGAAGACCATCTTGAGAATATCCAGATCGCTCACGGCGGGGCTGAAGAGGCCGAGCATTTGCTGTGTGGCTCTGGCAGTTGCAGTGCAGTCAGCTGACGAAGATCCGCCGCCAACTCCAATCGGAATGTTGCGTTCTATGCGGATTGTGCATCCTAGTTTGTTTGCTTCCCAAGTCGAAATCAATGTGCGCGCAACCTTCTCGGCCTTGGTCAGACTGCCGTTTTCGGCCGTCACCAAACCACTTTCGTTGGGGACGACAATTGCGTCCGACCACCTAGAGATGTCAGGCAGGGTAACTAACACCGTTACAGGATCGGAAAATTGGGGCAAGGAGACCGGCACTTGAACGAGTTCTCCCCAGTGCGAAGTGACGCGAGCTCGGCCCACGGATAGCCCCGACCGCGGGTCGAGCAGTTCTCGCGATCCCTGCCACAACTCACCGAATCCGACCTCTCGTGAAGTCCTACCTGCATCCACTTCAGACATGTGACCTCGATGCGCTGAAGCGGATGATCGGAGAGTCTCTACGTGCTGTTTGCGACACGCGCGCCGAGAGAACTACGGAGGCTCGAACGCGCCCCGCACCGATGTTTCGACCATGATTTCGGTGGCTTTTGAACCCCATACATTATTATTCAAGACCAAGATTTCAAGGTACTGTAAACTTTTTATTTTCTATAGTTTACATAGGATAGTAGCTGTCTTACTCCATCATGATCTGCACCATAACGTGTGCATAAACCAATTTGTCGTTAGGATTCAAAGGGGGGGTGCAAACTATCTGTAAGTTTTCGGAGAAAACTTTCGCAAAAACCTACACAAAAACCGTTGAGTTCTTTGGCGCGATGCAGTAGCCTCCTATTGTTGCCCGTAAGTCCTTGCTTCTCGGTGTGTTATATCCACTCCTTAATCAGGTGGGACTATGGAATCGCAACTCTCCTTTTCAGAGATCGTTCTTAAGCGGGAAATCCGTGAACTGACCGATAAGCTTCCGGATATCCTCGCAGGGAATGGACCGATTTCGGCACTTTTGTTTCAGCCAACCCCAGAGGGCGGTCGGCTTGTTTATCTGGACAAGCAAGTGCCGTCGGATGACCCGATATTGCTTAATCCTGGGCTGCAATCAGCAAAATTTATTCTTGATCCAGACGACAAAAGCCCATGGACAGCGTTAGAGGCAAGAATCAGTGCGGACAGCATTAAGGAATACTGTGATAGGAATCTAGAGACCGTGCGTGTTCGACTTGCAAAGCAGGATAGGAACCGTTATGGTCGCATTGACTTTGCTAAGCCCGCATTCGCAGCCCCTGTCGGCACGCCTTATCGACTACATCACATCTTCCCCGCGCCGATTTTCCACGAGCCCATAACTTGGTGGAGGCGATTACCTCGTTTGGGTCAGGTCTATTCGATAGCCGACAGTCTAGAGCATCCTAACCTTCTTCTGATATGTGCCATTAGATTGGGCAATCGTGCTCTTCATGAACGGTTGAAGATTCTGCTTGATCATCCAAATCTCTTAGGAGAAAATGCGTTCGAGATCGCCAGGCCCTTCAATACCTCCGCACTGACTGATGATGATTACACATTTCTAGTCGCGCATCTCTTGTTATGCCACCATTGGTTTTTTCCATTTGATCCCGTTGCGCTGCGCTGTTTTCAAGGACTGGGACTCGATCCAAACGAAGTCCTCCAGATGCACGGCTACCCGAAAGCCGGATTAGCGAACATCGAAAGCAACACTGATATCACCAGTCTCTTGGAAACACTAACAAAGGATCTCGTTTTTCTGATTTCCGCTCGCGGACGGTGGAAAGAGCCGACCGCCGAGGATTCACTATCCAAGTTGCGACAAAAAATAGAGGATAATCTCTGCCTTTCGGTGGCCTTGATATGCGGCAAGCCATCCTACGCTAGCTTGAATGGCAGTTTTGTGACCTGCTATCACGAACGAACGGACAATAGTAATTTCATGTGCATTGAAGCTCCAAGTGTACTGAATAGCCTGCCTAGAGACCGACAACCGACCTTGCCGATGTTCTCGTATTCTCAGATTATTTCGACAGACGCTCATGCGAAACAAAAGGAGTACGAGAAACTGCGCACGGAAAGTCACGCTCGTATCCGTACCTTATGTCCCGTTCAACTACCAGGGAAAAAAGATGCATGGAACGACATAGGAGTGGTGAGAACGAAAGGCGGCAAGTTGTTGGATAGAGATCAGAAGATGGGCAAATGGATCACTGGCTATGCTCGAGCTCGCTGTCGACTGAAGGCTCTGAACGATTTGCAACAGACAAAATCGAACAAGTCGCAGCTTAACCGCCGCTAGGTCCGCAAGCGCCGCTGCCGTCAGATTGCGCCAGCCTCCCATGAAGCTGACGTTAACTTTCAGTGAGGCGCACATCCTGCGGCTGGAGAACCGTGCTGGGCGGAACGATGTCGAGAAAGGGGCGGAGCCCTTGGCGCCAATCTGTTAGTGAAATCTTCGGTTTACTTCCCCGGGTTTACCGGACTCTCTGGTTGGAACATAGCGTATCCCCCCGCACCTGTTGAACGCCTTTTAGTCTCAGAAGATCTGCGTTCCGCCGGAATTCTGCGCTCTATCCGCGCTCTATTTGCTGGATTACCACTGCTTTTCGTGGTCTTAGGTGTCATCCGCTGACCTGCATGCTGCTGAATTGACGTTTAAGGGCAGATTTGATTCAATTCGCGTTATTTCGTCCACGTGGCGCTTACGACCGCGTCCAGCCGATCCTGTCTGCCCTTCACCCACTTGGCATAATGCCGCTCGGTTGTGGTCACGCTCCGATGGCCGAGCAGCTTTGAGACGTGCTCCAGAGGGACGCCCTTTGTCAGCAAGTCTACAGCGAAGGTAGCCCGGAGCCTGTGGCTGATCATGTGGCCCTTGCTCTCCACGCCCGCCGCGTCAAAGACCTCTTTGATCTGCTCACCCATGCGCGTCGCTTGCCGGTACTCGGAAGACTCAGCCTTCTGCTTATTCCAGAAGACGTAGATTGCATTGCCGTTTAGGACTTCTAGCAATTCTTCTGCTACGTCCTTGGGGATGGGAATATAGAGCGGCTCCCCGGTCTTGGTGCGCTCGCGGATGATGCGGTAAAGGTCCTTGCTCTTGTCAAAGTTGAGGTCCGAGCGTTGCAGTGTGGAGGCGTCCCGGATGGCAAGCCCGCTCCAGCGCATCAGCTTAATCAGCGTGCCGGTCTTGCCCGTGGCCGCCCCAATGATCTTGTTGTACTCCGCCTCCGTGAGTGGCTCCGTGTCCGGCGCGTCAATCTTGATGGGGGATAGCTTGGGGATGCGGTCAATCCATGCGGCGTTATAGCAGAAGCGGAGGAAGTGGTTTAGGTGCCTCTGTACGACGGACCGGCTGTATGAGGACGGATAAACGGGGGTCCACGTGGCGCGGAGCGCAATGAGGTTGTCAATCGTGAGGGCTTGCTTTACCACCAACAGCCCACGGGCTTCGGAAAAATCAAGCAGGCGCTTCAATTCGCGCGCGTACATGGCGCGGACGCGGGGCTTAATGCCTTGCGCTTGTTTGTTCGCGTCAAAGGTTTCGATTGCTTGGGCGAGTAACAGACCCTCCGGGGATTTATCGGGGACGCGGCCCGATAATTGGGCCTCCAGCTCCCGTTTCTTTTCTTCCGCCCCGGCCCATGACCGGCACCCGGTTTTCCTGCGATACTGTTTGCCGTGCTGACTCCAGCGGAGGTGCTTCTTGCACTTGCAGCGTTTGCCAAATTCGTCCCCAACATACTTGCAGTCCGGGCTGTGGCGGACAAAGATCGTGATGAGTGGCGCTTCCATGAGGTCCCCCTTTCACGAGAAAATCTATCACATTTATAGCACAGAATGTGAATATCTTTTTCTAAGTGATTTAAAACAATGACAAGAAATGAAGCTTGGAGTTTGCTAACTGAGTTCACCCTCTCAGAAAGTTTGCGCAAACACGCCTTGGCTGTGGAAGTCTGCGTCCGCGCCTACGCCCGCAAGTTCGGCGAAGACGAAGAGCTGTGGGGTCTCGTCGGCCTGATTCATGACTTCGATTACGAGAGGTATCCCTCCGCCGAAGAACATCCCTTCAGGGGCAGCGAGATTCTCAAGGAGCGTGGTGTGTCGGAGGAAGTTCGCCGCGCGATTCTGTCGCACGCCAATTACAGCGGAGTGCCGCGCGAGTCGCGCTTGGAGAAAACGCTCTTCGCCTGCGATGAGCTTGCGGGATTCATCACCGCCTCCGCCCTGGTCAAGCCCAATAAGTCGCTGGCCGAATGCGACGCGAAGTCGGTCCGGAAGAAAATGAAAGACAAGGCCTTCGCCCGCTCCGTCAGCCGCGACGACATCATCAACGGCGCCGCCGATTTGGGCGTCGACCTCGAAGAGCACATTGCCTTCTGTATCGAGGCCATGAAGACTATCGCGCCGGAGTTGGGCTTGGCGGGCAAGGAGCCTGCGGCGAACTGAGCCGTCGTTACCCTCGCACCAGCTTCTTCACATGCTCCACTGCCTCGCCCACCGCGACATCTTCCCGTGTACTACCCGCGCGCGTGACAACTTCGACGACGCCATCGACCAGCTTCTTGCCCACATTGATTCGGTAGGGAACTCCGATCAAATCCGCGTCCTTAAATTTCACGCCGGGACGCTCATCGCGATCGTCGAGCAGGACGTCAAGTCCAGCCGCCTCAAGCCCCTTTGCGATGTTTTCCGCGCCCGTGTTGATCTTCTCGTCGGTCGTGTTGGTCGGCGTCACCACCACTTCGAACGGGGCTATATTGGCAGGCATCCAGAAGCCGTTGTCGTCCGCGTTCTGCTCCACGCATGCCGTCAGGATGCGCTCCAATCCAATGCCGTAGCTGCCCATGATCGGCGTCACTTCCTTGCCATGCTCGTCGAGCACGCGCGCGCCCATCGACTCGGAATACTTGTAACCCAGTTTGAAGATGTGACCGATTTCCACCGCCTTGCCAATCTTTAGCGGATGTCCGCAGTTCGGACAGCCTTCGCCTTCTAAGGCATTGCGCACATCCGCAACGACTGTCGCCTGAAAATCTCGTCCCGGCGTGACGTTGCGCAAGTGATAGTCCAGCTTGTTGGCGCCGCAGATCATGTCGTGACGGCCTTCCAGCCCAGCGTCCATCACGGCCGTGAACCCGCCCCCCAAAGCTTGCTTAGCGAATGCCGGCCCCACCGGCCCAATAAATCCTCCAGGCCCAGCGAAAAACTGCTCGACTTCCTCCGCTGCCATCGGACGCAACTCGGTGACCACGGCGTTCCTGCCAGTCTCGCTTTGTTTGCGCAGTTCGCCATTCAGCACACCCAGCAGCTTGGTCTCGCTCACCGTGTGGTCGCCTCGCAAAAACACGGCTACCGCGTGTGCCTTCGGAGCCTCTTTCTTGTCGGCTTCTGCTCCGCGCACAGTCGCCATGTACGCCACCGCCTTGATGTCCTGTTGAGGCTTGACCTTCAGGAACTCAGACACGTCCGCGATCGCGCCCTTGCCAGGCGTGTGCACCAACTCCGGTTTACCATTACCCGTCGTAGCCAACTCCTCGACCGGGTCCAGTCGCGACGTGGCTTTCTCCAGGTTCGCCGCATATCCGCAATCCTGACAGCTCACGACCAGGTCTTCGCCTGCGTCGGTGTACACCATGAATTCTTGCGAGCCCGAGCCGCCCATCGCACCCGAGTCGGCATGAACCACCACGTACTTCAGCCCACATCTGTCGAAAATCCTGCAATACACGTCATGATGCTTCTGATAGCTGACATCCAATCCAGCGGCGTCCATGTCGAACGAGTACGAGTCCTTCATCGTGAACTGACGCACGCGCAACAGCCCCGACTTCGGCCTCGGCTCGTCGCGAAACTTCTGCTGGATCTGGTACCAGATTTGTGGCAATTGCTTGTAGCTGCGCAGCTCCTTGCGCGCGATCTCGGTCATGACCTCTTCTTCCGTCATGCCCAGGCACAGGTCGCGCCCGCCGCGGTCTTTCAGGCGGAACATGTTGTCGCCCATCAATTGCCAGCGCCCGCTCGCCTCCCAAATCTCCCGCGGATGCAGCGCCGGCAGATAAAACTCCTGCCCGATGGTGTCCATTTCCTCGCGCACTACGTTGGCGATCTTCAGCATCGACCGGTGCCCGAGGAACAGGAACGAATAGATCCCTGCGGCAAGCTGCCGGATATATCCGGAGCGCACCAGGTACTTGTGGCTGGCGACCTCGGCATCCGCCGGAGCCTCACGAAGAGTAGGAATAAAAAGCTTGGACCAACGATGCATGTGTTTTCTAGTTGCTTCCGTTTGGAGTTAGAGAATCTCTAATTCTACCGGATTCGCGCCGGCCACCGCGGGACACAGACCAGGCGGAAGCTTGCATCGCTCCCACCTCGCGTTGCATCATCTCACCCATCACTGAGGATCCGACCATGTACCACTACAACCCAACCACCGCCCTCGAGGAACTGAACGACGACGCGGTGCTGCCCAACCCGGTGCACTTGCGCGACATGCTTCTGCGCGCTCATCTCGATGCCGACCACTCGCTGGAATACAATCGCCTCTTCGTTGACTACCAGAAGCGCTTCGGCGAGTTGCAGAAGATCGGGAAGGAATTGCTCGAAGCCCTGGGCGCACCGAAGAAATAAAACTTTCAGCCACCGGTGTCTTTAGGAGACAACGATGAAACTCACGCTCCTCGCGCTGCTGATCATGTTCGCGGCGAACTCTTTCGCTGCCGAAGGCAAGCCCGTTACTTACACCAGCGGCTCGGAAACCGTCAGCGGAATTCTGTACACGCCGCAGGGCAAAGGTCCTTTTCCCGCGCTGGTGGTCATTCACGAGTGGTGGGGACTGAACGACTGGGTGAAAGAGCAGGCGTCGAAACTGGCCGACCAGGGCTACGTCGCGCTCGCGATCGATCTCTATCGCGGCAAAGTCGCCACCACTCCGGAAGAGGCCCACGAAATCATGCGCGGCGTGCCGGAAGACCGAGCCAACCGCGACCTCCTGGCTGCCACGGCCTACCTCGCCTCGCTGAAGGATATCGATCCCAAGCGCATCGGCTCCATCGGATGGTGCATGGGTGGTGGCTACTCGCTCGATCTCGCCATCGCCGATCCCAAGCTCAAGGCTGCGGTCATCAACTACGGTCATCTTGCCACCGATGACGCGACGCTGAAGAAGATCGATGCGCCCATCCTCGGCATTTTTGGCGGACAGGACAAAGGCATTACTCCTGCCGATGTCAACAAGTTCGAAGCACAGATGAAAGCTCTGGGTAAGACCGTTGACATTCACATCTTCCCCGACGCCGGACACGCCTTCGAGAACCCCGGTAACAAGACAGGCTACCGCGCCGAAGACACCGCGGAGGCATGGAAACTGACGACTGCATTTCTCGAGAAGTACCTGAAGCACTGAGAGTGCTGGGGCCGCAATGCCGCTGAACAGATTACGGATCTTGTGGGTGACAATCGCGTTGGTACTTGCGATTGCGTTCTGGGTGCTCAACATCGAGCTCACCTACGAGCGCAACATTCGCCGCGGCATTCCCGCAGACTTTCAAATCCATCATCTGCACCGAGCCTACAACTGGAAGGTTTAGCCCCGGCGTCACATCAGGAGTTGGCACCGTTGCGCCTCGACGCGGTGGTCCAGCAACGGCTCGACTCGTTCGATGAACTTCGTGGTATGCGGCAAGCGAGCATGTTCGTCGAACGCCGCCTCGTCCTTCCAGCGCGAGTGAATGTAGAAGACCTGCGAGTCGCGAATGGAGCGAAATACGTGCAGGCTCACACAGCCGGCTTCTGCGCGTGACGGAGGCACGACTTCACGCAACGCGGCCTCCACCTCAGTCTCGGATCCCGGCCGCGCCTGAAATCGCGCGAAGATGAAAATCTCCATGCGCATTGCTCCTTCAAACGCGCTCCAATATCGTGGCGATCCCTTGACCTACCCCAATACACATGGTGCACAGCGCATAGCGGCCCTGCGTCCGCATCAGCTGATACATCGCAGTCGCGACCAACCGTCCGCCGCTCGCGCCCAGCGGATGCCCCAACGCAATCGCGCCGCCATTGGGATTGACCTTCGGCGAATCATCGGGTATCCCCAGCGACCGCAATACCGCCAGCACTTGCGACGCGAACGCCTCATTCAGCTCGATGACGCCCATGTCTCCCATCGACAGCCCTGTCCGCTGCAGTACTTTCCTCGACGCCGGAGCCGGCCCAATTCCCATCAGGCGTGGTTCCACTCCCACTACTGCCGACGTGACCACTCGCGCCTTCGGTGTGAGACCGTACTCTTTCACCGCCGCCTCCGACGCTAACAACAGCGCACACGCGCCGTCATTGATGCCTGCCGCATTTCCCGCCGTGATGGTTCCCGTCGGCTTGACAATGGATTTGAGCGCGGCCAGCCCCCCCATCGTCGTCTCCGAACGAGGATGCTCGTCTGTGTCGACCACAACCGTCCCGCCCTCGCGCTGCAGGATGGTCACGGGGCAAATCTCTTCCGCCATCGCTCCGCTTTGTATCGCCGCTGCCGCCCGATGTTGGCTTCGATAAGCGAATGCGTCCTGGTCTTCGCGTGACACGTGAAACTCCTCGGCCACGTTCTCGCCGGTCTCCGCCATCGAATCCACGCCGTAGCGTTCTTTCATCAGCGGGTTGACGAACCGCCATCCCAGCGTCGTGTCTTCCAGCTTGGCACCGCGTGAAAACACTGCATCGGCCTTGCCCATGACGAACGGCGCGCGCGACATGCTCTCCACGCCGCCCGCGATCACCAACTCGGCTTCGCCGGTCTTGATCGCCCGTGCTGCGATTGTCACTGCTTCCATGCTCGAGCCGCATAAGCGATTGACTGTGGCGCCCGGGACCACATGAGGCAGTCCTGCTAGCAGCAGCGCCATGCGGGCTACATTGCGGTTGTCTTCCCCCGCCTGGTTGGCGCAGCCGAGGATGACATCATCCACCTCCACCCACGCAATGCCCCCGTTCCGTTGCATCAGCGCTTTGATAGGAATCGCTGCCAGGTCGTCAGTTCGAACCGACGACAGGGCGCCGCCATAGCGGCCGAACGGAGTGCGGATCGCATCGCAAATGAAAGCTTCGGACATAGGAGTCACGCAATAAGAATGTACCCTAGCCCGTCACCACCTGTCGTGATGCAGTTACTAGTCGGCGTAGCTTCGGCGCTTTGATGGTCCTCGCCTGCGAATAAAGAGTAGCGCCCCAGCTTCGCGCTTCATCTCGCTCGGAGCTACTTCCGCTCCACTTCTTTCGTTTTCACTTTGCTATACAATGAACTTCGCGAGATCCCCAGGCGCTTCGCTGCGCGATCGATTGAGCCTGCTTCTTCCGCCAGCACTAGTTCGATGTAGCGCGTCTCCATTTGCCGGATCGTTAAGTGAGTGTCAACCGCCGTCGTTGCCATTGGTTTCGCCGCAGCAGGCGGTGCAATATTGTCCGGATATTGCAGCTCAAGGTCTCGCACGGTCAGCGGACTGTGTTGCGCAAGCTGCGCAGCTCTCTCCAGCACGTTCCGCATCTCACGAATGTTCCCCGGCCACGGATAGCTCTCCAGTAGCTTCATCGCAGTATCTTCCAGCCGAATCTCGCCCCATCCTCCTTCCGTGGCAATTCGCCGCAAAATCTCTCTCGCCAGCTTCGGCACATCTTCCGGGCGCTCCCGCAGCGGAGGAATGCGAATGGGAATAATGTTGATGCGGAAGAAAAGGTCTTCGCGAAAACGTTGCTGGCGCACAAACTCTCGCAAGTCACGATGGGTGGCTGAGATCAACCGTATGTCCACTGTCCGGTCATGCACATCGCCTAAGCGGCGAAACCGCTTGGTCTCCATCACCTTCAAAATTTTTGGCTGCACCGCGAGGTCCATGTCCCCAATTTCGTCCAGAAACACCGTTCCCTTATCGGCGACCTCGAGCAGGCCAGGCTTGGCCTGCACCGCGCCGGTGAATGCGCCTTTCACATGTCCGAACAGCTCAGTCTCGAGAAACTCCCGCTCCAGCCCCGCGCAGTTCAGGTCGATGAATCCTTCTTCCGCACGGCCGCTGTTCTCGTGGATCCACTTGGCCAGCACGCCCTTTCCTGCGCCTGTTTCCCCTTGGATCAGGATCGGGCTGGTCGTTGTCACCACCCGCATCGCGAGGTGGCGCAGGTTCTGTATCAGCTTGCTGTCTCCCACGAACGGGTCCAACTGCTCGCGCTTCGCTTTTGACTGGCTGATGAGCGAATGTTGCCGGTGACGTTTGTTTTCCAGGGCTCGAGCCAGCAAAGTATGCAGGGCCGCCAGTTCGATAGGTTTCGTCAGGAATTGATCCGCCCCTTGCTTGATCGCCCGCACTGCTAGTTCAATCGAGCCTTGTCCCGTGAGCACGATTACCGGCAAGTTTTCGTCGACGCTTTTGAAGTGCTCCAGCAGTTCCAACCCGTCGCCATCGGGAAGAGAAAAGTCAAGGATGGCGGCATCCGGGCAGGTTGCGCTGAACTGTTCCCGCGCCTTCTGAACGCTCCCGGCTTCATGCACCTCCATCTCCTTCGACTCCAGGAAATTACAGATGCCGAAACGGACGACCGGGTCGTCATCGACCAGAAGGATCCTATTTCCCGCCACGGTCACACTCGCCTAAATGATTTCGCGACGCTGTCTCCGAATTATTGCTCGCCGGAAGGAATACGCACACGCGCGCTCCTCCCGCACGATGGTTGGACAGCCCGATCATGCCGCCCGCGTCCTCCACAATCCTCTTGGCGATCGTAAGGCCCAGCCCTGTTCCTCCCGGCCGCCGCGTGAAGAACGGCGCGAACAGCTTTTCGATGTGTTCCGGCGGAAACCCGGGCCCCCGGTCGAGTACCTCGCAACGGCAATAGCCGCCATCCCCCGTCTGTGGCCTCGATATGCGCACCGTTACCGTCCCGTTCTGCGGTGAATGTTGGATCGCATTTTCCAGCAGGGTTTCCAGCGCACGTATGAGTCGTGGTGCATCGCCCATAACCCACAAGTCTTCCGCTGCGTCCACCACTAGTTTGACTCCCATCTTCAACGCGAGACCTTTGCAGGCGTCTGCGCTGCACCTCGCGACTGCTGTAAGCGAAGTCGGCTGTGCCTCGCACTCCGACCGGTTCCCGTAATCCAACAGGTCGCGCAGCAAAGACTGCATGCGCGCGATTCCTGCTCGCAAGCTTTCCACGTAGGGATCGGCTGCCGCGCGCTCGTCAAAACGCGCCTCGAAGGCGTCCAGCGTTGCCGACAGTCCAAAGATTGCGCTCTTCGCCTGGTGCGCCGCCCCGGCTACGAGCATTCCGGTCGCTGCCAATACTTCGCGCTCGCGCAACCGTTCACGAATGTTCGCTGTCTCGGTAATGTCGTGAATCACGATCACAAGTCGTCGTGGGAACACACCGAGATAACCAAGGGAAGCGATCCGCAAACCCCAGCATTTTCCGGTTCCCGGGTCACGCACCTCGCGCTCCAACCAGCCCGATCGCGCTTGGTAATCGCGCAGCATCTTCTGGCACGCGGCCCACGGCTCTCCCGGCCCGAGCAGGTGTAACGAACAGATTGCGGTCGCTTTCATGGGCAGCGCGAGGACAGTTGCCGCGTGATTGCAATAGATGACTCTGCTGTCTTCATGCAGCACGACGACCGGATCGTCGAGCATATCGAACGTCAACATCAAGTCGGCAACCAGAGGATTGCTGCCGGCCAATACGCGTTTACGCTCCTGCTGACTCAGTCCCGGCGTGGATAAATTATGATTTGCTATCGTCGACCAATCGGTTGTCTGGAGATCGCAAGTTTCTGACTGCGGAAAAACTTCCGCTTCCTTCCCAGTGATGCGCCCCATTTTCTCGCCCCTTAGCTCATTGCCAGAGCTGTCCTTTCGTCTTCAGGTGAGATGATGCCGTCTCCGGGGTGACATCGCTGTTCTCGGCAAACGTCATTCATCGAAATACGCCAATCCAGGGACGGCTTGGGTTAGTGCTGTGCGACGCACAAGCGGAGGGTGAAGCGGCGCATGTTGTTCAGCAGCTGCCCTGAGAGTGGTTTCGGCTACCACAATGTGGTCGGCGCGGATCCCTGGGCCGGATTTCCCCGACGCCGCGTTTTCCCACCAGTCTGCTTAGTCGTAGCACTATTGTCCGCGTTTCTCGAGAAAACTCTGTGACCGCGGTCACACCTCTTCAGTGCAACCGACAAATAAAAAAGGACCCGCAAAATGGGTCCTGAAACTTTGAAAAATCGCAACCGAGCAACTTATGTCATTGCTTCCCGCTGCCGGACACTTCGAATCCCTGCGCCCCCGTCAACTGCCGAAAGATCGACCACAGAAACCGCGGATTGTGTTTCAGATATCTCGGCCCTAATCGTCGCGGTTCCTGTGCCAGCCGGTGCAGCCACTGCAATCCACAATGCTTCACCCAGTTGGGTGCGTCGCTCCTCAGCCCAGCGTGCAGGTCAAACGCCGCTCCAACTCCGACCATGAGCTTCACATCCAACCGGTCGAGATACTGCGCCATGAATCTCTCCTGCTTGGGAGTACTCAGCCCCACCCACAGAATGTCGGGCTTGGAGCGCGCCACCAATTCGATAAGTTCCTTCTCTTGCTCTGCGCTGAGCGGCCCGAATGGAGGTGTGTACGTACCCGCAATCCTGAGCCGCGGCACACGCATCATTAGCTGCGTTTTCAGCCGCTCAGCAACTCCCGGCAGTCCGCCATACAAGAAGTGCTGGTAGCCATGCTGCAATGACTGCAGGCACATCGCCATCATGTAGTCCGGCCCATAGACGCGGCCGATTTCACGATGACCTTGCAGTCGCCCCACCCACACAGTCGGCATGCCGTCAGGGACGCAAAGATACGCTCCGTTCAGGATCGCTTGCAATTCGGGATCGTTTTGCGACTCCATCACGCCGTGCACGCCGGTCACGCACACGTAGCCCTTGTCGCCACTCGCGATCAGCCGCTCCGATTGCCGAACCGCCTGCGCCATGTCAATGGCATGGACTCCCACGCCCAGCACGTTGGCGCGCGGCAGTGGTCGTATCTCTCTGTCAGGCATACACCAGTTCTGGTGCCAACCGTCCGGCCCGCTCCAACTCTCGCTCGATCCACCGGTACGTAATCTCCAACCCTGTCGCTAGCGGAGTCTCCGGCTCCCACCCCAACACAACGCGCAGGCGCGAGTTGTCACTATTGCGTCCGCGCACGCCTTGCGGCCGCTCGAGCGCGTGCACTTTGTGCAGTCGTTTGCCGGCGATTTCGCAAACCATGTCCACCAGCCGGTCAATGGTGACTAACTCTTCCGTGCCCAGGTTCAGCGGCGCACTGTATTGGCTGGCCATCAGTCGCGTCAACCCTTCGACGCAGTCCTCGATCCACATAAACGATCGCGTCTGCTGTCCATCGCCCCACACTTCGATCTCATCGCCGTCTGGAGTCAGCGCCACCTTGCGCGCAATCGCCGCCGGAGCTTTCTCCTTGCCCCCTTCGTACGTTCCCAACGGTCCGTACACGTTATGAAAACGCACAATCCGCGTCTCGAATGCAAAGTCGTGACGGTAATAGCGGCATAGTTGTTCGGTAAACAGCTTCTCCCAACCATACCCAGGCTCCGGGTCGGCGGGATGCGCGTCTTCTTCCCGCAGCGGCGTTACGTCTGCGTTGTCCTGCTTGTAACCCGCATACACGCACGCCGACGACGAGAACAGGAACCGCTGCACGCCGTTTACGCGACTTGCTTCCAGCATGTGCGCGTTGATGAGGATGTTGTTTCTCGCAATGTCGGCCAGCTTGGCAGTGATGTAGCCGATTCCGCCCATGTCGGCGGCAAGGTTGTACACCTGGTCAATGTGACGCGTGGCCAGCAGCGCATTGTGCCAGTGGCGCAGGTCGAGCAACTCAAATTCATCCGCCGCTGTCTGCTCGTATTCCGGCATTTTGATATCGACGCCGCGGACCCAGTGTCCATCGGCTTTGAGACGCTTGACGAGATGGTGCCCGATGAACCCTCCGGCACCCGTTACCAATATGCGGGTCTTGCTTTTCATGGATGATTGCCTCCGCTGTAGTTGAGAAATCAGGTTGGATGCGAATGAAGAAACCACGAAAGTCATGAAGTTAAGAGAGTCTGAAAGGGAGCAGCTTTAGAGTATCTTTCGATGCTCCTTTATAGGACAGGGGTGAGCCTGCTTCACAGACTGCTGAAAAACTCGATTCGGCGACAGCATCGTATCAGGGCATGACTTTAGTCATGCCGCAAAGTGTTCACAGTAGTAGACGGGCTTTAGCTGTGAAGTTTCAATAGGTTGTTGTCCATTCGACCGAGAACTGGGAAGCTGATGGTGTGAAGCAACAGCGAGCCAGGAGGCCGAATGGACTATCACCATCATGCTCGACTTACGATTCATCGTCGAGAGGAACTTGCGCAAGCCGTGATTCAGGGACAGTTGAGCTTGAAGGAGGCCGCGGCCTCCTTCAAGCTCAGTCGGCAGAGCGCCGCCAAGTGGGTGGCGCGTTTCCGCCAGTCTGGCCGGGACGGGTTGCGGGATCGCACCTCGCGTCCGCGTCATTCGCCCCGCCTCATCAACCCACCGCTGGTGGAACGCGTGGTCTGCTTGCGGCGTGAACGCTGGACCGGCGTGCGCATCGCCCAGGCCACAGGCTTGAGCCGCGCTACTGTGAGCCGCATCCTGACCCGGTTGAAACTGAATAAACTACGAATGCTCGAACCCGCTGTTCCCATCGTGCGCTACGAATACCCCGCTCCCGGCGACCTGCTGCATATCGACATCAAGAAGTTGGCCCGTATCCATAAACCCGGCCATCGCCTCACCGGCAACCCCCAGGACGAGACCCGGGGCGCAGGCTGGGAGTTCCTCTACGTCGCCATCGACGACCACTCCCGCATCGCCTTCACCGCCATGCTCCCCAACGAAAAGGCGGTCTCCTCTAGCAACTTCCTGCGTCAGGCTGTCGCTTACTTCGCCCGCCTGGGTATCCGCGTCCGTCGCGTCATGACCGACAACGGTCCGTGTTTCTGTTCACGGCTGTTTGCCCAGGCCTGCCGCGACCTGCAGATTCAATCCATCCGCACCCGTATCTACACTCCGCGCACCAACGGCAAAGCTGAGCGCTTCATCCAGACGGCTATCCGCGAGTGGGCCTATGTACGGCTTTATCAGAATTCCGCCGATCGACTCCGCCAACTCGCGCCTTGGATCCATGAGTACAACTGGCATCGACCTCATGCTGGAATAAACCAGAAACCACCCATCACCCGATCCGGTCTCGATGTCAACAACCTCTTGACACACCACATTTAGCCCCTGCAGTCCTGTCCACCCTCAAGAAGGGTTTTTCAGCAGCCTGTTCAGGCGTGCAAAGCGAATTGCCAACGGGTAGTGCGCTTTATCGCCTGAAGTAAATGGCGGAGCTCTGAGTCTAGGACGAGCGCCTGGTGTGGTGACCGAGAGATCTGTTTGCCTCGTGTATCACGCCACCGCTACCCTCATTCGCGTTTCGACGCCGAGGTCCAGCACCGTCCCATACAGCTTCGTCAATGCCTGGTATCCCGGCTCAGAGCTGTAATTTCGCAGATACCGCCTCCGTGCCTCTGCGCCCATCTCGTTCATGCTGACGGGATGCGCCCACGCCCACTCCACCTTGTCAGCTAGGTCGCCAGGGTCCTGAGGATCGAACAGCAACCCCGTCTTCCCTTCATGCACCAGCTCCGGAATCGCCCCAATCCGCGATCCCACGGTCGCCACTCCGCACGCAGCAGCCTCCAGCACCGTCATGCCAAACGTCTCGTAGCCAATGCTCGGAAACACCAGGAAACGCGCTGCTCTTATCAGCGTAATCGTCTCTTCAGGCGAACGTGCACCAGCGAACCTCACATTGCTGGGTGCACTCCTCTCCGCTTCGCCGCGCAGCGGTCCATCTCCGACGATCACTAGTCGCATTCCGCGCAATCGCCGCCACGCCTCTAGCAGTTGCCGAACCCCCTTCTCCACGCATAGCCTTCCCACAAACACCGCATAATCGTCACTGCCGGAACGCGGCCCGGGATCGCTCAGCAGAAAATTCGGCCGCAACGTGATCTTGTCCAGCGGAATTCCGCCCTTCACCAACCGCTCCAGGCAAAACATGCTGGGGGCCGAATACGCATCGACCGCTTCATCAAATGTCCCCATCGCCCGATGAGCGGCCAGCATCATTGCCACTGCCGCCGTCTGCACACGCGAGCCGCGATAACACTTGCGAACCACAGCGCGTCTCAGGTCGCCATTACAATCGCCGCACGCCGCGCCATCGCGAAACAGCGTTCCCGCCGGACACACGAACCGAAAATTATGCAGTGTCTGCACTACCGGAATGCCCTCAGCCTTGCACGCGTAATATGCCGACGGACTGATCAGCGGCATCAGGTTGTGGCAGTGCGCAACATCAGGGCGCTCTGCACGAATTAGCCGCCGCAGTTCGCGATACGTCGCAGGATTCCACGTAGTACCGGCCAGCAGGGAAGCCTTGCGCAGCGGACGGAACGCCACGATTTCCGAGTTGTGCCGGATGTACTCCACCGCCCGGTGACCGTTTTGTCGCAACAGCGCGACCTCGGCACGCACAACGGCGTCCTCGCCGCCCGCTTGCTGGTAGCGGTTATGGATTACAAGCACGCCAGGCTGGCGCATGTCTCCTGTGCTCCCTGATTCCGCATCCACAATGTGTTTTCGCCCTGTTGCCACCGCAGCCGCAACTCCCGCAGCGCGTTGCCGCTGGCGATCTTGCGCAGGATTCGTTTCCCGCGAAATCCATGCCGCAGCAATTCCATCTGCGTTGTCGACCTCGGCTTATTGCCATAGCGGCATTGCACTTCACGCCGCTCATGAGCGCGCCGCTCCACGTTCTGCAGGCTGATGTTGCTTTCGTGCCAGCGAAATGCAGCCACGAATTGTGGCACGTAGTGAAACTGGAACCCGGCGCCGGCCAATCGCACAAAATACTCGAAGTCCATGCACACCCGGAAGTCACAATCCAGCAGGTAACCGCGCTCAATCACTCGCCGGCGGAAGAACGTCGCCGTCGAAGGAATGTAGCAGCCAAAATAAAAAAGAATGTCCCGATCGAACTCGTGCTCCACCTTCGATCGTGTAATGATTCCCTCGCCATCGACAAACACACAATCCCCGTGAAAAACGTCAGCTTCTGGATGTTCCGCCGCAGCGAGCGCAATCGCGCTCAACCCGCCCGGCAGGTAGTAATCATCGGCGTTCAGCCAGCCCACCAGGTCGCCGCTGGCGCGCAGGAACCCTCGATTGATTGCATCCGACTGGCCCCAATCGCTTTCCCACTGCCAGCGCACCGCCGGATACTGGCGCAGAATTTCCAGTGTGTTATCGCTCGACAGCGAATCTTGCACCACGTGCTCCACCACGACTCCTTCCTGGCGCGCCACGCTCAGGATGGCGTCTTCCAGAAATTCGCCGCTATTGCGCGACGGAGTGATTACCGAAATGCTTGGCATCTGCATGAGGTTGTTCCTGTCATACCTATTGCGAGAACGAAGGCGATTAGCGTTGTGGACTGGACCGATGAGTAGGGCCAGGGAGTGAAACCGAGCGTCACCGCGAATTGCGCCGCCAGATAGGTCAGCGCCGCACCAGGACGCGCCGCCTCGGATGTCAGATTCTGAAGGGACTCAGCTTTAGCAATGCCGAACGCCGCGCACCCTTCGATTGTTCCGGCGGACTTTAGTCCGCAGAGGCACGCCGCAGATTGAACACCCGGCGGCGCCCGCAGCCGCCGATAAAGCCACCGAAACAGCGCAACATGAAACCACACATAGCAGACCAGCCCCATCAGCCCATACTTCAGCCACACGTGCAGCGGAGCGTTGTGCACCATCACCGACTCGTCTTTCCAGTCCTGAATGCGCAGCGTCTGAAACGATCGCCCTAGGCCGATCCCCATCACCGGATGCCGCTGCACCTGGTCCCATGCATCCAACACCTCTCCGACATGGTCGGGATTGTCCTGGCTGAATTCCGTCTCGCCTGTGGCGAAGTTCATGCTCTGCACGCGCTCGCGGAAAGCCGGTCCCAGCATTGTTGCCACTGCGACGAAGGCTCCGAGTGCCAGCAACAGCTTTTGACCGCGCCCGCGTTTTCGCAGAATCAGCAGTAGCACGGTCGCGACGCCCAACTCAGCCCAGAACGTCCGCCGGAAACACAACAGCACCATGAGATACGCACCGGCGCTCAGTAAGATCAACAGAAGCTTGTGCCACCATACGTTGCTGGCGTCGCTCATCCACAACGCCAGCACGGCCGTAAATACAATTGCCGACAGCGTCGGACCGTCAAATACGGGCACTCTCACCCCTACGATCACGTCGCCACCGCCGCGCAGAAACAGTGCGTACATCAGTACGATGCGCAGCCCCATGTAGGCGGCGAACAGGACCATCGCCCAGCGTGCCCGTTCCGCCGTTTGCACCCAGAGCGCAAACACACCGTACATCCCAATCCCCAGAGCTAGCGCCCGCCAGTCAAAAAACAAATTCACTCCGCCATGCAACAGCCCATAGACCATCGCCAGCGCTATCGCAGCTAGGAATCCCAAGCCGGGCGCCACCAGACTGCGGGGCATAGAAACTCGCAACCGCCGCGAACTCGCCCACGCCACGCCGTGCGCCGCGATGATCGCCAGCAACAGCAAATCCAACATTCTCAGTGGTCCAACGGATGCTCGGTACAGGATCGACTTCGACTCCGGATCACCCAGTCCCTGCACGTACTCCGGCAGCAGAATGAGCGAGAACAGCGGCATCAACACCATCGCTTGCAATACCCGAGATGCAAATTTAAGTCCGCCAGCTGCGACCGATGGTCTCGACCATGCACACTCGCCCAACATCGCTGGACGTGTAAAGCTGCTCATGTCTCTCTATTAGTGATGTGGTCTTTATAGTGACGTGGTCGAAGTGTGCTATCGAGGCAATGCCTTGTTCCGCGCGCTGCGTCACTGCGGGATACACACTCGCCGCCACCTTGCGAAAATCAAATTCCCACGCCCGTGATCGCGCTCCCGCGCTGAGCTTCTTCAATAACACTCGATCATGCCCCAGTTCGTTGACGGCAGCGGTCAACTCGTTAATCACTTCGTCCCTGGTTCGTCCTTCGGTCCGCACCGGGCGGCCACAGCGCTCAGTTACGATCACTCCGGGTCCGCCGCGATCGGTGCACACCACGGGGAGGCCGTGCGCCAGTGCCTCCAGCACTACCATCCCTCCAGAATCGCGCAAGCTCGGAAACAGCAGTGCATCGTGCTTGTAATAGTGTTCGTGTAATTGGTCCTGCGGAATCCACTTGACCCACCGCACATGCTCTTCCACACCGAGTTCAGCCGCTAGCCGCTCCAGACTTGTTCGTGCCGGGCCATCTCCGACGATCGTTAGATGCACCTCTTGCCCGTGCTCACGTAGTTGCCGCACAACGCGTAGGGCTAGATCAACTCCCTTCCATTCCACCAGTCGCCCTGCATACAGAAGTCCTAACGTCGCGCCCGGCACGCCGCGCTTCCGTCCCGTCCATCCCAGGTATTCACGACTAAGCCCCACCCCAAGTTGGACCGTGCACTTGTCTCGATATGTCCTTGGAATCAGCTCTCGTGAATCCGCAGTCGCAACCAGGATTCTGTCAGCCTGTCGAAAGCTCGACCTCATGACCGGATCAACATGGAGGGCCCTGTTGGCCACATCGCGTATCGTCTCCCGCCATCTTGCAGCTCGTGACATGCCGGCCCGAAATGTTGCGGGCACCCGTTCACCACCCGACACCGGACCCAGGCAGAATGGCAGTCCCAGCCAGCCCATGAAGCTCGGCCCGCGCATCCCGACAAACGTCACATGATGCACGCAGTCGAAGCAGATGTTCTTTGTTAGTTCTCTCGCCATCCGGTATGCGCCCCACTGCCACAGCGCGTAATACCAGTAGATACCCCGGTTCGCTCGCTTCCACCGCAGCACCCAGGAGGGCAGATCGTAATATTCGAAATGCAGACCCGCTCTCTGTAGCCGCTGCTGTAATTCCGATTCGATTGCTGCACGGTTTGCTGCGCGCGTTATCACCCATACCTCGTACCCGGTAGCGGCCAACTCCGTGGCCCACATCCACCCCACTGCCGGTTCCGAACCCTTCCCCGGCTCGCACGCATACGCTGATAAAAGGACCCGCGTCATTACAGACGGCACCCATCGCTCAACACCGCTGGGGACTTCGTCGAGAGCTCCGTGATCGTTTGTGTCCGTTTGCGCAACCGCTCCGCCATCCACTCCAGCACTTCCCCCGTGATGAACTCGGCCGACCGTTCGGTCGCATCGTCCAGGTCGAAACAAAGCTCGTCCCGCGACCACGTGCGGCGCTTTACGGCCTCTCGCTTCCGGATCACTAGGGTCGATCGCACCTTTGCCAGCCATAGCGACAAATCCATCCACGTCCTGCCCTCGCATTCCTCAATGATCCTTGTCCGCCGAAACGCCGGTCTCAAGCTTCGTTCCAGCGCCATTGCCACATCCGCCCTATGCTTCGCACTTCCGCCACACAAACCGATGCTCAACCCTGTCGGATTCGCTATGCGCCGCGTCCATCTCCGCCATTCGTGCAGTGTTTGCTCGCCGCGCTTGCGCGCGTTCTCCAGCCGATCCGATCTTTGCAACTCTGCCCGCAAACTCGGTAATTGTGAGCGTATCCAAGCGAGGTCATGTCTCATCAACGCCGACACGAGCTTTCCGCTGGTTCGCCGCGACCATGATCGCCAAACGCGCTTACAGCACTCCTCCGGATCGCTCAGGTACAACGCTCTCAGCCGCTCCAACTCCGCATCGCTTAGGTTTTGCTTCAGGATTTTCTTGATGAGGTAGTACTGGAACTCGTCCCCAACGGCCGGCACATACAACGACTTGCGCCGTCTTCGCTCCCGCAACACCGGCGCTGCCTTCATCCACAGCCGCCCGTCGCGGCGGTAGCCTGCCGAGCAATCCGGATGCAGGAAGGCAACCTCGCATCCCACCTGCCTGGCCAGCACAAAGTAACAGGCTTCCGTTTCGTGCTGCATCGCCTGCACCAGCATTGCTCCACAACGCTCCGCGACTTCTTGCAGCAGCAGCTCGACTCGATTGATGTCTTTCGCGTCCACCATGAAGTCCACGTCGGAATCCGCTGCCTCTGGATAACCGTGAAAGCCGCTCAGCAGGCAATACTCGATTCCTGACGAGTTCATTCCCTCGACGAACGCTCTTAGCAACTCACTCCGCGCGCGGGAGACACTCGCGCAATGTCCCGGCGGCCGTCGCGCGTCTTTTCCGCGTTCCAGACAAACTTCAGCCATCACGCAGCTCGTCTCCGCCACAGCGCCAGCGCCTTACTCACAAATTCCGCATGCTTCCGATTGTCTCGCTGGACGCATTTCAAAAACCCACCGATGAGATACGCGCCTTCTAGTTTTCGGCTAAGAGCTGGCGACACGCCCATCCCGTTTGCGCCGGTCCCAATTTCAGTCGCATGCAACCTCGGTCTCCCATCAAACAAAAAGTCCTGGATGTGCAGGAAGTGGTACACATCCAGCAGCGGCAGCCCGCCCCGTTGCGCATCTTCCCAGTCGAGCAGCGCGCACCGTCCATCAGTCAGTTGCTTGATGTTCCACGGCGCAAAATCTCCGTGCTGCCAGCATGCTGGCAACGGCGAATCGTCCCCCACTTCGTCGATTGCCGCCAAACATTGACTCTTTGCCCAGTCATCTGCGCAGGATTCCAGCGCCCACTTCCAGCCCGGCACATATTCCGCCAACGACGTCGATTCTCCTGCCAGCAGCAGCGAGCGCAGCAACTGCCAGTTTTCCGGCCCCAGCTTCCGCGATCCCGAACACCCTTCCACGAAACTCTGCGTCGTGATGCCCTTTGCCCGATCGGTGTGCAGCAAGCGTGGGGCTGACCCGACATGCTCAGCCCCTAGCGCCTCCAGCGCACCTGCTTCCCGCAAAATAGCGCTCTTCGCGTCATCCGTCAGCGGTACTTTCACCACCGCTCTGCACCTTCCCGACTCGCGCTCCACCAGGTGCACCGCCGCCTTGCGCCGCGGACCGGGCGTGCCCAAGTAAATCACCGGGACCGGCGACTCGGCACTCTGCCATCCCAGTAACGACCAGTCGGAGTCGAGCACCTTGTCGGCCTGCAAAACCGACGTGCCAGGGATCGCCGCCACTCGCCCCAACCTGTTGGCCGCTCTCACCATCGCCCATGCTCCGCGCGACCGTAGCCGGTACGGAGCCCAACCTGCGAGCAAACCGCCGATCTCTGGACACTTCGCCGGCAGCAGCCAGCGCGCATGCTCGTTTCCCGGCACCGTCACGTAAGCAACGCTCCCTACGGTTCCATCCCTGTCCCCCAACTGTCGGAAGATCTGGCCCGCAATTGCAGCCGTCTCCGTCATGCCAATTCGTATCGTTCGCGGTACGCAAGGTGCCGTTCGATAATGCGTTCGACGACATCATTGACCACGTCCGGCAGCGCGCGCGCCGCGTCGACCACCGTGACGTTCTCGAAGTTTGAGCCCAACCCTGCGTAGGTGCTGCGCTGGCGCTCCATCTCCGCCCACGAGACCTCGTGCTTTCGCGCCCAGAGCGCATCGGCCGGAGCATCCAGCACCACGCAAAGGTCCGGCTGCGGAATCATCGTTGCAATCAGCTCCGTCAATCGCCGGCACGACCGTGGTAGTCGGTATCGCACCGGATCGACCAGGCAGTCCGGGAAGTAGCGGTCAAACAACACCAGCGTGCCGCGTGACAAACGCGGCCGCACCACTCCGAAATACCCCAGCCAATTCGCCGCCAGCAGGTAAACCAGCTTGAATACGGAAATCAGAGAACCGCGCGCGGCGCTGCCATGCGGATTGCAGTTGGGTGCCTGATCTCGTTTGCGCTGCATGAACACAGGACGCAAGTGATAGGTGTCGCATCCTGCGAAGCCCGCCGCCCCACCGCTTCCCAGCCCCGCAATCACCGACGACTTTCCCGCCCCATCGGGCCCCAGTACCACCACCCACAATCCGCGCCTCGGTCTCCGGAGGCTTTTCCGTTTCATGGAGCCAAGAGCGAAAATCTTGCCGGTCCATGCTTTAGTGAAACGAAGGGCAGGGAACGAATGAGTCCTAGTAATGTCCATAAATCACCATCCCAACCGCCATCTGCAGTGCTGCCGATACGCCCTTGTTCGTCCAGTCCTTCGCTCCGCTCACCGGCACGTACACTATGTCGCCATCCTCCAATTTCGGATCAGGCGACTGGTTCGCCAAAATCTTGTTCAGCGCCAGTTGCGTCTGCGTGCGCCCGCCCGGCGAATTACGAATCAACATGCCGTTCGATTTCGCTGTTCGATTTAACCCCTGCGCCAACGCCAGCGCCTGCACCACTGTCACGCTGTTGGCGCCATCCATCATGTATCCGCCAGGCTTGCCCACGTCGCCAATTACGTACACCACCCCTGCGCGCAGCACCACGATTCGGTCGCCCGGCTGGATCTCGACGTCATTGGCCAGTGCGCCGCCATTTCCTCCGGCCAGGTTTACTGTCACTGTTTCCCAGGGCGGGGCCCGGTGTGTGATGTTCACTTGTTTCGACGCATTGGGCGTCAGGCCTCCCGCCATCGAGATGTAATCCAGCGCACCATGCTTTCCTTCCAGCGGATAGATTCCTGGTGTCTTTACCTCACCCAGCACGCTGACACCTTGCGTCGCATACTCCAGCACCAGCACCGTTACATGTGGATTCTTCAAAATGTCTCGGTCGCGGAGAAAGCGTTCCACGGCGATGCCTGTCTGCTCTGCCGTCAATCCCGCAACCGGCACTGCGCCCCCAATCGGCATCGTGACTTCGCCGCGGCCGTCCACGCGAAACTTCCCCGAAAGCTCCGGAGTGTCAAATGTCGTGATCTCTAACAGGTCACCCGCATCCAGTCGCATCGCCGGCGTGCCCGTATTCGATCGATTAGAGTTCGGCGCTTGCGCTCGCACCGGGATAATTCCGCCCCACGCAATCCACACCGCGAGCGCGAGTCCGCAGACAACCGCAGCCCGCGTGCAACCAGCAAGCCCACTATGTGTTGAACTTCGGGCCATACTCTCTTTCGCTTCCACCCGTGCCATACGCTCGGTAATAGCTGTTCTCGTACCGGGAATCAACCCCATTCACCACCACTCCCGCAATCCTCGCGTTCGCCCGCTGCAGCCGGTCGCGTGTTCGCAGCAACGCCTGGCGCGTCGTCTCCGAAGCCATGGCCACCAGCACCACCGCGTCGGCCTGAGCGGCCAGCACTACCGCGTCCGTCACCATCGCCACCGGTGGCGTATCGATCACCACATAGTCATATTCATTCCGCCATCGGCGCAGCGCGTCCGCCATCATCTCGGATGCCAGCGCCTCTGCGGGATACGTCACTGCCGCACCCGAACTCACCACCGATAAATGGGGAATGTTCTCCGTAGTCACCACCGCTTCATCAGCAGCAGAGCGGCCGTTCAGCATGTCCCCCAGCCCCGGTTCTTTCTTTATTCCCAGGCTGCGGTGCAGGGAAGACCGCCGCAGATCCGCATCCACCAGCAACACCTTCGACCCCTGCTGTGCCAACACGGCAGCGCAGTTCACCGCCGTCAGCGTCTTGCCCTCCGACGGCATCGCGCTGGTGATGACCAGCACTCTGGCGGCGCCTTCTTCTCCCAGCAGCAGCGAGCTGCGCAGCGTGCGGTACGACTCCGCCGCTTTCGAGTACGGTTCTTTTGCGGCGATCACGTTCCACGCATGTCCGTCTTCGACCACGTGCGGCCAGAACAGGCTGCTCTTCGCTCCGCTGTCCATTCGCGGAATCGTGGCCAGCGACGGTACGCCACACAGCGCTTCCGCCTCTTCGGCTGAGCGGATCGTGGTGTCCATCGCCTCCAACACCACCGCTCCCAGTGTGCCCAGCGTCAATCCCGCGCCCAAACCCAGCCCCAGCACAACCGGGACCCGCGGTTCAACCGGCTCGGACGGCACCTGCGCCGCATCCACCAATCCGATGTTGGCCGACGCCAGCCCCGCCGAGATTCCTGCCTCTTTCAGCTTGCGCTGCAACGTTTCGTACAGATCCCGCGTGGTCTCGACCTCGTGTTTCAGGATCGCGTACTGCGCCGCACCGTGATTCAATTCGTACGCTTTCAGCTTCTGTTCTTCGAACGCGGCCCGCAGCATCTTCTCCGCATTCGCCGCCGCCGCGTAGTCGTTTTTGTACCGCTCACTCAACTTCGTCAGCTCCACGTCTATAGCCTGGTCCACCTTAGCGACCTGTGCTGTCACCTCCGCCACCTTCGGATACCCGCTCCCGTACTTCGTCGTGAGCTGCGTAAATTGCAGCCGCAACTCCGCCTCCTGTGCGCGAAGCAGCTGCAACGTCGGGTCCGGAGCCGCTGTCGCCAGCAACTCCGGATTGCCCGACGTCGCGATGCGGTACCGCGCTTCTTTCACGACCCGGTCCGATTGCGCTGCCGTCAGTTGCTCGTCCAACTGCTTCAGCTTGTCCGTGACGATGTTGCTCGTTTCGTCCGCGCCAATCAGTCCGGTCGTCCGCTGCAGTTCCGCGAGCCGTTCCTGCGATTCGCTGGACTTGGTCTTCAGGTCATCCATCTGCCCTGAAAGCCAGTTCGACACCTGCGTGGTCGAGTCGTAGCTGGTGCGTATCTTCTTTTCCGTGTAGGAGCTGATGACCGCGTTCACCACCGCCGCCGCCAACTCGGCGTTGCGCGCCTTGAAGCGCACCGACACGATGTCGGTTTTCGGCACGACGCTAACGCTCAGCGCCCACTGAAATCGTTCCAGCAGATGGTCGCGCGCCTCCGGAGGCAGCGATTCCACGGCAACACTCCCATCTTGCCGCCACCTCCCGGCAAAGTCGCTCCGCTCCGCCATGCGCAACTGCTGCATGACCTCGAGCGCTATTGTGTTGCTTTGCAGCACTTGTGCCGCGGTCTGTAGCTGCGTATTCGCCTCCGCTGGGCTGAGCAGCTTGGCCGCCATCTCGTCCAGCCCCAGCGAGTTCGATCCCGCCGGACGCACCTCGATTTGTGCGCCCGCTTCGAACTGCGGCGCCTTGATGAGCAGGTAAGCCCCAGCGAGCAACAGGCACACCACGGTGCAGGCGGCTATAAGCCGTCGGCGCTGGCGAAACATCCGCCGCACTTCGGCCACCAGAGCTTCGTCGAGCTGGCCGGTCGCTACGAGTTGCTGTCGTGCCTGTTCGCTTTGTCTGACGATCAATTGCCCGCTGGGGTGTTCCGGGGGAGGCGTCATTGATAAGTCGTAACTTAGAACTTGGGAACTTTTCGAGTGGGAAGCGAACTAACCGACGGCCGTCGCCGTGCGTCGAGTGCTGGACGATGGTTCTTCTTCCGGGCTCTTGAAACTCGAAACGCGAGTCTTGAACTCGCCCACTGACATTGCGGGTATTGCTGGCCTTACCGCCGCCGACGAACGTCCCACACTGTGGTACACAAATCCAGCGGCTGCCATCTCCTCAGGCGCGTAAAGATTTCGCCCGTCGAAGACGACCGGCGCCTTCATGACGGTGTGCAATTTCTTGAGGTCCAGCCGGGCAAACTGCCGCCACGGCGTCAGAATCAGAAGTGCGTCGCAGCCGCAGGCCGCATCGTACTCGTCGTGCGCGTAAGTGATCTGCCCACTGGTCAGCACCTCCCGCGCCTTGGCCATCGCCGCCGGATCGTGCGCGCAAACCACCGCCCCTTGCAGCACCAACTCGCGGACAATCGCAACGGCCGGAGATTCGCGGACATCGTCGGTGTCTTCCTTGAACGACAGACCCAGCACGGCGATACGTTTTCCCGCCAGTGTTTCCAGCGACCTGCGGATCCTCTCCACGAATCGTGACCTCTGCTCGTCGTTGACCCGCGCCACGTCTCGCAAGATCGGGAAGTCAACCCCGCAGCGCCTCGCTACCGCTTCAAACGCGGCGACATCCTTGGGGAAGCACGATCCGCCATAGCCCACGCCGGCGTTCAGAAACTCGCTGCCAATGCGCGGGTCCGCGCCCATTCCCGTGGCGATCTCCTCGATGTCCGCTCCCACTGCTTCCGCCACCTGCGCCACGTTGTTGATGTACGAAATCTTTGCCGCCAGCAGCCCATTCGACGCATGCTTGATCAGCTCAGCGCTCTTGGCGCTGGTGAGTAACAGGCGCGCCCGGCCCGGCTTCCGAGTCGGACACGGCACCGCGTCCTCGTGCCGATAGTAGGCGCCGCTTACCAGCGGCCAGTACACCTCGCGCAACAGGCAGCGCCCGAAGTCGTCGTCGGCCCCCACCACGATGCGGTCGGGATACAGGAAGTCCGTCACCGCGCTGCCTTCGCGCAGAAACTCCGGGTTCGACGCCACGGAGAACCACCCCGGGTGCGCTCCGCAACGTAGCAGCAACTCGCGCAGTGCATCGCATGTGCACACCGGCACCGTGCTCTTTTCCACGATGAGGGTCAACCGGTGGATGACTGGAGCGATCTCCCTTGCGACCGCCTCGACTTGCGACAGGTCGGCTTCTCCGTTCTCGCTCTGCGGCGTGCCCACCGCCAGGAACACTACGTCTGACGCCGTCACCGCCGCTCGCGCATGCGCAGAAAACCGAAGGCGCTTTCCATTGTGGCGCTGCAGTAAACCCGGCACCAGCGACTCGTAGATCGGTGTCTCGCCCCGATTCAGCGCCGCTGTCTTCTGTTCATCCGAGTCCACCGCGATGACTTGATGACCGATCTCTGCCAGGCAAGCAGCACTGACCAGCCCGACATATCCCGTGCCTATCACTGTAATGTGCATGAACCCAGGATCTCCCGCGAACTCTTACACTCCCCGAAATGCAAAAACTAGCGTGTGCAGCAAAATCGCTATGTCCATCAGCACGCTTCTGTGCCGGACGTAATAGAGGTCGTAGCCAATATTTTCGTGAATCGGCGCCCGCCGGTCCGCACTCAATTGCCACAACCCGGTCAGCCCTGGCAGAACGCTCAGCCGCTTCAGATGGACGGCCTCATACTGTTCCACGACAAACGGCATCTCCGGTCGGGGTCCCACCAGCGACATCTCGCCCCGCAGCACATTCACCAACTGCGGCAACTCATCGATGCAGGTATGCCGCAGGAAACGTCCGACCCGGGTTATGCGCGGATCCTGGCCGGTGACGGGCGATGTTGCATACCGCGCGCAATCCGCGTACATGGTGCGGAACTTGTACATCGCAAAGCGCCGCCCATTGTGTCCGACGCGCTGCTGCCGAAAAATTACCGGGCCAGCGGAATCAAGTAGCACTGCGACCGCTGCGGCCGCAAATACCGGAGCGCACAACACCAAGAGCAGCGCTGACAACACGGCGTCCAGCGCCCGTTTCGCTACTCGATACAGATGTCGTTCGCTCCGCCGTGCGTTATAGGCGAGCAAGACGCCGTCCATCTCGAGATATTCGGTTGCTGCCTCCTCGTCGAGAAACGGCTCCGGAATCACGCACGTGGTCATCCCCGCCCTTTCCGCCTCGTGACGCAGGCTCGCCGCCTCATCGGTTGGCATCTCTGGATCAGCGAAGATCAGCACTGATGCTCCCAGTTTTCTCAGCAGCCGCGACGTCACCGGCCCCGGGAGTACCCTCGCTTGCTGCTTTCGTTGGTACGAGGATTCATAAATCACTGTCTCTTCGATCATCGAATCCTCGGCAACAAACACTACCGTCTCAATGCCTAGCTTCGGCGAACGGACGAGCGTCGAAAACACTTTCCGCCCCAGGATTCCTGTTCCCAAGATCACGGCCGTGCGCGTTGCGCCGAGTCGGCGCCGCAGCCATCTGACGGCAGCCTGCGCCTGCATTTTCTCTACTGCCATGAACAACGGAAGCATCAGCATCGACAGCGCTATCATGGCGGCCGGCAAGGTTCCGGTCACTACACCATGATCGGCACGGCCAACAGCACTCCGGAAATCGTGACCCGTAACAGACGCTCCGTTTCGCGCACCGCCAGCAGGCTCAACCAGGGTTGATAATCGCCGTGTTTTTCTAAGAGCAGCACGATCAGTAAAGCGAATCCCACTGCGCACGTCAGTATCGACTGGTTAGCATAGTGAGCCGCTCGGTTTGGCTGCCATACGACGCAAATCCAGTAGGACGCCTCCACTGCAGCCAGCGCCGCAGCCAAATCCATCGCTCGCTCGAATACCCCGATGACCAGATCGGACCTCCGCAAGTCATCGAACCATGCGCCCGTACGTGCTTCAGCGCGCAAGGGAAAGGGAATGACTCGCCGAAGTGGCGCCGCTCCCGTGTACGGTGTCGAACTCATGGCTTAATCGGAGGGCTCGACCGCCCGGTGGCTCGCACCTCCGGACGGTCGAGATTGGTGTGTTGGTTGGTCGGGTTGTGGTCGCCTACGTGGAACTTGGTTCGCCGCACGAAACCGTGAGTCTTTCGCTACGGCAGAAAATTCTTATCGCTGCGTTACCGGTTCAACATCCGCGCCGTCGAGATCGACTGAGACCGACCGCATGATCTGTTCCATGTTGATCACCAGGCGGGTGGCGTTTTTCCGCTGCGTCAAAATGCCTTCCCACCCCGCAAACGGCCCCTGCTTCACTCGCACTCGTTGTCCCACCTGCAGGAACGAATGCGGCTCAAACTGGCGCGGACGCGCCGCGCACTCACGCAGCATCACTACGTCTTCCTCGCGCAGCGGCGCCGGTCGCCCGGCCACCGACACAATGCTGGCCACTCCGGCCGTTTGCAGTACCCTCAACCGCTCGTGTTCGTTTACATGAACGAATACGTAGCCGGGGAATAGCGGAGAGATAGTTCGCTTGATCCGATCACTCCAGCGCGACGACCTCAAGAACGTCGGGAGCAGGTGCGTCACGGCCTTGGCCTCCAGTTGGCGCGCAACCGCGGCCTCATGTCGTGCCTTGGTAAACGCTGCCAGCCAGTGTCGCGTCGCCCCTGCTCCCCTCGCGTCACCAGGAGAGCCTGTTCCTAAATACGGCTTCGCCATTCCCAGTCCCATGTCTTGGAATCCTGCGTCGCCTTCAACTGTCGCGGCTTGCTTCGGCCCGCTTTCACTCGCCACGTAAGAGTCATTTCTGTCCAACTCTTAAGTGCCACAAATTCGCAGTGCACGTTCGAGGCCAGCTCGCACTTTGCACTCCAAGCAACTGGCCCCCAAAAACTTCCGGCTTCTTCCCATATCGGAACGCGTCCCAAAGTAGTCCATTGTCCGGAATCTTGACAGCCCCGTCCGCGATTTGGACTGCCCCCATCCGCTCCCCGGTTTGTGATACAACTCTGCTGTTATGAATCGCTCAATGAAACATTTCCTTGTCCTCGCGGCCGCCTTGGCAACCATCAGCCTCACCGCTTCTGCGCAAGACTCCAGCTCCACGAAGCCGGTCAAGAAGCAGGTGGTCGAAATGAAAGATGCGAAAGGCAATAGCGTTGGCGCCGCTACCATCAAGCCGTCAGGCAAGGGAGTTGAGGTCAATCTCAACCTGAAGGACTTGCCTCCCGGCGAACACGCGCTGCACTTCCATCAGAACGCCAAGTGCGATCCACCCGACTTCAAGTCCGCTGGTCCGCATTTCAATCCTGATAAAAAGGAGCACGGCTTCCTCAATCCCAAGGGCCACCACAACGGAGACATGGCCAACTTTACGGTGAAGCCCAACGGCACCGCGAAGGCTACCATTAAGGATGCGGATGTTGTTCTCGGAACGGGCAGCGAAGCCAACTCGCTTTTTGCCAACGGCGGCACGGCGCTCATGATTCACGCCAAGGCCGATGACATGAAGACCGATCCTGCGGGCAACGCCGGCGATCGCATCGCCTGCGGCGTGATCACCAAGTAGCCGGTCGGTTCAGCGCCACTTCATCTCCGCTCGTGCACTCTACAATCGTAAGCAGGATGCGCGTTTGCGCCTGCCGCCGCCGCAAGCTGCAACATAATCAGGGTCACTGTTCCAAGGAGTCTCATGCGAATTCTCGTCACCGGCGGAGCCGGCTACATCGGCAGCGTCGTCGCCGATCATCTGTTGCGCGCCGGACACACCGTCACCGTCCTCGACAACCTCATTATGGGATGGCGCGAGTCCGTACCCGCCGGTGCCGAATTCGTCCAGGCTGACACCGGCGACGAAGCTGCTCTCGAACTGCTCTTCGCCAGCCACGCCTTCGACGCCGTGATGCACTTCGCCGCCCTCATTGAGGCGGGCGAGTCGGTTAAGGTTCCCGAGCAATACTTCGAGAACAACTCACTCCGTACGCTCACCCTGTTGCGCGCGATGCTGCGGTACAAGGTCACGCGCTTTGTATTTTCGTCGACCGCTGCAGTGTACGGCGAGCCTGAGACCGTCCCCATTCCCGAGGACCATCCGCTGTTGCCTACTAACGCCTACGGCGAATCCAAGCTGATCGTTGAGCAGATGCTGGCCTGGTTCCATCGCGCGCATGGTTTTCGCTACGCCAGCTTGCGCTACTTCAACGCCGCGGGAGCCACTCCCGCGCGCGGCGAAGCGCACCGCAGCGAGAGCCATCTTATCCCGCTCATCCTGCAGGTGCCGCTTGGTCAGCGCGAGTTCATCTCGGTTTTCGGCACCGACTACCCGACCAAAGACGGCACCTGCGTGCGCGACTACATTCACGTGGACGACCTCGCCTCGGCACACCTTCTCGCTTTGCAAGGTTTAGAGACTCACGAAACGCTGATCTGCAACCTGGGCAGCGGCGAAGGCTTCAGCGTGCGCCAGATCATCGACATCGCCCGCAAAGTTACCGGCCACGAGATTCCCGTGCGCGAATGTCCCCGCCGCCATGGAGATCCCGCCGTGCTCGTCGCGAGCCCCGAAAAGGCCCGTCGCCTGCTTGGCTGGAACCCGCAATATTCCGATGTAGAGAGTATCATCGCCAGCGCCTGGCAGTGGCACCAGTCGCATCCTCACGGCTATCGCAACGCTTGATGCCAAAGGTGAATCCTATGAATGACCATCCGAGTAAAAGCGCTGCCCTAACGCCCGAACAGCAATTTCTCAACGACCTTTGGGAAGAGCACATCCGTGACGAGTTCACCACTCGCGACACCACTGCCACACTCGACACCATGGTTCCCGACGCTTACGTCAACCATGTTCCTGTGTTGACCGGCGGCGTTGGCTGCGATCAGTTGCGCGAATTTTACTCGCGCCACTTCATCCCCAAGATGCCTCCCGACACGCAAATCATTCCCATCTCGCGCACCATCGGTTCCCAGCGCCTGGTGGATGAGATGATCTTTCGCTTCACCCACACAGTCGTGATGGACTGGATGCTTCCTGGCGTCGCACCAACCGGCAAACCAGTCGAGTGCGGACTGGTTGTCATTGTCGACTTTCGCGACGGCAAGCTGGCCAGCGAGCACATTTACTGGGACCAGGCCTCGGTGCTGGTTCAGGTGGGTCTGCTCGATCCGGCGAACCTGCCGGTCGTCGGCGTTGAATCGGCGCGAAAACTGGCCGATCATAACTTACCGTCGAACCAGTTGATCGAGCGCGCCAATAAGCCTTAGCGGAGGACTTCGATCGAACTGACGGGATGGATTTCATTCCAACCGTTATCACGGTCGGTGACGTAGACGCCGGTGATACGCACGTAATCGCCGGCTTTCGGATTCAAAACTGCTGAGTGGTAATCGCCGCACGCTATTTGCGACTCACCTTGCGATGGATGGTGGCAAATCACCTCGACCACTAGCATGCGCCGCATGTGGGTCGCGTTTACTAAATTCAGTACCGATTTGTCCTTGGGATCGAGAGCGATGTGCAGGTCGCCATCTTCCGACTCATGCACGGAGACCATGCGGCCTCCCACGGCGGTACAAGCTTCGATGACTTGTAGCCTGTCTTTCTCATAAACATGCTGCCATAAAGTTGCATCGCAACTCGCGGTCGGCAACTTTACCGGCGCCTCACCCGAGTAATGGAGTTTCGCCAGCAGGAGCGATCCGGCCAGAACGACCGCCGCTGCAATCAGTAATCGTGAACTTCGGCTCAATCCCGCACTTCATTGGCTTCGTATGAGTTTTTATCGCATGCGGCCAGTCGCGGCCGCAAGCGTCCCGCTTTTTGGAAGATGTTCCGCCATGCGTTTAAACTCTTCTTCATGAAATCAGTTCTTTTCGTTTTTCTTCTCGCTTTGCCAGCAATCGCCTTCGCCCAGGCAAGTTCGGGTGCGGAGTTACGCAACTCCGGGACCGACTACGTCCGCACCTGCGGATCCACCGCGCAGGGACAGGCCAACCAATACGCGGGCGTCTGCAACGTCTGGCTGACCGGCGTGGTGGATGGCATGCAGGCCTATAACGCCAACATGAAGGTCCTGCCGCTCTTCGACGCACCCAACATTACCGTCGGACAGGTGTCCAGGCTGGTGATCAATTACGTCACCGCGCATCCGCAGCAGGCACAGTTGCCGACCGCCGCACTGGTACTGGGCGCATTGGTGGAAGCCTATCCGCGCAAGGAAACCACAACGCCACCGCCTCCGAAGCCCAAGCCCTGATGTGACGGTGACCCAATCCGAGCACAATTCGTAGCCGATTGACTTGCGACTCGAGCGGGTGTAAAACCTCTTCTTGTCGACCATCGAGGGGAGAGGCTAACACTATGTCGCCGCAAGCCACTGACCTTGTACAGGGCACGTTGGAGGTTCTGATTCTCAAGACGCTGGCGCTCGAGCCCATGCACGGCTGGGGCATCGGACAGCGCATCCAGCAAGTCTCCCAGGATGTGTTACAGGTGGGCCAGGGCTCGCTCTATCCTGCCCTGCATCGCCTGGAGGCGAAGGGCTGGATCAACTCCGAATGGGGGCCATCCGAGAACAATCGCCGCGCCCGCTACTACTCGCTCACCAAATCCGGCCGCAAGCAACTCGAATCGGAATTAAAAAACTGGGAGCGCCTCTCCAGTGCGATTGCGCTGGTCTTGGAGCGTGCATAGGAGCCGGCGATGGCGAAACCTCACGACCTATTCCGCCGCATGCGTGGCCGCTTCTCCGGCAGAGGCGCCGACGAAATCGAGGAAGAGTTGCAGGATCACATCGCCCGCCAGACTGATCTGAACATTGCTGCGGGCATGGACCCAGGCGAAGCTCATCGCCAGGCGGTGCTTGCATTCGGAGGGATCGACAAGACGCGCGAAGAATGTCACGAGCAGCGTCCGATCGCATCGTTTGAAACGCTCGGCCACGACCTCCGCTATGCATGGCGTGGTCTGCGACGTGCTCCCGCATTTGCGATTGCGACGATTTTGACCTTCGCCATCGGCATCGGCGCAACCACTGCAGTCTTCAGCGTCGTCGATCGCATTCTTTTCCGCAGCCTGCCCTATCATGACGCCTCGCAACTCGTTTCAGTGGGAATCATCGCCCCCATCGAGCCACAGGAATTCATGCTCGGCTACAGTTACTACGAATGGCAGGACCACCAGACGCCTTTTGAATCCATGACTTCGTGGACCGGCGTCAACACCTGCGACCTGACCGAACACAATCCGCTACGTCTCACCTGCGCGAGCGTCGAGGCAAATTTCCTGCCAACGCTTGGTGTCGCTCCGCTGCTTGGTCGCAACTTCACTTCCGACGAAGACCGCCCTAACGCTCCGAAAGTTGCTCTCATCTCCTATCGCTTATGGCGGAGCCGTTTTGGTCACGACCCGTCCATCATCGATAAAACCGTCTCGCTCGACGGCGCTCCGGTGCGTGTAATCGGTGTGCTCAATAGGGACTTTGAGCTTCCCACGCTCGACACTGCCGATGTTTTGGTGCCCGAGGCGATCGATCCCGAATCACAACGCACCGCCAATCCGGGACGCGTGCGCTGGGCCTTCGCTCGCCTTAAGCCCGGGGTCACCATCGAGCAAGCCACCGCTGCTATGGAGCCGCTTTTTCAGCAGATGCTGCAAACTGTGCCCCCGCAGTTTCGAAACGAGGTCCACCTGCGCATCCGCTCTCTGCGTGACCGCCAGGTGCACGACGCCAAGCTTGCAGCATGGATCCTGCTAGTCGCCGTCGTCTTCGTGTTGCTGATCGCCTGCGCCAACGTTGCCAGTCTGCTGTTAGCGCGAGCCGCCGGGCGGCAGCGCGAAATGTCGGTGCGCAGCGCATTAGGAGCCAGCCGCACACGCCTCATCCGCCAGACCATCACCGAGAGTTTGCTGCTCGCTCTGCTTGGAACCGCTGTCGGCTGCATCATCGCCGTCGTACTGGTCCGTATCTTTGTGGCCGTCGCGCCCGAAGGCATTCCATTTCTCGCCAATGCTCACATTGACGCCCGCGTCGTTGCCTTTGCGATTCTCGCTTCCTTTGCTTGCGGCATTTTGTTCGGCATTGCCCCAGCGCTCCAGCGTCCCAATGCCGAGTCACTTGCCGGACGCTCGGCCATCGGCACGCCGCACAGCCGGCTGCGTCAACTCCTCGTGGTAGCCCAGATTGCTGTCAGCCTGGTCCTTCTCGCCGGAGCCAGCCTGCTCTTACGCAGCCTATGGAACCTGCAGAACCAGCCGCTCGGCATGCACACCAACAGTCTCGTGACGGCCGGAATCGATCTAGGCCAGCAGCGCTATCCCAAGCCGGAGCAGCAAATGGCTTTCTTCCTCCAACTGGAATCGCGGCTCCGCAAGCTACCCGGTGTCAATGCGCTGGCCATCAGCGACTCCCTACCGCCCGGAGGCTGGCGCCACGACCAGATCCTCGCCGGGATCAACGTCGAAGGGAAGCCCCACCCCGAAGGCACCGGAGGCCTCATTGTCTGGCGATGGGTCACGCCCGACTATTTCCGCGCGCTCGGCATTCCCATTCTGCAGGGACGCGTCTTCCACGACGACGACCGTGACTCCAGCGATCACTTCATCATCGTGAGCCAGTCATTCGCGCGCCGCATCTTCCCCGGCAAAGATCCCATCGGACGCCATCTCCAACCTGGCCTCGAAGGCCCGTGGTACACCATCGTCGGAGTCGCCACCGACGTGAAGAACAGCGGGCTCACCAGTGAGAGCGATCCCGAATACTATCGCCTGCGCCGCAATCGCCCTGAGGACTGGGGCAACTACGCGGCGGTCACCGTGCAAACTGCCATGGCGCCCGCAACCATGCAGCAGTGGATGCGCGCCGAAGTCGCATCGCTGGACCCCACGCTGCCGGTCGAAAGCGAGACCATGACTCAACGCGTCAGCAAGCTCGCCGACCGTTCGCGCTTCGAGGCGGCCCTTCTCGGACTGTTCGCCTGCATCGGCCTGCTCCTCGCTGCCATGGGCATATACGGCGTCATCGCCTTCTTGGTAACCCAGCGCACGCAAGAGATCGGAGTGCGCATGGCGTTAGGCGCAACGCGGCAAGACATTCTTCAGTTGTTCGGCGTGCAGGGCTTTCGCATCGTCTTGATAGGAGGCGTTCTCGGACTGCTCATTGCAGCCGCAGCCTTACACGTGACCAGTAGTCTGCTGTTCGGAGTTCGCGCCGCCGATCCGCTTAGTTTCACCATCGTTTTACTTGTGTTGGGAGCGATTGCGGCTTTGGCGATTTGGATTCCCGCTCGCAAAGCCACGCGCGTCGAACCGATGCAGGCCTTGCGCTGCGAATGATTGCGCCGCCTAGCAGCAGCGCGACATCGACAAGCCGACGTGCGGGTGCATCCTCTCGTAATGCGCCAGTACTTCCTCGCCCAGCAGCGGAGCGAACACGTCGTGACCGGCACAGGTCTCGGCGTTCACAAACTCCAGGGGATCCAACACCACGTTGACGTTGCGCGGCGGACCGTCGCTTTCGTAGCCGGTAGGATACGCGGGCAATACGACGTCGGTGTGCTTGCGCGCGCCGGCGACCGTGTATTCGCAGCGTACGACCGCCCGGTCGCCCTGCACCTTGTGAACGGTGAACCGGCGCGCCGGACCGCTAATGCTTTCCAAATGGCTGCGCAGTGTACTCACCGTCATGACCGTGACCTTCTGCCGCCGTTCAGTCAACCTTTGCATGCTGTCCCCACATTCGGAACCTGTCGTTCCAGGGAGTTGACGATCTTCCTGCCTGCGCCAATTATAGGCCGCCGGTGCCAGCCCGGGGCGCGACAGCGACCAAAGGGGCTGCTTCTCACTGGCACTGGTCGGGGAGCCCCACACAAGCCGACTTAGCTTATGTGGGGTCCTTTGACTTTTCTGGCCGCTGACCACTGGCCACTTCCGCAATGCGAGGGATTACTTGTGCTTGTTGCCCGCCAAGTCGTGCGTCGCTTTCTTCTGCGCGGCGGTGAAAATCACAATGCCCTCTTTTACGGCGTACCAACATCCTTGCAGGCCCTCGAAGGTAGAACTGATTCCTACCATGGCGTTGCCCTGGACGTTGCCCGCGTAAGTTGTTCGGATGGGCGGTGTGTACTGAAGCTCCATCATGCCCGGGTCCTCGGACCAGTTGCCGCCATGTCCCTGAGAATCGGCAAACGTTCCGTTGGCGTTGAAGGTGACTTCATCCTGAATGTAGGTTCCATTACATCCCCAGCTGTAATGAAAGGTCCATTTTCCAACGATGCTCATTCGATTTTCCTCCCTTTCTGTTGTTGTTGTTGCGGACCTTCCGCTGGTGTTGATCCAGTGCAAGTCGCGTGCCACTGCGACAACTCTTTCGTTCCTGCGTCGCTTCTCCGGTAAGCTGTCGTGTTTTGAATACGAAACAAGGCGGATGGTTCTCGCGGCACGAACGACTGTCTTTGGAGGAAAGATTTGCGCTATTCGATCAGATAGCGAAGCTATCCGACGTGTTAGTTCAAGTCGCGCTGAGAGAATCCTTGGGCGGGTGCCCCATCCGTCCTGATTTTGGCCGGGTGGGCTCTTCGGTCCTTGAGACTCCGCGCCTGCTATCATCCGCAGCAACGCCCACAATGAGCTCGGAGCCGCAATCATCGAAGCTCGAACCGCGATGGCCCATAGTGCTGACGGCCATGGTGGTGTACGCGTCCGGCCAGTTACCCGGTCGGGTGAAGGTGTTTCCCCATTGGGTGATTGTTCTGCTGGCGGCTTCGCTGATCGTGCCCATGGTGGCGCTGCATCTGGCTCGAGCGAAACAGCGTTGGCTCCAGTTGGAAAAGGTCGCCATCGTCATTTTCCTCGCAGTCGCCGCTTTCGGCATCCTCCTCGACCTCAAGGATCTGTTTCACGCGATGCTGCAACCGCCCTCCGGGCTTACCGGAATCGAGCTCCTGAACTCCAGCATGTCGTTGTGGGCGTCGAACGTACTCATGTTCTCGGTCGCCTACTGGTGGATCGATCGGGGAGGGGCCGAGTCGCGGGTGAGCGGCGTGCGGCAGATGCCCGACTGGCACTTCCCGCGCGAAGATGTCGACCCAGAAAGCGTGCCGCCCTGGCAACCGACCTACGTGGACTACCTCTTCCTTGCCTTTTGTACCGCGACTTCCTTCGGTCCCACCGAAGCCATGCCTATGACCCCGCGCGCCAAATTGCTGATGATGGCGGAAAGTCTCATCTCGCTAGTGACGGTCCTGGCGATCGCTTCGCGCGCCATCGGACTGCTGGGCAATTGAAGGAATGAAGGTGGCCGCCGAGTGCCCCACACAAGCCGCCTTTCCTTGTGTGGGTCTTTTGACTTTTCTATCCACTAGCCACTATCCACTGTTTTTCAAATCCCGCAGCAGACGCTCCAACGCTTTCTTATACGAGTTGTGGTCTCTCCACTTGCCAAACTCTCCGATATGCCGCGTCCGCCGGATGTCGGCCGCCCACGCCTTCGGCGCCTCCATCACCGCCTCGTCCACTCGGATGGGAAACAGCACCGGCTTCTTGCTTCTGTCCTCCGGCTCAAAGGCGGTAGAGCGGCGCTTTAGCGCCGCGTTGCGACGCCTCTTTTCTTTTTGTCATCACGAGGGGGCTTCAGCCCCCGAGGGATCCGCTTTTGACTTTAACTGACAACTGACCACTAGCCACTGGCCACTGACTTGAGATGTTCAGGATTCGCCATGGCCGCGTGACCTCGCTTGCTTTCGCAGTGGCATGAATGACCAAAAACCGCACTCTAAGCGCGTGAGCGTGGTCTGGTCAACGCTTGGCGTAAGATTTCCTGATTGAAAGGAATCCAGTCCTATGGCTTTAGCCCAAGAACTTGTCACAACTGGAAATATTGTAGTTTAGCTCAGATACGATTCCCTGAGGTTCGCTGAGGCGAGATTCGACCAACTTAGGCTCGCCATTGAAAAATTCGCGCCCCGGAGGTTCGCCCCACTGAGATCTGCCCCGCCCAGGTTCGCCCCACTGAGATTCGCTCCGCTTAGGTCCGCCTGCCGGAGCGCCGCCTGGCCGAGATCTGCCTTCTGAAGATCTGCCCCGCTTAGGTCCGCTTCGTGTAGACCCGCGTGGCTGGGTCGACCGCTCTGAGATACGGCGTCATGCCGGGATGTTCATCCCTCCACTTGTTCCACAGCTCGACCCCTTGCTTGAGGATTGCGAGATGTTCAGGATTCGCCATGGCCGCGTGACCTCGCTTGCTTTCGCGATGCTACGGCATGAATTCGGATGCTCTTAAAAACCCGCACTCTAAGCGACGCTGAGCGTGGTCTGGTCAACGCTTGGCGTAGAGATTTCCTGATTGAAAGGAATCCAGTCCTATGGCTTTAAGCCCAAGAACTTGTCACAACTGCAAATATTGTGCAGGCAACAATGGCCCTAGGCATAACGGTTGCGCTCGGCGTCGTCACCCTCAAGATACAAAGACAGCAAACAGAGATCGCCCGGCAACAAGCATCAACGAACCGACTTCAGTACAGGCTATCCCTCTTCGAGCGCAGAATGAAAATCTTCGACGCAGCAACAAAACTGTTCGGAGAAATTGGCCGGGACGCACGGGTTGAACTGCCTCAACTGTTCCAGTTCCTTCGCGAAACGAGAGAGGCCGGAGGCGAAACAGCTGCTCGAATAATCGGGCGGAACTTCTGTTCGGCCCGGAAATTAAGAAATATGAGGCTCGACGAGGTTTGTTTGATAGCCGGTGGCTTCGTCAACAAGGGAAATAATGCACGTGTGTGCCAGTGCAACAAAAAAGGCCTGGAGTTGCGCACAAGGGACACCGTACGGCGCCCAGAGGACATAACCATCGAAACCGAACTCCTGATTTGGTTTTCCAATCAGTTTCAAGTAGCCACTCATAATTTTCTGCCATACCTAGACTTTAGAGAACCCTAATCAAAACCTCCCTTCGCACTTCGCGGGTGGCCCGCCCCGCTACTGATTTGAAAAGAAAACCATAAGTGCGTGGCCCATCCGGCCTTCCGTTGGCCGGGTGGGTCTTCTGACTTTCACTGACAACTGTCCACCGATAACTGACGACCGATCCCACTCCGAGCCCACCACAATCTAGTCCCACATTGTGGGACGGCACAAGAAAGCCCACCGTTTCAACGGTGGGAAAGGTGGCAACAGAAATCCCGAGTCCCCCGGGGACGGCACTCTTCCGCGCGTTGCCGTTCGGGGTCTCCGACAAGCGCCGATTTTGCGCTCGTTGGGGTGATCTTCAGCCCGAGCGTCTCTAACCGACTCACCCCGCGCACAACGCAACGTGCCGTTGGCAATTGTAGGTTTCGAACCGGGCCGGATGGTATGATTCGCTGCACTTCCCACAATCCCAAGTCTGAGAGGAACTCGTTTATGGACGCTTTAATCGGTTCACTATCGCTCGTGGCCTTCAATTTCGTGACCCCAGGTTGGATGTTCTGCCAGGGACAGACGCTGTCCATAACACAAAACGAACCGCTATTTGCGGTGATTGGCACCACCTACGGCGGTGATGGCCAAACTACCTTTAAGCTTCCTAACTTGACCGGCCCCACGGATGCCAGCGGCGCCACCCTCAACTGGATGATCGCCATCACCGGCATCTTCCCCCCGCGCGGCTAAACTCCAATTTCGCATTCTCCGCTGCTGGCCCACATATCCTGTGCCCTACATTCGCCTGCCGTTGGCAAGTGTGGGGCTTTTGCCAAAAGCTGCAATTGTTCAACGCTGGACCCAGGCCGAAACAAACCTATTCCACTCTGCCGAAGCGACTGGGGGCCTGCGCGCAAGCGAGCGAAGCGCACAAAAAGAAATTCCCAAAACGGGAACTCCCGGCACGATTTCACCACAAAACTCTTGCAATACCTCTTCGCGTTTTGCCAAGCTTCTAAAGTGGAGGCGTAGCCTCCACTTGGACGCTGTTCGACTTTGCTGCCCGCCACGACGCGGGCGGCCTGCTGTACTTGGAGGTTGCATGTCTTTACCTACCACCGGCCATTGCGCCCGCGATGGTTTCAACGAGCTCGGTAATCTCCTTTAACTTCTTGCGGCTCAAGATTTTACCTGCAACCCGTTTGTTTCCGATATTTTACGCACGAAATGCTACGTATCTCGATGAAAACAAGGATTTGGGGGCGGGGGCGGGGTCTAAAACCATCCAAATTCCCGTTCTGGGAATTAGCTCAGAAATCGCTCGCGCTGTTCAGCCGTTGGAACCAAACAGCTCGTCGCCGAAGGCATCAATCGTTTCCGATTGCGCGCGATCAGTCGATAAGCCCAATTCCGTATCGCCGCAGGAACGAGCGAACCAATCGTGGCGAGAACCGCCCAAAATCCGCCCAAATATCGCGCTGCGTGCAGCACGGCGCTCGATTCCGTTGCGACGTTGTCGCCGTCAATCCATAGCATCGACTCGACCGCTTCGAGGTGGAAATGGCGGCGCAATTCCTGCCCAAGTTGCGAGTCGCGCGGCACGAACAGCAGATCATGCCGACGCTCATGGCGCAGGATGAACTGCACCGAGCGAGCACAGAATCCGCACGAGCCATCGTAAACCAGCATCGGCGGCGAAGTGGTAACCGTTGCGCGACTTTCGGCGACATGTAGCATTTCTGGCATCGCACACATATAGATTCACCACGGAGGCACAGAGACACGGAGGAATCCAGAAATCAGCAATTCAATATTCTCCGTGTTCTCCGTGGCTCCGTGGTGAATGCTTCTCGCTAACCCTTGTAGCCCGCTCCGCGCAACGCATCGCCGAACTTGGCCAGGAAGTCTTGCACGTGGTCGCGCGTCGCCAACGGACCCATCAGTCCGATGCGGAAGATCTTGCCGGCCAGCGGACCGAAGCCTCCGGCGATCTCGATGCCGTGATCGTGTAGCAAGGTTGCGCGTACCTTGGCGTCGTCAACGCCTTCGGGGACTTGCGGCGTGTTGAGGTTCCAGATGCGGTACTGCTCGGGAACGAGCATCTGCATGCCCATAGCTTCGACGCCCTTGACGAACTCGCGGTGCGCCTGGCGATGGCGCTCGCAGCGGTGCGCGAGGCCTTCCTCCTCGATGAGTGTCAGTCCCTCGTGGAGCGCGTAGAAGAGCGTCGCCGAGGCGGTGTGATGATAGCGGTGCGAGACGAACAGGTAGTCAGAGATGAGCTTGATGTCGAAGTACCAGGAGCGATTGACAGTCTTGCGGGCCTGCAGCCACTCGGCGGCGCGCGGCGAGACGGTGATCGGCGAAAGTCCTGGAGGACAGCTCAGCCCTTTCTGGGTGCAACTGTAGGCAATGTCGATGCCGGTCTTGTCCACGTTCACCGGCATTGCGCCCAGCGAAGTCACGCAGTCGGCGATGACCAGCGCTCCAACCTCGTGCGCCGCCGCGCAGATGGCTTCGCCGCGCTGGAAGACGCCAGTCGAAGTCTCGGCGGTCACGTACATCACGACCTTGGGCTTCTCGCGGTGAATGAACTCGGCCGCTTCGCTGTCACCGAACGCGCCGCCCCAGGGCTTCTCGAAGCGCACCACGTCAGCTCCGTTGCGTTTGGCCATTTCGGTCATGCGATCGCAGAAGAAGCCGTTGGCGAAGACGGCCACCTTCATGCCGGGCTCGCAGAAGTTGCTGATGGCGGCTTCCATGCCACCGCTGCCGGTGGCAGAGATCACGAACGTCCATTCATTCGCGGTGCCGAAGACGTTACGCAGCATGCGCTGGTTGTCCTGGCTGATCTCGAAGAAGTAGGGATCGAGGTGTCCAACGATGGGCTGGGCCATCGCCTGGTAGACGCGCGGATGCACCTGCGTCGGGCCGGGCCCGAACAATAGCCTCTTTGGGGGATGAACAGATATTTCGTCAGCGGTTACAGTAGCGTTTTGCTGGATTGTCGGCATGGGAACTCCCTTATAATGTCGATACCAGTATAGCTAGAGGGTGAGAATGAGGCACGACGCATGAAGTGCGTCTGTGCGCCAGTCAACTGATTTGGCCGAGGCGCTGGGTTGGCGCCACCGCGGTTCCGTAAAGCGAAGGCGCCGCCCTTCGGGAGACAGCAATGATGTTGCTACGGATCCTGCTGCTGATCGGGGCGGCGGGATTAGTGACAAGTACGGGCTATCTGCTCCTGGTGATGCTGGCCGCAGCCAGGTTTCGCCGCGGCCGAAAAATGGTTGCGGCTGCTGAGAGAGCGTGTCCGCCGGTGACGCTGCTAAAGCCGTTGTGCGGGCTGGAGCCCGGCCTGGAAGCCCATATCATCAGCTTCTTCGAGCAACAGTACCCAGACTTCGAGATTATCTTTGGAGCGCGTCAGGCCGACGATCCCGGGCTAAAGCTGGCGCGGCGCATCAGCACGCGCTATCCGTCGGTGCCGGTCAAGGTGGTTGTCACCGGCGAGCCGTGGCGTCCCAATGCGAAGGTCTGCTCGCTGGTCAAGATGTATGCCCGCGCTGCGCACGACTACCTGATTATCAGCGACAGCGATGTGAAAGTTGGGCCCAACTACATCGCAGATGTCGTCCAGCCGTTGCTTGATCCAAACAATGGAATGGTCACATGCCTGTATCGCGGACTACCGACCGGCGGGTTGTGGTCAAAGCTGGAAGCGCTGGGCATGAGCGTGGAGATGACCTCGGGCGCTCTTGTGGCGAATTTACTCGAGGGTATGAAGTTTGCGCTGGGGCCGACGATGGCAATTCGCCGCGACGCGCTGGACGCGGTCGGCGGATTCGAGCCGCTGGCCGAATATTGCGCCGACGACTACGTGCTGGGCCGCAATGTGGCAGAAAGCGGACGGCAGGTGGTGATGTCGCAACATGTCATCGACCATGTGGTCATCAACCGCAGTTTCTTGTGCTCGATGCGGCACCAGATTCGCTGGATGAAAAGCACGCGCTTCTCGCGCAACGCTGGACATGCCGGAACCGTACTGACGTTTGCCATGCCATTTGGCGTGCTGGGACTGTTGGCTGGTGGTGCGCAGCATCATTGGGCGTTCGGCGTGGGGCTGTTTCTGGCGGCCTACCTCAACCGGGTAGCGATGGCGATGGTGAGCGGCTGGGGAGTGGTGAGCGATCGGCGCGCGTTCAGGTCGGCTTGGCTGTATCCGTTGCGCGACCTGATGGGTTTTGCATTCTGGTGTGCGAGCTACTCCGGCGGCATGATCCTGTGGCGCCACGAGTGGTACCGTCTGGAACATGGCGGGCTCATGGTGCTTGCCCAACCGAGTTCTCCTATCGCGAGGGCGGTGGCCAACTCCGACGCGGGTACGCCGACAGCAGTCGCCGACGGGTATTCATAAATCGCGAGCCACGCGAGGAATCCATTGCTGAAAACCATGGCGGTTGCCAGCCTGTTGCTCGCGATGGGGCCGTTAATCGTTCTTCCTATTCACGCTGAGAATCCCAAAGCGCAGCAACCTGACCAGATCTTCCGCCCGTTGGTGACGCGTGGCTCGCCGGGACTTGCCGTGATTGTGCTGAAACATGGCGCGGTGGTTGCTGAGCAGGGTTACGGACTGGCCAACCTCGAGACACGCACGGCGATTGGACCTGACACAGACTTCCGACTGGCGTCATTTACCAAGCAATTCACTGCGACGTGCATCATGCTATTGGTGCACGATGGCAAGCTGAAATATGACGACACGCTCACCAAGATTTTCCCGGGCTTTCCCGCCTATGGAAGCAAGATCACGGTGCGCATGCTGCTGACGCATACCTCGGGGCTGAAGGACTATGAGGATTTGTACTCGGCGCAATTTCCGGGAGTGGACGACAGCAAAATCCCGCAGATCAAGGATGCGCAAATCCTGGCGCTGATGGAGCAACAGAGCACGACCGACTTTCCTCCCGGAACGCAGTGGCGTTACAGCAATACCGGATATGCGATGCTGGCGATGATCGTGGAGAAGGTATCAGGCAAAGCGTTTGGCGACTTCCTGCACGACCGCATCTTCCTGCCGCTGGGCATGAAGAACACCCTGGCCTACGAAAAGGGGAAGAACAAAGTGCCGCATCGCGCGATGGGTTATACGAAGAAGGATGGCGCGTGGACTGAGGCTGACCAGAGTTCGACATCGGCGGTACTGGGTGATGGCGGAATCTATTCCAACGTCGAGGACCTGGCAAAGTGGGACCGCGCACTGCGAGAACACACGCTACTGTCAGCGGCCGAAATGAAGCCTGCGTTGACTCCAGTAAAAGTTGCGGGAGGCGCGAAGACGGACGATGGCGAGCCGACCGAATATGGTTTCGGATGGTTTCTCGACTCTCACAAGAGCCGCAAGCGCACATGGCATTCGGGCACGACTACGGGCTTCCGCACATACATCGAACGTTTACGGATGGAAGGAATTGACTATCATCATCCTTTGCAACCGTGACGATTTGAAGCCAGGGAAACTGGCTGAGCAGGTGGCGGATTTGTACGCGCAACCGTAGCCTGCGCCTCGCTCAGGGTTTCGTGGAACCACATTCCTCTGCCTAACCTGAATCATCTATATGAGGTTGTGACCAGTTGCGGGAATGGTGAGCCGTGAGCTGCGACGGCGATCATCCATTCCTTAGTGGCCAAATGGTGATTGGATTATCTTTCTGCTGTAATGTCGAAATGGCATCCAAGTGAGAATCCTTTCATAATGAAGCTTTCATCTTTCCCGATTTCTATCGCTCGCAATCGTGTTGGCGGTTCTTGGGTTGGCTCCTGCGAGCTTTGCTCAAGCGCCGAAGCCTGCGTTGCCGGTTTCACCCACGGGTGCAGTGCCCACCGATCCCCTACACCTCTTCAGCCAGTCAGTACAGGCCTTGACGGCGAAGGTAACCAAGTCGGTGGTGCAGATTGTCGCCACCGGATACGGTTTCAGTTCGGAGAAACAGTCCACCGACACCGCGCTGTTCGAACCGCAGGAGGCGATTGGTGCGGGGGTGATCCTGACGCCGGATGGCTACATCGTGACGAATGCGCACGTGGTGCAGGGAGCGCGGAAGATCCGCGTGCGGTTGCCTGGGCTGGAGACGCCGGGAACGGATGAGTCGCTGCCGCACGGCCCGATGAACGCTAAGCTGGTTGGAATCGACCGGCAATCGGACCTGGCGGTGCTGAAGATCGATGGCCAGAACCTGCCTGCTCTGGAGCTGGCCGACTCCGACAATCTTAAGCAGGGCCAAGTCGTGTTTGCCTTCGGCAGCCCGCAGGGGTTGGAGAATTCAGTGACCATGGGCGTCGTGAGCGCCACGGCGAGGCAAGTGAGCGACGACAATCCGACGACCTACATTCAAACCGATGCGCCCATCAATCCGGGCAACAGCGGAGGCCCGCTGGTGGACGTGGACGGCCACGTGGTGGGTATCAATACGTTCATCCTGTCGGAGTCCGGCGGCAGCGAGGGCTTGGGGTTCGCGATACCCAGCAACGTGGTGCGCAATATCTATGACCAGATCAAGACCGAAGGGCACGTGCACCGTGGGCAGATCGGCGTATACGTGCGCACGATTACTCCTGACCTGGCGGAGGGCCTGAAACTACCGCGCAGCCACGGCGTGTTGCTGGAAGATGTATCGCCTGATTCGTCGGCCGAAAAGGCCGGCCTGAAGACTGGCGATGTGGTGACGAATATCGGTGGCAAGCCAGTGGGTGATGTAAAGGAGTTTGCGACCCTGCTGTTTGCCTACAAGATCGGGCAGCCTGCTCCCATTGGCGTGTTACGGAATGGCAAAGAGGTCACGATTGACGTGACGGTGATGGAGCGTCCCGATGATCCACAGCGCTTCGCCGACATGGTGACTGGGCCGGGCAATGTCGTGCAAAGGCTCGGGATCGTGGGGATCAATATCGATGGCGAATTGAAGCACCTGTTGCCCGATCTGCGAATCCCGTCGGGAGTGATTGTGGCGGCGCGGACGCCGAGCAGCGTGCTGCTGGGCGAAGGCCCGGAGCCGGGCGACATCATCCACTCGGTCAATACCACACCGGTGACGGACCTCACTGGACTGAAGCAAGCGCTGCGAGACCTTAAATCGGGCGACCCAGTGGTGCTGCAGATTGAGCGCGACGGTGCGCTGAGTTACCTGATAATGGAGTACGAGTAGCTAAACATCAACAACACCGCAAGTGCCGGGAGCGTTGTCATCGGCATCTTGCGGGCCTTTGGGGCCGCCTTCACGCATCTTGGCGCTGATTTCCTCGATCATAACTTCCACGACTCCTGTCGAAGTCAGGTGGGATGACGGCGCGGGAGTGTAGTCGCGGCCTGCGGTACGTCCGGGGAAGTAGCGCAAGGTCATTTCTTCGAACATCACGCGCTTGGCTTCTTCATCCTCGAAAATGCGGCCATGGCCAAAGCACATCACACATCGATAATTTGCGGAGTGATACTTGGCGTCGCGCGAGTACACGAGGCCGTCGAGTTGGGTGACAGTGACGCAGACCGGAATGCCGGTGGCGAGTTGCTGTAATGCGCGGCTGGCGGGTCCGCTGTGAAGATAGATGCGGTCGGGCCGATCGGCGGAATACTGGTAGAGCATGGGGATGACATACGGACGCCCATCGTGTTCAAAGCCGACGTGTGCGACTTGGCCCTGTGCGAGAAACTCCTGTGCGCGCTGCGGTACGGCACGTTCGGGATGCTGACGAACTTTGGTCGTCCAGTGGTTGGTTGCCTCACCCATGCTTAATCTCCTATGCATACAGCATGGCTGAAATTGGGGCGGATGGGAAGGGCGGAGAATCACCTGGCTGCGAGTTCGTGTCGTACGAGTTGTGGGCCGAGGGATAGGCGTTGCTCAGCCACGCGCAGGAACCATTGATCCATAACGACGTTGCGGCAGAAGGATTGGTTGCGGAGAAGCTGGCGGCCGGCGAATTCCTTGAGCGTGTGGGGCAAGAGTTGCGAAAGTGTCTCGATGCGGGTGCGTTCACGATGGAGGCGGGAATCTAGCAGTTCGCGGTAGAGGGACAACTGTTTCGCGCTGTAATCGCCCTGGGCTGACAAGATCGCATGGGCCGCGATGAGTCCTGACTCGATGGCGGGACGGATGCCTTCGCCGCTCTCGGGGTAGGCCAAGCCGGCAGCATCGCCGATAAGCAGGACGCCGTCGTCCAGGATTTTGCGCTGGGAACAGCCGAACAAGCCGTAGGCGTGGCCGGCAATGCCGCTGTCCGGAGTTTCGACGGCGCGGGTCTGCGCAAGGTAGCTGACGAAGTCTTTTACGTGACGCGAGATTTCGTGCGAGTCGGTGCGGCCGAGTCCCACATTGAGGTAGTTATCTTTGCGGAACACCCAGCCGTAACCCAACATGTCGCGGCAAAAGAAGAGTTCGGGGATCTCGCCGGCGACTTTCGAGCGTGCGGCCTGCGGAGCATCCATCTCGAATTCAATTTCCTGTGCGAGCACCGGGGCCGGCGATCCTTTGTTACCGAGATAGCGGCCGACCGGACAGAAATGTCCGCCGGCGCCCACGAGCATTCGGGCGCGGATTTCGCCGTTGATGAGCCAGCTGTCATTAGCGCGCTCGATCGAGGTGAGCGCGAGGCCTTCGCGGAAACGCGCACCACTGCGGCGCAGTAGGAATTCGTCGAACTCGCAACGGCGAATGCCATAACTAACGACGCGGTCGCTGCGGACTTCAACCTGTGGGCCGCCGATGGCGCTGAGGCGAAAGCCGCTAATGGGCTGAAGAGTGCGGCCTGGGGCGTAGTCGTCTGGCGTGATTTCCAGTTCGTCGAGGACAAGCGGAGTAATCCAGCCGCCGCAAAGTTTATTGCGAGGGAAGGCGGCGCGATCGACGATGAGCACATCGAGACCGGAGTTGCGCAACGCCCAGGCACACGACGATCCGGCGGGACCACCCCCGACGATGACTACATCGCACGTGTCCACAGTTCCGTGTCCTCTTCATTGCTGAACGGGGCGTACAGGTGTTCGCGGGTCCACGGGATCGCTTGGCAGCGGCTTCCCGCGAACAAGACTTGGAACAACTGAAGGTTTCCGGCACGAAAAGTGGCGATGGACCCGGCAAGGTAGAGCCGCCACATGCGGGCGAAATCGATGCCGTACTTGCTCACCACAGCATCGAAAGACGATTCGAATCGGGCCAGCCAGTGTTCGAGCGTCTTGGCGTAATGCTGACGAAGGTTCTCGATGTCGAGCACGGAGAAGTTCTGCGGTTCGAGGACTTCCATCGATTCGCGCAGCGAGGGCGCATAGGCGCCAGGGAAGATGCGCTTCCTGATCCAGACGCTGAAGGGCTGCGGGCGATTGCGGCCGATGAAATGCAGGAAGCCGCGGCCGGTGTCGCCGATAGCACGATGGATGATGCGGCCAAGCTCGGGGTAGTTCTCCCGTCCCACATGCTCGAGCATTCCGACCGACACGAATACGTCGAATTGGCCGCTAACGTTGCGGTAGTCGTCTTCGACAAATTCCACCTGGTTGGCGACGCCTGCTTTTTTCGCCCACTCGCGTGCATAAGCGATCTGCTCGCGCGAAATATTGAAGGCCTTCACATGGACGCCGTAGTGCTGCGCCATGTAGATGGCCAGTGCACCCCAGCCACAGCCGACCTCGACCACGGTCTCGCCGGGGCGGAGTCCGAGCTTTCGGCAGACCAGGTCGAGCTTGGCCTCTTGCGCCTCTTCCAGCGATGCGTCAGGCGTGGGGAAGTAGGCGCAGGTGTAGACCATTCGCTCATCGAGCCAGAGCCGATAGAAGTCGTTGGAGAGATCGTAGTGGTGATGAATATTCCGCGACGAACCTTGTCGGGTGTTGGCCTGCGCCCAGTCCTGCCACTTCGACAACATGCGCCAGGTCCAGTTCCGGACGCGGGGAGACGACCGGTTCACGCATTCCAAGCTGCGAACCAGGTCTCCTTCCATCTCGATCTTGCCGGTGGAATAGGCGTCTCCAAAACCCACTTCGGGATTCATGACCATCGACAACAGCGTGGAGCGGTCCGGGATGCGGACCGTGCCGACAACCGGCGTGTCGGTTTGGGGCAAGTCTTCTGCGTCGCCGATAGCAAGGGCGACAGGAATGGGACCAAGCAGAGAGCGCAAAAAAGCAAGAAGCTTAAGGTCCAAAGGGGAAGTCGCAGGTCGGTTCACAGCTTCCTCCGGGTTTTCGACATCATAGCCGCAAAATCGACGGCAGCGCCAGTTTCAAATTGACGAGAACAGCTCAGCGGCGGATGCAATTTTCCGGCACTACTAGCTTCGCACTTTTGAGGGTTACGACTCCCGAAAATCGCCGTAGCTGGCGTTAAGAGTGCAAATCTTTCGCTATTGGGAAACCGGGCGAACCGTCTGGTAGTCGACATTGCTGTCCCGACCTCAGGCGGCTGCCGTCGCCGTCGTAATAGTTTCCAGCCCATGCGCGTTGGGTCCGGTCTCGCGGGCACGCAGCAGCAGGGCGAAGAACAACGCCAAAAATCCCAGGATCGAAAACAGCCACATGCCGAGCGCGTAGCCATGGAAGTTGTCAGGCCCGGCGTGCCCGATGTCGTTCGCTTTGCCGATGGCCAGGTTGAAGATGAAGAAGCCGATCTGCTGCAGCAGGCTCATCAGAGCGTATGCCGTGCCGAGGCGATGTTCGTTCACGATATAGGCGACCGACGGCCACATGACAGCGGGTATCAGCGAGAAGGCGATCCCCATGAGAGAGACTGGCACCAGCAGCGAAACGTTGCTGTAGGCGATCATCAGGTACACCGGCATCATGAGGAATGAGCCGACGACCATGAGGGTCGCCCGTTTGCCGATTTTGTCGGCCAGCAGGCCGAAGAGTGGTGTGGCAATCATCGCAGAGAAGGGAAGGATGCTGTTGTAGAACCCAGCCCGGCTTTGTGCGGCAGCGAACGCGGCCGTCGAATTGGCCGCCGCGCCCATCTGCGACAGAATCTTGCTGCTGAAGATGTCGATGGCGAAGGTACGAAACGGAAAGATTCCCGAGTAGAAGGTGAAGCACAGCGCTACTACGTACCAATAAGAGGCGTTGAACTTGAGGCCTTCGGTGAAACTCAACTTGTCGGGCTCACCTGACTTGCCGAGGTGGAATCGGCCCTCGGCATAGCTCTCGAGCACCCAGTACACCACAGCACCCAGCACGGCGGTCGAACCGACCACTGCGGCCAACACTAAGGGACGATGCCAGCTAGGCAACGCGTTTACACCGTTGGGGAAGAAGGCGAACTTAGCCCACGTCGGCGAGTTGTCGGCGGCGATCGAAGCCATACGGGCGATAGTGAGGTTGATGCCGAAAGCGAAGCTGAGTTCCTTGCCCTTGAACCAGCGGGCCAGCGCAGTGGTGACGGCGACAATCTGCGACTCGGCACCGAGGCCGACCAGGGCACGTCCGGCAACCATCATGTAGAAACTGGCGCGAAACGCGGTAAGGATAGCGCCCAGAAGAATCAGGATGGAAAACAGCATCAACGATTTCTTGATGCCGAATTTGTCAATGAGAATGCCGCCGATCAGTAAAGTCGCCAGCGCCGCTACGCTATAGCTGGCGTTGAGCCACCCGAACATCGAGGCGGAAAAGCCGAGCTGGTCGAGGAAGATGCGCTCCAGCGGATTGATGCTGTCGTAGACGTAGTAATTGCCGAACATCGCCAGGCTGACGAAGATCAATACTAACCAGCGGTAGAGTTGGCTCGGCTGGGGACGCGTTTCAACGGGGACACCAGAGAAAGACATTCGTTTCCTCGAAAGACCGGGTGAGAAAGGGAAACGATAACAGATGAGAGTGAGGAGAGCCATGAAAGCGGAAATCCCAGGCGAGCCGGTGCGGTCTGCCTGGGATCCGTATGAGAGTTCCTAAAAGCGATAACTTGCGCTCAAGGCATCGAAGAGAGGATCGCCCTGTATTCGTCTTCTGTGAAGGCCTTCAAAGTTTGCGTAGTTACATTGCCGGCTGCCCCAACCGACAACATAAACTTCGCGCAAACCTCATCGCTGGGGAACTCTGCGATTAGCACGGCATCGTGGTTTCCCATCGTCAGATACCACGCATGAATCTTGCCCCCCACGGAAGCAGCGCCCTTGCGGGCAGCGTCCAGCCGCGACGGGCTTTCTTTGACCTTGGCTATTCCCTGCGCGGTATAACGCAGCAGTGCTACGTAATGTGGCATAGCGGTGAACCTCCTTGGTGAACCGTGACATTATCCCTTCCTGTAGTCGCGATGCCAAGTGTTCGAAGAGTAATCTGCCGTTCTTGCCTTTAGCGGTTTGGCGGAGCCGGGTGCAGCCGCCTCTGGAAATCGTTGCATTTTCCGCGGATTAGTCCATTATTACTGCGACACGGGAGTGCACATGGCAGACGCATCGCAAGCCAACAAGGCCGCACGTGGAACCGCCACCGGTACCGAGGGCGCACTGGTACGCGCCGGGCTGGCGCTCGCCAACTGGAGCGAGCGTTGGTTTCCCGATCCGTTGGTATTCGCATTTATCGGCATCATCGTTGTGTTCTTAATCGGACTGGCGCTGCGCGAGAGCCCGTCGAAGCTGGCCATAGCCGGCGGGAAAAGCTTCTGGTCGCTGGTTCCGTTCACCATGCAGATGGTGATGATCATCATTGGCGGCTACGTGGTGGCGTCAACGCCACTGGTGTATCGCGCGATTCGCTGGCTGGCGGGTGTGCCCAAAACCCCCCGTGGCGCGATTGCAATGGTCGCACTGTTCTCGATGCTGACTTCGCTGATTTCCTGGGGACTGAGCCTGATCTTCAGCGGCCTCTTCGTGCGGGAGCTCTCGCAACGCGTAAAAGGTTTGGATTACCGTGCCGCAGGAGGAGCAGCGTATCTCGGCCTCGGGGCAGTGTGGGCGATGGGACTATCGTCGTCAGCCGCCATGCTGATGGCGACTAAGACGGCGATTCCGCCGTCGCTGTTTGCGATTAGCGGAGTAATTCCGCTGACGCGCACGCTGTTCCTGTGGCAAAGCATCGCGATGACCGCCGTGCTGATTGTGGCGTCAGTGCTGGTGGCTTACTTTTCCGCGCCGTCGGCGGACAAAGCGCGTACCGCGGCGGATTACGGCATTGAGTTTCAGCCGGTCGCCGGGGCCATGGAAGTGAGAACCAAGCCGGGAGAGTGGCTCGAATACAGCCCAATCCTCAACATTCTGGTCGCGGGGTTGCTCACGTGGTACCTCATCGATGTGTTTCGCACCTCGCCGCAAGGCGCGCTGGCCGCACTCGACCTGAACACCTACAACCTGATTTTTCTCACCGTCGGAATTCTGCTGCACTGGCGGCCTAAGCGCTTTATGAAGGCGGTGAGCGAATGCGTGCCTGCGACTGGCGGAGTACTGATTCAGTTCCCGTTCTACGCGGTGATCTTCGGGATGATCGTCGGCACCGGCATTTCCGACTGGCTGGCGCGGCTATTTGCTGCAGTGACTACGCACAACACGTTTCCGCTGCTGGTGGCGATCTACTCTGCGGTGCTGGGGGTGTTCGTTCCGTCTGGCGGCAGCAAGTGGGTGATCGAGGCTCCCTATGTTTTGCAAGCGGCCAACCTTCATCAGGTTCACCTGGGGTGGGTAGTGCAAATCTATAACGCCGCCGAAGCGCTGCCGAACCTGGTCAATCCGTTCTGGATGCTGCCGCTGCTGGGGATTTTGCGGCTGAAGGCGCGCGACCTGGTGGGTTACGGAATGCTGCAACTCGCAGTGCATATTCCGATTGTGTTCTTCCTGTGCTGGTTCTTCGCGCGGACGCTGATATATGTGGGCCCGATCAAGTAGAACTTTGGTGGGCGCGATTCAGGCGCTACTACCCGCGGGCAAGAAACTACTTGCATTCTTCGGACGGCCAAGCGGATAATCCGCAATCGTTCCCACGACATGAGAACCACGGGCCCAATCGAAGAAATCGCGAGGCAGGGGAGTAACCGCCGCGCTGCATCGTTAATTCTGATGCTGGCGGCCGTGGCGGCGATCGGCACGATCTCCGGATGCGAATCCTCGACCGCGGCGACGAATGCCGCGAACCAGCTCACCAAAGTTTCCCAGCAGCTTGCGGATTACTACACGGACCTCTCGAACCAGGTGGACGACACCATCGCGCTGAATCAGGTACAGGCCGAACTGTTGGGCCTGCCATTCGACGACTCCGATCACGCACGCCTGAACACCACCAAGCAGGAGATCGGCAAGCGCGCCGCCATGGCGAAAGCCTTGGGCGCGTTGGCGTCGGCCTACGCAACTCTCGCCGGCTCCAAGTCGGCGGCCGACATCGGCACAGCGGCGGCGGGTCTGGCGAGAGATTGCACAGCGCTCAAAGCCATGCCCGGCGGCGGTGGTATTCCCGACATCCTGTCGCAGGCCAGCCAGCAACTGGTGGAGCTTATCCGCACCCGCAAGTTGCGTAAGAGTTCGGGAGCGATCGCCAAGGCGGTGGCGGCGATTGACACGCTCTTCCAGCAGGAGTCTCCGGTTTATGAGTCCATCAACCGCCAACGCATTACGTTAGCCCAGAGCCTGGCGGTCATGCTGTTACAGAAGGACATGGTGGACGTAAATCCGGTGCTGGCGCCGGCACTCAAGCCGTTCGATCTGACGTCGAAGCTGCCCGCCAATCAGACTCCCGCCGAAATGCGGCACCTGGCTGAACTGAAAATTCAGTCCACCGGCGACAACCAGATCAATACCTATCACGCGAACACCATGGCGCTGGCGGCGGCATTGAAGTCAGCGAGCCAGCAGGTCGAAGCGGTAGCCAAGAAGCACTGACGCCGCGAAAGATTGGAACAGAAAGGACTAGAAGTCTATGGGTGATGCTCTGCACAGTCTGGAAGCGCAGTATCTGTTCCTGACGCAGCACCTCGCCGACATCCTGGCCGCCTGTCAGACCGACGATCAGCGCAATCAGGTGCGTGCCAGCTACGTTGCGGCGAGGCGCAATTACTGGAACGCCATCAACCAGATCTTTCACGATGACGATCCGCAGATCGAGCAGGTCGTATCGCAAATGAAAGACGCGCAGGATTCATTGCAGACGATGACCCAGGACTTGGCAAACATCGCCAAAGTGATCACCGCCATCACCACTGCGGTGAAAGTCGGCACCGAGTTGGCATCAATGGCGGGCTAGCGAACACCGCCGCAAGACGACACAGAAGTGCCACCTTAACCCGCAAGTAGTAGCATAGTGCCACGCTCGTTTTTGTGGGGACTCCGACGTCTGATTTGTCAGCGCCTGCATGATTAGTACCTTGCCCAGTGTCAAAGCACGACGTGCCCGCTTCGCACTCGTGGCCGGCATGATGCTGATATTCGTAATGAGCGTCGCGTTACAGGCGCGCGAACCCAGCTCCGAGGTTGACCGCATGAGCACGCTGGAGCGCATCAGCCAGCCCGGCTGGTGGCCCACCAAGCTGCTGCCCACGCGCAAAGACTTTGTCGGATCCGAGGCCTGTGCGCAATGTCATGCCTCGATCGTAGCTTCTGCCAAAGGCAGCGAGATGGCAAACGCTCTGCTGCGGCCCGGTGACAGTGACGTTTTGCGCACCCGCGAAGGCCAAAGTTTTCACCTCGAATCCTTCTTGTACAAGCTGGAGCACAGCCCGCATGACTATCACTACTCGGTAAGCCAAGGGAGCGACGCAGCCTCGCAACCCATTACCTGGGCTTTCGGCGACGGAAAAATCAGCCAGGTCTACGTGACTGTCAAGCAGGGCACGTACTACGAAAGTCACTTTAGTTACTTCGGTGGCATCTCCGGATTCGATCGCACCACCAACCAGCCGCGGCGTGCCGAAACCGTTCAGGCGGCGATCGGACGCATCGTAATGCCGGAAGAAGCCCGCAGATGTTTTGCCTGCCACGCCGCCGCTGTCACCGCCGAAGGCGGATTCGACGATGTGATTCCGGGAGTGAGCTGTGAAGCGTGCCACGGTCCCGGTGCGGACCACGTCGCTGCCATGAAGGCCCATATCGAGGGTGGTGAGGGCTTGACCATGAACCCGAAGCATCTCGATCGCACCGCCTCGGTGGACTTCTGCGGCGCGTGTCACATGACTTGGGTGGATGTGCAGCTGGGTGACTTGACGGGAGCGTCAACCGTCCGCTTTCCGGCGTACCGTCTGCAGAACAGCCAATGCTGGGCCAAGGGCGATGCCCGCATCACGTGCGTGGGCTGTCATGATCCCCACCAGCCGATGGTGCGCGATACTAGCTTCTACGACCAGAAATGTCTGGGGTGTCATGTGACAAAATCCGGCGCGGCCACGACTAAGGACCATCCTGGCAAAGCGTGTCCGCAGTCCGATCACGATTGCGTAAGCTGTCATATGCCCAAGCGCGAATTTGCCGACACGCATTACTCGTTTACCGATCACGACATTCGAGTAGTTCGTGCAGGCGAGGTGGTGCCCGACTAACGGCGAAGCAGGGGAGCCGCAGGACTGGGTTCAGAGTGGTGGGACTTGTTCAGAACACAAAGCTCTAGGATGGGGAATCCGGAATGACAAGGCGGAGTTTAGCGGTTGCGGGGATGGCAGTTGCGCTGGTCGTTACTGTTCTTGTCGGCCGTCCATTGATGCTGGCCGCACGCGGTGGTGCGGACACAAAAACGGCGGCACAGCAATTCAAGAACATCCAGGTCCTGAAGGAAATTCCCGCCGATCAACTGGTTCCCACTATGCAGTTCATCAGCGCGTCGCTAGGCGTGGAGTGCGACTTCTGCCACGTCGAGCGCGAGATGGACAAGGACGACAAAAAGACCAAGAAGACAGCCCGCGAGATGATGCGCATGATGGCCGCTATCAACCAGAACAATTTCTCAGGCGAGCGTGAGGTCACGTGTAACACCTGCCATCGCGGAGCGATCCATCCCGAAGCGATTCCCGCTATCGCCATAGCGGCGCCCAAGCTGAGCTGTTACCGATAAGCGACCAGGACGACGCGGCGGCGCGCGCCACCTGGCCGTCGGGAAACGCTGTGATCGCCAAGTATCTCGAAGCCGCTGGAGGGCAGGCAGCCCTGGATAAAGTAACGACGCGCATTGAGAAGGGCAACGCTCTGTTGGGTGGCGGCCGCAAGCTGCCTATCGAGGTCTATGCCAAATCTCCCGACATGCGGGTTTCGGTAATGCATACTCAGAATGGCGAAAGTGTCACGGCCTACAACGGACACGCGGGCTGGCTGGCCGCTCCCGGGCGCCCTTGCACGAAATGTCGGCTTCCGACCAGTACGCGGCGCGACTCGATGCCACGGTGATGTTCCCAACCCACCTGAGCCGCGATGTTTGCCGAGACCAGACTGCAACCCCATCCAGAAGAGGTCGACGGCCACGCAGCCATCGTGGTGTGGGGCATCAGTAAGGGAGAGCCGCCGGTGAAGTTCTACTTTGATCCGCAGAGCGGATTGCTGGTGCGAATGCTGCACTATACCGATACCGCCCTCGGGCTGAACCCAACGCAGGTTGACTACGCGGATTATCGCGACGCCGGGAGGAGTGAAGACTCCGTATCGTTGGACTATTGCGCGTCCCAGCGGGGCGTTTACCATTCAACTGGATGAGGTGCAGAGCAACGCGCCGATTGACGCGGCGAAATTTGAGGAGCCACCGCAGCCGCCGCCCGGGACCGACGCGACCGCTTCGCCTCACTGAGTCGTCATAGAGTAGGACAAGACGTTATTGAGGTTTTGAAAGGACACTCACTTCAGCCGACGGTTAGAGGTGGAAGCACCACGCTTTAGCGTGGTGAATAAGGCTCCACGATCCCGATGGCTTTAGCCACGGCGGTGTCAGTTCAGCTTAAAGTCGTTTCAAAGCAGCCTTGATCAGGGCACGACTTCAGTCGTGCCGTACGCCGCTAAAAATGTGTACGGGCTTTAGCCACTGAGGGGATTTCCAGCTCGGTGGAGACCGTTCCCGCTCCCTGACTCGCCCTGCGTTATCATGGTGCGCCTGAACCTACCCATGTCCCACTTCGATCTGCGGTTCAGCTTATTGTTCGTGCTGCTGGTGTTCGTTTGCGCCCATCGATGCGGTTCGCACTGGCCCAGGATAAGCATACGACCTGGAAGTTTGCTGTGTCGGGCGACTCCCGTAACTGCGGAGACATCATCATGCCGGCGATCGCCCAAGGTGTTCTCAAGGATGGCGCCGCGTTCTATTGGCACCTCGGCGATTACCGCGCGATCTACATGTTCGACGAGGATTATGCGCGGCTCAATCCGCAATCAGCCATTACCGATTACCAGGATGCTGCGTGGCCCGATTTCATTAACCACCAACTTAAGCCGTTCGGCAGCCTGCCGATATTCCTAGCCATCGGCAACCATGAGTTGATTCAGCCCAAGACGCACAACGAAATCATTGCGCAGTTCGCCGATTGGTACGATTCGCCGGTGATCCGGCAACAGCGCTTGGCCGACGATCCGAATGATCATCTCGTCAAAACGTATTATCACTGGATTGATCGCGGCATTGACTTTATCAACCTCGACAATGCGGGCACGGATCAGTTCGAGCCCGACCAGATGACCTGGTTTCTCGCCGAAGTGAAGCGCGCCGCTGACAACCCTGCGATTCACACTGTCGTGGTCGGCATGCATGCCGCTTTTCCCGATAGCTTGTCCGCAGGACACAGCATGAACGACTCGCCGCAAGAGCAGACTACGGGCCGGCAGGCGTATCAAGCTCTGCTGGATTTCCGCCGCACCGCGCACAAGAACGTTTATGTCATGGCCAGCCACTCGCACTACGTGATGAATAACATTTACGCCACTGCGTGTCATGCGAAAGAGGACGTATTGCCGGGATGGATCGTCGGCAGTGCCGGCGCGGTGCGCTATCGGCTGCCTAAAGATCTCGGTGAGGCGACGATCGCCAGGACCGACGTGTACGGTTACGTGCTGGCGACCGTCGCGCCGGATTACACCGTTACCTTCGAGTTCAAGCCGCTGGCGGAGAAAGATGTGTCCCAGTCAACCCGCCAGGAATTCGGGGCAGCACAAGTGCGCTGGTGCTTCGAGCAACAACAAGTTGGACTACGTGGTTCCCGGACCGACATGTCCAATCACGTGTTGCTCTCACTAACGAGCTCTTCGTTGCCTACACTTTTGCGAGCAGCTTAATCGCAGATTTTAGTGACTGACGCGAGGCAAAAAAATCAGCCCAAGGATCGGCCCGTTTCGTACGTTTCGAAAAGTTGCTTATGTTGAACGAAGCCGGATCGAGAGTAGGTTTGACTTCCTTCCAATCCAGCGGTGTTGAAACGGGCGCGTGCGGGCGACGGCGCACCGAATAGGGCGCAACGACAGTCTGCCCGAAGCCGTTGCGGAACGGGTCGAGATAGACTCGTCCTCGCCGCGCAGCGATCGAGTGCTCGACCGTCAGCTCTTGCGGATGTGCGGCAGCAACGCGCTTGACCACCTCCTGCGCGAATGCCAGTACTTCGGAGACGTCCAGACCGCTCTTGATGGGGACGAACACATGCAATCCGCGACTTCCTGAAGTCTTGGCGAACGACTCCAACTTGAGCGCATCGAGCGCTTCCTTCACATAGAGTCCGGCGCGCGCCGCATCGGCGAACTTGCCGGACTCCGGATCGCAATCGAAACATACCCAGTCCGGTTTGCGAGGCGTGCGTGCACGGCTTCCCATTACGTGGACCGCGATGCACCCGAGGTTGGCCAGCGCCAGTTGCGTTTCCAGAGAGCCGCCGACCAAGTAATTGACATACTTCCTTTTGCCTTCTGTGCTCTCGATCCGCTTGGCTGGTGTGCCGGGAGGCATGCTGACCGGCATTTCTTTCTGGTAGAAGCATTCCCCATTCATTCCATCGGGACAGCGTTCGAGCGTCAGCATGCGGTCTTTCAAATAGGGTTCGAGGAGCGGAAAGATCCCGGCATAAAACTCGATGAGGTCGAGCTTGGTGTAACCCTCTTCGGGCCAGAAGACTTTATCCGGGTTGGAAACTTTGATTGGCAAAGTCGAAATCGCCGGCGATGCAGTTGCCTGGGATTTCATGCGTCAACCTCCGGCAAACTGACATCCTTGGCACTCTTGTCGTCACGCAGGCCCAAGAACACTGGCTGGCGCAGCTTTTGGTCGGCAGTCAATTCCTGATAGGAGATCTGTGCAACCAGCTTCGGAGCAAGATAGGTGACATCGCGCTCGCGCGGAGGATCGAAGAGCGCGGACGTCTTCCTGACCAGCGGCTGGAACTTCTTATACAGTGACGCCAGTGCGTCCTGATCAAAACCGGTGCCGACTTTTCCTAGGTAGCACAGCTTGCCGTCTTGATACGCTCCCAGCAGGAGCGCACCAAAGTGGCTGCGTGAGCCCGCCGGAGCGGTGTATCCGGCGATGACGAACTCATCTTCCTGATGCACCTTGACCTTCAGCCAGAACTTCGACCGGCCTTCGACATAGGGCGAGGACAGGTCTTTTGCGACCAGGCCTTCGTAACCGTGGCGCTTCGCCAGCTTGTAGGCTTCGAGACCGTTCTCCGCCAGCCGGTGCGAAAGCAACAACGCGCCTTTCGAATCCACAACCTCTTCCAGACGACTGCGGCGCTCGGAAAGTGGCTTGCGACGAAAGTCTTTGCCATTGGCGTATAGGCAATCGAACGCCGCATACACTCTCTTTTCCTTGCTCTGCTGGAGAAGCTGAAAGCGCGAAACTTTCTTGCGGTCGAACACTACCACTTCACCATCGAGGAGCAGCGACGAGGGCCGTAGCTTTGCAATCGCCGCAGCGACTTCAGGGTAGCTGGCTGTGCGATCAAGGTCGTTGCGCGAATACAGCGAGACGCGCTCACCTTCTTTGTAGGCCAGCAGCCGGATGCCGTCATACTTCTCCTCGTACACCCATCCCGGCTTATGGAAGGGTTCGGCGACCAGCGTAGCCAACATCGGGTGAACGCGGAAGGGGATTCGATCGCTTACGGCCATGGTTCCCGGACCCTTTCGTCAGCGGCCAGACTTCTTTGTCGTAGTCTTGGCTGGCGCACGCTTGCTCGCGCGCTTTGCGGCCTTAGCGCCCGACGACTTGGTGGGCGTTGCCTTCGCAGGTTGAGGATCGCCAGTCGCGGCCTGCTCTACGTTGCCGCCGCGGTCGCGCGCGATGTCAGCCAGCAGGCGATGAGAAATCGCGGAGTACGGCTGGTCCGCCGTGATGTCGTCCTCGGAAGCGTACGCATCGCGATGCTTGATGAGCAGCCACGATGACTTGCCTTTGCTGGAACCAAATCCGCGGGTGCGAACCAGCACCCAAGAGCCCTGCAATTTCTTCCCGTGCAGAATGAACTTCAAGTCGCCATTGCGCAGGGCCTCGTCGACATCGGGCACTTCCGGCTCCCAAGTACCGATGTCCCACACCATCACGGTGCCTCCGCCATATTCGTCGGCGGGAATCACGCCCTCGAAATCTGCGTAGTCGACCGGATGATCCTCCACCTGCATGGCCAACCGCTTGACCGATGGATCGAGTGACGGTCCCTTCGGCACAGCCCACGAAAGGAGCGTGCCTGCCCATTCGAGGCGGAAGTCGTAGTGAAGCTGGGTAGCGCGGTGCTTCTGGATGACGTAGATGAGGTGAGAAGAAGTCTTTTTTGATTCGCCTTTGCCGGAGGGCTCAGGCGTCTTCTGAAAGTCGCGTTTCTTGTGGTACTCGTCGAGTGACATAGGCTGAAATCTTCGATGCCGATTTTAGCTGGGAGGACGAGAAAATCCCACACATTCCTA
>CAWIPZ010000024.1:0-35968 GCA_963837915.1 uncultured Acidobacteriaceae bacterium
GTTCCCAAGGTGGCCTCGTCGCCTCCTGCGGCCGAGAGGCCATGGCCGCTATCAATCCCGAAAACATTTGTTAGAATGTTCGCTTTCTGCCATGACCTCCTTGAAGGTCGCGGCACCGGCCAGCGCGGTGGAGACATTGCCGCCGAGTAATATTGGCACGCAGTTCGGCTCAACAGGACTCAACGGGGCGATAACGGCAGCGACCTGCAGAAGGTTCCGATGGTTGGCATTCAAATTCAGCCCGAGAGCACCTACTCGCTCATCCCCGCCAAGGGTGACCCGCTCACCTGGCGCTTCAAAGATGATATCGTCGCCATGGACGAACTGGCAGACACTTCTACCACCATCGACGCGCCCCTAGTCTGGATGGGCTACGGCATCGACGCTCCGAATTCAACTGGACCGACTACAAGGACATCGACGTCAAGGGCAAAATCCTGCTCATGCTGGTCAACGAGCCGCCCTCCGACGATCCGAAATTCTTCGCCGGCCCGGCGCTCACCTACTACGGACGCTGGACCACAAGTACGAACAGGCCGCGCGCATGGGACAGCCGGAGTGCTGCTCATCCACAAAACCGAGATGGCCAGCTACGGGTGGGACGTGGTACGCAACTCCTGGTCCGGCGAGCGCTCGTACCTGCGCAACGACTCCGCGCCCAAACTCAAAATCGCCTCGTGGATCCAGCTCGACGTCGCCCGCAAGCTCATGCAGGAATGCGGCAAGAACCTCGACAACGAGATGGGCGCCGCGGCCAAGCCCGGCTTCAAGGCCGAGCTGCTGCCCGCGCGCTTCAAGGCACACATCGTCAGCAAGGTGCGCCCCTTCGACTCCAACAATGTCGTCGCAGTCCTGCCCGGCTCCGACCCCAAGCTCAGAGACCAGGGTGTGATGTACACCGCGCACTACGACCACTTCGGCATTGTGCCCGGCATGCCCGGCGACAACATCTTCAATGGCGCGCAAGACAACGCGACCGGAGTGGCCATCGTGCTGGAATTGGCGCGCGTCTTTGCCGAGAGCAAGACGCCGCCCAAGCGCTCCATGTACTTCGTCTCCGTCACCGCCGAGGAGCAGGGTCTGCTCGGCTCCGAAAATTCCGGCAAGCATCCGCCAGTCCCGGCCAAAGACCTTTCGCTCGACCTCAACTTCGACGACATTCCGCCGCTCGGCATTCCCCAGGAAGTCAGCGTCTCCGGCGCCGAGCGCACCACCTTTTACCCTACGGTCGAGAGCACTGCCAAGGCCTTCGGACTAGCCATCATTCCCGACCCCAATCCCAACGCCGGACACTATTACCGCTCTGACCACTTCAGCCTGGCGCGCGTGGGCGTGCCCGCGTTCTCCGTGGGCAGCGGCATGCTCTACGCAGGACACGATCGCCAATGGGGCATTCAGAAGGCTAAGGATTACGTCACCAACGACTATCACCATCCTAGCGACGAATACCATCCGGATATGGACTTCCGCACCGACGCCGACATCGCGCGCTTCGGAGTAGCTCTAGGATGGGAAGCGGCTAACCAGACTAGCAAGTAGGATGGAAGTCTGGCGACGAATTCGACAAAGCCCGCAAAGCCAGCGGTGCACAGTAGACAAACAACTGGGAGTTTTCCGATAAATGTGATTTGAATAGATATTTTCGCCGCGATGGGCCGGGTGATGCCAGGGTCGGTAGAGATTTGGCCGCCAAAAAGTAACCTTCGTTCGCGCCAATAGGCTGGCTCTAAGCGGAGTTCCGCAGGCGTCTAAATCCGCATCCCGCCCCGGCCGAGCGTTAACCGAACTTGAGGGTGGTGCTCTGTCCTACCTCGATGATGTAGCCGTCAGGATCACGGATATAGCAGCGTATCTCGCCGTACTTGGGTATTGGCTCGGTGATGAATTCGGCTCCTCGACTTTTCCATAATTCATAGCACGCTTGAATATCCGCAACGCGGAAATTCATAAAGCTGTTGATGTGATTCGGGTCGGGGACGCTGAGCGTTACCGTCGGCTTATCCGGGGTTGGCCCGCCTCCAACGTTCAGAATCATCCAGATATTCGCAAGCTGAAGGTACGCAGGCGCGTTGCCGTCACCCAGGGTCAGAATGCGAGCGCCGAAGATCTTTTCGTAGTAGCGAGCCGATCGCTCGATGTCGGCTACGGTGAGAAACTGCGCGATGCTGATCCCCTCGCGCGGGGGCATCTCATAGCTCTTCTGTTCGATTTGTACGCTGTTCATTGACGGCTCCAATCCCGATAGACTTACCGACTCACTTTTTATTCCCGTTGAGTGCCGCTAGAAGAAGTTTCAGAAGCGCCTCATCAGAGAACGGGTTCTGACCTGAGATCAGCTCGCGATCTTGAAGGACGTAGCTCGTCCATGGAGCGAGCACACTTACGTCACCGCCCGCCGTTCGCAAGGCGAAGTCGGGGTAAAAGAGGACCTTACCACCAATCTCAAGCGGCTCCCGCTGCTGCTCTTCCGCTGTCGAAAAGATAGTCATCTTATAACCGGAATAGATCCAACCTTGAGCCTTTGCGTGTGCTCCAGCGGCATCGCCCGCCGACAGCGCCGCGACCACCTCCGTCGAATTCGGAAGAGCCGAGAGTAGTGAAATCGGGCCATGGCAGAGCACTGCCGTAGGCTTGGATGTTTCGTGAAAGTGTCTCATCACTATGCCGGCATTGGGGTCATCGAGAAGATCGATCATCGGACCATGGCCGCCGGGGACGAAAACAGCGTCATATTGATCCAGGCCCGATGCGATGACATCCGAGATGCGGCTTGGATCTCTGAGCCCATGCAGGCCGTCGCGGAATAACATGTAGTCCTGAAGCTTGGCCGCGTCCCCGCCGAAGAAATCGGCGACCTCTGAATGCACATCCACTTGGGGCGCGTTGCCTTTGGGATTGGCGAAAGTGATTTCGTAGCCCTCCTTCATCAGGGCGCGAACCGGAACCGTCAGTTCGTTGAGGTAATAGCCAGCGCCGGTATAAACCTTGCCATCTTTCAAGGGCAGGCCACGACCGCTCGAGACCAGCACCAGTACTTTTCCTTTTGGTGTCATTTTGTTCTCCTGTTTTGAAATCGAATTCTGTACTCCTGACATCTTCGGCGAAAGCTTCACTCAGCCAGTGGAACCTCTCGACCGCGCAGTCCCACGTCACGAACTAAAACCGCGAGTTTCTCCGAGTTTCTTTCCCGCCCTTCAGAAATGCGCTGGATCTGCCTCCATCTTCGAATTCCACCCCTTCATCTCATTGAGTTCCTCGGGCGTGATCTGAGGCAAGTGCCGGATGAACAAAACCAGGCGCCAGGTTTGCGGGACAGTGTGCGTCCCATGGAAGGCAGGCATGCCGCTCAAACGAACTCCATTTTCAATTGTGTAGTAGAGCTCGCCATCGCTCTTGTTCTGCGTCGCGGCTGCGCGCATGTCGGGCGGTTTCGGATAGAGGCCCTTGCCATATACCGTCTGGCCCGCTCCGTCATTCGAATGGCACGGGGAGCAATGATAGGCGAAATGCTCCATGCCTCCCCGAATGCTCTCCGTTGAAGGCGTGATGGGATTGCGAAGTTGGCGATACGCGGATGGCACAGCCAATTTGCGTGCTGTTGTGGCCGCGAACTCCTCAATCGCCGATGGTGTCCCTAGTGCGCTGAAGCCGTGTCGCACGAGAATCAGCCCGTAAACCGCGGCCGCAACCGCAAGAACAACCAGAATTAGCGAAACTACTTTCCAGGGTTTCATGTCTATCTCTCCTGTCCCGAGCCGGCCTTCGATGGGCTGCCTTCCGCGTCAGCCGCGAAGAACGGCAGCTCCGAAGGGAGCACCCGTCAGGCCGCCATCCACCACCAGCTCGACCGCGTTGATGTACGACGAATCGTCCGAGGCAAGAAAAAGCACAGCCTTGGCCAGATCTTCCGGCTCGCCCCAACGGGCAAGTGGAACCGTGGAAGAGAAGAAATCGGAAACTTTTGCGGATTCCTCTGCCGTGGCATTGGCGCGTGGCCCGCGCTTCCAGATGGGAGTTTTCGTCGCTCCAGGGGCCACCACGTTCACGCGAATTTTGCGCGGTGCAAGGTCTGCGGCGATGGATCGCGCCATCGAGACGAGTCCGCCTTTCGTGGCAGCGTAGGCAGCCAAGCCTGGTTGACCGAGATAACTTTGCACCGATCCGTTGAAGATGATGCCGCCGTTGTCATTCATGAGAGGAGCGGCTGAATTGACGGTAAAGAAAGCACCGTTGAGGTTGGTGTGGACTACCTTCTCGAAGATGGCTTCGTCGGTCGTGCCAGTCGGCGTACTGCCAGAAATGCCTGCATTGGCGAAGACGATGTCAAGTTTGCCAAAGTCTTTGGCGAGTTCAGCGAAAAGCTTCTTGCGGTCCTCCGCCACCGTAACGTCGGCGCGATAGCCGTGCGCCTTCGATCCCAGCTCGGCGACCGCTTCATCCAGTGTCTGTTGATCGCGACCCGTAATTGCGACTTCTGCGCCTTCTGCAACGAAAAGGCGGGCAGTGGCCAGGCCGATGCCGCTGTTTCCGCCGGTGATGAGAGCCTTCTTGCCTGCGAGTTTCATGATTTCCTCCTGGACGGCTGGGCCGTTAACTACGACGACCGTCATAAATGGGATATGGCGTGTGCCCAATTTTGCTTCGTCAAAACAGGAGAGCTGGGAAGATCGAAGCTCTCCTGCGGGAATCCGAACATTAACCACGACTGATTGGCTACCCAATGCGGGTACAGCTCCGTCATCTGATCGAACAGCTCCTGGTCGGACGTCGCGGTTTTCTGCAACCGATCGAAGTCCTGCAGGTACCGCTTGGTGTCCTGGATGGTCGAGGGAGAGTCGGGCGCGCCTGGCTTCTTGTGACCGGCGACAACCATCGCCGGGTTCAGCGCTGCTAAGCGATCCAGCGCCGCGACCCAGTTCTTCCGGCTCTCAGGGGTGGTGTCGCCGACGTACATGTGGCACTGGTTGTACACCACGTCGCCAGCGACGATCAGGCCGATCGATGGAACGTATAGAGACGTTGAATCAGGACAATCGGTGCGGCCCTGCTCGATGATGCGCAATTCGTGGCCCTCAAGCGTGAAGGTGCCGCCCTCGTAGGGCACAGGTGAGACCAACTTCGTCGGCACTTGCCCGGGAAACAATTGGCGGGCGAATTGGCTCAGCGGAGGAACAAAAGACGACTGCATGGCCTCCACCGTCTTGGGCGTTGCTATCGCCCGAGCGCCTGGAAAACGGTCGAGTAGAATGCTCAGACCGTAGAAGTGGTCGAAATGGGCGTGCGTTATATAGATGGTCTCCAAGTTGCGGTTGTGCAGAGCAATCCAATCCGCGAGAGCCTTGGCCTCAGCCACTGTCCCCATTGCGTCTACCAGCACCGCGTCGTGCTCGCCGAAGATCAACGTCGACGTGATCGGGTCAAAGCCGAGCGCTTCGCCGAAGGGCTTTGGCCGCTCGCCGACCATAGCCTTCCCTGGGGCAGTAAAAATGTTCACGCTAAGCGTGTTCGACGCGACGGGCGCGGTCATGTGCGTGGTCTCCTTAAGTTCATGTGCTAACGGATTTCCGTCGTCTCGATAAGAGCTACTTTGATCGCGGCTCGCCTCGTGCTTCCAAGATGAAGTTGCGACCGATCGGTCGCAAGAGTTTTGGGGCGTATTTTGGAGCGGAGCGGCGGGTGGGTCTTTTCGTCTCGACCTCCCACACTGTGGATGCCGCATCCTTTTCGCCCTACTTAGAAGAAAAGGGTGGGTGCGAGCACAGTCGCAACGCATGACGACCAGCCCGCAGGGCGGCATTTGTTGAAGCCGTGGGTAAAGAGCTCAACAGACCCGTTCCTCCGTTATCACACGTAACTGTGTCCCATGCCCTTTCGCGCCCGCCTCCAAGCCACGTAAAAGGACCATTGTGAGGCAAGGGATTGGTGTCTCTTGCCAAGGCTCGCACCGAGGCCGAGGGTCGTCCGCGATCTTTGATAACTAAAAGGTTGTTGGACGCTAACCTAGGATCGACTCTGCGCGCCTCTTGATACTCACGTCGAGCGGCTAAGTCCTTACGCTGGACACGGATACGCATAACTCTCACGCAGTCAATGGTTTGCGAACAATTTACGGCCAACCATTGATTTCAAAGGACCGTGAAGAAGCAAATGTTGCACTAATTGGTAAACATTTAGCCCGTAGCCGAGCCTCTGCACTTACGCCTTGGTCACCAGTTCCGCGAACTTTGCCAGATCGATGTTGCCCCCGCTGACCACGCAGACAATCTTTCCCGGGCCGCATTTCCCGCTGAGTCCGCCCGCTACCGCACAAGCTCCCGCGCCCTCGGCGATCACGTGGTTCCTCTCGGCCACCAGCTTCATGGCCAGTCGAATCTCCTCCAGCGTCGACACAATCGATCCGGCCAGCAGATGATGAGCGAGCGCCCACATCCGCGGAAACACCGACTTGCCTCCACATCCGTCCACGAAGCTCGCCTCCCAGGCGGGAAAATTTTGCGCCGAGCCCATCTCAAACGACCGCGCCAGCGGAGAAGCCGTCTCTGGTTCCGCCGCGAACACCTTTACGTGCGGCGCGCGCTCTTGCATTGCGGCAGCGATGCCGCACGACAAGCCTCCACCCCCAAATCCCGCTACCACCGCGTCCACGTCGGGCAGGTCCTCCAAAATTTCCAATCCCGCTGAGGCATTCCCCGCGATGAATTCGTCATCTTCAAACGGATGCACGAACGTTCCACTCATCGCCGGATGCGTGCGCTCCGCCAGCGATTTCCAGCACTGGTCGTACGATGCGGGCACAATCTCCGCCCCCAATCGCCGCGCCGCATCGAGCTTGGCAGCGGGAGCCGTCTCGATCACCAGCACCTTGCAGGGCACGCCCGCCTTGCGAGCCGCCAGCGCGACTCCCTGGGCGGCGTTGCCTGCGCTGATCGTCCATACGCCATGCCGTCGCTGCTCCTCGGGCAGCAGTCGCACAGCGTTGTACGCTCCGCGAATTTTGAACGACCCGATAGGTTGGAGGCACTCCAATTTCAGATAAATCTCGGCGGGCCCGTCGTAATTCAGCCGCACCAGCGGAGTGCGAATCGCCGCCTCGTAAACGTGCTTGCGCGCATCATCGATGAGTCCGGCGGGAACATTTCGTTGCACTTCCTGCTGGCTGAGTGAAAGATCGCTTGTCATGGGAACCATGATAGCGTGCGGCACGTCGGCTCAATGGATATGCGTCTTGCGGAAGGGAATTTGCACCACGGCTTCGAGTTCAACGGGATCGCCGTTCTTGGTGCCAGGACGGAACTGCCAGCGCGAGAGTGCATGTGCGGCGGCCGCGTCGAGCCTGGGATCGACGCTGTTCAACACTTTGATGCCGCTGACGGTTCCGTCAGTGTGAATCACGGCATAGAGTGTGACTGTTCCTTCCACGTTGTCGCGCAGCGCGTCGGCGGGATACGCAGGATCGACCTTCGACACGGCTACCGGTGCGGCGATCGCGACCTTGTTGTCCGACTGCTTCAACTCGGCAAAACGCACGATCCAGCTGCCCGTGGCCGACGTCAGGTTCGGCATGTTGAGCACCAGCGAGTAGAACTTCTTCGGCCCGAACACCTGCTTTTCGATTGAGTCGATGTCGTCATCCGACATTGTGGGAGGCGGCGCTTCCGGTGTGCGGTTCACCCTCGGTATCGACGGATTCATCGCCGCCGCGATGATCCTCTTGTTCTCCTCTTTCTGGGCATCACTGGGCGACTTTCCCTGAGTTCCCGTCACCGCCGCGGTTGCCGCCCCAGGCGGCGCAGAACCAACGCTGATTCCTGGCGGTGCGTTGCCGCCGTTCCCATTCCCTGAGCCGCTACCTTTGCCGCCGCCCGCTCCACTCCCGGTTGCTCCCGGATTGCCCGCGACAGTCGGCGTTCCCGGCGCATCTGGCTTGCCGCCAGGAGAGGCGTGAAACTCGCCACTGCGATTGCCGCTCGGCACCTCAACTGGTCCACGAACATCAGCGGGACTGAGGCTGAGCGCGATGATCTGGCCCTGTCCCTTCGTCGATTGCAGCCCCTGAATGCTGGGCTGCGCCGGAACATTCTTGCCGGCATTGTTCGTGGCCGCCGTATCACCGACCGCACCCGCCCGCTGCGGTTGCACCTGCAATTTGGGTGCGCCCACCTGCGGATCCATCTGCGCCATGTTCATTTCGCCGCGTTTCAGCTTCAACTGGTCGGGCGACAACGGAGGCTCTACCACCGACGGCTGAGCCAGCACCGGCATGGTCAATTTGGCCTTCACCTTCGAGACGTCAGCGGTGGGTTCCACGACGGTTTGCTGGTCGAGCGTCGTTACCTTCTCGTGCGATTTCAGCTTCGATACGTCGGCGGTCGGTTCTACCACCTGCGGCGTGAACTGCGGCATCTTAAGCTGCGACAACTGTCGCGACGCGGCTGCGATGGGCTGGCCCGGAATGTTTGTCCAAGCCACGATGTTGGGAAGGGGCACGTCGTGGTTCAGCTTGACGTTGGGCGGCGTCACGATGGTCTGGTGGTTGTTGTCGGCATTCGGAGGCACCGACAGGATTTCCTGTTTGGCCAGCTTGGGCTCGCCCTTTCGTGGCTTCGCCTCGCCCCGTGGCCCAGTGTTGATCGGCGGCAGGTATTCGCTCAGTGCATAGTGGTCGACCGTAGTGTTTTCATACGGCGACGGCAACTGTACTGGCCGGTTGAACCACGCCGAGGTCGAGAAGAAATAGATGAGAACGATCAGAAGCGCGTGATAGCCATACGATTCCAGATAATGTCGCGCGCCCAGTCCTGTGCGGATGAAGGTCTCTTCTGGGACGGGCATCGGCTGCGATGTGGTTTCGACCGGCGCGGGCTCACGCCGCTGAATGAGGTCGGTGAGATTACGCCAAAAGACACGCAGTCGCGGCTCCAGTTCGTAATGCAGGACCGGCGCATCGTGCAATGCGTCATCTTGCTGGGGCTGCGTCGCTGTTGCCTCTGACATCCTCCCCTACCGTGGTACGCGTAGATGGATTATAACCAAAAGCCATCTTCGCCATCGCGCGTTCGTGGTTCACGTTCATGCGGCTGCGACGCAACTCGCGATTCCGGACTTGGTGGCTTTCGCATTCCTCCCTGCCGTGCCATGATGGAGGTCAACGGAGAACTGTGATTCGTAAACTTCTGAATTGTGCGATGGTGTTTGCCGTCGCTTTTGTCATGGCCGGTCCGGCCTTCGCGCAGGCGGCGTCGGCCCCTGCTGTTTCCAGCGACCTCTCTGGCATGTTCACCTTTCTAAAGGAAGGTGAATTCGTACAACTCACCGTCGATGACGGCCAACTCACCGGCTTCGTGTCACGCTTCGGCGACACCGATAGCGACAAGGGGCAGTTCATCGATCAGTTTTTCGACAAGGCATCACTGCAAGGCGATCACCTTCATTTCACGACCAAGCCGGTGCACGCCGTCTGGTATGAGTTCGATGGCACGCTGACCACGGTCGCCGGTAAGCAAAAGGGTGAGGAAGGTTATCGGGTGATTCGCGGCAAGTTGACCATGCATTCGGCCGACGCCAAGGGCGTGGAGCACGCCAACGAGCGTACGGTAGAGTTCAAGTCGTTCCCTGACATGCGGATGCCGAAAAACTAGGATCGAAGGCCGCTCGGCAGAACCGGGAAACTGCTGGTCGGGTTCGCGCCAATTTCTGGCAGCTTACTGCACTTCCTTGTCCGTCTCCATCGCTGACGCCTTCAGCATGTTCTGCAAGTACACGACGTGTCCGTCCTCCATCTGCGAGAGTTCGTTATAGAGCTGGCGCAAGATTCCATCTTCAGTTTGATCGCGCAAGCGGGCGTAGTAGTCGTGTGCACTTTTCTCCGCCGCAAGGGCGACCTTCAGTGCACGTTTGCGGGCGCTGTCTTTGGTCACCTCGGCTGCCGCAAACACATCTCCATTTTCCAGGTTCGGTACCTCGATCATGTCGCTAAGATCGTCTTCTGTCAGCGGGCAAACGTCCTCGCCAAAGTGCTCATGATACGTTCCCTGCAAGAGCGCGCTGTGACGTTTCTCCTCTACCGCCATGTCCCAGAAAACAGCGGCAATCTCCAGCGATTCAGCATCGCGGAACTCAGTAAACATTTCGGAGAATCGATGGTAGATGCCCGCGTTGCGCTCTTCGATAAAGATGGCAATGTGGAGGGCTTCCTGCGGGTTGAGAGAAGTAAACGCCCGGGTCATAGGTACTCCTAAGACAAACAATTTGTTCGGATTTTACGCGCTGACGAACGCAAATTGCGGTGAGGGACTCCCTAAGTCGCCTCACGCGTTCCGTTTTGGAACTAACTCGCGGCGGCGCGTATTCGAACTTGCGCGAACCGACTAGCCAACCTTCTGCTTTTCCTGCTCCGCGTCCTTTTCCTTGTCCTTCGCCCGCTGTGCCTCGATGAGAGCTATTGTGCGTTTCAGCCAATGCTTGACGTTCTCTCTGAGCTCTTCTTCCGTTTGCGGGGTCTCCACCGTATCTCCGTGCTTATTCAACGGAATATGGTGGCAGGGAACATCGGTCGTGCGGAACTCCTCGGGGACAAAGTCGTAAAGCAGGCACTCACGGCAGGCGTGCGGACGCGTCGGGTCCCCGTGATTGGGGCAGGTCAGGGAATCCTGAAAGATCGAGGCCGGACCCCAGGGGGTGCTATACCAATTTCCATAGCCTCCCTGTTCCAGAAAGTTGAGTTCGTAGCGCAGGACTTCCAGCACATCTCGCTTGTCGTCGGACATGGCCGCCTCCGAGGGAGCTTGGGCTCAGGATTTGCTCCCTTTGTGGCTACGATTTTGGTCGATTAAGAACGGCGAGGCTGTGACCTGGCTCACGTGGTGGTGTGACCGGTGCCCGTATCTGCTCTGTAACCCTGGGCTTCCCCGAAAAATTAATGTGATGGTGACCAACGTCACATACCCGGCTTCAGGGGTCTGGCATTGTATTGCAGGTTTTTCCCATTGTGGGATGGGAGGGTTTATGCAGGGGAACACCAACTTCGACGAGCGCCCGTTCCTCGCCATTTGGGGAACCACACAGGAGTGCGACTTCACCTGCGAGCACGGCCGCGCCTCCGATCAGCCCTCGCGAAACCCCGGCGAGTTGAGCACCGCCGAAGGCAAGCGCCTGATCGATGAAATTGCCGCCATGGAAGTGCCGGTGTTCGTCCTGACCGGCGGCGATCCGTTGAAGCGTCCCGACATCTTCGATCTGGTGCAATATGCTGCCAGTCAGAACGTTCGCGTCTCGCTCACGTCCAGCGCTACTCCTTTGCTGACGCGCGACAGCATCGTCCGCCTCAAGAAGTGCGGCCTGGCACGTCTGGCGGTGTCGCTCGACGAACCCGGCGCCAGGATCCACGACGCCTGCCGCGGCTTGCCAGGCTCGTTTCAATCGACGCTCGATGCCGTGCGCTGGGCACGGGAAATCGGCCTACCGGTGCAGATCAATACCACCGTCACGCGCCATAACCTGGAGTTGCTCGACGACATCATCGACTTGCTCGATACCCTCAACATCCTGTCGTGGAATGTTTCTTTCCCGGTGCCTGATCGGCGTGGCTCGATCGCTGACCTATTGTCGGCGCTGGAATTCGAGCAGGCATTTGAGAAGCTGTACCACGCCTCGCAGCGCGTGCTGTTCGATATCGCGACCAATGAAGCGCAGCACTATCGCCGCTATCTTCTCCAGCGGCGTGCCCAATCCTGGCGGCTGGGACAGCGACCCTCGCAGACCTATTCGCGCATTCCTCAGTTTTTGCGAATAGCCGGCGACGCCGAGACGTCCGACGCCATTGCCCGCGCGCCTGGCGGCATCAATGACGGCAAAGGCTCTGTCTTTATTTCGCATTGTGGCGAGGTATGTCCCAGCGGATTTCTTTCGCTCTCGGGTGGCAACCTTCGGCGTCGGTCCCTACGCGACATTTATTGCAACTCGCAGCTCTTCCGTAAGCTGCGCGACAGCCGCAATCTGGAAGGGAAGTGCGGCGCATGCGAGTATCGCGAAATCTGCGGCGGATCCCGCGCCCGGTCCTTTGCCACAACTGGCAACATGTTCGCCGAAGAGTCCAGCTGTGTCTACGAACCGAGACGTCAAGCCGACCGAAGCGACGAGCCTGAACTCGTGGCCGTCTGATTCGCGCCGGACCCTACCGCAAGGCGCCCAGCAGTTGCTTCAAGATAACCACCAACGGAATTTCCGCCACCACCGTAGGCAACGCTGGGATGACGACGGCCAAAGCCAGTCCAATGAGCGCGCCCTTGTCGAGGGGAAATGGCTTCATGTTCTCGATCTTCTCGTAAGCCTGTCCGTAGTCACAAAGGGTGCTGATTTCAGGAGCTCCCATAAATTCCGTATCGTGACCAACTCTTGCAACGACCCACTTTTCCTGGAAGTCAGAGCTTTGGATTTGCCCCAGGATGGCGTAATCCAGCATTCCCTTGCGGCGCACGGCTGCCAATCGGGGAACGAAAAACACAAGTGGCCCCAGCGCCATGAGAAGGAAGATCACCGCAAGGACTATGGCGGGAAGCAGAAAGTGGTTCAGGTGCGCGCCCTCGTGCAGGATCTGGTGACGGAAAGTGGCGCCGATGACAATCGTGGTTGCGAAGGCTAGGGGCGCGAAGGCCAGCGGCGTCATTCCCAGGAACCCAAGTCCCCCATTTCCGTCCGGGTGGCTAGCCACTATACGCAAATTGAATTTCGAGAACCTGAACGCGAAAACCGTCCACAGCAACCATTTCCAGAGAGTCAGTCCCACCAGAAATTGCAGAATAGGCGCGCTCACCAGCAGCGCATACCAGCCCGTCAGAGTTAAATGAATATCGTTACCGGTCCCGTATGTCATCCACGGATATGCGCGTAACTGCGTCTCGTAGATGAACACGGTGCGAATTGCAACCAGCAGCAGGATGATGACCTCCGGCAGCACCGAATCGCGCAGCCGGACCAGTCTCGCGAGCAGGTCGTCCATACGGGTCAGATCCTGGTCGTCCAGTAAGTGCGCGGCATAGATGTGGTTCACCATCTTGCGAAAGATCGCCTCCATGATGGGTTGGGCGAGGATCAGGACGGGAATGGCGATGAACACTCTTGCATTCATTCCGTAATCCTTCAGGAAGGGCAGGAGATGGCCGCGATCGAACAGGAGCTTCATCAGAACCAGTGGCACCCAGGCGACCGCAATGGCGAAGGTAATCCGGCGCCCAACGTTCCATTCGTCGGGCTCGATGAGCCGGGTCGATTCCTGCAGGCGGTAGAACGGACCGCCTCGAATCAGGGAAACTTCGGTCCGAACGGCGGGGGCAGAGTCACTCTTCGATTGATTGACCATGATTGTCCTCATTGATACTTTTCGGCACGCCGGGGGAACGCCCGCTGCTTTTCGCGCTGCACAAAAGCCAAGAGTTGTAGCACAATATGACTTTGTATCATCACTCGTTCCGTTGGGGGCAATGGCAGTCGTGAAAAACAGTGGCAGGAATCAGTCGTTGGAGCTTCGTCCCGTTGATCGGTTGACCTTGGGATTGGTTGGGATGGCGGTGATCTTCGCCTCGCTGGGGATGGGCGAAGCCGTCTATCGGCTCTTGTTCTTCGATTTTGATGGCGCAACCGATCGTCTGCCCATCGAAATGATGTTCGGCTTGGCCTTCGCCTGGATCGTGACGAGACTGGCGAAGCGGATCTACCAGCAGCGGATGCTGACGGCCGAAAACATCAACAAGATCTGGGACCGGAACTACAAGATTCGTCACGCAGTCGAGGCGATTCCTCCGGTGCCGTTTCCCGCGCATCAGCAGGCGATCCGGGTGATTCGTGACGAAGTCGATCGCATCGAGTGGGCGCTGGCTGACATTCAGTCCCGATAGCCGCGAGATCGTGTGATTTCGGGATCACGCAGGCTCACGCGACCTCTCGGTCCTCCACACTTTCCGGGTAGTCAACGGAATCTTTTGCCTCGCGCCGCGGACGAAGTTTGCTCACACCTCTACCGATCAGCTCCGATACGGCGAACAGCTGTCCTGCCGTAACACCGGGCATCATCTTAATGTGTCCGACGGCCGCCAAGCCCATGCTGGCGAAGCATCCGCACTGCGAACAATCAGGAGTGCCTCCAAACTGGCAGGGCGTGATACGTGTCTTCAAGTCCGCGGAAACCGTGAGCGTGGACCGGGCAAAGATGCAGTCTTTTGGCGAAGCCGGTGGGTGACGGAACTCGACCAGCGTGCGCTCGTCCATATTGAGCAAGGGATATTCCTGCCGCAGTCGAAGCAGTTCCTCGATGGCGCGACTCCGCTGCTCCAGCGTCAGGATTTCTGGAGCAACCGCACCTTGTTGCGGGGTAAAAAAACTGAACCAGACTCGCTTGGTCTCAGCACGCGCACTCCAGAATCGCACGAAATCTTCGAGGTAGTCCGGCCGGTCCATCATCTGAGCGGTGACGGTGCAGTGAATCGTGACTTTGGTGCCCTCGACGTTCTTCAAGATTCGCTCATAGGTTGCGGGCTTGCGCCGCACATCATGCTCCGCCGGTAGCCCATCGACAGACACGGCGATGCTAAGCCGGGGCATCGCATTCCAATGCACCGGAATCGGACGGAACGCGCTCGTCACCAGCATGACAGGAATGCCACGGCGGTCCAACTCAGGCAGGATCACCTCGAGCTCGCGATAACGCACCAGTGGATCTCCGCCTACAAGGGACACATGCAGCGGCCGGTGTTCCTCAACCAGCCGGAGGACGCCTTGCACCAGAGCGTTGCCCTTGAAGTCCGCGAGTTGACGCAGTGTGACTCCGGGCAAGCCCAGGTGATCTTCCTCGTAGGCGTAGCACCCCGGGCAGTGCAGCGGGCATTCACGCGTCAGCTCTATGGAAATTGCAGGTGCTCGCCCCGATAGAATGCTTCCCCATGCGCGCAGTGCTTCCGAATTTTTCACACGCACCCCTGGCTTGTGCCTGATCTCGTGCAGCCTTTACCGATGCGGATTGGATTCGCAGGGAGAGACAATGATGCTCGCTATTTTTTGACCGAAAATTTGTCGGGAATGGCCAGTCTCAGAGATTAGGCCACTACCCGATTCCGCCTGTGTGTCCGCTCTGTGCGCCGTGTGATAACCTAGCAAAACTCGCAACAAGTTCCCCCCGAAAATTCTGATTCGCCAGGGTCTAGCTCGGTCGTGACCCACGGATCGATTTGCGAGAGAGGTATGTAAATGAAGACCCTCCTGACATCTGCGTTCGCTTTGATCCTGGCATTTTCTGTGGCCTGCAGTTCGTCCCCCGACGCCGCCAACACCGCTGACGCTATCTATTTTGGCGGTCCCATCGTCACGGTCAACGACGCGCAACCCACCGCTGAGGCGGTCGCCGTCAAGGACGGAAAAATCCTCATGGTCGGGACGCGCGCGGACTTGGAGAAATTTCACAAGGGTTCGACCACCCAGATGATCGACCTTGGAGGCAAGACGCTGCTGCCGGCCTTTATGGACGCGCACAGTCACTACATCAATTCGCTCACCGTAGCCAACCAGGTGAACGTGTATCCGCCGCCCGCCGGACCCGGCAAGGATGTGCCCAGCATTATCGCCGCGCTCGAGCAGTATCGCGACGAACACAAGATTCCCAACGGCGAGATGATCGCGGCATACGGCTACGACGAAAACGTCATGCCCGCCGGCCACCAGTTGAATCGCGACGACCTCGACAAGGCATTTCCCGACAACCCGGTGATCGTCGGGCACGTGTCGATGCACGGCGGCGTGCTGAATTCTCTCGCGCTCAAGAAGTTTGGCTATTCGGCCGCCACCAAGACTCCTCAGGGTGGCGTCATCGTTCGCAAGCCGGGAACACAGGAGCCATATGGCCTCATCATGGAAACCGCATATTTGCCGGTGTTCGAAGGCCAGCCCAAGCCGACTCCACAGCAGGAGGTGGAATGGTCGAAGGCGGGCCAGATGCTTTACGCGCAGAACGGTATTACGACCGCACAGGAAGGGGCGACCCATGCTCCCGACCTGGCGCTGATGCAACGCGCAGCCGCAGGCGGCGCCACCCTCATCGATATCATTTCCTATCCCTTCATCCTTGATCTCGACAAGGTGCTGGCTAACAATCCGGTCGACACCTGGGGCAAGTACAACAACCGCCTGAAAATTGGCGGCGTGAAGATTACCTCGGACGGCTCGCCGCAGGGCAAGACTGCATACTTCACCACACCGTATCTCAAAGGAGGACCGGGCGGTGAGAAGAACTGGCGCGGCGAACCGACGTTTCCGCCTGAGATGCTCAATCAAATGGTCAAGCGCGTTTACAGCATGAACGTCCCGCTGCTGGTGCACGCCAACGGCGACGCGGCCATCGACCTGGTTCTTAAGGCGAACGAACTCGCTACCGGCGGTGAGGTGGCAAAGCATCCGCCGTTGACTATGATCCACGCGCAATTCACGCGTCCCGACCAGCTCGACCAGTATGTGAAGGCGAAAATTACGCCCTCGTTCTACACGCTGCACACCTTCTATTTCGCCGACGCTCACATCGCCAATCGTGGTCCCAAACAGGCGGCTTACATCAGCCCGATGCGCGACGCAATCGACAAGGGGTTGAAGCCCACGAATCACACTGACTTTGTCGTAGCGCCGCTCGACCAGATGTTCATGCTGTGGTCGGCGGTGAATCGCGTTACGCGCAGCGGAGAAGTGTTGGGACCTGATCAGCGCGTCACGCCCATGGAGGGGTTGAGAGCGATGACGATCAACGTCGCGCTGCAGTACGGCGAGCAGGGCTCGAAGGGCTCGATTGAGGATGGCAAGCTGGCTGATCTTGTGATCCTCGACAAAAATCCGCTGACGGTTGACAAGATGGCGATTAAAGACATCAAGGTCGTCGAAACCATCAAGGAAGGGAAGACTATCTACAAGCGCGCGCAGTGAATCGGTTCTTCCCATTTAGTTCGTCGCAGAAAGTCCGAGCGCCTTCACGTATCCGTCGTTCACCCGGCACTTGCTGAACTGAATGTTCTCCAGCAATTCGGCGAAAGCCGCGTTGATGTGCTCCTGCGGCGGACGCTTCGCGATGCGCTTCTCCGTATCGCCGGCGCCGCCGGGCAGCTTCGCATAGGCGACGATTTCATCCCAGTAGTGCGGTCGTGAGAAGGATACGACTGAGCGTGGGCTATCCATTTTCTTGTAGGGCCAGAACGCCCAGTTGATCTGGTTCTTGTCCAGCAGCTCGCGAAAATGCGTAATCCATTCGTCGGTGTTTTCGCCCGACTCGCTCATCCAGATGGGCACGTGGTACTTGTCGCGGAAGTCCACATACTGCTGGATTTCAGCTTGCTCTGGCTTCATCCAGTACTTGTGAAACGTGTACATCACGTTGGAGTCGAAGGGCGGACCGAAGACCGAAAAGTTGGTGTCCCACTGCGCTCCGCCCAGGATGACGATGTGGTTTTTGTCCACCTCCCGGATGCCGGCCGCGATGCGGCGGTATAGCGGCTCCAACTGGCTGTTGTATTTCTTCAGCTCAGGGAAGTGGGGAATCGGCTCGTTCAGCAGGTCGTATCCCAGCACTGTCTCCGAATTGCGATAATGTGCCGCAATGCGCTTCCACACATCAATGGCGTGCTGCTGCTCCTGCGGGCTGTCATAGATCCACGGGTAACCCCAGCTATCGTCGATATTGGTTCCGGTCTGCCCGCCGGGAGCGGCATGCATGTCAATCACGACGTACAGGCCGGCCTCGCGCGCCCAGTCGATCACCCGGTCGAGCAACGCGAATCCCGCTGCGTCATCGCTCTCGAAGTATTTGTAGTGAATCGGTACGCGAATCGAATTGAATCCCGCCCGCTTTAGAAACTGGATGTCGTCGCGCGTGATGTAGCGCTCCATATATTCATGCCAGAACTTGCTGGCCGCCTCCGGGCCGAGCAGCTCATTGGTCAGCGCGTCGATTTCCCGCGCCGACTGCGGGCCGCCTTCGAAGTGAAACATGTAGCCTTCGCGCACCAGCCAGTTGCCCAGGTTCGTGCCGCGCAGCGTGAGGGGATGCCCTGTTCCGTCAATTAACTGCGTGCCGGAGGTGTGGACAAAAGGGGATTGGGCGAGCGCCGCCGAGGAGAGCCAAACGAGGAGGCCCAGCGCGAGGGCGTAGCGCATGTTCGGATTAAGACGGTAGCTCGAAGAATGAATTGTTCCCTTCCTTTCGTGGGAAACCAACGCAGGTACTTGCGTCGCACGCTGCGCGGGGCTCTGGGCGCACGGACTATTCTAGGCGCTTTCGGCTAGCCGCTCGGCAGCGGGGATGGCGGACATCATCTCCTTTTTCAGTTTTTCGATCTGCTGACGTTTTTGCTCGTTGTAGTCACGAAGCTGGTACTGCGTCTGGCGCAGTTGCATGCGCAGTGCCTGGTAGGCTTCCTCGCGGAAAAGACGATAGGCGGGTGAGCCGGGACGCACGCCGGGTGGAGGTTGCGGGACGGATTCAGTGCCGTAAAGTCTCGCCTCTTGCTCAGCCTTGCGCAGGACTGCATCGGTTTCGGCATCGAGATCGGCGCCCGGCGGCAGACCGAACTGTGTTTCAAACTCGGGATATTCCTGGACGCGCAGGCTGTCGTCGGAACCCGGGTTAGCGCCCAAAAGAGGGGCGTGAACCTGGGGCACCGCTTGCGCATTGGCTGCGGCGGCGGCTTCCATCTGCTCGATGCGGCGGTTGGCCGCGGTGACCTGCTGGATGGCATAGAGCATCTTGCCGGCGGCGCCAGATTCGAGCTGGCCAGAAGCGAGAGCCTAAACGATTTCGGTGAGGGCGTTACGCACCGCATAAGGATTGTCTAACGACTGGATTTCGAGGCGATAGGGCACGTTATCGCGCAGAGCGCGAGCGCGACGCAGACGGCGTCCGCGCTGCATGAGGTGGTAATAGCAGTATTTGCGGTCGCGCAGAGCGGGCGAGCCGCAGTAGCTTCCGTCTTCTTTGATGTGACGACAGGTTTCGTATTGCATAGCCAGATTCCTTTCTGATGATGTGGTACCCCCTCCCAGCCATCCTGAAAACAAAGGGTTTATTGCACGACTGGCTGTAAGTTCGAGCAAACAAATTAGCTTGCAGGCAAGGTCGCACAAACAAAGGGGTTACCGCGCATAGTTTGCAAGGAACAAAAGTGGCGTTCGCTCCAATGGGGCGGCCTAGTTACAGGGATAGCGCGGTTGTGAAGGAGATGTCAGGAAAAAAAGGAGCCAAAAAAACTTTAGTAACCAAAAAATTCCCGAAATGGGAAGGAAGACAGTCGTCAGTCGTCAGTCGCCGGTAGCCAGTAACCAGTAAAGCAAAAATCACCACGGATTTGCGCGGATGAACGCGGATCCTTTGGGGGATTTTGTTTTGTGCGCTTCGGCCTGCGGCCTGTGCGCAAGCCTTCGGCAGAGAGGAATGGAGGCATTATTCAGCTTACCCACCGTTGAAACGGTGGGCTTTGATACGTCGGCCCTGCCGGGCCTGTGGAAGGAAAATCCCCACCCAAGCAAGATCGGCTTGGGTGGGGCACCCGCGAAAACCGTTTTCACAACGGAGGCATGGAGGGCACGGAGAAAGCCAAAAGACCCACCCGGCCATAAGGAAGGCCGGATGGGGCACCGCTATTCACCACGGGGGCACGGAGGACATGGAGAATTTGGATCCCACAATTGCCAGAGGAAGGCAGTTGTGGGCCACCCGCGGCGTCCTCAATATGCCTCGAACGTATGCTAAGAACCTTGTGCACTGCGTGTACGGGACCAAGAATTGCGTCGACCTCATTTGTGATCCGCTGCGGGTTTGGCATCTCACGCGAGAGATTGCGCGCAACATCGATATCGATATCATCGCCATCGGAGGTGTCGCGAACCATGTTCATCTTCTGATGACACTTCCGCCATCGCGAGCGATGGCGAATATCGTGCGCGACTTGAAGGCGAATTCGTCACAGATCCTGCGGCGCGATAGTCGCATGTTTCGATAGCAGGATGGGTATGCGGCAATTAGCGTGAGCCCGTCGGCGGCGAAGGCTGTGGTGCGCTATATCGAGCACCAGGCAGAGCACCATAAAGTTCATTCTTTTGCGGACGAGTACGTCGCGATGTTGCAGCGGGCCGGCATCGCATATGACGCTCGATACGTCTGGGATTGAAAGAACGCCGCTTCGCGGCTGGGGGATAAGAGCGGCGGTGGTGCGCGGCCTTACGGCCACGCCTAAAACCTAACCGCGGCTCCGCCGCTTTGGAAGCAATGCGGATATCCGGACGATGGCAGGAAAGCCGGATGGTCACGTCAGAATCGACTACGGATTTGCACGGGTGAGCGCGGATCGGAATTGGGCGAAAACCGTTTTCACAACGGAGGGACCCTTCGAGGTCGCTCAGGGCAGGCTTCGGACACGGAGGATTTGAATCCCACAATTGCCAGAGGAAGGCAATTGTGGGCCACCCGCGCCAGACCCACTTGGCGCCGGCATTTTCGACTCCCGCCCCTTCGGCTACGCTCAGGGCAGGCTCTTCGCAAAGAACGCGAAGGAACAGGGCATCCACTGTGTTGGTAATGCCCGCAGGATCAAAGCCTGGGCCACCCGCTCTTCAAATCGAGAAGATACGAGCGACCCAATCGGTTAGCTCGTTGCTCTGCTCTGTAGGTTTTGAGAACCGACGGACATGGAGCCCGTGAGTGCCGACCGTAAGCGGTGCGGAGTCCATTGTCTGAACGAAGTCCATTACTCCGAATCCCACTCGTGCATCAAAGAGCTGGGTTGCGGAGGAGACAGCGGATTCCACCTTGCTCCGCATTTCAGATGACAAACCTTCAAAAGTGACCCTCCCCGCATTCTGCTCGCTTGCATTCTGCTCTCGAGCATCCACGACCACGATGGCGTAGGCGTATACCTGCCAGAATCCCATTCGGGCAAGGAGGTTCGCTTGCTGGCTGAGTTTCTTAAATTCCTGCAGTTTGCCGAGAGTTCCGTTGCGAAGGTGGTTGATTCCGCATTTGACTCTTTTTATCTGGTAGGCGACCGCTCGCTGTGGTAGGTCTGCAGCGCAAAAGAGAACGTCGATATCGCCCTTGGCGTTGCCCGGCGCGGTGTGTAAGGGCACGCACTGGCGATTTGTCATACCAGACGGCATGTCGTAGAACTGAAAGAACTCGCGGCCCCACAGTATGTCGGTGACGATGCGGTCGACGAGCTTATCCTCGTGAATTTCCGCAAGCGATTCGTGTACCAAGGGCGGAGCGCTCATCTAAGCTCCAGTTTATATGCCCCACGGTGACTATTCACAGCCCCGCTCACTTAAGCGCGATGATTCGTTGCTGGAGCTGCTCATACTCTTCCTCGTGACCTAAGTTCGTCCCATACGCACCGCGCATTTCGCGATAATGACGCCTTTCGAGGTGACTTGTGCTTTCCGTCACCTTGATGCGGCCGGATCGGCCAATAGCGGACCTCGGGTGATTGGTTACACTGACAATGTGGCGCGCAGGTCGTGTCGAACCTCACTTCTGCGGAACGTCGGCTCCAGCTATTCTGAAGAACCCGGGGTGGAGATTTTGTACCATGGCAAAGCTCGTGTATGGATTGAACCAGTCCCTGGATGGCTACATCGACCATCTGAAATTTAGGCCGAGCCCGGCGCTCTTTCGTCACTTCATAGAGCATACGCGCGACGTGACGGGCACCGTGTACGGCCGCGGCATGTACGAGGTAATGCGTTATTGGGACGAAGACCAGGCGGACTGGGACGCGGAGGAACGCGACTTCGCGGCGTGGTGGCGGAGCCAGCCGAAGTGGGTTGTGTCGCGCACGTTGAAGTCGGTCGGGCCCAACGCCACACTTGTCGCGGCTGACCTCGAGGCGGTGATACGTAGGCTGAAGGCTCAGCACGATGGGGAGATCGACGTTGCCGGAACAGTCTTGGCAGGAAGCCTAACCGACCTTGGTCTTATTGATGAGTATCGACTTTACCTGCACCCCGTCGTGCTTGGTGGCGGCAAGCCATTCTTCTCCGGCCCCCGGCCGCCGCTCCGCCTGGTGGCCAGCGACCGAATCGACGAGAACGTGATTCGGTTGACGTACGTTCCTGCTTAGTCGCGCAACTCGCCCGACGGACTGTGGGGAGCGTACCGCAGGAGCATTGCCGCACAATTCATCACGAAAAGGCGGCGGCTCGTATAAACTTCAACGTATCCAGAAAACACAGGAAGTTCGACCGGCTGGAGTATTTCACTCGGAGACGAGAGGACAAACATGATTCAAGCAACCCCCGCACTCAAACGCATGGCGCTGGCGTTGACCGTCGCCATCTCGGCAGGAGTACTGGCGATTACGCCCGCCGCGGCGCAGAGCCAGCAGATGGAACAGAAGTTAATGGCCATCAAAGACGCGCAGGCAGCCAACAAGGCGAAGCTGGCGCAGTACACCTGGACAGAGACGGAAACCATCGGCATCAAGGGCAGCACGAAAGACACGAAGGTTTACCAGGTCAGCGTGGTGAACGGCCAGCAGCAGAAGACGGAAGTCAGCAACCAGGCGGCGCAGCCCAGCGGACGTCAAGGGCGCTTGAAAGAGCATGTCGTTGACAAGAAGAAGGCGGAGTATCAGGAGTACGGGCAGTCGATCGCCGCGCTGGCCAAGCAGTACACCACCCCGAATCCGGAAGCCTTGATGGCGGCCAAGCAGGCGGGGAATATCTCACTGGTGCCCGGCAGCGGCACGGTGAGTCTGGTGATTAAGAACTACGTGAAGCAGGGCGACTCGATGACCATGGTAGTCAGCGAGGCGACACATTCGCCGGTGAGCGTACAGGTGAATACTTACCTGAACGATCCTAAGGATGCGGTGACGATTAATGCCCAGTTCGCGAAGTTGCCGGACGGCACGAACCACGTGGCTAGCACGCTGACCAACGGCGTGAGCAAAGAGCTCACGGTCAACGACGTGAATTCGAACTATCAGAAGCAGTAGCGACGGGGACGAATCAGACCTTATCGTTTTTTGCGGCCGACGCTGGCAGGTGCAAAATGCCGGCGTCGGTTTGTATGAGCGGCATTTCAGCGTGGCGACGGCATGCTAGAAAAAGCGCAATTCCGGCCAGATTTGTACCTACTGCTGTCGCTGCTGCTGATCATCCTGGTCTATCCGGCGTTGGATCACGGTGACGTTCGCCGGATATTTCTGGGAATTCTGATGTTTGTGCCGGTCATTCTGGCGAGTGTCAGGCTGTCGGAGATCAAGGGCTGGTTATGGCCGTCGGTGCTGCTGATGGCGGCCGCATTTGTCGCCGCGGTCCTCGGTACCTTTTATCCCAATGCGTATTTGTTGGCGATTAAATGGGGACTGCTGACCACGTTTTTTGCCCTTACGGTTGTCGGGCTGTTCTCGTTTCTAAAGAACGCCCGGACTGTGGACCAAGCGCATCTCTACACAGCCGCGAGTATTTACCTGTTGCTTGGCCTGCAATGGTTCGCTCTCTATAGCGCCATTGAGGCGGTTTATCCAGGGGCGATTCTGCATACCTCAACCCGAGCCGACCGCGAGAGCGAGCTGATGTACTTCAGCCTGGTAACTCTATCGACCATCGGTTATGGGGATGTGGTGCCGGTTTACGGAGAGGTGCGCATGCTGGCAGCGCTGGAAGGTGTGGCAGGTGTTCTGTATGTTGCGATTACGGTGGCGCTACTGGTGAGCGCCTATAGGCAACGGAACGATGCGCAGTAAGGCAGAATGGCGGATGCCTTCGGGTAATCCGCCGGCGCGGACTCACCGCCAAATTTAGTCTCCGTTACCGATTTTTTCGCCGCGCTTTAACGTACGGTCAAAGAAATCGGCGGTTGCGGTGTAAGCCACGATCCAACTCTTCCACATTAAGAAGCCGTGAATTTCGTCGGGCAAGACCAGTTGCTCGAAGGCCACGTTCTGCGCCCGCAAACGCTGCGCGAGGTCGACCGTCTGGCTGAAGGGCACGTTGCGATCGTCGTCGCCCTGAATGAGTAGCACGGGCGATTTCCATGTGCTGATGGATGCGTCGGGCGAGGATTCCCAAGCCAGCTTCACGGCAGCATCGGCGTCAGGCGGCCGCGTTGCCAGATTGCCGAAATAGGGACGCTGGGTGAGGAAGACGCTCCAGTCATGCACGCCGTGAAAATCTACTCCCGCCTTGAACAGGTCAGAGTTGCGTGCCAGCCCCATTGCGGTGAGGAAGCCGCCGTAGGAACCTCCCCACAAACCAAGCTTCGCGCCATCGACCTCGGGAAGCGATTGCAAGTAGTGTGCTCCAGCGACGACGTCCTGGTATTCGGCCGCGCCGCGCCACACGGTATTGGGCGCGGTGCGAAACGCGCGTCCGTACATGACGCCGAGACGGTAGTTCACCGATAGCACCACATATCCGCGACTCGCCAAGTACTGATTCATGGCGTAGGCGTTGTGATAGTAGTCCATGTAGTGGAAGCCGAGCATCATCTGGCGAATGGGTCCGCCGTGGGTGAAGACTAGCCCAGGCACTTTGCCGGTCACATTGCGCGGCACGAAGAGCTGGCCGTGAATGGTGAGTCCGTCGGCGCTCCTGAAGATCACTTGCTTGGGCGTGACCAGCGAAGCGGAAGGGAAGTCGCTGGGCAATGCCTGCTTGGCGATCATGTCGCGGCCGTCGGCGGTGACGACGTAAGGCATGGCTGGAACGGTTGCTGTCGATCCGAGGCAGAGGATGCTTTTGCCGTCGCCAGTTTGCACCGGAGACCACTCCATGGTTTCGCCGTGGGTCAGCGCCTGCGGCGGCGCACCGCCGGCGACGGAGACTCGCCAGAGATGGCGGCGATCAACGTCATCCTGATTCGAGGAGTAGATGACCGACGCTTTGTCGGCGCTGAGCGTGACGTCCTCGACATCGAAGTCACCGGGAGTGAGGAGCGTTGCGGTGCCGCCGGTTGCGGCGATCGAATACAGGTGATTGCGGCCATCCTGCTCGGAGGCGAATATCACGCGTCCATCGGCGGCGACGCTGAGCGAGACATCTTCGGTGAGTGAGGGAAGGGAATCGTCGAGCTTGGTTCCGCTGCGCCACAGGACGTGACCTTTTCCGGTTGCGACGTCGGCGATCCAGATCGACCACGGTTGGGGACGCACGGGAATCAGCGGCAGCTTGTTCTCTGTTCCTGCGGTGCGAACGAAGACGATCGATTTGCCGTCAGGCGACCAGCGAGGCATGTTGTCTTTGTCGACGCTCGGCGACAGATAGCGAATGGAGTCGCGATCGAATTCGTAAATGGCCACGAAGCTGTGGCTGTCACGCTCGCTGACGAAGGCGATTTGTTTGCTGTCGGGCGACCACTTGGGCTGGTCGGTTGCTCCGCGCACGGATGCCAGCTCTTTGGCCTTCTGCTTTCCATCGACACTGGCTAGCCACAGCTTCTTTTTCGCCGACCACACGGCCCACTTGCCGTCGGGGGAAATCGCGATGTCTTCACAACCTTCTTCCGGACAACCCATTTCGCCGAGCAGCTGAGGAGCGGCATCTTTGGTGTCGATGTCGATGGCGAACACCTGCTGCTTGGCTCCCTTGGTCCAGCTTGCGGGATTGGCGCTCTCTTGCGTGCCGTTTAACTCACTGCCCAGCACATAGAGCGCGGTCTTGCCGTCGGGAGTGAGCCGCAGACTGGCGATGGGCTGGCCGTCGTCCTGGTTGTAATGCGTGACTTGGCGCGCGGTCTTGGCGAAGTCAGGGCCGTCAGCCACCCAGACGTTGCGGACTCCCTTGGCGTCGAAGACCCATGCGACGCGGCTGCCATGCTCGGCGGCTACCAGTCCGGTGGGAAACGGCGAACCTAAAACCTGCTCCAGGGTGAACGGAGCCTGCGCTAATACAGTAGTGGTGGCGAGCAGAATCAAGGCGAGTGCGACAGGGATGCGAAGGTTGTAGCGAGACATAGGCCGCAAGATTACTTGAAAGGCAGCCCTTATGCCAATGGTTCGAGAGGGCTCACCAGAAGGAAGTATTGAACTCTGAAAGGTGTACCTTCGTATTCTTGGAAGGACACATCCATTGAAGTCTCGGCTGAAGGACTAAGCGGGCCGTTCGCCCGATGGCTCCTGCGGGTCGAGACTCAATCTCGGGTCGCGCCGGGCGATAGTGGGCAGCAAGCGCGGCAAACGTGTTTGCTACTCCAATCTTCGTAGTAACGGAGCACTGCCAATCATGAAAGTGATCGTCTGCGTTGTACTTATCGGATTGCTTGCGGGTGTTTGTCTGGCTGCGGACAAAGAGAAAGAACAGCCGCCGAAGCCAGCGCAATCCATTCCTGAGCTGCAGCAGCAACTGGAGAAGATCCTCAAAGACAATCACGTGCCGGGAGTGTCGGTGGCGATCGTGAAGCGCGATGGCCCGGAATGGGTTGCCGGACTCGGGCTGGCCGATGTGGCGGGAAAAATTCCGGCAACGGCCGATACGCAGTTCCGTATTGGATCAACTTCGAAGGCTTTCGCGTCGTTGTCGATCCTGAAACTGGTAAATGAGGGCAAGCTGGCGCTCACGGACTCGGTGCGGAAGCTGGCGCCGGAGGTTTGGTTCGAGAATCCGTGGGAGGCAACCAATCCGGTGCTGGTGGTGGACCTGCTGGAACACACCACAGGATGGGATGACATGCACCTGCGCGAATATGCGAAAGACGCTCCGGCGTCGATGAGCCTGCGCGAGGGGCTGGACTACGACCATACGTCACGAGTGTCGAGGTGGCCTCCGGGCACGCGGATGGCGTACTGCAACTCGGGACCGCCAGTGGCGGCTTACATTGTGGAGAAGATCACGGGCAAGCGGTTTGAAGACTATGTGGCGGAGAACTTCTTCCAGCCGATCGGGATGAAGTCGGCCAGCTACTTCCAGACCTCGGCGCCAGCGACGACGCTCTATCACGACGACGGCAAGACTCCGTTTCCGTACTGGAATATTCTGCTGCGTCCGGCGGGGTCGATTAATGCATCGGCCAACGACATGGCGGCGTACGTAGGGTTCTACCTGAACCGCGGTACGGTGAACGGCGTGGAGGTAATGCCGGCGGCGTCGATTGAGCGGGCGGAGAACCCAACGCGCACCTGGGCGGCGCAGGAAGGGCTGAAGGCGGGATACGGGCTGAGCAACTATTGGTCGGTGAACGACGGATTTGTGTACCACGGGCACGATGGCGGCGTGAACGGCGGACTTACGGAAATGGCCTACATGCCGGAGTATGGCGTGGGGTACTTCTACAGCATCAACGCGGGGAACGGAGATGCGTTCGATAAGATCGGCAAGGCGATTCGGGCGTATGTGACGCGGGGGCTGACGAAACCAGCGATTCCGTCGCAGGGAACATTGCCGGACGATGCAGAGTCGTACGACGGATGGTATGAACCGAACTCGCCGCGAATGCAGATGTTCTACTTCCTGGAGCGCCTGCTGGGGATGGTGCGAGTGAGTTTTGCCGATGGGAAGATGCTGCTGCGTCCGTTGATCACGATGAAGCAGGAGGCCTTTCTGCCGGTAGCAGACAGGCAATTCCGCAAGGTTCCAGAGAAGGATGCGTCGTATCCGGTGGCCACCGCGATGTTGCTGACACCGGACGTGCCGGGGAGGTACATCCAGGTTGCGAGCGGGACGGTGACGTGGAAGCGGGTTCCAAGCTGGCTGGCGGTGGTGGAGATCGGGCTGATGGCGTTTGCGCTGCTGGCGATGTTGTCAGTGGTGTTGTATGCGCCGTTCTGGATGCTGGGCGGGATCAGCAAAAGGAGACGCCGTCCGCAGGAGCGTGCGATGCGTTGGTGGCCGCTGATCGCAGTGCTGAGCCTGGCCGGTGCGGTGACGCTGATTGGGGTGTCGGGCCCGGACATTATGGCGCGAATGGGAGAGCTGACGGTGTGGTCGGGCGGGGTGTTTGTGTGCACGATTCTGTTTGCGATTGCGTCGCTGGCGGGTGCGGTTTCAGTACGGCGGGCGCAGGGGGCACGCAAATGGGTGTGGCGTTTCAGCGCGGCCGTGGCGCTGGCGTTAGTGATTGCGACAGCCTATCTGGCGTATTGGGGAGTCATCGGGATGAGGACTTGGGGGTAGGATACAAGTCGACTTCTGGACACTCATCGAAGTGCACGAGACAACGCGTCACTCTCTTTCCCACATAACTACACATCGGCATTGGCAATATTAGAAAGACGAGGGGGCAGTCGCAGCGCAACGGCACCGTGCAGGGCGATGTCTTCGATGGCAGATGGTGAGAACATCTTCGGATTCCAGACACTCCAGTCTGGACTCAACCGCTAGCCGGTCGTTTGCTTGGAGCTATTCGCTTTCGAATCCGGTTTCCATTGCCGGCAGCACGTCCTGCTCACGTGCCACCCACACGTAAAGTGTCGGAAGAAGGAAGATGCTCATTACTAGATCGGCGACTAATCCGCCCACAATGACAATGGCAAATGGACGTTGGGAGTCTGAGCCAATGCCATGGGAAAGCGCTGCAGGCAGCAGTCCAAGAGTTGCGACCAACATCGTCATCATGATGGGACGCAAGCGCAGGACGGCCCCCTCCACGGCTGATTCTTCGATGGAACGGCCGCGACCACGCAACTGATTGATGTATTCGAGCATGATGACGCCGGTCTGCACGGAAACGCCAAAAAGAGCAAGGAATCCAACGCCCGACGAGACGCTGAAATTTGTACCCGTGACCAGCAGGGCCAGCAATCCGCCGATACGTGCCATGGCGACATTGGCGAGAATCAGCAGCGCCCACTTAAACGACTTAAACATGGTGTACAGGATGATGAAGATCAACAGAATGGTGACCGGCAGCACGATGAGCAGGCGCCTGTCGGCGCGCTTTTGGCTTTCGTATTCGCCTGCCCAATCGATGTGATATCCGGCTGGCAGCGTGACCTGCCTGTTCACCTTGTCGATGGCTTCTTCAACCGTGCTTCCAAGGTCGCGGCCACGCACGCTGTATTTGACTGCAATGTAGCGCTGCTGTCCCTCACGATAGATCTCTTCCGCCCCATCGATTGTCTGCACCCTGGTAAGTTGCGCCAGAGACACGCGCTCACCCGACGGCGACAAGAGACGTATGTTTTCGATGGCCTCTTTCGTATCGCGATAGGGCTTCTGATAACGCAGCGCAAGGTCGTATCGAGCTTCGCCGTGAAGAACCTGGCTCACGGCACCTCCGCCCACGGCCGTCTGGATCGCGTCCTGCACATCTGAGACGTTGATCCCCCAGCGCGCCGCGGCCTGACGGTCGACCGTGAAGGTCAAATTCGGCTGACCAATTACACGAAACAGGCCAAGGTCCTGGACCCCTGGAATCCCGCTCATGATGCTCACAACCTGGTTGCCTTTTGCTTCGAGCGTCTTCAGATCGTCACCGAATATTTTGACGGAGAGTTCGCCTTTGACGCCGCTGACGGCCTCTTCCACGTTATCTGCGATGGGCTGCGAAAACCCCCAGATGACTCCGGGAATCTGCTCAAGCTGGTGATTCATCGAGGCAATCAAGTTATCTTTGTTTTCGCGGAAGACCGGTCGCCACTCATCCTTCGGTTTCAGGCCGACGTAATACTCTGTGTTGAAGAAGCCGGTCGTGTCGGTGCCATCGTCAGCCCGGCCGACTTGGCTCGTGGTTTCGGTTACTTCCGGAAAGGAAGCCATGATGAGCCGGGCTTTATTAGCAATGCTTACGCTTTCTTCCGGTCCTGTACTCGGAGCCAATGTTCCCCGAACCCAGATTGCGCCCTCATCCAGGTGTGGCAGGAACTCAGAACCGATGACGCCGCTGAAGGCAAGATAAATTGCCAGGAAAAGTCCAACGACTGCGACACCTACGGTTAAGCCGCGGTGATGAATGGCCCAGCGGACGCTCCCGCGATAGCGCTCGGTGAGGAAGCGCATCACAGGGTTCTTCCATTCCCTCGCGCCCTTCTGGAACAGGAAGCTCGCCAGCACGGGAGCGATAATCATGGAAAAAATCAGGGCGCCGAGAAGAGCGAAGGCGACCGTCCACGCCATGGGCTTGAACAGGCGCCCCTCCACAGATTGGAGGGTGAAGATTGGCAGATAGGCCGTAATGATGATGGCAATGGCATAAAAGACCGGCCTCTGCACCTCGTGTGCGGCGTCGCGAATTTTCTCTTCAGGTGTCCGAAAGCCGTTGCCGTTCCGATTTAAGTGACGAACGATATTTTCGACCATGACTACGGCGCCGTCGACCACCATGCCGAAGTCCAGGGCACCTAATGAGAGCAGGTTGGCGGGAATGTGGCGCAGGTCGAGGCAAATTGAGGCAAAGAGCAACGAGAAAGGAATGGTAAGTGCAACAATAAGGGCGCCCCGCACGTTGCCCAGAAATAGAAACAGAATGATTACGACGAGGATGATTCCCTCGGTCAGGTTATGCAGCACCGTGTGCGTCGTGTAGTGGATCAGATCGCTGCGATCAAGAAAAGGGACAACCTTCACACCTTTGGGAAGGATGTGATCGTTGAGTTCTTTCGTTTTCGCTTCAATGCCGCGAAGAGTTGGATCAGAATCCGCTCCCTTTTGCAGGAGGGCTATGCCTTCGACGACATCAGGATCGTCCACCAACTTGCCGTCGTCACGACGGATGGTCCTGCCATTCTGCCCTAGCCGAATCTTTGGGCCTTGTTCGACGACGGCGATGTCCTTTACTCGCAAAGCCGTGCCTGCCTGCGTCTTGATAACGGTGTTCTCTATTTGCTGGACGTCTGCGTAGAGCCCCACGGCCTGAACGTTGATTTGCTGTGCGCCCGTCTGGATAAAGCTCCCGCCGGCGTTGGTGTTGTTGTTTGCCAACTGCTGTTCGACCTGGGCAATGCTTAAACCATACGAGACAAGCTTGTCGGGATCGAGACGGACCTGATATTCCTTCGTCTCGCCGCCCAAACTCGATACATCGACGACGCCGGGTACCTGTTTAAACTGCTTTTCGAGAGTCCAGTCCTCAATCGACTTGATCTCCATGACGTCGATTTCCGGATTCTTGCTGACGATCGTATAGAAGTAGATTTGGCCGGCGGGACTCCAATCTGTGCCCAACTGAGGCACCAGGCCCGCGGGCAAGGAAACCATCCCCATTCGCTCGACGACTCGCTCGCGGTTCCAGTCGTTGTTCGACTCGTCGTCGAAAATGAGCATGATGCTGGAAAGACCGGCCAGTGTGGTAGATCGCAAATGCATCAGATGGGGTATCCCAGCCATCTGAATCTCGGTTGGGACCGTCACTTGTTGTTCCATGTCCTCGGCAGAGTGTCCGGGCCACTGGGTGATGATATTGACGTAGTTGTTGGCAACGTCTGGATAGGCTTCGACGGGCAGATTGTGAAACGAGATTGCGCCCCAGATGAAAAGCAGGATGGCAATAGCCAAGACGAGGAAACGGCTCTTCAGCGCGAAGTCAACCAGCGCCCGTATCACTGTGCCTCCAAGGTCGCTTCCAACTGAAGTACGTTCGAGACCAATTGCTGGCCGGGGCTGATCCCTGAAAGAACTTCCTGGCGGTTGCCGGGCAACATATCGCCCGCCCGAATTTCGACGCGTCGAAATTGGTTATCAGTAGCAGGAACAAAAACCCAGTCGCGGTCATGCAGATGCAGTATCGAAGTGGCAGGCACGACGGCGCGGAGTTCCTTCGTCCTGCTAATGAACGTAGCTGTAACGAACATGCCCACCCTGAGCATGCCCGGATTGGCAACTTCGACGCGGACCTTGGCTGTACGAATGCTGGGATCCAAGATCGGCCCGATATCGGAGATGAATCCTGTCAGTGGTCTATCTGGGTAGGCGTTGGTGGTGATGGCGGCGGACTGCCCCAAAGCAATTTTGGGGAGGTCGTTTCGTAGACGTCGCAGACAATCCAAACGGTAGAAAGGTCTGCGATGGTAAAGGCGGTAGAGGAACCTGTGAAGGTGACTCCTGCAGCCGCGGCGTTGGTGACATACTGCGCGACGATTACGCCGGATATGGGAGCATAAACCGGCACGATGCTGCTGGGATGATTCTTATCAACCCCCAGCGTCTTCAATTGCTCCTCGGCGGCGTTCAGGTCCGCCTGCATGTCCTTCTCGGAGTCTTCGGCCTGCTCCAACATGCCCAGCGAGATGACGCCATGATCGTAGAGGTCCTTGGCGCGGGCGTAAGCCTTGTTCGATAGCTGCTCATCGTTGACTGCCTTTAAGTAGGTGTCGTAGGCGTTGGTGATGTCCGGGCTTTGAACCTTGAGAAGCAATTGGCCCTTCTTAACGTAGTCGTCGATCCGCGCTCTGATGTCGACAACCCGTCCGCTGGCCAGCGAAATGACCGGGACCTCACGGGAGATGTCGGGATTGACCGTACCTGTGACTTTCAGCTCAGACGCGGCTTCGATCGTCTCCGCTGTGACCAGGGGAAACTGGTCTGGTTTATCGACTTTGACCAGGCTCATGTCGCCGGTTTGCGTAGCCTGTGCCGGAGGTGGAGCGCCCTGGGCCGGATCAAACTTCTTCTCGCATCCGAGCAGTAATAAAAAGGTGGCGATGCACGCCAGAGTTTTCAAAGTGGTATTGCTGATCACTGGATCACCTCGCGCCCGACAGCAAGGTTCAACTGGGCGGCAGCCGTCAGGTACGAGCCGATCAGCTGCAAGTACGCCAGTTGCACGGTGCGGTAATCGCTCTGTGCGTTCAGAAAGTCCAGCAGGGACGCTCCCCCGTGCTGGTAGGCATAGAAGATGGTTCGCGAACATGCACGGCTTGCGCCAGGTACTTCGCCTTGTAGGGCCGGAGCAAAATCAGGTTGCTGTTCACCAGCGCGTAAGCTGAATCAACATCGCTGAATACCTGCGCGCGCGCCACCTCAGCAAGATCCTGGTTGCGGCTGATGTCCAACTGGGTGCGCAGCTTCTCTCCCTGGTTGCGGTCGAAAATACGTAATGGGAATCCAACGCTGATCCCAAGTGTGTTCACGCCAAACGGGTTATTGGTGGAGATGTGCGTGTACCATGCGCTGAGCGTCGGATCGGTTGAGCCGTTCGCAGTCGCGAGCTTGTGATCCGTTTGTGCTTTGTCCACCGCTTCCAGTGCCGCCTTTAAGTCCGGTCGCGTGTCCAGGGCAATCGTCCGAAACTCGTCCTGCGGCTGAAGTTGGTCGCTAAAATCGAACACACCGGCGATATCGAATTTATCGATCCGAGTGCGGTCGTTCAGTAGCATGAGCAACTGAATTTTCGCCGTGCGCAGGTTGACCTCTGCGTTTTGCACGTCCGATTCATACTGCACCCGCTGCAGTTCCAATCGGTCGAGATCGATTTGCGCAATGTCACCGGCCCGGAAACGGGTCCTGCTGATGTCGAGCACACGATCGTAGTAGGCAAGGTTGTCATTGGCCAACTGGAGCACAGCCTTCGCCTGCAAAGTCGAGACAAATGCGCCGCGCAAGGCGAAGAGCAGATTCCTCTCCAAGTCGGCGTGGCTCGATTCGGCAATCATGGTTCCCTGCTTGGCACTTTCCAGCCACAATTACGCTTGTGCTGCCGTTCGTGCAGATAGCTGATATTAGGCGACTCGAAAGTGCCGGCTAATGGTCCCACACGCCTTTATCGGGCGCGATTTGGGTGCCGTCGGCCGACAATGTGAGATATGGGTTCGGGCGGAGAAACGCTGTGATCTCCTGTGCCTTCGATTCATCGATATTTAATTTGTCTGCCAGCAGATTCGGATTGTCCTGTTCAAATCTCTGTCGGACTTGAGTCCAAGTAAAGGGGGCCTGGGCCTGCGCGACGACATATGCGCCGCAAGAGATTAGGGCACAGCACAGCCATCGCAGCTTTTGCATCCATAACTCCCTTTTGCGGTTAATAGTCACTAGTATTTTCTTAGGTGTGGCGATCTTCGCGTGTGGCGGCGTCTGGTGGGGGCACTCTGATTTCTCGAATGCTTTCTGCCAGTGCCGAATTTCGACGTCCTGGATAGCAGTTCAGCCAAGCCGGTAACAACCGCCACGTACAAACACACTGCAAAGCAAACGATAATGGCTAAAACGAAACCGTTTAGCACCTCCAGGTCCAGTGGGTACTCTGCACGCATGTTGAACGGCTCGCTACCTTTCACGTCGGGACACGCTCATGTGTGTCCTCCTGCGTAGAGGCCCTAGTTTTGTGTATTCTCAATTTCTGATTAGCGGAAGCCACTCAAACGGCGCCGGGGCGATATTTCGATTTATCGCTTGGAGTCGAGTTGAAAATCGTTTGATTTTGGCAGCAGATACATCACGGCCGAGGCGCACCTTCGCGCCCGAAATACAATCTTTCGATTGTCGAGGCCCCAATCTTGTGGACTAATCGTTTGATTGACCCAACGGCCACAGGAATTGATGGGATAATCGGCCTGACTGAAATTCATGTTGAACTTGGAATCGATCTGGGAACCGAGGAACCGGACAGCCGTCCTGCTCTGCAGCATCGGCATCGTCGTGGCGATCGCCACCGTGGATTGGTGGACCAAACCATATGTTTCTCTGGGGTTTCTGTATTTGTTTCCCATCATGCTTGCCGCCGGGTTAGCTCCTCGCTGGGCAATCGCCCTGATGGGGTCGCTGGGCGTTGCTGAGTGAGCGTTTCAGCAACCTGGATCCGGCGGACGCTCCCATCCGGACAAGCTTTGAAGCCGTAGCACTGGCTGGCTGCGGACTGTTTGTCTCTGAAGTCCTGCGCAATCGGCGGTTGAAGTTGGCATCGCAGGAGCGGTTACGCGTCCTCGTGGAAACGAGTCCGGCAGCGATTGTTACGGTTGATGAACGGGGCTTCATCGAGCTCGCTAACGGCGCCGCTGCCGAACTCATGGTTCCTCGGGACGGACATCTGATTGGGCAGCCAATCGCAGCGTTTCTACCCGAGTTGCATCACGCGTTGCGCTGGGAAGAGGGACCACAGTTTAGGACATCGATGCAGTGCCGGGCGCACCGCGGTAACGGAGAGTCGTTTCTTGCGGATTGTGGTTCTCCAGTTACAAAGAAGGACCGAGCCCCAAACTCGCCACCATCATCGTCGATGTTACCGAGGAACGGAGCGCCACTGCCGAGTCGGATTCGGCGGCCTCCATCGACCGGGAGCGAATCCCCTTAAACGGTCGGGAATCGGACGTGCTTCGGCTCCTGGTGCAAGGCCTTGCCAATAAGGAAATAGCATCGCAGCTCAACGTTTCGGAAAGCGTAGTGAAGAACACGCTCCAGCAACTGTTTTCGAAGACCGACGTACGCACTCGGAGCCAGCTGGTCCGGGTTGCATTGGAGCAATACCGGGACATGCTGTAGCAACCCTGTTCTCGCGGTGCGAAATCAAGCCCGGCGAGCGACATCTGGCGGCTGGAAGCCCTTGATTGATCGTTACAGCCGCTAACCCACCCGGGCGAGTTGCGTTGTGGCGTTAACTGCCGCTAAGAGGCCATGTTGTAACCTACCTGAACTCGACACAATGCTCAGCGCCGTGTCCGTTTGTTCCATTGTCCAGAAACCGGCATGGGGAAGTAACAGTGGTTGCCTTCTTCCGTCCACGACCGCAGCTAGATCGCCGCCAGGAGGCGGCGATGAGCATGATCATCGCCAATGCTTCGGGTTCCACAACTTCCGTCACTTGCTGGCTTCGGCCCTTGGTCAAGATGAAAGTCGACCCGAAGACTGCACAGGAGTCCCTGCGGGAGGCGCACATCACGACTACTCTCCGGCTGTCCGCCCAATCTGAAATGGAGTCGAAGCGGGACGTGCCGGGGCGTTTGTGGAGCAGTCGCTCGGAGACAAGGCACACCTGCTCAGGGAGCGAATTCAGTGATCATCTTGGGTGGAACCCTGGGTGGAAAGTTTCGGCTCTGTGCCGCTAAGTGTTTTGGAATGATGGTGGCCAGGGACGGAGTTGAACCGCCGACGC
>CAWIPZ010000025.1:0-245355 GCA_963837915.1 uncultured Acidobacteriaceae bacterium
CGTTGACCGTCGCCATGTCGGCAGGAGTACTGGCGATTACGCCCGCCGCGGCGCAGAGCCAGCAGATGGAACAGAAGTTAATGGCCATCAAAGACGCGCAGGCAGCCAACAAGGCGAAGCTGGCGCAGTACACCTGGACAGAGACGGAAACCATCGGCATCAAGGGCAGCACGAAAGACACGAAGGTTTACCAGGTCAGCGTGGTGAACGGCCAGCAGCAGAAGACGGAAGTCAGCAACCAGGCGGCGCAGCCCAGCGGACGTCAAGGGCGCTTGAAAGAGCAGATCACAGACAAGAAGAAGGCGGAGTATCAGGAGTACGGGCAGTCGATCGCCGCGCTGGCCAAGCAGTACACCACCCCGAATCCGGAAGCCTTGATGGCGGCCAAGCAGGCGGGGAATATCTCACTGGTGCCCGGCAGCGGCACGGTGAGTCTGGTGATTAAGAACTACGTGAAGCAGGGCGAACCTGGATGACCATGGTAGTCAGCGAGGCGACACATTCGCCGGTGAGCGAGCAGGGAAGAGTGACCTGAACGATCCTAAGGATGCGGTGACGATTAATGCCCAGTTCGCGAAGTTGCCGGACGGCACGAACCACGTGGCTAGCACGCTGACCTCAACGGCGTGAGCAAAGAGCTGACGGTCAACGACGTGAATTCGAACTATCAGAAGCAGTAGCGACGGGGACGAATCAGACCTTATCGTTTTTTGCGGCCTGATGCTGGCAGGTGCAAAATGCCGGCGTCGGTTTGTATGAGCGGCATTTCAGCGTGGCGACGGCATGAAAGAAAAGAGCGCAATTCCGGCCAGATTTGTACCTACTGCTGTCGCTGCTGCTGATCATCCTGGTCTATCCGGCGTTGGATCACGGTGACGTTCGCCGTAGATCTGGGACTTTGATGTTTGTGCCGGTCATTCTGGCGAGTGTCAGGCTGTCGGAGATCAAGGGCTGGTTATGGCCGTCGGTGCTGCTGATGGCGGCCTGATTGTCGCCGCGGTCCTCGGTACCTTTTATCCCAATGCGTATTTGTTGGCGATTAAATGGGGACTGCTGACCACGTTTTTTGCCCTTACGGTTGTCGGGCTGTTCTCGTTTCTAAAGAACGCCCGGACTGTGGACCAAGCGCATCTCTACACAGCCGCGAGTATTTACCTGTTGCTTGGCCTGCAATGGTTCGCTCTCGATGCCGCTATTGAGGCGGTTTATCCAGGGGCGATTCTGCATACCTCAACCCGAGCCGACCGCGAGAGCGAGCTGATGTACTTCAGCCTGGTAAACTCTATCGACCATCGGTTATGGGGATGTGGTGCCGGTTTATCTAAGAGGTGCGCATGCTGGCAGCGCTGGAAGGTGTGGCAGGTGTTCTGTATGTTGCGATTACGGTGGCGCTACTGGTGAGCGCCTATAGGCAACGGAACGATGCGCAGTAAGGCAGAATGGCGGATGCCTTCGGGTAATCCGCCGGCGCGGACTCACCGCCAAATTTAGTCTCCGTTACCGATTTTTTCGCCGCGCTTTAACGTACGGTCAAAGAAATCGGCGGTTGCGGTGTAAGCCACGATCCAACTCTTCCACATTAAGAAGCCGTGAATTTCGTTCGGGCAAGACCAGTTGCTCGAAGGCCACGTTCTGCGCCCGCAAACGCTGCGCGAGGTCGACCGTCTGGCTGAAGGGCACGTTGCGATCGTCGTCGCCCTGAATGAGTAGCACGGGCGATTTCCATGTGCTGATGGATGCGTCGGGCGAGGATTCCCAAGCCAGCTTCACGGCAGCATCGGCGTCAGGCGGCCGCGTTGCCAGATTGCCGAAATAGGGACGCTGGGTGAGGAAGACGCTCCAGTCATGCACGCCGTGAAAATCTACTCCCGCCTTGAACAGGTCAGAGTTGCGTGCCAGCCCCATTGCGGTGAGGAAGCCGCCGTAGGAACCTCCCCACAAACCAAGCTTCGCGCCATCGACCTCGGGAAGCGATTGCAAGTAGTGTGCTCCAGCGACGACGTCCTGGTATTGGGCCGCGCCGCGCCACACGGTATTGGGCGCGGTGCGAAACGCGCGTCCGTACATGACGCCGAGACGGTAGTTCACCGATAGCACCACATATCCGCGACTCGCCAAGTACTGATTCATGGCGTAGGCGTTGTGATAGTAGTCCATGTAGTGGAAGCCGAGCATCATCTGGCGAATGGGTCCGCCGTGGGTGAAGACTAGCCCAGGCACTTTGCCGGTCACATTGCGCGGCACGAAGAGCTGGCCGTGAATGGTGAGTCCGTCGGCGCTCCTGAAGATCACTTGCTTGGGCGTGACCAGCGAAGCGGAAGGGAAGTCGCTGGGCAATGCCTGCTTGGCGATCATGTCGCGGCTGTCGGCGGTGACGACGTAAGGCATGGCTGGAACGGTTGCTGTCGATCCGAGGCAGAGGATGCTTTTGCCGTCGCCAGTTTGCACCGGAGACCACTCCATGGTTTCGCCGTGGGTTAGCGCCTGCGGCGGCGCACCGCCGGCGACGAGACCCGCCATAGATGGCGGCGAACAACGTCATCCTGATTCGAGGAATAGATGACCGACGCTTTGTTGGCGCTGAGCGGACGCCCTCGACATCGAAGTCACCGGGAGGGAGGAGTGTTGCGGTGCCGCCGGTTGCGGCGATCGAATACAGGTGATTGTGGCCATCCTGCTCGCAGCGGATATCATGCTCCATCGGCGGCGACGCTGAGCGAGACATCTTCGGCGAGTGAGGGAAGGGAATCGTCGAGCTTGGTTCCGCTGCGCCACAGGACGTGACCTTTTCCGGTTGCGACGTCGGCGATCCAGATCGACCACGGTCGGGACGCACGGGAATCAGCGGCAGCTGTTCTCTGTTCCTGCGGTGCGAACGAAGACGATCGATTTGCCGTCAGGCGACCAGCGAGGCATGTTGTCTTTGTCGACGCTCGGCGACAGATAGCGAATGGAGTCGCGATCGAATTCGTAAATGGCCACGAAGCTGTGGCTGTCACGCTCGCTGACGAAGGCGATTTGTTTGCTGTCGGGCGACCACTTGGGCTGGTCGGTTGCTCCGCGCACGGATGCCAGCTCTTTGGCCTTCTGCTTTCCATCGACACTGGCTAGCCACAGCTTCTTTTTCGCCGACCACACGGCCCACTTGCCGTCGGGGAAATCGCGATGTCTTCACAACCTTCTTCCGGACAACCCATTTCGCCGAGCAGCTGAGGAGCGGCATCTTTGGTGTCGATGTCGATGGCGAACACCTGCTGCTTGGCTTCCTTGGTCCAGCTTGCGGGATTGGCGCTCTCTTGCGTGCCGTTTAACTCACTGCCCAGCACATAGAGCGCGGTCTTGCCGTCGGGAGTGAGCCGCAGACTGGCGATGGGCTGGCCGTCGTCCTGGTTGTAATGCGTGACTTGGCGCGCGGTCTTGGCGAAGTCAGGGCCGTCAGCCACCCAGACGTTGCGGACTCCCTTGGCGTCGAAGACCCATGCGACGCGGCTGCCATGCTCGGCGGCTACCAGTCCGGTGGGAAACGGCGAACCTAAAACCTGCTCCAGGGTGAACGGAGCCTGCGCTAATACAGTAGTGGTGGCGAGCAGAATCAAGGCGAGTGCGACAGGGATGCGAAGGTTGTAGCGAGACATAGGCCGCAAGATTACTTGAAAGGCAGCCCTTATGCCAATGGTTCGAGAGGGCTCACCAGAAGGAAGTATTGAACTCTGAAAGGTGTACCTTCGTATTCTTGGAAGGACACATCCATTGAAGTCTCGGCTGAAGGACTAAGCGGGCTGTTTGCCCGATGGCTCCTGCGGGTCGAGACTCAATCTCGGGTCGCGCCGGGCGATAGTGGGCAGCAAGCGCGGCAAACGTGTTTGCTACTCCAATCTTCGTAGTAGCGGAGCACTGCCAATCATGAAAGTGATCGTCTGCGTTGTACTTATCGGATTGCTTGCGGGTGTTGTCTGGCTGCGGACAAAGAGAAAGAACAGCCGCCGAAGCCAGCGCAATCCATTCCTGAGCTGCAGCAGCAACTGGAGAAGATCCTCAAAGACAATCACGTGCCGGGAGTGTCGGTGGCGATCGTGAAGCGCGATGGCCCGGAATGGGTTGCCGTACTCGGGCTGGCCGATGTGGCGGGAAAAATTCCGGCAACGGCCGATACGCAGTTCCGTATTGGATCAACTTCGAAGGCTTTCGCGTCGTTGTCGATCCTGAAACTGGTAAATGAGGGCAAGCTGGCGCTCACGGACTCGGTGCGGAAGCTCGCGCCGGAGGTTTGGTTCGAGAATCCGTGGGAGGCAACCAATCCGGTGCTGGTGGTGGACCTGCTGGAACACACCACAGGATGGGATGACATGCACCTGCGCGAATATGCGAAAGACGCTCCGGCGTCGATGAGCCTGCGCGAGGGGCTGGACTACGACCATACGTCACGAGTGTCGAGGTGGCCTCCGGGCACGCGGATGGCGTACTGCAACTCGGGACCGCCAGTGGCGGCTTACATTGTGGAGAAGATCACGGGCAAGCGGTTTGAAGACTATGTGGCGGAGAACTTCTTCCAGCCGATCGGGATGAAGTCGGCCAGCTACTTCCAGACCTCGGCGCCAGCGACGACGCTCTATCACGACGACGGCAAGACTCCGTTTCCGTACTGGAATATTCTGCTGCGTCCGGCGGGGTCGATTAATGCATCGGCCAACGACATGGCGGCGTACGTAGGGTTCTACCTGAACCGCGGTACGGTGAACGGCGTGGAGGTAATGCCGGCGGCGTCGATTGAGCGGGCGGAGAACCCAACGCGCACCTGGGCGGCGCAGGAAGGGCTGAAGGCGGGATACGGGCTGAGCAACTATTGGTCGGTGAACGACGGATTTGTGTACCACGGGCACGATGGCGGCGTGAACGGCGGACTTACGGAAATGGCCTACATGCCGGAGTATGGCGTGGGGTACTTCTACAGCATCAACGCGGGGAACGGAGATGCGTTCGATAAGATCGGCAAGGCGATTCGGGCGTATGTGACGCGGGGGCTGACGAAACCAGCGATTCCGTCGCAGGGAACATTGCCGGACGATGCAGAGTCGTACGACGGATGGTATGAACCGAACTCGCCGCGAATGCAGATGTTCTACTTCCTGGAGCGCCTGCTGGGGATGGTGCGAGTGAGTTTTGCCGATGGGAAGATGCTGCTGCGTCCGTTGATCACGATGAAGCAGGAGGCCTTTCTGCCGGTAGCAGACAGGCAATTCCGCAAGGTTCCAGAGAAGGATGCGTCGTATCCGGTGGCCACCGCGATGTTGCTGACACCGGACGTGCCGGGGAGGTACATCCAGGTTGCGAGCGGGACGGTGACGTGGAAGCGGGTTCCAAGCTGGCTGGCGGTGGTGGAGATCGGGCTGATGGCGTTTGCGCTGCTGGCGATGTTGTCAGTGGTGTTGTATGCGCCGTTCTGGATGCTGGGCGGGATCAGCAAAAGGAGACGCCGTCCGCAGGAGCGTGCGATGCGTTGGTGGCCGCTGATCGCAGTGCTGAGCCTGGCCGGTGCGGTGACGCTGATTGGGGTGTCGGGCCCGGACATTATGGCGCGAATGGGAGAGCTGACGGTGTGGTCGGGCGGGGTGTTTGTGTGCACGATTCTGTTTGCGATTGCGTCGCTGGCGGGTGCGGTTTCAGTACGGCGGGCGCAGGGGGCACGCAAATGGGTGTGGCGTTTCAGCGCGGCCGTGGCGCTGGCGTTAGTGATTGCGACAGCCTATCTGGCGTATTGGGGAGTCATCGGGATGAGGACTTGGGGGTAGGATACAAGTCGACTTCTGGACACTCATCGAAGTGCACGAGACAACGCGTCACTCTCTTTCCCACATAACTACACATCGGCATTGGCAATATTAGAAAGACGAGGGGGCAGTCGCAGCGCAACGGCACCGTGCAGGGCGATGTCTTCGATGGCAGATGGTGAGAACATCTTCGGATTCCAGACACTCCAGTCTGGACTCAACCGCTAGCCGGTCGTTTGCTTGGAGCTATTCGCTTTCGAATCCGGTTTCCATTGCCGGCAGCACGTCCTGCTCACGTGCCACCCACACGTAAAGTGTCGGAAGAAGGAAGATGCTCATTACTAGATCGGCGACTAATCCGCCCACAATGACAATGGCAAATGGACGTTGGGAGTCTGAGCCAATGCCATGGGAAAGCGCTGCAGGCAGCAGTCCAAGAGTTGCGACCAACATCGTCATCATGATGGGACGCAAGCGCAGGACGGCCCCCTCCACGGCTGATTCTTCGATGGAACGGCCGCGACCACGCAACTGATTGATGTATTCGAGCATGATGACGCCGGTCTGCACGGAAACGCCAAAAAGAGCAAGGAATCCAACGCCCGACGAGACGCTGAAATTTGTACCCGTGACCAGCAGGGCCAGCAATCCGCCGATACGTGCCATGGCGACATTGGCGAGAATCAGCAGCGCCCACTTAAACGACTTAAACATGGTGTACAGGATGATGAAGATCAACAGAATGGTGACCGGCAGCACGATGAGCAGGCGCCTGTCGGCGCGCTTTTGGCTTTCGTATTCGCCTGCCCAATCGATGTGATATCCGGCTGGCAGCGTGACCTGCCTGTTCACCTTGTCGATGGCTTCTTCAACCGTGCTTCCAAGGTCGCGGCCACGCACGCTGTATTTGACTGCAATGTAGCGCTGCTGTCCCTCACGATAGATCTCTTCCGCCCCATCGATTGTCTGCACCCTGGTAAGTTGCGCCAGAGACACGCGCTCACCCGACGGCGACAAGAGACGTATGTTTTCGATGGCCTCTTTCGTATCGCGATAGGGCTTCTGATAACGCAGCGCAAGGTCGTATCGAGCTTCGCCGTGAAGAACCTGGCTCACGGCACCTCCGCCCACGGCCGTCTGGATCGCGTCCTGCACATCTGAGACGTTGATCCCCCAGCGCGCCGCGGCCTGACGGTCGACCGTGAAGGTCAAATTCGGCTGACCAATTACACGAAACAGGCCAAGGTCCTGGACCCCTGGAATCCCGCTCATGATGCTCACAACCTGGTTGCCTTTTGCTTCGAGCGTCTTCAGATCGTCACCGAATATTTTGACGGAGAGTTCGCCTTTGACGCCGCTGACGGCCTCTTCCACGTTATCTGCGATGGGCTGCGAAAACCCCCAGATGACTCCGGGAATCTGCTCAAGCTGGTGATTCATCGAGGCAATCAAGTTATCTTTGTTTTCGCGGAAGACCGGTCGCCACTCATCCTTCGGTTTCAGGCCGACGTAATACTCTGTGTTGAAGAAGCCGGTCGTGTCGGTGCCATCGTCAGCCCGGCCGACTTGGCTCGTGGTTTCGGTTACTTCCGGAAAGGAAGCCATGATGAGCCGGGCTTTATTAGCAATGCTTACGCTTTCTTCCGGTCCTGTACTCGGAGCCAATGTTCCCCGAACCCAGATTGCGCCCTCATCCAGGTGTGGCAGGAACTCAGAACCGATGACGCCGCTGAAGGCAAGATAAATTGCCAGGAAAAGTCCAACGACTGCGACACCTACGGTTAAGCCGCGGTGATGAATGGCCCAGCGGACGCTCCCGCGATAGCGCTCGGTGAGGAAGCGCATCACAGGGTTCTTCCATTCCCTCGCGCCCTTCTGGAACAGGAAGCTCGCCAGCACGGGAGCGATAATCATGGAAAAAATCAGGGCGCCGAGAAGAGCGAAGGCGACCGTCCACGCCATGGGCTTGAACAGGCGCCCCTCCACAGATTGGAGGGTGAAGATTGGCAGATAGGCCGTAATGATGATGGCAATGGCATAAAAGACCGGCCTCTGCACCTCGTGTGCGGCGTCGCGAATTTTCTCTTCAGGTGTCCGAAAGCCGTTGCCGTTCCGATTTAAGTGACGAACGATATTTTCGACCATGACTACGGCGCCGTCGACCACCATGCCGAAGTCCAGGGCACCTAATGAGAGCAGGTTGGCGGGAATGTGGCGCAGGTCGAGGCAAATTGAGGCAAAGAGCAACGAGAAAGGAATGGTAAGTGCAACAATAAGGGCGCCCCGCACGTTGCCCAGAAATAGAAACAGAATGATTACGACGAGGATGATTCCCTCGGTCAGGTTATGCAGCACCGTGTGCGTCGTGTAGTGGATCAGATCGCTGCGATCAAGAAAAGGGACAACCTTCACACCTTTGGGAAGGATGTGATCGTTGAGTTCTTTCGTTTTCGCTTCAATGCCGCGAAGAGTTGGATCAGAATCCGCTCCCTTTTGCAGGAGGGCTATGCCTTCGACGACATCAGGATCGTCCACCAACTTGCCGTCGTCACGACGGATGGTCCTGCCATTCTGCCCTAGCCGAATCTTTGGGCCTTGTTCGACGACGGCGATGTCCTTTACTCGCAAAGCCGTGCCTGCCTGCGTCTTGATAACGGTGTTCTCTATTTGCTGGACGTCTGCGTAGAGCCCCACGGCCTGAACGTTGATTTGCTGTGCGCCCGTCTGGATAAAGCTCCCGCCGGCGTTGGTGTTGTTGTTTGCCAACTGCTGTTCGACCTGGGCAATGCTTAAACCATACGAGACAAGCTTGTCGGGATCGAGACGGACCTGATATTCCTTCGTCTCGCCGCCCAAACTCGATACATCGACGACGCCGGGTACCTGTTTAAACTGCTTTTCGAGAGTCCAGTCCTCAATCGACTTGATCTCCATGACGTCGATTTCCGGATTCTTGCTGACGATCGTATAGAAGTAGATTTGGCCGGCGGGACTCCAATCTGTGCCCAACTGAGGCACCAGGCCCGCGGGCAAGGAAACCATCCCCATTCGCTCGACGACTCGCTCGCGGTTCCAGTCGTTGTTCGACTCGTCGTCGAAAATGAGCATGATGCTGGAAAGACCGGCCAGTGTGGTAGATCGCAAATGCATCAGATGGGGTATCCCAGCCATCTGAATCTCGGTTGGGACCGTCACTTGTTGTTCCATGTCCTCGGCAGAGTGTCCGGGCCACTGGGTGATGATATTGACGTAGTTGTTGGCAACGTCTGGATAGGCTTCGACGGGCAGATTGTGAAACGAGATTGCGCCCCAGATGAAAAGCAGGATGGCAATAGCCAAGACGAGGAAACGGCTCTTCAGCGCGAAGTCAACCAGCGCCCGTATCACTGTGCCTCCAAGGTCGCTTCCAACTGAAGTACGTTCGAGACCAATTGCTGGCCGGGGCTGATCCCTGAAAGAACTTCCTGGCGGTTGCCGGGCAACATATCGCCCGCCCGAATTTCGACGCGTCGAAATTGGTTATCAGTAGCAGGAACAAAAACCCAGTCGCGGTCATGCAGATGCAGTATCGAAGTGGCAGGCACGACGGCGCGGAGTTCCTTCGTCCTGCTAATGAACGTAGCTGTAACGAACATGCCCACCCTGAGCATGCCCGGATTGGCAACTTCGACGCGGACCTTGGCTGTACGAATGCTGGGATCCAAGATCGGCCCGATATCGGAGATGAATCCTGTCAGTGGTCTATCTGGGTAGGCGTTGGTGGTGATGGCGGCGGACTGCCCCAAAGCAATTTTGGGGAGGTCGTTTTCGTAGACGTCGCAGACAATCCAAACGGTAGAAAGGTCTGCGATGGTAAAGGCGGTAGAGGAACCTGTGAAGGTGACTCCTGCAGCCGCGGCGTTGGTGACATACTGCGCGACGATTACGCCGGATATGGGAGCATAAACCGGCACGATGCTGCTGGGATGATTCTTATCAACCCCCAGCGTCTTCAATTGCTCCTCGGCGGCGTTCAGGTCCGCCTGCATGTCCTTCTCGGAGTCTTCGGCCTGCTCCAACATGCCCAGCGAGATGACGCCATGATCGTAGAGGTCCTTGGCGCGGGCGTAAGCCTTGTTCGATAGCTGCTCATCGTTGACTGCCTTTAAGTAGGTGTCGTAGGCGTTGGTGATGTCCGGGCTTTGAACCTTGAGAAGCAATTGGCCCTTCTTAACGTAGTCGTCGATCCGCGCTCTGATGTCGACAACCCGTCCGCTGGCCAGCGAAATGACCGGGACCTCACGGGAGATGTCGGGATTGACCGTACCTGTGACTTTCAGCTCAGACGCGGCTTCGATCGTCTCCGCTGTGACCAGGGGAAACTGGTCTGGTTTATCGACTTTGACCAGGCTCATGTCGCCGGTTTGCGTAGCCTGTGCCGGAGGTGGAGCGCCCTGGGCCGGATCAAACTTCTTCTCGCATCCGAGCAGTAATAAAAAGGTGGCGATGCACGCCAGAGTTTTCAAAGTGGTATTGCTGATCACTGGATCACCTCGCGCCCGACAGCAAGGTTCAACTGGGCGGCAGCCGTCAGGTACGAGCCGATCAGCTGCAAGTACGCCAGTTGCACGGTGCGGTAATCGCTCTGTGCGTTCAGAAAGTCCAGCAGGGACGCTCCCCCGTGCTGGTAGGCATAGAAGACGGTCTCGCGAACATGCACTGCCTGCGCCAGGTACTTCGCCCTGTAGGACCGCAGCAAAATCAGGTTGCTGTTCACCAACGCGTAGGCTGAATCAACATCGCTGAATACCTGCGCGCGCGCCGCCTCAGCAAGATCCTGGTTGCGGCTGATGTCCAACTGGGTGCGCAGCTTCTCTCCCTGGTTGCGGTCGAAAATACGTAATGGGAATCCAACGCTGATCCCAAGTGTGTTCACGCCAAACGGGTTATTGGTGGAGGAATTGTGCGTGTACCATGCGCTGAGCGTCGGATCGGTTGAGCCATTAGCAGTCGCGAGCTTGTGATCCGTTTGTGCTTTGTCCACCGCTTCCAGTGCCGCCTTTAAGTCCGGTCGCGTGTCCAGGGCAATCGTCCGAAACTCGTCCTGCGGCTGAAGTTGGTCGCTAAAATCGAACACACCGGCGATATCGAATTTATCGATCCGAGTGCGGTCGTTCAGTAGCATGAGCAACTGAATTTTCGCTGTGCGCAGGTTGACCTCTGCGTTTTGCACGTCCGATTCATACTGCACGCGCTGCAGTTCCAATCGGTCGAGATCGATTTGCGCAATGTCACCGGCCCGGAAACGGGTCCTGCTGATGTCGAGCACGCGATCGTAATAGGCAAGGTTGTCATTGGCCAACTGGAGCACAGCCTTCGCCTGCAAAGTCGAGACAAATGCGCCGCGCAAGGCGAAGAGCAGATTCCTCTCCAAGTCGGCGTGGCTCGATTCGGCAATCATGGTTCCCTGCTTGGCACTTTCCAGCCGCAATTCCCGCTTGTGCTGCCGTTCGTGCAGATAGCTGATATTCGGCGACTCGAAAGTGCCGGCTAATGGTTGCCACACGCCTTTATCGGGCGCGATTTGGGTGCCGTCGGCCGACAATGTGAGATATGGGTTCGGGCGGAGAAACGCTGTGATCTCCTGTGCCTTCGATTCATCGATATTTAATTTGTCTGCCAGCAGATTCGGATTGTCCTGTTCAAATCTCTGTCGGACTTGAGTCCAAGTTAAGGGGGCCTGGGCGTGCGCGATGACATATGCGCCGCAAAAGATTAGGGCACAGCACAGCCATCGCAGCTTTTGCATCCATAACTCCCTTTTGCGGTTAAAAGTCACTAGTATTTTCTTAGGTGTGGCGATCTTCGCGTGTGGCGACGTCTGGTGGGGGCACTCTGATTTCTCGAATGCTTTCTGCCAGTGCCGAATTTCGACGTCCTGGATAGCAGCTCAGCCAAGCCGGTAACAACCACCGCCACGTACAAACACACTGCAAAGCAAACGATAATGGCTAAAACGAAACCGTTTAGCACCTCCAGGTCCAGTGGGTACTCTGCACGCATGTTGAACGGCTCGCTACCTTTCACGTCGGGACACACTCATGTGTGTCCTCCTGCGTAGAGGCCCTAGTTTTTGTGTATTCTCAATTTCTGATTAGCGGAAGCCACTCAAACGGCGCCGCGGCGATATTTCGATTTATCACTTGGAGTCGAGTTGAAAATCGTTTGATTTTGGCAGCAGATACATCACGGCCGAGGCGCACCTTCGCGCCCGGAATCCAATCTTTCGATTGTCGAGGCCCCAATCTTGTGGACTAATCGTTTGATTGACCCAACGGCCACAGGAATTGATGGGATAATCGGCCTGACTGAAATTCATGTTGAACTTGGAATCGATCTGGGAACCGAGGAACCGGACAGCCGTCCTGCTCTGCAGCATCGGCATCGTCGTGGCGATCGCCGCCGTGGATTGGTGGACGAAACCATATGTTTCTCTGGGGTTTCTGTATTTGTTTCCCATCATGCTTGCCGCCGGGTTCCTTCCTAGATGGGCAATCGCCCTGATGGGTGTCGCATGCGCGTTGCTGAGTGAGCGTTTCAGCAACCTGGATCCGGCGGACGCTCCCATCCGGACAAGCTTTGAAGCCGTAGCACTGGCTGGCTGCGGACTGTTTGTCTCTGAAGTCCTGCGCAATCGGCGGTTGAAGTTGGCATCGCAGGAGCGGTTACGCGTCCTCGTGGAAACGAGTCCGGCAGCGATTGTTACGGTTGATGAACGGGGCTTCATCGAGCTCGCTAACGGCGCCGCTGCCGAACTCATGGTTCCTCGGGACGGACATCTGATTGGGCAGCCAATCGCAGCGTTTCTACCCGAGTTGCATCACGCGTTGCGCTGGGAAGAGGGACCACAGTTCAGGACATCGATGCAGTGCCGGGCGCACCGCGGTAACGGAGAGTCGTTTCTTGCGGATGTGTGGTTCTCCAGTTACAAAGAAGGACCGAGCCCCAAACTCGCCGCCATCATCGTCGATGTTACCGAGGAACGGAGCGCCACTGCCGAGTCGGATTCGGCGGCCTCCATCGACCAGGAGCGAATCCCCTTAAACGGTCGGGAATCGGACGTGCTTCGGCTCCTGGTGCAAGGCCTTGCCAATAAGGAAATAGCATCGCAGCTCAACGTTTCGGAAAGCGTAGTGAAGAACACGCTCCAGCAACTGTTTTCGAAGACCGACGTACGCACTCGGAGCCAGCTGGTCCGGGTTGCATTGGAGCAATACCGGGACATGCTGTAGCAACCCTGTTCTCGCAGTGCGAAATCAAGCCCGGCGAGCGACATCTGGCGGCTGGAAGCCTTTGATTGATCGTTACAGCCGCTAACCCACCCGGGCGAGTTGCGTTGTGGCGTTAACTGCCGCTAAGAGGCCATGTCGTAACCTACCTGAACTCGACACAATGCTCAGCGCCGTGTCCGTTTGTTCCATTGTCCAGAAACCGGCATGGGGAAGTAACAGTGGTTGCCTTCTTCCGTCCACGACCGCAGCTTGATCGCCGCCAGGAGGCGGCGATGAGCATGATCATCGCCAACGCTTCGGGTTCCACAACTTGCGTCACTCACCGGCTTCGGCCCTTGGTCAAGATGAAAGTCGACCCGAAGACTGCACAGGAGTCCCTGCGGGAGGCGCACATCACGACTACTCTCCGGCTGTCCGCCCAATCCGACATGGAGTCGAAGCGGGACGTGCCGGGGCGTTTGTGGAGCAGTCGCTCGGAGACAAGGCACACCTGCTCAGGGAGCGAATTCAGTGATCATCTTGGGTGGAACCCTGGGTGGAAAGTTTCGGCTCTGTGCCGCTAAGTGTTTTGGAATGATGGTGGCCAGGGACGGAGTTGAACCGCCGACGCCAGCCTTTTCAGGGCTGCGCTCTACCAGCTGAGCTACCTGGCCACATGCGCAGAAGACGCGCTGAGGAGTATTGCTGTCTTTGAATTATAACAATCGAATCTGCGTCCCGCCAATTGGGTGACGCTCCGCGCTCAGCAAAATGTGCTCGTGAATAATGTGGGCTGTAATCGCAGCATCGGAAAAACAAAAGGGCAGATCGTGCTGACAATATCAGCTGCGATCTGCCCTTGATCGTTTGCTGGCTGGAGCGCTACTGGCCCCAGTGGAACATCTGGGTTTCGGCAGGCACTACGTCAGTGCGTCGATTCTGTTGGAAGCACGTATCATCCTTCGCTTCGCAGTTCTGATAGAGCTTGCCCCATCCGGTGGCGTATTCGATTTGCGAGCCGTCCACTCCGCGCTTTACCAGTTGGTCCTTGACCCACTGCGCCCGATGGTACGAGAGCACCAAGTTGTAGACGATGTCGCCGCGAGGATCCGCATATCCCTGAATCCAAAGTTTGCCGTCAGGGTTCTGCTTGAGCCACGTAGCATTGGCGTCCAGCACCTTGGGATCGATGACCCGGTTGTAGATGTTGAAGGGGAAGTAGACTTCCTTCACATTTTGAGTAACGGCCTGTGCCTGGGCAGAAACAGCTTGTCCGGCCGCCATCGGCGCCAAGCAAGCGAGCACGAGAGCCACACCGACTGTGGCCCGAATCACTAAAGTAGTATTTCTGCTGCGTGCAATATTTCCCATATTCAGCATCCTTCCTGGGATAGCTCCCAGATCGTGCAGTTTGACCACTCAGTATAGCAATGCCCCTCAGGATAGCGCCGAAGTCTGCACTTTGCCTAGTGAAAAGGCTGTAAATGCGGGTATTTGGTGATTGGGCACGCGCCCGGGTTCTTCGCATGATTTTAACCAGTTAGTCACAATTCCTTAATATGCGTCGCCTACGATTCGGGAGAATGTCACATCGGTCGGGGTTTGGTTGTTGCTGTATTTAGCGACGTGTCTGCACTTGTTTGCAGTTCATCGTGCCACTGCTTTTTCAGGAGAGAAGATGAAACGAACTACAGTTCTAGCTCTAGCTCTGTCCCTCTTGGTGACGGCGAGCGCATTTGCGCAGAGCACCTCGTCGGAACTTAAGGAATTGAAGGACGCCATCGCTGCCCAACAGCAGCAGATTCAACAACTCCAACAACAGGTTCAGTCCCGCGACGCTGCGATTCAGAAGTTGGAGCAGCAGGTCGGCGAGGCGCAGGCGGCGGCCAACCAGGCGCAGTCTACGGCGCAATCAGCACTCGGGGGCGAAAAGAAGGAAGGCGCGCTAACGACTCAGGATCTGGACGCGCTGCAGCATGAAGTCACCGACCTAAAGGCGGTATCGTCCAATACCGTTGAGGGTTTGCAGGACACCCAGAAGCGAGTGAGCGATCTGGAGAGCCCGCTGGCCATTCACTACAAGGGAATCACCCTGACACCGGGTGGCTTCTTCGCTGGTGAAACAGTTTGGCGTCCGCACGCCACTTTCTCAGACATCAACACCCCATTGAGCGCGATACCGTTCTCCGGTGCAGCGCAGGCGCGCTTCTCGGAGTTCTACGGATCAGGCCGTCAGTCACGTATTTCGTTGCTGGCGCAAGGCACCGCGGGCACAACGAAGCTGTCTGGATATTTCGAGGCTGACTTCCTGGGCGCAGCTGTCACTTCCAACAATAACCAGAGCAATAGTTATGCATTCCGCGACCGTCAACTGTGGGCGCAGGCGGCATTGCACAATGGCTGGACATTCACCGGCGGCCAAATGTGGAGCTTGGTCACGGAAACTAAGGTTGGTTTAGACAACCGCACCGAAGCGACGCCGCTGCAGATCGACGCGCAGTACACGGCCGGCTTTAGTTGGGACCGTCAGTACGGTTTCCGGGCAGTCAAGAACTTCAACAACAAGGTCTGGTTTGGCGTTTCCGTCGAGAATGCTCAGATATTGGAGACCGCCTCAGGCGCTCCAAACCTGTTTGTGCTCGGTGGTCCGGGAACGGGCGCTGGACTTTACAATCAGTTTGCCAACTATTCGTCGAACGTCTCGCCGGATTTTATTGCTAAGATCGCGTTCCAGCCCGGATTCGGACACTACGAAATCTTCGGACTGGCGAGCGACTTCCGCGATCGCATTTATCCCAACGCCACGGCCACCAAGCCGTCGGTGGCGGGTGCCTATAACAACAGCATCTGGGGCGGCGGCTGGGGAGCAAATGCACGCTGGCTGACGTACCAGAAACACATCGAGTTCGGCCTGCACTTCCTGGGCGGCAAGGGCGTAGGCCGCTATGGCGATGCAACCCTGGCCGACGTGACGGTCAATCCAACCGGCAACCTGAAGGCGCTGCAGAACTACCAAGCACTGGCTTCGTTGGAATGGCACTCGCCTAAGTGGGACTTCTACGGCTACGGTGGCGGGGATTACGTGGGTAAAACCTGGTACCTGACCGCCGCAGGCAAGCCGGAAGGCTACGGCTCACCGTTGTTCAACAACACCGGTTGCCAGACCGAGACCGTTCCGGGCACTGGGCAGGGTAGCGGCTCGACGTACTACGCAGTGTCAGGCGGATACCAGCCTGGACTTGCAACCAACTGCGTCGGCCAGAACAAGAGCGTTGTTGAGGGCACCACTGGGTTCTGGTACAAACCGTACAACGGTCCGAAGGGCCGCTTGCAAATCGGTATGCAGTACTCGTACCTGGTTCGGACTGCGTGGGTAGGCTACGGTCTGCCGCCTTACACAACGTTGCCTGGCTCGGCTACCACCGCGCCGAAAGCGATCGAGAACATGTGGTTCACCTCGTTCCGTTATTACCTGCCGTAAGCGGACGAACAACCTCACACTCACCCAGGGTGGCCATCATGGCCACCCTGTTTTCTTTGCGCAGGAGTCGCGCCATCCATGCATCGCTCGGGCAGCACTGTGCACAGCCTTGTCGAAAGGGCATAATGCAGGTGCAGCCGATGTTGCGATTGTCTTGGCCGGTTGCCGTCTTCTATGTTGATGCGATTTCTAGTTTCGCTTACCAAGGGGATCATGATGGCTATCGGCATAACATTGCCGACGCCGGAGCAGGAAAAAACCGTCGCCCTCGTCTGGGTGGTGGCTTTCTTTGCGATGATCGCGATTATTCTTGGCGTCGGGTGGGTGGTATTGACGAGTTTCGCCGGTGGAGCACGCTGAGAGCTATCACCCACGGGTCAGGAGAGTTTTTTTCTATCGCCTACTTTTCTCGAGGACAAGTTTTCCGGCGGCGAGATCTTCGACCGCCAGCCCCAACGATTTGAATACGGTGGTTTCTGCCTTGGGTTTGGGCCTGGTACCGGCGAGGATTTCCCCAAGCTCGGCATAAATCGTCGCGCCGGCGAGCAGGATGTCGCCGGACTCTAAATCGGCGGCTTCGCGGGAATCGACCACCACGGCGCCTTGCATCGCTTCAGTGTCCAGCTCACGCCGGGTTGGCCCGACGGCACCGACTGCGTTCACCAGCGCGCCCGCCTTCAGCCACTTGCCTCGCAGAATCGGCTCGGATGCGCCGGTGACGGTGACCACAACGTCTGCGCCGCGAACCGCGTCTTCGATGGACATGGGTGTGCCGCCGATCTCCGCCGCAAGTGCTTTCGCGCGGGAGGAGTCGCGGCTCCAGATGCGAACCTGGGTGAAGTTTCTGACCAATCGAAGCGCTTCGAAATGCGCGCGCGCCTGCACCCCGCTGCCCAGGATGCCCAAAACGCTGGCATCGCGACTCGCCAGAAGATTGGTCGCGACCGCGGTGACGGCTGCGGTGCGCATCTCTGTGATGAGTCGGCCATCGAGTACGGCGATCGGCTCACCGGTTGCGGCGCTAAGCAGGACGATGATTCCCTGGTGCGTTGGCAGCGCGGTTCCAGCATTGAGAGGAAACAGCGTGACCAGTTTCGCTCCCATCAGATCGCCATATACCGCCGGCATGATGCCGAAGAAGCCGTGATGCGCTGCCGAGGGCAGAATGCTGCGCACGGGCTGCAGAACTTTGCCGGTCGAGAAGTCGATCAGCGCGCGCTCCATGGCGGGAATGAGGTCTTCGTAGCGCAAAACTTTGCCGACCGCGTTCTCGTCGAGGAAGCGGATCGGCGGGTTGAGTTGGGGCAGACTATCGGAGTTGTGTGTCATCTGGCAGAATGAACCGACATGCTCAAAGTGAAACGACTCTTACCCGATGCCGTGTTGCCCACAGTAGCACACCCCGGCGAAGACATTGGCTACGATCTTTATTCGGCCGAAGACATCACGCTGCCGCGACGAGGGGGCGCCGGGGTGCATACCGGAATCGCCATCGAGTTCGCGCCCACGGCGGGCGGCATCGTTAAGACCCGCTCCGGCATGGCGAAGAAGCGATTGATGTGCAACGCCGGCGTCATCGATGCAGGCTATCGTGGCGAAGTGATCGTCCTGATGGAGAACCTCGGCGACGAACCGTATCAGATACGCAAAGGCGACAAGATCGCACAGTTGCTGGAGCACCCATTTCTGGCTGGGGAAGTGGTTGAGGATGAGTTGAGCGATGCGGCCAGGGGAACGAAGGGCTTTGGGTCGAGCGGAAGTTAAGAAAACTGGCGGAGAGGGAGGGATTTGAACCCCCGATACCCGTTAAGGTATGTCCGCTTTCGAGGCGGATCGTTTCAACCGCTCACGCACCTCTCCGCGCCATTGGAACTGGCAGAATTTGCCAGCCCTTTCAGTTTAACAAAATGCTGCGAGCCGAGCAGCTTATCGCTTGTTGCGGAAGAAGGTCTGGAGCAAGTCCATGCAGCGTGCAGCCAGCACTCCGCCGGTCACCTCGACCTGGTGGTTCGCCTTGGGATGGTTCAGCACCTGCACCATGGAGTGGACTGCGCCCGCCTTGGGATCTTCGGCTCCGTAAATTAGCCGTCGGATGCGCGCGTGAGTGATTGCCCCCGCGCACATCGCGCAAGGTTCCACCGTAACGTAAAGATCGCAGTCGATCAGGCGATAGTTACCTACTACCAGCCCAGCTTCGCGCAAGGCCTGGACTTCAGCGTGCGCTGTAGGGTCGTGGTTCGTGACTGGGCGATTGCAACCGCGTCCCACGATATGACCGTCCTGCACAACAACCGCGCCGACCGGAACCTCGCCCAGCGCCTGGGCGCGCTGCGCTTCGCGCAAAGCCTCTTCCATGAAGAGTTCGTCGGTGTGGGACATGTTAGTAGCTGGCTTTTAGCGATTAGCTCTAAGCTCTTAGTTTCAACCTTGGCGGTTGCCCTCGTGGTGGCGAAACGTCTTTCGAAAATACTAAGAGCTAAGAGCTAACGGCTTATTGCTGCTTCAGCATAATTCGTTCGATACTGCTCGCCCGGCCGGTGACCGGATCGCACTCGATGACCGCTCCGCACAGGCGGACATCGTCGGTTGCCGGCTCAAAGCGCGACGGCATGTTGCTGAGGAACTTCTGCACGATCAGCTCTTTCTGCACGCCAATCACACTGGCATAGGGGCCGGTCATCCCTACGTCGGTTTGCACCGCAGTAGCTTGTGGTAACACCTGCTCGTCGGCGGTTGGTACGTGCGTATGTGTGCCGAGCACCGCAGTCACGCGTCCGTCGAGATGCCAGCCGAGCGCAACTTTTTCCGATGTTGCTTCGGCATGCAGATCCACCACGATTACCTTGGCGGTGATCTGTTTCAGCAATTCATCGGCGACGCGAAAGGGATCATCGTTGTTGGCCATGAACACGCGCCCCTGCAAGTTAATCACCGCGTATGCAACGCCGCTGCGGGTGCGTCCCTGGTACCAGCCAAAGCCAGGGCTACCGGCCGGATAATTCGCCGGACGCAACACCCGCCGAGCGAGCGACGCATCGTTGCCGTTGGCGGAGTTCATGTAGTCGATGATTTCGCGCTTGTCCCACACGTGGTTGCCGGTGGTGATGACGTCGATGCCCAGCTCGAAGAGTTCCTCGGCAATTTGTGGAGTGATGCCGAATCCGCCCGCGGCGTTTTCGCCATTGGCTACCGTGAGCTCGACGCCGTATTGTTTCTGTAATTCGGGCAGCCGCTCGTGGACGATAGTACGACCCGGCCGGGCGAAAATGTCACCGACGAAAAGTATGCGCAACGCTAACCTATCTCCAATGTAGTTGAAATTATTAACGAAATTTGATGGTAACACGCGGTTGCGTGCGGATTTTCGGTGCGTCGGTGGCGCGTCAATTCGCGAGTTCCGCGGTTTTCAGAAAGTCATAATTCCCAGCAGGATTCATGGTGATCCCGCGGACGCGGTTGGTGTGCACCAGCACATTGTCGAGGTACCAGAGATTGATGTATGGCAGCTCTTCGGCGAGGATGCGCTGAACTTCAGCGTAGATGACCTTGCGCTTCTCCTGGTCTAGCGTGGTGCGGCCCTCGCGAATCAGTTCGTCGACCCGAGGGTTAGAGTAGAACGTTCGGTTGGCGCGCTTGGGCGGGAAGCTGGCCGAGTCGAACACGTACTCAAAGATGTCGGGATCCTGGTTGCCGCCGATCCAGCGCATGGAATACATCTGATACGCGCCCTTGGTGATGTCGCTGAAGAAGGTCGCAAACTCGTAAGTTCGAATGTCGAGCGCGATGCCCACTTCGCGAAGCTGCTGTTGCAGCACCACGGTCATTAGGCGGGTTGCGTCGTCGGTTGAAGCCTTCATCGCGATACGGAAGCGCACGCCGTCTTTCGCCGAGTAGCCAGCGTCGTCCAGAATCTTCCGCGCCTGTTGCGGGTCGTAGTTATAGCGTCGAACATCCGCATCGTACGCCCAGTGCTCAGGCGGAAGAATGCTGTATGCCGGTTGCGCCTGGTTGCGCAAGAGGTACTGGATGATCGGGTGCACGTCGATGGCATATGCCAGTGCATGGCGAACGCGGACATCCTTCAGAATCGGATCTCGCAGGTTCAGTGCGACGTACGCATAAATGGTTCCGGGAGCCTGAATCACCGTCAGGCCAGGATCTTTCTTTCAGTGCTAGAACGGTGTCAGCTGTCATCGAATTGATCGCCACGTCAGCCACTGTGTTTGCGCAGTTCAAGTGCCCGAGTGGTCGCATCAGGAATGACTTTGAACTCGACTCGCTCAATATTGGCGGGAGCTCGCCCAGTAGTTGGGGTTGCGCTCGATGATGACGTCTTTGTCCTGCTGCGCGCTTACAAAGCGGAATGGGCCCGAGCCGATAGGGTGCTGATTGAAGTTCTCTCCACTTCCGTAGGGCACGATGCCGATCGCGCCGTCGGAAAGGTTCCACAACAGCGAGGCCGTGGGTTCTTTCAGGTGAAAAATGACTGTGAAGTCGTCCGGCGCGTCGATGTGGTCGATCTTGTTATAGGCCGCTGTCTTCGAGCTACGAATTTTGCCGGTGAGCAGGGAGTCGAACGTCCATTTCACGTCGCGCGCGGTGAGCGGTTGGCCATCATGGAACTTCACCCCTCGGTGCAAATGGAACACATACGTTTGCGGGTCGGGAATTTCCCACCGCTCTGCCAATGCCGGCTGTAGCTCGAAGTGCTCGTCGCGGCGTACGAGCGAATCAAATAGTAACTCGCCGATTCGTTCGGACTGCGCATCCAGGCCGACCCGCGGATCAAGATTGGTTGGGCTGTTCTCGATCATCACGACCACCGTGTTCGGGTCGGGCTTGCGCGCGCATGCGAGTGAAACAAGAGCAGCCCGCACACGGCGATGAGCCGTACCATTTGAAACCGGCGACGGTGCGGTGAGAGACGGAGTTGCCATGAGCAGCCACTACGCGTAGCTTACCTTGCCGAGGATGGCCGGGCGCTGCGCCCCAGTGGCTGAGGGAACGTTCGATGGCAGCCGCCGCCACGTCTGATAGGCCATCAGCGCGAAGGCCACGGCCTCTTTCGACTCCGAGGGCAGCCCGAAATCGTCGGTGGTGAGCACCCGCATTTTCAGCGGTGCCAGTTCTTCGCGGATCATGCGCATCAGCGTGGCGTTACGCGTTCCGCCGCCGGAGATGACGAACTCACGATAGCGCGAGGGCCATCGCGAAGTTGGTGCGAACGTTTTCCGCGTCGGTCGGCAAAACGAATTTGCGCACTGCCAGCCCGATCGATCGCGCAGTGAGAGCAGTTGCGGTTGCCATGGTGTCGTAATCATCTGCGCGACGACAGAGCGCTAGAAATTCCTGCACGAACGCGTGTCCAAACTGCTCGCGCCCTGCCGTCTTCGGCGGCTTCTGCTGAAAGAACGAGCGCCGCATCATTTGTCGAAGCACCGATCTCAATCGGCTCGCCCTTCGCCGCAAGTCTGCCATTCCGATCGTACTGACGATCAAAGAGCCGCATCGCCACGGCATCCATCACCATATTGCCCGGGCCGGTGTCGAATGCGAAATACATCTTCCGGAGCTGCACGCGGAGGAATCGCCGTCAGATTTCCAATGCCGCCAATGTTCTGCACGATTCGCCCAAACCTGCGATGGCAAAACAGAACGTAATCGAGAAACGGCACCAGCGGAGCGCCTTTCCCGCCGACCGCAAAGTCCGCGGGACGAAAATCCGACACCACAGGGACTCCCAGCTTGGCCGCGACCATGGCGCCTTCGCCGGTCTGCCAAGTGCACGCAACCGCGTGGCCCAGATAGTTGCTTGGTGTGCCTTGGTGGTAGAGGGTCTGCCCATGGCATCCCACCAGTTCGCACTCGAGTCGCGATCGCCGCTGCGCCGCCTCGTACCGCCTTCGCATACAGTTCTCCGAGCGTGAAGTTCAGACGTGCGAGATCGGCGACCTTGGCCGACGACGCGTTCATCGCCGCGAGCACCGCCTTCCGCACGTCCGCCGGGTAGGGAAACTCGTAGTGCGCCAGATAACTCCAGCCGCGAACGAAATCCTCGTCCCTCGTATGCGAACCAGCGCAACATCGATACCGTCGGCCGAGGTGCCGCTCATGACGCCAGCGACGATCATCGGGCGAACTCCTTTTCGCGCTGCTCAGGCGACCCGGCGTGCTGAGGCGCAATTCCTCTGTGAACTCCCACACCCGGCGGCGCAGTATCTCGACAGTCTTTGCCGTGGGTGTCGCTGCCATTCGAGCGCATACCTCGACTGACTTCGCCTTGCACGCGGTCACGCGGCGTGCCTTCTCGGAAACCAACTTGGCGAATCGCGCATCGCGTTCTGCGCGCTCGAACACCGACTCATACGCGCGCCACACGTGTTCTTCTTTCTGGCAGACGAGAAACATATCAGAACCGGCCCGTAGCGTCTCCACCGCCGCCTCTTCGATCGACGCGCCATTCAGCACGCCTCCCATGTCGAGGTCGTCGGAAATCACCAGGCCGCGATAGCCAATTCGTTTTCGCAGAATGTCCGTGATCCATTGTTTGGAGAGCGATGCCGGAGTTCGATCGCCGGTGATCCTGGGATACGCGACGTGCGCCACCATGACGAATGGAAATTCTCGGCGCATCTCGCGATAGGGAACCAGGTCGTGGTTCCGCACGTCATTCCAGCTTCTGTCGATCGACGGCAGGTCGCGGTGGCTGTCGAGGTTTGCGCCGCCCAGGCCGGGAAAGTGCTTACCGCAGCCAAGAACGTGAGTGCTTCGCAGCCCGTCCAGAAACGCTCGCGCGTAGCGAACGGTCTCGTGCGGATCAGCCGACACCGTGCGTGATCCCAAGACACTCAGCGACCGTTGGAGCCGCAGATCGACGCACGGTGCGAAATCTGTGTTGAAGCCCAGCGCGCGAAGTTGGCGACCGATCAACTCTCCATGTTTGCGGAACAGCTTTGCCGATCCCGTCTCCGCCACTTCCGCCGCCGACGGTATTCGCGCAATCACATCGCGGAAACGGTCGACCGCGCCACCCTCCATGTCCACGCAGCAAAACATCGGCATCGCGACAGCTTTCCGCGCCTCGCGCTGGAGCGAGTGTACCTGCGTTGCCTCGGCGATGTTGCGCTTAAACAGGATGATGCCGCCGGGCTGGAACGTCGCCAGCATCGTGCGCAGCCGCGCCGAGACCTCGGTCCCATCAAAGCCCATGATCATCAATTGCCCGACTCGCGTGCGCAGATCAGAACTGGATTTCGTTGGCATGGGTAGCTTAAGTCGAGTGTATCGCGCCCGCAGGCGCCGATTCAGTGTGCAACGAGGTTCTTGCTAGTCCACCTGCTTCTTCAACTCATGCAGCAGGTTCAGCGCTTCCAGCGGGCTGATGGAATTCAGGTCCGTCTCCTTGATGCGGTCCACGATCTTCTGCGACAACGGGGTGAAGATGGTCAGCTGCATCGGGCCGCCAGCCTTCGCTTCGTCCTTGGCTAGATGGGTCACCGCGTTACGCTCCGCGGTCTCATGCTCGGCCAGCACTTCCCGCGCACGATGAACGACGTCAGCCGGGAGTCCGGCGAGCTTCGCCACTTCGATGCCGTAGCTCTTGTCGGCCGCGCCTTCGGCGACTTTGCGCAGGAAGACGATGCCGCCTCCACTCTCTTTCACGGTCACGTGGAAATTCTTCACGCCGCTCAAGCGCTCAGCCAATTCGGTGAGTTCGTGATAGTGCGTGGCGAACAGCGTCTTGGCTCGCGTGTTGGCGTGAATGTACTCAATCGCCGCCCACGCAATGGCAAGTCCGTCGTAGGTCGAGGTGCCACGCCCCACCTCGTCGAGCAGGATCAGCGAGCGTGGTGTCGCGGTGTTCAGGATGGCTGCGGTCTCCGTCATCTCGACCATGAATGTCGAGCGTCCCCGTGCCAGGTTGTCGGACGCGCCAATGCGCGTGAAAATGCGGTCCACCAGCCCCAGCCGCACCGAACGCGCAGGAACAAACGACCCCATCTGCGCCATCAACACGATTAATGCAGCCTGCCGCAGGTAGGTCGACTTGCCACCCATGTTCGGGCCGGTTATGACAAGCACCGCGTTGGTTGTCGCGTTCAAGAAAAGATCATTCGACACGAACCGGTCCGCGACGCCGGACAAATCCTGCTGTTCGATCACCGGATGCCGGCCGTCAACGATCTCAATGTCGCTCGAATCGTCCAATCGTGGACGGCAATAGTTTCGGTTAGCTGCTTGCGACGCAAAGCTCGCCAGCACGTCGATTTCCGCCAGTGCCAGCGCCGTTTGTCGGATGCGCCGCGACTCGGCGGCAATCGTCGTCCGCAACTCCGCGAACAAGCGCCGCTCGATCTCGACCATCTTTTCCTGCGCGTCGAGCACCTTCGCTTCATATTCTTTCAACTCCGGAGTGGTGAAGCGCTCGGCATTCACCAGTGTCTGCTTGCGTTCGTAATCCGGCGGAGCGTGATGAAGATTAGCTTTGGAAATCTCCAGGTAGTAGCCAAACACGCTGTTGAACTTGACCTTGAGCGAGCCGATGCCAGTGCGAGTGCGTTCCCGCTGCTCGATCTCGGCTATGTACTGCTTGCTGTTGCGGCTGAGATTGCGCAGTTCATCAAGCGAAGCGTCCACGCCTGCGCGAATCACTCCACCATCACTCAACGTCAAAGGTGGCTCATCTTCCAGCGTCGAGGTGACGCGCTCGCGCAAGTCGCCCAGCTCGTCGCATTGGTTCTGCAATTCGTGCAGTCGCTCGGCAGCAAACCGTCCGAGCGCCGCACGCACCGCCGGCAGTTTCGCAAACGACGCGGCCAGCGCCAGCAAGTCGCGCGGATTCGCCGCCTCGAGCGTCACCCGGCTCAGCAGACGTTCAAGATCGAGAATGCCCTCCATCGAGCGGCGCAATTCCTCGCGCATGACCAGGTCTTTGACCATCGCCTCGACGGCATCCAGTCGACTCTCGATTTGCTTGCGATCGATCGACGGCCGCAGCATCCACGCGCGCAGCAGCCTCTTGCCCATAGGCGTGACCGTGCAGTCGAGCGAACGGAACAGCGTCAGAGCGTCGCCGCTGCCGGAGAACAGCGGTTCGATCAGTTCGAGGTTGCGGACGGTCACGGCATCGAGCACCAGGCAATCTTGCCGCTCGTAGTAGCCGATGCGATCGACATGATCCAGCGAGCCGCGCTGGGTCGAGCGAATATAGTGCAGGATCGCGCCCGCCGCCGTTGCGGCCGCCGAACGATTGGCGAGACCGAAACCTTCGAGAGACAGCACACCGAAGTGATTTTCGACCTGCGGAATCGCATAGTCGGGCGCGAACACCCAATCGTCCAGTGGAGTCTCGGACCAACTAGCATTCTCGAGGCTGGCGATTCGCGGCGCAGCCCCCGCCTGTGAAACCACAGCTTGCTGTCGCGGCTGATCGAACAGCGGCATCGCTGCGGCATACAGAACTTCGCGCGGCCGCAGGACCAGCAACTCTTCCGCCACTCGCCGCTCGCCGTCGCTACCGGTGAACTCGGTCGCGCGAAATTCTCCGGTCGAGAGGTCGAGCGCGGCGAACCCGAACACATCTTTGCTGCGCGCCACGCAGGCGAGGAAGTTGTTTTCCTCCGCGCCCAGTTGCGCGTCGGCCGCAGTGCCAGGCGTGACCACGCGCGTGACTTCGCGCTTCACCAACGTCTTGGTCAGGCGTGGGTTTTCCATCTGCTCGCAGATCGCCACTTTGAAGCCCTTGCGAATCAGCTTGCCGATGTATCCTTCCGCGGCGTGGTAGGGAACTCCGCACATCGGTATCGCGATGCCTTTTTCCTTATTGCGAGAAGTGAGGGTGATTTGCAGTTCTTTGGCCGCGACCACCGCGTCCTCAAAAAACAGCTCGTAGAAGTCTCCGAGGCGAAAGAACAGCAGCGCGCTGGGATGCTCTTTCTTGATCGCGGCGTACTGCCGCATCAACGGAGTGGTCGGCTCGCTCATCGAAGAAAAAAGTCTATACCACCGAGCCTGGTCCGCGTCTTCCGCGAACTCACTTCCTTTTATTCTTACTGACAACTGGCAACTGACATCTGACAACTGCTTTCAGTGCTACACTGCGAGGTTTCCTGGATTACACATCATGGCAAGAATACTTTATTTCGAATGCTCCAAGTGTGGCGATCATCTCTCCGCCGAAGTCGCTCGCAATGTCTGTCCGAAAGATGGCGGCCCGCTCTATGTGCGCTACGATCTCGCAGCAATTCGCAAGAACTCGCCGCGCGAATCCGTCGCCGCCGGGCCGTCCTCCATGTGGCGCTACTCCGCCGTGCTACCCGATGCAGAACCAGTCACGCTTGGCGAGGGCATGACGCCCGTGTTGCCCAGCCGCAAATATTCGCGCCTATTAATAAAGGATGAAGGCCTGAACCCAACAGGTTCCTTCAAGGCCCGGGGCATGAGCGCCGCCCTCACCATGGCGCGCCGTTACGGACTCAAGAAGCTCGCTGCTCCTTCTGCCGGCAACGCCGGAGGCGCGCTCGCTGCTTACTCAGCCGCCGCTGGCCTCGAGGCCTACGTCTTTATGCCCAAAGATGTCCCGCTCGCCAATCGTCTGGAAGTGGAAGCCAGCGGCGCGCACCTCACGCTGGTCGATGGACTGATCAGCGATTGCGGACGCATGGTCGCCGAGCGCAAAGATAAGGAAGGCTGGTTTGACATCTCGACGCTGAAAGAACCCTTCCGTGTCGAAGGCAAGAAAACCATGGGCTACGAAGTCGCCGAACAACTTGGCTGGCGCCTGCCCGACGCCATCCTTTATCCCACCGGCGGCGGTGTTGGCCTCATTGGGATGTGGAAAGCCTTCGACGAAATGGAGCAGCTAGGCTGGATTAATGCCGGAAAGCGACCGAAGATGATCTGCATTCAGGCCAGCGGCTGCGCGCCAATCATTAAAGCATTAAATGAAGAAAAAACCGCGTCGGAAATGTGGCCCCACGCGCACACGCTGGCGGCCGGACTGCGCGTACCCAAGGCCTATGGCGACTTCATCATCCTCGACATCATTCGTCAGAGCGGTGGTACGGCAGTCGCTGTCGATGATGACGCGATCATGGCTGGAGTCAAAGACTTGGCCGCCAACGAGGGCATCTTCGCCGCGCCCGAAGGCGGCGCAGCCATGGCCGCATATCTCGAGCTGCTGAAGAGTGGATTTTTGAAAGTGAGCGACGAGGTCGTGCTGTTCAACACCGGCTCGGGCTACAAATATCTCGACACGTTCGCCGATTATTGGGGAGTCAATCCACCCGCGATCGCGCTGCCCAAGGCACGTAATATCGGCGGAATTATCGGGCCGTATTGAATACTGGTCCGCGTCATCCGCGGTCGGTTTTGTTTTTCGGGAGACTCACGCTCGTGCGATATTCATTGCATGGTCGCATTCCGCGCCTCCATGTTATTTGTGCTCATGTGGGCAACGTCACTCTCGGCGCAGACTTCTCTCGGTCTCGACCGCAACGACTATCCCGGCGATGCTGCCATGCAATCGCTGCGCAAGACCTTCGCTTTCACCGGATACTGGCTCAACAATCCTCCCGGCGAGGACCGCAACACGTGGAAAGGGAAGCGGGCTGAGTTGCAGTCGAAGGGCTACGGATTCCTGCTGCTGTTCAATGGCCGCGAGTACAAAGAGCTGAAAGCTTCGGGCGATGCCGCGGGCGTCGGTTCGCGCGATGCGGCATCCGCTGTGCAAGCCGCGACCGCCGAGGCCTTTCCCAAGAAGGCCATCCTGTTTCTCGATCAGGAGCAGGGAGGCCGAATGCTCCCCGAGCAACGCGCCTACATTCACGCCTTCGTCGACGGTGTCGTCAAAGGCGGCTATCGCGCAGGCGTCTATTGCTCGGGCATTCCCGTCCGCGAGTCGAGTAAAGTGTCCGTCGTTACGGCCAACGACATTCGAGAGAACGCTGGTGGCCGAGAAATTCATTTCTTCATCAGCAACGATCAGTGCGGACCGTCGGGGGGCTGCGTTTTTCCGGGCGCTCCCCCGCGTCCTGCGGCGAGCGGCGTACCGTTCGCCGAAGTCTGGCAGTATGCTCAATCGCCACGCCGTCCTGAGTTGACGAACGCTTGCCGCCAAACGTATGCGCCCGACGGCAACTGTTATCCGCCGGGAATTCCTCCGAGTTCCGGTCTCCACATTGATGTTGACTCTGCCGATTCGCCTGACCCGTCGAACGGCCGCACGAGATAATTAAATGGGTTCGAACCGGTGAAGCTGAATTGCTCTGTTGCTGTATCGAATGACGAGATCGCCCACGCTGCCGAGCTTCTCCGCAGCGGCAAGCTCGTCGCGTTTCCCACCGAAACGGTGTACGGACTGGGCGCCAACGCGCTCGACACCATCGCCGTCACGCGCATCTTCGAAGTGAAGGGACGACCCAGCACGAGTCCGGTGATCGTGCACGTCAGCGATTTCGGCATGGTGGCAAGCGTCGCTGCTTCATGGCCGGAGAAAGCGCGAATTCTGGCTGAAAATTTCTGGCCCGGGCCGCTCACGCTTGTGCTGCCAAAAACCCCCGCGGTTCCCGACATCGTTACCGCTGGCCTTCCGACCGTCGGCGTGCGCATGCCGGCTCATCCTGTCGCACTGGCTCTCATCGCCGCCGCACAGGTTCCAGTCGCAGCTCCCAGCGCCAACCGCTTCGGGCAGATTTCGCCCACCATCGCCGAACACGTGTGGCAAGGACTCGGAGACAGCGTGGATTTCATCCTTGACGGTGGTCCGTGCACGGTCGGCATCGAGTCCACCGTGCTGTCTCTCGTGGACGACGCGCCCATCTTGTTGCGTCCCGGTGGCATCTCGCGCCAGCAGATCGAAGCAGTGATTGGCGAAATCGCCAGCGCCGAACCGGCGCGCGAAGGAGCACACCCATCTCCGGGAATGCATCCCCGCCATTACAGCCCGCGCACTCCGCTTTTCCTGGTGTGGGACGGTCACGTTCCAGCGAAGGGAACCGGAGCCTATCTGCAATTCGGCCGCCCCCCGCGTGAATCAGTAGGCGAAGTCATCGTCATGCCCAACAACGCCGCCGATTACGCCACCCGTCTCTATAGCGTTCTGCACGCGCTTGATGCCCACGGCTACGACTGGATCGCGGTCGACACTCCCGGCTCCGGCGCTGAGTGGGAAGCGGTGCTTGATCGCCTGCACCGCGCGGCGTCATCACTGTGATATTGACGCGATCGCGGCGCCGCCGTTCGTCCGTGTTACATTCGCACAGCCGACCGAAAGAATGACTACCGAACCGACGACAACTTCGGCTCTGCCCGCGCATGCTTCTGCACAACTCCTGCGCCGGGTCGGCCTCTTCGACGCCACCATGATCGTGATGGGCGGCATTGTCGGCGCGGGCATCTTCATCAATCCTTACGTCGTTGCGCGCGCGGTTCACACTCCGGTGCTGATCCTCGCCGCATGGAGCGCCGGAGGCGTCGTCGCGCTTCTCGGCGCATTCGTCTACGCCGAACTCGCGTCGCGCATGCCCGATGTCGGAGGCCAATATGCCTATCTCCGCGACGCGTTTCACCCAATCGCAGGCTTTCTGTATGGATGGGTGCTGCTTCTCGTCATCCAAACCGGTGGCATGGCCGCGGTGACGGTCACCTTCGCACGCTATTTTCTAGAGCTGACGAACTGGCCCGTCTCCGAGCGCATCGTCGCCGTGGTGACCATCGTTCTGCTGACCCTCGTCAACTGCCTCGGTGTGCGCGCCGGGAGTCGGGTGCAGAGCATTCTCATGCTGCTGAAGATCGGCGCCATCGCCACGCTCATCTTTGCCGGACTGTTCCTCATCCGTACGTCCTTTCCAGTCACGCATCCCATCCTCGATCGTCCGCCATCGCTCGACCTCGTCACCGCGATGGGCGCTGCAATGGTTCCCGTGCTGTTCGCCTTCGGAGGCTGGCAGACCGCCAACTTCATCGCCACGGAAATCAAGGACCCGACGCGCAATCTATCGCGAGCATTACTGATGGGAGTAGCGGGAGTGATCGCGCTTTATCTCGGGGTGAACTTTGTTTGCGTTCGGGCTCTGGGCGCCGCAGGTTTGGCAGAGAGCACTGTCCCGGCGTCGTCGGTCATGCGACTAGCGATGGGCAATACCGGAGCCCGCCTGATCGCCTTGGGAATTGCCGTCTCGACCCTCGGCTTTCTGAGCCAGTCCGTGCTCACTGCGCCGCGCGTTTATTTCGCCATGGCCCGCGACGGACTCTTCTTCCGCGCAGTCGCGCGCATCGATGCCAAGACGCATGTGCCGGTGGTGGCCATCATTCTCCAAAGTGCATTGACTCTGGTCATCGCGCTTTCTGGCAGCTACGAAAAAATTCTGAACTACGTCGTCTCCATGGACTTCATCTTCTTCGGACTCACCGGCGCCAGCGTGTTTGTCTTCCGACACCGTGAAGCGCGCCCGGCCTCCGATACAAATCAAGACCGCTCCGGTTATCGCGTACCCGGACACCCTTACACTACCGCGCTATTCGTCGTTACTTGTTGGCTTGTCGTAATTAATACCGTCTACAAATACCCGGCCAACACTTTGCTGGGAATGGCCATACTTGCACTCGGCGTGCCGGTCTATGCATTCTGGGCGCATCGCAAAAAACGAATGGAGTAGAAGACGAATGCCACCACGTTCCCACATGCGTTCGCCGTATATGGAGTTCGCCAAGCTGCGTTCCGCGGCCAAGTACAACCTGGCCACCAGCGGAATCATGAGCTATCCGCTCTCCGAACTTCCCGTCCGGATGGAAGACCTCGAGATTAACGGCCCCAACGTGCATGGCGACAAGTACGGATATTTCCCGCTCATAGAGCGCATTGCCCGCTATAACGGCGTCTCGCCCGATTGCGTCGTCACCTCGGCGGGTACGTCGATGTCGAACCATCTCGCCATGGCCGCCACCTTCGATCCGGGCGATGAAGTCCTCATCGAACATCCGACTTACGAGTTGTTGGAATCGACCGCTCTCTTTCTCGGCGCCGATCTCCGCCGCTTTGAGCGCCGATTCGAGGATGGTTTCCGCATCGATCCTGCCGAAGTTGAGCGCAACATCACGCCGCGTACTCGGCTCATCATTCTCACCAACTTACATAATCCCAGCGGTGTCTACGCGGACGAGGCTACCATTCGCGCCGTCGGCGACATCGCCAAAGCACGCGGCGCACGTGTGCTGGTCGACGAAGTTTATCTGGAGACGTTCTACGGGTATCGTCCTCGTCCCGCGTCTGAGTTCGGCGATCATTTCCTCGTCACCAGCAGTCTGACCAAGGCCTTCGGGTTGAGTGGTGTCCGTTGCGGATGGGTGCTCGCTAGCCCTGAACTCGCCGAGCGCATGTGGCGTATCAATGATCTTTTTGCCGCTACTCCCGCGCATCCCGCCGAGATGATCAGCGTCGTTGCACTCGACAATCTGGATAATGTCGCCGCTCGCGCCAAGCAGTTGCTTGATACGAATCGCAAGACGATGAATAGTTTCCTCGATTCGCGCCAGGATATTGAATTTGTTCGCCCGCAGCATGGAACCATCGTCTTTCCCAGATTACGATCGGGAAGTGTCGACGATTTTCTGCGATTGCTGCGCGAGAAGTATGAGACTAGCGCCGTGCCTGGCCATTTCTTCGACATGGCCCAGCATTTTCGCGCCGGCATCGGAGGCGACTCCGAGATGACGCGCATCGGATTCGAGCGCCTCGCCTCCGCGCTCGACGAATACCGGCGGGCGCGATGAACCCTGGTACTCACAAGCCGTGTAACTTGTATAATGAATGAGGAAACGAGGCTCGGTCGCCTCGGTTTTTCCTTTCTTTGTGGGCCTGTAGCTCAGCTGGGAGAGCGCCTCGTTCGCAACGAGGAGGCCAGCGGTTCGATCCCGCTCAGGTCCACCATCTTTTCAACCGCGTGTGCGTACCCCTCAGCCTCACTGCGCGGTTTTGTGTCGTAACCCCCTCTAGACCCTCCCAATTGACCGAATCCGCCCTCCGGGACGAGATGCTGTCCAGAGCCGTGCCTTCGCCTGAATCCGAATGTGAGAGTAGTGCTGGAGCATCTTGGGAGAGACGTGTCCGGCAATCGCCATAATCGTGCCGTCGCTCGCCTGTGATTCGGCAAGCACAGTAATCGCGTAATGGCGGAGATCGTGGAACCGTAGCCCTGCCAGCGGACTCTTAATGTCCTTAGCGGTTGTTCCCGCCTGAGCTGCAAGTGAGGCCAGGACAACAACCGCAGTCAACGACAGAAGTTTCTTTATTGAGCTGCTCCCCTGACGTTCGAAACCCTCTCCCCGGTGACCGGGGAGAGGGCAGTTGTGGATGGGACGAGTACTAGTCGTCTGTGGTTGCGACGAATCTTAGTCGTCGTCCTCGTCAGCTTTAGCGGCAGGCGCCGGGCGGTTGTTGAAGTCGCTTGCGGGCCGAACCACTTTGTCGCCGGGATAGGGCCGCGTAAATCCGGTGGCCTCATACCAGTTGTAATGGCTGACGGTGTCAGGGTCCTCGGAGTCGGGCTTGTGATATTTGCCGGCGAAGATCTCTGCCTTCTTCTCCAGCCAACCATCTCTCAGAGCCGCGACCACAGGATTGTCGATCTTGAGAGACCCAAGATTCGAGCAACTCGTACCCTGAGACAACGGGATCTCCGTCGCCACGTGGTTCCAAGGCTGGAAGTTCGCCGTCGGCGGATTGTCGATGAAGACCGTCCGCATCGGCGAGGCCACAAGGTCGCGCTGATTCATCGGCGGGACGCCGAGAATCTGCTCGATCGTACGGGTCAGGTTGACTTGCGTGTAGTAAGTGTGATCGGTGTTGCCGCCCTGCACCGTGTACGGACTGATGGCATAGCCCGGGCTACGGTGACCATCGACGTGGTCGACGCCGTTCTGTGCGTCGTCTTCCTCGACGAAGATTACCGACGAAGACCAGATCGGGCTGTGGCTGATGATGTCGACATAGCGGCCAAGGGCCAGGTCGTTATCAGCCTGCATGGCCTGCGCGGTCGGCGGGCCACCAGTGTGATCGGAGCTGATCCACATCATTTCGAACTGGGGCACCGTACCGGCGGCCACGTCTTTGGCGAAGTCCTGCTTCCATATATCGACGCGGAACTGGTCAGGAATGCCCAGGTCAAACTGCGGGTAGTTTTCGACTGTGTGACTCATTAGGCTCGGAAGCGGCGAGTACGAGGAGACGGTGTTTTGGTACTGCAGCGGCCCATTGCCGGCCTCGTATTGCAATGTGTCGGCGTAGAACTGACACCAGGTCGGCTCGCAGCTACCGGAGTTGTTAGGATCCGAAGTGCAAGTCGACGTATTGAATCGGTTGTACTCGATGTATTCGCCATAGTTCTTCCAGCTGACACCGGCTTTGTTGAAGGCATCCCACAGGTGGCCCTTCGTCTGATAAGCAAGCGCATCACCGCCGTTAGAGGGATAGTCGCGCAGCCAGTCCGGCGACTGGATGTCGTCGGAGTAAGGCGCCATGGCTTGGACGATCCAGTTGTGGCCGTCGGCCGACTGGCGGCTTGGATCGTAGAAGTTGTCCAACAGCGGGAAGCGCTGCACCAGCGTGTGGGCGTTGGGCGTGACTCCTGCACCAAAGACTGCCAGAGTCGCGTCGCCATTGCCGGCGGCCACGTCGCCCAGGATCTGGTCGTAGGTGCGGTTTTCACGGATGATCAAAAACACGTGCTTGATCTTCGACGGATCGCCGATCTTCGCCGGGATTGCGACCGGCGGAGTAGACGGCTTGCCGCCGTAGGCCGACTGAATATTGACCGCCAGGTCCCAGTGGTTGTTCTGGTAAACCTGCGTCGTCATCTGCGCCAGCGCTGCGCTGCCCGGAATGGGAACGATGTTGACCGCGCCTTGGTCTTGGTGGGAGTTGAAACCGCACGCGCCATAGTAGCTTGTGCAATTTGAGGACAAATTCGTGTTCGTAGTGCCGATGCCCTTGTCACTGGCAACGAGCAACACGCCGTCCGCCGAATCGAGCACAACCGAGCTCGGCGCATAGCCGACTGGGATCATGCCCTTGACAGGCTGCCAGGCATTGGCATGCAGGTCCACCACTACAACTGCGTTGGCGGCGTACAGAGCCACGTAACCGATGCCGTTTACGGAATCGACAGCGATCGAGTTCGGGTTGCCACCAGCCGCCTGCGAGCCGGGTATTCCGATCGGAAGCCCGAGGTTGATCTTGCGCACCTCGGTGTTGCTGGTCGAGTCGATTACGGAGATGTTGTCACTATAAGCATCGGCAACTAACAGGTATTGGCCCCACCAAGCCATTCCGGTCGGGTGCAGACCACTCAACGTGATGGTGCCCTTGACCGAAAACGAAGGCAGATCCACCACGGAAATGGTGGCGGTGGAGATTGAACCCAGCGAATTCGCGACAACGGGAGTTCCGTTGGAGTACTCCTGGAAATCGCTGGCAGTAGCAACCCGGCCAGCCTCGTTGGAGACGTAGGCGGTGCGGCCGTCGCTCGAGATCACAACGCTGTGCGGGACGTTACCAACGCGGACTACCGCAACTTGCGCCGCTGTCGAGGTCAAGGGGGTGATCTTGGCAAGCTGATTGTTGTTGTCCAGCACGGCATAGGCAGTCGTGCCATCCGACGAGATCGCGATGCCGAGGGGATAGGAGGTGTGTGTACCATCTGACACAATCGAAACGGTCTGGCCGCAGGGGATCATAACGCTACCCGTGGTTCCCGGAGGGCTGGTGCCCAGGACGTTGCCGTTTTGATCGTTGTATGGGAAGCAGGTGACGGTGGTCAGATTGCCGTTAGTGTCGACGGCCATCGGGACGCTAACGTGGGCGGAGTCCGACAGCGTGCCGTCCCCCGCAACATTGGCGATGGTAACGTAGCTGCTGTCTTGGCTGAACAGTAGGTGACTGCCGTCCTGCGTGTAGGCGATGCCGGTGGCGCTGCCCTTTGCACTGTTGAACGGTTTGTATACCTGCAAAATGGCTCCGGTACTTACGTCGAAGACCTGTACGGCACCGAACGACGACGTGGCGCCCATGGTAAGGACGGCGGCGGTGCTATGGCCATTGGCGACGCCACTAGTCGCCTTGTTTGGGTTGAGGGCTACGGCCTTAGCGCGGACCCCGGTGCCGCTACTTTCGTTGGCCATGAGGTTGACCTGGGTGCCGCAGGGAGTGATGATCGCGCCATCACCGACAACCCACGAGCCGGGCCCCAGCGGGCCGGTTGGATAGGTCGGGAACGGGTTGGACGAGCTGGACGGGCTGCACTGAGCGAACGCCGTCACGCCTACTACCATGGACAGTAGGCCGACGAGCAGCAGCCTGCTGTGGCTTTTTCTAAACAGATTCGTCTGCATAAAACTCTCCTCTTGAAAGAACGGGCAAAGGTTTGCAGTTGCTAGCTAGAGACAAAATCCCTACTTCGCCAATTTGCGGCGCAGGATTCCGCCAACACCGGCCAGCGCGGTTCCCAGCAGCATGAGACTGCTGGGCTCCGGTATAGGCGTGCTGATGTTCGCTACCGCAAAATACGGCGTCGTAGGACTAGTCAGTACCACGGAGTCGAAATCCCCCGAGAAACCTATGGTGCCTTCTGCGAAGTTGTAGCCGTCAGGAATCCAGCCGAATGACAGTCGTGGATCCCACCCACGTGCCACCCAAATAGGCGTCAAGCCGGAACGGTCCAGGCCCGCCGGCGATCCCGAAATCCATGTAAATGCTCGTAAGGGGTGCGCTGAACGAGATGTCCAAGGGAATATTGGATGCAGAGGCCGGCCCCGGATCGGCCAAGATCTCCCATCCGAACGAGAAGAACGTAACTCCTGTCATAAAGCCGCCAGGATCCGCAGGACTGCTGAATGTCGCGGTCAGCCCATTGTTGGTGTCGGAAAATGTGGTCGCGGTTCCAACCGCGACGTCTCCGTTGATGAACGTGCTGTCCGCGAACAGCGCGGTGCTGAAGAAGAGCAGAACTGCTAAGGCGAAAACGCCCTTCGTGGCGTGGCCCATGGTTGCGCCTCCATTAATTTGTGTTGGGGGTTCTGTAGGTAGAGCAGCAATTCTGCTACCCCAAGAGCTTCGAGACGAATTCATCTGCATAAACTGTCTCCTGCTGGAAGGAAATGCCTAAGGTTGGCAGTTGCTTGGGTGACAACAGTGAGGGCGGACAACAAGGCAAGTGTAGTGGGGGAATCCGCACAGACAGATGACGCGAAGATTACATTCTTGTCATCCTTCGGAAGGTGCGTACACGCCGGTTTCGAGTACTCTTCCTCTTGCCGAATTACTCAGATACCTTCGTCGCTTACAGCAGGCGAAAGGTGGCTCGTTGCACAGTGTTCATCTCGCTGTTGCCGAGAATTGATTTGCTCGTGATTCTCTTGTAACCAAGCCGCTTTATCGTTTGGTGGTCGCGGGAACAGCCGTCGGATCGTTTCCGAGCAGAAAACTCCTAACCTCACCGCCCTGGATACGGGTGGAACACTTGCCCGACTTAGCGCCTCGTCACTTACTCAGCTGAGATCCTCTCGCCAAATTAAGGGGCGAAAGGAGATAGGTACTCACCGCCTGAAAACCGATAGGAACTAGCCTGAATCGTGTCTGCCGGCGATTTATCCCCGGCGAGTGGGAGGAGAAATAGATGTAGGGCTGAGAAAATTATCGAGGCCCTAGAAAGCGACTTCCTCAGAATTCTCAAACCTTGGCTCCTTATTTCGAAACCGCCCTGTTGGCGATGGCCAAGGTGCATCAGAATCACAGTCTAGCGGCGCAAGAAGACGCTAGCATGACGGCGGAATTACATTTTTGTCATCTTTCGCAGGAGACCGGCATTTTTCAAGGAGTTGTCATGGCTCTCTCTTTTCAAACCTCATCAGCTATATCCTGCCCCTTCAAGACCAATAATCGGGTAATCAGCAAACTTGTTTTAGCAATGATTTCGTGGCGCAGTGGTCGGCTCTTAGGCGCGCTATTTGTCCTCCTTCTTTGTCTTGTCTCGTCCGGTTGGGCACAGTGGGCAAGCAGTGGATTGACCGGCAGTGTCAGCGATTTCTCCGGACACGCACTGCCCGGTGTGGAAGTGACGGCGGTGCAAGTCGATACGGGACTTCAACGGAAGGCGACCTCGTCCGCAGAGGGAGCCTACTATTTCCCCAAGCTGCCGGTTGGATCCTACACCGTCACCTTTGACCTGCGGGGATTCCAGTCGCTGCGTTTCGCCGATGTGGTGCAAAAGCTCGCCGAAACTCGAATCCTCAACGCAACGCTGAAGATAGCGGGACCCACGGAGCAAGTGGAAGTTTCGGCCACCCCGGCTTCGCTGGATCAGACTAACAATACGCTGAACACGGGCATTTCGAGCAAACAGGTCGAAGAACTCCCCTTGAATGGGCAGAATTGGGCCACCTTGACCGCTTTGGTCCCAACCGCGATCGACACTGCGGGCGGACCCGGCGCCGGCAACCAGCGCTCGATTCGCTATGCAGGCAGGGGCCGCGACGACAACAACTATACCTACGACGGCATCGATGCCACCTACATCATCAATCAGTCTCAGCTCTATTACGTGCGCGCAGCGATTCCACTCGACACCATCGAGGAGATGCGAATCGACCCCATCCTGGCGACGGCGCAGACCGGTGCCTCGGGAGGGGGTCAGGTGGGCGCAGCCTCGTCTTCAGGAACGAATCAGTTCCATGGAGATGCCTATGACTTTTTGCGTAATAGCGCTTTCGATGCCACGGATCCGATTGACTCCTTGAATCCAACCCACCAGCCGTCCTTCCACCTGAATCAGTTCGGAGGGTCTTTGGGCGGACCCATCGTTCGTGATAAGGCCTTTTTCTTTGTCGCCTACGAAGGCTACCGCCAAGACCTCGGCCAGACTCTTATCGGTTATGTACCCAGTCCTGCATTTCGGTCACAGGTGCTGGCGACGTCGCCAGAACTTGCGCCCGTCATCAACGCCTACCCCACAGGACAGAACCCAACGAGTAATCCGGACGTTTCCCAATTCGTGGGGGAAGGCAATCAAATAGGTCAGGAAAATTCAGGGATGTTCCGCGTGGATTACCGCTTCTCCGATGCGACCAATCTGTTTTGGCGCGCCAACATCGATGAAGCCGACTATTTTCTGCCGTATTCCCCAAGCTCCGGCCAATATCTCAATGAACGAGAGGAGTTGACGTCCTATCCGGTCAATACCGTGATTGCGCTGACGCACGCCTTTTCCCCGACTATACTCACCGACTTCAAGTTTGGTTTTAACCGTAGCACGACCGACACCCACTACCTCAATCCGACCGGAGCCCTCTACGCAATCTCGGTAGCTGGCCTCACTTCCATAAACAACGGCCGTAACAGCACCGGCGTGGGCAATTCGTTTTCCTACATTGGCGATGTCACCTCGGCCCTGGGAAGAAACGTGATTAAAGCCGGAATTGAGGTTCGTCGCATACAGATGAACCAGGGCAGCAGTGCCTATGGCACGATCAGTTATAACTCCCTCACCAACTTTGAGGCCAACAACTCCTACAAGGCCAGTATCACGGGCGAATATCCGGTAAACGGCTTGCGCAAGACAGACTTTTTCGGTTATATCCAGGACGAGTTCAAGTGGAAGCCGACTTTCACCCTGAATTTGGGTCTGCGTTACAACTATTTCGGGATTTTTAGTGAAGTACAGGGCCGCGGGAATCCTTTTGATTTCGCCACCTGCGGGCCGGGAGGGTACTGCGGCGTAGGCGCGAGCTTCGGCCCGTCTAATTGTTGCGATTTCGATCCGCGCATCTCTTTCGCCTGGGCCCCGGCCAAATACGAGGGAAAGACCGTCATTCGTGCCGGCTTCGGTATTTACCACGAGGACGGCCAATTGGACGATCAGAACATCCCCGATAAGAACGAGGTGTTGAGCTATGCGCTGACGTCGAAGAATTGCCCAGGGCTTAGCTATCCCCTGGTCCTTGGCTCTGAAGGCCAGCCAGTCTGCTCGACAGGCACACAATCGCCTAACGCGGAACAGCGGGATCGCCAAGACTCGTATGTAACGCAGTGGGGGGCTTCCCTCGCGCATGCGATGGCCGGCAATTTCGAGGCTACGATGGCCTATGTAGGCAGCAAAGGCACCCATCTGCTGACGGAATCCTATGTTAACGTCGAAAACCCGGTCACCGGCCTGCGTCCTTACCCCGCCTTCTCGCAGATCCCCTGGCGAGGCACCATCGGCAACAGCTTGTATAACGCGCTGGCGCTCTCGCTGAAGCGTAACTTCTCTCGCGGCTTGCTGATCTCGGCCAATTACACGTGGTCCCACAGCACCGACGACGATTCCAATGGAAGCGGCGACGGCGACTCGATTACGCCACAGAATGTATCCTGCTGGCCCCGGGGAGAGGCGGCATGCGGGGAGCGTGCCGACAGCGCCTTCGACGCCCGCCACGTGTTCAATTTAAATTTCGTCTACGAACTTCCTTTTGGGGCAGGCAAGCCATACCTTGCCGAAAATGGTTTCGAAAGGGCCGTTCTCAGTTACTGGCAGATCAGCAGTGTCTTCATCGCCCGTACCGGCTTCCCTGTCAATCTCACGACGAACGGTACCGGCCCGGACGGAAACACCAACTCGCAACGTCCCAACTTAGTTCCAGGCCAACCGCTGTATTTGGCTGGAGGGGCTTTCAACGCCGCGGCTTTTTGCACGCCTGGGATGGCAGACCCTCTTTACCCGGGGGGCATGTGCCCAGCCGGGTTTGGCGATGTCCCCCGCAATTTCTTGCGAGGTCCCGGGGTCTGGCAATCTGATTGGGCTCTTTCCAGACGCTTTCCGGTCACGGAGAGGTTACAAGTTCAGTTCCGTGCCGAGGTGTTCAACATTGCCAACAGAGCGCAGTTTGCTAACCCGGATGGTCTCATTTCGGCTTCCGATTTCGGCAGGATCTATCTGCCTTTGAACACAACTCCGATAGGAATGGGTACGCCGCGTCAGTTCCAGTTTCTGCTGAAACTACAGTTTTGACGGAAGAGAGCCGAGACGTTCTTAGAAATGGCAGGCGACCGACCCTGTAAAGCGAATTGTCGACCTTCTTGACAGCACAATACCCGTCTGGAGGTGAGTATGAAGATCCTGGTGATCGAAGATGAAGTCAAGACCGCAAAGTTCCTGAAAAAGGGGCTCGCCGAAGCGGGCTTCGTAGTCGATGTGGCAGAAGACGGCTTAGAGGGTCTGCACCTTGCCCTTGAACTGGAGTTTGACCTGATTATTGTCGATGTGATGCTCCCCAGACTGGACGGGTGGCAGGTGGTCACCCGGTTGCGTCAGGCAGGTCGGCGGGCTTTGGTACTTTTTCTGACCGCTAGAGACGCAGTTAGCGAGCGGGTACGAGGCTTTGAACTGGGTGCCGACGACTACTTAGTGAAACCGTTCGCCTTTTCTGAATTGCTGGCACGTGTGCGGTCGTTGCTCCGTCGGGGGCCGGCGCGCCCGCAGGAAAACATCCGCATGGCTGACCTGGAAATCGATCTGCTGCGCCAGCGTGCGACTCGTGCTGGCCAGCGGCTGGATCTGACCACCAAAGAGTTTCTTCTTTTGACGCTACTGGCACGGCGCGCCGGCGAGGTATTGTCCCGCACCTTGATTGCCGAATCAGTCTGGGACATGAATTTCGACAGCGACACCAACGTTGTCGACGTCAATGTACGACGGCTCCGCAGCAAGGTGGACGAACCATTCCCGCTCAAGTTGATCCACACCGTTCGGGGCTCCGGCTATGTCCTTCAGTCCGAACAGTAACGACGACGGCATCTCGCGATTTTGGGGATCCTTGGCCTTCCGCCTTACGGCCGGGTATGCCTTGGCCGGCCTACTTCTGGTGTTCTTCGCTACAGCCAGTCTTTATCTTGTGCTACTCACGGAGTTGGAGAAAAGCACCGATCTGTTCCTGGCGGACAAGTTAAACGTATTACGGACCATGCTGCGGGAGCGTCCCAACGACCTGGACGCCTTGCGCGAGGAAGTTGAGCTCGAATCGGCAGCGCGGCGATATGAGCAGTTTTACATTCGCTTGCTCGATGAGCAGGGCACACCGCTGTTAACGACGCCAGGCATGGCAGAGCAATTGGATCTACCTCTGTTAGTGACTCAAACACGAATTCGGCCTGACCGCGCCCTTGCCATGGAAGGAAGGCACGGCCAGTCCTTTCGCGTCGCCAGCGCGACAGCGCCGGTGGGATCCCCTCCCTCTCAAACCGATACCATCCAGATTGCTATCGACGTCTCGCAGGAACAAGAATTGCTGGCACGCTTCCGGTTTTGGTTCTGGGCCATGCTGATGGGCAGCTTCGTCATACTCCCGGTGGTCGGCTACCAAATTGCGCGTCACGGCATCCGCCCGGTAGAACAAATGACGAACACGGCTCGCCACATCAGCTCGACCAACCTGCACGAGCGAATTCTCCCTGATGGCTATCCGGTCGAGCTCGCCTCCTTGGCCGACACCTTCAATCAAATGCTCGATCGACTGGAAGAGTCCTTCGGACGCATTTCCAGATTCTCCGCTGATATCGCGCACGACCTGCGCACGCCGGTGAATAACATTCGCGGCGAAGCCGAGGTGGCCTTGGCTCGTGCGCGAAGCGCTGACGAGTATCGCGATGTAATCGGGTCCTGTCTTGAAGAAGCCGTGCGACTATCGGACCTCATCGGCGACCTTTTGTTCCTGGCCCGCGCGGAGAGCCCCTTGACTCATTTGCATCGGGAGACCGTGAACGTCGCAGAATTGCTGAGCGGGGTACGGGAGTATTACGAGGCTTCGGCCACAGATAGCGGAGTCTCGCTCACCACCATGGTCGATCCCAAACCGGTGATGGCCGAACTGGATCGCACGCTGGTGCAGCGCGCAGTTGGCAACCTCGTCTCGAACGCCTTGGCACACACGCCGCCCGGAGGAGCAGTCGTCTTAGGGACGAACGCAGATTTTTCGACAATTCGCATCCACGTCTCCGACACAGGCGTCGGCATCCCGGCGGAAGCCCTGCCGAAGGTTTTTGATCGCTTCTTTCGTGTCGACTCGTCGCGTTCCCAGGGTTCGGGGGGCACTGGCTTGGGGCTGTCGATCGTTCAGAGCATCGCGCAGCTTCATGGCGGTAATGTGGAGATTTCGAGCCAACCGGGACAGGGCACCCGGGTCACGCTTCGCATGCCGGTCGCCTGCGAAAGATGACAAAATGTAACCCCGTCATGCTGGCGTCTTCCTCGCGCCGCGAGACTGGCGATGCCAATACACCCCTCGCGGTGCTGGCAGGGTTGTGCAACGAGGAGGCCAGCGGTTCGATCCCGCTCAGGTCCACCAATCTGTCCTCTCACATCACAGTCTTATTGCGTCGGAGGCGTCGCCGTCGTCGCTTTCTTGTGTTGCGGCAGCGTCCGGGTCTGGCCTTTCACCTTGGCTTCATCCACCGCAGTGCCCAAGTCCACTTGGCCCTCGCAAACTTTGCCATCCGGTACGAAATAGAAGTGAGCGGTTTGCCCCTGCGTGCCGCCCTGGCGCGCTTCCAAACGTCCCGCATCGATCTGGTTCGACCCATCGGTCGTCAGGTAATACACGACGTTTTCCGCCCGCTGTGCACCCAGGTTCGGATACTTTGCCGCTTCCTTCCGGTCGGTGTAGCCGACGATCACCAGCTTCCCGCCGGGCGTCTGCTGCAAGCTCAATGCAAGCTTGTCGAGGACGTCCTTGCAGTCGTTGTCCACCCGCGACGGGCGCCGCGGGTCCTTGTCGAACGTACACTCGCCCCAATCCAGTATCTTCACGCATGGCTCGGGCAGCTTCGGAACGCTGACCTGCGTGGAGCAGTTAGCACTCAAAGTTCGATCGTCGGTTGCAGTTCCCGTTATCGTGATGGTGTTTCCCGCATCGCTCTTTCCCGCGACCACAGTCGCGGTGCTTCCGTTGTTCGTCAACTGGCCGCCCGTCGACGTCCATGCATAAGTCAGCGGCCGCCCGTCAGGACTCGTGGCCGTCATCGTGACCGTTGCGGACTGGCCCACATCGATCATCGCCGGATTGATCGAACATGTCACCACCGGCGGATGCATCGGCGGAGGCGTCTTCACCACAAACGTCGTCGTACACGTCGCCCCATTCATCTTCTTCGCTTTCGGATCTCCGACCGACGACGTTACCGTATAACTTCCTGGCGCCAGACCAGTGGTATCGACTTCCGACGCTTCCGTCGTTGCGCTCGACAGCTTGCCTCCCGTGGTCGTCCAGCCGTAGGTCAGCGAATGTTTCGGGATGAAGTTATTGCCGGTACTACTGAGTCTCACCGGCTCGCCCGCGTTCACTTCATTTGGCGAAGCTGACGCGGTACACGAGGCGAGCTGCGGGGTGGAGTAGCTCCCGAAGCTGAATACGACGCCTGCAGCCAGGCGCACGCTGTTCCATTCTGTTGGGTGAGGGTCCACAGTGTCCTGCTGAAACTGGGAAAGCATTGGGACATAGGGCACTTCGTGGCTGTAGTGCGAATAAATGTAATCGGCCTGTATGAGCCGGATGGAAAACCTTGGCGTTACGGTAAGATCCAGTCCGCCGCCGCCTCCCGCGGCCAGGCTCCATTGCGTTCCGTGGCAGCAATCGGGAGAGATGTTCGCCGCGCCTACGAAGCCTCGGAAAAACGGCGACAGTTTGTCGCGATGAAACTTGTATTGAAGTCCTCCCAGCGCATAACCCACGCCCGTGCTGTCATTGGATCCATTCTGCAAATTCGGAGGCGTGGTGCTTCCCTTGAAGTGTCCGCTGCCGTCGATCAGCAGTCCCAGGTTATGAATATTCGGTAGGTAGTATGTGTTCGAGGCGTCAAACGCATTCGGAATGGTATTGATCTTGTAATCCAGGTCGCCCCATCCATTGGGGATCAGCGCAGAGTATCCGCCGAAGACCTCATCTTTTGGGTACGCGTTCTGCGCTGCGGCGTCAGCCAAGAGACCGAACAGTGCGCAACCCAGCACCGCAAGCAAGACGGCGCCGCGTCTATTGATCGCAACATAACGCCTGACCATCCAACCCTCCCGATACGGACGCAATCATACAACCAGCCAGACGGCTTGCCGATGTCGCATGCCAGCGCAGGCTTCATCGGACACTACCGTTCGAGGTTCAATTTCTTTGGTAATAGGTGCCGGACGAGGGCAGCGCAATTTCTCAGACACGCACTTCGCCGCGTTGAGCGGTCTCTTAACTCAGCCGCTTACGCGCGATCAGTCCCACCAGTCCCGATCCCAATAGCAACAGCGTGCCGGGTTCAGGAACGATAGCCAGGAACTCCTGGGGATGGTCGATGTTCGGGTCGTACTGGTTTAAAGGAGTGAATATCTCTACCTGGTAGAAGTCCACGCCGGGGAATCCAAGTTGCGCTTCCTGCTGGGCGCTGGTCAACCAGTATTGCGCATTCCCCAGCAGCGGAGCCGCCGAATCAAAAATATTCCAGACCGCGTAGTTAATGTCAGTCCACTGCGTCTGCGGAACTACTTCCGTTTGCAACAGCAGCCAGCCCACTTCATCGTAAAGCGTCAGGGCGTTGTTCAGCTGATTGAAGCGCAGCAGGCTGAGATTATCAGTGCCGAGATTAGTGACATTCGCCTGCCAGATATCGCCCGGCCCTCCTCCGTGGGCCCAGTCGTCGCACATCACGTCCACTGGCGTACCATTAACTGTGGCGTAGTAGGGATATCCAACTTGCCAACCACCTGACTGGAAATTAACGAACGACATATTAACCGGGCTGGCGTAGGCCGCCGCCGCTATCATCAGCAGCATTAACCCGAGGGTCAGTTTTCTCATCACGTACTCCTTGGACACCATGGCTCTCCGGTTCCTACTCTGCGGCCAGCCACTTCTCAAAAATGCAGCTCCAGAGTGAACTCCGATTACGCAATATCACTTCGAGAACGTGGATGATTCCAGGGTTCGAACCGTCCGATCCCTGGCGGTAATTGCCGATATATTACTGCCGCATCCACCGCGATCACGGACACGCCCCGCGAGACGTACGGGGAATACAGACTTGTCGCGGCTTCTCTCCATTATCGGCGCATCAAAATGGGCGCGCAAGAAGCTACTACGGTTTTTCAGGAATTTGTGGTCGGCATCGATAAGTGTTATATACCCACCTACGTGCGCCAGCCGCGGACGGAAGTGCTATTTCGCGTGCGCCTGCCTGAGTTCAGACCAACACCGCCCCACTGCGCCCGGCCCACGCCACACACTCGCCGGCACTAGTTCGTCGGTGTCCGCTTCGCATGAACGGAGTGTTACCCTATTGCCAAAAGACATGTGTGGCTCAAAGGGATTTGTGAGGATCTTGGTTCTCCTGTTGCGGTCGATAGCGTGCTCGGTTTTGCTCTTGGCGGGATGGGTGCCTTTCGCTGCGTTCGCGCAAAATCCCGCAGCACCCGCCCCTCCCGCGTCGGTCTCGCCCGCAGCGCAATCCAGTTCGACTACGGCTGCCACAGGCTCTTCACAAACCGCGCAGCCGACGCAATCCAAACCTCCAACCGAAACGCCGCCAATGCCTCGTCCAGCCGCCGCGCAGCCTGCGCCGAAGACGTTGGAGCTGACCGATTTTCAGCAGTTCGTGGCGCAGTCTCTCGGTTATCCACTGCCCATCTACGGGGCCGGACTGTTTAACGCGCCTGCGACGTTTGCACCCGTGGATCGTATCCCCGTTACGTCCAACTACGTCATTGGTCCCGGCGATGAGTTGCTCATCCGTGCTTGGGGACAGATCGACCTCGATATCCACGCTCGCGTTGACCGCAACGGCACTATCTTTATCCCCAAGGTCGGACAGCTCAACGTCTCCGGCCTCAGGTTCGAGCAACTGCAAGGCTTTCTGACCTCGCACATCGGCCGCATCTACCAGAACTTCGACCTCACCGTCACCATGGGCGACCTGCGCTCCATCGACATCTACGTCGTGGGTCAGGCCAGCCAGCCCGGGCGATATACCGTCAGTTCTCTCAGCACGCTCACCAACGCTATCTTCGCTTCCGGCGGTCCGCTGCCTAGCGGCTCGATGCGCCGCATTCAGTTAAAACGCGGAGCGAAGGTTGTCACCGAATTCGATCTCTACGATCTCCTCATCAAGGGCGACAAGTCGCACGACGTCCTGTTGCAGCCCGAAGACGTGCTCTACTTTCCTCCCGTCGGCCCGCAGGTTGCTGTCGGAGGCCAGGTCAACACGCCCGCAATTTACGAGCTGAAGGGTGAAACCACGCTGGCCGATGTCTTCGATCTGGCCGGAGGCCTGACTAACACCGCCTATGGTGGCAAAGTTCTTGTCGAGGAGATTCTCAATCGCAATTCGCGCCGCGTCGAAGACGTAACGCTTGACTCCGCCGGGCTTACCCATCCCGTGAAAGACGGCGACCTGGTCAACGTGACCTCGCTCTCGCCGCGTTTCGAAAATGCGATTACGTTACGTGGAAACGTTGCCAGTCCGGGGCGTTATCCCTGGCACGAAGGCATGCGCATCGGCGACCTCATTCCCAGTCGCGAGTTTCTCGTCACCCGCGACTACTGGAAAACTCAAAACCAGCTCACGCTGGAATCGCAGGCCCCCGGGGCTCGTCCCTCCGGCGCGCAAAACGAAGTGCGCCGCAACGCGCCCGACATCAACTGGGACTACGCAGTCGTGCAGCGCATGGATCCGCAGGACCTGTCCACTCGGTTGATTCCTTTCAACCTCGGCTTGGCGATCCTGGAACATGACAGCGCCAACAACATTCCGCTTCAGCCCGGCGACATTGTCACTATCTTTTCGCAATCCGACTTGCGCGTGCCGGAATTAAAGCAGACCAAGTTTGTTCGGCTCACCGGAGAATTCGGCGCGTCGGGCGTTTATCGCGTGAAGCCCGGCGAGCGGCTGCGCGAAATGGTGCGCGACGCCGGCGGACTAACTCCCTCTGCCTATCTCTACGGCTCGCAGTTCAGTCGTGCGTCGGTGCGTGCCGAGCAGCAAAGACGGCTTGATCAGATGATCGCCGAAAGTGAGCATGACCTGAACCGCCGCGCAGCGCAGATGTTGGCCACCTCCACCAACAATGCCGATCTTGTCTCCGCGCGCGCCAATCTTGAAGCCGAGCGCGCCAGCCTGGATCTTCTGCGGCGCATTCAGCCCGATGGCCGCATCGTACTGAACATGCATCCTGACGATACGACCGTCGACAGCATTCCCGACATCGCGCTAGAGGATGGCGACGAATTCTACGTTCCCACCTCGCCGGCCACGGTTACGGTCATCGGCGATGTTTACAATCAAGGATCGTTTCTGCGCGAGCCCGGCAAGACCGTGAACTCATACTTGCGCAATGCCGGTGGCCCCACGCGCGACGCCGACAAGGGACGCATTTTTGTGGTTCGCGCTAACGGTGGCGTGGTCAATAAGGATGCTTCGACCACGTTCTGGTCGGGCGGATTCGACAGCATGGTGCTTATGCCGGGCGATGCCGTCATCGTTCCCGAACAAACCGACCGGGGTTCCTTTGTGCGCGGCCTCAAAGACTGGTCAACGATTCTGTTTAATTTCGGATTGGCGGCCGCTGCCGTTAAAGTCCTGAGTCCGTAGTTTCACCGTCCATGGTTCAATCACCCTCCATACCGGTCAACGACATCGTCAACGCGGACGCTCGGGGCACCGCCGACATCCTCGAAATCCTCCTCGTCCTGGCGCGCGAGAAAAAACTCATCTTGCAGGTCACCTTGGGCGCGGCCCTCCTGGCGACCATCATCGTCTTCCTCGTCCCCAAGATGTACACCGCCACCGCCACCATCCTTCCGCCCCAGCAGAATCAATCCATTCTCGGCTCGCTCGTTGGGCAGGTGGCGAGCGGCAACAATGTCGATCTCCGCGACCTCGGCCTCAAGAATCCGTCCGACGTCTTCGTTGCCATGCTCAAGAGCCGCACCGTCGAAGACGCGCTGATCAACCGCTTTGATCTTCGCAAGGTGTACAGCAAGAAGACCTATGGGGATGCCCGCAAGGTCCTCGAGAAGCGCAGTGAGATCGACCCCGAAAAAGAAGGCCTGATTTCCATCGAAGTTACTGATCGCGATCCGCAGCGCGCTGCCGACATCGCCAACGCCTGGGTCGACGAGCTGCGCACCCTCAACCAGAGCCTTGCCCTTACCGAGGCTGCTCAACGTCGCGCCTTCTTCGAGCAGAAACTCGCGCAAGAGCGTGACGATCTCGCCAAGGCCGAGTTCGCCATGCAGCAGATCGAGCAGAAAACCGGCCTGCTCCAGCCCGACGCGCAAACCAAGGCATTGATTGGCGCAGTGGCCGACATTCGTGCCCAGATCGCCGCCAAGGAAGTACAGCTCCAGTCGCTGCGCACGTACGGTACCGAGAACAATCCTGACGTCAAGCGCGTCGAAAGGGAACTGGCCGAGCTTCAAGCCCAGTCCGCCAAAATTTCGCAAACCCAGCGCACGGGTAGCGAACCAGCCGAGAACAACCTCGACGTGCCGACTCCGCGCGTCGCCTCCGCCAGCGTCGAGTACCTCCGCGTGGCCCGCGACCTGCGCTATCACGAGTCCCTGTACGACTTCCTCGCTCGCCAGCTTGAAGCTGCGCGTATCGACGAAGCCAAGAACGCCGTCGTCGTGCAGGTGGTTGATCGCGCCGTCGAGCCCGAAAAGAAGTCTGGTCCCCACCGGCTCTTGATCGTCGCCATCACCGCCGTCGTTGCATTTTTATTGATCTGTTTTGCAATCCTCGTTCGCGAGGCCATTCGCCGCAAACAGCAAGACCCGGTCGAGGCCGCACGCCTCGCTCAACTCAATCATTATTTACGGAGTTCACTCTAGGACCTTATGACGGATACGATCATCGTCACCGGCGGCGCCGGATTCATCGGCTCCAATTTCATCTTGCAGTGGCTGGCGCATGAGTCCGCGCCACTCATCAACCTCGATTGCCTCACCTACGCCGGCAATCCTGCCAACCTCTCATCCGCCGCCGACAACCAGCGCTACACCTTCGTCCACGGCGACATCAACGACCGGGAACTCGTCGCGCGCCTCTGTCGCCAGCATCAACCCGCCGCCATCGTGCACTTCGCCGCCGAGAGCCACGTCGATCGCTCCATCCTCGGTCCGGAAGAGTTTGTCCGCACCAATGTTCACGGCACCTTCTCGCTCCTCGAAGAAGCCCGCAGCTATTTTGACGCTCTACCCCCAGAGGACAAGCCGCGCTTTCGCTTCCTCCACGTTTCCACCGACGAAGTTTACGGCTCGCTCGGTGAAAACGACCCCGCATTCTGCGAGACCACGCCTTACGCGCCCAACAGTCCCTACGCAGCATCCAAGGCCGCTTCCGATCACCTCGTGCGCGCCTGGTTCCACACCTTTAAGTTGCCGACGCTCACCACCAACTGTTCCAACAACTACGGCCCCTTTCAGTTTCCCGAGAAGCTCATCCCCCTGATGATCCACAACGCGCTACGCGGCAAACCTCTGCCCGTTTATGGCGACGGCCAGAACGTGCGCGACTGGATGTACGTTGAAGACCACTGCTCGGCCATCCGCTGCGTGCTGCACAACGGCCGTCCCGGCGAAACCTACAACATCGGAGGCCGCAGCGAGCGTCGCAACATCGACGTCGTCCAAACCATCTGCGCCGTGCTCGATGAACTCCGTCCCTCGTCGCCTTTCGCGCCCCACGCCCGGCTCATCACTTACGTCACTGACCGTCCCGGCCACGATCGCCGCTACGCTATCGACTCCTCGCGCATCGAACGCGAGCTGCGCTGGCAGCCGCAAGTCACCTTCGAGTCCGGCATCCGCAACACCGTCGCCTGGTACCTCGATCATCAGGACTGGGTCGCCGCCATCACCAGCGGCAGCTATCGCGACTGGATCGAAACCCAGTACGCCAAGCGCGGAGGAGCCTAGCCATGTCATCTCCGCTCAAAGGCATCATTCTCGCCGGAGGTTCCGGCACGCGCCTCTATCCCGCCACGCAAAGCGTCTCCAAGCAGCTTCTGCCGGTCTACGACAAGCCCATGATTTACTACCCGCTCAGCGTGCTCATGCTGGCGGGCATTCGCGACGTCCTCATCATCTCCACGCCACTCGACACGCCTCGCTTTCAGCAGTTACTCGGCGATGGCTCCCGCTGGGGCATGCGTTTTCAGTACGCCGTGCAGCCTAAGCCCGAGGGCATCGCCCAGGCGTTCCTGGTCGGCGCCGATTTCATCGCCGGCCGGCGTTGCGCTCTGGTGCTCGGCGACAACATTTTCTACGGACACAACCTCTCGCACATGATGCAGGCCGCTGCCCAGCGCGAGGACGGTGCCACCGTCTTCGCCTACCCCGTCCACGACCCCGAACGCTACGGTGTTGTCGAAATGGATGCCCACGGCCGCGCCCTCAGTCTGGAAGAGAAGCCCAAGCAGCCCAAGTCGCGTTTCGCCGTCACGGGTCTTTATTTCTATGACAACCACGTAGTCGAGCTCACCCGCGCTCTCAAGCCTTCGACCCGAGGCGAGCTCGAAATCACCGACCTCAATCGCGTCTATCTCCAGCAGGGACGCCTCCATGCCGAACTCATGGGACGCGGCATGGCCTGGCTCGATACCGGCACCCACGACTCGCTGCTCGAAGCCGCCACCTTCATCCAGACCATCGAGAAGCGCCAGGGCCTCAAGATCGCCTGCCCGGAAGAAATTGCCTTCCGCGCCGGATACATCGACGCCGCCCAGCTCGAGCGCCTCGCCGTCGCCCTCGACAACAGCGGATACGGCAAGTATCTCCGCGGCGTCCTCGAATCGCCCGGAGGCCCATAACGATGCACGCTGCGGCACCAACCTTCCCGCCGCTCGCGTCCGACCGCATGCGCATCCCCGGTGCCGTCTTCGAGGTCCTCGGCTATCTCGCCCTCATTGCCGCCGCCGCGCTCGCCTTCGTCGCCGGATGGCTCACCGTCAACGCCGCCGTCGTCCTCACCGCGCTGTTGTTGATCTCGCTCATCGTCCTCTCCTGGGTCAACCTCGGCCACGGTCGCCATCCCGTCTTCGTCTTCCTCTGCACGCTCACGCTGTTCCAGGGCGGCAGATTGATCGGGTACTGTCTCGGTGCAGAACCAGAGCCCATGAGAGTGGCGCTAATGGGGGCCGACACTTTCAGCTTGGCACGCAACGAGCAGGGGATTGTTCTTTTTTGCATCGCACTTTCAGCGCTATGTGTGTATGCACCCTGTCGCTGGAATTACCGCCAGATTTCCCTGCCGGATGACCGTCTGGTCCGCCCTTACCTTCCATATCTCTACTTGGTTTTCTTTGCCAGCCTTCCCGTACAGGCCTTCAAGAACTACCGCTATTACGAATATGCGCAGCAACACGGGGGCTACTTCTACATCTATCTGAACCATGCAGGACTCGCATCGAGTGTCCCGTTTGTCGTTCGTTTTATTTCGGTGATTACCTTCCCGGTTTTCGTGGCCCTGTTCGTATTTGAGAAGCGCAAAAAGTACCTTTATCTGGTCACCGGCCTTTACGTTGCTACCGCTTCGTTCATTTTGCTGCTGGGGCAACGCAGCACGGCTTTCGCGCTGGCGCTTGCCCTCTGGTATGTGGCGCAGGTGAAATCAGAGCGCAGGCCGCGGCTCTTTGGTTTGATTGTATTTGTCGCCATCCTCGCGCTAGCGGCTGCGTTGATACAAGTTGCCCGGGAAAACCCTAACCAGCCCATGGATACATCCGACATCGTTTCCGCGCCGGCCGATTTCCTGGTATCGCAAGGCGCGTCCCTGGGCGTCACACAGGTGTCGGTTGCATATCGAGAGTTGTTTGCGCCGTTCGGTCAAGCCTATTTGTGGCACGAATTACGAGATGCCTTCGTGGCCAGCGATGCCGGCAGCTACTACCGCGGCAAGCTGTTTCCGTTCGATGTTTCCGTCCTTATCAATCCCCTGACTTTCGATCTTGGGCTCGGAACCGGCGGATCCTATGTTGGCGAGGCATACGTCCTCGGGGGCGCCGCCGGTGTCATCGCCATTTCGCTTCTGCTGGGAGCAGGACTTCGTCTGCTCTATCGGATGAGTGGCCGCTCGGATTTGCTGTTCCTCGTCGCACTGCTCTTGTCTGACGTTGTGTGGATGCCACGCGGCGTCCTGTTGGATTGGTTCTCAGCTCTTCTTCGCAATCTCGTCGCAATCTCGATTCTCGGCGTAGGATGGTGGGTCTATCGAACTGTCACCTCGATCAGGCATTCACCCGCCGGCCAACAATTTCTGTCACCGCAAGCAGGTAGCGCGTGACCAGGTTCTCGCTGGTGGTGGCCACCGTGCATCGCACCGCGGAACTGGGCACGCTTCTCGCGAGTTTCGACATTCAGACGCATAGGGATTTCGAAGTCATCGTAGTGGACCAAAACAGCGACGACCGCATTCTTCCAGTCCTTCAACAGCATCCCGGGTTGCGCATTCTTCATCTGCGCTCCGCCCCGGGCGTGTCGCTTGCTCGCAACACCGGTTTGGGTATTGCGTGCGGTGACTTGATTGCTACTCCCGACGACGATTGCTGGTATCCCCCGAATCTCCTGAGAACCATCGACGAGTGGTTTGAAGCGAATCCCGGTTGCGATGCGCTCTTTACTGGCCTGAGGAACGAGGCGGGCCGGCCCATGCTGCCGAAATGGGCGCCACATTCCGGACCATGCACCAAGCAGGATGTTTGGGATTGCGCCATGACCGCGACCGCGTTCTTCAGACGTCAGCTGGTTGAGTCCCTTGGGGGATTCAGCGAGCAATTAGGCCCCGGCCCCGGAACCGCCTTCAAGGCCTGCGAAGACATCGACTATTTCATTCGCGCGCTCGAAACCGGCGCCCGACTCTATTACGATCCCGCTTTCGTCGTCTATCATCCCGACCTCAGTGCACCTACGCGGCTTCGCGACAAGACCTACTCGTACGCTCTGGCTTACGGTTACGTTATGAGAATCCACCACTATTCTTTGTGGTATTTCCTGAAACGAGTCCTCCGGTCCCTTGGTGGCGCAATCTACAGCCTCTTCAAAGCCGAGTTCGAGCGAGCGAACCTCTATCTCCTTCGCGCCGCCGGACAGCTCCGCGGCTACTTCTGGGGTCCGCGTGACATGGCTCGCTTGCGCACTGGGGCCGACTGACGCCCCATGGACATCTCTCCCCGCCAACTCGTCCGCAACGTCTTCCGTTTTGGCTCCGGTGAGTTCGTCGCCCGCGTATTTTCCGTCGCCGTCGTCATCCTGCTCGGGCATCTCTACGGCGTCATCATCGTCGGCGTCTACGGACTCGCCGTCACCCTCTCTCAGTACCTGATGCCCGTCATCGACTTCGGCCTCAAGCACGTCGGTGCTCGACTTATGTCGCGCTTCCCGCGCTCCGCCGCCGAGATCGTGCAGCGCGTCCAGCGTCGCCGTTACCTGATGGCATCGGCCGCTCTGCCCTTTGTGCTGCTCTATGCCGCGCTCGCCCGCCTTCCCTGGGAGTTGAAGATTTTCCTTTTCGCCTTCTCCGCCATCGGCACGCTCTATGCCTTCTCCCTCGATTGGGCCGCATGGGGCAGTGAGAACCTTCTGCTGGCGGGAATGGTCAAGGCCATCATTCCCGCCTGCCTGCTCATCGGCCTGCTGATCGCCCTGCACTTCGGGCATCTGCTGTCGTGGCTGGTGGTGGGCAATCTCGCAGGCTACCTCCTTCAGGGATGGGTCTTCTACCTCTGGTGGCAGCGCCATCGCCGCCGCATCGCCCAACCCGAGCAGGGCGTCAGTGAAATTGCTGCCGCCATGGAATGGCGCGTCACCAGCATCATGGGACTCGCCTGGATGGCCAACCTCGCCTTCAACACCGTCGACATGCTCATGCTGGGCGTGCTCTCCAACCCCGAGCAGGTTGGCCTTTACAGCGCTGCTTATCGCATCCTCAATCAATTGTTGTTGGCCTACTACATGCTCACCGGGGCCCTCTACCCCCAACTCGCCCGCCAGAACACCGCGCAGCGCCTCCGCATGTTGCGTCCCCGCGTCTTCGTCGCACTCATCGTTGCCGGTTGCGTTTTGGCATTCCTGCTGGCCTACTTCCGCCAGCCGCTGCTGCGCATCGTCTTCGGACGCCCCTTTGTTGCGGCTGCTCCGCTCCTGTTGCTGCTGGCCTTCGTTCTGCCCCTCGACTTCCTCACCTCGTATCTCAGCAACGCCTACATCGCCTGGAGCATGGAGCGCAGCGTCCTCACTTGTGCCGCCATCGCCGCCGGCAGCAACATCGTGCTCAACGCGGCTACCATCCCGCGCTATGGCGCCATGGCTGCCGCCATCAACACCTTGATCTCCTATTTCGTTTATCTTGGAATGTTGGCCTGGGCCGGTCGCCGCATCGCCCAAACCACCTGAATTCTGATCCGCGTCATCCGCGGTTGCCTTGGTTTTTCTTGAAAGTTGAAACTTGCAACTCGAAACTGTCCTGTGCGCATCCTCTTCGATCATCAGGTCTTCTCGCTGCAAAACACCGGAGGCAACTCCCGCTATCACTTCGAGTTGATGCGCCATCTCGCCTGCCTCCCTGACGTACGCCAGGAGCTTTTCTTGGGTTTCCACCGGTCGGAAATGCCCTTCGAGGATTTGGCCGGCGATAATCTCCGCGTTGTGGGATGGAAGTCGTCGCTCCCGCCCGGCGGCCAACGTTTCATGGTTAACGAGTTGTTGAATAATGCCGACGCGCTCGCCCGAGGCCGCTTCGACATCTACCACCCCACCCATCACCGTTACATGCCGCTGGTGCGCGCCCGCCGCATGGTCGTCACCCAGCACGACTGTACCCAGGAGAAGTTTCCCGACGAGTTCCGCTATAACGACCGCGTTCTGCGCTACCGCAAGACGCTCTTCGCCCGCGCCGACCGCATCATCTGCATCAGCGAGGCCAGCCGCCGCGATCTTCAACACTTCTACAACCTCGATCCCGCCAAAACGGTGGTCATCCATCACGGCTTTACCCGTCTGGAGCGCTCGCCCCAGGCCGCCAACGAGCTCCGCAGCCGGCTTCGTCGCGACTATGTGCTCTACGTCGGCTCGCGTGCGTTGTATAAAAACTTTCGCGGACTATTGCACGCTTTCCGCGGCGCCGGATTGCATCACTCGATGGACTTGCTCGTGCTCGGCGGTGGCCCCATGTCACCCGACGACGAGCGCCTCATCTCCGATCTCAGCCTCTCGTCTGCCATTGTTCGAATCCCACGCGTCACCGACGCGTTTCTGGCCGAGGCCTACGCCAACGCCAAACTGCTGGCCTATCCGTCATTGTCCGAAGGTTTCGGATTCCCGCCGCTGGAAGCTATGTATTTGGGTTGTCCCGTGCTGGTGTGTAACACGGCTTCCCCGCCGGAAGTTTGCGCAGATGCTGCGTTCTACTATGAACCGAACTCTCCCGAGTCATTGCGCGAGACTTTGCTTCGCGCTGTGCGAGATGACCCCGCCCGCGCGCGATCCATCGCCCGTGGCCGCGAAGTGGCCGCCCGCTATAGTTGGGAAAAATGTGCTGAACAGACCCTCGCCCTCTACCGCGAGTGCCTATAGGCCGCAATCTTCAACTGAACGATTTCACACAGTGAGAGTTGAAGCGGCACGGCTTCGCAGGCTGCTGAAAAGCTCGATTGTTCACGGCCTTGTATCAGGGCATGACTTTAGAGGCTGCTGAAAAAGTCTCTTCCGTGACCGATTCGTATCAGGGTGCGGCTTCAGCCGCACCGTAAGCGATTGATAATACGTCCCGGGCTTTAGCCCCTGCGGGAATTCGCTTCTGACTGCTGAGACCCTCCTAGAACCTATACACGTACGACGTCGCCACCTGGAAGTTGCCCTGCGTCACGATGTACGCCGTCGAAAGCTGGCTCCCCAACTGATACTCATGTGGGTCAGGATGATTGGTCAGATAGCGCACTAGCGTGGTGCCCACATCGAATCGCAGCGTCGAATTGTGTTCCGGGTAATACTCCACGATTCCGCCTACATCGGTCGCGAATCGTGTAAAGCTCGCGGTCCCGCTCTCGCCCTGCACCGGCAGCGCATTCTCGTAATAGATGAAGCCCGGCCGCACCTTGCCGTAAATCCCCCAGTGTTGCAGGCGCACTCCCATGCGGACGCCGAACAACCCCTCCATCATCGGCTTCGAGCCTTGCTGTCCGGGGATGAAGTTCAGCGTGCTGTCGAACGCCACCCCGCGCGTGAAGTTGTAGTCAAAAGTGCTGCCCAGTCCCGACAAATTCTTGCGGCACGCCAGCTCAGCGCACGTATTGCTCACCACCGGCAGGCTGATGTTGCTGTACTGCGGGCCAACCTCCCAGCGTTCCAGCGCAGGCCGCTCCAAGTCGCCATACGATTTCGGAAAATGCGATGGCGTACTCACCATGAAGTTGCTTTCCGGCGAAGGCAGGTCCCACGGAAACTTGCCCGCAAATATTGCCGCGAAGCTTCGCGTCGGCTCCAGCGCCGACCGCAAAATCCGCCCACCAATAATCCTGTGGTTTACCGCGATCCGGCTCACAATGTACTTGTCGATCGTGTCTTCGCCCAGTACCCACGCCATCCCCACCAGCGGAGTCACCACGAAGTCCGTCCATCCCGTATTGTTCGTCGGCGGCTTCGGATACTTAGGATTGTTCAGGCAAAACAAATACGTCCCGCATCCCGGCACATACGTAAAGCCGCCCTGGTTTCCAATGTTCGTCTCGCTGATCGGGCCAATCTCGGTTTCCGTTGACCAAGCCGCCGCCCATCCCAGCGCCTTCAGTCGGCTCATCCAATACGCCCGGTGCTTCCCGATCACAACGTTGCTCTTGGGATCGTTCTGCAAATACACCCGTCCAAACACGCCGCCTTCCAGCGGATGCCCCACGTCATTCACCACGAAATCGTCGCCATCGCCCCAGCGATGCATGTTGTACGTCGGATACGACGCCCACCAGTCATAAAAGAACGGCTTGTGTACCAGGTTCCAGCGCAGCCCCGGATCGAACGCCGCCCGCCACGCCTCGAAGAACACCGTCACCCCAAACGACTGCCAGAAAGCGCTCTTCAGGTTGAATTTTCCCGTAGGAGTGAACGAATACTGCGGCGTCTTGGTCGGTGTGAGATTGTTCTGGCTCGACGATTCCGCCGACGGCTCGTCCGGCAGGGCAGCTCCCGTCGCTTTGGCCCCGTCGTTCGGATTGTCGGATTTCGCGTTCGAATCGGAAGTAGAGTCGGAGCTGCCGCTCACATCAGCGGTAGCAATCGCCAGTTCGCCGTCGGCGGGCTGCGAAGACTGGGCAACTAAGAAGGATGAAAAACAGAGAATTACAACGACACAACTGCACAGCTTCCGCAGAACCCCGCCGCGGAATCCGTGTCTCAAAAAATGACAAGACACGCAAATCTCCCATCACAGATTTGAAGCCGGAATGACACTATCCTAGTCCAAATCCGCCATGGGAGTCCATCGGCCACGAGTTATGTCCGACATCGCACACAGCCGGGTGCCCCATCCTTTCCCTGATTTTGGGAAAGGGTGGGAACAACACTCCCCGGGTGGCCCATCCCGCCTTCTTTTGGCAGGGTGCGTCTTTTGATTCTCTCCGACAACCGACAACTGGCAACCGACAACCGTCTTTTACTCCCCCAATATCTGGAAGAACCGAATAATCGACTCGATCCCGCGATAAAAATTCGGGATGTGGAACTTCTCATTCGGCGCGTGCAGATTATCGTCCGGCAGCCCCATTCCCATCATGATGCTGGGAATCTTCAGGTCTTTGTCGAACTGCGTCACAATCGGAATCGACCCGCCTGACCGGATGTACACCGTGTCCTTGCCGAACACCTCGTGCATCGCCTCCACCGACGCCCGCGCGTACGGATTGTCCGTGTTCACCACGCACGCCGGCCCTTTGCTGTGCACCTTGATCGATGACGTGATCCCCTTGGGCGTGATCTTCGCCACGTACGCCGTGAACTTCTTCAGAATATCGTCCGCGTCCTGGTCCGGCACCAGCCGCATCGACACCTTCGCCGATCCCTTCGCCGGAATCACCGTCTTCGCTCCCGGCGCGGTGAATCCCCCCACAATGCCGTGGACTTCCAGCGTCGGCCGCGCCCACGTGCGATAGAGCACTGAATATCCCGGCTCACCCGTCAGCACATCCGAGCCGACTTCCGCCTTGCGATAATCCTCTTCGTTGAACGGCAGACTCGCCCACGCCTTCAGTTCGGCGTCGGTCGGTGCCTTGACGTCGTCGTAGAATCCGGGGATCAGCACCTTCCCATCGGCATCCTTCAACTTGCTGAGGATTTCCACCAACCCGAAAATCGCATTCGGCGCCGCTCCCCCATACACTCCCGAGTGCAAATCAACCTTCGCGCCGCGCACTTCGATCTCCGTATACAGCAATCCGCGCAGCCCGACACACAGCGTCGGAATCTCCGGCGCAAACAACTCGGTGTCGGTCACTAGCGCGAAATCGGCCTTCAGCTTGTCTGACTTGGCGTTGGCCTTCACATAATTCTCGATGCCCTCGCCGCCGACTTCTTCTTCGCCTTCGATCAACACCCGCACATTGATCGGCAGCTTGCCGCCGCCTGCCTTGAACAGCGACTCCAGCGCCTTGAGCTGCATCCAGAGCTGCCCTTTGTCATCCACCGCGCCGCGCGCATAGACATTGTTGTTGCGCTCCGTCGGCTCAAACGGAGGAGTCACCCACTCATCCAGCGGCTCCGCCGGCTGTACATCATAGTGCGCATAGCACAGCGCCGTGGGCTTGCCCGCCGCATGCAGCCAGTCGCCGTACACCAGCGGATGCCCCTCCGTGGGAATGATCTCCACGTGCTCGAACCCGATGCGCTTCAGATCATTGGCCACCATATCGGCAGCCTTCAGAATGTCGCTTTTGTGTTCTTCTGCCGTGCTCACGCTGGGAATGCGCAGCAGGTCTTTCAGTTCGTTAAGAAACCGTTGCTGATTTTCGCGTGCGTACGAAATTGCCGATGAAACAGCTGTAGATGCCATACCCGAACTCCTTGTCAGTACAACGCTTGGAAGATTGCTTGGGCAAACGAAAAAGTATATCGCGTTTGTGCGCCAGTGTTTTGAAAGCCACGGCTTCGCGGCTCGCGGAAAAACTCGCTTTCGCGAAGATTTCGTATCCGGGCATGACTTCAGTCATGCCGCTAAGTGTTCAAAATAGGTGACGGGCTTAGCCCCTGTGGTCCTTGTCATTCGTGCTTCTTAAGCATTCCTTTCTTGCCGTTCAGCGCGGACTTCGGTCAGAGGCACAGCGCTCATCACAGAATATTCACCGCTCGCGCTAACAGCACGATAACCACCGAGAGGGAGATCAACGACTGTAGCATCATCGCCAGCTTCGCCCAGCGCGAGAGAACCGCCGTATCCGTCGGCGAAAAAGCCGTGCTGGTGTTGAACGCCAGGAACAGGTAGTCGAGAAAGTTCGGCGACCACGAATTCTCCACTCCTTCTTCTTCCAGCAACATCTGTGGGAAAAGAAACGATCCTTGGTAACGCCCCGCCAAATCGCGGCCCAACGGGCCTCCCGCGTCCAACTTCCAGTACCACAACGCGAATACCAGGACGTTAGTCACCCACAGCGCGCCCGCCGAACGCAGTAGCATCGCCGGAGGATCGCGATGAGACGGAAGACCCTGAATCAGCAGCCCCAGCGACCCAACCAGGGCGAGGGTGATCACAGCGTTCACTCCAAACGTGAGAATCTTCGTCACGTCATAGCGTTCCCGGTGATAGGTAACCGTGATCGGAATCAGCAAAACGAAAATGACCGCCAGCAACAGCCAGCTCGGACCAACCGAAAGCCTCTCCGGCAGCGCCAGGTACACCAGGCCATCGGCCAGCATGGCCACAAATGCGGTCCACCGCGGTTCGCGCTCTTTTCGCTTGATGCTCGACGAGGGCATAGGTCGTTCAGACCAGGGATCCGGAACTCTACCGTCGCGATTCAGTATAGCCGCCATCGTCTCGCGTGACCGCAGCCCGCGCTGGGCTGGATAAGCGGGGCGAATCAATCTTCGTGAACCGGAATACGGGGCCATTTAAGTTGTTTCCATCCGCCGCGGCTGGACGGCCATCCAACCTTTGTCACGAAGACGCGCATCGTTTCCGAGCGCATCGAGCAGGAGGAAGTTATGTTTGACAAACCTTTCTTGCCTTCCCGAAATTTACGAATCATTGCAGCAGCCGCGCTGGGCATAGCCCTGGCGGTCGTGGCCGCCCGCGCCTTTCCCGCGCAGGACAAGTACACACTGCGCGTGCCCAATGGGCTTCCATTCTCTGACTTCAAAGGGTACGAGAACTGGCAAGTTGTCGCCGTCAGTCAGACCGAAGAGCTGCTGAAGGTAGAGGTCGCCAATCCGACGATGATCGCCGCCTACCGGGCCGGCGTTCCCGGCAACGGCAAGCCTTTCCCCGACGGGTCTAAGATTGCAAAAATCGAGTGGAAACCGAAAAAGAGCACCGAAGCCCCTTTTGCAGTGAGAATACCGGACGTCTTACAAGACGTTTTCCTCATTGAGAAGGACAGCAAGAAATTCCCCGACACCAAGGGATGGGCCTACGCTGTGTTTGACTATGAACCCGCGTCCGACACCTTCAAGCCCGACGCGACTGGCGTCGTCAATTGCGGCTTCGCGTGCCATACCCGAGTGGCGGCCAAGGATTATATCTTCACGGCCTACAGCAAGAGGTGAAAATTAGCGACGCTGAATGCGCTCCCGACCGCCGGATGGGTGAACCGCGAGCATCGAATAACATACGTCTGATGACCTACGCCTCCGCCACCGACCGCGCGCTCCTGGTCCGACGGGGCCGCCGTCTCGAATACCTCACCCTCACATGGAACAGCCTCGAAGCTATTGTCGCGCTCGTCGCCGGAATCATCGCCGGCAGCATCTCGCTCGTCGGCTTCGGCCTCGACAGCCTCGTCGAGATGATCTCCGGCGCCGCCCTCCTTTGGCGCATGACCGTCGATGCCGACGTTCACCGCCGCGAACGCAACGAGCGCACCGCCCTCCGCATCGTCGGCGTCTGCTTCCTCACCCTCGCCGCCTACGTCGCTTTCCAGTCCCTCCGCGATCTCTGGCAGCGCGCCGTTCCGCAGCCCAGCCTCGCTGGAATCGTTCTGGCTTGTGCCGCGTTGCTGGTCATGCCTCTGCTGGCCCGCGCCAAGCGCAAAGTCGGCACCGGACTGCGCAGCGCCGCCATGCATGCCGACGCCACCCAGTCATCGCTGTGCGCTTACCTCTCGGCAATTCTTCTGGCAGGACTACTACTCAATGCATCATTTGGATGGTGGTGGGCCGATCCCGTCGCGGCCTTGATCATGGTTCCCATCATCGCCCGTGAAGGCATCGATGCAATACAAGCCAAAGCCTGTGAGGACTGCACCACGACCGTTCGGTAATCGTTGTCATCACGAGCGCAGCGAGGGATCTGCTTTCCCGCGCACCCACCCGCGCTTGCCCCTGGCCTCAGCCAGACCTTCCCATTTTGGGAAGAACTCTTCCAACAAAGTGCAATCCTATGCACATATTCCGATCCGACGTCGGCGCAAACCTCCCATGCCGCAGCGCCTCGGTCCGCTCTTAACCCCTGCATTTACTGGTCACTACCAGCCCCTCGGCAGGATTCCCCCTGGCAACGCGAGCATGGCACTCCCCGTGCGGCTGGTTCTACCGACGAAGTCCATCTGAAAGGCGAACCGCAGAATGAAGACCCTTAGCCTTAGCAAGCTTATTGCCGCCGCCGCGTTGCTGACCGTGCTGGCCAGCGGCGTCGCCCAGGCTGACAATTTCCTGTTCTCGTTCTCTAACGACCCAACCGGTCCCGGCAACGTTCAGGGCACCGTTACCGGCGAAGTCTTTGGGCTTCCCCACAACGGCACCGGCGCCGCAACCGACATCCAGATTTTCAGCTATCCCCCAGCACTCAGTACGTACCCTCTGCCGATTGACGTATTTCTTTGGACCGGTGGAACGATCGGCGAGAACAGCTACACCGTAACCAACGGAGTCATCACCGGCGGTGGTTTCGACATCTCTGGGGCCAACGGCATCAATGATCAGCTCTACCTCAGCTCGAACTGCTCTTGCGAAATGTTCGGCCTGATGCTTGGGACCAACTTCCTTGACATCGGCAGCAACGACACACTTTACGTCTGGAATGACGACGGCATCACGCCCACCGGCGTGATCTATACCAACACCACCAGCTCCGTCCCCGAGCCCACCAGCCTGCTTCTTCTGGGTTCTGGGTTGCTTGGACTGAGCGGCCGTCTGTGGAGAAAAGCAAAGGCGTAATCGCTTCAGCAGTTTTTCCCTCGATGATTTGTCGTCCCTCGGTCGCCATCACGACCGAGGGGTTTTATTTTCCGTCCCTGCATTTGATTTTTCTCGTGGAAGCACCGCGCTTTAGCGTGGTGAGAAAGACCTCGCGCGATTTCCTAGGCTTTAGCCTCGGGCTTTGATCCATTACTTCAGGAACGATCCGCGTTCATCCGCAAAATCCGCGGTTAGATTTTTCGCCTTTCTCTTAATCCGTGCGGTCCGTGTAGATCTGTGGTCAATTTTGCTTTTTGATTCTTGCCTAAGTCTTCTCCGTGTCCTCCGCGCCTCCGTGGTGACAACCCCTTTTCCCAAATCGGGAAAAATCTGGTTACCTTCGTAACCTCGCGGTACCGAATTTCCTCGACTCCCTCTTTCCGCTCTCCCTACTTTCAAAGCTGGAGAACTATGTCCAGACAACCGCCAGTTTCTCGGATTCATTTACTCGAAACTCGAAACTTGAAACTCGAAACTGTCTTTGGCTACTGGCAACTCTTAAGGGAGACCTATGACTTACAAGACTTGCAATCATCTTTACGACACAGGCGGCACTTGCAACTCGGCCGCCGTCACCGACCGCGACTATTGCGTCTTTCACTTGCGTTATCGTGCCCGCCAGCTTCGCAAGGCCCAGGCCCGCGCCCGCATGGAACGCTTCGACCTGAAACTCCCTCCCATCGAATCCATGTCCACCGTGCTCTCGGCGATTAATCAACTCGTCGAGGCCGTTGCCGCCGACATGATCGATCTCAAGCGCGCCGACTTCCTGCTCAAGTCCCTGCGCTTCGCCGCGCAAGCTCTCAAGTCCTCCGACAAATGGCAACCCAGCGTCTTCCATTCCGACGTCGCCGCTCCGGCCGTCGATCTGGCCACCGAATACGGGCTCCCTGAAGATCTTGATCTCAACGTAAGGCCAGAGGTGGCTTTCCCGTCCCCTCCTGCACCCCAAACGGACAACTGGCAACCGGCAACTGACAACTTTCGCGGGTGCCCCGTACAAGCCGATTTTGCTTGTGCGGGGGGTTTCCCGCACGGCGCCCACCCCCTGCCACCCAACATCGACCGTCCTCCCCTCATTCCCGTGATCCCTCCCCCGGTTGTCCGCGACTACATGGCCGAAGCCGAGATCGCCATGAACGAGGTCACGCCGCAGGACCTGGAGTTGCACGAAATCATGCAGACGGAGGGCCTCAAGGCCATGGACCGTCGCGCCCGCGAGCATCAGCGCGACGCCGACCGCAAGAGACAGCGCAAGCTCTACCGCGCCAACTACGAGCGCTATGTTGCCGAAGCCAAGCTGAAGAACATCCAGCGCGCTGCCGAAAAACTCCTCGCCCAACGCCTGGCCGACGAGAAGGCCGCCGCCCAAAAGAAACCATCCGCGTCCGCGGCGTGCGACAACATCGCTGAGAAAAAGGAGGAAGCCATCGCCTAATTGATTTGTCGAATCGGAGTGGTCGAGTTCGTACACAGGCAGAGCTGTGCCTAGAAGCGTCCGAAAGACCGAAAAATTGGGTTGCGACCGTGGGATGGACTGGCGAAAGGCCAGCCCCGCAGGGGGGCGGGGGCATGATAGCCCAGCACGTAGCGCAGCGGAGTGCTGGGGGCTTAGAGAAAGCAATTCGAGTCCCCCGGGGGGCGACATGTCTTCTCCCGAAAGAGCACCCTAACTCCTTACGGCAGAAATGGATAGCCATAAATCACATAAAATCAATGATTTGCGAACAATTTCCGCCCAACTCATTGAAAACAAAGGAGGCGTGACCACGCATTTTGCTCCGATCTCGGCGACCTGCTTCCGTTCTCCTCGGAATGGTGCTAGGTTCAACTCACTCTCCGTGAGGTCAAGCTTGAGCCGTTAGCAAGAAGGGAAAGGTGCGCTCAAAATGCCCATGACGGTTAGCAACAACAACTCGTACGACCTAGTGGTCATCGGCAGCGGTCCCGCCGGCCAGAAGGCCGCCATCTGTGCCGCCAAGATGCGCAAGAAGGTCGCGGTCGTCGAGCGCAAACGCTCTATCGGGGGCGTGTGTGTGAACACCGGCACCATCCCCAGCAAGACCTTCCGCGAAGCTGTGCTGTATCTCAGCGGACTTCGCCAGCGCACTTTCTACGGCCGCGGCTACGCGGTCAAGGACCAGATCGCCATGCAGGACCTCGTCTTCCGTTCCGATGCGGTCATGGCCCGCGAGATCGAAGTCATCAAGTCGCAGTTGCGTCGCAATCGTGTCACCGTGCTTGAGGGCAGTGCCCGCTTCATCGCCGACCACACCATTGAAGTGCAGGGCGACCTGGGCTCTTCCGTCGTGCATGGCGACTATTTCGTTATCGCCTGTGGAACCCGGCCCGCGCATGACGCCCAGATCCCCATCGACGGCAAGCGCATCTTCGACTCCGACCAGGTACATGATCTCTCCGAGTTACCGCGCGAGCTGATCGTGGTCGGCGGGGGCATCGTCGGACTCGAGTACGCCTCGATGTTTGCCGCGCTCGGTGTGAAAGTCACGTTGCTCGACCAGCGCCCCATCGTCCTCGATTTCGCCGATCGCGAGATTGTGGAGAGCTTGTGCTTCCAACTCCGCCAGTTGGGAACGGTCTTTCGTCTCGGCGAAAAAGTCGTGGCCGTGGGTTTCGATGAAGACCGCGACCGGGTCTTTGCCAAGTTGGAAAGCGGCAAGACCGTAAAGGGACAGGCGCTGTTATACGCCGTAGGCCGCAAGGCCAACAGCGACCAATTGAACATTGAAGCAATCGGCCTTCATTCCGACGAGCGCGGCAAGCTGAGAGTCGACCAGCATTTTCAGACGGAAGTGCCCTACGTTTATGCTGCCGGTGACGTAATCGGCTTTCCCGCCCTGGCCAGCACCTCGATGGAGCAGGGTCGCCTGGCCAGTTGCCACATCTTTGGCGTCGCCTCGGTCATGCCCGCAAACCTTATTCCGTATGGCGTCTACACGATTCCTGAAATCTCCATGGTCGGCGCCACGGAAGAGCAACTGACCCATGAGAAAGTTCCCTACGAGATCGGCATTGCCCGTTACGCGGAACTCGCCAAGGGCCAGATGCTGGGCGACGATCAAGGCTTCCTGAAGCTGATTTTCGACCCTACGAAGTTAAAGCTTCTAGGCGTGCATATCATCGGCGACCGGGCGGCCGAAATCGTGCACATAGGCCAGGCTGTTCTCGCCCTGGGTGGAACCATCGAGTATTTTCGTGACACCGTTTTCAACTACCCGACGCTCGCCGAAGCCTTCAAGGTCGCCGCTTTAGACGGCCTGAACAAGCTGTAGCACGGGTCCTATACATGCGATTAAAAAGAATGCGATTGGGAATAATGGGAGTGGAAAGAATCGGATTGGAAAGGGCACGGCTTCACAAGCGGCGGAAAAGCTACCTTCCACGATGGTTTCGTATCAGGGCACGCCTTCAGTCGTGCCGCCCTGAGCGTCGTAAACATTGGGCTTTAGCCCCCGAGGGAAATCGAATTACGTCACTGCTGCGCCATCGCCTCTTCAATCGCCTTCTGTGCCAGCGGAGCCATGATGGCGAAACCCTTGTCGTTCGGATGAAGCCCGTCATCCGCAAGCTCGCGCTTCAACAACCCTTTGTCATCGACCATTGCGCTGAAGTAGTCGAGATAGATGCAGCCGTTCTCCGCGGCATATTCTTTGATCCAGCGATTCAGCTCGAGAATCTGCGCAGGCGAGCGAAGCGGGAAGAACATCTTGGAGCGCTCGGTATAGTCGTTCACCGGAAGCACCGACGAAAGCACGACACGAATACCGTGCACTCGCGCCAGTTCCGCCATGGTCTGCAAGTTGCCTTCGATTTCGGCGAGCGTCATCGGGCCGGTGTTGCCCGCAATGTCATTGGTGCCCGCAAGGATGACGACAACCTTCGGCTCCAGGTTGATGACGTCGGGGCGAAACCGGATCAGCATCTGGGGAGTGGTTTGTCCCCCGATACCGCGATTGACGTAAGGCTTGCCGGGAAAATACTTGTCGAGCTTCCAGATGTCGGTGATCGAATCGCCCATGAATACCACGGGACTCTTACTGGCCGAAGGTGCAGTGAGTTTGGCGTTGGCTTCGCGATAGCGCCCCAGGTTGCCGAAGTCGTTCATCCAGAGCTTAATCAGGCCTTCGCGATATTGCTCCAGGTTCTGTACGGCTTTGACCGCGTCATCAGCAGATTGTTGGGAAAAGGCAATGCTCGAAAACACGCATAACAGGAGGAGCAGGCGAAATATCGTTCGCGGCATTTCCCGAACATACCATCGAAGAAAGCAGATGTCAGCGAAAACGATGTCCGCCGCTATGGTGACGTAGGGCACCAGAAGAGGTGCCAACCGTCCTTGCGAAAGCTTCAGCGGCAGCCTTAGCTGTACTCAGTTGGATCGCGCCGCGAGGGTCGTATGGACATTGCAGGATTTCGAGAGTCGCTGAAAAACGCTGCTCCGCCCGAAGGTTTGAGCTCCGCGCTGCAGGGCTTGTGGTGGGACGCCAAGGACGATTGGGCGAGGGCCCACGAATCGGCCCAGTGCGACGAAGGGCCCGACGGTTCGTGGGTGCATGGCTACCTGCACCGCAAGCAGGGCGATATGTCGAATGCCAAATATTGGTATCGACGCGCCGACCGCGCAGCCGCCTATGGCGACTTCGAAAAAGAGTGGGAAGCCATTGTAATGTCCCTCCTGAGAGCGGCTGGCTAATCGCGGCCGGCACCCACCCTCATCGCCAATATCGCGCGGTGAGGATGAGTCACCGGACCCGTCAGTCTTCGTCCCGGTTCGTCGTAATGCCTTCCGACGGTGCGACTGACCAGCCCGGGAGAACTGGCAGCGCGAGAATTCCGAGCTGCGATTTCATTTGGGGCAGGTCGGTTTTCTGGATCTCGTTCCATTGCTTCACCAACTCTTGCGTCGAGTTGCTGAGCACGGGAATAGCTTGGGTAGCCTGGGGTGTAGGAGCAGCGTCCGCATCCTGTAGCACCGAGAACATCTCGAACAGGCTGCCACGCACACTGGAGAGAGTCGCCGCCTGCTGAGTGCCGCGTCTGCGGCGTCCACCTGCTCCCGCAAAGCCGTCGAGCTTCTGCGAGAAGGCATCGAGTTTGGCGTTATCCGCGGGGGAGGGAGATTTGGCACGCTGAGCCTTTATTTGCGCACGCAGTTTCTCCACCTGGTCGTTGATCGGTTGCAACACAAGGAGGTCCTGATAAACCTGTTGCGAAAGATTGAACTGCTGCTGCAAGTCCGCAACCGGCGTCTTTACCCGGGGATCCATCTGGATAGTGAAATCCTGCTTGTACTGCTTGCCGTTCGCAGTCAGCACGACTTGGTATTTTCCGGGCATCGCCCACGGCGAGGTGTACGCCGGGGCCGTGTTCTCATACACCGCCGCGATCGGATACTCGGGCTTCACGCCGGGAATGGGCGCATAGTGCAGGTCCCATACAAACCGATGGAAGCCGGGCTGGTTGGAAAGCTTCTGCGGCGGACGCACCCAGTAAGTCGGAATGGAAAGCTCGGGATCAGGAGCAGGAACGGGATCGGCGCTCGAATAACGCCGTACTACTTTCCCGGTGCTATCGAGAATTTCGAGGGTCACGTCTCCCGAGGTTCCCGAGCCGAGATAGTAATTCAGGATGGCTCCGTCGGGAGGGTTCTGCCCAGCAGGAACGTCAGGCGGAAGCGGAGTGTCGCTATTCGTGTTCCAGCGCACGCGATAGGCGAGTTCCGGCTCGAAGAGATACGCATTGGTGGCGATGGCTTTGTCGTCAATTTGCCGCAGCGGGGTGATGTCGTCAAGGATCCAGAACCCGCGTCCGTGCGTGCCGATTGCCAGATCGTCGTTCTTGATGATGAGGTCGCGCACCGATGTCGCAGGGAGGTTGAGACGCAGAGATTGCCAGTGATCGCCATCGTCGAAGGAAACATAGACGCTGCGTTCTGTACCGGCAAACAAAAGACCCTTACGCTTGGTGTCTTCGCGCACGGCGTTTACGTTCTCGTTGTCAGGAATGCCCGTCGTGATTTCCGTCCAGGTCTTGCCGCCATCGCGCGTTCGCAGGATGTGCGGACGGAGGTCATCGAGTCGCAGGGTGTTGATCGCAGCGTACGCGGTGTTGGGATCCGATTGGCTGGCCTCGAGTATGGAAACTTTCTGCCATGCAGTGAGGGTCGGCGGGGTGACATTGTTCCAGTTCGCGCCACCATCGGTGGTGAGCCAGATCAGACCGTCGTCGGTGCCCGCCCAGATGCGATTGATGTCCAGCGGAGAGGGCGCCAATGCATAGATAACACCGCGCTGCGTGGGTTTCACGTCGCTAGCAAAAACGCCGACGCTCGCCGGAACGTCCCAAGTCTTGCGGGTGAGGTCGGGACTCATCTGCTTCCAGTTACGTCCGCCATCGCGCGTGGCCCAGAGGGTGTTGGCTGCGAAATAGAGAAGGTGCGGATCGATAGGCGAGAACTGCACAGGAGCCGTACGTACAACGCGGAAGTCCGGCGTGCCCAGAGCCAGCGGCATTACGTATTGCGCCTGCCCCGTGCGGCGATCGTACCGCGTCAGCTTGCCGCCATACACAATGTCGGGATCAAGTGGATCGGGTGCTGCGTAGCCGTATTCTTCCAGTGCGACCGGATGCCAGTCGCGGAAGGTAATCTCGCCATCGTTGCCACGGCTGAAGATACAGGCCGAACCGCTTTCCTGTTGCCCGCTGCACAGGCGGTAAGGGAATGCGTTGTCAGCGACCACGTGGTACATCTGCGCGGTGGGCTGGTTGTACCACGAACTCCAGGATTCGCCCCCGTTGACGCTAACAATCGCGCCCTGATCGCTGGTGATGAGAATAATGCTTGGGTTGTCGGGATTGATCCAGATGTTCTGGTAATCATCGCCACCAGGGGCGCCCCGGAAGCCGATCCAGGTCTTCCCGCCGTCGGTCGACTTCCAGGTGACCGTGGAGGTCATGTAAACGATGTCAGGATTCTTGGGATCGACCATCGGTACGGGCAAGTCGCCTCCGCCAATGCGGCCCTTGGGGCGTGGATCGGTCGTGGCCGCATGCCAAGTTGCCCCAGCGTCGGAGGAAGCGTACAGGTTGACATCGTCCTTGGTCGCGACCGATGCAAAGAGGCGCTTAGAATCGCTGACGCCAACACTGACGTAGGCTTCGACGATGCCGTCGGGCAGCCCTCTCGCGAGCTGGTTCCAGGTCTGACCGCCGTCAGTCGACTTGAAGATGCCGCCACCCGTGCCGTTCCAGCTGCCGTTTTCCCATGGACCTTCGCGGGCCTCCCACAATGTGGCATAGACAGTGTTCGGATCGGAAGGATCGATGGTGACTCCGGCAGCACCGATGTTTTCGTTCTTGTACAGCACTTTCTCGAAGGTCTTCGCGCCATCGGTGGAGCGGTAGACGCCACGCTCTGGATTGGGGCCGTAGGGATGTCCCGCAACCGCGACAAACAGGCGGTTGGGATCGCGCGGATCGACGGCCATCTGGGAAATCTGCTGGCCATCGCGCAGACCGAGATGGGTCCAGGTCGCACCTCCATCCGTGGACTTGTAGATGCCATCGCCGACCGAGAGGTCAGGCCGATGCAGTCCTTCGCCGCTGCCCACGTAAACGATCTGCGGGTCGGAGGGCGCGACGACAATCGCGCCGATCGATCCAGTGGGCTGCTGATCGAAGATAGGCTGCCAGGTGCGGCCGTAGTCGGTGGACTTCCAGACCCCGCCGTTCACCGCGCCGACGTAAAAGACATTCGGCTGGCTGGGAACACCGCTCAGGGCGCGAGTGCGTCCGCCACGAAACGGGCCGACATTGCGCCAGCGCATCTCGGTGAGCGCCTTGGTGTCGACATTTTGGGTTTGCGAGGGAGCGATGACGGGGAGGGAAAACAACACACAGAGGACAGCAAGTTTTGTACGCATGGACATCCACATAATTCGATTTGGGCTATCGGCCCTGCCGCTTCGTGCCTTGGCACGGCGAAGTGTAGTCTAATTGAACCCAATCTGCAGGTGTGAGGAAACTTCAAAATTGATGGATTCAATTCTGCGGCGCTTTCTCGTGGTCACAACTCTCCTGCCTCTTTTGATCGTTCTCGGCACCCCGATCTGCGCGCAGACGGTCCCGCCCGCAATGTTCAGCGACCTGGAATGGCGCCTGATCGGGCCGTTTCGCGGAGGGCGAGCCGTCGCGGTCTCGGGAATTCCGGGCGACGGTTCGACGTACTTCTTTGGGTCCGTCGATGGTGGTGTGTGGAAGACCGAAAATGCCGGCGTGACGTGGGTGCCGCTTTTCGATGGGCAACCGATTGCGTCGATCGGAGCGCTGGCTGTCGCTCCGTCGAATCCCCACGTGATTTACGCGGGGACAGGAGAGTCGGACATCCGTAGCTATCTTTCCTCGGGCGATGGAGTGTACAAGTCCACCGATGGCGGAAAGACTTGGACGAATGTCGGGCTGCGCGACACGCGGCAGATCAGTCGCATCGTGGTCGATCCGAAGAATGCGGATGTGGTGTACGTCGGCGCGCTGGGTCATGCGTACGGACCGAATCCCGAGCGCGGGGTTTTCAAGTCGAGCGACGGCGGAAGGACGTGGACACATGTCCTCGATCAGGGACCCGAGATCGGAGTCAGCGATCTCGCGATTGCGACCGGGAACCCTGCAACGCTGTTTGCGGGAACTTGGCAGTCACACCGACCTCCGTGGAGCACCTATGCGCCGATCGATGGCATCCATAGTGGCTTGTTCCGCACCACCGATTCCGGCGCGACGTGGACGCAACTTAAAGCAAACGGGCTGCCGGATGGCGATTGGGGCCGTGTGGGCGTGACCGTTTCGCCGAATGGGCGGCGCGTGTACGCGTTGATTGACGCAGGCAAGAAGTCCGGGCTGTATCGCTCCGACGACGGTGGGAACACGTGGGCGCTGGCGAATAGTGATTCGCGGCTGACTAGTCGTTCGTGGTATTTCATGCAGCCGACGATTGATCCCAGCAATCCCGATGTGGTGTATGTGCCTAACGTAGCGCTGTACCGCACCAATGATGGCGGCAAGACGATTAGCATCGTACGCGGTGCGCCCGGCGGTGATGACTATCACCAACTCTGGATCGATCCCGCGAACTCGTCGCGTATGGTGTTGGGGACCGACCAGGGAACAAGCGTCAGTCTCGATCACGGTGAGACCTGGTCGTCCTGGTTTAACCAGCCGATTGGGCAGTTCTATCACGTGGCGACAGACAACAATTTCCCCTACGCGGTGTACGGAGCCCAGCAGGACAGTGGCAGCGCCGGAGTGATGAGCCGCACCGACCACGGGCACATCACGGCGACCGATTGGTTCCTGATTGGCGGCGGCGAGAGCGGATGGATTGTCGTCGATCCGGACGATTCCAACATCCTCTATGCGACCGGCGCGTACGGCGGCGTTGTGCGTTACGACCGGCGGACTTCGCTTAGCCAGGACATCAGTCCGTGGCCGATGCCGGCTTGGGGAACCGAGATCAATGGACGAAAGTATCGTGCCACGTGGTCGCCGATGTTGGTGATGTCTCCGATCGACAAGAAAACGCTCTACCTGGGAACGCAGTACGTGATGAAGACCGCCGACGGCGGACTGCACTGGGAGAAGATCAGCGCCGACCTCACCGGCGCAGCCGCCAGCCCGCCGGATGAGAAAACTCCAACTACGATTCAGAACGCAAGAGACCGCGGTTTTGGCGTGGTGTTTTCGATTGCGCCGTCACCCAAGAACGCCGACGTGCTCTGGGCTGGGAGTGATACCGGCATTGTACATCTCACCAGAGATGGCGGGAAAACTTGGAATGACGTTACGCCGAAGGGCGTGGGCGACTGGAGCAAGATCGCAATGATTGAGGCTTCGCACTTTGATCCGGCAGTGGCCTATGCGGCGGTGGACAGGCACCGGCTGGACGATCAGGCACCGTATTTGTATCGCACTCGCGACTACGGGAAGACTTGGCAACCGATCACGACCGGGATTGGTCCGACATCGTTTCTGAATGCGATTCGTGAAGATACCCAACGGCAGGGATTGCTGTTTGCAGGGACGGAGCTGGGCGCTTATGTCTCCCTCGACGACGGCAATCACTGGCAGCCGCTGCAACTCAACCTGCCCGTCACATCGATACGGGACCTGTCTGTCCACGGCGATGACTTAGTGATCGCGACCAATGGCCGTGCATTCTGGATTCTCGACAACATCACCCCGTTGCGGCAGATCGGCGCGCAGATACAAGCGGCAAAGGCAGGCCTGTATCGTCCGGCAACCGCAGTACGAGTAGACAACGATATTTTCCTCGGCAGCCCGTTTCCGCCGGAAGAGCCGATGGCGAAGAATCCACCGGACGGGGCGATCATCGACTACTACCTCCCTGCCAAGGCAACGGCTGTGAAGCTAGAGATCTTCGACGCGAAGGGCCCGTTGGTACGGCGCTACGTGAGCGGCGAGAAGAAAGGGGCGAAAATGCCACCGATGCCGATTGCCGAGCGATGGTTTCCAAAACAAATGGTGCTGGAAGGCACTGCGGGAATGCATCGGTTCGTTTGGGACCTGCGCTGGAACAGCTCGGGGACAGGCGAGGAATTCGAAGACGAGGGGTTTGGCGCGCCCCGTGGACCTCGTGTGCTGCCGGGGTCTTACCAGGTGAAGCTCACGGTCGATGGCACGACGTTCACCGAGCCGTTGCAAGTACAGATGGATCCGCGCTCCAAGGCGACCAACGCGGAATTGGAACAGCAACAGACCCTGGGTCTGGAGATATTTGGCGAGGTGCGGCGCACTCGCCAGACGCTGGCGGAAATGACTTCGGTCAGAAAGAGCATCGAGGAACGGAAGCAGCACTTGAAGGGACAAGCCGAGTTGCTGGCCCAGGCCGAAAAGCTTGACGCTGCCATGGACGCCATCGAGAAGGGAAGCAAGTCAACCCCCGATGCCATGGGACTGGAAGCCGCAGGAAGCGGGCTACAGTCGGTGCTGCGAGTAGTGGAGAGCGGCGATCGCACCACTCCGCAGCAGGCCCTCGACGTGTACAAGCTTTCAGGTGACGCAGCGAAGAGGCGGACCGCCGAGTGGAAGGCATTGAAGAACGGTGCGTTGGCGGAGTTCAATAACGCGATAAAGAAGGCGGGGTTGCCCGCGGTCGACGTCGCGGTGGTCGAAACCGAGGCGGATACGTTGGTGGCGCAATGACGACCACGCCTTGGCCACTTTGAGATTGTCCTTGGAGATTCGTCAACGCGAACGATACAATGCCAGCCAAGCACCGCCACTAATTACAGGAGTTCGTCCAATGGATTCAGTTGTGAAGCTGGAGAGTGGCGCGGATCTTGCGTCATTCCAGCGAGTACACTTAGGACCGCTCGAGATCGTCGTGATGGAAGCGATGTGGTCTTTTGGGCCGAGTTTCGTGCGGGATGTGGTCGGACGGCTGGATCGGAAGCTTGCCTACACGACCGTAATGACCACGCTCGACCGCTTGTTCAAGAAAGGCATGCTGGTGCGGGAGATGACTGATCGGGCGTTTATGTATTCGCCCAAAGTCTCGCGCGAAGATTGGGACCGCCAGCGGGCAGGAGAAATGATGGCTGGCTTCCTGACCGGCCCGGACGAGTCCCGCGAGATGCTGCTGTCGTGCTTGGTGGATGCGGTTGGCTCCCACGATGCCATGCTCCTTGATGAGTTGGAGAAGAAGATCCAGCGCAAGCGTGAGGAATTGGCCGGGAAATGATTCTTCCGTACTACATGCGGCTGCTGTGCCTGTGCTTCGGCACGTTTTTTGTAGCGCATGCCCTGTGCTGGCTTGTGGTGCGCAGCCTATCGTCGGCAGCAGTCAGAATCGCCGACACCATGCGACCGCGCGCGTCGTCGCGGCTGCTGTTTGCGCTACGCATCGCTCCGGTGGCCGTTACGCTCTTCCTGGTTGTGGGTTTCTGCGTGCCCAGCTACGTTTGGCTGGAGCCCGATATCTCGAGCGAGCGGGTAGGCCTTGCCTGCCTGCTCGCGGCCGCGTTAGGCGCAAGCGTGTGGGTAGTTTCGTCGCTGCGCGGATTGGTTTCGATTGTTCGTACGCAGAGTTACCTGCGCCGCTGCCGTCGGTTCGTATCGAGTAACGAAACTGTTAGCGAAGGTGCAGACTGCCTGGTGGTGAGCAACAACGCCGTGGTGATGGCAGTAGCGGGCGCATGGCATCCGCAGTTGGTGGTTTCGCAAGCCGTCATGAACGCCTTGAGCGAAGAACAAAAGCAGGCAGCGTTTAGGCATGAAGCAGCGCACCGGACTTCGCGGGACAACTTGAAGAAGCTTCTGTTCTTGCTGTCGCCCGATGTGCTGCCATTCGTTTCCGGCCTATCAGGACTGGAACGCGGCTGGGCCCGTTTTACGGAGTGGGCCGCGGACGACGAGGCGGTCGACGGCAATCAGGAACGCGCGCTTTCGCTGGCCTCGGCTCTGGTTCGCGTTGCCAAGCTTGGAGTTCGTCCGGCGCCTGCATATCTACTGTCGTCGCTTGTGGACGACGACTGCGACCTCGAGACCCGCGTAGACCGTTTGCTGCGCGAGCCTGCGTACGCAGAAAAACCTCTGCAGCCGGTTGTGGCATTTACCCGTAATGCCGCGCTCGTGCTAGCTGGAGTCGGGACCACTTTATTGTTGTGGCCGCAGAGCCTGGGCAGCATTCATCGGCTGCTGGAGCACCTGGTACAGTAGTTCCCCTCCCGGCGAACTGACCTGCACAACGTACTGCTTGCCGAAGTTCGTCGAGAACGGCTGCACATTACTCAGCTGATTTTGCTCGCCAGCTCACTCCAGCGGGCGTAGAGGTCATCGACAACTTTCTGGGCCGCGTCGAATTCGGCACGAGCCTCGATGATCCGAGCCGCATCGCTCGCGATTGCGGGATCTTCCATCGCCTCTCGTTTCACGGCTAGAATGGCCTCTGCCTCGGCAACGTGCTGCTCGATGTCGGCGTATTCCCGCGCTTCCAGGTACGAAAGCTTCTTCTTCAGAGCGGGCGCCACAGGCTGGTCTTTAGCACTCCCGGCGCTGGTGGCTGGGCGCTTGGAGTTCTCGATCTGTTCTGCCTGCCATAGCTCCCACTGCGAATAGTCGGCGAAGCGCCCTGCATTGCCCAGTCCATCGAGGCCGACGACTACAGTCGAGACCCGGTCCAACATATAGCGGTCGTGGGTGACGAGCACTAGTGCTCCGCGATATTCGAGCAAGCTTTCTTCCAGAATTTCAAGAGTGGGAATATCGAGATCGTTTGTCGGCTCGTCGAGCAAAAGGACGTCAGCGGGCTGCAGCATCAAGCGGGCAATGAGGACGCGCGCACGCTCACCGCCCGAGAGGTTAGCCACCGGCTGGTTGAGTTGCTCGCCAGTGAACAGGAATCGCGCCGCCCATGAAGCCACGTGAATGACGCGGTCCTGGTAAATAACTGAGTCGCTTTCGGGAGCGAGCGCACGCCGCAAAGTATTACCGGAATCGAGCTCGCGATTCTGGTCGAAATAAACGATTTGTAGCGACTCCGCGCGGCGGATTGTTCCACTGGTCGGGGTGAGTTCGCCCTGCAGCAATCGCAACAGGGTGGACTTGCCGCTTCCGTTGGGACCGACCAATCCCACACGCATCCCGGCGGTGATGGCGAAGTTGAGGTCAGAAAACAGAGATCGATCAGCGATGCTGTAGGCAACATTCTCCAGTTCGATGAGACGCTTGGTCTGACGCTCGCTGGCCGAGAAATCAATAGCAGCACTTCCGCTGCGCGTGCGATTGTTCAGGTCGGCCAACTCGCCCATCAACTCATGTGCCTTGCCAATGCGGGCCTTGGACTTGCGAGTGCGGGCCTTGGCACCCCGACGGAGCCACGCGATCTCGTTCTTGACCAGGTTCTCGAGCGCTTCCTGCCGTTTGCTCTGCGCATGCAGGAACTCCTCCTTCTTCTCGAGGAAAGTGCTGTAGTTGCCGTTGGTGCGCAAAAAGCCTTCGGGATAGATACGGCTCAGTTCGACCATTTCTGTGGCGACGTTCTCCAGGAAATATCGGTCGTGGCTGACAATCACGGAGGCGAAGGGCGCTCTTTGCAGTAACTCTTCCAGCCATTCAATACCGGCGAGGTCGAGATGGTTGGTCGGCTCGTCGAGCAGCAGAATGTCGGGCTGTTGCACCAGCGCCTGCGCGATGGCCAACCGCTTACGCCATCCGCCGGACAATGCGGCCGCCTCCTGCTCGAAGTCTTCGAAGCCAGTGCGACCAAGCGTTTCGCCGATGCGCGCTTCCCATTCGGATTCGGGTACCTGGGTTTGCTTCAGGGCGATTTGGATTATCTCGCGAATGGAAAGCCCGGCAGGGAACTGTGACTCCTGTTCAACGTAACTGAGCCGGGTGCGCTTGCGTAACGCTACTTCGCCGCTATCGGGTGACATAAGTCCCGCGAGGACACGGAGCAGAGTCGATTTGCCGGAACCGTTTGGCCCGATGAGCCCAATGCGGTCGCGCTCGCTGATGACGAACGAGATGCCTTCAAAAAGCGGGACGGCCCCAAAGCGCTTCGAGAGACCTTGGGCGTTGAGAATGGGTGGCAATACTCGGCAATTCCTTTGCGTGGCTTTGTCTTGTTGTTATCTGAGGATAGCAGGGGGGCATCGGACACTAGCGACAATGCTTGCCAGCGCCGGTCGGGATAGAGTACTTTCGAATATGATTGTTTGTGTTCGAGTTTGGCAGCATGGTTGTGATTGAGCGGGCGGCTAACCTCATTGTATGGTGGCAGAGTCTCCCTTAGATGAAATGAGTCGTCCGTGATCCTGCGGCGTAGTCCGAAAGGAAGGAATGAGTAGCGCAACTCGACGCAGCGGCTTCAGTCCGAGCCTGTGGGTGCCGACCCTGTACTTTGCGGAAGGCCTGCCGTTTTACGCCGTCAATATGATGGCGCTCATTTTTTATTCGCGTATGGGTGTGTCGAACGCGACCATCACGGCAACGGTGAGCCTGCTCGGACTGCCATGGTCGCTGAAACCATTGTGGAGCCCGTTTCTCGAGATGTACAAGACGAAGAAATTCTTCGTCGTGCTCATGGAGTTCGTGGGCGGTCTCAGTTTGGGCGTACTGGCGCTGTGCCTCCCGCTGCCTGGCTACTTTCGCTACAGCGTCGCCTTGCTGGCGGTAATTGGGTTCTGCGCGTCGACCCACGACATTGCGGCGGATGGACTTTACATCGCCAGCCTCACTCGCAAGCAGCAGGCAGCCTATGCGGGCTGGCAAGGCGGCTTCTTCAATATCGCGCGCTTCGTTTCGCAAGGCGGATTGCTGATTCTGGCGGGCTATCTGGAAAATCGTATGCCCGTCGCCCGGGCGTGGATGATGATCTTCGCCAGCGTCGGCGTAACCATGGTCCTGCTCAGCCTGTTTCACGCACGAGTGCTGCCAAGCGGTGGCGAAGAGCGCCATTCCGACAGCCTCCATCAAATGCTGGCCACGTTCTGGGACGTGGTGGTGAGTTTTTTCCGCAAGCCGCATATCTGGTTCCTGCTCTTATTTGTATTTCTCTATCGCGCGGGTGAGGGGCAAGTGGTGAAGATCGGCCCATTGTTCCTCAAAGCAGCCCGCGAGCAGGGCGGCATCGGCCTCACGACAGCGCAGTTTGGGACCATCTACGGCACTTTCGGCACCGCAGCATTCATTCTGGGCAGCATTCTAGGTGGTTACTTTGCGGCATGGCTCGGCTTGAAGCGCGCGCTGCTGCCGCTGGTCTTGGTAATGAATGTACCGATGCTGACGTACTTCTATTTGAGCGCCGCGATGCCGAACAACACGGCGCTGATTACACTTGCGATGTCGCTGGAGATGTTTGGCTACGGCTTCGGGTATGTGGGTGTGATGCTGCTGATGATGCAGGAAATTGCGCCCGGTGAGTATCAAACCGCACACTATGCGTTTGCCAACTCGCTCATGAACCTTGGGCTGATCGTGCCAGGAGCCGTGAGTGGGTTGATCCAGACAAAGATTGGCTATCGGCATTTTTTCCTCTGGGTGTTGATCTCTGCAATTCCGGCGATGGTCCTGGCGCGCTTTGTGCCGATTCATGGCTCGCAGGTCCCGCGGGAGAGCCTGCAGTCGGCGGAAGTGTAAGTTGCCGAATGGCCTGTCTACGAGTTTCTTAGCAAGTAATCGAACGGGTAGCTTCGTCATGACTGATCTCGATACTAATAAGTTGAAGCCGTTGAAGGCCGTGATTCTTGCCGGTGGCAAAGACGCGACGACCGCAGAGGGCCACTCCCTGATGTTGAAGAAGCTGGGCGACTATTCGGTCGTGCAGTACGTGTTGCAGAACGCGCTGCAGGTCGTGCGACCGGAAGACATCTACGTGGTCGTGGGGTATCGCCAGCAGGAGGTGCGCGATCACCTCGGGCCGAAATTTCATTTTGTGGAGCAGGACCAGCCGCTAGGTACGGGAGACGCCGTACGCCGGGTGTGCGAGACAATCCCCGACTTCGACGGAAACCTGCTCATCCTCTATGGAGACACGCCGCTGTTTCGTCAGGCCTCGATTCTGGGGCTGCTCAATCGTCATCGCCTAAAACGAGCGCACCTGACGCTGCTGACCGCCGTCGTGGATAAGCCGCTGCCCTACGGGCGAATCATTCGCGACTCAGCCGGGCAGATCGTCGACATCATCGAGCACACGGAAGCATCACCCGAAGTGCGGGCCATCCGCGAGATCAATGTGGGTGCGTATGTCGTCGATGCGAAGGCGATTGCGGCCGCGCTACGCAATCTTTCTCCCTCGCCAGTCGATGGCGATTACCGCCTGACGGACAGCGTGCATGCACTCATTCGTTCGGGACTGAAAGTGGAAAGCTATCAGCTCTACGATCAGGACGAGGTGCAGGGCATCAATTCCGATGCTGACTTCGCGCGTGCGGAGTTCATCTTGGAGAAGCGCCTATATCGTCCGCGTCGGCAGGAAGAGCAAAATCTGATCGCCTTCGGCACTGGAGGCTGGCGGGCGCTGATTGGCGAGGGATTCACACTGCATAATGTTCGTCGGCTCTCGCAGGCACTGGCCAACGAAATCACGCGGCAGTCGGTGGAGAAGCGAGGCGTAATCATCGGCTATGACCGCCGTTTCCTGTCGAAGCAGGCGGCGGAGGCATCGGCCGAGGTGTTCGGCGGTAACGATATTCCTGCGATTCTGCTGGCGGAGGACGCTCCGACTCCGCTGATTACTTACGCAACCGCGATCAAGGGCTCGGCGTACGGGTTGGCGTTTACGGCTAGCCACAATCCGCCGGAGTGGAATGGATTGAAGGTTTTTCGCGGCGACGGTTCGCTCTTGCTCGATGATGAAACGCGGCAAATCGAAAAGGAGGCAAATTCGCTGACGCAACACGACGTCATCAAGCTGGAACTGGATTTGGCGTTGGCGGCTGGCATCGTCGAGCGTCGCGACTTTACGAATCAGTACATCGATGCAGTCGAAGCGCTGATCGACCTCGAGAAGATTCGCGAGGCGGGGCTTAAGGTCATCGTTGATCCCATGTACGGCGTGGGGCAGCTTACGCTGGGAACAGTGCTCACCGAGGCGCGTTGCCGGGTGACGTTCATCCACGAGCGGCATAATCCGCTGTTTGGCGGGCGGTCACCGGCGCCGAACGAAGAAGCGCTGAGGCTGTTGAGCTCCGAGATGCAGGAAGGGGGCTACGACCTGGGGCTGGCGATGGATGGCGATGCCGACCGCGTGGCCATCATGGATGAGCGCGGCGTCTATATTCCGATCAACGAGGTACTTTTGCTGCTCTATTGGTATTTGCACGAGGTGCGTGGTGAGCGCGGCGGTGTGGTGCGGAACCTGTCGACGTCTCATTTGCTCGACAGGCTGGCGAAGAAACTTGGCGAAACATGCTACGAAACTCCTGTCGGTTTCAAACACATCGTGTCCACGATGATCGAGCACAACGCTGTACTCGGCGGCGAGTCGTCCGGTGGACTGACGATTCGCGGTCACATCCTCGGCAAGGACGGCATTTTCGCCTGCGCGCTGGTCGTTGAGATGCTGGCGAAGACGGGTCTGAAAGTCTCGCAACTCTTGGAGCGAGTGTACGAACTCACAGGTCGGCTGTACTACGTGGAAGAGAGCCTGCCCGCGACTCCGGAGATGCGGATCGCCGTGCCGAGGCGGATGAAAGAGACGTCCAGTAGCCACATCGGGCCATACAAAGCGCTCAGCGTCTCGCACATGGATGGCACGAAGCTGCTGCTGGAAAACGACAACTGGGCATTGCTGCGTTTTTCGGGGACCGAACCGGTGCTGCGGTTGACCGTGGAGGCCGATACTCCCGACAAGGCGAAAGAGCTATTGCAATGGTTGCGCCAGTTTGTGACGGCGACGAACGGAAAGTAAGTAAGTACGGCCATAGAGACGCGCGGAGGAACGTTTGCGATACGGGTACTTTGACAATGCGAACCGGCAGTACGTGATCGATCGGGTCGACGCTCCGGCGTCGTGGACCAATTATCTGGGTGTGCGCGACATGTGCACAGTGATCTCGCACAATGCAGGAGGCTATTCGTTCTACAAGAATGCCGAGCACCATCGCATCACGCGCTTTCGCCAGAATGGAGTGCCGCTCGATCGTCCCGGTCATTATGTTTATCTGCGCGACGATGAAACGGGGGAGTATTGGTCGATCTCGTGGCAGCCGGTCGGCAAAGACCTCGCCAACGCGAAGTATGAGTGCCGACACGGACTTTCGTACTCGAAGTTTTCCTGCGACTACAACGGCATCAAAGCCGAGCAGACGCTGTTTATTCCCATCGAGGACGACGTCGAGCTGTGGGATGTGCGGATACGAAACACTGGCGTCCGGCCCCGCAAGCTGAGTGTGTTCTCATACGTTGAGTTTTCGTTTCATCACATCGAGATCGACAACCAGAACCTGCAGATGAGCCTCTATGCTGCGGGCTCGAACTACGCTGACGGCATCGTCGAGTACGACTTCTTCTACGAGCCGTGGACTTTTCACTACATGGCCGCCAATTTTGAGCCCGACAGCTACGACTGCGTGCGCGATCGCTTCCTCGGCAACTATCGAACGGAAACGAACCCGATTGCGGTCGAGCGAGGGGAGTGCCTTAACGCGTCGGAACTCGGTGGAAACCACTGTGGAGCGCTGCACAAGCGGATGACCATCGCGCCTGGCGAGGAGACGCACGTCGTTTTCATGCTCGGTGTAGGCCCACGCGCAACTGGGAGGCAGATCAAGCACAAATACTCGGAGCCTGCTGCGGTCGATGCGGCGTTCGCGGCCCTGGGCGAATACTGGCAGAAGAAGCTGAACGTCTTTCAGTGCAAGACGCCGAACGCAGGCCTCGACACCATGACCAACATCTGGACGCTCTACCAGGCCGAGACATGTGTGGTGTGGTCACGGTTCGCGTCGTTCATTGAAGTCGGCGGACGCACCGGACTGGGCTATCGCGACACATCGCAGGATGTCATGAGCGTGGTGCATACCAACCCCGCGAAATGCCGTCAGCGCATTATTGAGTTGCTGAAAGGGCAGGTCAGCGCGGGTTACGGGCTGCACTTGTTCGATCCTGACTGGTTCGATCCGGATAAACAAAAGGCGCCCGCGTTCAAGTCGCCGACGATTGCCCACGCGCCTTCGCGCGACCAAATCATTCACGGACTGGAGCACACGTGTTCGGACGACGCGCTGTGGCAAGTAGTGACAATCTGCGAATACGTGAAAGAAACCGGCGAGTTGGCATTGTTCGATGAAGTCGTGGCGTTTGCTGACAAGGGTGAGGCGACGGTCTACGAACATCTCAAGCGGGCACTCGACTTCTCGGCGGAGCAAGTGGGTGCGACGGGAATCTGCAAGGGACTGCGCGCCGACTGGAACGACTGCCTCAATTTGGGCGGCGGCGAAAGCGCGATGGTTTCATTTATGCACCACTGGGCGCTAAAGGCGTTTGTGGAGGCAGCGACGCATCTGGGCCGAACGGAAGACGTCGCGAAGTATTCGGCGATGGCCGACAAAGTAAAGGCCGCGTGCGAACACGAACTGTGGGACGGCGAATGGTACCTGCGGGGCATCACGGCGAAGGGGCTGAAGGTCGGGAGCCACGAGAACGAAGAAGGTAAGGTCTTCATCGAGAGCAACACCTGGGCAGTGGTGTCAGATGCTGCGCCTCCGGAGCGCGGCAAGTCCGCAATGGACGCCGTGGATAAGTATTTGTACTCGGAGTATGGGATCCACCTGCTCTGGCCGGCGTTCTCCAAGCCGAATGACGATATCGGATTCGTGGGTCGCGTATACAAGGGCATCAAGGAGAATGCGGCGATCTTCAGCCACCCCAATCCGTGGGCGGTGATTGCCGAGTGCAAGCTGGGACGCGGCGAGCGTGCCATGAAGTTTTACAACTCGCTGCTGCCCTACAACCAGAATGACAAGATCGAGGTGCGCGAGGCCGAGCCGTACTCGTACTGCCAATTCGTCATGGGCAAGGACCACACCGCATTCGGCCGAGCGCGGCATCCCTGGCTTACGGGCAGCGGCGGATGGAATTACACTGCGGTGACCCGCTGGATTCTAGGCGTTCGGCTAACGTTCGATGGGTTGGTTATCGATCCGTGTGTGCCGGCAGACTGGAAGGAGTTCGAAGTTACGCGTCAATGGCGGAGCGCAACGTACCACATTGTGGTAGAGAACCCGGACGGCCTGGAGAAAGGTGTGAAATCGGTCACCCTAAACGGCAAACCCGTCACAATGCCGATTCCGCCGCAGCCATCCGGATCAGTGAATGAGGTTGCGGTGAGGATGGGCCGCCCGCGTTCTTAGCGCTACTGGAACCTCTGGAAGATCCGGGTGAATGCCCAGTCAGGTTGCGCGATACCGCTGCACGATGGTGACACGGTCGCGGAACAACCGCCATTATCGCGTCCCACCGACCAAAAGGCCAGCAGCGCGATGCTGTTACTATTCGCCATCGCATAATTCACCACAATCTGCGCATCGTCGAGGGTAAATGTCTCGCCCTCGGAATCATTGATTCCTATCATCGGCGTGATTCCCACACGCACTTTCAACCCGAGTGACTTCAATTGACATGTGGCGCCTGAGGCGGCAGCGACGGCGTTCGGTCCCATCGCTCCCACGATGACGGGCGAACCGTAGTCCATGGTCATCAGGTTGACGACGGCCACCGGAGTGCCATACTTTACAGCGCTCTTGATAACATTCATCGACAACTCGGTCAGTCCCGTCGGAGTGGCGGGCAGCGTGTAGTTGATCTGAAGGCCAGGGTTGGCGTCGGCGAGTGCCTTAAGCGCCTGGCTACGGCGGTCGACGGACACAGGATCTTCGATAGCAATGTGCTCTACATCGAAGTCGAGGACCTTCGCCTTGTACTTGTCGACCACGGCCTGATACGCACCCTGCAGGCTTGCCAAGTCGGCGCAGGACTGCGCCAAGTCCGTGCCGTCGTACCCGCCAAAAGCGACGATGACATCTCCACCGTTCGTTCTCACTTTTGTGATTCCGGCGGCGATGCTCGTGTCGCTGGAGATCGGCGCTGTTCCTCCCCACGCGGGCATGCAGTCGTTGCCCGAGACGACGAACGCCAGCGTCAGCGTCTTGATTCCTGACTCGGCCTGAATTTGTGGCAGTCGGTCGGCTATCTTACTCATATCGACGTAGGGGGCGAACATGCGGGACTGACTCTGAGCGCCGAGCGGAACATCTGAAACAATACACAGCAGAATTGCTGAAATCGTGATCGACCAGCGAATGCGGAACATGAAGGCTCCTGCGATTAGAGAGGACTCTCCAACCTAGCAGAACCGCGCGAGCGACTCAATCAGGAGCCAGCGTTGCTTACGCGATTGTAAGGCGAAGCACGCCAGAAGAGGAGTCAACTTGGGCTGAGATTGCGCCGCAATTATCGACCACCCAGTCGGCGCCAGCCGCCATCAATTCGTCATCGGGTGCGGTAGTGCGCACGGCAATAACGCGTGCCCCGGCCGCCTTACCTGAACGTATACCAGCCGGGACGTCTTCAATCACGATGCAGTCGGCGGCCGCGACGCCGAGTGCCTGCGCGCCCCTCAAATATGGCTCGGGATGCGGCTTCCCGTTGGCGATATCGCTGGACGTTATGATCGTTGGTGGCACCGGCAATCCGACGGCACGGATTCGCACAGTCGCCAGATCTCGGGTACACGATGTGACGATCGTCCACCGCGTCGGGGGAAGGGAAGTGAGCAGATCGAGTGCCCCAGGCAAAGGCACAACGCCGTCCAGGTCCTCGATTTCGCCGCGCTCGATCTCCATGTTCTCCGCTTCGTGATTGGCCCTCGGCAAAAACTCGCGGACGGCCTCGATGCTCGGGCGCCCGTGGGCTTCGCGGACAGTCCTCTCGGGTTCGAAGCCGTGCTTGATGGCCCACTTCGTCCACACTCTGGTAATCGCGGGCGTAGAGTCGATCAGTACTCCGTCGAGGTCGAAGAGCAGGACACTGGCGGTCAGAACCATGTTGGCATGATAACGTAGCTTGGAGTAACGACCTGTGGAACGCCGCAAAGAACGCGGTTGACAAACGGCAACACCTTCTCTAGCGTGTTCGTGTACGTACACGATAAGGGTCTGACGCACATCTTCCGGGTGAAAACAAGGAACCACGAATGATTCGAGTAGTGCCAGTCTTTGCCGCGGAGCGATTGGTGCACCTGTCCGCGGTGGATGTGGTGATCATCGCGTTCTATTTTGCTCTTGTACTGGCCATTGGGTGGTACCTGAAAGGCCAGTCTGGCACGGGCGAAGACTTCTTCATGGCCGGCCGCGAGATGACGGCGTGGATCGCCGGTCTGAGCTTCCTGTCGGCCAACCTGGGCTCGCTCGAGCTGATGGGCTGGGCGGCCGCGGCCTATCAATATGGAATCCTGGCGACGCACTGGTATTGGATCGGCGCGATTCCCGCGATGCTGTTTCTCGCACTGGTGATGATGCCGTTCTACTACATCTCCAAGACCCATTCGGTGCCCGGCTACCTGAAACTGCGTTACGGAGAAGCGGCGCGCACGCTGTCCTCGGTCTCGTTTGCCTTCATGACGGTGCTGATGAGCGGCATCAACATGTACTCGATGGCGCTCGTAATGAAAGTCGTGCTGGGCTGGGACATCAACTTCAGTATCTGGGTGTCGTCGATCACGGTCGCGATTTACGTCGCGCTCGGTGGACTGCGCTCCGCCATATTCAATGAAGTCCTGCAGTTTATTTTGATCTGGGCAGGTGCCCTCGTCATTCCGGTGATGGGTTTGATCGAGGCCGGTGGCTGGACGAATCTGAAGGCCCAGATCGCCGTCCGAGCTTCATCCGAGTACACCCACCTGTGGTCAACGATGGGCACGTTCAAAGACAACCCAATGGGCATCCATTGGACGGGGATTGTATTTGGGCTGGGCTTTGTCATCTCGTTTGGCTACTGGACCACCGACTTCCTGGTGGTACAGCGCGTGCTGTCGGCGAAAGACCTGCGCGCCGCAAAGATGGCTCCGATCATCGGCGCGGCATTCAAAATGTTTGTCCCGTTCATCGTGATCCTTCCCGGCCTGCTGGCGCTCGCAGTCCTGCCGCAGAAGCTGATGGGCGAAGGCGCGGCTGTCGCATCCGGTGGGCACAGCTACAACGAAGTGTTGCCGCTGATGCTGGCGCGCTACGCCGGACCCGGCCTGCTGGGCTTGGGCATCACCGCGCTGATCGCCGGGTTCATGTCGGGTATGGCCGGCAACGTCAGCGCGTTCACGACGGTCTGGACGTACGACATCTATCGCGCGCTGATCAACAAAAACGCCAGCGACGAGCACTACGTGAAGATGGGGCGCTGGACCACCATCGTCGGCGTGCTGATTTCGGTTGGCACGGCCTACCTGGTGATGTCGTTCCTCAGCATCATGGACTACGTACAGGCGCTGTTCAGTTTCTTCATCGCTCCGCTGTTCGGAACTGTCGTGCTGGGCATGCTTTGGAAGCGCACGTCGCCGCAGGGAGGGTTCTGGGGATTGCTGGCGGGCACAGTATCTTCGATCGGCATGTGGGCCTGGGTGAAAGTCGATCCCACGGCGCTGCGTTACGTGGCGTTGTCTCCCGATGCGCGGGACATGGCAGAAAACATGTACCGTGCGCTTTGGTCGTGGATCGTGTGCGTCGTGGTCACGGTGGTCGTCAGCATGCTGACCAAGCCCAAGCCCGACGCCGAATTGGTCGGGCTGGTATACGGCGTGACGCCGATTCCACACGAAGGGGACATACCGCTGTGGCAGCGTCCGATCTTCTGGGGCGCGGTAGTCTTTGTGGTTTTCGTGCTGTTCAACATTTGGGTGTGGTAAGGAGCGATCATGCGAAAAGGCGGCGGCATCTCGATCTGGTTTTTCGTGGGCGTCTCGCTCCTGGTGAATGGCGCGCTGATCCTGGGCGCGGGATTGTGGGAAGTGGTGTATCCTCCGCCGAATCCGGTGGTGCTGTTCCGGCTGCATGCAAATCTCTGGTGGGGAGCCGTGCTGCTGTTGTTGGGAATTCTCTACAGCCTCAAGTTCTCGCCCAAGCGCGCTTCCTAGCAGTTGAGAGAGGCGAGCGGTATACTGCGCAATCGGAGATTCGATGAAATCCATATTCTTCGTACTGGTGTTACTCGCAATGACAGCGCAGTCGTACGCCAAAGTTTCCAAACAGCCGGCAGGCACGGTCGACGGTAAAGCGGTTGATCTTTACACGCTGCAAGACAGCAAAATCACGGTCAAAATCCTGACCTACGGCGGCATCGTGATGTCGCTGTCGACGCCCGACCGCACTGGCAAGCCGGCAGACATCGTCCAGGGCTTTGACTCGCTTGACGGCTACGTCAAGACGGGCAACAAGCCGTATATGGGAGCCATCATCGGCCGTTACGCCAATCGCATTGCGGGCGGCACCTTCCAACTCGATGGCAACACCTATCACGTGCCCAAGAATGACGGCGACAACGCGTTGCATGGCGGTCTGGTCGGTTTCAACAAGAAAGTCTGGACCGGAAAAGAGATCAAAGACGGCGTCGAGTTGACCTACATTAGCCCGAGTGGCGAAGAGGGATTTCCCGGCACGCTTACCACGACGGTGCGTTATACGCTGGTCGGAAACGAACTGCGCATTGAATATTCCGCGACCACCGACGCCGATACGGTGCTCAATCTCACCAACCACTCCTATTTCAATTTGAAGGGGCAGGGAAGCGGCGACATTCTCGGCACCGAGATGAAAATCTACGCCCATCGTTATACGCCGGCGAACGCGAACCTGATTCCTACAGGCGAACTCGCGCCGGTTGAGGGAACGCCATTCGATTTCCTCAACTCGACCGCCATCGGAGCCCGCATCGATGCCGACAACGAGCAACTGAAACTGGCCCACGGCTACGATCAGAACTGGGTGCTCGACGCCGGTGGAGGCAAGAAAGTCGAATTGGCGGCTGAGGCTTACGAGCCGACAAGCGGCCGCGTACTGGAAGTTCTGACTGATCAGCCGGGAATACAGTTCTACACCGGCAATTTCCTCGACGGGACGGTGACGGGCACGGACGGCAAAGTGTACAACCGGCGCTACGCTTTCTGCCTGGAAACGCAACATTATCCCGATTCGCCGAACCATCCGAAGTTTCCCACCACCGAGTTAAAACCCGGGGAAACGTTTCACTCGATGACGATCTATCGGTTCTCGACGAGGTAATTCTGGGTTACCGACCGTCGTTAACCCGATATTCACTAATGAGATACATCTTGTGGGCATTCATTGACAATTAATACAGAACCACTTCTACTTCGGGGATACTAAGTAGTTAGCAAGCCGCAATCCAACCCGGCTTGCGGCAGGGAACCCCGATGCCCGAACTGGCCAAGAGCGCTCTCGCGAACGGCTACCGCGCGCTGCGGTGGCTGACGGATATCCACAATAATTCCACAGCGAAACGTATTCATGTTGCGGCAGTTTGCTATCGGCTGAAAGATGACGAGCCGGAATTTCTGCTGGTGCGTACGCGCAGCGGGCGCTGGACCTTTCCCAAGGGAGGGGTTGACGGCGATGATACCCATGCTGAAGCGGCCGCACGAGAAGCCTACGAAGAAGCGGGCGTCAAAGGACGGATTGAGCATCAGCCGTTCCATTCGTACTACCACTCCAAGCGCAACCGGATGAGGCCGCATCGATCGGTCGTCCCAGTGCACGCGCATTTGTGCGAAGTCGAAAGATTGGTGCCTCCCAAAGAAGAGTATCGAAACCCGACGTGGTTCAAGGCCGACAAGGCGCGGCGGCGACTTCGCGAAAACCGCACGCCGGAGCTGGCCGGGGAAGTGATCCAGGTCATCGACAGCGCCGTCATGCGCATCCTCGCGCGCCGGATTGCGTAGAGTTGGTCCTTCCCATTTTGGGACGTTACTCTGTATGACGTACCCCCTTCCCCCACCTCGTAAAATCCTCGTTTTGATAGAGATACACGGAGAGGCGCGCAAAAGCGTGAGCCCATTGGAGTTATGGGCAAAGTCTTCTTAATAAAGGACTTAAGCGGGATTTTTTGGGGATGGACAGGCGTGTTGGCGGGTGGGTGGGCAGAAAACCGAGAGTAAACAGGACCCGTCATCGTTATGGGTCGAAGCACCTACTTGAGGACGGGGTTGGTGTCTGGTCGCCGACTCCGAGGAAGGCAACTCTTCCTCATCCTTCGTGCGGTAGTGTACGAGCAGTCGGGGGAAATACCAAGCGAGTTAGTCACACATCAGCGTGATGGCTGAACGAGGGCGGTGGTTGGTTGTTGGTTTTGAACGCCAAAAGACCCACCCGGCCAAAATCAGGCCGGATAGGGCACCCGACGAACATGCCATGATCCCATGACACGGAACGGGCCTAGGAAAATCGCGGGACTGTGATAAGCTCTCGCGAAAACCCATGAAACCTGAACGACTTTTCTATACCACCGCTGGGGCCATTTTCCTGGTGCTGACCGTCCTCGGGTTCCGTCATTACATCTTTGAGGGCAGGCACTTTGACGGCTCTCCCATCGATCCGTCGATGCTGGCGACGGTTATTGCGCACAGCTCGGCGATCTTCGCATGGTTCGTGTTGTTTTTCGTGCAGGCTCTGCTCATCTCCACCCGGAACCGCCGGCTGCACATGAAACTCGGCTGGAGCGTGCTGGTCATTGCCTCCGCGATCGCCGTGACCGGGCCGCTGGTGGCTACTCGCTCGATACGCCTCGTTCCGCAGCAGGCGGTTTTCGACTGGCCCGGCCCTCAGTTTCTGTTGATCATGTATACGGAGATTGCGCTATTCGTGATATTCGTAGCGATCGGCGTGCTCAATCGCAAGCGGCCTCGCATTCACCGGCCTATGATGCTTCTGGCCAGCCTGGTGATTCTCACCGGAGCCACTGGCCGCATACCGCTGGTCGGTTCGATCTTCGGGTTTCACGGTTGGATGGCCCTGTTCGGGCCGGTCGTTGCCCTGGGAGCGATTCTTCTGCTCGTGCGCGCGGTCATGACCCGCAATGTGGACCGCGAGTTCGCCACAGGTTACGCCGTCTTGGTCCTGGTCACGGTCGCAGCGGCAAGACTGGCGGTGACGAACGTTTGGATCAATTGGGCGGGAACAATCTTGAAGCTGTGAGTCCTCCGTCTCCTGCAGTGAAGCGATAGGTGGTCCAAGCGCCCCGCTCCGGGGATGTGGTTCGAGTGCGGGCCGCGTAGTGCGGCCTGACGGCCACTCCTGAAAGCACGCCGTGCCATTCGCCAACTTGAGCGGTCGTCGGGATTCGTGACGAGAGCCCCACATATCCCCCCCAAAAAAGGGATATGAGCGGCCAGCCGCGGCCCGGCGGAGCCGCTTAGAGAAAAAAGGGCGCGATAGGAAGCGGTTGGGTGTATAGTGCGTGGCACTCAGGATGCCTGAGTGGAAATGCTAGTTCAGTAAGGAATGTGCCATGAAGCGCTTTCTTGTGTTGCCGATGTTTGCCGCAGTTTTGCTGTCGGGCTGCTCGAGCACGTCACATCCCACCATTACCGTCACACCGCAGAGCGGAACGTCGTTCCAAATTGACGGCACCGGGTTCAGCTCTGTGCCTACGTGCGCAATATTGAGTTATGTGAGCTATGCCGTAGACGCCAGTGGGAACGCCGTAAAAGGCAGTGGGAGCGCGCCGATCCCGGTACCCCCCGGGAAAATAACTTGCAGCGGGGGGAATTTCAGTATCAGCTGGACGCCCTCCCAGGCAAATTGCACCGCGAATACTCCCGTCATGGTAAATGCGTCCGACATCCCGACCAGCAGCCTGGCCGCGGCACCGGTCCCAGTCACGATCGTGTGTGGGGCCGCGGCCTGCCCCCGTTCGTTCACACAGGCCAGTGCTGGGACTTGGGGGCCGATGTATTTCGCTAGCGGCTTTGAGGCGAGTACGGGCGCTCTAGGGCCGGGACCCCAGGGCTGGAGTAGCGCTCAAGCGACTTCTACCTGTTTTTCCCAGGCCACCTTTGCGCTCAGCTCGGACGCGCCAGCGAGCACAGGGTATGTTAATGGCGTTCAGCAGTCTGGCGGGTTTGAGCAGTGCACGTACGGGGTTGGCAGCGCTCCCGCCGGAGCTTGTACCACCTGGAAGAATAACCAGAATGTGAGTTTGACTTTTACGTGTCCTTACTCCGGAGGCTGCCAGTGACAGGGCACCCTCGAGGTTATTCTGCCGGAGCAGACGGGCTGTCCGGGCTACCAGTTGAGCGGCGCATGTAGTTGGGCCAGATGAAGCGCAGAGGCGACTTCAGGCCGTGCACGATCAAGTAGCGCAGGATCTCCAACTGCTCACGGCCGCTGACGTCATAAGCGCGGAGTCCGACATAAGCGGCGATGCTGAAACTCACAAACAAGTTAAGGATGAAGATGACGCCGATTCCGGCGATGGCCTGGTAGAACCATGTGCGGCCCATGCTCACGGCGCCGAAATGTGCGACGGCGAGGGCCAACATGCCGGTCGACAGGGTAACGTGGCGCACGTCGAGCGGCAGTCCGAAGAAGTGTCCGATCACCGGGGTGAAGCCGAGCAGGTAGCCCAGCACGATACTGGTGCTCCAGCCGCCGAGGTTGCGTTGCAGGGAGCGCGAGATGCGCTTCATGCGGACTTGGCCGACGCGCAGGCCCAAGGGATGCTGGGCGACGGCATCGGTCAGCCGGTAGTAGACGGCGAAGTTCTCGCACCAACCGCCGGCGAGGGCGGCCATCCACAAGATGACGCCGGTGACGGCGGCGTAGAACGCGGTGCCGGAGGCGGTAGGACTGAGCGTTTCGTAAACGTGGGTGGCGGATTCGTGCGCCAGGTACGACTGGGAGAAGAACAGCAACCAGAGGCGCTCGAAGAAAAGCGCGCCGATGCTGACGGCGAAGACGTTGCCCAGGGCGGCGGCCAATTGGGTGCTGGTGATGCGCGAGACAAAGTCGGTCAGCTTGTTTTCGCGCTCCACGCCGCGGTTCTCGCGAATGATTCCGGCGAAGGTGGCGGCGGTGGCCGCGGGCTGTTTGGTGGCGAGGACCAGTCCGAGAATTTGGAGAAAAATGAAGCTGACCGCGTAGTTGGTGCCCGCGGCGAAGCCCTCGACGAAGGGCGGCGTGTGGGAGTCGACGATACGCAGCTTTATCGCAGCGGTGATGACGGTCAGTAGGCCTCCACCGATCGCTGCGGCCCACATGAGCCAATACTCACGGCGATTGTGGGCGATGTAATGCTCGCCACTGTGTCCGGTGCGCTCCACCATCTTGCGGGCGATGAGGTTGAGGTTCTCGCGCAACAGAGACCTCAGGCTCAAGTCGGAGAGCCGGCCTTCCATTAATTGACCGAGCAATCCGTGAACGGCGAGGAGCCTGGCGTCATGGGTATCGGCGGTGAGGACGTCGACGATGGATTCCATGCGGGCGAGACACGTAGAGATTTTTCGCATGTCGAAGATCAGCTCGACGCTGACGCCGGAGTTCTCCATGTGGTGATGGACCTGCACCATGTCGGTGCGACAGCGCTGCACCACGCCGTGCCAACGCGCCAGAGCGGCATGAAGTTCGTCGGGTTGCGAGGCGGCTAGCAACTGCTCGGTGGCGGAAAGAATCTGGTAAAAGGGCGAGTCGGAGATGCCGGAAGACGAAACGCGCGCCCGGACTTCAGGATTGAGTCCCAAGGCGCTGACACGGGAACTCAGGAGGCGCATGGCTTCCTGCAAATCGTGGTGCTCGTGGCTGGCGAAGAGCGCGTCGGCAGGAGGGGTCAACACGACGATGAGCCGTTGAAACACTTCGGTCGGGCTGGCGAGAAACCGCCGCGCGCTGCGCTCGTTGGGATAGAGCGTTACCAGGACTTTCGCGGCGTCGGACTGCTCGCGGGCCGAGGGAAGGACGCGGGCCGAGATGCGGTGACCAATTTCGGAGACGAAGCTGTGGTCGGACGGAATGCCAGCTTCGGCGAACAGAGGAACACAGTTCATCTCGGAGAGCAGTTCAGCGAATGCAGCTTGGAAACGGGCGCGAGGTTCGGCGTTGCTCTCAAGATATTCGACAAAACCCGTAAGGCCAGAGAGATCGGCGACAGAAGAACTGGATTTGCGCATCCACGTAACCAGGCCGACGAGAGAGGCGATACGCTTGCGAAGAGTTTTGGCTTCGCAGAACTCATCGACCAGCCGAATTAACTCTTGCGGGGCAATGCGGGTCGGTTCCAATCCAGCACGGGGAGTGTCCGGCGAGGCGGGAAGGACTTGGCGCAGGGAGTTTGGTTCACCCAGGGTTTCAGTGGACACGTTGTCATTGTCCAACAGGCGAGCGTGCCTGCCAAGTGCAGCATGCAGTTCATTAACGCTGGGTCGTTTAAGATGGGCAAGCCAAGAGGTAACGATTGCACCCGATGTCGGACGACGTGAAAGAGCCATCTATCCGTTCGAAATACACCAGCAGGCTGCTGACTTGGGGATCATTGGCCCTGGCGGCCGCCGAGAGCGTGTGCGTCATTTTGGTGGGTCTAAGTGGCGTGCGGGTCGCCTTCGGACTGAGTTCGTTGATCGCGGCTACCGCTGGCGGTCCAGCGCACGGTTTTCATCGCAACGGGCTGCGCATTCCGTTTCTGGTCGTCGGAACCGTAGGCGCGTTGTTGAGCCTGCTGCTGTTGTGGAATGAAGAACGATTGCGCAGAAGCCCGGCTGCTGCATGGAGAATGCGGCCGTTAACGAAGAAACAACGCAAAGAGCGCTGGCTGCAACTGGGGCTGGCGGTGCTGACTCTGGTGCTAGTTGCGCTGGAACTGATAACGCACCCGTGGTTTCATCACGAGATGTAGTTCTACGCTCCGGCTTCTTCGGAAGTCATTGCGCGCTGCAACCGGGCGTGCAGACGTTCGCTGTAGCCAACGGGCAATTCGAAGGTGCGGTCGTCGGCGATCAGGATGAGAATGTTGCGCGTGGAATCGAGCACAGCCGCACAATGACGGCAATGAGCGAGGTGCTGCTCGATGGAATCGAGCAGCTCCGGCGGAACGGTGCCGTCAATGTAATTCGAGATCTGCTTCCAAACGTGTTTGCACTCTAGAACCATGATCCACCCGCCCTGCGCCTGAAAATTCCCAAGAGCCCACTGCGGCCTGTATTCAACTTGGGAGCCAGCTGCTTTTGCATCATGAGCCGGGCCCGAAGCAAACGAGTTTTCACCACTCCTTCATTCACGCCCAGGGTTGCCGCGGCTTCCGCGATGCTGCACTCCTGTACGTCCCTGAGAACCAGTATTTCGCGATACATTTCCGGCAGGCCCTGCAGCGCATCCCGTAACAGCTCTCGCAGTTCTTTGCGCTCGAGAGCTTCCAGCGGGACCTCCCGCCAATCGGAGATGACCGCAGGAGTGAAGTCACCCGATTCTTCGTTGGGCTCGGCGTCGATAGGATCGAATTCGAGGAGACGCGTATGCCGCAACCGCCCCCGGGCTTCATTCAGTGCGATCGATACCAGCCAGGTGCTGAATTTCGCTTCCGCACGAAACGTGTGCAGGTTCTTCAGCGCCTTGAAAACGGTCTCCTGGGCCGCATCTTCGGCATCGTCAGGGTTCTGAAGAACGGAGAAGGCAGCGAAATAAACGCTCTTCTCGTACGGCCGCACCAGCTCGTGAAATAGCTCCCTCTCGCCAGCCAGAATCCGGGCGATGAGATCGCGGTCCCGCATATCGGGCGGCGCGGTCGCGACAGTTTTGGGGCGCAGCTCCTGCGATTTCACGTCGGCTTAAAGATATCCACTCTCCGGCCGTACGGATGCCGAGGCCATAACAATACTGCGACGCGCCACGAAGAGGAAAGTTACAGAGATCGGGGCATTTACAATGGGCCGCTGCTGAATCCTGTAGGAAAGGGCTTCGCGATGACGGAACGACGAGATTTTCTGCGCCAGAGTTCCCTGGCGGCATGTGGCCTGTTGGTGTTCCGCGGTGCGAAGTCGGCATTGGGCGCGGACGCCGCTGCGCCGTGCCGCATTGAGGTGCTGCTTGGAGAAGAGCTGGGCACGATCTCGCCCAATATCTACGGCCACTTTACGGAGAACCTGAGTGGCGTCATCTACGACGGTATCTGGGTGGGAAAAAACTCAAAGGTGCTGAATATCGATGGCATCCGCAGTGATCTTGTCGAGCACCTGCGCAAAATCAAGCCAGCGGTGATTCGCTTTCCCGGGGGATGTTTTGCCGACAGCTACGACTGGCGTGACGGCGTTGGTCCGGCGGATAAGCGTCCACGACGAACGAATTTCTGGGAGGGAGTCGAGGCTGCGGGCGCACCGGCCAGTCATCGTTACGATCCCAATCAGTTTGGAACCGACGAGTTTGTGCATTTCTGCCGGCTGACGGGTGGGCAGCCTTATCTTGCAGCGAACGTCCGCAGCCTTCCCGCGGAGGAGTTCTATCGCTGGGTGGAGTATTGCAATTCTCCGGCGGGTTCGACCACGCTGGCGGAGATGCGTGCGGCAGGCGGATATCCGGAACCGTTCGATGTCCGTTACTGGGGCGTGGGAAATGAGTCGTGGGGCTGCGGCGGAAACTTTCTGCCGCAGGAGTACGCCATGGAGTTCCGGCGTTTTGCAGCGTGGGTGCCTGGTTATGGCAAGCCGCTGTCGCTGATCGCCTCGGGACCGAACTCCGGTGAGTTGAGCTGGACGCGGGGATTCTTTGAAGCGCTGGCGAGCAAAGGGAAAGACCAGATCAACAGCGTCTATGGGTTTGCGCTTCACCACTATGCGTGGAATCTCTCGCGCGGCAAAACACAGGATTGGGAGAAGAGCAAAGGTGACGCTCTGAAGTTCGACCCAGCGGATTGGTACGAGCTAATGCGTGAAGGACAGAAGATCGAAGATCTGATCAATGACCATTGGAAACTAATGGGGCAGATCGACACCGAGCACCACGTGAAACTGGTGGTGGACGAGTGGGGAGCGTGGTACAAGCCCGGCAGTGAACAGACTCCCGGCGACGCGTTGGAGCAAACGCCAACCTTGCGGGATGCCGTGTTCAGCGGCATGACTCTGGACATTTTCAACCGCAATCCTGACAAGGTTGCGATGGCCAACTGCGCGCAGCTCATCAACTGTCTCAACAGTCTGTATCTGGCGCACGAGGACAAGTTCGTGGTGACGCCCGTCGGCCACGTATTCGAAATGTATGTTCCGCATCAGGGAGGAAGGGCGCTGCGCGCAGTTTTCAGCGCTCCTGCGATTCAATATGACCGTGACGGCAAACCTGCCCAGTTTTGGGGGCTTCAGGGGGCGGCATCCGTCCACGGAAAAACCCTGGTACTCACGGTCGTGAATCCGAGCGTGAGCGAACCGCGCGAGACTGCAATCTCGTTCGCGGGCGCGACGGCAAAGTCAGGAACAAATACGGTTCTATCCAACCCTGACATTCACGCCTACAACTCCTTTGAGCATCGCGAGGTCGTCATGCCTAGAACTGGCGAGTTGAAAGTGAAGGGTTCGACGGTGGCAATAACGTTCCCGCCAGCGTCGGTCAGCACGTTGCAGATTAAACTGGTGTAGACCAGATTCCGGCACGTCCCATCGCTAGTGCATGTTTCAAGAAACTGTTCACCAACAAAACGGCTTGTTCCCTCAGGGAGTGTGAGAACTCTGTCGTCCCCGGGGGACTCCAAGTTTTTTTCGCACGTCACCCAGCACTCCGCCTCCGTGCTGGGCTATCATGTCCCCGCCCCTTAGGGGCTGATTTCTGCCCGATTGTTCCACCGCGACAACCCAAACGATAGTTTTCACACAGACTTTAAAGCCCTGCTTTTAGGTAGCTTGAGCAGCACGGCTGAAGCCGTGCCCCTTCAAAAAATTGGTGAAAGCGACGAACGGCTACATCGATTCGCTGGTCATGATGAACAGTGGCTTCATTTCGAAGCTCTTGAAGTACGGACGCAGACGGTCGATGTTGTAGTGTTCCTTGACGTTCACGACCTTCTTGGTGGCGGTGACCACCTCGATGGGAGTGTTGTCGTAGCGTCCGTTTTTGAGCACGACCAGGCGGCCGTGGATCTTGTTGAGCAGGAGATCGAGCGCAAGGTTGCCGTACGCCATCGGGACGATGGAATCGATGGCATCGGGGTCACCGCAGCGCACGAGATAGCCGAGTTTCTGGGTGATGGTGTCGATGGTCTTGCCATTGTTGAACTTGGGCGAGATCTCCTTGATCTTGTCGGAGACCAGGTCGCCGATGCCGCCCAGCTTTTTGTGGCCAAACGCGTCAGCGGCGCCGTGCTCGAAGACCATTTCGCCGCCCTCGAACATCGCGCCCTCGGAGACCAGCACGACAGAATAGCGGCTGGGATTGCGGCGGCGGTCTTCGCTCAAGAGTTCGGTGAGGCGTTCAATGTTGAATTTGTGTTCGGGAATCACGCAGCGGTTCGCCGATCCGGCCATGGTGGGGAGCATGGCTGTGAAGCCGGCGTAGCGACCGAAGACCTCGAGCACCATGAAACGTTCGTGAGAGCCCGCCGAGGTACGCAAACGATTGGTCATTTCGATGGTGCGCGTCACGCAGGTGCTGAAACCGATGCAGTAGTCGGTACCTGGGACGTCGTTGTCCATCGTCTTCGGGATGGCGACGACCTTCACGCCCTCCTGGTAGAGGCGGACTCCGTAGCTCAACGTGTCATCGCCGCCAATCGGGATGAGGCTCTCAATGCCAAGCCACTCCAGGTTCTTCAGGACCTCGGAGGTGAGATCGTTCTTTTCGGCCGAGAAGGTGTCCTGCAGATGTTTGGGCACGGAGGCCTTGCTGACTTTGCTGGGATTGGTCCGTGAGCTGTGAAGAAACGTTCCGCCCGTGCGTCCGGCGCGGTTGACCAACTCTTCAGTTAGCATCTGATAATTGTCGCTGTTGTCGTATTCGGCGTCGCGGACGGTATCGACCAGACTGGCCCATCCGCGGCGCAGGCCGATGACGCTGTAGCCCTCACGCAGGGCCCTGATGGTTACGGCGCGAATCGCCGGATTGAGCCCCGGAACGTCGCCACCTCCCGTCAAAATCCCGATGACACCCTTTTTCCCAGCACTGACCATCATGATCGCTAACCTCCGAACCTAATGTTCTATTAGACACGAGCGATGGCCATGGTCGCTGTGATATTCCGCACATGAGACCGGTGCGTAGGGCAGAATCGCGCTCCGCGGCCGATGCTAATGGCCAGGAGTGCAAACGCGGAAAATGCCTTGGCGCAGCGACCTCAGAGCGGGTTGCGCCATCCAATTACGAAACCCAGGAATGGGTAGCTGGAGGCGCGAGGCGGTTATACTCGCAGAACGCTCCGATGCCCGCGCATGGGCGAATTTGCAATGGCAACGCAATCCACAGCAACTCCGATGAGCGATCAGGACCTGCGTGACCTGGGTTTCGGCGCGGTGGTTTCTCGCGAGAGCCATGAGCGCCTGTTGAACCGGGACGGCAGCTTTAACGTCCGGCGCACGGGACTGCGCTTCTGGTCGTCATTCAGTGCGTACCACGCCATGCTGACCATGCCGTGGTGGCAGTTCTTTGGTGCGACGGCTGTTCTTTATCTGGCGGTGAATGCCGGGTTTGCTGCGGCATACCTGGCGTGCGGACCCGGAGCCCTGGGTAGCAATGCGGCTGGCATGGAGCATCACACGTACTTGCGAGCGTTCTTCTTCAGCGTGCAGACGCTGTCGACGATCGGATATGGGCAGGTCATACCCATCGGAACCCCGGCTAATTCACTGGTGACACTTGAGTCTCTGGTCGGATTGATGGGTTTTGGCATCGTCACGGGACTCATGTTTGCCAGATTTTCGCGCCCTACGGCGAAAGTGTTGTTTAGCCACCACGCGCTAATCGCTCCTTACCAGAACATCACCGCACTGGAATTTCGAGTAGCCAACGCCCGATCGAACGAACTGATTGAAGTCTCGGCGAAAGTGCTGCTTAGCCGCTTCGAAGAGGTTGACGGCGAACGTACGCGTCGCTATTACCCCCTGCAGTTGGAGCGCAGCGGTGTGGTGTTTCTTCCCCTTACCTGGACGGTGGTGCATCCGATTAATGAATCGAGTCCGCTGTTTCGCGAGACGCGGGAGTCGCTGCGCGAGTCGCAATCCGAATTACTGGTTCTGATCAGCGGCTTTGACGAGATATTTTCCACTACAGTGCAGACTCGGACATCATTCATCCCGGACGAGATTTTATTCGGTTACCGGTTCGCGAATGCCTTCGTCATCAGCTCCTCTGCCGGCAAGAAGGTAGCGGTGGATATGCGTCAGTTTGACAAGGTGGAACCGGTGCAGCTTGCACTTAACCGTTGATAGCGGTCGCGCACTCTGAAAGAATGACCGACGAGTCCGGTTCTGCGTGAAATTGAATGCCGGATTCGAGACGGTTGTCTAACTACCGCGCTGACAGACAAGTCAGCGCATAACCGAATGGAGGAAATATGGCCGATACGGTGCTGGATACGGTGAAACGTGCTTCGGGTTGGTCCATTGCGCTGGGAATTCTGATGATCCTGGCGGGCATTATCGCGATCTGCGCTCCTCTGATCGCCGGCGTGGTGATTGTTTATGTGGTGGCGTGGACGGCGATTTTCAACGGCGCCTTTCAATTGGTTTACGCATTTCGCGCCCACACCGGCGGAAGGATCATTTTGGAGATCCTGCTGGGCTTGCTGTATGTCGTCGCTGGTGTGTTCATTCTGATGCATCCCACCGGAGGGTTGCTGGCGCTGACGCTCATCATCGCGTGTTTCCTGCTGGTTTACGGTGTGTTTGCGCTGGTACTGGCATTTCAGATGCGCCCGCTCCCGGGATGGGGATGGATACTTTTCGATGCAATCGTCACCATCTTGCTTGGAGCTCTTATCTGGGCGCATTGGCCGATCAACAGCGAGTGGGTTGTGGGCACGCTGGTGGGCATTAGCTTCATCGTGTCGGGCGTGTCTCGCCTCATGCTGTCGATGGCCGTTCGGAACCTCACTACGCGGGCAGCCTGAGTCCAATTGCTAAGCGAGCGGAGTGGCCGTCCGTGAGTGGACGGCCCTCTTCTTAAGACTGCGGGCCGTGGAATTGCAGAACGAGCACGACCTTGCGCGCTCCGCGCCACGCTGGATGCGCTCGGTCTCATTTGTGTCTGGAATGGATGCGGTCAACCGTCGTCTGGACTAGAATCGAAGTTTCTGAGCGGAGCTGTCGATCTGAGCCTTGCCGCCGCAGCAATTCACAACTGCAGAGAGAACGGCCGCGGAATTCCTATGCCTTGTCATCAACGCCATCCATACAGCCGTTTGCAAGTAATCGCGCGGACGAGTGTCCCCCTGGTCTTGTCATTGGGTCTTTTGGCAGTGCTGACGAGTTGCAGTCGCAGCACGGCGGAAGGGCCACAGGGACCGCCGGTGATGCCCGTAAAAGTGCAGCAAATCGGAAACCAGGAAATCGGCAACACTTCGGAATACGTTGCCACCATCAAGTCGCGGAACTCCGCGACAATCATGTCGGACGTCGAGGGATGGATTTTTGCGATCAGTGTGAAGTCAGGAGATCTGGTGAAAAAGGGACAGACGCTGATGGAAATCGATCCGCGGCGTCAGGCCGCGACGGTTTCCAATTGGGAAGCCCAACGGGCGTCGAAAATGGCAAACCTGCAGCTGGCTAAAGTGCAGCTCGATCGGACCAAGGGTCTGTTCGCCTCAGGGGTCGTCAGCAAGCAGGAACTTGACCAGGCCCAGTCCACGTACGACGCCGCGAACGCTGACGTGAAGTCGATGGATGCACAGATCAACCAACAGCAAGTGCAGCTTCGTTATTTCAGCGTATTTGCTCCGGTGGCAGGGATTATCGGTGACGTTCCGGTGCACGTGGGGGACCGGGTCACGAATACGACTATGCTGACGACCATCGACGAGCGGCGCGGCCTTGAAGTGTACCTGTCGATACCGGCAGACCGTGCCAGAGATCTGAAGATGGGCGCTCCGGTGCAGATTCTCGATGGCAACGGCAAGGCGATCCTCACCACAAAGGTAAGTTTCATTTCGCCTCAAGTGGACACCTCGTCGCAGACGATTTTGGCGAAGGCCCCGGTGGACGAGGCGGCAGATAAGCTTCGTTCCCAGCAACTGGTTCGGGCGCGCATCACCTGGAGCACCCAATCAGGCATTACGATTCCGGTGGTCGCGGTTTCACGCGTGAGCGGACAGTTCTTTGCCTTCGTAGCCGAGAAGAAAGACGGGAAGGAAGTTGCACGGCAGATTCCGCTGACGCTCGGTGAGATTTCGGGGAATGACTACACCGTGCTGAGCGGCCTGAAAGCCGGCGACGAGGTTATCGTGTCGGGCGGACAAAACCTGGCAGACGGCATGTCAATCAAGATTCAGCAGTAGCTCGCGACTTCCTGGGGGAAGGGGCTCTCGCATTGTTTGCGGATTTCTTCATTAAGCGTCCGGTCTTCTCGACCGTGACTTCATTGTTCATCGTAATTGCGGGTGCCGTCTGCATTCCGTTTCTGCCGGTTGCCCAATTCCCACAACTGGCTCCGCCCCAGGTCTCGGTCAATTGCTTCTATACGGGAGCGAACGCGCAGACTGTCGAATCGGCGGTGACCACGCCGCTGGAACAGGCCATCAATGGCGTGGAAGGCATGCGCTACATGACGTCGAGCAGCGGCAATGACGGCAGCAGCTCGATTACCATCACTTTCGAGCTGACACGCAGCCTCGACATTGCCGCAGTTGACGTGCAGAACCGCGTTTCGGCAGTGAACGGACGGCTTCCCAACGAAGTAAAAACCACCGGCGTGGTGATAACCAAGAATGCCAGTTCGTTCATCCTGGCCATCGGGTTTTTCACGCCCGACAATCGTTACAGCCAGAAATTCATCAGCAACTACCTCGACATTTATGTGAAGGATGCGCTGAAGCGTATTCACGGAGTGGCCGACGTCATCATCTTTGGCGAACGCAAGTACTCGATGCGCTTGTGGCTTGATCCTGCGCGGATGGCAGCGCGAGGACTGACTGCGTCGGACGTGGTAAGTGCGTTGTCGCAGCAGAATGTTCAGATCGCCGCCGGCCAAGTCGGACAGGCCCCGGCACCGCAGGGCCAGATGTTTCAAATCAGCGTTCGCGCAGTGGGTCGACTGACTGAGGCGTCAGAATTCGACAATATTATTCTCAAGCCGGGCGGCAACGGAGCGCTGGTCCGGCTAAAAGACGTTGGGCGGGCCGAACTCGGCGCCGAAGATTACAGCTCCGTGCTGCGCTTCAACGGCTACGAAGCCATTGGCATCGGCGTCTCACAACTGCCTACCGCCAACGCTCTCGACGTGGACAAAGCCGTGCGCGTGGAGATGGGGCGGCTGTCGAAGCGGTTTCCACCCGGGCTGGATTACCGCGTGGCGTTCGATTCCACGACATTCGTAGGGGACTCGATTCGCGAGGTGTTGCAAACTCTGGTAGAAGCGATCCTGTTCGTGATGCTGGTGATGTTCCTGTTTCTACAGGATTGGCGGACAACGCTGATTCCGGCAGTCACCATTCCAGTTTCGCTCATTGGAACATTTGCTTTCATCAAGCTGCTCGGCTTCTCCATCAATACGCTGACGCTGTTCGGCATTGTGCTGGCGACAGGACTCGTGGTGGATGACGCCATCGTGGTCATCGAGAATATTCAGCGGCACATGGGCGAGGAGCATACTGACTCTCATTCTGCGGCGTCGGAGGCTATGGGCGAAGTTACAGGCGCGGTGGTGGCGACGTCTCTGGTGCTTGTGGCGGTTTTCGTGCCAGTCGCATTCTTCCCGGGCACAACCGGACTCTTGTACCAGCAGTTTTCACTCACGATTGCTTTCTCGATCGCGATTTCGGCGTTCAATTCGCTTACCTTCACACCGTCGCTGTCAGCCTTACTGCTGCGGCCGGAGCGACGGCACGAAGACAAGAACATCGTGTTCCGTGGAATCGAGACGCTGATCCACAAGACGACGTCGGTGTATACCGCGTCGGCGCGCACGGCCATCCGCTTCCGCTACATCGTCCTGGTGGTGTTCTTCCTGGGGCTGGCGGCCACGTACGTTATCTACAAGCGAGTACCCACGGGCTTTGTTCCCGACGAGGACCAGGGCTGGTTCATCATCAACGTGCAGGCGCCGCAGGGGGCGTCGCTGGAATACACCTCGACGGCGATGCGCCAGGTCGAACAGGTGGTCAGCAAGATACCTGATGTCATCGGAGCTTTCTCGGTGATGGGTTTCAGCTTCACCGGAAACGGTCCGAACAAAGGGATCATCTTTCTGAACCTGAAGGACGCGAAGGACCGGCAGGGAGATGAGCACTCGGCGGCTGCCATCGTAAATTCTTTGCGGGCGCCATTGAGCCAGATCAGTGACGTGCAGGCATTTCCATTTCTTCCTCCGGCCATCAATGGCATCGGCAATTTCGGTGGGTTCACCTTTGAAGTGCTGGATGAGGGCGGCCACTCGCTGCAAGAGCTATACGACACCGCGCAGCAGGTGGCGCGATCGGGGAACGAACGGCACGACGTTGCTGGATTGTTCAGTTCATTTACAGCCAATGATCCCCAATTCGTGGTGACCATCGACCGCGAAAAGGCGCGCAGCCTGCAAGTGCAACTGCAGCAGATTACCGACACGCTGCAGGTGTACATGGGATCGGCCTATGTCAACGATTTTGACTTCAATAACCGCGCGTACCGTGTGTATGTTCAGGCGGACCAGGAATTTCGAAGCCAGCCGGCGAGACATTCGCAATTACTATGTGCGCTCCGATAGTGGAACCATGATCCCGCTGGACAACGTCGTCCACGTGTCCGAGACTTCGGCGCCGCAGACCATCAGCCATTACAATCTGTTCCGCTCGGCGGAAATCAACGGCGCGGCGGCCCCAGGCTACAGTTCGGGGCAAGCAATTCTTGCGATGGATGCGGTCGCCCAAAAAGACCTTCCTATCGGATTTACTTACGAGTGGTCTGGGTTGGCACTGGAAGAGATCAAGTCGGGCAGCCAGTCGGCCCTGTTGTTTGGCCTCGGTCTGCTGCTGGTGTATCTGACGCTTTCCGCCCAGTATGAAAGCTTCGTGTTGCCATTCATCATTTTGTTGAGCGTGCCAATGGCGATGCTGGGGGCCCTGATTGCACAGTCAAGTCGAGGACTGCTGAATGACGTCTATTGCCAGATTGGGTTGGTGATGCTGATCGGGCTGGCGAGCAAGAATGGCATTTTGATCGTGGAGTTCGCCGAACAGTTGCGTGCCAAAGGGCTTCCAATCGTGGACGCGGCGGTGCAGGCGGCGCGCATACGGCTCCGCCCGATCCTGATGACCTCGTTTTCCTTCATCCTGGGAGTGCTGCCGCTGGTATTCGCGACTGGCGCGGGCTCAGCCAGTCGAAACTCTGTCGGCACGACCGTCTTCGGCGGAATGATCGTCTCCACCGTGCTGAATCTATTCTTCATTCCGGTGCTTTATGTGATCGTGAAGTCGATGCTGCAAAGAGACGACGCATCCGCTGCGATAACCGAGAATTAGTTATTCATTAGGACATAAGACCCATGGACTCCAGGGGTAGTGACCTGCGTCACTGCATTGGTGTGCGTAACGCGGTACAAAATAAGTAGCATGAATCTGAGTGGCGACCGCCGCACCGGTTGACCTGCGAATCCATAATTCTGGCGCGACGCAGCGCCGCTTGCTGACTGCCCCACGTCGTGGGGAGATTGGTCGCGAATCATGGCCACAGCGCAGTTGGCTTCCAAAAGCGTGAGTATCAAGAACGTACTCATTGCTACCGATTTTTCCCACCATTCTGACCCGGCTCTCCATTACGGGCTAGAGCTCGCGCATCTTTACGGCGCGCAAGCAGAGATCGCTTATGTCGTGCCGACCGATGAATTTGTTCTGGCAGGTCCCGAAGCGTTGCATGCTGCACGAGAGGCTGCGCGGCGCGACCTGCTGGACTTCAAAGCTCGCCTGCGCCATGCGGGCGCGCTAGTTGAGGACGTCGATTATCACCTGACGATGCTGGAAGGGTCGGTTGCCGACTGCCTTCTGCAATGCGCGAGTGAAAAGAAGATCGACTTGCTGGTGGTCGGCACCCACGGGCGTCGTGGACTGGGGAAGTTCATCATCGGCTCGGTGGCCGAAAAAGTATTTCGTCATTCGCCTGTGCCCGTACTCACCATCGGGCCCAACATTCACGAGCCTCGCGAGATCAACCTGATGCGCCACATGCTCGCGCCCTGCGACTTGACTCCCAAGTCGCATCCGGCCGTTCAATATGCGTGCACTCTGGCCGAAGCGCACGGTTCGCGGCTCACCGTGCTGCATGTGGTGGACCATCTCCGCGAAGTAACCAACCTCGATCCATATCGCGTGAAGCGAGAGATCGAGGAGAAGCTGGCAGAGATCGTAGGAACGGTCCCGGAAGGAGTGGATGTTGACTACCGGGTTGAGTTTGGCAACGTGGCGGCAACTATTCTCAGGGTGGCATCTGAAACCGCTGCGAATTTGATTGTGGTTGGAGTACGGCGTTCGGCGGGCGTGCTCGATCGATTCATGTGGCCGATTGCCTATGAATTGGTTCGCGAAGCGGCATGTCCGGTGCTGACGATTCGCGGAAGCGCACCGATGCGCTGAGTTTCCATGCCGTCGAGCTAGACGCTTGCAACATCGAAAGCGGGAGCCGGTGATTCCTGGCGCTTGGTGGCGCCGGGATTGCCAAACACTGCAAGCAGCCTTTCCCGCCAGGTACGGGCTGCCTGCAAGTCCCGCCCGATGTCGATCCATTCGTGAAAGGCAATCCGCACCGGGTTGTAGGTGTTTATGTTCGCGGTCAGGCCGTAGACGCAAGATTCCTGCTCCGGCTCAAAGCTCCCGAAAATCCGGTCCCAAATGATCAGAGTTCCCGCGTGATTGCGATCGATGTACTGGGGGTTGGTAGCGTGGTGGACACGGTGGTGCGAAGGAGTGTTCATCACCAGTTCAAGAGCGCCCATGTGCTTGACGACTTCAGTATGAATCCAGAACTGGTAGAGCAGGCTAATGGCCTGCATGGTGAAGATCATGATGGGCTGGAATCCGACAAGCGGCATCCACAGCCAGAACACGAAACCGAAAAAGCCGCCGGTCCAGGTCTGACGCAGCGCGGTTGACAGGTTATAGCGCTGCGAGGAGTGATGCACTACGTGCGAGGCCCAGAAGAAGCGGCACTCGTGGCTGGTGCGGTGGAACCAGTAATAGCTGAAATCGTCGGCAAAGAACGCGAGTACCCAGGCCCACCACTGGTATCCGATGGAAAAGATCGCAAAACGGTGCAGGGCGGTAAAAATGACGAACACCATCCCTTTCGATACCAGACCGACCAACACGTTTCCCATGCCCATGGTGAGGCTAGCGGCAGTGTCCTTCGGCTCATAGAGGTCGCGGCGCATTAGAGCGTCAAAGACGGCCTCGGCCACCATCAGCAGGATGAAAGCTGGTATAGCGAGTTGAATCAGGTCGGCCATTACTGCGCGCCTTGCGCTGGTTCGACAGTTTACTGAAGTCAGTTCGCAAAGTGAAGCCGAGCCTCTGCACCGACACCCTCCCTTGCACAAAATTTATGAAGCCCTTAGCGGGGACTTACATGTCCGGTAGTCGAATCTACTTAGGCGCGTGCGGCAGTAGTGCACCGAGGAGAGAGTTGTTGATGACCACACTGTTGATCTTAGAATATTGTCGCGGACTCGTTTCGCACCTAGTTCTAATCTGGAAGTGCCGGAACAGCTGGCCGTTCAACTCGAGCCCCAGCGGTAAGAGAGCGTTGGGAAGCACAGCCGTAATCGTCGGGCTGGCATGCATCGCTATGGCCTCGATATGTGCGGCGCAAGTTCCAGGGACGGCATCAAGCTCAGATGCCTCCGCTTCTGCGGGGCAGGGTAACCAGTCTCCCTCCAGTGACTCAGGCAGTCATCCGGACGGCAACCCGAAGCCGGTTCCGGCGGATAATGCGACGGCCTCCGATAGCACACTTAAGGGCAATTTCTTTCAACGGCTTGGTCAAGCGTACCTTTCTGACTGGAAAGCAAGCGCAACGGACGATTCCGGTCCGGAGCCGAAATATCGGGGCTACCCACCGCCTGTTACCGATCCTCCATTCCCGTTTACGGTCTGGCCGTACGGTGGGTCAGTGACCATCGGGTATCCGTGGACGCAAGCAGGACCGCTGATGGAAGCCATATGGAGCGGCAAGAACGGTGAAGCCTGGAAGAAGAGTGGCATTCAGATTTACGGCTGGGTGAATGGCGGCTTTAACGTCAGTACTTCGGACAAAGGACGCTATGGCAATGGGCCTACCGCATACGATGTCGTACCCAACTCCATCCAACCTGACCAGCAGGTGCTGTATATTGAGCGCCAGCCCGACACAGTCCAGACCGACCACTTCGACTGGGGCTTCCGGGTCGCGACCCTATACGGACTCGATTATCGCTACACGACAGCGAAAGGGTGGTTCAGCCACCAATTGCTGCACACCAACCCTGATGGAACTATCGGCTATTCGTACGGAGTCGATCCGGTCATGGTTTATGTTGACCTTTATTTTCCGCATGTGGCGCAGGGTATGGATGTCCGTATCGGACGCTATATCTCGTTGCCCGACATCGAGGCGCAGTTGGCTCCGAATAACTACACGTACAGCCATTCGCTGCTTTATACCTTCGACTGCTACACCCAGACGGGCGTCAACACCACGACGAAACTCAGCAACCACTGGCTCGTGCAGGCTGGTATCTCTCCGGGCTGCGATGTTGCGCCATGGGTGGGTGGTCCGGAAGCGAAGACGACCTTCAACGGCTGCATCGGATACACCTGGAGAGACGGCGCAGACAACATCTATACCTGTGCAAACTCGATTAACTCAGGCAAGTATTCCTACAACAATCTGCAAGCGTACTACACCACTTGGTATCACAAGTTCAACGGCTCATGGCACACGGCCACGGAGAGCTGGTATCAGTACGAAAGGCAGGTGCCGAATGTGAATAATCCGTCGGCATCCTCCCAGCTCATTCTTAACGCAAACGGCGCGGTGTGCGCATCGGCGCAACAGGTGACTTGTTATGCGCCGGAATGGGCCATCGTGAACTATGTCGAGAAGCAGATCAATAAATCGAACTACCTGACGATCCGCAACGAATACTTTGACGACATCAGGGGCCAGCGGACCGGCTTCAAGACGAAATATACCGAGGACGAGTTTGCCTGGGGCCACTGGGTGGGAAGCACGATACTTTTCCGGCCGGAGCTCCGATTCGAGCATGCCTATAATGCTCCCGCCTACAACAGCGGAACCAAGTACAGCCAGTTCACCGCGGCGGGAGACATGATTTTTTTCTTCTAGCTCCCAATTTCGTGCATCTGAGGTTTGGGGTGGAGCAAGCTCCGCGAGAGGAGGACGTATGAAAATCGGCATTTTAGCAGCATCGATTTTCATCGCGATGATTGGAACGGGCGCGGCCCAGCTTTCGCAAGCAAACGAAGCGGCAGCAGTCCCGACCAGTCATTTGACTCGAAAGCAAGCGGAACGACTGATCAACACCGCCAATTCGCCGGAAGCACATCACGCACTGGCGGAGTTTTTTTACCACGAAGCCGAAGAGAAGAGAGACAAAGAGCAATATTACCTGGAAGTGGTCGGTACCTATCTTCGCCACCCTCCGCGGGTTGACTCGTATCGAAGCTCGCCAACCGCCGGTCGATACGAACAATTGGCGGATGAAGCCCGAGATGAAGCCCTTGCCGACGAGCGGAGGGCATATCTCGAAGAGCAATTCGCCCAGGGTCTGGAGCGTTCGAAGTGAGCGCACAGCTGGCGTAGCCGATCGCTACTTTTCACTGCACAAAATCCTCGAATTCATCGAGTTAGGAGAATTTTTTTCGCAAATTCCTTGTCTTCAATAACTTGCAAGTAAGATATTGATTCGCAAGGAGTTTAAGGGAGTCTTCCGGTCGACGATCCGATAGATATGTCCTTCGACGCGTCGGTATTCAATTGTCAAAGAGCGATTAAGTCCACGCCGCCGCTCGGCCGGACAAGCCAAGGGACACCAATCCCTTCACCCTGGACTCATCGATTACAGGAGTGGGCTGTAAAGGTCTAGGACGTAGGGCACACCGGGCAGTGATAAGAAGCGGCCGCGAATTTACGCGGATGGGCACGGATTCGAGATTCGATCAACCAACAGCCCGGATGTACAGTGGTCGGCATCGGGAGGTTGACCGAACATGACAGCAAGACTCGCCTCACTCAATCGTTGGGGAAGACTGATGGTTCTCGGTGCAGGGCTAATGTGCGGCTGGAACGCGGCAGCACAACAAACTAACAGCGACACTTCGACCGCGGCTGCGGCTTCGAGCAATGTCGAAGAGCTGCAGAAGACGGTATCCGAGTTGAAGGCCGAGGTGTCGGAGCTCAAGGCGGAGATGACGGTGATGAAGTCGGTGATCGCTGCGTCAAAACCGGCGGTTGCGGGAGCGACGAGCGAGCCATCGCACACGCTTGCTGATATCGAAGAGCCGGGCGGCGGCCTCTGTTATGCGGCGCAACCGGAGCAAGATGTGGCGTCGGGGCAGGGTGCCCCTGCAGGGAAGTCTCTAGTGCTCACGCAGGAAGACCGCGGGATTCTTGATTATTTCAAGGGCACGACCACCAACGTGATGGTGGATGGATACTACGAGTACAACTTCAACGATCCGGTTGGCCGGGTGAATGTGCTGCGCGCCTACGACGTGCTGAGCAATGCATTCAGTTTGAACCAGGCGGCGATCGTGTTCGAGCGCGCGGCCGATGCGGACGCGGGCCGACGCTGGGGAACGCGCGTCGACCTGCAATTCGGACAGGCGACGGCAACGACGCAAGGCAGTCCCTCGAACGAGCATCGTCCTGACATCTATCGCAACATCTTCCAGGCGTACGGAACGTACATCTTCCCGCTGGGAAGCGGCTTGACGGTTGATTTTGGCAAGTGGGCCAGCTCGCTGGGGTACGAAGGCAATTACACCAAGGACCAGCTGAACTACTCACGCGCTTATTGGTTTGATTTCCTGCCGTTCTACCACATGGGCATTCGCGTGAAGTACCAGGTCAACTCAAAGCTTGGGCTGAATTACTGGATTGTCAACGGCACGAACCAAACGGAGCCGACCAACGGTTTCAAAGACGAAATGTTCGGCTTCGTCTTAACGCCGACGAAGCACATCACATGGACAACCAACTACTACTTTGGCCAGGAGAATCCCGATGCCACTCCGACCACCGTCTGTCCTCCGGTCCCGGTTCAACCCGGACTCTGTTTTGTACCGGTGACGCCTGCGCCAAATGGGAAACTGCACATCTTCGACAGCTATGTGAACTGGCAGGTCAGTCCAAAGTGGCTGCTGGCACTGGAGGGTGATTATGTCATTAACCGCATGTGGGCCAGCAGCGCGAACGGAGAAGACTCAGCACCAGCGCATACCTCGGGTGGCGCCGGTTATGTGCAGTATCAGTTATCGCCGAAGGGATGGCTGGCCGGGCGCGGAGAATATCTCTCGGATCGCGGCGCGTATTTCACCGGAGGCCTGTTTAGCAACGTTACCGAGGCGCTGAAGGAATTCACGGTGACATACGGATACAACGTGGCCGACGGGCTGCAGGTGAAGAGCGAGTACCGATATGACTGGTCGAACGTGCCCGTTTTTCTGACCAGTAAGCTGAATGTCTACAGCAAAGACCAGAGCACGGCCACGCTGGGACTGATCTGGTGGTTTGGGCGCAAGCAAGGGGCGTGGTAGGAGAGTCGTCGGACGTCCGGACCAGACGAATTCATCACCCTTTCATCTTGTCGTAAGGGTAACGGATTGTTTCAGGAGGCCGCACCCCATAGACTGTGATGGAACCAGTTGAGGAGCTTGAAGTTGTCTGACGCGATCATCGAAGCACGCGGGGTCGAAAAGTACTACCCCCAGCCTGACGGCAACCGCATTCAGGTCATAGCGCCGACCGACATCGACGTGACCCCGGGGAAAATCATCGCCCTGCTGGGGCCGTCCGGGTCGGGGAAGTCGACGCTCCTGCGCATTTTGACTGGGCTCTCGCAACCGTCTTCCGGCGCCGTGTTGTGGCACGGCAAACCGCTCGCCGGACAGATTCCTAATGTTTCCATCGTCTTTCAGAGCTTTGCCCTGTTTCCCTGGCTCACCGTACTGGAAAACGTCGAAGCCCCGCTCGTGGCACGCGGTGCCGGGGCGATCGACCGGCACAAACGCGCGCTACGCATGATCGACACGGTCGGACTCGACGGGTTCGAAACCGCGTATCCGAAGGAACTCTCGGGCGGAATGAAGCAGCGCGTCGGTTTCGCCCGCGCTCTCGTTGTCGAACCGGAAGTGCTCTTCATGGACGAGCCGTTTTCGGCGCTCGATGTGCTTACCGCTGAGAATCTGCGTTCAGAACTGCTGGAGTTGTGGCTCAGTCATAAGATGCCCACGAAATGCATCTTCATCGTGACACACAATATCGAAGAGGCGGTGTTGCTGGCCGACCGTGTGATTGTGCTGGGCCGCAACCCGGCGCGCATCCGTTCGGATTTCGAAATCGACATTCCTCAATATCGCGATCGCAAATCGCCGCGTTTTCTGGCGTATGTGGACTTCATCTACAAGGCGCTGACCAAGCCCACTGACGAGTTGGCGTCGCCCAATGCGGCTGCTGCAAGCGCCGGCAACGGTAAGGAACGTGAGCGAACCAAGTTCCAGATGCTGCCCCACGCGCGTCCGGGAGGGATTGCGGGATTCATGGAGTTGCTGGTCGACCGCGGTGGCCGCGACGATTTGTACAAACTGGCTGACGAGCTGGCGATGGACGTGGATGACATCTTGCCGATTGTCGACGCGTCCGTGATGCTGGGCTTTGCTGTGTTGAACGAAGGCGATGTGGAGATCACTCCCGAAGGCCGGCAATTTGGGGAGTCCGATATTCAGACGCAGAAACAGATCTTCCGTGACGCCGCCCTGAAGCATGTCGCGATCCTGCGGCTCATCGAAAATACGCTTCACGCCAAGCGCGACCATGCCATTGGCGAAGAATTCTTCCGCGACATCCTCGACGAGCATTTCAGCGCCGACGAAGTCGAGCGCCAATTTGATACCGCGCTGAACTGGGGACGGTACGCCGAGATCTTCAACTACGACTCGGAAAACGGACGGCTCTACCATAGCGAGGCGGCAGATACTGCCCCTGTCGAAGGCGAGAGTTGATGGCGAAGGATTCCGATCAGCCCATTCCCATCCTTGGGAAAGGACCGTGGTCGCTGCTGTCGACAAAGACATGGTCTTTCCTGACCGATTTTTTCATCTTCGGTCTCGGGCTCTCGCTCTTGTACTTCATTGTGGTCCTCGCAGGGAGCTGGTTCGGCCCCTTCAACCCTCACGTAGAGATTTCGCGTAACCCAGTTATGCTTCCGGTGTATGCGGCGTATTCGTTGCTGCGCATCATGGTGGCGTATGTGCTTTCACTGGCCTTCACCTTGGTGTACGGCTATATAGCTGCTTACAACGCCAAGGCCGAGCGGTTCATGATTCCGCTGCTCGACATACTGCAGTCGATACCGGTGCTCAGTTTCTTGCCCGGCGTCATGCTGGCGATGGTAGCGCTGTTTCCGCATCACCAACTGGGCGTTGAATTGGGAGCCATCCTGCTGATTTTTACCGGGCAGGTGTGGAACATGGCGTTCAGCTTCTATTCGTCGCTGAAAAGTATTCCGCGCGACATGCGCGAAGCAGCCAAGATCTACCAGTTCAACTGGTATCAGCGGTTCACGAACATCGAACTGCCGTATTCGGCGATCGGGTTGGTGTGGAACTCCATGATGTCGGTCGCCGGCGGTTGGTTTTTCCTGATGGCGTGCGAAATGTTTGTGCTCGGCGACAAGGACTTTCGGCTCCCGGGGCTGGGGTCGTATCTGCAGACGGCCGCTAGCGCGGGAGACACGAAAGGAATTCTGTGGGGCGTGGCCACGATGGTCCTGGTCATTGTTTTAATGGATCAGGTGGTGTGGCGCCCGATTATTGCGTGGGCCGAGAAGTTCAAGATGGAGCAGGTAGAGAGCGCGAATGCTCCGCAATCATGGTTTCTAAACCTGGTTGAGGGATCGCGTGGGCTGGTCAGCCTGCGGAAGAAGGTGTTCCGGCCGATACGCGAGTGGCTCGCGATGCGCTTCGCCCGGCAGCATCATGAAACGCAAGCCGACGCGCCGACACCAACTTGGAAAGTCTGGGTGGGGCGTGTCATTGCAGCGGTCGCCGTGTGCGCTGTGATTTATGCGCTGACACGAGCGACCGGCATGGTCAGCCAACTGTCGCGCGCGGAGTACAAGGAAATGATGGTCGGGGCCTTCGCCACATTTCTTCGCGTCATCGCCGCTTTGGTCATTGGCTCCTTGTGGACAATTCCGGTCGGCGTCGCCATCGGCTTCAATCCCAAGCTGGCCCGCATCGCGCAGCCGCTGGCGCAAATTGCTGCGTCTGTTCCGGCGACCGCGTTGTTTCCAATCGTACTGTTACTGCTGATTAAGATTGGCGGCGGTCTGGGAATCGGCTCCATCCTTCTCTTGCTGCTGGGCACGCAGTGGTACATCCTGTTCAACGTCATCGCGGGCGCGATGGCGATTCCGACAGACTTGCGGGAGGCCTCAGAGCTCTTTCGCTTTACGTCAGCCCAGCGCTGGCGGACCGTCATTCTGCCGGGAATTTTCCCCTACCTCATCACCGGTCTGGTGACGGCTTCAGGCGGCGCATGGAACGCCAGCATCGTGGCCGAATACTTTCGCCTGAAAGATCAGACCTACACAACCGTCGGATTGGGAGCGCTTATCTCCCGCGCGACCGACGCCGGCAATTTCGCGCTGCTGCTGGCATCGACGATCGTGATGGCGATGGTCGTCGTCACCATCAACCGGCTGGTGTGGAGGCGGCTCTACCGGCTGGCCGCGTCGCGTTACACCATGGACGTTTAGCCGGGCTACTCCGCTCCCTTCAAAACCAGTTGCTCGGCAGGCGAAAACACCCGCGCCTGGATCATCGTCGTGCTCAGCAGGGAAGTGAGTCCAGACGAAGCCAGAATCATGGCAATGACGACGAACTGGTAGATGGCCGCATAGAGCGGTCGTGCACCAGAGAGCAACATTCCGGTCATCAGTCCGGGGATCCACACAATGCCCAGCGACCGGAGGTTGTCGATCGCGGGGATCAGCGACGAGTGAATGCTGGTCTCGGCATAGCGTTCAATCGTGGCGTGTGGAGTGGCTCCCAGCGCCAGAGCAGTTTCAATCTCTCCAGTGTGCGCCAATACCTCTGAGCGGAAGCGGTTCAGCGCGAGTCCGTTGGTGTTCATGGCGTTGGCAATGATCATGCTGCCGACGGGAATCAGCGATGTAATCGCAGTATCGATCACTCCCGCCCACGTCATGATCGCGGTCACCAGTCCCGCTCCGGCAGCAATCGAGTAGGTCGAAACCTTGACAGCTCCCGGAATGTTTTTCGCACGCTTGGCTGAAATCGATCCAGCCGCAATCACCATCCCAGCCAGCAGAAAGACACTGGTCCAGCGCGGCGCTTTCAGCAGCAGGGCGAGGATGGAGCCGACGGCGACAATCTGCACGATGCCTCTCAGCAAGGCAATCGCTGCATCGCTTTCCAGATGAATGTGTCGCTTGCGGGCCAGCAGAACAACCGCCAGCGCCATAAGCGACGCGATAGCAGCCTGTGCCAATCCCAACGCAATTTCTGAGCCGAACAGTGATTTAAGCACCCAACACCTCCACGGCGGTTCCGCTTTGCACCAGCCGTCCCGCCTCGAGCACGATCACCCGGGGACAAATGCGCCGGGCTTGGTCACGGTCATGCGTCACCAGGACGCAGGTGAGGCCGTGATCGCGGACCAGCGATTCAATCAGATCTTCGATTCCTCGCTTCGATTGTTCGTCCAGTGCCGAGGTCGGCTCGTCGAGCAGAAGAACTTCAGGTTGGTTCGCGAGAGTGCGCGCCAGCGAAACTCGCTGCTGTTCGCCACCCGAAAGTACCGACACGTCCTGCGTGGCGAAGCCGGTCAGTCCGACTTGTTCGAGCAGCCGTTGAATCTCGTCATCGGAAACTGTTTCTCCGCGCTGCGCCGGACCGAAACGAAGATTTGAGGCGACATCCCCGGGAAAGAGATAAGGCCGCTGCGTGACCATCCCCACTTTCCGCCGTAGTTCCTGCGGAGGTAGTTGCCGGTAGTCCTGCCCATCGAGATAAACGGTGCCCTGGGTGGGCTCATCCAGACGATTGAGTAGCCTGAGCAGTGAGCTCTTGCCTGAACCACTGGCTCCGACGATGCCCAACAAGTCGCCAGTTCTTACAGCGAAGGAAACGTTTTTGACGATGCTTCTTTCCGCGACCTCGCGGCTGAGGTCTTGTGCGCGCAGAACCACCTGGGCTTCTGATTGCCGGCCGGGTTCGCTCATGCGCTCAGGTGCCCGTAATAGATCCTGGTGTAGTACTCGAACGTGACCTGTCCGTTCTCGGCGTGCTTTTCGAACAGCCTGGGAAGCTCTTGCAACATAGCCTCGGCACGCGGCCCTTCACGTGGAGCATACGACGACGACAGCAGGCGGCCACGCAGTCCCTCGAAATCGAAGTGTTGCTGCGTTGACTGAGTAATCATCCGCATGCGATCGGGTGAATAGAACCGTTCCAAAGCGCCGTAGTTGGCGACCTTGTTGTGCGCCACCGTCGAGTAATCGGTGGCGTGGCGTTGCAGAAAGTCTTCGTACGCGCGCAGAAACGGCGTCGACTCAAGATCGCGGTCGTGCCAGATGAGTACCACCCAGCCGTGGGGCTTCAGGATTCGAGCGAACTCTGTCCGCGTGGGTTCGGGACGGAACCAGTGAAACGCCTGCCCGGCGACAACAAAGTCAGCACTGCGGTCCGGTAGAGTTGTTTCTTCGGCACCGCCGGCGACCGTGGAGAACTTTGCAAATTGCGAGAGGAAGTGCTCGCCTGCGAGACGCATGTTGGCGTTGGGCTCGACTCCGATCACGCGATTGCCGTTTTCGAGGAAGATTTTCGCCAGCAGGCCAGTGCCGCAGCCGACGTCGGCGATTACGTGTTCGGGTCTCTGGTCGCACGCCTCGCGAAGCGCCTGCACAACGTCCGTCGAATAATGAGGACGATACTTGACGTAGTCATCAACGCGGTCGGAGAAGCGCTCGGTGGGGTCGGACTTTGTTGCGGACATGGGTGTATCTTATCGTGAGCCATGCCAGGGAAATCCGCCAAGCCACTACCTCTGTCGATTGCCATTGCCGCTGTGATTCGCCGGATTCCGCGTGGAAAGGTCAGCACGTACGGTGCGGTGGCGGAAGCTGCGGGATATCCCCGGTGTGCACGGCATGTGGCAAAGGTCTTGAAGCAGGTGCCCGGACTGCCATGGCAACGTGTACTCGGGTCTGGGGGACGAATCTCCCTGTCTGGTGAATACGGCATGGAACAGCGCTTTCTGCTGCAAGCCGAAGGGGTGCGCTTCAGGGGCAAACGGGTCGATCTGGCGGCGTTCGAGCATCGTTTCCCTCGTACGCGACGCCCAGTTCGCACTGAGAACCGGTAATGCTTGTATTCCCCCGAAAGTGGCATGGCGCGAGTCAGCGAATCTACTTCCCAACCGGGTTAACAGTGGCCTAAAATTGAATGGGGTTGTAAATCAGTAACCAGTCTATGGTTTCGTTCGTCTCAAGAATTACTCGAGTTATACTGGCAATGCTCCTGTTGACCGCTGGCCTGTCGGCTCAGCGGTACACCGGGCATGACCACGCCGTGTTCCATCGTTCTCCGGCACCGCCGGTGACCGCGAAGCGCCAGACGCCATCGGCGACAGCCACTACGAAAACTCCCCAAAAGGCGGCGCCAGCCAGTACCACATCGCAGCCGATTCCGCGGGCGGCCCTGTCGGGCCATCCGGACGCCGAATTGAGCCAGTCGCCGGCCCCGTCGAAGAGTGTCACTACCGCTGAAAGCACTCCTCGTCTGTAGAGCGTTGTTCGATCTCGGAACGCGTCCCGCCTAGCTCCGCCACGTAATCAAAAATTCACACTTCTGTTGCAAGCCGCGCTTGTAAGATATAAGCCTATGCAGGAAAAGCCTTTGGAGATCGAACGCATCGACGACGCGAACGGGGTCGGCGTGATATTTCGCTTGCACGGTCCGCTGCTTTTGGGCAACTTCTTCAGCTTTCAGTCAATGGTGCGCGGCGACCAGTCGAACCTGCTGATCGTCGATGTGACCGATGTACCGTACATTGATTCTGCCGGGATAGGCAGCCTTGTTGGCGCGCACGTATCGCGCGAGAACTCGGGCCGCAAACTCATCGTCGCGGGAGCCTCTGAACGCTTGCTCAATATGCTGAAGGCCACCAAGGTTGACCAGTTGTTCAACTTTGCCCCGACGGCGGAAGAGGCGCGAGCTAAAGCGTAACCTCTGCTGAACCAGTTTTCGGCGCGGTGTCCGGGCAACGCTACGGCTTGCCAGTGGTCGCGGGTGAGTGGGCTATCTCGGCTGCCAGAATGTCGATTACTCTCCGCACGTCCTTAACTTCAGCGGCCAGAATCTGTGCGATTTCTTCGGTCTTAAATGGCGGGTAGAGAATCGCACGTCCTTCCAGTGACGCTGCCAGATCGAGTCCGTCAATCGTGACGCCGTGGAGAAATGACGGCTCGCCTGCCAGTCGCTGCGCGATGAACCATGCCGTCTTGCGCGCCAGTCCGATGTTGAAGTTGATCAGAGTGGTTTCACTGCTAAGTCCAATGGTCGATAGGTTCTTGATGAGCGGGGACAAGGTCGCCATCTCGGCTTCGACCGCTCCTACCTGGGTCGCGAGCAAATCGTTGATTTGATCGAAATCCGTCTTGAGCTGGGGCAATTGGTCGCCAGGGCTGACTTGAGCGCCGGCAATGCCCAAGTCGAGGTTGATATGAGCATTCATGCCCGCCAACAGGTGTTGCAGGATCAGACGGCTATCCTCGTTGCAGGCGTCGAAGGCCACTTCCCAACTGCGACTTAGCTTCGTGCCTGCCTGATATGCCGCCAGCGCATCGAGGTAGCGCGAGGCAAACACTACATCCAGCCGTTCCATCAATGGCCCGTTCTGAAAGCTCCCGTTGGTCACGCCGTCGCGAACCGCGCGCGTTACCCGCCGATAAAGCGCGGCAAAGTAACCCATGCGAGAGTTTTCATCCCAGGCCCGCTGGATGATCCCATCCATGGCGGACAGAACGTCATCGATCGTGTTCACTGGCATTTTTTGGATAGTACCAGACCGCCAAAGCCTGTCACCGGTTACGGTTTGACCGTGATGATCTGGCCCGTATAGCTCACTGATTTGTTGGCCTGCGCTGTGATGTCGATGCCAGTCCCGTGGTTCTCACTCACGAACACGACGCGGAATGTTCTGCTCTCCAACATCCCGGGAAACTTACCTTTGCGCTCGCCGATGGTGAGTGTTTGCGACGCATCATCCCAACGAATCGGAATGGTCGAATACACACCCTTCTCGTAGTTGTAGCCGTCGTTCTCGTCTTCGTAGAGTGAAAATGTCCCATCAGCTCCCCGATAGACACGCAACTCGATCGGATCCGCAGGCTTCTCGGCGGCATACTGCAAGTCGGGACCCATCGGAATGATGGAGCCTGCACGCACAAATAGCGGCATGTGGTCCAGCGGCGCAGAAGCATCAATCATTTTCGCTCCGTCCTGTGTGCGCCCGGTCCAGAAGTCGTACCAGCTTGCCTTAGGCAGATATATTCGCCGCGTGTCCGCCCCGGGCTCAGTTACAGGACTAACCAACAGAGCCGGTCCGAACATGAATTGATCGCCGACATTCAACGCCCGCGGATCAGTGCGGAAATCCATGGCCAGCGCACGCATCGGCGTGTAGTTGGAATTCGTGACCAACCACGCCATCGAGTAGATGTAGGGCATCAGGCGATAGCGCAACCGGTCATAGCTGGTTAGGATTTTCTGCGCGTCCGCTCCGTACGACCAGAGCTCGTTCTGGTCGTCGCTGCGTGTGCCATGCACGCGCAGGATCGGGCTGAACGTACCGAACTCGAACCAGCGAATGAACAGCTCGCGATACGCAGGATCGTCGGGATCACCGCTGACAAACCCACCGATGTCGGTCGTCCAATAGGGAAGACCGGAGAGCTCGAAATTCAGCCCGGCAGGAATCTGGCGCCGGAACGTGACCCAGTCAGAGTTAATGTCGCCTGACCAGGCTGTGACCGCGTTGCGCTGGCTGCCGGCGAATGCCGAGCGTGACAGGATGAAAACCCGCTTCTGCTCCGAGGCAGCGCGCTGTCCTTGGTAGACAGCAGTTGTCGTCATCAGCGGAAACAAGTTCACGTAGCGATTGCCGCTTCCGATGGCTAGCTTGTGATTGAGTTGGATGTTCTCCTCGCGTCCTTCCGTTTCGGGCTCGGTTGTGTCGAGCCACCATGCGTCAACGCCAATCTTGAACAGCGCGTCATCCATAAGTTGCCAGTAATACTTGCGCGCCTCGGGATTGCTGGCGTCATACACGGCCATTTCCGCCTTGTGATACGGAGGCTTCGCGACTACGGTTTTGTCGATGAACCAGCCGTTCTTGTCCATTGTGGCGTAGGCGGTCGAGCCGGGCTCGAAGAACGGCCACACCGAAATCATCAGGTGAAAGTTTTCGTGGTGCAGCTGGTCGATCATGCCCTTGGGATCGGGATAATTCGAATTGAAAACGTGTTCACCCTTGCGGTTCCACCAGAACCAGTCCTGCACAATGTTGTCGATGGGGATTTGCAACTCGCGATATTTCGCTGCCACGCCCAGCAACTCAGCCTGCGATTTGTAGCGGTTCTTGCACTGCCAGAACCCGTACGCCCACTTGCCGAACATGGGAGCGGCGCCAGTCAATTCACGGTAACCGGCGACGACCTGGTCGAGTTCCGGGCCATACAGGAAGTAGTAGTCAATGGTGTCGGCGACCTCGGAACTCACGTAAAGCGCATGCACGAAGCGGTTGTTGAAACGGCTGCGCGAAGCGTTGTTCCAGAAAAGCCCGTAACCCGCACTCGACAGCATGAGCGGAACCGCAATGCTGGTGTTGTCCTGCGATAGATCGACCGACTCGCCGCGATAGTTCCATACCCCCGCCTGGTGCTGGCCGAGGCCGTAGATCGCTTCGGTCGAACCGTATCCCTGGAGCGTCATGTAGTCTTCGGCGTGATACGTCCGCTCGCCGTTAACGGTCTCAGGTGTCATGGTTTTTGAATCGTCATGGAGCAAGGTGTGTCCGGCGGCGTCGGTATAGGTGATTGCCCCGGTTTTTCGATCGACGGAAACTTTGATTAATGCTGTTGTCACCGTGATGGCGTCCGCGCCTTCTTGCAGAGTCCACGCCGTCTGCGGCCAGCTCGTCTTGATCACGACGGGATTTGGCTGGTTCGGGAACGATGTAGTCGGCGAATACTGCAGATGAAGGATGGCGGGCGAACAAACCTGCAAGCGCAGTGTGCCCACCTTCAAGTGCAACAACACGCCGTCGGGCTGCTTCTGAAAATCGCTGACGGGATTGGGAGCGGTCCACTGCGCTTGTGCGGACACGACCGACAGAACGAACAGAATGATGGCGCGAGAAACGCTGCTAGGGAAGTGGAGAGTCATGGGCGGTAGGTCTCGCAGTGATCATAGACGATGTGCAAGAGTAGAACGGACCATACACCGATTCTTCCGAGCGAAAAGCTAGGAGATAAGCGCTAAAAGCTGACGGCTGAAAGCTGACAGCTATTTCAACGTAATCGCCTGCTCGCCCAGTTGCTCATTGATCAGGCGATTCATCAGTTGCTTCAGGCCCTCGCCCGTCTTCGTCAGGACAAAGTCTTTCGTCGGCGCTGACCAGTCGAGCTTAAAACTGGTGGAGAGTGCCGAAATCCAGATCTGGCGGACTGGCGAATTGGGTGAAATGACAAATTTGCCTGGTGGATCGTCGAAGCTGATATGCAGCGCTCCCGAGTTGTCTTCCACCTCGAAGTCAGCCTCGCCTTCGGCCTCATACAGGCTGCGCTTCAGCGCCTCGAGAGCTGCGTCCGACAGGCGGCGAAACTCCTGATCATCCATGGCAGGATTATATTCCCGCGCCAGTCGATGTCGTGGCGTTTAGCCTAGGTAACGTAGAAACGACCGGGGCGAGTTGTCGAAGCCCGGGAATACCGCGTTCAGATCGTGATTGCCCAGGTGGCGTGCCACGCTCTCGCCCACCACGGTGCGGAAGTCGGTGGTAAGCGCCAGGTCGCGGCCTTCATGCAACTGCGATGGATTGAGGCCCGGCCAGCGTCCGTAAACCCGGCCACCTTTCACCGGTCCTCCGAGAACGAACATCACGTTGGCGTGGCCGTGGTCGGTGCCGCGGTTGCCGTTCTCGCGCGCAGTTCGTCCGAACTCCGACATCGAGACAAGCACGGTGTCTTCCGCCAAATCTCCGAGATCGACCCAGAACGCCGCAATCGATTGACCGAAGTCGCGCAGCACATTTCCCAGTTGTCCCTCGACAGCGCCTTCGTTCACGTGATGGTCCCATCCGCCAATGTCGGTGAAGGCGATCTGCACGCCGACGTTCGACTTGATGAGTTGTGCGGTCTGCCGCATGGCATCGCCGAAGCGACCCTTGGGATAATTCGCCCCGGCGGCCGGCGCATATTGCTGCGGATCGGCGGACTTCAGCATCTTCACGGCTTCAAATGTTTCTCGTCCTGTACCGTGCAAGACTGAGTCGACCGATTGCGCATACATTGCCTCGAAAGTGTTCCCGATGGGCGCAGCCGCAGGATTGCCGCCCGCAATGTTGAATCCGTTTACGTTACTGACGGCGACGGCAGGCGCTTTACCCGCGAGAATGCGCGGCAGGGAGGTGCCGAGCGCCACCGCGCGAAAGGGGCTGTCCGCTCCACCTGCTTCGGTCTGCACCGTGCGGTTGAGCCAACCATCCTGCGTACTCTTCACGCCGGGCGTGCCCGACTCCATATAGTCCTGCGCGTCGAAGTGCGAGCGTGTCTCATCGGGAGAGCCTGCAGCATGCACGATCGCTAGATGCTTCTGGTCCCACAGCGGCTTTAATGGTGCCAGCGAAGGATGCAGCCCGAAGAATCCATTCAGGTCGAGCACCTGCTGCCGCGGAATATTGATGCTGGGACGCAACGAGTAATATGCCTGCTCAGAGTGCGGCACGACGATATTGAGGCCATCGGCGGCCCCGCGCTGAAAAACCACCACCAGTCGTTTGTTGGCGGAGATCGGTGCGACCACGCCAAACGCGGCGCGAGTTAAGAACGAGGGTATGGCCGCAGTGCCGACCACCGCTATCGCTCCGCCTTGTAGAAATGCTCGCCTCGTAATGCTCATTGCTATTTCGCGCCTTCTAGCCCTATTGGGTTGCTGTCAGCGTCGCTGAAATTCCGGCGATCCCAAAAGGAGTGCCACGGTTGTATTTGTGCCGGTCGGTCGATTCGCATTGGCCGGAAGACTGTGCACGGTGTCGATCTCGTGCTCAATCGTCTGGTGGGTCTGCGGCGAGACGTTTCCCGAGAGCAGCAATTGTTCCAAGCGCGCCTGGTTCGCGTACGGATCAACGATGCCATTCTCACCGGATGACGATGGAAGTAGATTGGCCCCATCGAAGTGTGTCCCGCCAACCCGGTTGTTCACCAGCGCGAGCGCAAAATTCATGCGGTCGAGCAATGCCGCCGAGTTGACCCACGTGTCCGCATTTGTCGAGTAACCAGTCGGCGGTTGCATGCCATAGATCTGCATGCCCATCTTGTTCAGGGTGCTCAGAAGCGCCTGCGCTTCGGTAATGTCCGTGTCAGTGGCACGCAGCGCCGAGACCACGTATTCGAACGGCGTCTTGACCTTCGTCCGGTAGGCTTCGGGAGCCCAGAATTGCTGCGAAGTCAGCATGGTTCGCATGACTTCGCGCAGGTCGCCATCGGACTTGAGAAACGTCTTGGCCATCTGGTCCACCAGGGTAGGAGGCGGGTCGTCGGCGACAAACCGTTGCGCCAGTTTCAGTGAGATGAAGTGCGCGGTTGAAGGACTGTGCGCAAGAATGTCGAGCACCTGCAGGCCTTCTTTCTCGCCATTCTCCTTGATCTTGTGACCGAGCACGGTTTTCGTACCGGGCTCGTGCAGCTTTTCCTTGAAGACGAATCCGCCACCCTCACGCGGCTCCTGCAGCGTCCATCCGGTGAACACACGCGCCACTTCCGTCACGTCCTGTTGCGTATACCCGCCATTTACGCCCAGGGTGTGCAACTCCATCAGTTCGCGGGCGTAGTTCTCGTTCAATCCATTGCGCCGTTTTTGCTGGGCCTGCTTTTGCTGTCCCGTCGATTGCTGCGGAGGATGCGGGCTTAGCACCACGGGCCTCGGCCCAAACGGCCCGCTGGCCCACCCGCGATGCGCAGCAGCCTGCGCCTTCGGTTGCCCGGTGGCCGCCTGCGAATCGGGACCCTCACTCTGCCAGTTGTCGAGGTAAAACAGCATCGCCGGACTTTGCGCGGTCGCCACCAGCAGGTCTTTGAACTTCCCCAGCACGCGCGGGCGAATCACATCGCGCTCATACGAAGTGACCAGGTAGCGGTCCGCACCTTTCCCGATGTACACATTGAAATGGTTGAACCAGAAGTCGGTCAGCACTTCTTCTAATTGACGATCGCTGTAGACCGCGCGTAGCAGCTTGCCCGACTGCACCTCGTAGTTGATCAGCCCTTGAGCGTTGTCGAGTGCAATCACCGTCTCGCGTTGCTGTGGGGTAAGACCCGCCAGCAGCGCCAGCTTCTTCGGCCCCGGCAAACCTTTGAGCAGCGCCGACTGCTCGCCCGCAGGCAGGCTCAAGATGCGCTGCATTCTGATATCCGGCGCAAGCAGGATCAGCGAGTCCACTTGACTGTGCGCCTCACGCCGCTCCGCTTGCCGGTGCGCTCCCGCAGGACTCATGCTTCCGGTCTCGCTCTCACTCGCCGGCTTCAGCATTGCGCCGTTATTGGTCGCTGCAACGGGCGTCGCCGCTGCGTTCTGCTTCTCGTCTTGTTGCGCTTGCAGGCGCGCGATGCCGGCCATGTAGATGGCGCGCCGGTCCGGATCATTGGGAATTACAACCTTTCCTTCCATCGCGGCCTTCAGCAATGGGTTGGGAGGAAAGTTGATCACCATCTCGCGCGTGCTCATCTGCAGCGTGCGATATTGCGCTAGCCGCGCCTGCATCGCGCTGTTATCGATTCTCTCCGGATGCAGTTGCAGGTCGATCCACCTCTCGACGCCCATGTTCGAGACGTTGTCGACGTCTCCAGGACGGGGCCCGAAGGTCAACCTATCGAGCGCATGCACCGTGCGACGATGCACGTCGGCAGCGCTCGACTCCTTGGGCTTTGTCTTGGCTGCGACTACCGCCGCAATACACAGTGCCGCTAATCCTGCTGCCGTCCAGCATCGAATGCGAGTCCTCACAGCTTTTTCCTTACACTCTGCATGGCTGCAGTCTTTAAACCTTTGCGGACAGGAAAGTTGCTGGCATCAGTGGGATGCCGCGAATCAGTTAGAAAATTTCACTGAGCGCCGCGAAACTTTTCACTTGCAGAAGGCTCCCATCGGATTCGTGGCGCCTCAGTTCATCGCGTTCTAACATCCAAGTGTTGTCGTGAGGGACGAACACAGCGTGTAGACCAGCCTCCAGCGCCGGATTGATGTCCGACTTCGGGCTGTTTCCAATCATCCAAGTGATGTCAGGAATGAGACCGAACTTTTCCACCACCCCGCGGTAGGCGGCCACATCTTTCTCCGCCACAACCTCAATCGCCGTGAAATATTCCTTAACGCCAGAGCGCTCCACTTTCCCCAATTGCTCCGTGATGTGGCCCTTCGTCACCATAAAGAGTCGGTGACGCAGCGACAGGTCGGCCAGCGTCTCCGGCACTGCGGGAAGAAATTCCATGGGATGGTCGGCAATCTTGAAGGCGATGTTCTTTATCGTGGTGTGTAGTTCAGGGGTGACCGGCTCCGCCGACAGCTTTTCGAAGCAAATCACCAGCGCGTTGGCAAAGCTGTGCATGCCGTAGCCGTGCTGGCGAATATTCTCGCGCTCGACGTCATAGAGCACGTGGCGGATCTCGTCAGGCGTGTACTGGCGATGATTGAGGAACGAGATGAAATCGGTGATCGCCCGCTCGAAATAGATGTTGTTTTCCCAGAGCGTGTCATCGGCGTCGATGAGCAGGTTCTGGCCGGAGGGAAACCTTCCCCCAATCTCAGCAGGCATAGGTCTTATCTTATCGGAGGTTCGAGGGCTGCCATTGGAGCGAGGGATGAATGTTACCAAAAATAAACGGTCGGCATGGAAGCCGGCCATCCGAATCAAAAAACGCGCTTCCTACGCGGGAACCGCGGCGTCGCCCACGAAATCGACATTTGGCTTGTGCGGAATGATCCCGCGCTCGTACCCCATGTCGAGCAGCTTCACGATGGCTTCGCGGCCGTCTTTACCGTAGTCGAGCGTGCGCTCGTTCACATACATGCCGACAAACTTGTCCGCCTGCTGCACGTCGAGGTCGCGCGCAAACTGCATGGCGTATTGCAGGGCCTCTTCGCGGTGGTCCAAGGCGTACTGAATGCTGTCACGCAAGGCGTTACAACAAGACGTCGTCAGCGCCGGGCCGAGATCGCGCTTGATCGCATTGCCACCCAGCGGCAGCGGCATGCCCGTCAGGTCTCGCCACCATTTGCCCATGTCCACGATGCGCTGCAGACCAACCTTGTTGAAGGTAAGTTGCCCTTCGTGGATGATCAGTCCGGCCTCGTATTTGCCTTCCAACACTTTGGGAATGATTTCGTCGAACGGAACCACCTCGGTCACGGCGTCAGGCGCAAACAATTTGAGCGCCAGATAGGCGGTCGTCATGGTTCCCGGAACTGCAATCTTAATCTTGCTGATCTCTTCAACCGGAATGTTGCGTGTGGCTACGATCATCGGACCGTAGCCTTCACCCACGCTGCCGCCGCTGGGCATCACAGCGTACTTGTCCTGAATATATGGGTAGGCGTGAAACGAGATCGCGGTAATGTCGTAATACCCTTCGAGCGCCTTGCGGTTCAGCGTTTCGATGTCGCAAAGCGTATGCGTGAATTTCACTCCGGGCACTCGGATCTTGTTCGTGGCCATGCCGTAGAACATGAACGCGTCGTCCGAGTCTGGGCTGTGCGCTACCTTAATCTCGCGGGTTTTGCTGGTCGAACTACTCATAGGCCCCTTGCCAAGTAAACAGTAAAAACATGGCCGAAGTTAGATGCGATGCTACGTCCGGCGATTTACAGTGTCCGCTGTAGGCGCCGCGCTACCGCAGCTGCGGCCATTACTTTCATCACTTCAGCGAAAAAGAACGGCGCCAGTCCGAAAGCCACGGCCCGTTGCCAACTGCCTGTCATCACGGCCAGCCATGTGATTCCCGAAACGAAGAGCACAAGTTCTGCTGTTACTCCGGCCATCAAGTTTCGCCCAAACGATGTCGTTCCGCGTTCCGAGATCCATCCCGCAATAAACGCCACCACCGGGTATGCCAACAAGTAGCCGCCGGTCGGTCCGAGCAACTGCGCGACACCGCCAAATCCCGATGGACTGAACACTGGCAGCCCCATTGCACCCCATGCCAGGTAAAGCGCCGCGGCGGCGGCTCCGCGCTTGCTGCCGAGGGCCAAACCCACCAGCAGCACCCCGAAATTCGCCAGCGTCAACGGCACGGGAGTAAACGGCAAGGGCAGAACCAAGACGCGCGCAAACTGCGATAACGGCGCTTGCGCCGATGACAATGCCAGCCTGTTTGGCCAGGCCCAGCAACTGCTCGCTGGTCGTTTCATGAGTGCGAACCTCAACTTGTGCCATCGAACCACCTCCAGCCAGGATGACAGGCCCATGAACCAATCATGAACCCTCGCCATCTTCTTTCTTTTCAGCGACGGGAGGCGTCTCGTCCGGAGGACGCGTCACCTGCCCGTCTGCGTGCCCCTCACCTAAGTGACGCCTCACTCGCAGCAGGATGCCGATTCCCACCGCAATAAGCGCTGCAGTGCACAGGATCAGGAGCACAAACAGAATCTTGATCACCACAGATAGTCAGGATATCAGATGGTGTTGCTGAAAATCTGCGAGACGAGTGAGGCAGGAGTTGAGCACGGCGCATCAGACCCGAATTGGAACTGAATTTCCGCGAGTTACTGCTTCAGAGTAAACTTTCCCGCCATGGCCGCTTCGATTTCTTCCGCCGTATGCGGCAGGGCTTCGGTCAAATTGACGAGGGCGCCCTCCGGCGAGATCCACACAATGTCTTCGATTCTGATGCCGATTTTTTCTTCTGGAATATAAATTCCCGGCTCAACTGTAAACACCGCACCACGAGGAACGGGCACCGAAAGGTCGCCGACATCATGAACTTCAAGCCCTACATAATGGCTTACGCCGTGAATGAAATATTGCCCCAGCGGTTGTCCGTGCAGATCCTTGCCGTGCGAATTGATGTAGTCGTAGGCAACCTGCATCAGCACATCTGACCCACGTCCAACCAATTTGCTCCTGCCCGGTCTGAACGCCTCGATCACCGCCCGCTGGGCGCCCAGCACGATGTTGTAAATCTCACGCTGGCGATCGGTAAACTTGCCATTGGCCGGTGCGGTACGAGTAATGTCAGACGCGTACATCGCGTACTCGCCCGCCACATCCATGACCACCACATCGCCTGCGTTGACCGGGCCGTCGTCTGCTGAATAGTGCAGAACAGTCGAGTTGGCGCCCGCCCCTACGATTGGCGCATACGCCGGGCGCTCACATCCGTCCTTCATAAATTCGTACGTCATGCGCGCATCAATGTCGTGCTCATTGATACCCGGCTTGATCATGCGCAGAGCCGCCATATGCGCCGCCATCGATGCATTCGTGGCATGCCGGATGCGTTCCACCTCGCCCGGATCTTTCACCACGCGTAATTGGGCCATCAGCGGCTTCACATCGTGCATGGAAGTGCGGAGAGGAAACGAGTTGGTGCGTCTCAGCCAATCGATCGAACTGGCAGAAGCTGATACTTCGTTGTCCTCGCCGAGATCGGCATAGACCGTTGCGGATACATTTCCCAGGATCCTCGCCAATTCAGCAGGCATCTGGTCGAGGTTGGCAACCCGATCGAAACCGGTGACCGCCGCGGCTTTCGGATTGTCCGCCGCGAGCTTTGGGCCCGTCCATTTTTCCTGGGCCACGTTGTGCACGGGAAGAAACAGGATTTCGCTGTACGGACGTCCGGGGGTGAGGTCGTGACCGGTGACCTGCGACGAGATGATGAGCGCCGCTCCGGGCTCGATCCAACCGGTGAGATAAAAAAAGTTGTTGTCCTGCCGAAATCCGTACACGGCGTTCGGGCCTTCCGCCTCGGTTCCGGCGAACAGAATCGCCACCCCATCTTTCATCTTCTGTGACAGCGCCACGCGGCGGGCGCGGTAATCGGCATTCGGCTGGCGGTCGAGGGCAAAGCAACTGCAGGCCGTCAGCAGGGCCAGATAAGATACCATCAGATACTTGAGCAATCGACTGTTAATAGATGATTTCATTGGAGTTGATAAGCTCTATACTCCTACGGGAAATGGCTTCGTACTGTGCTCTTCGCCCCGTGACGCGACCAGGCTATCGAACCTGCCCTGCAGCAGCGACATCAGCCCGGTGTACCAGTAGCCGAAGACAAAGAGAAACAGGAACGGCACAGTGAAGTAGTTTTCGTTGGCTATGGCGTACCAAACGGTCAGGGCAAAATAGGTCCCCACTAGCAGTTCGATGTACGGAATCCAGCCCAGGCGTTTGCGGTATTTCTTTGCCGCCGCTGTCTTGTCCTGCTTGGTGAGCACGCGATATTTCGGCGTGCGAGCGAACGCTGTCTGTTTGCCGATGATCGCCTCGATTACCGCCTTCGAATTGGTGATGGTGAGTCCGATCCCTAGCGCCATGAGCGGCGGCAAATACAAAAACGTCCTCAGCCACGACTTGGGAAATAGCTCCTTCTGAGACATGAGATAAAAGCTGGAGATCGAGAACGTCGAGGCTAGAAACAGGGGCAGGTCGATGTACAGCATCTGGAACCAGCCCTGATAAAAGCGGATGACCATCGCTGGCAGCAGTAATGTGCTCAAGACAATCATCAACGGATAGCTGAGGTTGGCCGTCAGGTGATACCAGGCTTCCATCTTCTCGCGGCGCGAGACGTCAGCACCCAGCACCTTGGGCAAGTCCTTCTTGGAGCACTGAATCAGGCCCTTGGCCCAACGTGCCTGCTGAGTCTTGAACGCAGTCATCTCGATCGGCAACTCTGCCGGACACTCGACGTCCTGCAGGTACTTAAACTTCCAGCCCTTGAGCTGTGAGCGGTAGCTGAGGTCAGTGTCTTCGGTCAGGGTGTCATGTTCCCAGCCGCCGGCGTCGTCGATAGCCTTGCGCCGCCACATGCCGGCCGTGCCATTGAAGTTAAAGAACACACCCGCGCGCGAGCGTCCGCCGTGCTCCAGCACGAAGTGGCCGTCGAGCAGAATTGCTTCCACTTCCGTCAGAAACGAATAATTGCGGTTCAGGTGCGTCCACCGCGTCTGCACCATGCCAACCTGCGGGTCGGCGAAATGGTGGATCACCCTCATCAGCCAGTCCGAGTAAGGCGTGAAATCCGCATCGAAGATGGCGACGAATTCGCCGGTCGAGACTTTCAATCCTGCGTCGAGTGCTCCCGCTTTGTAGCCCTCGCGATTGGTGCGGTGGTGATACGTGATGTTGTGTCCCTTGGCCGCATAGCGTTCGACCACCGCCCGCGCCACCTCGACCGTTTCATCGGTCGAGTCGTCGAGCACCTGAATATCGAGCTTGTCCGGTGGGTAATCCATCTTGCAGACGCACTCCACCAGCCGGTCGATGACGAACTGCTCATTGAAAATAGGAAGCTGGATCGTAATCTTGGGCAGCTCCGCAAATCGCGACGGAGGCTCCGTCGTCTTGTTTTTGCGGTATTTGAAATACATGTACACCAATTGATACCGGTGCATCCCATAAAACGCCAGCAGTACTAATACGATGAAGTACGGAATGAGCAGCGCCAGATCGAACGCATTGGCGTGGTAAAGACCTTTGAACGTCGTGTCGAGAAAGTGCGTGCGAAAGTAGTGCCGGAGCCCATGGGGCTCCGTGAAAAATCGTGCACAGCAGCATCGGGATGGCGTTCAGTGGTTTCTCCCCGTTGATTCTCGCTCCGTCGCGTCGAAAACAGGCGCAGAGTGCTTTCGACAACGCGATGATTGTACCTGACCCGCCTCGCCAGAATTACCCGAAAGCCCTGTCAAATCGCATATTAGTGGCCCGACAGCGTTGACTCTTGCGCCTTCGTAGGCGAACAATAGTGTGCGGGTTACGGGATGGGTTTGCGAAAAGCATTGTGGGTGGCAGTGCTGTTTTGCCTGGTAGTGCAGGCACGGGCTTTTGCACAATCGCAGAGCCAACAATCCTCGTCTCTCCCGGCCACCGGTCCGGTTACCGGACAAAATCCTGAAGACGCGTATCTCTCGCCGACCGCGTACGCCAACGCCTATTTCGGCTTCGAGTTTGATTTTCCGCAGGACGCAAACCTGAAGCCTGTGGCCATGCCCACGTCCATGGATCGCCGCATCCAACTGCTGGAAATGGTCGGCGCGGCACCGCAGCGCGCCGTCGTTTCTATCAGCGCTTACGAATACAAAAACAAGAACTACACTGACGCCAAGGGAATTTTGCGGCGAGAATTGGATCAGGATCTCTTCGTGGGTGTCGAAGAGGTTCACGGACTTTCCAAGACCACGATCGCTGGTCACCAGTTCTTTTACTTTGAAGTTCGCCGCGGAGTTGAGCAGCTTACGGAATTGGCGGGAGAGATGAGCGGCTACATTCTGGTGGTGGCCGTGAAAGCGAACGACGCGAACATGGTCAAGGAGTTGGTTTCCGCCTTCGACCATGCGAATCTCTTTCCTCCTCAGGAAGCCTCGAAGCATTGTGGAGTAGGCGCAATTGCCTACGAAGGACCTGCGATTTCGTCACAACGCTTGCAGGAGATCAAAGCTGCCGCCCCCGCGGAACACATGGATCCCGGAAAGATCGACGGCAACACTTACCGCAACGCGCAAATCGGTTTGGAGTACGAATTTCCGAAAGGCTGGAGCATCGAGCCTCAAGGCGCGATCGCTCCGGCGGTAGAGCGTTATCGTGAAAAAGTCAGCGGTGAGCCCAGTCTCGGTCCGCGTGAGCGCGCCGCGGTAAAGGCGTGCCGTCGCACCTTGCTTTCAGCCTGGCGCACCAAGCCGGCCGCGGACGGCGAGGTCCCTTACGACGAGTTTGGCGAGGTGACGCTCTCGGCCATGCCGCTCTCCTGTTTCCCCAACATCGAATTTCCTGCCGACGCGAAGGATTCGAGTGCGATTCGCCGCTTCATCGTAGGTCTCAGTCTCACCGAGCCTCTGGAGCGCGACATGACCGACGTTCGTTCCTACGAGGCGGGTGGCAGGCCCTTCGTGTTGAGCCATGGAACCATCGCCTACCGAGAAGAGGGTGACGAGCTCTCGCGTCGAGTTTCGGTGGCGATGGCCTTAACTGCGCAGCGGGGCTATTTGCTGATCTGGGTGCTCGCCGCGCCACACGATGCGGAACTTCGCCAGTTGCTGACCGCTAAGGTTGGTTTCGACCCGGACACCGCCAGCAGCGAAGCGTCGAATCGCAACCAGGGAGCGGGCGGAGCCGCGCCGGAAGCTAAAGCCCAGCCGCCGGATCCTTCCACTCCCGCCCCCAGCCAATCTGCAGGTGGACCGGGAGCGACGAGTCCACCGGCCGCGACGGATCCCGCGGCGAACTCACAGGCCTATGCGCCTCCCTCGTTGTTGCGTGATGGCGAGTCGATGCAGAGCCAGCAGACGCAAGGCCAGCCCTTACCTGGAAAGAAACCAAACTAAATTAGGCGCTCGGACTACGGGTTCAGAATCTTCCGGATCTGCGCCACGTGGTTGATGTCGTGACCGGCAATCTGCACTGCCAGGTCGCGCACCGTCATTTCACCGCGTTCGGTGTGGACGCCGTGACGTTGCCATTCTTCCGGCGTGAGCTTGTCGAACATCTGCAGATTCTCCTCGCGCAGCAAACGGAATAGATGCAACGAGGTCTCCGGCTTGCGAGTAGCGTACCCGCCCAGCCTCGCCCACAGCTCCTGATCGTAGCCGGGAAGGGAACAGCCGTCATGCTCCAGCATCTGGCGGTAGCGCCAGGAACTAGTGATCTCCGCCTCCGACAGGTGCGCCAGAACTTCAGCTACCGACCACTTGTCCGGTGCCGGCCGTGCGCGGAGTTTTTCCGTAGGAACTCCATCAATCAACTGCGCCAGGTGTAAGGCTGTTTCGCGCTGCACCGCGATTGGATCTTTGCCTTCCATCAACCCAATGATGCGCGCCTTGTACTGCATCTGTGTTTCCACGGCATTCACCCTCGCTCTAATTCAGGAAGAACTTCGTGTACAGCGTGTCGCGTTGCGCCGGACGAAATCCAGCATCGCGGATAATGCGCCGCAGCTCCTCTTCCGTTGTGCAATTACGCACTCCAGCCGCGCGCACCACGTTTTCCTCGATCATCACCGAGCCCACATCGTTGCCGCCAAAGCGCAGGCCCATTTGGCAGACCTTCAGCCCTTGCGTCACCCAGCTCGATTGCACATTCTCGAAGTTCGACAAATACAACCGCGCGATGGCCAGCGTCTTCAGATACTCGACCGCCGTGGCTTCTTCCCAGCCGCGGCCACCCAGCGCTGTGTTCTGCGGCTGGAACGACCACGGGATAAACGCTGTGAATCCGCCCGTCTCTTCCTGCAGGTCGTAGAGCACCTGGAAGTGGTTGATGCGGTTCTCGTAGCTTTCGCCCACGCCAAACATCATGGTGGCTGTGGTGCGCATCCCCAGCCTGTGGGCCGTACGATGCACATTCAGCCAGTCGTCGGTCAGGCACTTCAGGCGCGCAATCTTGTAACGCACTTCGTCGTCTAGGATCTCGGCCCCGCCTCCGGGAATGGAGTCAAGCCCGGCATCGCGCAGCCGTTTGATAGCGTCCTCAATGCTCAGACCGCTGACTTCGGCGATACAAATGACCTCCGATGCCGAAAAACAATGCAGATGGACGGTCGGAAAGCGTTGCTTCAGACCGCTGAGCATGGCCTCGTACCATTCGATCTTGAGATCGGGATGCAGCCCACCCTGCAGCAGCACACCAGTTCCGCCCAGTTCGACCGTCTCGCGCACCTTGTCGTAGATGGTGTCAAAGTCGAGGATGTAGCCCTCTGCCGCGAGCTTGCCCTTCAGCGGACGGTAGAATGCGCAGAAAGTGCAGTACTCCGTGCAGAAGTTGGTGTAATTGATGTTCCGGTCGATGATGTAGGTGACCACTCCGTCGGGATGCAGGCGTCGGCGCAACGCGTCCGCTTCCATACCGATGCCGACCAGATCGTCGGAACGAAACAACTCCAGTGCTTCAGCTTTGCTCAGTGACATAAAGAAGATCACAACCTACTGTGACATTCTAAAGCATCGGAACCCGACCGGCTCGCGGGCGGAATACAAAACGGCGCCTGAAATCACCGTCGCCATCGGAGCTGCAGGACTACGAAACAAATCCCCGCCGTTCGCGTTTATACCAGCGCCGGCTACCACGGCAAGTCTTGTAGAATGATAGGGTATTCAACGGTACCAGGTTTCACGAACTGCCCCGGCTCGCGCGGCCTATGCGACAATTCGAGGGCATAGCTGTCAAAGGAAAATTAGAATGAATCGAACGACTCCCTTTGGATTCCCCAATGGTAGGACCTTGCGGCTGCTTATCCCCAGCGTACTGCTGGCGCTGGCGTTTCCGGCGTGGGCCTCGTTAGGCGACAATGTTACGTCAGTGCAGACCGACAGCGCTCACATGAAGGGCACGCTGCGCAGCGTTGCCACCCAGCGCTACGTCACCCACGAAATTCAGGTTCCTACCGGCCAGGTGGTGCGCGAGTACGTCTCGCCCGAAGGAAACGTTTTCGGTGTGGCTTGGCAAGGACCGTTTCGACCTGACCTGCAACAGGTGCTGGGTTCTTATTTCGACACCATCAACCAGGCGGTCGCTGCTCAGGGTCGCCATGGACATGGCCCCGTTTCGATCGAGAACGCAGGTTTTGTATTTCAGCAAAGTGGACACGCACGCGATTTCCATGGCCGCGCCTATGTGCCCGCCATGATTCCACAAGGCGTGGATGTCACCGAGATCCAGTAAAGGAGCAAGCGTGCGACTCATAGGAATTCTTGCAGCAGTTTGCTGCCTTGTAGGTCTGGTAGCGTGCGGAGGGAGCAGCAGTACCACCTCGACCATCACTCTGGTGGGTGCAAGTTGCAACCCGACTTCGATCACTTCTGGCCAAACCAGCCAGTGCACAGCCTCAGTTTCGGGCACCGGAAATTTCAGCTCGGTCGTCACCTGGACGGCCAGCGGCAATGGAACGATAACTCCTGCCGGCGGCGTGTTTACCGCCGAAACCGTTCCCTTCACCACCCAGGTGACGATCACCGCCACCTCGACCCAGGACAGCACCAAAACAGGCTCTACCGTAATTACGGTTCAAACCTCAGGCACAGTAAATTCGGTGGTTGCAACATGTTCTCCGACGACGATTCAGGGCGGCCAACAGACGGCTTGCAGCGCGGTCGTCAACGGGAGCGGCAATTTCAGTCCCAATGTCACATGGACCGCCAGCGCCGGCACCATCAATCCCATTACCGGTGTGTATAGCAACACGACGCCGGGCACCTACACCATCACTGCCAGCTCGCAGCAGAATACGGCAGTGACGGGAACGGCTACCGTCACCGTCGTCGCCGGCGTGAGCAACACCTTGCCGATCACGGTCGATGGCGGACCTCCCGCCCTGGTGTCGACCGGCCAGACGTATGCGAATGGTGCTTTCGCCACAGTCACCGTTTGTGCCCCAGGAACTTCGAATTGCCAGACCATTGATCATGTTTTGATCGATACCGGCTCGGTTGGTTTGCGGCTGCTCGCCCAGGGAGCATCCGGTGGAGAACTGAATCCAACCCCGTTCCCGCTCCAGACTGACTCCAGCGGCAATCCCATCGGTCAGTGCAACGCATTCGTCGATGGAGTCACTTGGGGGTCAGTGGCATTGGCGACGATTCAGATGGGAAGCGAAATTGCATCTACAGTTCCCAACGCAACCGTGGTCGGCGTGCCGATCCAGATTATTGGTGATCCTCGCGTCCCGGCGATTCCTTCCGGTTGCACTTCTCAGGGCACCGACGAGAGCACCCTTGCGTCATTCGGCGCATATGGCGTCCTCGGCGTAGGCAACTATGAGCAGGACTGCGGTCCGGCATGTGTCAGCGGAACAACCGCTCCGAACGTTTACTACTCTTGTCCGACCAGCGGATGCACTGCGATCTTCCAGGGACTGGCGCAGCAGGTGACCAATCCGGATTGGGCACTCCCGTCCGACAACAACGGTGTGCTCATCCAGTTGCCTTCCGTTCCGTCCGGCGGTACCACGACTATAAGCGGCAACCTGATCTTTGGCATTGGTACGCAAACCAATAATGGTCTCGGTGCGGCGACCGTTTTCGACATCGACAATAATCCCTCGGACGCCACGTACACTTTCTTTACCACGGTCTTCAATGGTCAGACCAACAGCTGCAGCTACATCGATAGCGGCTCGAACGCGTACTTTTTCCCTGCTACCGGTTATCCCGGATTGGTGACGTGCGGCAGCCCGAACACGGCATTTTATTGTCCGGCGAGTTTGCTGACCCTCAGTGCTAACAACCAAGGAGCGTCGGGCAGTGGAACCGGAACCGTGCCATTCAGTGTGGGCAATGCGAACACGTTGTTTAACAACAACAACGGACAGAACAATGCCTTCATGGAGTTGGGAGGGCCGAATTCGCCGATTTCCGGCTGCGGGTCGTCGTTCGATTGGGGCCTCTCCTTCTTCTACGGGAAGCCAAATGGTGTGTTTACGGGCATCGAACAGCAACCTGTCACTGGCACGAGTGTCGTTGGACCCTTCTGGGCCTACTAGCCGGAAAATGGCGAGCTAAGTCCTTATGGCTGACATGGATAGCTATAAGTACATGTAGAAACAGTGGGTTGGGAGTGTTTTTCTCCTAACCAATTGAAAACAAACAACCGTGATTTCGCAAATTTGCGCTAACTTATTGATTCTTGCCTTCCGCTTAGATCGATGAAATCGACAAAGTCCAAGGCTCCAAAAGCCAGTCGCCCGGTTCTCCCAAAGGTCTACGGCGTTCCGAAGGCCCTGAAGGGAAGTGTCTCCTGGGACTGGGCCCAAAAGCGCCTGACCGCCTCCCACAACTACCTCATCACCACCGTCCGACCGGATGGCCGTCCTCATACCATGGTGATTTGGGGGATTTGGCTGGAGAACGCCTATTACTTCAGCACTGGCGCGGACACCCTCAAGGCGAAGAACCTCGCCACCAACCCCCATTGCGTGATTTGCAACGAGAAGATCGAAGAGGCCGTCATCGTCGAAGGTGAGGCGAGCCCGACCGAAGTCGCACACGTTCCCGAGGCCGCATTCGAGCACTACTTCAAGAAGTACGGCTGGAAGCTCGATCCCAAGATGGGCCCGATCTTCAAAGTCACTCCCCGAAAAGTGATCGCCATGCCGGAGAAGCTATTTCCCAAAGGCGCGACCCGCTGGCTATTCAAATAGATTCCTGAACGTCGCAGCTACTTCCGCGCACTGCCAAACGCGACGGGCCCCAGGAAGCGAAGCTCCGGCACTGACGGTATCAGCCCGACTTCATGCGCGTAATTCAGGAAGAGATCCAATCCAGCATGATTCTCGCGGTCGAGGTAATAGTGGATGTTCTCCGTGAGATAGGTCGTCACTTCGGTCTCGGTGAGGCCGAGTTTGGGGGACCATTCCGCTGCTAGAGTTGCGACATTCTCCGGTAGCAAGCCATGATCGCGTGAGTCCTGGAAGGTACGAATGAGATTCATCCCTCTCGGTTGCCGGTTTAGCGCATCCAGCCGCACCGCCCAGAACGCGAATACAAACGGCTTTCCCGTTAGCCTCTTCCAGTCATGCCCCAAGTCGTAGACGTGATAAGGAGAGTCATGAAGCGAGATCTGAAGGGCTGAGTCACCAATCAGCAGGGCCGCATCGTTCCGCTTGAGCATCTCCTTCAAGTTGGGAGGATGAGGCTCAAATTTCCGGTGACCGCCCAGGAATTTCGCGAACAGAATTTGCGTCAACGCCACCGACGTTCGCGAAGACGTATCTGTCGCCACCGTCTTCACGTCCTCGATGGGCTTCTTGCTGATCAGCAGGATCGAGCGGACGTTATCTCTAGCCGCGATGGCGATGTTGGGCAGGATCACCAGACCGGGGATTTGAGCATACGTCACGGCAGGAATGATCCCGATATCCGCCTTGCCCTCGGCTAAGGCGGCGGCGCACTCCGAGGGAATTGTGTACGAGATATCGAAGTCCTTGGCGGCATCGGCGTGCTCGAAATCCCACATCAGGGGGGCTGTGTTCAGAAACGATATGGCCGAGACTCGCAGGCGGGACATGAACATCCGAGTCTAACAAACAATGACACGTAGCGCGGTTCCGCGATCGCCAGTCCCTCCACGGCCACTTTGGTGAACGCACGAAACTCTGTGACGGCTGTCATTGACCGTAACCTTATCTGTGATTACCCTGAGCGTCGCAGAATCCGTTGTATCAGGAGCCACCATGCCCAAATCGCAGTCGGCGTTCGTCAAGTGTCCACCGGAGGTCACGAGCGCCCTGCAATGGCTCGCGCTGTCGCTTACTCCCGGCATAGGGGCTGGCAGAGGACGCAAGCTGGTCGAGCTGTTCGACGGCATCGACCGCCTGTCGCACGCCTCGTTGACCGAACTGGAGGCGGCAGGTTTGGCAGCCGCTTCGGCTCAGAGCTTGGCACTCGGTAAGTCGCTCGAATTGGCGGCTGACGAGATGGATCGGGTCAAGGCACTCGGAGCCGAGGTCATTGCGCTCGACGATCCCAGTTATCCCAAGCGACTTTATGAAATCTACGACCCTCCGCTCGTACTCTACCTCAGAGGAAATTCGGAAATCATAAACCAGCAAGGAGTTGCAGTTATTGGGACAAGGCATCCTACTCCCTACGGCACCGGAATGGCCGAGCGACTGGCATGCGACCTTGCCGCTCGTGGACTCATTATTATCAGCGGGATGGCGAGAGGAATCGACAGTGCCGCCCATCGCGGAGCCTTGAATGCCCACGGTCCGACGGTCGCCGTATGGGGAACCGGTGTCGATGTCACCTATCCCAAGGAGAATCAGAAACTTGCGGACCAGATTCTGGCCACGGGCGGAGCCATTGTTAGCGAGTTCCCTCTGGGTACCTTCCCGGCTCCTCAGAATTTCCCCATCCGCAACCGCATTATCAGCGGAATGTCGATCGGAGTATTGGTGATCGAGGCTGGAGAATACAGCGGCACGCGCGTAACGGCCCGGTGCGCACTGGAGCAAGGGCGGGATGTTTACGCCGTGCCGGGCAACGTTACTAATAAGCTGTCATGGGGACCTAACACATTGATAAAACAGGGCGCTGCGCTGGTGGCAACTTGGGAGGACGTGTGGGAAGCATTGCCCGCAGACACCCGCCTGACCCTGACTCCTCCTGAACGCCCTGCATCCGAAGGGCCTCAGACAGCATCTTTGTTTGGCGGCCCGGATTTGGGTCCCGACGAAAAGAAGATCTTTGCTGTGTTGCGAGCAGATGAGCCCACGCACATCGACCAGTTGATCGAGCGCCTGGTTGCGGACCTGTCTTCCTCCCAGATTTTCGCCGCGCTGTTCGAGTTGGAAATGAGCGGCCGAATCCGCACGCTGCCAGGGAAGTATTACGTGCGAGTGATCTAAAGACAGCTTGGCGTGATTTCGGTTTTGTTTGCCGGTCGTGCTAGTGTCATATCCGTATCCCTGAAATCATATTTAGTGTTGAGCAGACATAAGAGGTTCCATTGGCAAAGGGTCTAGTTATCGTCGAATCGCCCACCAAGGCGAAGACGATCCAGAAGTATCTTGGCGCCGGATACGAGGTTGAAGCCTCGTTCGGCCATATCAAAGATCTGCCCAAGAAGTCTCTTGGGGTGGATCTGGAGAACGATTTCGCGACCGATTATGAGGTGATCCCTGGTAAAGAAAAGGTCATCGCGAAGCTGAAAAAGATGGCCAAGTCCGCCGACACCATCTACTTGGCGCCTGACCCGGACCGAGAAGGTGAAGCCATCGCAGCGCACCTCGCCGAAGAACTGGGCGGCGAGCGGGTGGACGGCAAGAAGTCGAAGAAGACCGCCACCCCAATCTGGCGCGTTACTTTCAACGAGATTACGAAGAAGGCCGTCCAGGACGCCTTTCAGCACGCTCGCGACATCGATCGCAACCTGGTAGACGCACAGCAGACTCGCCGCGTTTTAGATCGCCTGGTTGGTTATCAGGTCTCGCCGCTGCTTTGGGACAAGGTACGTCGCGGCCTGTCTGCTGGCCGCGTGCAAACGGTCGCGTTGCGGCTCATCGTAGAGCGCGAACGCGACATTAAGGCGTTCGTCCCGACCGAATACTGGACCTTGGACGCCCACCTTGCGGGGACCAAGCCTCCTGCATTTGACGCGCGGCTGGTAGGAACCAACCCCAAACAGAACGTTCTTCCTAATGAAGAGACCGCTAAGAAGCTGGAAGAGGAGCTCAAGAGTGCAACCTGGACCGTGCGCTCGGTCGAGAAGAAAGAGCGTCGCCAGAACACTGCCGCTCCCTTTACGACGAGCAAGTTCCAGCAAGATGCCTCACGCAAGCTTCGCTTCAGTGTAAAGCGCGCCATGATGATCGCCCAGCGCCTCTACGAAGGCGTCGACCTGGGTGAAGAAGGTACAGTGGGTCTGATCACCTACATGCGTACCGACTCGACGCGCGTATCGAACGATGCGATCGCCGAGGTGCGCGAGTTGATTGGCAGAGACTTCGGTCCGCAATTTCTGCCGGAATCGCCAAACACCTTCAAGTCAAAGAAAGATACGCAGGACGCGCATGAAGCGATTCGTCCGTCGTCGGCCGCCCGGCATCCCGACACCATCAAGCAGTACCTGCAGGAAGACGAATTCAAGGTATACAAACTCATCTGGCAACGTTTCGTGGCCTCGCAGATGAACCCGGCCGTTTTCGACCAGACGACGGTCGATATCGACGCCACCAGCAAAGGAGAAGATCACCGCTTCCGTGTGAGCGGTTCAGTCCTGAAGTTCGAGGGCTTCCTGAAGGTTTACGAAGAGTCCAAAGACAATAAGGACGAGGAAGACGAGGCCTTGAAGCACAAGCTGCCCGAGCTGACGGAAGGGCAGAAACTTACTCTCAAGTCACTCAGTTCCGAGCAGCACTTCACCGAACCTCCGCCGCGGTTTAACGAGGCATCGCTGGTCAAGGAACTGGAAGAGCGGGGAATTGGCCGCCCTTCCACCTACTCCGCCATCATTAGCACCATCCAGGAGCGGCAATACGTACAGAAGGTGGGCGGCAAGTTTATCCCTACGGAAATCGGTTTCGTAGTCACCGACCTTTTGGTGGTCAACTTCAAGGATATTTTTGATTTCCAGTACACCGCTCGTCTGGAAGAAGAGCTCGACGAGATCGAAGAGGGCAAGGAGTCCTGGACCGACGCACTTGCCGAGTTCTACAAGAAGTTCGAGAAGGACCTCCATTACGCCGAAAAGCACATGGAAAATGTGAAGCGGATGGAGAAACCCACCGACCAGATTTGCGAGCGCTGCGGCTCGCCGCTGGTCATCAAGTGGGGCAAACACGGTTCGTTCTTCGCCTGCAGCGCGTATGACAAAACCGATCCGAACAGTTGCACATTTACAAAAGAGAACCCCATCGACCTGCCCGACCTCGACTCGGCCGACCTGCAGGAGACGACACAGGAAGAGTATTGCGAAAACTGTGGCCGTCCCATGGTGCTGAAGCGGGGGCGTTTCGGGCAGTTCATGGCCTGCACGGGCTATCCGGAATGCAAGACCACACGGCGCCTCGACCAAGCCAAGAAAGTGCCAGACATTCCGCTCGACGAGAAGTGTCCTCAGTGCGGACGGAGTCTTCTAATCCGTCACGGGCGGTTCGGCGAGTTCGTTTCGTGCAGCGGTTACCCCGACTGCAAGTACGTCAAGCAGAACCTCATCGGCGTAAAGTGTCCGGACTGCAAAGATGGTGATATCGCCGAAAAGAAAGCGCGTCGCGGAAACTTCTTCTATGGATGCACCAACTATCCCAAGTGCGAGTTCACTTCAGCATTCAAGCCCGTGGCGGAAGAGTGTCCGGTTTGCAAGAGCCCGTATTTGCTGGAGAAGACGTTGAAAGACGGCGTCTATCTGGTGTGTCCCAACAACAAGCGCACTGCGGCGGAAGAACCCAAACGCCGCGGCAAGAAAAAGACCGAAACGGTGGAGAGTGCCGTGAAGTGCGATTACTCTCGGCAAATTGCTACGCCAGAGGCGGTAGCCTAGGAGATGACCATGAGCGAATCACAGCCAACTCACCACGATGCCGATCTCATTCTCAAGCTTTACGACCTTCGTCGTGAGCCCGTAATGCGCGAGGCGCGGAAATTTTTCGGACAGTTCTCACCCAAGTCGCTCGATGATTTGATGAAGATCGCGGGCGCGGTCGGTAACCAGGAGCAGGCTTATCTTCGACAGGTCGCTGGATACTGGGAGATGGCAGCATCGCTGGTAAACCGCGGGGCGCTCAATCGCGAGCTCGCGCTGGACAACTTCCAGGAAATGTTTTTCGTGTACGCCAAAATACAACCCTTCCTGGAAGAGTTTCGCCAAAAAATGGGGATGCCGCAGTTCATGCGCCAGGCGCAGCAGCTTGCCGAGAGCTCGGCCGAAACGCGCGAGCGTACCGTGGCCATGCAGAAGACGCAGGCTGAAATGGCCCGTCGCAGAGAAGAAGCGGCGCTGGCAGCTCGTTAGCTCAGGTACTCTCGGATGTAAGGATCGCGGCAGCGCAGCAGGTCCGGTGCTGTGCCTTCGAAGATAATCTTGTGGTCGCGCAAGATCAAGAACGTTGTGTGGACGTTCCGTATGGAACCGTCCTCCAGCGGCACCATTTTATTGAGCTTGCGATCGAAGTAATGGCTCGCCATCGTGAACGCATCCTGCAAGCGATGGGTTACCAGCAGGGAACTGGTCTTGTACACATCGCGCTGCTTTACCACCAGCTCGATAATCGTGTTTGAAGTTACCGGGTCGAGTCCTCCAGTGGGCGAGTCGTAGAGCAACACTTCCGGTTGCGTAATGATCGCTCGAGCGATGGCCACACGACGGCGCATACCGCCGGAAAGCTCCGAGGGAAACATGTTGTATGTCTGCGCCAATTCGACGAACTCAAGTACTTCGATTACGCGCGCATGGATTTCGTCGGTGATCCGTCCGGTCTCCTCGATTAAACGATAGGCGACATTCTCCTCGACCGTAAGCGAGTCGAATAGTGCGCTCTCCTGAAATACCATGCCAATCTTCCTGCGGAAGGAGTACATGTCCTGCTCTCGCATGGACGATATTTCCTCTCCCAGCACGGTGATGCGCCCGCTGTCCGGCTTTAACAGACCAAGGGCCAGCTTGAGGATCAAGGTCTTACCCGTTCCTGCTTCTCCCAGCAGCACTTTGGTTTCGCCGTGCTTGAGTTCAAACGAAATGTCATCGAGGACTGGCTGTTCGAAGCTGATGGAGACATCCTCAAAGCGCAGCAGGATCCCCGAAGGTTCGGTATGTTTGGGCTCTGGCTGCGAGACTGGGGCAGTAGGGGTCGCCATGGCTAGTAGTGGAAGAATGCCAGCAGAAACTTAGTGATGAAGAAATCGCTGACCACGATTAACACCGATGCCGCAACCACGGCCTGGGTTGTGGCCCGTCCCACGCCCTCCGTGCCGCCCTTGGCCGTCATGCCGTAGTAGCAGCCGATTGAAGCGATGATGAAGCCGAAGAACACGGGCTTCGCCAGACCCATAAACACGTCCCCAAAACGGAGCGCCTGGTAGGCAGTCGTCCAGTACTCCTTGCCATCGAGTCCTAGCAGCAGATACGAAACCACGAATCCGCCGGTCAGCCCCATTAGGTCAGAGATGATGCTAAGGAAGAACTGCATGACCACGGTGGCCATCACGCGAGGAGTCACGAGTTTCTTTGTCGGGTCGACCCCCATCGCCCGCATCGCATCGATTTGCTCGGTCACCTTCATCGACCCGAGCTCGCTCGCCATGCCGCTAGCATTGCGGCCGGCCACCAGGATGCCGGTCAATACCGGCCCCAACTCACGAACCATAGAAAGAGCAACCAGTTGCCCCGTCAGTGAGAGCGAGCCGAACTGCTGCAACGTGGTGGCGGTCTGCAACGCGAGCACCGCTCCGGTAAAGAAACCGATCAGTACTACGATTGGCAATGACCCAACCCCGATCGAGTCGGCTTGCAACAAGGTGTCGGAAATATACCTGGGGTGGGCGAAGATGTTGGAGAGTGAGCGGCCGGCGAGCAGCGAATACTCCTGCACGGCTTCGACCTTGTCCTTGGCGATGTCGTTCAGCGAGAGAATAGGCATGCTCGAGTCCGCGTGTGCTCCAGAACGAAAATATAACAGAGCACGGCGGTTATGCCCCGGAATGTGTCCGGCGCCCCGCTCATCGAGACCGCCGGTTCCCCAAATCGGTCATATTAACGAGCTTGATTCGTCAAATGCAGGGTTTATCAATTGCACACCTCCGCCGCGTGATTTAGTATCGAAAGCCTGATGTGGTTAGCAGTAAACACAGGAGGCCAGAGCATGGCGTTCCAGGTGGATCGGAGTGCATTCGACCCCGATTCGGGTTTTGAGTACTACATCTGTTTTAAGCCGCCCAGCCAAGTGGAAGGCGACGAAGTCACTGCCCGCATCTCGATCGAGGTCGCCGTGTCGGTCTCCGAAACGGGCGACATCGCTGACCTGAGCTTCGTGCTTCCCAAGGCCTGTCGCTCCGATTACGCCCTGACCTACATCAAGAGAGATCCCACGGCAACCTGTGTAGAAAACCGCGTGTTCGTCTCGCTTCCCGGCCTCAGCGGAGACGCAGTTCTCAACGCGCCGGGAACCGTCGAGCTCGACAACGCTGGACGCATCGTCGCTGTCGAGATCAACGGCTGTATTCCGCACACCACAACTTTTCGTCCCGCGCGGGCGTAACATCTGGCAAGTTACGGCGTTCGCCCCCATGCCGTCATTTATCATGACGACGTGGAAGATGTATCCGTATTCGTACTTGCGGGCGGTCGCAGCTCACGCATGGGACAGGACAAGGCCCTGCTAGTGCTCGGTGGGCAAAACCTGTTGCAACTCACGCTTGAGAAGACAAGTGCTCTCGCGACACGGCCAGTCGTTGTCGGCGACCGGAACAAGTATGCGCAATACGGCGAAGTTATCGAGGACGCGATTCCCGGATGTGGCCCGCTCAGCGGCATTCATGCGGCGCTTTCCACAACGTTGTCTGATCGGAACCTAATCTTGTCAGTGGACATGCCCCTAATGACGACGGAGTTCCTGCGTTGGCTGTTGCAACTCGCGTCGGCGACTGAAGCAACCGTGACAGTGCCGCAGGCAGAAGGACGCAACCAGCCGCTCTGTGCGGTTTACCGGCGCGAGGCACAAGGCGTCGTCGAGCAGGCCCTGCGGGCAGGCGAGTACAGGGTGGACCGCCTTTTCAAGATTATTCCGACCCGATTTGTAGCGGAAAGCGAATGGGTGTCGGCCGGATTCTCGCCCAGCATTTTTCGCAATATCAACACACCTGAGGATTATGAGACAGTGGCGGGTGTCGTTGCCGATGTTCATCACGCATCGACCGCGGGTACGAATTCATGAACGGCCAGAAGCCATACATCGAATTCGAGCACGTCTATAAGGCCTTCGGCAGCAAGGTTATCATTCACGACGTTAGCTTCGACGTTATGCCGGGAGAAACCGTCTGCATCCTCGGTCGCAGTGGCGTCGGTAAGTCGGTTTCGCTGCAGATGATCATGGGCTTTCTCAAGGCGGACAGCGGAAACGTGTGGGTGGCGCACGAAAACGTGACCGAGTTTGGCGAAGAACGGATGGAGGAGATTCGTAAGAAAGTCACCATGGTCTTTCAGAACGGAGCACTCTTCGATTCACTCACCGTTGGCGAGAATGTCGCGTTTCCGCTGCGCGAGCGGGGCGGGCTCGAAGAAGAGCAGATTTACCAGATTATCGACGGACTGCTCGACATGGTTGGCGTACGCGAGTTCCGCGATCTGCTGCCATCAGACCTATCCACCGGCATGAAGCGTTCCGTGGCCATCGCACGCGCTCTGGCCGCGCAACCCGATGCGGTGCTGTACGACGAGCCCACCACCATGGTCGATCCTCTGATGGCGCACCTGCTGGGAGACCTGATTAAAAAGCTCAAACGGCAGCTGAAACTGACCAGCATCGTGGTGACGCACGACATGGCGCTGGCAAAAAAGCTAGCCGACCGCCTGCTCTTTCTGCACGAAGCGCGTGCTATTTTCTTCGGTACATTCGAGGAAATGCAGAAGTGCGACGAGCCCATCGTGCAGGAGTTTCTACAGCTCGACTCGCTGGACTTCGAACGCTACTTCGGTGCGCAGCGCCCGCCGCACGCCGCGCAAGTGTGATCAATCCAGCTTCGTTGACGCTAAAATCCCTGAGCGACCAAGCGATCGATTGTCAGTCTTCCGGACTGCTCGTCCCGGTGGGTCCACTTTTCCAGGTACTTGGCGACGATATCGGTCTCGATATTCACCGGATCGTCGGCCTTCAGGGACTTCAGGTTGGTCGTTTTGACCGTGTGGGGAATGATGGCAATCGTCAGCCGCAAGCCTTCCAGGTTGGCAACCGTGAGACTGATTCCTTCAATGGCAATCGATCCCTTGAACACTACATACCTTTCCAGGTCCTCCGGGATGTCGATGTGCAGCCAGAAGTCGTCAGCATTAGCGATCGGTTCGAGGCTGGCCAGCCGGCCGGTGCCGTCCACATGACCCTGGACGATGTGACCGCCCATGCGCGCATCGGCCTTGAGCGGCAACTCGAGGTTTACCTCCGCACCCTCAGAGATTCGCGAAAACGAAGTCCGCGTCCAGGTTTCCTTGGCCAGGTCCGCGCAAAACGTGTTTGGCTTGATGTCGAGGGCGGTCAGGCAAACACCGCTGACCGCGATGCTATTGCCTTCCCGGAGTTCTCGCGCTGACAACGGAGCTTCAATGGTGATGCGGTGATTACCACCTTTTTCAACAATGCTGAGGATGGTTCCAACTTCTTCTACCAGACCAGTGAACATGAGAGCGACCTCGAAGAATTACCTGTAAACACAGGCCGATTATGAAGGATCAGGAACAACATGAATTACGTCGGCGTAGGGATCGCGCAGGTACCCTTCGACGGCGAAATCCTCGCCAAAGCGGTGTAAGGTAAGGGAACGGACGTAGGCAGCCTCGCTGAAGCGTCGGTACCCAGTGCCCAGCGCCAGAGGAATTGATCCCGTGCCGGCCAATATTTTGGGAGCGTAATAAAAGAAAATCTTGTCCACGATTCCAGCAGACAGAGCGGCCCAATTCACCATTGCGCCGCCCTCAATAATGACGCTGGTGACCTCGCGTTCTCCCAACTTGGCCACAACCCGTTCCAAGTCCGGACGGCCGTCGGACGTCTGCGAACCGCTCGGGAAGGGAATCGTTCCATCTTCCAGGGGCTGACGCATGGGGACCTGCTCCACCATGATTCCCCGTTCTTCCAACTCCTGCCGTTTACGCTCTTCAGCGAAGCAGCAGAACACGACAACGTCGTAGTCGGCTGTGCGCACTACGCGAGAGTCTAAGGGCAGCCGCAGGCGCGAATCGAGAATCACCCGCAAAAGCGGTCGGCGCCTCGACAAGCCGGTTCGGTCGGTCAGTAGCGGGTCATCGGCAATGATGGTTCCTACGCCGACCATGATGGCGTCATTGGCGTGGCGCATCTCATGTACGTGGGCGCGGGCCACTTCGCTGGTGATCCAGCCACCTGTGGCCGCCATCGAACCCATTGTGCTGGGACTGATGGTGTCGCCCGGCGGAGGTGCAATCTTGCCGTCCAGGGTCATCGCAGTCTTGAGTGTGATGAAAGGCGTCTTATAGCGGATATACCGGGCAAATGCCTCGTTAAGTTTCCGCGCCTCCGGCTCGCAGAGGCCTTCCTGGACTTCGATTCCGGCCGCGATCAGCCTCTCGAAGCCGCGCCCTGCAACAAGTGGGTTGGGATCGCGCATCGCCGCTACAACCCGCTTCACTCCGGCCGCAATAATGGCCTCTACGCACGGTCCGGTCCGGCCAACGTGAGAGCACGGCTCCAGATTCAGGTAGAGAGTGCTACCGCTGGCCCGCTCTCCCGCTGCCTCGAGGGCGATCACTTCGGCGTGTTTTACCCCGTCGTAGGTGTGGCTGCCGCGCCCTACGACTTTGCCCTCCGGCGAGACCAGTACCGCTCCCACGCGTGGGTTCGGAGAAGCCAGCGCGATCCCTCGGCGTGCAAGCTCCAGGGCCTGCTGCATGTACCGCGCGTCGTTTGGCTTGGGTGCCATGTCAGTTGAAAAGCGAGTCCACAAAGTCCTTGGCGTTAAAGGGCAACAGATCGCCAGCTTTTTCCCCGACCCCAACGTAGCGAACCGGCAGTCCGAGTTCCTTCGAGATCGCAACCACTACGCCGCCCTTGGCCGTCCCGTCGAGTTTGCTCAACACGATGCCCGTAACTCCCGCCGACTGCGTGAACAAACGAGCCTGCTGTAACCCGTTTTGGCCTGTCGTCGCGTCCATCACCAGCAGCGTCTCGTGCGGAGCCGTAGGGATAAAACGCTGAGCGGTTCGCCGCATTTTCTCGAGTTCCGTCATCAGGTTGCTCTTGGTATGCAACCGGCCTGCAGTGTCCACGATTACGTAATCAATATTGCGCGCCTTGGCCGCCTGTAGCGCATCGAACAGCACGGCCGAAGGGTCGCCGCCGGGTTTGTTCTTGATCACTTCTACTCCGGAACGGTCGCCCCAGATTTCCAACTGTTCAATCGCTGCAGCGCGGAACGTGTCAGCCGCCGCGAGCAGCACGGTTTTGCCCTGGGCGCGCAGAGCGTATGCTAGCTTCCCAGCCGATGTGGTTTTACCCGTCCCGTTCACGCCCACAACGAGAATCACCTCCGGCTCGCCATCAACCTTTTGAACCGGACGCCTTTCGGCGTCATTCAAAATCTTCAGCAACTCTTCTTTCAGGACACGCTTAAGCTCTTCGACGTCTCCGATCTGCTTACGATCGACTTTCGCACGTAAGGATTCCAGCACGGCGGCGGTCGTAGCGGTTCCGAGGTCGGCGCTAATGAGGGTGGCTTCCAGGTCATCCAGGGTGCCACGATCGATCTCCTTGCCGATCGACGCCAAGTCGTCGATGCGCTCATTTAGGCTTTCACGCGTGCGCGTGACCGCCTCTTTCATACGTTCCAGAAAGCTCGGTTTTTCCTCGGTACTGCCGAACAGAGTCTGAATCATTGATGGGTCCGTCGCGTGCTATCAGAATTGCGCAGGGCGGAATAGGGAGCCGCACGCGAAAGCTCGTGGAGCCGCGAATCTTACATTATAGTCAACATATCGAATGCTCATAACGCATTGCCACAGTGGTTCTTACGGAGTCCCGCTCGGTGCGTGAGTCATCCAATGCGTGTTCGACAGGAGTGACGATGGCGAAATGTGACCACCTTGCGGATGCCAATCACAAGACGAAGCCTAGTAGCAGGACTTGCGAGGCGTGTAAGGCCGCCGGTCAGAAGCCGGTCGAGCTACGCATATGTCTGATCTGCGGCAACGTAGCGTGCTGCGATTCCTCGCCCGGACGACACGCCAACGAGCATTTTCAGGAGACCGGACATGCCATCATGAAGCCGTACAAGTCAGGCGATTGGATCTGGTGTTACGTGCACCAGTCGTATATGTGATGGCCGTCGACCAGCGGGTTCTCTGCTGTCGCGCCCGGCACACGATTAGCCGAATTGTGTACTCTGTACAACAGCGCGGTATCCGTTACCGGCTGTCTTGACGATTGATGGCGACTTCTCAGGAATTTAAAGCTCGGTCTTGCGTGTGGCGCTTACTGGCGCTGATTTCAGTTTTGTCGCTCTGCGCCGGCGTCGTCGCCCAGGTTCCGTCTCCCTGGGTCGACACCAAGCCCCTTGCTATTGACACGGGTGTGACGGGGCTCAAGCTGACGCTTCGCCGCTTGCGCACGACCGCCCGACTGATGCACACCACCGCCCACCCCGACGACGAGGATGGCGGCATGCTGACGCTGGAATCCCGCGGCCATGGCGACACTGCCCTGCAATTGACGCTGAACCGCGGCGAGGGTGGACAAAACAAAGTCGGCAGCAATCTTCTCGACGAGCTCGGTATTCTTCGCACCCTCGAGTTGCTGGGAGCTGATCGCTACTACGGTGTGGAGCAGCGCTTCACCCGCGTCGCCGATTTCGGCTTCTCGAAAACGCCGGAAGAGACATTCGCCAAGTGGGGAGGTCACGACGTGGCGCTCGCCGACATGGTCCGAATCATCCGGACCTTTCGGCCTGATGTAATTTGCACGCGTTTCCAAGGGGCGTCACGCGATGGTCACGGAAACCATCAGGCGTCCGGCATCCTGACTCGCGAAGCCTTTCGCGCGGCAGCCGATCCAACCAAGTTCCCCGAGCAGATTCGCGAAGGTCTGCAACCGTGGCAGGCAAAAAAGCTTTACATGGACAACGTTCGGGCCACGGAGGAGTGGAACGTTGAACTGGATACCTCGCAGGACGACCCACTGCTCGGCGAGTCGTACGTAAAGTTTGCCTGGAAAGGACTCCAACACCAGCTCTCTCAGGGCGCTGGTGGCTGGACGCTGCCCGAAGGGCGTCGCACCAGCTATTACAAGCTTATCGATTCGGTGTTGCCCGCCAACCCCGTCAGCACGACCCACGAGAAGGATTTCTTCGACGGCATCGATACGTCGTTACCGGCCTTAGCATCACGGCTTGGGTCGGACGCCAATAAAGCGCCGTGGCTGCGCCAGTCGCTGGAAGAGCTCGCCAAGCAAGTAGACGAGGCGACGGCCGCTGCCGACAAAAACCCCCAATCCGCCGGCAAGCCGCTGCTACGGGGCCTGAACCTCACGCAGTCGCTTATCACGAAGGTCGAGGCATCGAGCCTCAGTGCGATAGAAAAAGCGGATCTGCTTGCCGAACTTCACACCAAGCAACAGCAGTTCGAGCAGGCCGCAAATCTCGCTTATTCGCTCGATATGGGTATCGGCCCCGGTACGCCGGATGGCCGTCCCATGGCCGAGGAGTTCGACACTGGAAACGGCAAAGTACTGGCCGCAGTCATAACGGCAGGGAAGTCCTTCCTGCTTTTGGCCAAGTTCCACAATGGCAGCACGGTGCCCATCGACATCAAGCAATTCGTGCTTGATCTTCCCCTAGGCTGGCACTACGAACTGTTCATGGACAAGGTGCCGAGCCGTATCGCTCCGGGTGATGGCTGTGCGCTGACGTTCCGTGTTTCGTCGCCGATCGACGCGCAAATTACCAAGGCGTACTTCCATCGCAACGATCCTGAAACCGATTCGGTGTACCAGATCGACGAGCCTCAATACGAAACGCTAGCTCTACCTCCTCCGCCGGTTGCGGCGCGTGTGGTGTACACAATCGAAGGTCAAGAGGGCGAACTCAGCAGCGTGGCGCGGACACCCATCCACGACACGAAGGGAGAGGTATGGTCCATGCCGCTTGCCGTGGTGCCGCCCTTTTCTGTCATGACGTCGCCCACGACACAAATCATTCCCAGCGGTCCCAACCCTTCCGCCGAATTGAGTGTTGTAGTGCGGGCGAACACGGAACACGTTTCGGCCACAGTCCATCCTCAAGGCCCTGCGGCCTGGAAGATTCAACCGCAGTCCGCCGTGGTTGAGTTCACCCACAACGGTGAACATGCATCCGAGTTTAAGGTATTGCCCGACGGCGCCAGCGAAGGCCGATATCTCGTGCGAGCTTCGGCGGGTTCGGAGGGCCGCGAATACCATGACGGCTACAGCCTGGTGACGCGTCCGGATATCGGGGGTTTCTTCTACTTTCAGCCGGCCACCCAGCGTGCGGCTGTAGTGGATGTGAAGGTTCCGACCGGACTCAAGATCGGCTACATCATGGGCGCCGGCGACGATATTCCCGCCGTCTTGCGGCAGCTCGGCCTCGACGTTACTTTGCTCACTCCCGATGATGTCGAGCACGGCAACCTGCAACGCTTCGGCACCATCGTTCTGGGCATACGCGCTTACGATACTCGCGACGATGTGAAGAAAAACAATCAGCGCCTCATTGACTACGCGCGTAACGGCGGCACGCTGATGGTGCAGTACAACACCGACCCGGCCAGCTTCAACGCCGGCAACTACGTGCCTTATCCCGCGGAGTTGAGCCGCGCGCGCGTCTCCGTCGAAGAGGCGCCCATCACCGTCCTCGATCCAAAGAGCGCGGTTTTCCATACGCCCAATCCAATCTCCGAAAAAGACTTCTCAGGTTGGGTACAGGAGCGCGGCCTCTACTTCATGGACAAGTGGGACGACCATTATCAGGCGCTACTGGCGTGCAACGATCCGGGCGAAGCTCCACAAAAAGGCGGATTGCTCGTTGCGGCCTACGGCAAAGGGTTTTACATCTACAACGCCTACGCGTTCTTTCGCCAACTACCCTTCGGAGTCCCCGGCGCGATCCGGCTCTATGTCAACCTGCTAAGCGTGGGACATGAGCCGAAGTGAGCCACCAGCACAACCAGAACTGATTCGTGGAGTCGGCCTCGGCGGCGCGACTGCGCTGAACATGATTGACATGATCGGCGTCGGGCCGTTCATCACCATTCCTCTCATCGTGGTCGCCGCCGGAGGCCCGCAGGCCATGCTGGGCTGGATCGCTGGGGCCATCTTCGCCCTCTGCGACGGCCTGGTCTGGGCCGAACTCGGCGCAGCCATGCCCGAGGCAGGTGGCTCCTACCAGTACCTCAAACGGATCTACGGTCCAAACTCACTCGGAAGGCTGCTGTCGTTTCTATTTATCTGGCAGTTGTCCTTCAGCGCTCCGCTCTCCATCGCTTCGGGATGCATCGGCCTCGCGCACTACGCTGGATACATCTGGCCGGGACTGGAACACACCTGGTTTACGCACACATTTCACGTCGGAATTCCACTGCTCGGCACACTGGAAGTCAGCACCATCGTGATGTCGGGAACGCTGGTAGCGATGGCCAGCTGTGCGTTCGTGGTGTTTCTGCTCTTCCGGCGTATCACCGCCATTGCAAAACTCGCCGAACTGCTGTGGGTGGGCGTTGCAATCGCGATTGCGTGGATCATCTTTGCCGGTCTCACCCACTTCAGCGCAGCGCGAGCGTTCGATTTCCCAGCGGGCGCGTTCACACTTTCCAGTGGGTTTTTTACCGGTATGGGTGCCGCGATGCTCATCGCCACCTACGACTATTGGGGCTATTACAACGTGTGTTTTTTGGGCGGGGAAGTGAAGGACCCCGGTCGCAACATCCCGCGAGCGCTTATCCTTTCGATCGTTGCAGTGGCCGCCATCTACATTGTGATGAACATCAGTGTGCTCGGCGTCATACCGTGGCGCGAGATGGCCGCCCACAACGGCGAGCAGAACAACTACATCGTCTCCGTGTTCATGGAGCGCATATACGGCAGTTGGGCGGGACGTGCCATAGCCGTCTTGATCATTTGGGCCGCGTTCGCCTCGGTGTTCTCTCTACTGTTGGGATATTCTAGGGTACCTTTTGCCGCCGCGCTCGACGGCAACTACTTCAAGGTGTTCGCGCGCGTGCATCCTGAGAAGCGCTTTCCAACCGTGTCACTACTCGCGCTAGGTGCAGTCGCGATTCTCTTCTGCCTTCTACGTCTGGCGGACGTGATTGCCGCGCTCGTGGTCATTCGTATCCTGCTACAGTTCATCGTGCAGGCCGTTGGGGTCATGGTCTTGCGGCATCGCCAGCCCGACATGCCGCGGCCATTTCGAATGTGGCTTTACCCGTTGCCCGCGCTCCTGGCAATCGCTGGCTTTCTCTTCATCTTGCTTTCGCGAAAAAACTTCCAGCGCGAAATCAAGTACGCGCTGGTGATCCTGGCCTTGGGATTGCTGATTTATTTCATCCGCTCGTGGAAGCGTAAGGAATGGCCTTTTATAGCGGTTTCACAGTTAATGTAGCCCCGCCCGTTGATTTGAAAGGGCACGGCTTCAGCCGTGCCGTAAACGGCGGTTGCGAAGTGGGGCTTTAGCCCCTGAGGGACTTCGTGCCACCTTCTGTGAAAATGCTTTGGTCCCGTCTCTGTCCAGTCCACGCTCGTGGGATGATCACTGCATCTGGTCACTGATTGTCGGCGCTTGGAACCACTGACGTTTACCACCTCGCACGCTGAGCGTACCTTTTCAGTGCGACCCAGTCTGATTCCCGATGGCCTCGACCGGCACATGGCGCCGCGCGCTCACCAACGTTGTCGCCCCCGCCGATTTAGACGCCAAAAAGCCTGCAATGTCTGAGCTTGGCGGAATATCTCCGTCACCTGTTGCCGTTCCGCGCGGCCGCACCCTGTTTGGGCCATTGCAGGAACCTTTGTTCCGCACTCTCTGGATTTCGGCCGTCGTCAGCTACACCGGCACATGGATGCAGAATGTCGGCGCCGGCTGGTTGATGACCTCGCTCACCATGTCTCCCCTGATGGTGGGGTTGGTGCAGGCCGCTAACAGTATTGCCGTTTTCTTGGTTGTCCTTCCCGCCGGAGCTATCGCCGACGTCGTCGATCGGCGCAAGTTCCTCCTGTTGACTCAGCTGTGGATGGTGCTCGCGGCCGCTGCGTTGGGAGTACTCACTCTTCTAGGCCTGGTGACGCCCGCGCTGCTCTTGCTCTTTACCTTTCTTATGGGGTTTGGTGCCGTGTTGAACGATCCGGCATGGCAAGCCATCACGCCAGAGGTCGTCTCCCGCGAGAATTTTGCCGCCGGCATCGCCCTCAACTCCGCTGGCTTTAACGTTGCCCGCGCCATCGGCCCGGCGCTCGGGGGCATAGTGATCGTCGCCGCGGGGTCAGGCATCGCGTTCCTGCTGAATGCAGCGTCGTTCTTTGGCGTGATCTTTTTTCTTTATCGCTGGAAACGGACACCCGGACGCTCCTCGCTCAGCAGCCATCATATGTTCGAAGCCATGTTCGACGGCCTGCGCCACTGTCGCAGCTCTCACACGATGCATTGTGTATTGGTACGCAGCGCAGTGTTTAGCATTCCCGCGGGAGCACTTCTGGCGTTGCTGCCCTTGCTCTCACATGCGTTCGGATGTGAGGGTTATGGCCTGATGCTGGGAATCTTTGGCGTCGGCTCATTGGTTGGCGCAGCCAGCCTCCCATTCTTTCGGCGCATGGTGTCGGTAGACGCTCTAGTAGCAGTCTCGACTGCTGTTTTCGCACTTGCCACGTATGCCGCCGGGCAGCGACTTGGTTTTTCCGCCTTTGCTTTGATCATGCTGCTGGCGGGCGCCTCGTGGATCCAGATCTTGGCGAGCCTGAATGTTTGCGCTCAGACGATGTCACCGCACCCCATGCGAGCCAGGGCTATCTCCATGTACTTATTGGTCTTGCAAGGTGGATTCGCGGGCGGCGCCGCGCTTTGGGGTGCCATCGCCGAGCGGGTCGGCATGCAACGGTCGTTGCGATATGCGGCCTTGGGGCTGCTGGCTGGAATTGTTGCCACCGGGTGGTTTCGATTGCACCCAGTCCCGGTCGAGCCAAATATCATCGGCATGGACTAGAATGCTTGGGCACGCCGGCCCGCAATTCTTTGCTATTCAAACCATCAAGGAGCTCCCCATGAAGTTGCGCATCGCAATACGCTGTTTGCTTTTCACTGTCATCGTTTCTGCAATGGCCTTGGCCGCCAACGCGCAAGCCAAGTCCGATGCCAAGCCGACATTCGCTTCCGTGCTCGATCACCAACTCACGGGCACGGAGAAGACAGTAGTTCCTGCCGCCGACGCCATGCCGGCCGACAAGTACGATTTCGCTCCCACGCAGGGCGACTTCAAGGGCGTGCGCACCTTTGGCGCCGAAGTCAAACATATGGCAGTCGCCAACTACGCACTGGGCGCTGGCATTCTTGGCGAAAAGCCTCCAGTCGACTTAGGCGGAGGGCCTAACGGGCCCGCTAATATCACGTCCAAGGCCGACATCATGAAGTTCCTCAACGACTCCTTCGTTTACGCGCACAAGGCCGTAAACAGCATCAGCGAGACCAATATCCTGGAGCCCATTAAGAGTCCCTTCGGTTCTAGCATGACCACCCGTCTTGCGCTGGCGGTAAGCCTGTGCGGCCATCCCTACGACCACTACGGACAGATGGTCGAGTATCTCCGCATGAACAGCATCATTCCACCCGCGAGCCGAAAGTAACCGTCGGCCAGAACGTACCGACTCCTTCGAAACGGGCGCGAGCAATCGCGCCCGCGGCTTTGCCAAGACCACTCTCGACCTCGCAACGAAACCATGCAGGCGAACTGCTGCTGCGCGCCAACCTCGTCCCACGCGCACCGTCATAAGCACGGCGACGTGGTCCACTCCCACCCCCATGTGCACTCTCACGGCGAGCATAAGCACTGACCTCAGGGCTGGCGACGACACAGGGTACCCCCTCCCCCTCGAATCTTTGTTTTGTTGAAGATAGGCACGATTTCTATCGCAAAATATGAGAAAGAAATGGGTTACGGGCAAACTATTACGGAATAAGGACTTAGGCGAGATTTTCGGAGGACAGACAGAGGCTTTGGCAGGGAGATGGGCAAAAAATCGAGAACGAACAGGACCCATCACAGGTCGAACCACCTTTACTTTGACGATGAGGCGAAGATCCGGCTGCGTCTCTTCTCTCTGAGGACACAGCTCTCCCTCATCGTTCCTGAAGAGAGTGTAGGTTCAGGAGTGGGGGTGCGCTAGGACGCAGGTCACGGTCGAGTGTGATAACAACGAACCGGTCACGGATCAGCTCTACGAACCATTACCCGGCGGCCGTTTAGCCGATACTGGGAATCCGTGCCAAGCAATACAAACTGTTTGGCGCCCCGGTCCCCGGGATTATCCACGGTGATCTCGATCCAACAAGCAACATAGTCTTCAACCTCGATGCCCATCCCTTCATCCCAATCAGTCGCCAAACGGCGGACGGTTGCGCGAATCGTCCCAGCAGGGGAGTCCTCATAGAACAGTTCAATTCGGTCACCGAGTTCGAGATCTGGCATTTGCACCTCCGCATCCACGCAGGCCAACCTGTTGCAAAAGGTTTACTATGCGCAGCCATCCCTGTCCAGACGTACGGGATTAGTCGTCAGTTACTGGTTGTCAGTGGAAGTCAAAAGACCCACCCCGCCAAAAGAAGGCGGGATGGGCCACCCGGAGATCGCACTTAACGCACGGCGCCGGAAAGCGCTACCGCATCCGCTCCCGCTGGGAAACGAAGCTTGCCGCTGGCGTCGTTCACGGCCAGCCATACGGCCTCGGCCACGTCGCTTTCCTTTGTGGTCAGAGCCGGTCTTGCGAACTCCGCAAAGATCGGAGCGGCGAAGTCGGCGTAGGCCTTAGGAATGAGGTCTTCGACGCGAACCTCGGTATTCTGCGTGAACCTCGTTGTCGGAGCGTATCCGGGTTCGACGAGCTTCGCATGAATGTTGAAATGCGAAAGCTCGTGAGCCAGCGAACCGGTAAAGCCCTCGATGGCCTGCTTGCTCGCGGTATAGGCTGCCGCCAACGGGAAGGGCGCCAAGGTTGTGCTCGATGTGACGTTGACAATCACACCGCAGCGCCGCTCGAGCATCTGCGGGATCACGGCCTGCGTCATGGCCATGACACCGAAGGTATTGGTCTCGAAGACCTTGCGAATGTGCGACAGGGGCGTCGCTTCAAAAGCGCCAACGACGCCGATGCCCGCATTGTTGACCAGGACATCAATCGGACCAGCTGCTTGGATGGCCGCCGCGATGCTCTTTTCATCCGTCACGTCCAACGGCAGGATGCGCAGCGCCGGGGATCGCGGCAGGATGTCCTCACGGGGGGTGCGCATGGTTGCGATGACATTCCAGTCTTTCGAGAGGAAATAGCGGGCCGTCTCGAGGCCGTAGCCGGAAGAGGACCCGGTGATCATGATGGTTTTCATGGTAAATCTCCTTTGCCGAATCCAATCTACGCGGACGCTTCAGGACTATCTACAATTGACAGTCCGCATTTGATTTGCAATAGTCCAGAATATGGTTGATCCACTCTCCGAAGTCATAGGTCTGCTGCGGCCCCGGGCCGTATTCACTAAGGGCATCAGCGGGGCGGGATGCTGGGGCGTCCGCTACGCGGATTTTGGCCATCCAAGCTTCTGTATCGTGATTGAAGGGTCGTGCCGTCTGGCTGTGGACGGACAAAAAGAACTGACGCTGGAAGCGGGCGACTTCGTATTGCTGTCGACTACTCCGGGTTTCACCATGTCGGGGTTCGAGCCCGTCATTCCGCAGTTCATCGATCCGCATGTGGCCGCGCTGGCGGACGGAGAAGTTCGTCATGGGACGCAGGAGGGCCCGCCGAGCGTTCGCATGCTGGGCGGGTACTTTGTCTTCGGCAGCGAAGACTCCGGCCTGCTGGTTTCTCTATTGCCTGGGCAAGTTCATATTCGCGGTGTCGAACGGCTGTCGATCCTAGTGAAGCTCCTGACCGACGAGGCAGTGGAACAACGACCGGGACGGGAATTGGTGTTGGGCCGTCTGGTTGAGGTTTTGCTGGTCGAGTCGTTGCGGCTGACACCAACTCCCGACGCGCCCGCAGGACTGTTGCGCGGTTTGGGCGATGCGCGGTTAGCGGAAGCAATCCGGAAGATACACGCCGACCCCGCTCGTCCCTGGACTATGGCTCAACTCGCGAAAGAGGCTGCGCTGTCGCGCTCAGCGTTCTTTGATCGTTTCGCCCGCAACGTCGGCATGCCGCCTATGGAATACCTCTTGGGGTGGCGCATGGCGCTGGCAAAAGATCTGCTTCGGCACCGCAAGATCGACGTCGCCGCTGTAGCCGAGCGCGTTGGGTACGGATCGGCGAGCACGTTTAGTACGGCATTCAGCCGCTATGTAGGCCAGCCACCCGGACGCTACTCTAAAGCCACAACGGCATCAGCTGAGTAGAGCCCGTTCTCAGTAGTTAAACCGCCAGCGAAACGTGGCATAAATTTGCCGGGGCTCGTTCCAGTGAAACCCACCAAACGTCAGGCTGTTATCCAGTTGGACACGGAGGTTGGCCACGTTGAGCGCGGTCACAGAAACAGAATATTTCCCCTCGGAGAAGCTTTTTCCCACAGCAAGATCAAACGTGGTGTGGCTGGGCAGATAGGGCCCGGGATATTGCGATTGCGGCGTCCCGTACAACCCATTCACGAATCCGGAGCCGTAGTAAACGTTGCCCGAAGCGTAGCTGTGCCATGGCAGGCTTGTATTGCCTCCGATGTTCAACGTGTTTCTCTGGTCATGGTCGACCGGGGAGTATCCCGGCGGTATGTACAGGGGACAATCCTCAGTAACGGGGGCGGGACAGATCAAACCCCCATTAATCGGCGAGGTGGCCTGCGCGATTTGGTTGGCATAGACGAGATGAAATTGGGCGCGATGCCAGAGGATGGGAGTGCGCAGGGTGAGGTCCCATCCCTGGATCAAGGCCCCATACCATGTAATCGGCCAGAAGAGATTGGATTCGCCAATGTTGTTATGGTCCAGCCAATTGCTGGCGTTGGTCTGATAATTATCGACCTCAAGACTCCAGCCGCGATAGGGGATGATTACGCCCCACTCCCATTGTTTATCGCGCTCACCCTGCAAAGGAGCGAAGGTAATGTTTTGGCTGTTGGCAAAACCAATGAGCTCGCCGGTGGCTGTGACGAGTGGCGGCGGTTGATAGTAGTGGCCATAAAATCCGCGCACTACCCAATTGAGGCGCGGAATCCTGATTGCGACGCCGATGCGCGGATCGGTCGCGTTCTCGGCGATGGACGACCGGAATTCCGTTTGGCGAAGTCCGGCGATGATGGTCAACCACGGGGTCACGTTGAACCGGTCGTTAATGAATTCTTCGGCGACCCCTCCATTTACGCTGATGGAAGACGGTGGATAGTTCGGAGTGCCGTCGGTGTATTGGTTATCGAAGTAGTTATGCTGGTGCTGCCAAAATCCGTAGACTCCGGCTTCGAGGTCGTTTCTCCAGAAGGTCTTGTTGACGATTGCCTGCCCGCCGAGGTAATTGGCAGCCTGATTTACGGTCGTACTGACAGGGTAGTCGTTCGGACCACCCTGATAGTCAGCGGCATTGTAATGATAGAAGGGAGAAATGGTAAGGAGCGTGGTTGCGTTAAAGGTGTGAATCCAGGAGAAGGTGACGTAGCCATCGGGCTCTCGTTCAGAATCGTTCAGACCGTAACTGGGGACCGCCCCGGACGATTCCAGGATCTGATTTCCCGTTGAGTTGGGATCAGGGTCGATGGGGATTTGATAGTAATCCTGCCGCAGGGAAGTAACCACCCGGAACTGGTTCTTCGGATCTAGATTGTAGATGAACGAAGCGAAGCCTCCGTACCCGTTCTCCGCGTCGTGAACCACCTGCGGAATCGGAGTCTGAAGTCCGTAATTGCTGCGATTTCCATTCAAACTGGCGTAGTAAGCAAACTTCTGAGTGTGTCCGCCGCAACTGATCTGGTCGTCCGTCTGGTAGAAGTTTCCCGCGGTAATCACGAGATCGCATTGCCGGTCGCGTTCGAAGCCGGTTCGCGGCGCAATGTTGAACATTCCATACGTGCGGTCGCCATAGGTGGCGTCGTAGCTGCCTTGCAAGACTTCCAGATAATCGATGTCCTTGGGATCAATCTGCGGCCCGAGATTGCTGGCGATGTTGGTGTTAGGGATGGGGACGCCGTCAATCATCCATTGCACCTGATGGCCTCCATTCATGTGCAGCATGTCGTGCGTCACATAAGTAGCCGGCACGTAATCGGTGATCATTTCCAACCCGTTAGTGCGGTCCGCTCCGGGGGTTTCCTGGATGTCTTGGCGATTCAGCATCGTTGTCGGCGTGACACTGTCCATCGTCGCCGCTACCGGAGTTTCCGAGACGACTACGGTTTCGTTCACGCCCGCGATCACCAACCTGAAATGCAGCACCGGACTGGTGTCGGACTGGACAATTACGTCCTGTTGCGTTTGCAAGAAGCCCTTGGACGAGACTGTGACCGTGAATGTCCCGATGGGGACCGAAGTGAAGGCAAACTCGCCGTTGTCGTTGGATTCTTGGGACTGCGTCCAGTCCGAGGTCTGAGCCTTTAGGGTAACGCGAGCGCCCTGAATGGGACGGTGTTGCGGATCGTGCACAACGCCGCGAACGCTTCCGAAAACAGTCGCCGACAGATGAGAGCCAAAGAAAATGACCGCCATCCCCACAGACACCACCACACACCGCTCGATTTTCTCTCGCAACGCTTTCATGCCAATCCCCCAGAACCGCAATGACCGCGGAACAGGCCACTCCTGACGCTAATCAATCGGCCGCGACCGGTATTGCGTGGACGGCGCACCGAATGCGCCGATGGCCCAACGCACGCTCAGCCGGAACAGCCGGCAGATATAGTCTTTCTGTGAAAGGTGTGGACTAGGCTGAGGGAGGGCCGCGCTTGTGCACGTCGCCGAAGGCAACAGCAACTGGCTCGGCAGCCTGGCGGGCTACTGGTGTAGTCTCCGTTGCGACGGTCGACGCTGACCGCTTGAACGTCGCCAGGGCGGCGAGGCTACTTGTGACGGCGGGAGCGACACGGTACGGGCACTTGCTGGCCTCAGAATGGAATCCATCCATTCCGGTCATTCCCATGCAGTGATGAGCGCCTCCAGCCCGGCAGCAGGCTGGCAGAGACGACGGACCGGCCAGCGCAATCGGCGCAAAAATGCTGGTCGCCAAGACCAGCAAAACTCCGATGGTGACTCCGCGCCTCATGGGTAGGCGGATTCTAGCACATCGATTGCTGTTGTGATAAACACACAAGGTGGAGGCAATCGTTGCGCTACCTGCTTGCTATTCTCGCCGTCGCTGGAGTCATCGTCTCCGTTCTCGCGTTGCGTGTGCATTACAGCACCGAGACCGCGCCCTGTAGCATTAACGAGAAATGGGATTGCGGCATCGTGAACCGCAGTCCTTACGCGATAATTGACGGGGTTCCAGTCGCCGCCATTGGCATCGCTGGATACTTGGCGATCGGAACTCTCGCGCTATTTCGCCGCCGGGGTCTAGTGCTGGCCGCCGCGCTGGTGGGAATGGCGTTCGCGCTCTATCTCACTCACATCGAGGCGAAAGTTCTTGGCGTGTGGTGCCTTTATTGCGTGATTTCGCAAGGAATCATCGCCGTCATCACGCTTCTCAGCATCGGATGGGTGGTCTGGTACGCGATGCGGAGCCGCGCCGCGTAAGCTGTCAGGCATCCAGCTCGCCGGGCTCCAGTTCATCGACATAACACCACATCCATCGTTCTCCGGGTTCAATCGAGCGGATCGAGCGGGTGTCCGATATGCTTGAAGTGCTTGGTGGCGTGCTTGTTCTTCGATGAATCACAGCAGCCGACGTGTCCGCAGATCAGGCACAGGCGCAGATGAACCCACCGATCGCCCAATTTCACGCACTCCGGGCAAACATGGGTGGTGGTCGTCGTGACTTTGATCTCATCAAGATGTGTACAACTTGCTGCCATCAGATTCCTCCGTCATGTGACTGGCCGCTCTAGCGCCTTGCGGTCCCACTTACCGAGCGTTGCCGCTGCGTCATAAGTCGTCTGCAGAAATTGCATGAGAAATTCCCTTGGCGAGTCTGCGCGGCGTACGTCGTCGTACATGAGCAGGTACTCGCCCAACTGCGGATGATAAAACGCCGCCCCGGGTTTCACTTTGTATTCCGCGAAGCCCTCCGGCTGCGGCGCCGCGTAAGCATAGTACGCTGCGCCCTCGACGCCGCTTCCTCCCGGCCAGAAACCTGCACTGCTTACCTCATGCGAGTAAGCTTCGGCGGTTACCGGATCGGCGTCCGGACGCGGGGGCGCCGGACGTCCGCTGAAGCGTGTAACTGCCAGGTCGAAGCTTCCCCAGAAAAAGTGAACCGGGCTCGCCTTTCCGATAAACCCAGCGCGAAACTCCTTGAACACCGCGTCGCTCCATTGCAGGATTCGCCAAAATCGGCCCACCGCCTCTGCGTCGTAAGCAGCGTGAACCTCGTCCTTCTCGAATGGAATGGGATTAGGGAATTCGACCGGCATGGTGTAGATGTGTACGTCGATTCCCAGTTCGTGCATCGCAGCCATGAACTTTCGATAGAACTCGGCCACCGACTGCGGTTCGAGTTTCAATTCGCTGACATCCCCACCGCTGGTTTCGATCAACAGCTTGTGGTCGATGAAGTCGAAGCGAATTTCAAACGAGCGATTTCCGTAAGGAATAGGAGAAGTCGTCAATCCACTCGCCGTGACGTAGAACGCAACGCCCCACCAATGATTGATGTCCGGACACTGTTCCAGACGCACCTTGCCGACGATCTGGGTCCACATATGCAGGGTGTCGTAAGTGGCTTGCCAATCCGGGAGGGACAGCTCTGGCAGACTGGGCGATGAAACTGATTTTACGTCGGATCCCACGGGCGCTCCTCACAGGTTCAGATAGTAGATGAGGACACGCCGATAAGGCTGCTAGATTTCTCGAACGGGATTACTGGGCCTCTCCCGTCGAGTAGAACTGTACGCCAGCGACTTGTTTCCCTGAGGCCAATACGGCACGCAGTTTCGCCCGGTTCGGTCCCGACAGCCGCTCCGCCGCCGCCAGCGTTTGCAGGGCCTGCTGCAGCGAGGTGCCTTCCGGCAGTCGAAAAATCCAAGGGATGTTGGTCGAAGTCAGTGAACGATCGGATGACACGGCAATCACAGGCACGAATGCCTTTACTCCGATCTGTTCGGCCAGATGGCTGGACGCGCGATCGAGCGCAATCATTGCGATCACGTTTTGGTCGTACACCGCGCGTACCAGTTCGTTCGACGCCTTTCCCCACGGCACATCCGACGACACCGGCACCAGCTCCCACTTCCTGCCATCCGCCCCGATTATCGTTGCCGACTGCACCAGCTTGTCGGCGGCCGGACCGAACACAGCGACTTTCACGATGTCCCCCGGGGTGTCGGCAACCGGCGGTCCTGCGTACTGCACGCCGTCCTCGCCAACCCGCGCGTACTCCTTCTGCATCGAGACCTTCCGGTACACGATGTGGCCGTTTTGCACTGTACCCAGGTACATCTCGCGCATCTGCTTGTCATTCGGATCGAACTGCATGGCCCCGGTAACGCCGGTGTATGTTTGCGTGCCATAGAGTGCATCGCGAATCATCGCGCGGTTGAGCCCGGCGGCGCAGATAGCCCGTAGCAGGATTTGCATTTGGTCATAGGCCAGCGCCGCGAAATGGTCCGGGGCCTCGTGGTACTTCGCCTGGTATCGGGTCGTGAACTCGCGCCAAGCAGGGTTGCTGCTGGTCGGATCGTACGGGTACACGGCCTCGAATCCATCGGTCGCTGGTCCAGCCTGTGCAACCAGTTCATCGCCCAGTGTGCGGTGGCTTCCGAAGACGCGCTGCTTCATTCCCAGCTCCCGCATTTGCTTCAGGATCAGCGCGGCTTTTGGCTGGTCAGTCCACAACACAATGCCATCGACGCGCGATTCACTAATCACCTTGAGCTGATGGGTGAAGTCCGTATCGCCGGGCATGAACTTCTGCTCAATCACGACGGGATGGCCGAGTCTGCGGGAGGCATCGCGAAACTTTCCGACGCCAAAGCGACCGTAGCGGTCGTTCACGCGCAGTATCGCAACGCGTTTCAGGCCCACGTCGGTATAGATGTGACGCGCCAGCGTGTAACCCTGCGTGCGGTCGTCCTGAATCACGGTGAAATACCAGGGGATCAGCGTCTCCGGAATCGTAGGGTCCGTCGATGCACTGTTTACGATGGGGATTTCTGCACGCAGCGCCGCTCGAAGGGCGATGTGCGTGGTATCGCTGCTGATCGAACCGAAGATGGCCCAGTCCTGATCGTCGTACACCATCTTGACGACTTCGTTGCTGGACGCGCCCCATATGGCCGAGTCGTTGTGCAGCATCAGCTTGAACGGCTTGCCGCCATAGCCGCCGTCGGCATTCGCTTCATCAATCGCCATTTGCGCGCCGTTGAGCATGCGCTTACCCAGGGCTGCATCCGGATGGTTCTCCAGTGGCCCGATGAACCCAATGCGCACTTCTCTGACATCCTTCGCGACTGGAAGATCGCGCGCCGCGCCGTTATATTCCACCTGATCCACGTAGTTCTGGAAGTACGGCTCAGTGAACTTGGAGAACGGCTGCATGTCCTCCGGTTCCTGCGCATACGGCTTCACGGTACGCGCCGCGGGCGGGGCGGGATGGTTCTTGCCGCATTCGCAGCCCGTAAACGTCTGCGTCCATGCAGGACATGCGAGTGCCATCAACAGCGGCAGCGCAAGATAGCGACCCATTGGTTACTCCTCGGTTTTCGGGCACCGGAACATCGCTATGGCTTCCATTTCCACTAGCAATTCGGGGCGGCACAGTTTGGCTTCGATCCCCGTGGACGCCGGCAGCGGATCAAGGCCCTGCTGTTTGAAAAACGCGGTGCGCTCTTCGTTGAATTCAACATAGTCGCGATCGATGTCGCGGAGGTAGCAGGTGGTCCGGACGATGTCTTTCCAGGTCGCGCCTTCGGCTGCCAGCAGGGCAGTGATGTTCTGATAGGTACGACGCATCTGCGCACGGAAGTCGCCAACGTGCACTGTCTCGCCCTTGTCATTAATGCTGGCCGTGCCGGAGATCAGCAGAATCACCAGGCCGTTCAGGTCGATGCGCATGCCTCGCGAAAATGAGCTTGGCTTGGCATAGTCATACGCTTCATTCAGTACGCCGAGATTGGTGATCGCCCGTTTCCGAATCGGCGAGTTCCCGATGTTCGATAATTCTGCGATTACGTCTTGTATTGCCATGGTGCCTCCTGAAAATGGTGAACCGTTATTTCAACCGAATGCCGTGACTCAGACCTTTCGCCGTCGCCACCCAGATGTCATCGCCCTGGAAGTCGACCGCGAGAACGTAGTTGTGGGCAGGGGCCGTTTCTACGGATATGTTGGTGATGTTTCCGTCCGCATCCCGCACGTACATTTCGGGTGCGCCGGTCTTGAGGTTCGGACGATAGACCGCCCAGTTGGTGCCGTCGTAGTACGCCAGTCCCTTGTCGGTGCTGAACCATGCGCGGTTGGCGTCGATTGCTTTCACCTGGTTGGTGAAGTTGCTGGGCAGGCCACTGTCTTTGGTAAGGAAGTTGTGCCAGTTGCGGCCATCGTAGCGGCTGTCGCCGAAATAGGTTGCGACCCAAAGTATGCTGTCTACGTAGCTCACCGAAGTGGTGATTTCGTGGATGAGCCCCTGATCCTTGAACAGCACGATCTCGTTTTCGCCGTCGGGATCGTTGTAATCCTTCCAGTGCTCGGTCTTGATGTCGTACTCCAGCACGCCGCCGCCCCACACCGCGAGGTACACTTTGTCGGGCCCGACCGATATCCCGTAGGTCCAGATCTCATACATGGGCGTGTTGCGCTCGTTGTAGAGGCTCCATTGCCCGGTGCGCGTGTTATAGCGGCTTGCGCCTGCCGCGGTTGCGGTCCAGACGTATTCGCCCTGCACGGCTACGCCGTATACAACGTCATTGCTCAGCCCGGAATTGAGTTGATTGAAGGTATCGATCCGTCCAGCCGAGATGCGGCTCAATCCGCCCATCGTGCCGGCCCATACGTCGCCAGTGCGCTTATCCAGAGCGAGCGATAACACCGCGCGGTGAGCCAATCCGTCGCGGGTCGTGAAGACCTTCCACTTGCCGTCTTCGTACAACGCGAGCCCGTTCTCTGTGGCCGCCCAAATACGGCTGCCATCGACCAGCACGCTGAAGACATGGTTGTCAGGAAGCCCATTCGCCGTGGTGAAGTTTTCCCACCGGAAGCGCGGCATGTTGGGAGTTGCTGCGAATAACGGTGCCGCAACCAAAGCCACCAGCAACGAGATTGATAGACGCGATTTCATAGGGTCCTGAGGTACTCGATGAGGTCGTTCAGCTCATCCTTCTGCAAGTCGTTGGTGACGCCGTGGGTATCGTGCGGGTTGAAAATCGTCCAAATCTCTTCCATCGATTTGGCCGAGCCATCGTGCAGGTAAGGCGCGGAATAGGCCACGTTGGTGAGCTGAGGCACATCGATCAATGGCGAGCGGTCGGTCGGCTTGCCGCTACCTACGTCGCTCAGCTTGGTGTCGGTGTACTTCGGTCCACTGTGGCAGTACCCGCACTGGTTGCCCTGTGGGATCGGCTGGCCATTCTTCATCTTCGTGCGCTCGAAGATCGCCTTGCCGCGCTCCTGCGCCGGTGTCAGTTCGCCGCCCGGCAGTCGGTAGCGGTTGGGACGCAAAGGAAGCGCCATTACGTACGTCACCAGGTCGGCCAATTCGGCACTGTTATAGCTCTGCGAGCGGTAGAAATATTTCTCGGTGCGCGGTCCGCACTCGGTCGCCATATTTGGATTGCCGCCGTTCCACTTGAACGGTTCGGTGCCAGAGAGGTCTTCAATCGAGCGATTGTCCACAATGTCTTTGCCGAAGCCGTCCGGTTCGAGGTCCCACTGCAACCCGTCGAACGTCGAGTCAATATGGCAATTGGCGCAACTAAACTGGCCCTGGAAGGCGAAGCGAGCGGTGTAGAAAACACGCTCGCCTCGCCGCAGGGACGTCATGTCCTTCTTCCCACCTAAGTCAATCAAGGACACGACAACGTCGCTACTGGTGTCGATGACGCTGATGTTGTCATCGAGCCGGTTGGCCACGAAGAGCCTGGTTCCGTCGCGGGAGAGCAACAGGCCCTTCGGATTACGGCCCACCGGAATTCGCGTAACAACGTAATTCGCCGACGCTGATAGATCGTTTGCAAGTGGCGCGCTCGCCGACCGCACGTAACTCAACATCTTTGGGATATCGATGACGGTAATCGTCTCTTCTCCCGAACTACTCACGTAGAGTTTGTGCTTGTCGGGTGTGATCGCCACTGCGTAGGGCATGGCGAAGTAGCGCTCCAGTTCGTCGATGGGGACCTGCACCACGCCGTTCACATCGTCGCCGAAGATCGCCAGCGAGTCTCCGAATGCCCAGCCATGTTCGACGTGCGCCAGCGGCACCAGGTTCTTCGGACGCAGTTGCGCCGCCACCATCAGCTTGCCGTCGCTTGACGTTGCGGTGTGAAACACTCCGGCGACGTTGTGCAGAGGCTTGCGATCAATCACTACCTGCCGCTGAGTGTCGATGACCGTAATCTCCGACTCGGGTGGCGTACGATGCGCGCCGATCTTGGGATAGACGTGCGTGCAATACAGCCGCGTTCCATCGGGCGACAACAGCAGGTAACTCGCTCCGCGTCCCGCCGCCAGCCGCTTCGTTTCCTGCCCACTGTGTAAGTCGATTACCGAGATGTCATTGCTGAGGCGGTTCGCGACGTATAGCGTTTTGTTTTCACGATCGGCCACGACACTGTTGGGCTCGAATCCCGTCGTCAGCGTTCGCATCACTTTAAACGAATTGGTGTCGATCACTGACACAGTGTCGTCCCACGAATTGGCTACGTAAATCTGTTTCCCATCGGGTGATAAGGCGATTCCGCGTGGCACATGGCCGACACCAATCGTCTTCACCACGCTTCCCGTCCGGGTATCGACCACGCGCACTTCGTCGCTGGCCTCGCACATCACGTACAGCGAAATCCCGTCGGGAGAAAGCACCATCTCCCGGGGCGACAGATAGCGTGCTTCATCAGAATCGGGCTTCGCCTTGGCCGCTCCCGCGAAAATGAGGAAACCCAGAACAACTGTGACCGCGGTGGTACACGCGAGCAGAGCCGATCTGCGAGTTCTCATCTTGAAGGGCTGCGTCACTTCGGCTCCTCCACAATGAGGATGCGATCTACTGTCAGGTTTTCCAGTACCTGCTCGCGTCCGCTAGGCCATTTGATCGTCAGCTTTTCGACCTTCGTTGCTGGGCCCAGTCCGAAGTGCATCCTTCCGTCGTCTTGTGAGAGGTATCCCGAGCCTGCCGTGCGTTCGGCAATCTGTTTCTTCCCACCCACAGTCAATTCCAACCGCGCGCCAATTCCATCCCGATTGCTCCTCGTACCCTTCAGCTGAATCGTGAGCCAGTGGCCCGTATTCGTCGACACGTTATGAAAGAGAGTGCCTTGCGCGCCGAGGTTGTTCAGGAACGCGTCGATCTTTCCATCATTGTCGTAATCGCCAAAGCATGCCCCACGTGCCACCGTCTTCACGTCGAATACCGGCCCGGCCTGTTTCGACACGTCAGCGAACTTCGCGTTCCCTAGTCCGCGATACACCGAGTGTTCTTCTGGAATCAGGTGAATCAGTCCGCCATGGAACGTCAGGATGTCCAGCAGTCCGTCATTATCGAAGTCGTAGATTCCCGTGCCCCAGCTCACGTACTGCGCAGTAATCGGCGAAATACCCGACGCCGCCCCGATGTCCTCAAACATCTTGTTGCCCATGTTGCGCATCAGGCGGTTGTACTTCGCGTCCGTCACCCACAGATCAAGCTGCCCGTCGCCGTCGATATCGGCAAACACCGGACCCATCGCTGAAGTGGATTCGCCGTTCTGTCCGTACGCCACACCCGCATCGACCGCGATCTCTTCGAATGTCCCATCCTTTTTGTTGTGAAACAGAAAGTTTTCCGTTCGGTCGTTAGCGACGTAGATGTCGGGATATCCGTCGCCGTCGAAGTCGGCAGCGGTCACTCCCATTGTCCGCCCGATCACCGAACCAATTCCCGACTTCTCCGTTACGTCAGTGAATGTACCGTTGCAGTTGTTGTGATACAGGCGATTGGTTGTGCCCTCGTAGTCGAGCGGACCGGGATAGTTGTCAGCGGCGTAATATGCACGGTACTTCGGATCGAACTTCACATACCTGCCGACAAAGAGGTCAACGCAGTCATCGCGGTCATAGTCCAACCACACTGAACTGATGGACCATCCGTCTACCTTGATCCCGGCTTTTTCCGTGGCGTCTTCGAACGTGCCATCACCCTTGTTGTGGTAGAGAATCGCTTTTCCATAGCCCGTAACGAACAGATCGATGTACCCGTCGTTGTCGTAATCCGCAGCGATGGCCGCCATCCCGTAGATGTTGGCCGCCACCCCGGCCTGGTCGGTGACGTCGGTAAACTTACCGTTGCCGTCGTTGCGATAGAGATGGTTATGCGGAGGATCTGTGGGCTGCTGCTTCAGCGGATACGGATGCATCCCGTCTTCCAGCGGCTTTCCGCTGGTGACATAAAGGTCGGGACGTCCATCGTTGTTGTAGTCGAACCACACGCATCCGCCGCCTGTGCCCTCCAGTAGAGAGCCAAGCTTCTGCGAACCGAAGCTGTGGGTGAAGGTAATTCCAGACGCCGCCGTGGCATCTTCGAACCGGATCGTCGCGCTTGATGGCGCCTGTGCTAGCAAGGCTGACGAAAGAAACAAAACGCTGAGTACGCGGCCTAACACTAATGGCCCCCTTTATGCGAGGTTACGGCCACGCCCGTTAAATCCACCGGTATCGTGGTCTTCAGCAGAACCGCCGGCACGGCATTCTCGGGTGCGCGCTCCGGACCGGTGTGACAGCCAACGCAAATGCGCTGCTCGCCCTTTCTCATCCACCACCAGCCCTGTTCGCGCTTCAGCGTCTTTCCCTGGCGGTCGAGCAACTCGATTTGTAGCGGTCCATCCGCGGGAACTTGCAGGAAGAACGAGCCATCGGGCTCGACACTCGAACTGCCCAACAATTTCGGTTTGCCCGCTCCGTTCGTTGTGTAGAGTTTCATCGCCGCAATCGTGCCGGGCGCGAACGGGTATTTCGATGTGTAGGCATTGAGACACAATAGGTTGGCGTAGCTCCATTCGTGCAAGCCCGAGGGATGCTGATTCGGTACTCGCCGCGGCGCAATCAGCGTCGGCTGCACCAGGTCGGCGTCATTTGCCGCAGCCGCGGTTTCAACGGTACCGGTCCTGGAGTTCCAGATTTGCAATGAGTAGTGCGTCTTCGTATCAGGACGCCAGGCGACCACGTAGTTACTACCGGACGTCGATACAACGTCACCCGCGAATTCCCCTGCCGGTGCGTTCAGGTCAACCGCATGTGCCAGCGGCGAGGTGAATCTTCCCAGTCCGTGCTCGCTCGCAAAAACAATGTCGCCTGAGTTCGATTGCTTGCCGGCTTGCCGACGTTCGCCGTGATCGCAGCGGTAAGCCTCAACTCCGCTTCCGTCTGAATACACCGTGTAAATTTCCGGCGACTGTCCCTTCCCAAGGGGATATCCCGCCTCGAACAAGATCCGGCCATCGCGCAGAACGTCACTTGGCAGCGCACTTCCTGGAGCATGCGTCAGTTGCAGCCCGGCCCCGCCGTCCAACGGCGCCGTCTCCAGCACGAACTGGCCGTCCATCTTGCGCGCATAGACCACTTGGTTTGCGGGAAGATAAAAGGGGCGAATGCAGTCGCGCTCACATGTCGTGATGCGTTTCGCTTCTCCATCGGCAAATGCGACTTCCCAAATCTGCCACGTACCTTTAGCATCGCGTTTTCCTGCGAACAATATCTTCGTGCCATCGAACGAGACGACTGGATCGGCGGACGCTGCGAAGCCAGGTACGAGTTGGCGCGGCGCTTTCGTGTCCTGGATCATGATCTGCGCGCCGGCAGGGAAGCGCTCGCCGCCGCGCACCCACGCTTCTCGGTCGTATGCCGCTGCCGAGGTATACACCAGCGGCGCGGTTAACTTGTTGGCAGGAGACTGGGCAGAAACTCGCATCCAAACAGTACCTGCGACGAGAACCAGACAAGCGATGGCAATCGCAAATCGCCGCACTACGCGAGTCCTCCGGCTGCAGAGCAAGTATGCTCAGCTTCCAGTCGAAGGTTGAGGTAGGGAGAAAGGTCTGCCATCATGGCATCGAACTGTTCGAACGTCAGCGACTGCTCGCCGTCGCTGGCTGCCTCGTCGGGAAATGGATGCACTTCTACTAGCAATCCGTCAGCGCCCACGACCACAGCCGCTCGAGCCAGAATCGGCACCAACACCCTCACTCCGGCCGCATGACTCGGATCGACGATGACTGGAAGGTGGCTGACCGTCTTCAGCACCGGCACAGCAGCGACATCGAATGTGTTTCGCGTTGCTGTCTCAAAGGTCCGGATGCCGCGCTCGCACAGAATCACATCGGGGTTTCCGCAAGCGACAATAAACTGGGCCGACCGCAGCAGATCCTCGAGAGTTGCCGTCATCCCGCGTTTCAGCAGCACCGGACGTCCGCACGTACCCAAGCGCTCCAGCAGCGAAAAGTTTTCCATGCTACGCGCGCCCACCTGCATGATGTCGGCATATTCAGCGACAACCTCGACGTCGGTCTCCGACATGACTTCGGTGATGATCGCAAGCCCAGTACGTTCCCGCGCTTTACTGAGAATCTTGAGTCCCTCGACTCCCATTCCTTGAAAGGAATACGGAGACGACCGCGGCTTATAAGCGCCACCGCGCAGGATGCGCGCTCCAGCCTCCGCCACCGACATTGCAGTGTCGAGCACCTGGCGCTCCGATTCCACCGCGCAAGGTCCGGCCATGACGACAAACTGATCGCCGCCGATTGCAATGTCGCCGACGCGCACGACAGTGCTTCGCCGTTCGTCAGTCCTGGCGATCAGGTCAAAACATGAGTATTGCCCGTTCCAGCGTTGATTCACGATGACAGCAACCGTTTCAGTTCGTGCCTGTACCCTAGTGAATCTGGTGCACTGACGTCGGTGACGCATGTACGTAATGAATGTGACGTAGAGGAGAAAGAAGGTTCTAGTATTTTTCAGCTATTGATACGAGAGATCGGGAAGGGTAACAAATCAAAGCAGTACCGTCGACCGCGTCCGGTCTGCGTGTGTGTTCGGCCCCCGTTGATGTCGCGGCCCCGCCTAGAGTGTTCAACGAAGACAACTGTATGAAACATATGTTTCACTAAGCCCGGGTGCACCCTCAAATGTAAGTTGGCCAGCTAGGCGACCGGTTCCAGATGCGCGGTGAAGTGGCGCAGGAAAGGCGCCTCATAGATTATCCGCATTCCCTTAATCTGCCGGCGCCGCTCCCACACCCGGAGAATGATTTCAACAACGTAGTCGATATGGCTCTGCGTGTACACGCGTCGCGGAATCGCCAATCGCACTAGGTCCATCTTGGCCGCATCGGCAAACATCAGAGTGCCGATCTCCACTGAGCGTATCCCACCTTCCAGGTAGAGTTCCGCAGCCAGGGCGACTCCGGGAAATTGATTCTGCGGAATATGTGACAGAAATGCTCTCGCGTCGAGATAAATCGCGTGCCCTCCCGGCGGCTCAACAATGGGGACACCGCACTCTGACAAGTGATTCCCGAGGTAAGCGGTGGAGGCGATGCGGTAGCGCAAATAGTCTTCTTCAAGGGACTCCTGCACTCCAACTGCAATCGCCTCCAGATCGCGTCCCGCCAGGCCTCCGTAGGTCGGGTAGCCTTCGGTCAAAATCAGCAGGTCCTTTTCCTGCCGCGCCAGCACTTCATCGTTGGTGCAAAGAAAGCCGCCGATGTTGGCCATACCGTCTTTCTTTGCCGACATGGTGCATCCATCGCCCAGCGCAAACATCTCCTGGGCAATCTGCTTGGGCGTCTTATGCTCAAAACCCTTCTCGCGAAGCTTGATGAAGTAAGCGTTCTCGGCAAACCGGCACGCATCGAAATACAGCGGGATACCGTGTTTCTTGCACACGGCGCTCACGGCGCGTGCGTTCTCCATGGAAACCGGCTGTCCGCCGCCGGAGTTATTCGTCACGGTTAGCATCACGAGCGGAACCCGCTGCTTGCCGACCCGCGCGATCAGGCTCTCCAACGCATCGACGTCCATATTTCCCTTGAACGGTAACTTGGTCGAGGGTTGGCGGGCTTCCGGAATCGGAATGTCGACGGCCTCAGCGCCCACGTACTCCACATTGGCTCGCGTCGTGTCGAAGTGCGTATTATTCGGCACAACATCGCCCTTCTTGCACATCACGTTGAACAGGATTCGCTCGGCAGCGCGGCCCTGGTGTGTGGGAATGACATGTTTATATCCGAAGATGTCCTGCACTGAGCGGCGAAAGCGCTCGAAACTCTTGCTGCCGGCGTAACTCTCGTCGCCTTCCATCAGCGCGGCCCATTGGTGCGTCGACATCGCGCCCGTGCCGGAATCGGTTAGTAAATCGATCAGCACATCGTCGGCCGGTAACAGGAAAAGGTTGTAGTGCGCAGCCCGCAGCAGCTCTTCGCGCTGCTCGCGAGTGGTCCAGCGAATCGGTTCAACGCTTTTAATGCGAAAAGGTTCAATGATGGTCTTGGTAGGCATGATGGCTCCCGTGCGATTGTATCCACACCCGCATGGAACTGCCATCGCTCCCGGGAGGCACTAGTTGTCGCGGAAAAGTACCGTCGGAGTAACGGGCCTTTGAAGATACGGTCGAAGCTTTTCCAGCGCAGCGGCCACACTGATGCCGTACTTCGCACGCAAGTCGTCTGGCTTGCCGTGCTCAATGAAGCGGTCGGGCCAGCCAATCCTCACCACCGGAGTATCGATTCCCGCGCTACTGACTGTCTCGAGTACAGCGCTGCCGAATCCTCCGGCCAACACGTGGTCTTCGAGAGTCAGTACGACATCCACATGACGCGCGTAGAATGCAACCATTTCGGCGTCGATCGGTTTGGCAAAACGCGCGTTGATGACCGCAGCAGATACGCCCTCACCTTCTAATTTGCTGGCTATTTCACACGCCATCGGAACCATGCAGCCCAGCGCGAAAATCGCTACTCGATCGTTCTCGCCATGTTGCAGCAGCTCCGCCTTGCCGATTGGAATCGCCCGGGGGATGTCTTTCACCGCCTTGCCCGGGCCTACTCCCCTGGGATAGCGCACCGCGGTAGGGCCGTCGTATTGCATCGCGGTGAACAGCATATCGGCCAACTCGTCTTCGTCCTTGGGATCCATGTGCACGATGTTGGGGATGCCGCGCAAATACGAAATGTCGAACAGCCCGTGGTGCGTTGGCCCGTCGTCGCCTGACAGTCCCCCTCGGTCCAGGCAGAAGACCACCGGCAGCTTTTGCAGGCACACGTCGTGCACCACCTGATCGAACGCCCGCTGCAGAAACGTAGAATAGATGGCGCAGAACGGCTTCAATCCCCGGGCTGCGAGGCCGGCGGCAAACAACACCGCGTGTTCTTCCGCGATGCCGACATCAAAATACTTGTCGGCATGATGGGTGCGAAAACGGTCCAGAGCTGTGCCGTTGGGCATGGCCGCCGTGATGGCAACCACCTTGTCGTTCATCGTGGCAAGCTTCACCAGCGTGTCCGCAAACACCTCGGAGTAGGTCCGCTGGCCGACCGCCTTAGTCTCGCCCGTCTCGGGATCGTAGGGACCGAGGCCGTGAAACTTCTTCTGTTTCTGTACCGCCGGCTCGAAGCCCTTACCTTTTTGTGTCAGCACATGTAGCAATACCGGACGGTCCTGCCGCTTCAGAAACTCGAATGTCTTAATCAGAGTGGCGACGTCGTGACCGTCGATGGGCCCGTAATACTTCAGGCCCAATTCTTCGAAGATTACACTGGGCCACAACATGCTCTTGGCGGCTTCTTCTGCCTTGCGGGCCATTTTCAAAGCCCGTTTTCCGCCGATCCTTGCGACAAATCGACCTGCCCGCTCGTGCAGATAATCGAACCGCGGGTTGGTGACAATTGTGTTCAGGTAACTCGCAATCGCGCCCACGTTTCTGTCGATCGACCACTCATTGTCATTGAGCACAACGATCATGCGTTTCGTCTGCTGCGCGATATTGTTGAGGGCCTCATAGGTGATCCCGCAGGTAAACGCGGCATCTCCTGCCAGAGCTACCACGTGCTCGGTACCGCCCAGCTTGTCGCGTCCCACGGCCATGCCCAGCGCCGCGGAGAGCGCCGTCCCCGCGTGTCCCGCTCCGTAACAATCGTGAGGACTCTCGGTCCGCAGCATGAAGCCATTCAGACCGCCCGCGGTTCGAATGGTATGGAACTGCTTCCGCCTGCCGGTAAGCAGCTTGTGAACATAAGCCTGGTGGCTGACGTCGAATACGAAGTGATCTTCCGGTGTGTTGAAGACGTAGTGCATCGCGATGGTGAGTTCCACGACGCCCAGGTTCGGTCCGAGGTGGCCGCCCGTGCGCGCCAGCACGGTAATCAGTTCTTCGCGGATCTCGGCTGCCAGCTCTTCGAGCTGGGAAACAGAGAGTTGCTTCACATCTGCGGGAGAGTCGATTTGGTCGAGGATGCGCGACATTGCACTATGACTCGAGGGTGACACGCGACTCACTACCGTAGCTGAACCCGCAATCGCCGTCCAGGTTGCGGATCACATCTCGCGCCGATTGTGATCCGCACGCGCACGGCCGGTTGGGTAGTCCTATTGCGCAGCACCAAACAGATGGTAGTTGGTATTCAGTGTGGTCACTACGATCTGTTTCGCCGCGACGTTCAGTACGGTTTTCTCCGCATAGTTCGTGCCGTCGGGCAGGCTCGAGAAATCCACGATCAGCGTCACCGCGTCCTTCGTCTCTCCCATATAAGTATTGATGTTGAGATTGACAATCTTCTTCGCATTGGGATCGAACGCCACCACCATCTGGTCACCCGGCTGTTCGTAGTTCTTGAACGTCAAGTTGATCAGCCCCGCTCCGGCATCACGGCTGAGCGAAACGTTACCCGCCTGCATGGCCTGCTGCATCTTCTGAGGATTCGGCGGGACGTACATAGCCAGCAGCGATTTCACCTGATCCATGTACTGCGCCATTTCATCTTTCTTCTTCTCAACCATACGCTGCTTCAGCTTGCCGCCCGACGGTTGCTGTTGCGGGCTCATCGGAAATTTCTGCACCTTACCGTCGGGACCGTACTGGCACATGAACTGCTGTTGCGGCTTGGTATCGCCCTTGTAAGTGACCTGCTGGACTTCGGTCCACTGATACTTATGTAGCTTTTGCTGGTTCGCTGCAGCCGACTGTTTGAGCGCAGCCAGCTTTTGCTGTAGCTCAGCGCCTCCGGCCTGTGCCAGCGCGTTGACGCTCAGGAAAAGCGTGACCAAGCCCAGCCCAATCCAACGTGCGATAACCCTCTTATATCTCCCTTGCACAACCCCATTTTCCGTCATCATCGTTATCATTATCTCCCTCTTGAATTAGTGCTTAAGCCCCAGAAGTCAGCGGGCGGGTAACTCCACTGACGCCCTCATTTACCGCAAGTTCCTCCGGTGAAACTTTAGGTTTCTCGTCCCATGTCAACCACTTCAAATCAAGGACCATGATGGAATACAAAACCGGAACCATCAGCAACGTAATAAACGTCGCCACCGTCAGACCGCCGATCTGCGCGTAGCAAAGTGGCTGCCACAGTGGCCCGCCATGCATGGCCAAGGGAAACAGCGCCAACACAGTTGCCCCAACCGTGATCAGCACCGGGCGTAACCGGATGATGCCCGCATCGATCACCGCCTGCTCAAATGGTTCTCCTTTGGCGTGCATTTCCTCGATGAAGTCGAACAGCACAATGACGTGGCTGACAATGACTCCGATCAGGCTCGCGATACCCAGGAACGCCATGAAGCCGAACGAGGTATTCATGATCCACAGCGCGATCAGCGCGCCCGCCACGCCGTAAGGAGCAGCCGCAAATACCAGGAACGGTTTGATCGCATTGTTGAACTGGAACAGCAGCGCGAGATAGATTGACGTGATCGAAACCGCCAGCACGACTCCCAGGTTCCTGAATCCCACTTTCTGTTTGTCGTACTCGCCGCCGATGCTCAACCCATAACCCGGCGGCAGGGTCTTTTCCAAGTCTTTGAGCTTGGGCACCGCAATCGTCATGATCTCCGACGCCAGGTGTCCCGGAGCAGGGAAGGCATACAGCGACATCGTCCGGAAATGATCGAGCCGGATGATGCGGTCGGTGGACATGCTGTTCTCGATGCTCGAGATCTGTACCAGCGGAATCTTGGTCGAGCTTTGTGACCCGAACACGTAGAGGTTCTGGATGTCCGAAAGATTGGCGCGCTCATCCATCTTCAGCCGCGCCATCACGGGAATGTTGCGGTCGCCATCCTGCAGCGAAGTCACCGCCACTCCGCTCATCGCGCTGGTCGCCGAGTTCGCCACATCCATGTTCGTTATCCCGGCCAGGTTCGCGCGATCCGGATCGACATTGAGGCTGACGTTTGCACTTTCCGTGTCCCACTCGTTGCGCACTCGCGCTGCCATCGGCGCCGACCGGAGGATATCGGCCGCTTGCGACGCAATGTGCCGCATCATCTGGATGTCTTGCGCGCTACCCGCCGTACCTACGTCGGCGCGGCTGGTCACACGAATCTCCACCGGATAGTTCACCGGGTTGGTCTGCAGTTGCCGAAGATCGATGCGCGCTCCGGGAACGGTGGCTGACAGAACTGGCTGCACCTGATTGACGAACTCCGGTGTGGCTTCCTTCTCCGTCAGTTCAACCAGCACTTCCGCATAATTCAGTTGTTGCGCCTGCGGCGACAATGAGAACCAGAATCGCGGACTTCCGCCACCAACCCACGTTGTGACGTAGCGCAGGATGTCGGTTGGTTTGTTGTCCTTGCCCGGGTGCTGCTTGTCCCACAGCTCAGCCTGCTGCCGAATGATCTGCTCCACCTGCTGCGATGCCCGGTTGGTCGCCTCGAAGTTCGCGTCATTCGGCAGCCACACATCGGCGTACGACCAGTACTGCACGTCGTCGGGGAAGAATGACGACTTTAGCTGCTTGAACAGCACTCCTGCCAGCAGCAGGAACGACAGCGATGCGATGGCGACCTTCCAGCGATGCTCGATGGCGAACTTTGCCACGCTCGCGTATCGACCGGTGAATCCCTTCGTCCGGCGGTCTTCGATAGCCGCCTCCGGCTTCTTGTCAGGTCGCAAAATGTAATACGCCAGCAACGGGATGAACGTCATCGACGCCAGCCGCGACGCCACCAGCGCGCACGTCATCACAATCGGCAGGCTGAACAGGAATTCACCGGTGTTTCCCGTCACCAGCATGAACGGCAGATACGCCACGATGTTCGTGATCGTCGCGTAGAGTATTGCCGTCGCAATCTTGGTCGGTCCCAGCCACGGGGCCACGATGCGCGGCTGTCCTTCGGCTAGCATTCGCTTAATGGAATCGCCCGCCACCACCGGATCGTCCACCAGTAGGCCAAGTGCAATGATCAGCGACGCCACCGATACCTGCTGAATATCGATGCCCAGCAGGTAAATCATGCCGAAGGTGAGCGAAAGCGTCACCGGAATCGACAGCGCCATAAGCAACGCCGAGCGCCACTCCCAGAAGCCGATCAGCGAAACGATCACCACCAGCCCAATCGCCTCATATAGTGCGTCCATGAAGAGGTCGATCTGCTCCTTCACTTGCACCGGCTGATCGGAGGTGTGCACCATTACCAAATCGTCCGGCAGGTACGGTCTCACCGCATTCAGTTTCTCGGTGACGTGTTTTCCGAACTGGTCGATCTGCTGGCCGTCGCGCATGTAAATGGCAAGCGTCACGGCACGGCTGCGTGTCCATTTGCCCTGCGGGTCGCGCCATGTCAGGAAGTTGAGGTAGGTAGGCGGGCTCTGATAACCGCGTGAGATGTCCACCAGATCGCGCAGATACACCGGGCTGTTGGAAGCCGAAACTCCGATCACCACGTTGCCGATGGCCTGCGCGTCAGGGAACAGCCCTGACGGATTGATCATCAGGTCCTTCGGCCCGACTTCGAGCGATCCCGCTGGAAGCGTGATATTTTGTGCTCCCAGCACGTCCTTCAGTTTCGACGGATCGTATCCGTACTGCGCCAGCCGCTGTTGCGAGTAATCCAGGAAGATTTGTTCCTGCAGCACGCCCGAGCGCGACACCTTCGAGGTCTCCGGTACACCTTGCAGCGTGCGCTGCAGCAGGTCGGTGTAGTCGTCGAGATCGTGATACGAATATTTCGCGCCCGCGACCTCCAAGAGCTTGGCTTCCGTTTCATTCGGATCGCGAATGATGGCCGGCTCCCAAGCATCAGGATGGATCTCCGAGCGATGGAGAGTCGTGCGGATGAGTTGTTCTCCGCGCTGGCGAATCGTGGCATCGTCAAACGCGGTGCTGGCGTCCAACCCGACGTATCCCGGCCCTTGAAAGAAATGAAGGTCGCTGAGCGTCTTGTTGCGGCTGGCGATAGCTGCGATGTTCTCAAAATCCGTCCGCACCGGTCCCGGCGCGATCGACAGAGGAAATGCATAGACGACGCTCACCCTGGGCTGTGGAGCGTTCTTGCCCAACTCGGCGCGCGTCTTCTCGATCGCTTTCCGGATCGCAATCCCCCGCAACGCCACCTCCGTCGGCGTCACCTTCGGACTCGCCACGGTCAGCATCAGCGCCGCGGTGTCACCGAAACTGCTGTTGAACTGAATCGGCCCTGCTCCCCTCGGCAGCTGGAGCTGGTTCAGCTTCAGGTTCATGTCAGAGAATTCTTTTTGCTTGTCCTTGACGCTGTCATCGAGTTGGACGTAAACCACCGACATACCGGGAAAGCTGAGCGACCGAATTCCGAAGTCTGACGGGCTGTTCGGTTTCAGGTTTGAGTTCAGCGCGACGACTTGTTCGATAGGCCGCGTGATCAGTTGCTCGACTTGCTCCGCAGTTGCGCCGGGCCACGGACACTGCGCGGAAGCCACCCGCACGGGAATGTTCGGGTCTTTCCGCTTCGGCATGTTCTGGTAGCCGAAGAAGCCCCACACAAAGGCTGCCAGCAACAACACAAGTCCTACTTGGCGGTGCTCGGTGAAGAACCGCGCCATGTTGTGGGTGGTTGCGATGTATTCCGCGTCCGACTTGTGCATCGTCGCCATATCGTTGCTTCTCAAATTGAGAGCTTTTTCTCTAGCTGCCAGCCACGACTCACGGAATCACTCTTACCTGATCGCCGTTCCTGATCATGTTCGTTCCCGACGTGACCACTCGGTCCTTCACGCCGAGTCCGCTCAAGACCGCGATATTGTTCCCGTACGTGTCGCCCAACGTTACGTCCTGGGTGTGCACTTTCACCGTGTCGCCCGTTCCCTCCGTGACGAACACAGCAAATCCATTCGGATTCCCCGGACTGCGCACGACTGCGGTCAGCGGCACAACATCAACGCGAGTATTCATCCTTCCCCCGCCGATGGAGATCGAGGCAATCATTCCCGCTTTCAGGCGGTTGTCGCCGTTGGGAATGGTTACCTCCACGGAATACACTCGGCTTTTCGGATCCGCCGACGGAGAAATCGACGTCACGTGGCCATTGAAGTTTCCCGGCAGCGCATCCGTAGTAATCGTCTCCGGACTGCCCAGCCGGATGTGCTCCATCGACGTATCCGGCACTCCAAACACTGCCTTCACCGACCGTACGTCCGAGATAGTGAACCCGTTGGTTGCCGGCCCTACCAGTTGTCCGACATCGACGTTACGCTTCACCAGCCAGCCATCGAACGGCGCGCGCAGCTCGCAATAGCCCAGGGCAATCTGTTGTTCCGCGATGCTGGCCTTCGCGCTCTGGATGGCGGCCAGTCCATCCAGCATCTGGGCGTTAGCGTTGTCGTAATCGTGCTTGGTCGCCGCGCCGTTTTGGTAGAGCACCGACATGCGATCGAACGACAGCTTCGCGCGATCGTAATTGGCCTGTGCCCGATCCAACTGGGCCTTTGCTTGTTGCAGCTTCTCTTTGTAATCGCCCTCATCCACGGTCGCCAGCACCGTGCCTTTGGCTACCCAATCACCTTGATCGATGTTGCGCATGCGGCCAGTCGCGTCTTTCACCTGCCGAATGCTGACCAGGTATCCGTTCGATTTGAATGCCAGATCGACCTGCTGGTAGGGCTGGATGTTCGCGGAATAAGTATTCGAGGTCCCGGCGTCAATCGATTGCACCTCGGCGATACGCACAGGAGTCAACGGCTGTGGCGCAGTTGGGTTGCTCCGACAGCCGCCTGTCATCGCCACGCCCGCGAGTGAGACTGCCAGCAGAGAAGCCGCCCAGGAATTCCAGCTCTTTGTTGTGCGCTGAATCATTCCTCACCTATCGCTTTCTGGAAACTCGCCTTCGCGCTCCAGAACTCATCCACAGCGTTGTTGTATTCCGCGTCCGCGCTCTCCACCGAGGCCTGCTGTTGCAGCACATCGCGTAGCAGCGCCGTCTTCTGTTCATACTGCAAGGTCACTTCGCGCAATTTTTCGCGCGACGCCTCTTGTTTGGCTTGGGCCACTACCACTGCGGTCCGAGCCTCCTGCAAAGAACGGAACTTGTCGCCTACATCAATCAGGATCTGCGACTTGGTACTGGTAAGTTTCAGCTTGCTCTGCTCGATGTTGATGGTTTTTTCATCCACCTCATGCTTGCGTCGTCCCCAATCGAAGGGCTCCCACCGAAACTCGAATCCGGCATTGGCAACGTTCAGCGGCACGAACTCATACCCGAATGGCGAAGAATATTGGATCGAAAGATTCAGGTCGGGAATGTACTGCGATTTGGCCAGTTGACGCGCGTTCGTTGCCTGTTTCACTTCGATGGCCGCTTCCGCCACTTTTGGGTTCTGCTCCAGCGCCTTCGTCTCAGCCAGGTCGAGGCTTTCTTCCGTAGGCGTCACCGGAGCCACCGCAGCCGTATGGAATTCCGTCTTGATATCGCGTCCCAGCAGGTCGTTCAGCGTTTCTTTCGCCGTCTCCAGCTTGTCGTCGGCTTTCAGCAGGTTGAGTTCCTCGCGCGCCAGCTTCGCCTTCACATCCAGTGTTTCTGACTTCAGCGCCACTTGCTCAGTGAGGTATTGCTGCGAGATGCGGTCGAGCTCCTTATATTGCTTGATGCTCGCCTGGATCGAGTCAATCTCATTCTCAATCTGCATCACCTTGTAATAGTTTTGCCGGACGTTGTCAGCCACGGTTTGCCGTTCTTCCCGAAGTTGTTCCTTTGCCTGCTCGACCGACAGTTCCTGGCCGTGCACGAACAGGTTGATACGGTAGAGCGACAATAGGGGCTGGGATACCCCGGCCATCACCAGGGCCGTGAACTGTGCCGGCGTCGTGATTTCCGACGAAGTCGCTGGTATTGGGCCGGTTGCCGGATAGGTCCCAAATTGCCCGGGAGGTACCGTGTAGGAAATCGGCGTCAGCAGTTGAGACCCGAACACGTAGGTACTGAACGACGGAAGTCGCTTCGTCTTGTCTGCCGCCAGCTTCTGCAGGTGCACGTCGAGGTTCAGCGACACGATCTTCAGCGCCCGGTTGTTAGCCAGGGCGATGCTGACCGCTTGGTCTACGGTAAGCACATCGGACTGCTCCTGGGCCGACAATCCGGCTGCCAGCAGCCCGCACCACACGGCTGCAATCAGAAACCGTCTGTTCCCCAACCCCCGCATAGTCGAACGTCTCCAGCCTCTGAGGCACACCCGCAGCAAAGCGTCCAAGCTTCCAGCGTGCTCCGAGGCGACTCGTTTGTATCAGCTGCCTGGGCCGATGCGCCCAGTACGTGAAGCGCTAGTTCGGCTGCCGTTACGGAGCAGAATGACGTGGTGTTATCGGGCTTCCAACCGGCCCGTCAGTATGTTTCTTGGCACGCAGAGATTACCAGCGGATGCGGCTTTGAGCAACCCTCATCCCCGTGGTGCGGACGGTCATAGCTATAAGGGCAAAGGCGGCGAGGAGTGGCTATCTGCCGCCAGCTGCCAGTTCACAGCTAAAACGTAAACATCGCCTGCAACTCGATCTTGCGCGGCGCCGACGATGACCCATATGGGCCGCCTGCGATGGCGTTCGGTTGTCCGAACAGCGGCGAACTCAGGTTCCCAACCAGGGGAGCGAAATTGATGTTATTAAAAACGTTTCTTGCGTTAATGCTGAACGTCAGGTTGTAGCGCCGATTCGTCGCGCTGCCGACACCCAGAGGGCCGCCCATCGCGCTGCCGAACCGGCCGCCTGGACCACGCCCGCCGCCGCCGCCCGGTCCGCCAGTCATCCCGGCGCCTTTGCTCTCCGGACCGAACCCGATCGTCTTGCTGAGTCGGAGGTTCAGCGAGAAGCGTCCCGGCCCCATCCCCAGGTACGGCGGGATCACCGTCTGTCCCGGCAACGGTGTTAGGTTAAACGTTCCCCACTTCGTTACTACAATGTCCTGTCCTGGCAGGTTGGGAGTAGCGAACGTCGGCCGGTCATTGAAGATCGAGTCACCGTTGTAATCCTGCCCCAGCGTGATGTTGAACGGAACCGCCGAACTTACTACCAGGAATGGATTCAGACGAAATCCTCGCGGTAACGCGACCGTTCCTCCGATGAACGCGCGATTGCGCACGTCGTAGGCGGTTGGCCCGTAGTTTTCCGCCAGATCGTACTGGTTGTTCGGAAAACTGTTGGCGCCATTCGTGTTCGCATCAACCTTGTTCAGCGTGTACCAGCCGAACAGCGACACCTTCGAACCGACCCGCACGTTCGCGTTCACGATGAGCTGGTTCTGTTCAAACTCGCCGTCTGATTCATACTGATAAATGTTTCCCGCCGCATTCCCCAACGGCCGCACGCCGCTGGTCGGATCATTTGGGTTGTATGTCCCAGGGAGAGGCGCATTGATATTCCGCGTCAAGAACTGATGTACGCCCTTCGAATTCAGATACGAGATTGCGATATTCGCGTTCTTCGAGATCTGCCGCTCCACGCTGACCGCCGTCTGCATGGTGTACGCCGCCCGCAGGTTTGGCGCAATTTGATACACCGTTGGAAACGACTTGCCGGTGTTCAATAGCGGGCTGCCTTCCGGCGGAACGTACGGATAAAAATCCGGCTGGTTCACCACGAATTGTTCCTGGGTTGTTCCATTGAGGCGGTCAGCCTGCAAGACGTACTGCTCGTCAAAGCGGTCGTAGAACATGCCCCAGCCGCCGCGCAACACGGTTTTGGGCGTAGTGCCTTTTCCCAGCCCCCAGGCAAACGACACGCGTGGCGCAACATCGCCATTGTCGTGGATGTCGTCTTGGGTCTCAAAGCGCAATCCATAGCTGATCGTAAAGTTCGGTTTCCACCGCCAATCGTCCGAGATATACAGGCCCACGTCGTAATAGGTAACCACCGACAACGGCGTCCCGTAGGTAATGGAAAACTGTCCTGCACCTCCGCCCGCCGCGCGAATCTGCGCCGGCGTCCATCCGTTGGCGATTCCTTGCTCCGTAATCTGATACGCGTCCAGCGAGTTGAACGTAAACGTCCCGTTGAAGTTCGCGTCTGCATAGCTTGAATCGTGCAATGCTCGCAATCTTCCGCCGAACTTCAACATATGTTTACCCAGCAGCCACGAGGTGTAATTTTGCACCTCGTAATAATTCTGGTCGTCGTGGTTGTACTGAGTGGGGTTTCCGCCTCCCACGAACGCGCCCTGCACATTGAGCGTGACATCGGTGTTGTCCGGCGTCAGGTCGTTCGGTTCATGCAGATACTCAAAGCGCGTCTCGTTTACCACCTTCGTTCCAAACAACTGCGTATCACTGATCTGCAACGTCTGTTCCCTGTGGGCAACGTTATAGGCTTGCGAGGGCAGCGAGAACTGTCCAACACCCTGGGCGGTTTGCGTGTTGTCCCAGTATTGATACCTCACGCTCAACGTATTGGTCGGCGTGAGTTGGAAGTCCAGGCGCGGGCTCACCACCGTGCGCGTCTGCGGAATCGGTACCGACGTGTTGTATGGGGTCGGTGTAAGCGTCGTCGGATCCAGCACGAAGGCATTCACTACCGCGTTGTCGCCGATATTGCGCCGCTCGAAGTTGATAAAGAACGAAGTCTTCTTCCCGATCGGGCCACCGAAGTTGGCCGTGTACTGCGTTGTGTCATACGACGGATTTTCCGTCGCGAACGGGCTGGTCGAATTGAAATACGATGAATTTCCCAGCACCGAGATCTGCCCGTGGTACTGGTCCGTCCCGGGCTTGGTGAAAATCTCGATTCGCCCGTAACCGAGCTTGTCGTATTCCGCCGAGAACGGGTTCTGGTTGATGCGGATCTCGCGAATTGACGACTTCGGCGGAAGCTGTCCGCCGGTAAATCCGTCGATGTAGATTTGTCCGCCGTTTGGCCCCGCCGACGGACCAGCTAGCGCCTGTAAATCGTCCGCCAGTTCGTCCGGATCGTCCGATAGCGCATCCAGATCCTTGCCCGTCAGCACCATCTGCGTAGCGTTGTTTTCCGCCGAGGTATCCAGCCCCACCGCGTTTTCCGATACATTGACGTTCTGCTGCTGCACCGCGATCGACAGCGTAACGTCCATCTTTTGCGACTGGCCCGGACCTACGTCTATCCCGTCCACTTCGTAGAGGGAGAATCCCTTGGCCGTTACCTTGATTCCGTACTTGCCCGCAGCCAGCCCTTTAACGTCGTAAGCTCCAGTCTGATTGGTAGTGGTTGCGATTGTCTTTCCATCAGGACCCACAATCTGAACATCCGCCTTGGTGACCGCCGCGCCCGACGGGTCCGTGACCGTTCCGTGCATCGAGCCCAAGGGCGCCTGTCCCCATACCAATCCGCTGCTCAGCAATAACCCGAGCGACAGCAATAACGCATGTTGGATAAATCGGTGACGCAACAATACCTTCATGAACCTTCCTGACTCAGGCTTTAACAAACCACTATCCACTTTCCTACTGTGCCGCCTCGCCTGCAGCTCCGCCACCCAAACTCCATGGAGAAAGCACCATCGCCTGGCGGCCTGCCGGAGCGGCCGTGAGAATCGGCTCCACGCCTCCGACCAGCGTAATCGCCGTAACCGCTGAATCCGTACCTTCCGTCGACACCAGGATCACCGCGTCGCCCTTCTGGAAATCATCCACTTTCATCGCCGGCAGTCGGCTCAATATCTGCTGAAGGTCGCCGCCGCCGCTGCGCGCCGCACCACCGCCATAACCACCTGCTCCGCCGGGCGCTCCCTGAGGTGCGCCGCTTCCGGGATTCGCCGCCGGGGCATTCGCCGGTGCTCCGCCTGCGCCGGGCTGTCCTTCGGGCGTCTGGCCCTTCAGCCTCATAGCAATCCGCTGCGCCATCATCTGCGGCAGCTTGCGCAGTTGCGAGTCCGCCGACACTTGCACGACCACCTGTTTCTTCGTCAACAGGTCCATCACCGTCAGAGAATTGTCGCTTGCATTCACCGCCGTGATCGTGCCCGCGATATTGCGGAAACTTCCGCTGACGATCTCTTCCGCGGCAAACTCCGTCCCATCGGCGTTCTTGTTGCCGCGCGCTCGCAGCTGGTCGCCCGGATGAATGTCCGCCAACTTACTCGCCTTGGCATCATCGAACTTCACCGAGTTCGGCGCGTATCGCCGCACCACGGTCTTCTTGCTTGTCTGGATCAGCACCTTCTTTGAACCAGCGAACGTGGTCACCGAAATGGTTACCGTTCCCGTCGCCGGATCGACTTCACTGACCAAGCCACCGATGCCGCGTTTCTGCCAATCGTCTTTTTCCTGTTGCTGCCTGGCGGCGACGTCTGACCCCTTCATCACGATGACCGCCGACGCGGTCAACGACTTGGCGTCATCCGAGGCCTTGCCGCGCACCAGCACCCGGTCGCCTACCTGCAAATCCTGTGGAGTAATCGGCGTGGCAGTTTTCAGGTCGGTCGCGCCCGGGGGGATTCGCACCACCCGAACCCCGTCGGCCAGGGAAACGCTCACGCTCTTTCCATCATCTGTGGTTAACGTGAGCGTGTCGCCGCTCATCGACTTGATCTGGCCCACAGCCTTCGCTTGAGGCGCTGGCGTCTGCGGCGCATTCTGCCCTACCGCAGCTGCTGCTAGAACTGCCGTCAATAGCACTACCACCGCTCGCCGCAAGCTCACTTCTAAATTCAGTCCGGTCATCCCTTATGTTCCTCGAACCAGCTTCTAACCATAATATGGGCAGTATGGGTGCCTCATCCTTTTCCCTCTTTTGGGAAAGGGTGGGAAGACTACTCCCTGAAACATCTGCGTGGCCCAGGCCTAACAGGTGTTGGCAATCGCGGGTTCCCCACGCATTTAATTCTCTTATTTGACGCGGATGGGTAATGTGTCGTTTTGTAACGAAGGGTTAAGAGTTAGCTACACGGATGGTGGGAACCAATCTCCGAATTGCCAAGAGCGAAAAGCGAATCGCGGGTTCCCTCAGCACTCGATCACATTCAGCGCCAGCCCCGCGAGCGACGTCTCTTTGTAGCGCGACTGCATGTCCAATCCGGTCTGATACATCGTAGCGATCACCTGATCTAGCGATACCTTGTGCTCTCCCGTCTCCCGCATCGCGATACGGCTCGCATTAATGGCCTTCACCGACCCCATTGCATTGCGTTCGATGCACGGAATCTGCACCAGCCCGCCAATCGGATCGCAGGTCATTCCCAGGTTGTGCTCCATCCCAATTTCGGCGGCGTATTCCACCTGCAAGTTAGAGCCACCTTGTGCCGCCACGAGTCCACCAGCCGCCATCGAGCAGGCGACGCCTACTTCACCTTGGCATCCCACCTCTGCACCCGAGATCGAGGCGTTCTCCTTATAAAGGATGCCGATTGCACCCGCCGTCAGAAAGTAGCGAAACAGTCCCTCGTCCGACGCGCCATCGACAAATCGCATGTAGTAATGCGCTACTGCCGGAATGATGCCCGCCGCTCCGTTGGTTGGAGCTGTCACGACGCGTCCGCCGGCAGCGTTTTCTTCATTCACCGCCATCGCGTAAACGTTGACCCAATCCATCGGAGCCAGCGGATCGGCCGACCCTTGCTCGTTCAACTTCTGCGCCAGCCGAGGGGCTCGCCGTCGCACATTTAGTCCACCCGGCAAGATACCCTCAGTCTCCAGTCCGCGATTCACGCATGCCTGCATCACTTCCCATATGCGAGTGATGCCGCTGCGTATCTCTGCTTCAGTGCGCCACGTCTTTTCGTTCTCCAGCATGATCTGCCAGATCGGCAGTTTCTGCCGCTCGCCGATCTCCAGCAGTTGGTCCGCGCTCGAAAAAGGGAAGGGAGGCAATTTCAGCGCTGACTTGCCGGCATCTTCACCCTCGCGCACCACAAACCCGCCGCCCACGGAGTAAAAGATGGCGGAATACAACTCTCCGGCAGCGTGGTCGAATGCGGTGTAGCGCATACCATTGGAATGTCCCGGCAAGGTTTGCGTCTTCAGGAACAGCAAATCGGTGTCTTCGCGAAAGGGAATTGCAACCTTATCGAGCAGCTTGAGCGAACGCTTCTGCCGAATGTCGCCGACTTTTTCATAGATGGTCGCCGGATCAACCGTGTCCGGCGCCTCACCTGATAGCCCCAGCAGCACCGCCCGATCCGTTTGGTGGCCGTGTCCCGTGAGCGCCAGCGAGCCAAACAACTCCACCTTTACCCGCACAACCCGCTCGAGCAAGCCCTTTTCCTGCAGGTCGAGCGCAAAGCGCCGCGCCGCCCGCATGGGCCCCACGGTGTGGGAACTCGACGGCCCCACCCCGATCTTGAAGATCTCAAAAATGCTGGTTTTCAAACTGCTCCTCGGTCACCCTCACCCGCGCCTTCATCTGCGGGAACACCTGCGTGATTCTAGTGCCTATCCAGTTAGTTTGCAGGCCGCCCTTTTCTGGCCATCTGCCGACTTCCAGTTCCATTTTGGGATTTTCTGGTTACCAACGTAAATGTCGAGATCAGGCACCGCCGACCATCTCTTTGACAATTCCCATTTTGGGAATCAGCTGCCGCCTGAGGAGCTGAGAAATGCCTACTAAGTCCAACTGGTAGAGATGGATACGTATAACTATATGTTTTATCAATGGCTTGGGAACAATTTTCCCCCAAGTTACTGATTCTAAACGACCGCATACACGCAATTTTATGTGTCCTAGTCAACTACAGCACTAAAATATGGCTTATCGACCGGAGACGCGATGCCCACCAACTAATTCCTTAGTTACCTTTTTCCACCTCCTGCGTCCAAGAAAACGTGCCCCCGAAGCGCTCAGCCACGCTCACCGAAGCCGAACTCAGGCTCATGGAAGTGCTCTGGCAACGTGGTCCCTCGACTGTTCAGCAGGTGCTCGACAGTCTTTCTGGCGACAAACTTCTCGCCTACAACTCAGTGCTCACCACCATCCGCATTCTGGAGAAGAAGGGCTACGTCGCCCACGCTCATTCCAAAGATGGCCGAGCTTATGTTTACGCGCCTATGGTGGAGCGCTCCGAGGCTACTCGCTCCGAAGTCCGCCATCTCGTCCAGCGGCTATTTAACAACTCGCACGAGCTGCTGGTCCTGAACATCCTGGAAGACTCCGGCTTGGGCGAAGACGAGTTGCAGCGCTTGAAGCAATACCTGAAGGGGAGGGAATAGCGACATGGCGACGAACCTCTTCGATTTTCATGCTTTAGTTCGCGTCGCCGCAGCTGGCGTTCTCAACAGCCTGCTCGCGGGAATCGCCGTCGCCCTGCTTGCCTGGACGGTTACGCGCTTGTTCCGCCGTGAAGGATCAGGCACTCGTTTTGCTGTGTGGTTCCTCGGGCTTATTGCGATCGTCGTTCTGCCCTGGGTTAGCACCGGTTTAGGACACAAGGCTCCCGCGCTCACGGCGGGTGCGTTGACCTTGCCGGAATCGTTCGCGTTTTATGTATTCCTCGCATGGGCCATCGGCGCTGGACTTGGGTTGGCGCATGTCGCGCTCGGGCTTTACCGCCTCCAACGTCTTCGCGCAACTTGCGTGCCGGTTGATCTCGAGCATCTCGACGAAAGTTTGCGCGCGAGTGTAATCGCGGCTCGTGCAAAGCGCCAAGTGGCACTTTGCACTTCCAATGTGGTTCGCGTTCCTGCAGCCATCGGATATATCCGTCCCATGGTGGTTTTCCCGTCGTGGGCACTGGCGGAGATTCCAACCGCAGAACTGAACGCGATCCTTTTGCACGAGCTTGCTCACTTGCGTCGCTACGACGACTGGACCAACCTCGCGCAGAAAATCGTGAAGGCGGTTTTCTTCTTTCATCCGGCGGTTTGGTTCATCGAGTCGCGGCTCACACTCGAACGCGAGATGGCTTGTGACGATGCCGTCCTTGCGGCCAACTTCAGCCCGCGTGCCTATGCTGAATCGCTGGTCGGCCTCGCCGAACGCAGTTTTCTACGCCGTGGAGTTCAGTTGGCCCAGGCCGCTGTCGGTCATGTTCGGCAGTTGAAGGCGCGCCTTGTCGAGATTATGCGCAAAGACAAAGACCGGCAGGGAAGTGGCCGCGTACGGAAGCCAGCGGTCGCCCTAATGTCGCTGGTAGGTATGGCCTCGATGTACGGCGTCGCACGCGCGCCACGCATAGTAACTTTCGCTTCGGGCACGTCGCAGATCGCATTGGCCAACGTCGATGAGCATATCGATTTCCAGCACGCGAGCACGAAGCTTCAGCCGGTGAATCTTAGTTATTCCGGCCACGCTCTGGCACCAGTGACATCGACCCAGAAAAAGCTGCCGGTTCGCCTGAGCGTTAAACATCATTTCATGCCGAAGCCAGACGGATTGCTCGCGCGGAGTGCAACACCTTTCGAACGATTGAATGACGAAATTCCGCCGCCGATGTTGGCGCTATCGAGTTTCCCGAGCGACCTGGTTGCAGGCCCGGCGGCAATGCTGGTGGTTTTCCATAGCGAACAGTACGGCGTCAACGGCCCCATCGTATGGCAGGTCACCGTATTTCGCTTGACGCCTGCACAGCAACGTACCCTCGCCGGAGGTTCCCCGAAAAAGATTTAGCAGGACTTATGATCAACGTAGCCAGCGCTCTAATTTAATCAACTAATTCGTTAGTTGCAGAGACCCACAGGTAACACGAGAGAACAAACAGGAGCTAAACCACCCATGATGAACACGCACATACCCACCGCCAAGCGCCGCATCGGAGCGGTCGTACTGGCGACCGCATTGGTCGCCGGCCTTGGCGCTTACCATTTTCTCCAGCCCACTGGAGCACGCGCCGCTCTCTCTTCCAGCACTGGCCCTATCGAAGAGAGTAAAGTCTCGACTCTGCTCGCGCTTGACCAGGACATGGAGACCGTCGCCGCGCGCGTCACTCCCGCCATCGTCAACGTGGCTGTTACCGCCAAGCTGAACCAGAAGGCGATGATGCAACAGCAAGGAATGCCGGAGGGCATGCCTGACGACATGCAGCAGTTCTTCCAGCGTCAGTTTGGCGACCATGGCCAGATGCAGCCGCAACAGCAGCAGCCGCAGTTCCAGCACGGTATCGGCAGCGGCGTGATCATATCGCCCGATGGATACATCATCACCAACAATCACGTGGTTGACGGCGCCACCGACATCAAAGTCACCCTGGGCGACCGCCGCATTCTGTCGGCGAAGCTTATCGGCACCGACCCGCTCACCGATCTCGCAGTCATCAAGATCGAGGGCAGTAACTTCCCCAACATTCCGCTGGGCGACTCCACGCAATTGCACCCCGGGCAGACTGTGCTCGCTTTCGGCAACCCGTTCGGCTTCCGTTTCACCGTGACCCGAGGCATTGTGAGCGCGTTGAATCGCCCCAACCCCTACAATGACGACCCGCGCAAGCCCGGCCAATATATCCAGACTGACGCCGCCATCAACCAGGGCAACTCTGGAGGCCCACTGGTCAATGCTCGCGGCGAAGTCATCGGCATCAACACCTTCCTGATCTCGCCCTCAGGAAGCTTCAGCGGCATGGGATTTGCCATTCCGACCCAGATCGTGCAGCCCACGGTTGATTCGCTGGTGCGTTATGGCAAGGTCAGCCACTCGTACATTGGAGTAGGCATCACCGACGTCACCCCCGAAAACTCCAAGTTCTTCGACTTGAAGGACGCCAACGGCGCGGTTATCAGCGAGGTGCAGCCTGACTCGCCTGGCGCGCGGGCCGGCTTGAAAGTCGGTGATGTCATTGTCGGACTCGATGGCAAGAAAGTCAGCGGTGCCGGAGAACTTCAAGCCCAGGTTAGCGAGATGCGCCCCGGAACCAAAGTTGCGCTCGACATTCTGCGCGACGGCAAGAGCATGAATGTACCGGTAACGCTGGAAGAGCTCGGCTCCAAAGACAAGACGGAAGAACTCAATGCCAGTGCCGACAACGGCAAGCCGCGCTGGGGAGTCGGCATCGCCGATCTCACCTCTGACGTACGTCAGCAGTTGCAGGCGCCTTCGACCCTCAAGGGAGCTGTGATTCAGCGCGTTCAGCCCGGAAGCCCAGCTGAGGAAGCCGGACTTCAGCCTGGGGATGTCATCCAGAGCGTAGACCGCAAGCCGACGCCAACCGCAGCTGAAGTGCAGAAAGCTCTGGCCAGCGTTCCCAAAGGACAGGATGCAATGGTCCTGGTGTGGGGCAACGGCGGAAGCACGTTCCGCGTGCTCCACGCCAATAGCGGCGCATAAGCTTGTTCCTCCTGAAAACAGAACGGGCACGGATTCATTCCGTGCCCGCATTTTTCCGTTGTGGATTTCCGTCGGAACAGGCGTTATTGCGCGGCGGCCATCGCGACATTGTCAACATGAAGCGAGCCGCTGGCGGTCATGGTTCCCGTTACTTTCACATGCTGGCCTTCATGCCCCGAGACCGCTGCTGGGTTGTCGATCGCGACCACCTTCTGGTCTTTATCGGTGACGAGGACCGGCTTCTCGCCGCTCTCGACACACTTCTTGGCGCACTGCGCATGCGCTGCGTTTGCACCTTTCGCTCCACACTTGGAATCGCTGATCCATCCCTCCATGCTGCTTTCCTTCGGGCTGGCCAGGGCCCATAGGCTGCACATAAGCAGCCCGACCACCAACAATGCGCTCTTCTTCATCGTTCGACTCCTGTCCGCATGTGGCTGCGGACTGCCAGTTAAGATTGTCCAGGTAATTTGGATATGTTCGCTCACCCCAGCGATGCTTTTTCTGATCGCCGACACCCACGGACTTGAGGACGCCAACTATAGCGCAAATGGAGTTGAAACTGGAATTTGGGCAGGGATCAGCGGGGGACGGAAGCTACTTTCTATCGGAGCTCGGTACGGGAACGTTTTCGGCCACGGATGATGCGGTTCGCACGTCAGGCTTGGGCTGTGGCTGCACCAGTACGACTTCACCGGGCATGACAAATCCCAGCTTCTCACGAGCCTCTTTCACAATCGTGTCGGGATCGCTCTGTAATTTCTTGACGCGTTGTTCCAGTTCCTGGTGTTCAGTCGAGGCTTTCTCGATTTCCTGTTGTAGTCGTTGATATTCCGCGCGCTTGGCACGCCACTCAACGGTGCCGTTTGCTCCCAACACAACCTTGTAGCCAATCAGCACAGCAAGCATGGCGATGCAGAGGGTCGCCAGAATGCGACGCATATGGAAAAACCATCCGCCGATTGTGCTCACGTTTGCCATACTCAAGTCAGCTGTTCTGCAGGCCCGTCGTAAACTGCCGCTTGCGCCCGAACCCTAAACCACTACTCGAAGCATTGGCGCAGGCGTATTAAAGATCAACATTGCTAGTGGACTTCGGATTCGTTTCTCTGTCTAGCGAAGGGCAGGCGAAAGTCCGCAGGGAACCAACTTCACCAATAGCATATGTTTGGTCGCTCGGCAGATGTCGCCCACCTGCTGTGGTTTTCGCTGCGGTGCTAGATTCTGAGATGAAGTTAACTGCATAGCGACGACTCGCAGAGGTGCTGCAATGGCTAAGGCGAAAATCGTACTCACGACGGTCGGACTCATGGAAAAGGCAGAGGAGATAGCCGAGGCACTCATGGAACGCCGCTTGGCCGCTTGCGTCAACATCGTAGGGCCAATTCGTTCCATTTATCGATGGCAGGGCGCTATCGAGCGCGAACAGGAATACCTGTTGCTGATCAAGACCACGGCCGAGCGAGCCACCGAACTGGCCGCGGTATTCGCTGAGTTGCACGAATACGAAGTGCCGGAACATGTTGAACTCTTCATCGACGGAGGAAGTGCCGGCTATCTTGACTGGCTGGCTGCAGAGGTCGCGCGGGAACCGAATCAATAAGCCAGCAAAATGCGCAGGTCGCGCACATTGTTTCCCGTTGGCCCGATGACGACCGCGTCGCCGATGGCATCCAGCAATGGAAACGCGTCAAAGTGCGATAACGCTGCTTGGGCGCTGAGACTTCGCTGCGCAGCTCGGGTTATGGTCGTTCCGTCAACCAATGCCCCCGCCGCTGGACTGTTCCCATCAATACCGTCCGTTCCTGCGCTTAGTACGGTGATAGTTTCGCCGACAATCTTTTCCGCGCAATAGAGCGCGAATTGCTGATTGCGCCCTCCCTTACCCGAAGCACCGGCTACAGTGACCGTGACCTCTCCGCCGGAAATCAGGCAAATAGGCGACGTAGAATTACGTAGCGTACGCAGTCGATCCAGCAGGTAGTCGGCGGCGCGGACGTAGTCCCAGTCATCGCACGAGTTGTCGACCTCGACCACGAATCCCATCGAGTTGGCGGTTTGGGCTGCCGCTTCGACAGCGGTCTTGTTCGACAACGCCGTCACGTAACTGCTGTGGGCGAACACCACATCGCCTGCTTTGGGCGTCTCCAGCAGTTGCTGACTCTCAAATAGCGAGCGTACTGGTTGGGTAAATTGAGGCAGCATCTCGTACCGCGCGGCAATCGTATAGCAATCTGCGATTGTGCTGCTGTCAGCCATGGTTGGACCTGAAGCCAAGGCGTCGAGGGCGCGTTCCGGCACGTCTGAAACCAGCAGCGACAACTGCATGGCCGGTGCCGCAGCGGCCGCCATGCGCCCGCCCTTGATGGCGGAGAGGTGTTTGCGGATGGCGTTGATCTCCGCGATCGGAGCTCCCGAATGTACCAGCACGCGGTTGGTTTCGACGACGTCCGACAATGTCAGATCAGGACGAATCGGTGTCTCGGCGATAGCAGATGCGCCGCCACTGATCAGGAACACCACGAGCGCCCGTTCGGGAAGAGCGTGCAGAAGCTCCAGGATGGCGCTGCCGGCCCGCAGAGAGTCTTCGTTGGGTAGAGGATGGCCGCCGTAAAAATATCGAAACCCTGCCACCGGAGATGACGCTTGGTCGGGACAGGCGACGATTCCGCGAATCTCAGACGGAATAATTCGCGAGAGTGCTTCGGCCATGCTATGGCCGGCTTTGCCGATGGAAAGAACAACGACACCGGAGAACGCCGCGAGGTCGTACCCGTTGGCGCCTGCGTGGAAAGCCCCATCGCTGTACCGAACGGTTTTCGCGAACGCCCTGCGGATGCTGCATTCGGACAGCGCCTGGTCGAAGATGTCGCGGACCCGCTTCCGCATCACCTGAACTGGAGCATTCTCAGGCGAAAGCGGCGGCTGCGTTGTTGCGGTTGGCATGCGGCATGATTATATGCGCGCCCACTTCAGGAGTTGACGTCCGAGCCCAGTTGTTCGCGGAGCCAACTCTCCACCGTCATGCGCATTTCGCTCAGGTGCCCTTCGAAGAAGTGGTCGCCGGGAACAAACACCAGTTCGTTCGGCTCCGCGGCGTCGGCGACAACGGACTCCAGTGCTTCGTGGGGCCCGAACTGATCGTGATCGCCGCTCAGGAATAATTTCGGTTTGCGGCAATCTCGCAAGAACTTGTAGCTGTAGAGCCGTCCTTCCGCTTCGACCGGAGTTCCGAGCGAGATCAGAAGTTGCACATCAGGGTCAGGACAGCAGGCACGAAGTCCTCGCGCCGCTCCGAACGAGAATCCCGCGAAAATAATGGGCAGGGCAAACTCATGCTTCAGCCATTGCAAAGCGGCCTGAACGTCCTCGACTTCCGCTCTGCCATCATGGGTTCCGCCGCTTAATCCAGTACCGCGAAAGTTGAAGCGCAACACGGGAAACCCGAAGGAATGAAGTGCCTTCATGGCGTGAAAGACCACTTTGTTGTGCATGGTTCCGCCAAACATCGGGTGTGGATGGCAAACCAGTCCCGCATGTGTGGCATCAGGCGCGCCCACATTGAGCAGCGCCTCGAGTCGGCCGGCTGGGCCTTCGAGAAATAGCGTGCGAATGGCTGTGTGTGGAGCAGGCAAATGGACAATCCCCGTGCAAGAGTGCAGACGATCATCATATTCCACGCTATCTTGATAGCTGGCCGAAACGGCGCGAACGAGAGTTAGCGAAATTCTGCGCACCGGCCATCACGACTCGGGGATCGGAGCACACATGATTCGATTTGGCATTGCGGGTTTCGGTCTGCATGCGGTAAGGCGCTTGATGCCAGGATTCGCCATTGCCCGGAATTGCCGGGTGACGGCGCTCTCTCGCCGCGATCCGGAACGCGCTCGAGAATCAGCGCGAGAGTTCGGCATCGAACATGCGTTCACTTCGACCGGGGATTTGTGCGCCTGCCCCGATGTCGATGCGGTGTTCATCGCAACGCCCGATGCGCTGCATCTGGCCGACGTTCTCGACTGCATGCGCCATAAGAAGCCGGCTCTAGTTGAGAAACCGATGGCGATGAATGCCGCCGAAGCCCGGCAGATGGTCGAAGCAGCGCGCGCAGCCAACGTGCTGCTCGGGGTGGCGCACGTCATGCGCTTCGAAGACAGTGTGTGCTGGTTTCGCGAGCGCGTTGCATCAGGCGCCATCGGCAAGCCGGTATTGGCTCGCGCGGCATTTGTTGCGCCGTTGCTGAACAGTGCACGCACCTGGATCAACGACCCTCATCTGGCCACCGGCGGCCCGCTGGCCGACATCGGCGTACATTGCTTCGACACGCTGCGCTATGTGCTGGGTGACGAGATTCAATCGGTTATGGCGCAGGCCCAGTACGACGCGCATTGGGTGGTGGAAGCGTCCGGCACGGCGCTGTTCCACTTCGCGGGAGGCGCGCTGGCGACGATGTCAGTTTCGGCTCGAGCGCCCTATCAGACGCTGCTTGAGTTTATCGGGGAAGACGGCGTGCTTTCTGCCGTCAACGCGATGAATGTCGAACACCCTGTGACGCTAGAACTGCGCCGCGGGTTCGATGTCATCGAGAGAAAGGAAGTTCTGAACGACCGCGCCTATACGGCCCAAGTCGAGGCGTTCGCAGAGGCCATAGAGACGGGTAAGCCATTCGAGATCCCTGGCGAAGAAGGACTTCAGAACCAGACAATCCTCGACGCTATTTTCCGCAGCGTGAAGAGCGGAAAATCGGAGACCGTATAGACGGATCTATTCCGACGGTACCGTTGCCACTGCATGATGCGGAAGCGGCGGCGGCATCTCCGATACATTCCACGCCCATGCCGCCAGAAACGCTGCGCCTTCATTGATCTGGTCGGGAATCACTTTATCGAAGGTGTCGGTCTGGCTGTGATGCGCCTCGCGATAATGGTCCGGAAGTTGAATACAGAAATAAGCCGGCACGCCCTTATCCAGAAATGCGACGTGGTCCGACGAACCGAAATAGCGGGTGCTGAGCGGTTGCAGGTCGAAGACCTCCTGCAAGGGCCGATAAATTTCTGACATCAGCGGCGCTGTCTCCCATAGGTTTTCCAGCGCGATGCTGAACACCTTGCCTGTGCCAGTATCGTGAATCAGTACTGCGTCGGTCTTTGCGAGTTCTGCCGAATGGTTCTTGACGTAGGTGTCGGCTCCTAGCCCACCTTCTTCTTCTCCCGTAAACAGTACAAAGGTGATGGTGCGTTTCGGCTTCCATCCCAGTGACTTTAGCGCGCGCGCTGCTTCCAGAACGGCCATTGCACCGGTGCCGTTGTCGAGCGCGCCCTGCCCGAGGTCCCACGAGTCGAGATGTCCACCGACGATCACACGCTCGTCAGGCAACTCCGTCCCCTTGATCTCCGCCACCGTGATCGACGCAGGGGCTGATTTCTTGCTGAAGGTATCTTGCAGATCGGCCTTCAGCGTTACCGGACCAGCCTGCAACAACCGCCAAATCAGGTCGTAATCCTCGTGGGGAATGAATGCGATCGGCGCTACGCTCGGTTCATACGGAGGATTACTACCTGTCATGTTGAAGAGGTTGTCCGTCTTGCCGCTGTCCAGCAACACGAGCGCAGGTTCCTGCTCGCTGATTTCGCGCATGAGTTGCGCCCGTTCGCGCCACGTCATCCCGCCGGTCCTCACTCCGTGACCGGGCGGAATCACCGCATCGTAGGCATTCTCAGGATTGGGTTCGGCCTTAGACAGGTCAGCCGGTTTGTTCGCCAATACCACCGCGCCTTTCAATTTGCCCTTGTACGCATCGAAATCAGATGGTTGATGCACTTCGATGGCAACGACTTTGCCGGAGACCTCGCCGGCAGTGGCTTTACTCCAGCCCAGTGCGCGAATCCCTATGCGGCGCTGGATCGGGCTGGTAATTTCAGCGGTCTCGACGCCTCGTGTCCAAGCGTGCGCTATCGTGGCTGTCTCGAGATGCGCATCCACGCCGTAATCTTGAAACCGTTTCAAGGTCCAATCGCTGGCCGCCTGCATTTGCAGCGAACCGGTCAGCCGCGGACCAATTTGGGTAGTCAGGTACTCCAGGTTCTTCATCAGTTCGGAGTGCGTTTTCACTTCATCTGCGATGTTCTGGTCGGCGACTTCCATCGCTCGGCGGTAGCCCTGCTGTTCTTCGGTTGTACGTTGCGATGTGGACTGTGGGGCTTGTGCCGTAATCAGTCCGCACAAAGCCATCGACAATACGATGTACTTCAGCGGACGGTGAAGTCGAGTCATTGCACCATCCTAACGAAATTGGCAAAGGTTCTCATGATAGCGGTAGCCGCTCGCATTGCGCCACCCGGGCAACTGGCAGGCAACACCCGAAGCGTCGCGAAACCACGATCGCGTTGAATTTACGCGATTTTTATATGAGAGATGGTTCAATGTCCTTGCAGCTTCACTGGCAATGCGGTTTGCAAGAGAGGTCGGCTGACGGTGGTAAACTCGTTATACCGGCCAATGGAACTTCTGCTCAATCTGGCGTGGGTGGCTCTGGCGCTCGCTGCGTTCTGGGCGCTTCTGCGAAACCGCCGGACTGCGTCTAGGCTTCCCCAGGTTCCATATGGAAAGGCTTTGCTGGCCTTGGCCTTCGGGCTCGTCTTGCTTTTCCCGATAGTCTCAGCGAGCGACGATCTGCATCCCGCCCAGGCCGTGCTGGAGGAAGCGACCAAACGCATTCAGCAGTTTGCCGCTCCTGTGCAACACGTTCACGGCATTCCCCACATGGGCGTGATTCCTGTGTTGTTTGCAAGCTATCTGTTGTTTTCCCTGATAGCGTTGCGGGTCTGGAAACCGATTGCCCAAGAAGCCAAAGTCCTCCATCGCGAGCGACTCCCCCGCGCTGGCCGTTCTCCTCCGTCGTTCTAGTCCGATCTCGCAGTTCCCATATTAGCGATCACAGAATCCTAAGGTTTTGGGCTTGAATGCAGGAATCTCTCGGGAATTACCCGCATGGAGTTCCGTCAAGCCGTTATCGGATGAAAACAATGGCTATAAACATGGATACCGGTCGGCATTTTCGGGTACGCCGGTGCCTCGGCAAGTTTGCAATTGCTCTGGTGCTGGTGTCGGTTGCGGTGGGATGTTCCCGCTCGAAAGGCGACCCCGGCGAAACTACACTGGAGACCAACTCCGACCCGAACGTTTTTACCCTGCAGCACCCCGAACAGTTTCCCCTGGTCGAAGTTCAGCTTCGCAAGGTCACGGACGAGGTACACGTCAACGGCGTGATTGCCCCCGACATCAGTCGGTCGATACCGGTTGTCTCGTTGGGCGGTGGCCGGGTGGTGGAAATCAAGGCCAAGCTTGGCGACAACGTCAGGAAGGGCGAGACGCTGCTGCTGATCAACAGCCCAGACTTGTCGCAAGCGTTCTCGGACTATCAGAAGTTCAAGGCCGACGAGCAACTGGCGGCCAAGCAAGTAGCGCGCGCCCAACTGCTCTACGACAAGGGTGCCATAGCGCTCGCCGACCTGGAGACAGCGCAGGATGCAGATGCAAAGGCCAAAGTTGATACTCAAGCTGCGGCCCAGCATGTCAGGGTACTCGGCGGGAACCTCAACAACCCCTCGCCGCTGCTGCCGGTAGTTGCTCCCATCTCGGGGACCATCGTCGATCAGCAGGTCACCGGGGGCACCGGCGTAAAGTCTCTCGACAACTCACCGAACCTTTTCACCATTGCTGACCTCTCGACGGTTTGGGTTCTGTGCGACGTGTACGAAGACATGCTCTCGCGCGTGCAGGTGGGCGACACCGCACAAATTACCCTGAACGCTTATCCGGACAAAACGTACCCGGGGAAGGTGGTCAACATCAGCGCTGTGCTGGATCCGGCAACGCGCACCGCGAAGGTCCGCATCGAGTTGGCGAACTCCCAGGGAATCATGCGTCCAGGAATGTTTGTGACGGCAACCTTCAAGGCGCGACAAATGGTTGACCGAATCGTTATTCCTTCGACTGCTGTGGTCCATCTGCATGATAAGGACTGGGTCTTCGTCCCTGCCGGTGACAAGCGCTTCCGGCGTCTCGCGCTCCAACTTGGCCCGCAAGACACCGACGGCTCCGTGCAGGTGCTGAGTGGCCTCAAGCCGCAAGACAAGGTCGTGACCAACGCGCTGCAGTTTTCAGCCGAGGCCGAGGAGTAGCAGCGCATGATCGGAGCTTTGGTCAATTTTGCCCTGCGCAATCGGATGCTTGTACTTGCATTGGGCGTGTTGCTACTGATTTGGGGCATCATCTCGTTTCACAACCTTCCGGTCGAAGCCTATCCCGACGTGGCCGACAAGTATGTCTGGGTCATTACGCAATGGCCGGGGCGCGCGGCCGAGGAGGTCGAACAGCAAGTCACCATCCCCATCGAAACGCAGTTGAATGGGGTCGCCCACCTTACTCATCTCCGTTCGACTTCGATTTCCGGGCTTTCATTCATTACCGTGCTCTTCGACGACGAGTCCGACAACCTGCAGAATCGCCAGCAGGTACTCGAAAAGTTGACGCTCGTTAACCTGCCGCCTGGCTTGAATCCGCAAATCGGCCCTGACTTCAGTCCGGCTGGACAAATCTACTTCTACACGCTGCAGAGCACCGATCCGCGCTACGACATCATGGACCTCAAGGCGCTACAGGACTGGGTCGTGTACAAGCACCTGATGTCGGTTCCGAACGTCGCCGCGGTCTCGATCTTTGGTGGCCAGACGCGCGAGTACCAGGTGCAGATCGATCCCGACAAGCTGGTCGCCTATGGCCTGACAATGGCGCAAGTGGAACAGGCACTCGCCAATAACAATGTCAACGGAGGAGGAAGTTTCATCGAACAGGGGCAACAGGCCTATAACGTTCGCGCAGTCGGCCTGATGCAAAACACAGACGACATCGGCGCCACCGTGATTGCGGCTAAAAACGGCACGCCGGTGCGTATTCGCGACGTGGCGGTGGTTACGCAGGGGGCGAAAATCCGCCTGGGCCGATTAGGCAAAGCGATTCGTCACAATGACGGCCGCGTTACCGACAACACCGATGTGGTGGAAGGCATCGTGCAGATGCGCAAGGGAGCGGAAGCAGAGGCTGTGCTCCATGACATCGATGAAAAGGTGAAGCTTCTGAACGAGCGCGTCCTCCCCAAGGGGGTGAAGATCGTGCCGCACATCGATCGCGATGATCTCGTCCACCTGACGACGCACACCGTTCTGCACAACCTAACCGAAGGCATTCTGCTGGTTGTGTTGGTGTTGTTCTTCTTTCTCGGCAACCTGCGCTCGGCTCTCATCGTCGCGCTCACCATACCGTTCTCATTGTTCTTCGCCTCGATTTTGCTCGACTTGCGGCACATTCCCGCCAACCTGCTTTCGTTGGGTGCGCTCGATTTCGGAATGATCGTGGAAGGCGCTGCTGTGATGGTGGAGAACATTCAGCGCCGTCTGGAAGGCTCGAAAGACAGCCACGCAACCATGGACGAAACCATCCGTTCCGCGGCTCACGAGGTACAACGTCCCGTCTTTTACGCCATCGCGATCATCATCATTACCTATCTTCCGATCTTCACCTTGCAGCGGGTCGAGGGCCGTCTCTTCAAGCCGATGGCTTGGACGGTGACCTTCGCACTTCTGGGAGCGCTGCTGTTTTCCATCATTATGGCTCCCGTCCTCTGTGCGTATGTCTTTCGGAGAGGCGTTCACGCGTGGGACAACCCAATCGTGAAGTGGATCACCGTAAATTATGAAAAGACTCTGAACTGGATCCTCATTCGTCGTCGCGTCGTGCTGGTCTCGGCAATCGTGATTTTTGCGGTGACAGCATATCTTGCGTTTGGCGGCTTGATCGGTTCCGAGTTCCTGCCTCATCTGGATGAGGGCTCGATCTGGGCCCGCGGAACGCTAGCGCCCAGCACCGGCCCGTCCACAGGAGGTCAGGTGATGGATCAGGCCCGCGTCATCTTCGCCAGTTTTCCGGAGGTGACGCAGGTCGTGTCGCAAGTCGGTCGCTCCGACGACGGAACCGACGCCACCGGGTTCTTCAACACCGAATACTTCGTCGATCTCAAGCCACGCGACCAATGGAGGCCCCAGTTCCATGGGCGCAAAGAGCTGCTCATCGAAGCCATGGACAAGGAAGTGGAGAAGATTCCCGGCGTGACCTGGGGCTTCTCCCAGCCCATTGCCGACAATATGGAAGAAGCGGTCAGCGGGGTGAAAGGTGAACTCGCCGTAAAAATCTTCGGCTCCGACTTGAAAGACCTTGAGCAAAAGGGCGAAGAGATCATGGCGGTGATGCGGACCGTACCGGGCGTCGCCGATCTGGGACTATTTCGCGTGCTCGGCCAGCCCAACGTAAACATAACCGTGAATCGTCAGAAGGCCGACCGCTTCGGTATCAACGCTTCCGATATCCAGGATGCGATTCAGACGGCAGTTGGCGGCAATCCCGTGAGCCAAATCCTTATCGGCGAGCAGCGCTTCGACCTGGTTCCTCGCTACCAGGAGCAATTTCGCAGGTCAGTGGACGACATCCGCAACGTGCGCATCATGGCGCCTAGCGGCGAGCGAGTTTCGTTGGGTGAAGTTACCGACATCAAGATCGAAGACGGCGCATCGATGATCAATCGGGAAGGGAATCAGCGCTACATCGCGATTAAGTACAGCGTGCGTGGCAGCGACCTCGGCACCACGGTCGAACAAGCCATGATGAAGGTCAATCGTGAAGTGAAACTCCCCCAGGGCTACACGCTGGAATGGGCGGGAGAGTACGAGAGTCAGAAACGTGCGAATCATCGGCTGGCGATCGTGATTCCTCTGACCATTCTGGTCATCATGCTAGTTTTGTACTCCATGTTCCGGTCGTTCAAGTGGGGCTTCTTGGTGCTGCTCAATCTCGGGCTCGCGCCTATCGGTGGCTTGATCGCGCTCCTCATGACCGGCGAGCACTTCAGCGTCTCCACCGGTGTCGGCTTCCTGGCATTGTTTGGCGTCTCCGTGCAGACGGGCGTGGTGCTGATTGAGTACATCAATCAGCTTCGTGCCCGTGGCCTGCCGGTGCATGAAGCAGTCGTGCTCGGATCGACGCGCCGCTTGCGACCCATCATGATGACGATGCTGGTTGCCAGTCTGGGGCTGTTGCCCGCGGCCACTTCGCACGGCATTGGTTCCGACTCGCAGCGTCCCTTCGCCATCGTGATTGTCGGCGGACTGCTCACGGAGCTGTTCTTGAGCCTCGTCCTACTGCCCGCTTTCTATGCATGGATGGCCGGCCCGAACGATGTATTGCCAGAAGAGGCTGAGGAGGTCACCGAATAATGTTTCGAATCAGCTCAATCTTCGGCCTTCGCTGGTACGTCCTCGTCTTCTCGGCACTCGTCGCCCTTGTCCTCCCATGCGTCACGCGCGCTCAGCAGCTTGGATCTCTGCCTGACGCGCCAGTTCCGCCCCGCGTTCTGACCGCACAGGTTCAGGCTCCGCCCGTGCCGGGGACTCAACAGGTGCCGACGCCAGCACCTGTGTCTTCTGGGCAGGCCATCACGCTCGAACAGGCGCTCGATCTTGCCAAGCGCAACAATCCCACGCTGCAGGCGAACCAGACGCTGATTCTTCAGAACAGAGCCCAGGAGATCACGGCCAACCTTCGTCCCAATCCCGTGCTTTCCTGGGACACCCAATATCTTCCGCTGTTCTCGCCAAGTCTCTGGAGCGATTCCAACTATTGGGAGACCCAGGCGCAATACGACGTTGGAATCGGCTATCTCTTTGAGCGCGGCAAGAAGCGCCAGCACCGTCTCGACGCCGCCAAGACGGCGACCTCAGTCACCGAAGCGCAGGTGAGCGATGCGCAGCGCACGGTCTTGGCCAATGCCGCGCAGTTATTTATCAGCGCATTGTTGGCGAAGTCCAATCTGGAATTTGCCCAAACCCTGCTCGACAGCTACAAGAAGACGGTCAAGATCAGCGAAGACCAGTTCAACGCTGGAGCGATGAGCCGCAACGACCTGCTTAAGATCCAATTGCAGACATTGCAGTTCGAAACCGACGTCAGCAATGCCGCGCTCGCCAAAGCACAGGCGCTGGCGTCGCTGCGCCAGTTCCTCGGATTCGATTCGGTGTCCGCCGATTACGATGTTGCCGGAAATCTGGCGTACGAATCGGTTCCACTACGCCTGGAGGACGTGCAGGCTCGCGCCCTCGCCAATCGTCCTGACTTGCTGGCGGCGCAGCGCGGCGTGATTGCGTCTGAGAGCCAGGTTGGTCTGGCCAAGGCAAACGGCAAGGTCGACGTGAACGTGAACTTCGACTACACCCGACTGAACCAAAGCAACCTGGGAGCTTTCTACTTCAGCGTCCCTTTACCAGTCTTCAACAAGAACCAGGGAGAGATTGCCCGCACGCAATATGCGCTTACGCAGTCGCAATTCCAGCAAAAAGCTGCCGAGCAACAGGTGCTCACGGACGTGAAAAACGCCTACGAAGGACTGCGCAGTAGCGAGCAAGTTGTCGAGTTGTATGACAAGGGCTACTTAGGTCAGGCTACTCAGTCGCTCGACATCACGCGCTTTTCTTACGAGCACGGTGCGGCGTCACTTCTCGACTTTCTCGACGCCGAGCGCAGTTACCGTTCAACCGAGCTGAGTTATCGCCAGGCGCTGGCAACCTACATGACCGCCTTGGAACAACTGCGCCAGGCAGTAGGAAGCCGGGACCTGCAATAGCCGACATGAGCCGCGACAGGCCGGCATCGGTAACTACCGCCTCTCATGTATCCTGAAACCTCTTGCATGTCGACCAATCCTGCCCCTCGTAATCCTCGTCGCTGGCCGCTGGCCTCACTCGTTCTTCTCCTATCACTATTGCTGGCTTCCGCCGCAGCCGCACAAACAGCTTCGCAACCCAGCGAGCCGCCCAAACCAGTTCCTGGCATCGGCACAACCGTTCAGGACCATTCTCCCCAACCACAGGCCGGCTCGGAGGAAGAATCCAAGCCGATCACCAAGGCGCAGGCCAAAGAGCTTTTTCGCTCGGTCGACAGTATTCTGCAATTCGTCAGTCAGGACACCGGCCTTCCTATCAAGCACAAGGTGAAGCGCAAGCTCATCACCCGCAGTCAGGTTGAGAAATATGTCGACAAACGAATGAAGGACGACAAAGATGCGCAGCGCCTGGAGCGTTCGCAGCTTGTCCTGAAAAAGTTTGGTCTGATTCCAGAGAATTACGACCTGCACGCCGAATTTCTCAAGCTGCTCAGCGAGCAGGTGGCCGCTTATTACGACTCCAAGACGAAGACTGTGAACCTGCTTGATTGGGTGCAGCCGGAATTGCAGCGTCCCGTGCTGGCGCACGAACTGACGCACGCCCTCCAGGATCAGTCTTTCAACCTGCAAAAGTGGTCGCTCGCGGGCGCTCCCAATGACAACCCGATGCCCGATCAGCAGGAGCAAGTAGTCGAAGAAGCCCAGGCGGCGCGCCAGAACGTCACCGAAGGCCAGGCCATGATGACCATGCTCGACTACACGCTTGCCCCCGCTGGTCTCAGTGTCCTCAAGGCTCCTGACATCGTGAACGCCATGCGCGCCGACATGACCGACCCCAAAGGCTCGCCTGTCCTGGAAGCCGCGCCGGTGTTCCTGCGCGAGTCGCTAATGATGCCCTATACCTTCGGCTTGGACTTCGTGCGCACCGTGTTGACGAAGCAGGGGAAGGCCGCGGCCTACGTGGGCATGTTAGAGCACCCGCCAGTCGACACTCTTCAGGTGATGGAACCGGAAGCTTACTTGCAGAGTAAGGTTGCGCCGCCGCCGACGATTCCCGATCTCGACAGGCTCATCGCTCCCAGCTATGAGCGCTATGATTTCGGCGGAATGGGGGCGTTCGATGTTTTCCTGCTCGCCCGCCAATATGCGCCGAAGAGCGATGCCAAGGATTATTACTCCCACTGGCGCGGAGGCTATTACCTGGCCGCACGCGCCAAAACGGGTCCGAAGGACCAGATTGCACTCATCTATTTTTCGCGCTGGGACTCACCGGAGGCGGCGGAAGCATTTGCCAAGCTCTACAGCAGCTATGTTCCCACGCGCTATCACTTGGATCAGGCCGGAATGGTTGGTAGTGCCGGATCAGGAAATCAAACGATAACGTGGGATGCCGGACAGCAGGGAAAAGTGATCATTCAAGTTCATGGAAACGACGTGCTGGTACTCGAAGGCCTCGACGACGCAACCGGAAAACGTACGTCCGAAGCCCTTCTTCCGGGTCTGCAATCCGCCCGGTAGCCGCCGAGTACACATGCGTCATCACCGCTAAAAACGCCGCCCAAACGGCGAAATGTCGGCGACCACGGCCCTGTGTTCCACCTCACAACTCCCTGTGACATAAGTATTACAATGCGTTTCTTCCAGCCTTGGTAGTCTTGAAGTGGCCCTACGGTTCACTCCCGCGCGGCGATCAATACCACTCACGAGGTCACATGGTCCGGGTAAACAAAAAGGTGAATTGGATCACCTCTTCTTTCATGATTGCGTTCCACATCGGCGCTGTCGCGGCATTGTTCATGTTCACCTGGCCGGCATTTTTTACGGCACTCTTTCTTTACTGGGTCGCCGGCAGTTTCGGCATCGGCCTCGGCTATCATCGCCTGCTGACGCACCGCGGCTTCAAGTGTCCCAAGTGGTTTGAGTATTTCCTCACCGTTTGTGCGACCCTCGCGCTCGAGGGCGGACCAATCTTCTGGGTTGCTACCCACCGCGTTCATCACCAGCTCACTGACAAGCCCGGCGATCCCCACAGCCCGCGTGACGGCGGCTACTGGGCGCACATGGGCTGGATCATGAGCGGCGAATCGTTGCACAACAAGCTGCAGGGTCTGCTGCCGTATGTTCCCGATCTTCGTAAAGACAAATTTCATGCCTGGATCAGCGAGTGGCATTGGGTACCGATGGTGGTGGTTGGCCTTATCCTCCTCGCCGTCGGCGGTTGGAAGGTTGTTTTCTGGGGCATCTTCCTGCGTACGGTTTTCCTCTTGCATAGCACCTGGTTCGTGAACTCCGCCACCCACATGTGGGGCTCGAAACGCTTTGCCACTGACGACGACTCCCGCAACCTCTGGTGGGTTGCGCTCCTGAGCTTTGGTGAAGGCTGGCACAACAATCACCACGCGCACCCGCAGTCAGCGCGTCACGGTCTCGCCTGGTACGAAGTGGACTTCAACTGGTATTTGATTAGCGCCCTGAAGTCGGTCGGACTGATATGGGATGTGAAGCTTCCGAAGCTGCGCGAAGCGCGCATCAAGGCAGTCGACGAAACGCCCGTCGCAGCCGAAGAACAGCTTGCTGCGGCTTACAGCGGCGACTAACCTCAGCTAATGTCGACAGAACCAGACGGCGCCCGATGCGCCGTCTTTCTTTTGCCCGGTGCTATGCTTCCTCTGAAAGCTCCCCATGCGCATCACCAGCCGTAAAAAAACGATCGCGTTCTCCGTCACGCTTGGTGTGCTCGTCGCCGTGGTGGCGCTGGTGCTCAACGTCAGTTGGATCGTCCTCAACTGGCGGGAGGTCGTTCCCCTTATTTTGGGCGTCCTTTTCTTCGGATTCATCATCGCTGGCGTCATCTTGAACACCATCTTTCTGGTGCGTGAAGTCCGCCGCAACGAACAGCAAGATAGTTTTCTCAATGCGGTGACGCACGAGTTGAAGACCCCCATCACCTCCATCCGCCTGTACCTCGAAACCCTGCAACAGCGCGATGTTCCCGAAGTCCAGCGTCGTGAGTTTTACCAGATCATGCTCGATGACACCCAGCGGCTGATGGGTACCGTGGAGCAGGTTTTGCGCGCAGCACGCGTCACCCAGAAGAATGCCGCGTTGAGCAAGGCGCGTATTGAAGTCGGGCCGCTGGTTCAGGATGCCGTCGAACTGGCACGCGTGCGGCATCACCTCCCGTCTGACGCCGTTGCCTGGGACCTCGATGGCCGCCCCGCCGAGCCCCTCAGTGTGGCCGGAGACCGCGAAGAGCTTTCCGCGGTGTTGTCGAACGTTCTCGACAACGCGGTGAAATATTCTCCGCAGGAACCAAAAATTCGCGTCGAGGTCGTTACACCCGACTTAGAACGTGTACAAATCAAGGTTCAGGACAACGGCATTGGCATCCCGAACAGCGAACTAAAGCGTGTGTTCAAGCGTTTTTACCGCGTAGTGACGCCTGGTTCGACGCAGGTGAAGGGAAGCGGGCTAGGGCTGTTCATTGTCCGCGCTATCGCGAAGCGGCATGGTGGCAAAGCCTGGGTCGAGAGCGAAGGCGCTGGCAAGGGAACCACCGTGACTATCGAACTGCCCAGGTATCAGCAATGACTGCGCAAATTCTGTTGGTGGAAGACGAAGAGCATCTGGCGAGGGGACTCAAGTTTAATCTCGAAGCCGAGGGCTACTCCACGCGGGTTGCAGGTGACGGCGAGACTGCGCTCGATCTCATGCTCAACCAGCACGTTCCATTTGATTTGCTCGTACTTGACGTGATGCTTCCTGGCAAGGACGGCTTCACGGTGGCCGCCGAGCTACGTAAGGCCAATCACTTTATTCCGCTCCTCATGCTTACCGCGCGTGGGCGTCCCGAAGACGTCCTCAAGGGTTTCGCGGCCGGTGCAGACGACTATCTGCCCAAACCGTTCGATCTGAACATCCTGCTGGCGCGCATCCAAAGCCTGCTGCGGCGAAAGGAATGGAGCCGCGTGCTCGTGAACGACCCGCCTATCGAGGCGCGCGTAGCCGCAACCAAAGGCTCCGATGGACTGCGTGAGTTCGACGTCTACGAGTTTGCCGGGAAGCAGGTTGACTTCGGCACCTTGGAGTTGCGCGCCAACGGCAAGATCTTTCGCCTGACGCTGATGGAAGCCGAACTGCTACGCCACCTCATCCGCAACGGCGGAAAGATCGTCTCGCGAAAGCAAATTCTCGAAGAGGTGTGGGGGCTGCACGAAGACACCGACACTCGCGCCATCGACAACTTCATCGTCCGCCTGCGCAAATACATCGAGAAGGATCCGTCGAAGCCGCGGCATTTAATCACCGTGCGGGGCGTCGGATACCGCTTTCTGCCCGAGCCCGACCGCAGCCGGTGAAGCAGCCTGATCGCCCGGCGACTGCACTGTCCACTTCCTGGTACGCGACAACCGATCCGGACGTGTGGGCGATATAGTCTTTCCGCTCAGCGTGAAGTAGGACGGTTCCGTACTATCGCGCTCTGGCCAGCACCAGCGTGACATCGTCAGGCTGCTCGTTGCCGCCGATCCAATCGGCCACCGCGCCGGTTACGACATCACTGATTCGCGATAACGGCTGCTCCCGATGAATACGGATCAATTCCACCAGCCGCTCTTCGCCAAATTCGCCGAACTCGTTCTCCGGCTCGGTCACGCCGTCGCTGAAGGCTACGAAAATGTCTCCCGGATGCATGGGAATGCGCGACTCTTCATAACTCATGGCGTCAAACAGGCCAACTACGGTTCCGGAAGTGTCCAGTTGCGTGACGCTGCCGTCGCCGGCAATGACATAGGGAGGCAGATGCCCCGCATTCGAGTAGGTCAATAACCGCCCGGCCGCATCGTAGCTAGCCAGAAACATCGTCGCGTACTTTTCCGGAGGCGTGCTGCGGTAGAGCTGATAGTTCAACGTGGCCATCAGCATGCCCGGCGAAACCTGCGAATCGCGGTCGCCGTTTCCGCGATAGTACATCTGCAAATCTCCCGTCGATTCGCCGCCTGCCGTCGCCACCGCTGCCAGCGCAAGCTGAGGCTCCAGCGAATACGCGCGCACGAAAGCATGCACCGTCGCCATTAACAGCGCGGCTGAGATTCCCTTGCCGCTGATGTCGCCCACGGCCAGCACCATGCGGTCATCGTGCAGCGGAATAAAGTCATAGTAATCGCCACTCACGGTGCGCGCGGGACGGCACACGCCATGCACCTCCAACGCCGTTAGTTCGGATATTTGCCGGGGGAACAGCAGCGCCTGCACCTCATGCGCAATGGCGAGTTCGCTTTCCAGCCGGTGCTTCTCTTTCTGTTCCGCGATCAACTTCGACAACGACGCCGACATGGAGTTAAACGACGATTCCAGGGCCGCCATCTGATCGCGAGTTCGTATCTGAATGCGGTGAGAAAAGTCGCCTTTGTTCACATGCTGGGTCGCCGAATACAACTCTGCCACTGACTTCGTCATGCTGCGGGTAAGCTTGACGCCGATGTACAACGCGATGAGTTCGATAATTCCAAAAACGATTCCAATAGCCAGCAGCACCTGGGCAAAAATAGGGGCCTTGGTGCCCAGCGTACTGAACAGCACGTTGTACAGCATCGACGGCCGCGACCGGACCACGATGGCTCCCGTCAGCTCCTTCCCGGTTTTCCAATCCGCCGCGGTAAAGAACGACCACCAGCGAAATTCTTTGTCGAAGCGATTGACTGCGGCCAACACCTGGCCGGCTTCGACATTTTGAGACGCGCCGGACACGTCATTGCCCGAGATCGTGACCTTCGACTTGGCGCCGCCCAGGTCGATCGTGACCGACTCAGGCGTGTTCTTCGCCGGTGCTGTCTTTTTCTCGGCACTGGCGCCAGCGGCGCTTGATTCGGTATTTGCCTCCTGATCCGGCGGGTAAAGCTCGACGGAACCAACACGCGATGCACGCTGCAGTAGTTCCGGTGTCATCGGCACGTTCGAGATCACGGTGAGCCGACGTGGCCCGGCATCGATGTGTTTGATGGCTCGCAGGTGCAGCCGTCCGCCGTCCATGACAAAGCTGCTCAGGTTGTTCTTGACCATGTCGGGCAGCATGCCATGGACCTCAACCGTTGTTCCGCCCGGTTCGATGACGAACCCCTTATCGCCCTCCAGCACTGTCACCGAGCGTTTGCTGAAGTTCTCGTCGGTCGCGTTGGCGATTTCTGCCGCCAACTTCGGAGTCAAACTCCCGGACTGGGTCAAGCTGCGAAATTGCGCCGCTAAGGCGTCGTTGGTGGCGCTTAAGTGCTGAAGTTCGGTCTCCAGGTCGGCGAGTGCAACGTAGGTGGCAAACTGCCCGGCAAAAAGGTACGCAGCGATCAGCGCCATCGCGACCAGCAACACAATGGGGATGACCCCTATGAATATGTAAGTAACGATCAGCCGATTACGCAACCGCCACAGCAGGCGCTGGCGCGCCCATCGCACACCCAACAATAGGAGGCAGCTGATAAAGACGTACGTCACCACCCCGGTCCACACGCTCAGCATGCTGCCGCTGGCTGACCGCGTCATCCACGCCCAAAGTTGCAATAGTAGGGTTAGTCCGCCAAACCACAGCGTGATCTTTCCCAACCGGCTCGTGGGGCGCAGCATGCCCCGTACGGCCTGTTTCACCCCAGTCGGATCGGGAAGTTCGATGAAGGCCATCAACCATCCTTTATCAGTCGTGAGCGGATTATAGCGATGCCTCGGCGGCGCAACGAACTATGTTGTTGTACGGTTCCGGCGAGTGCAACGTTCCCACCGGAAAACTTCGCGCAAGCCCACCGGCATCCCCGGCGAACGCAAAGCTCCCTGGCTTCAGATTTCCGGATACAAATCGAAGAATGCGTCAATACTCTGTCGCAACTGCTTCTCGATGTCTTCCTTCGAGCCTTCAACGATGTGAAGCGTTACATTCGCGGTGCGGCCGGTCTTCAGCTTTACCGGCGCCTCGCCCACCTCCTCGATATCGTCTGAAGGGAGAAGACGCATTCCATACACCAACGTGAGCTTTGCCATAGGTCGATTTTACCGCTCATTCCGCCGTCGCGCAGACCCGCCTGCCGGGCCTATAAAGCATGGCCGAACCCTAAAATCCCCAAGATTTCGCAAACTCTCTACACTTGTTAGAATCCGGAAGGTGGCGTTTCGATTCGCCGCCTATCAAACCAGCATTTACCGACGTGGCACATGGTCGTTTGACCGCGTCGCATCTTTCACGCCGTTCGAGAATCTATTCCTATTTCTATGACAGAAAATGTCCGCAACGTAATTATCATCGGATCGGGCTGTTCCGGACTCACCGCAGCCATCTATGCCGCCCGCGCCAATCTCACACCCCTGGTCATCGAGGGACACGAACCGGGCGGCCAGTTGGCCCTCACTACCCTGGTCGAAAATTTCCCCGGATTCCCCGACGGCATCCAGGGCCCCGAGCTTATCGACAACATGCGCAAGCAGGGAGCGCGCTTCGGCGCCGAGTTCAAGACCGGCCATGTCGTTAGTGTCGACCTCAGCCAGAAAAGCGATGGGCTTGGAGCCAAGCCCATTGCCGTGAATCTTGGCCGCGAAACCCTGTTGACTAGGGCATTGATTATCGCCAGCGGTGCCTCCGCCCGATGGCTCGGCCTTCCCAACGAGAAGGCGCTGATTGGGCACGGTGTCTCGTCCTGCGCCACCTGCGATGGCTTCTTCTTCTCCGGCAAGGAAATTGCCGTCATCGGCGGTGGTGACTCCGCCATGGAAGAGGCGATCTTCTTGACCCGTTTCGCGACCAAGGTCACTCTTATTCATCGTCGCGGCGAATTCCGCGCTTCCAAAATCATGCTCGACCGCGCCCGTGCGAACGACAAAATCGAATTCCTCACCGACACGGTCGTTGACGATGTGCTCGATGTCGGCAAAAAGGAAGTCACCGGGCTCCGGCTTCGTAACACCAAGACCGGCGCGCAGTGGGACCTGCCTACCAGCGCGATGTTCCTGGGTATCGGACACACTCCCAACGCCGATTTCGTCGGCGCTCAACTCGCGCGCGACGGCGAAGGCTACATTGTCCCCAGCGACGGACACGTCTGCACTCGCGTCCCCGGAGTTTTCGTCTCCGGCGACGTCGCCGACCGCCATTACCGTCAGGCTGTCACTGCAGCGGGCACCGGCTGCATGGCCGCCCTCGAAGTTGAGAAGTACCTGGAAGAGATCGGGAAATGAAGACGCTCGGGTGCGTCTTGTGACCCCATTCGACCAGTTCGTACAGGCTGGGGAGGCAGCGGAGTTCATACAGGCGCACACGCCTCTGCGTCCACGAATAGCTCTGGTCCTCGGCTCCGGCCTTGGTGGTTTCGCCGACGAACTGGAGGTCCCTATCCGCATTCCATACGCGGACATACCGTCTTTTCGCTGTAGCACCGTTGTAGGCCATGCTGGCAACCTCGTCATCGGATCGTTCGAAGGCGCCGTCGTCGCGGCCATGCAGGGCCGCGTTCACCTGTACGAAGGCTACTCCGCGCAGCAAGTCGTATTCCCGATGCGCGTTTTCGCCCGTATGGGGATCAAAGCCGCCATTCTCACCAACGCCGCCGGCGGCATCAATCCCAGCTTCGGACGCGGAGCCTTGGTCGTCATTCGCGATCACATCAATCTTCAGGGACAGAACCCTCTCACCGGTCCCAACGACGAGCGCTTCGGCCCTCGTTTTCCCGACATGACCGACGCCTACAATCCGCAGTTTCGCAAGTTCGCGCTCGAGCAGAACGGCTACCTCGGCGGCGATATCTACGAGGGTGTTTACGCGGCGCTCGCGGGTCCCAGCTACGAGACCCCTGCCGAGATCCGCTATCTGCGCACCATTGGCGCTGATGTAGTGGGAATGTCGACCGTTCCCGAGGTAATCGCCGCACGTCACATGAACATGAACGTGCTCGCGATTTCCTGTGTCACCAACATGGCCGCGGGAATGAGCGGCGAGAAGATCAATCACGAAGAAGTGCTTGAGACCGGCGAGCGCGTGCGTGGCAAGTTCCTGGCATTGCTGCGCACCGTGTTGCCGAAGATAGACCTCTTTCTCGATTCACAATCCGCATAGTTGGATGTTTGTCTCGAAACCTGAAACTTGAAACTCGAAACTTGTCTTTCTGCCCACTATCCACTACCCACTATCCACTGGGTTTAAACTGGAGCCGCATGTCAGGGCACTCGTATCTCATCGGCATCGCCGGGCCCTCCGGAGCAGGGAAGAGCTATCTTGCCTGCCACTTGGCCGAGCGTCTGCATGCTCCCGTTCTTTCGCTCGACCGCTATTACCGCGACCTCTCTCATCTTTCGCTGGAAGACCGCGCGCGCTCCAACTTCGACGAACCCGCGGCGCTTGAACACGAGTTGCTCATCGAGCATGCCGGCGCGCTGAGCAAAGGCAAGTCCATCACGGTTCCGGCTTACGATTTTTCCACCCACACCCGCACCCCTGCCGCAGACGTATTCGAACCCGAGGACTTCGTAATCCTCGAAGGACTCTTCACTTTGCACTGGCCAGAGCTGCGCGAACTTTTGGGCACTCGAGTCTACGTCGATGTGACGGATGACGTCTGCCTCCGTCGCCGCCAGGAGCGCGACGTTCGCGAGCGCGGCCGCACGCCGGAGTCAGTGATCGAACAGTTCCGTACTACCGTCGCTCCGATGGCCGAGCGCTATGTCCGGCCGACCCGAAAACACGCTCACGTTCTGGTATCCGGCGCAGAGCCGATCGCCGGCGCTGTCGCTCGCACGCTCGATCACGTCAAACAGTACCGTCACCAAACTGGCACTCGCGCCGCTGACCTCCCGCAGTCGCTGGTTACCGTACGCTCTCGATGAGGAGTGCGATGAAACTCGGCCGCTATTTTCTCCTGCTCTCGCTCGGCATCTTGATTTCTTCCGCAACCGCGCAAACCGGCCCGTCCAAACGCCACGAGAAGGAAAAAGAAATCAACCTGCCCACCAGCAAGGTCCTCCGCGAGCCGGCGCTGGGCAGCCCGCAAAATACCAACAGCTTGCCCGTGACCGCTGCGCTGAGCCCGGACGGCAAGTACCTCGCCTTGCTGAATAATGGTTTTGGTTCCGCCGAATCGAACTATCACCAGTCAATCGCCATACTCGATCTGGCGACCAATCAGTTACGCGATTTTCCCGATGCTCGTCTTGGCTCCCACGCCCGCCAGACCTACTTCGTCGGACTCGCCTGGAGCGCCGATGGCGCCGAACTCTACGCCTCAATCGCATCGCTTACCGATCCCGAAGCGAAGAAGCCCAGCAGCACCGGCAATGGGATTGCTGTGTACCGCTTTGTCGATGGGAATCTGACGCCGGCGCGATTCCTGAAATTTCCGCTGGTCCCGATTGTCCATAGCCGCAAGATCACCTATGGTGCGAAGTACGTTCCTGCGGGACAAAGTATTTCCTATCCAGCCGGTATAGCACTGGTGAAACGCTCTAGCGGAGACGCACTGCTGGTCGCGGAAAACCTGGCCGACGACGCCGTGCTGATCGACGCGCGCGATGGCAAAGTTTTGCAACGGTTCGATCTGGGACGCGGCAGGTCTGTCCCCAACACCTTTCCCTACACTGTCGTTGTAAATAGCAAAAGCACCCGCGGCTGGTGTTCGCTATGGAACGGCTCTTCCGTCGCCGAACTCGATCTGCAATCTGGAAAAGTGGTGCGCGAGATTTCGCTACTGCAGCCCAGAGAGGAAACAGAAGCATCGTCGCACCCCACTGCGCTCTTGCTCAGTCCCGATGAAGGAAAGCTCTACGTCACGCTCGCCAACCGCGACCGCGTTGCCATCGTCAACACCGCAGACGGCAAACTCGATCGCTACCTCGACGCCCGCTTGCCTCACCAGATGTACGGCGGCAACTACCCCATCGCGCTCGCGCAGTCCACCGATGGCAAAACGCTCTTTGTCGCCGACTCCACATCCGACGCGGTCAGTGTCTTCGATCTCCGTGAGTCCCGTGGCACCCATTCGCAGGCAAATGCCGACCGCGCTTACTACTACATCCCCACCGAGTGGTATCCAACCGCGCTAGCCATACACGGCACCGACCTGTTTGTCGCGACGGGTAAGGGAATTGGTACCGGCCCGAACTCTGGCAACGAGACCATCGCGCTGAGCGGCAACAAGCAACAGCATCCTTACATCGCGTCCTTGATTCGCGGTTCGCTCGCGCGCATCGACCTGCAGCAGACCGAGCGCGACCACGAAACACTAACCGCCGAAGTCCTCAGCAGCAATCTCATGGAGGGCCGCACCAACGAAATCAGCTTCGCGAAACCCGGCAATCCCATTCGCCACGTCATTTACATCATCAAGGAAAACCGCACCTACGATCAGCTCTTCGGCGACATCAAAGAAGCCAATGGCGACGCATCGCTCGTGATGTACGGCGAAAACATCACTCCCAACCAGCATGCTCTCGCCCGCCAATTCGGAGTCCTCGACAATTTTTACGACAGCGGCGAAGTCTCCGGCGATGGCCATCCCTGGTCCTTGGCGGCCATCACCACCGATTACAACGAGAAGGCGTGGCCCATCGCCTACCGTGGCGGTGAACGCGAGTACGACTCCGAAGGCACCGTCGGCGACGCTGTGCCCTTCGACGAAGGTGTCCCCGACGTGAATGAGCCGGCCACGGGCTACATTTTTGACAATCTGGCGCGGCACAAAATGACCTATCGGCACTATGGCGAGTACATCGAGACGCTGTGGTGCGAGGAACTTGAGCAGAAATACACTCCCGCCACCACCGGCGCGCCCACCGGAGCACCGCCAAAGTGCGAGCGTAACGACATCAAGCCCGGAGAGGACTTGCCTGCCGCCATGGGGGGCGGCAAGAGCCCTTATCACTATGTCATCCCGCTCATGGCGCAGAACATTCCCACCAAGGCCGACCTGCGCGGCCATTTCGATCCCCGCTTTCCCGACTTCAAGGTCGAGTTTCCCGACCAGTACCGCGTTGACGAATTCCTGCGTGAGTTCGCAGGCTTCGTTGACGCCCGAAAAACCGGCAAGGGAGAGCAGTTACCCAGCTTCGCCATGGTTCGCTTGCCCAACGACCATACCGCGGGAACCAAAGTGGGCTCGCCGACGCCCAATGCTGCCGTCGCCGACAACGACCTGGCAGTCGGTCGCGTCGCCGAGGCCATTTCCAACAGCCCCTACTGGGACGACACGGCGATCTTTGTGCTCGAAGACGACGCGCAAAACGGCGCCGACCATGTGGACGCCCATCGCAGCATCGCCCTGGTGATCAGCAAGTATTCGCCGCGCGCGCCGCAGCCCTTCGTGGACCACAACTTCTACACCACGGTCAACCTGATTCACACCCTGGAGACGCTGCTGGGCCTGCCTCCGATGAACAACAACGACGCCCACGCCGCCGTGATGGCCCCTTTGTTCACCGGTCCCGGCGACCAACCTCCATTCAAGGCGGACTATCGCAACCGCGACAACAGCATGATCTTCCAAGCCAACACCAAGACGTCGCCCGGCGCGAAGGAATCGGCTCACCTCGACTTCTCCGTAGCCGATGCCGCCGACACCGAAACGCTCAACGCAATTCTCTGGCGTGCCGCCAAGGGTAACGTCCCTATGCCTGAGCCGCGCCACACCGTGATTCCCGCAGCCGAATCCGACAAGTAGCTCGTCGATCCCTTTGGGTCACCGATTATCTCTTGCCCCATCTTCTTCTTTCGATCTCATTGATTCGGCGCAGTTAACCGCGCGAAGTAGCAAGGAAGTGCACTTCCGCATGCCCCTCTTGGGTGATGGCACATTCTCGTTCTGGATTAGAATAGTAATATTTGACGACGCCTCGGGGTATCGCGCCATCAGCAACGACCATCAAACGAAAAGTAATGACACGGCCAGCGAGCCGTTGCCCATGGATGACGTAACCTCCGAACCTACGCGAGCGGATCGGTCTGCTATGTCGCCGTCGAAAGACCAGCGCCCGCCAACTGCCCACAGCTTTCCGACCGAGACTCCAGCATTCCTTGCCCAGGTCCGTGCCGCGGAAATGTTGCGCGAAAACATACTTCGCCACGTTCGCTACACACTCGTTCGCCCGACCTCCGATCTCAAGCCAGTCGATTATCTCAATCCCGTTTCGCTTGCCATTCGCGACCGTATCGTCGATCGCATGCTCGACACCGAGTCCCGCTTCCGCCACAAAGACGCCAAGCGCCTTTACTACCTCTCCATGGAATTCCTCATGGGTCGCTCGCTGGGCGACAACCTGTCGAACCTGCGCATAGAAGAACTCTGCGGAGAAGTCCTTGCCGGATTCGGCGTCAGTCTCGACGAAGTCCTCGACAGCGAGTCCGACACTGGTCTTGGCAACGGCGGCCTCGGACGCCTCGCGGCGTGCTTCCTTGAATCGCTCGCCACGCTGGGTATGCCCGGCTACGGCTATGGCATCGACTACGAATACGGTCTTTTCAAGCAGGAAATTGTCGGCGGCTTTCAGCGTGAGAAGCCCGACCGTTGGAAGGCCAATGGCACGCCGTTCCAGATCGAGCATCCCGAAGAAGCCATCAGCATTCCGATGTACGGCCGCCTCGATTCGCAGCGCGATGCCGATGGCAAACTCAAGCAGACCTGGATCAACTACAAAGTTGTCCTCGGCATCCCGACAGACATGCCCATCGTCGGCTATCTCGGACATACGGTGAACTGGTTGCGGTTGTTCACTGCCCGCGCGTCAGAAGATTTCGACATCGACATTTTCAACCGGGGCGATTACATCCACGCGGTCGAGCAGAAGATCGCCAGCGAAAACATTTCGCGCGTACTCTACCCGTCCGACGTAGCCGTCGCCGGCAAAGAACTCCGGCTGGTCCAGGAATATTTCCTCGTCGCCTGCGCCATCGGTGATATCATGCGCCGCTTCCGCCAGCAGCACGACGATTTCGAACTGCTGCCCGCCAAAGCCGCCATTCAGATGAACGACACCCACCCCAGCTTGGCTGTAGCCGAGTTGATGCGCGTGCTCATCGATCAGAATGGTTTGCCCTTTGAAAAAGCGTGGGACATCACCACCAGGACCCTGGCTTACACCAACCACACTCTGCTTCCCGAAGCGCTCGAGAAGTGGTCCGTCCCGCTGATGGAAAAAGTTCTGCCGCGTCACGTTCAAATCATCTTCAGCATCAACGACCGTTTTCTGCACCAGATTACTGACCTGCCCTTCATGGACGCAGAGAAACTGCGCAAGATGTCGATCATCGAGGAAGGCTACGAAAAGCACGTGCGCATGGCCAATCTTTGTATCGTCGGCAGCCACTCGGTCAACGGCGTCTCGGCACTGCACAGCGATCTGTTGGTCAAGCGGCTGGTCCCCGAGTTTGCCGAGCTTTGGCCGGAGAAATTCAACAACAAGACCAATGGCGTCGCACCGCGTCGCTGGCTGATGGAAGCCAATCCGGGCCTGACTAACCTGATCAGCCAGGCGCTTGACGAGCAGAAATGGATCACCGACCTCAGCCGCCTGCGCGACCTCGAACCCTTCGCCGACAAACCAGACTTCCGCGCTGCCTTCAAGGAAGTCAAGCGTCAGAACAAGCTTCGCCTTGCCGAATCGATTCAAAAGCAACTCGACATCACCGTCGATCCCGACTCGATCTTCGACGTGCAAATCAAGCGCATTCACGAGTACAAGCGCCAACTGCTGGCCGTGATGCACGTCATTCACGACTACCTGCAGATCGTTGACCACGGCGCGATGCCGGTTGTCGCGCGCACTTACGTCTTCGCCGGCAAGGCTGCGCCCGGATACTGGGCAGCCAAGCAGATCATCAAGTTGATTCACAACGTTGCTGACGTGGTGAACAACGACGAGCGCGTCAAAGACGCCATCAAGGTCACCTTCCTGCCCGACTACCGCGTCTCGCTCGCGACACTCATCATTCCCGGCGCCGATGTAAGCGAACAGATTTCCACCGCCGGCATGGAAGCCTCAGGCACCGGCAACATGAAGTTGTCGATGAACGGCGCCCTCACCGTCGGCACCTGGGACGGCGCCAATATCGAGATCGCTGAAGAGGTCGGTCTCGACAATATCTTCATCTTCGGCCTGCGAGCGGAAGAAATTCTCGAGATGCAGCAGAAGGGAAGCTACAACCCTCGCGAGCGTTACGACAACGATCCTGTGGTGAAGGAAGTCATGGACGCCCTTGCCTCCGATCGCTTCTGCCCCAATGAACACGGGTTGTTCCGCTGGATCTTCGACGAACTTGTGCATCGCGGCGATAAGTACTACCACATCGCCGATTTCCCCAGCTACGTCGAGGTGCAGAAGCAAGTTTCCGAAGAGTACCGAAACGACGAAGTCTGGTGTCGCAAGTCCATCCTGAATGTCGCACGCATCGGCAAGTTCTCCAGCGACCGCACGGTGATGGAGTATGCCCGCGACATCTGGCACATCGGTCCGTATGAGAAGTCGGCTCCTGGAGCAAAGGCGGCAAACAAGAACCATGTCGCTGCGCCGGCCCAACAACCGGTTTTGAATGGAGAAGCGATCCCGGTTGCCGAACTTACGCCGGAACCCGAACCAAAACCTGTTCCCGAGTAGTGAGAAAAGTCGGGTGCCCCGTCCGTCGGGTGCCCCATTCAAGGCCCTCTTTTGGCCTTGGGTGGGGATTTTCGTTTGTACAATCGAACGGTCGCTTTACGCCAGATCACCCGTCGCCAGCGTACTGCCAGCCCCCGCTGCCTCCGCCGGAGGCGGCACTTCTTCCAGCGGATAACCCAGCTCTTTCCACGCGTGGTATCCGCCCAGCAGCGGACGCACATTGCGAATCCCCAACCTTCGCAGTTGCAGCGCCGCACGGGCGCTGGTGGCTTCGTTGGGTCAAGTACAGAACAGCACGATTTCGCCGCCACGCGTAATTTCGTTGTGTCGCTGCTGCAATTCTTCCGGAGAAATTCGCAACGCGCCGGGCAAGGTACGCGGATCAGGCAGCAGATCGAGTGGATGGCGTAAATCAATGATGGTTAGGGGTTCTCCCGCTTCCATCTTTTCCCGTAGTTCCTCCGGAGCGATGCGCAAGCCTGCCACCTGCTTGATAAAGCGGTGCCGCTGATAAAACTTGTAAGCGATATATCCCGCGATTCCACCAATCACGAGCAGTACCGTCCACGACCCGAACCGTGCAACATCATCCGCTACCCGGTCGAGTTGCTTGCTGAATGCCAGCCCGAGTCCCGCAAACGCGCTCGCCCACAGCAGCGCGCCCAGCCAGTCGAACAATATAAACTGCGGCAGACTAATCCCCGCCGTGGCCGCCAGCGCCGGCGCGGCAGTATTCAGGCCGGGAATGAACTTGCAAATCAGCAGCGTGCGGTAGCCCAGTCGCGTAAATGTCGACTCCGTGCGCCGCACGCACGAATCAGGCTCCAAGGCAATCTTGCACAGCCAGCTCAGTACCACCGTGCCCTTCCGCTTGCCGAAGTGGTACCAGAACAGGTCACTCACCAGCGACCCCGTCGCTGCTACCAGTAGGACCAGGGCGAACTTCAGTTGGTGCTGCCCCGCCAACGCTCCCGCGGCCAGTAGCAATGGCGCCGCAGGAATCGGCAATCCCGCCTGCTCCGCCATCACCCAGAAAAACAGCAGCACATAGCCGTGCTGCACTACGAATTGAAGGGTCTCAGTCATCTGGATGGAAACAACAACCTGGGCTACTAAGATGCGCTATTTCCGTGAAAGTTTCCTCGCTAGCCACTGACGGGGCCTCATTCAAGGTCTTCTTTTGGCCTTGAGTGGGGATTTTCGTTCGTACAACCGGACCCTTTCTACTCGCCAGCGGCAGCCACAAAATCGCGGGCGACTTCACTTGGCTTCCACTGGTTTCCGGAATACACCTTCACGATTTTTCCATCGGCGCCGATCAGCACCGTGCGAAGCGTGTGCACGATCTGCCCTCGGTTCTGGTTATACGACAGCCCGAAAAAGTCCGCAGCGCTGCGAATCTCCTGTGGCGTGCCGGTCACAAACTGCCAGTGCTGGAAGTTCGGATCCACGCTGCCCACGTACCGCTTCCCGTACCCGCGCAAAACCGGCGGCCGATCGTATTCTGGATCGATGCTAATGCTCATCAACTGCGTCTTCTCGAACGAAGACGTCGCCTGTAATTCTCGGAGTACCTCGCTGAAGTTGTTGCTCATCAGCAGGCAAAAATCAGGCACCGGACACCGCGTATAAATAAACGTCAGCAGCAACGGCTTTCCGCGAAGCTGGCTCAACCGCACCGTCTTTCCTGACTGGTTCACAAACGTGAAATCGGGCACCACATCGCCCGCCTCCGGAATCCGCACTTTCGAGGTGCCGTCGCTTTCCGTGTCGCTAGTTTTGGTGAACGAGATGTCTTGCAGTTCGGCGTGGTCGCTGATCACCAGCGTCGCGTGAATATTGTCGCCAGGAGCGATCTTGCCAAAGATCCAGTCTTCGCCGTGCGCCACCTGAAACGGCATGGTCATCCCCTGCATCAAGCCGGGAATGTCTTCGTGCGCAACGGTGATCTCGCGGCTGCCCGAATCCACCGCCACCACCCGCCCCTGCAGTTCATATCTTTTTCCCGCCGGCTTCTTTGCGCACGCCACCAGCATCAACGCAAGCGCTAGGCAAACCAGCGTCGCCGTTGCAGTCGCGGCACCGTAAGCGTTTTTAATTCTTGTCATCCCGAACGCAGCCCCGGAGGGGCGAAATATCAAAGCCCAGCGCCTTCAGCGCTGGGTTGCATCACAAAAAATCCTCGAGTCCCGGTAGGGACGACATATGTCTTTCGCCCCAGCCCACAATCTGCTCGAAAACGCGCCATGCGTTTTGAATCAGTGCACGGCTTCGTTCGTCGGTATAACTCCTTTATATGCGTCATCCCGAGGCGACGTTATCCGCGAGGGATCTGCTTTTCCCCATCACAGCAGCTCGCTCGACCGTCCCAACTCACCGCACACCGCTTCTGCGGCGCGCCGTCCCGCCAGCATCGCACTATTCAGCGACGCCGTCCCGCAATGATCGCCGCAGTAGTAAATTCCCGGCTTTGCCGTCACTCCAGACATCTTCACTCCACCCTGCTCCAGCGACTGGTCTAGCAAAGCGTGCTCGATGTGATACGACCGCAGATACTCCCACCCGTTCGCCTGCTCGCCAAACCAGTCCAGCAACTGTTCGCGCACATCGCGGATCAAATGGTCTTCGCTCAACGGAGCATGCAGCACCGTCACCGAAACTAGGTGACATCCCCTCGGCGCATAGCCAGGAGCAACCACGCTGGGCACACACAAATTATTGATTGGCCCTTCGCCGTCCCCATTCAACACCAGGTAGTGCCCGCCGATCGGCGGATCCGCCGCGGCAAAATACAGACAACGCACGCCGCGCATCGCCGTTCGTATTCCCGCCTCCGGCAGCAGTCGCGCCGCCCTTACCGGATCGCACGCCACCACTACCGCCGCCGCAAACAATTCTTCGCCACTCTCCAGCCGCACGCCGCCTTCCCAAACATGCTGCACCGGCGCGTTAAACCGGATGCTGCCTCCGTTTAAGTGCGCAGCCAGTTGCTTCGGAATCGCCTGCATGCCGCCATTCGGGATTGCTGGCCGTCCCTGCGCGAACATCCGGTAGACAAACTGAAACATCCGGCTCGACGTCGCCAGCTCAGGGTCTAGAAAGATTCCGCCCAGGAACGGCCGATAGAATCGCTCGATGATCTTCGGCGAGAATCCGTACTCCCGCAGCGCCGTCAGCGTCGAAACCTCCGGCCCGCTGAGCACCTGGTCGATCTCCGCCTCCAGCAACTCGCCGCGCAGCTTCGCGATTAAGAGTTTGTCTTGCAATGTTCCAATCGGCGCCACCGCCGACGGCACTGCTCTCCCCGGCCGCCGCATCGGATCGGAAATGGTGTGGAACTTTCCCCGGCAGTAAACAATGGCCCCCGGCTCAAATTCACGCAGATCGAGCGCCTTGAAATCCAGGCACCGTCGCGCCTCTGGATACGCCGTCAGCAGGACCTGAAACCCGCGGTCCAGCAGGAAGCCTTCAAACTCGTCGGTGCGCACTCGGCCTCCCACATTGTCAGAGGCCTCGAGCACCTGCACCGAAAATCCGCGTCGCTTGAGCTCAACTGCCGCTACCAGCCCGGAGACACCTGCGCCCACCACCAAGACATCAGGATTCATACCCATCAAGTTTACGCGAGGCTCGAATGGCGTCGATGGCTGCTCGCCGCTAACCATCCAGCTAAATAGCGGAAGACCAAAATGCGCGGCGGCTGTCTCCCCCAAGCCAGCCACCGCAATCGGACCGCGTTAACTCTGTGCGCCACACTGCGGTCCATGCAATCGCGACTTGCAAATCACAACTCACGATTACGCTATTGACTATAGCTAAAATATATTTGAATATGCAGAGAAACTGGCCGTCGCCCGTACGTACTTTGCACTTCGTGAAAATCTCGGACGCTTCATTTGCATGGCTTGAAAAATCGAGGTCCACCATGGTCAACAAGACAATCGACGACAACCTTCGCCCCTACCAGATCGGTCCCAAACTCCGCGCCCTGCGCCTCAAAAAAAGCATGGGACTCGTCGAACTCGGCAAGCACACCGGACTCTCCCCCGCGCTCCTCTCCAAGCTCGAGCGCGACAAACTCTATCCCACCTTGCCGACCCTCCTGCGCATCTCCCTGGTCTTCAGCGTCGGTCTCGACTACTTCTTCACCGACGAGCGCAAGCGCCACGTCGTCTCCGTCGTCCGCAAAGATGAGCGCATCAAGTTGCCTGAGCGTCCCGGCAGTCCCGAGGTCGCTTACCATTTCGAGAGCCTCGACTACAAATCCAACGAACGCCGCACCAATTCCTATCTCGCCGAATTCGAGGCCGTCGATGCCGACAAGCTGAAGCCGCACCAGCATCCCGGCTCCGAGTTCCTGCACGTCATGAAAGGCAAGCTCGGCCTGAAGATCGGTCTCGACGACTACGAGCTCGATGCCGGAGACTCCATCTACTTCGATCCCAGCGTGCCACACACCTATCGCCGCATCGGTAAGCCACCCTGCCAGGCGATGATCGTTACCGCGGGTTGATGTCGAAGTATTGTTACACTGCTGTCGCACATACTCGATAGATTCATCACTGACGCACGCAGTCGATTGTTGATTCCGAATTCTCCGTGTACTCCGTGCCTCCGTGGTGAAATGCCCTGCTTGCGAGGAGACGACTCATGCACCACGCTGCCACTCTACTGTCTTTAATTCTCTTCGCATCGGTTTCCGTCGTCGCGCAGAACGGCCCGCGCGCCCGCGACCTCGGTATCCCCTTCGACGGCACGCCCGGCCCGCTGAACGCCATCACCGACGTCGCCGGAGTCGAAGTCGGATTCACCACACTCATCTCCGGCTCCGGCAAGCTCGTCGTCGGCCAAGGTCCCGTCCGCACCGGAGTCACCGCCGTCCTCCCGCGCGGGAAGGGAAGCGTGAACGATCCCGTCTTCGCCGGCTGGTACTCGCTCAACGGCAACGGCGAGATGACCGGAACCACCTGGGTCGAGGAGTCCGGCTTCCTCGAAGGTCCGGTCATGATCACCAACACCCACAGTGTGGGAGTCGTGCGCGACGCCGTCATTCACTGGCGCATCGAGCACGGCGCAGCCGACGCCAGCGGCTACTGGTGGTCGCTGCCCGTCGTCGCCGAAACCTGGGACGGCCGCCTCAACGACATCAACGGCTTCCACGTCACGCCCGAAGACACCTTCCACGCGCTCAACACCGCCGCGTCAGGTCCTGTCGCCGAAGGCAACGTCGGAGGAGGCACCGGAATGGTCTGCAACGGCTTCAAAGGCGGCACCGGAACCGCTTCGCGCAAGCTCGACGCCAAAGCAGGCGGCTACACCGTCGGCGTGCTGGTGCAATGCAACTACGGAGCGCAATCCGAGTTGCGCATCGCCGGCATTCCCGTCGGACGCGAACTTCCCCCGGGCATTCCGCACCACGGCGACACCGGCTCCATCATCGTGGTCGTCGCCACCGATGCGCCGCTTCTGCCCTCGCAACTCAAGCGGCTGGCGCGCCGCGTTCCTCTCGGCCTCGGACGCCTGGGCAGCTACTCCGGCGACGGCTCCGGCGACATCTTCATCGCCTTCTCCACCGCCAATCCCGGCGCGTGGGGCAGCGAAGGAGGCACCAAGCGCGTCGCTATGCTTCCCAATGAAGAGATGAATCCGCTCTTTCTCGCCACCGTCGAGAGCGTCGAGGAAGCGGTAGTCAACGCTCTCATCGCCGCCAAGACCATGAAAGGCATCAACGACTTTGAGGTGGACGCGATTCCTCACGCCGAGTTGCAGCAGGTGCTGAAGAAGTACAACCGATTGGTTGAGCAGGGTAAGTAGAGATGCGCAAGAGCAGGACGCTCATGCATTTCTTTGCGACTAATTGTTTTGCAGTAAGAAAAAAGGTCGGGCTCTTCACAAAGTAGTTGCTCAAAGCTGCAACGTTGTCCTCACCTTCGAAGTCTCACAAGTAGGCGTGCCGAGCGGCCATTGACGACTCAGTCTTTCCCGCCCGCAGTACGCAGCACAATTTGTCTACGAAGGAGATTCCATATGAAACGAGCCTTGTTCCTTTCCACTGTGATGTTGCTGTTCCTCGCAACCGGCGCTCTGACCGATGCGACAGCTTCCACCACGGCCAGCACCTCGGGATCCCACGCCGTTGAAGTCACCGGATGTCTTCAGCCGGGCCCGACCGCCAAGGAGTACATCGTTCAGTCCAACAATGGCGCCAAGTGGGGTATCAACGAGAAGGGTGACCTCATGTTGAACAATTATGTTGGCGAGACCGTGACCGTGGCCGGCGATGCCGCCCATGTATCGTCGCAGGAGCGGAAGGCGACCGATGCAAGTCACTACCTGCTCGGGCGCGACGTCGCCGTCGACAGCCAAACTTGCAACCAATAGCCCAAGAAGTGTCCGTTCTGCCGCCTGCTCGATGGCGGTAGGGCGGGTTGGTTCATCGCGGTTTGAAGCAACTAAGCACCCCCCTCCCCCTGTGTAAAGTCTCCGAATTCAACGGCTTAGAAGGAATTCCTCCCAAGCTTGCACAAACAAAAGGGTTATGGGTAAAGTCGTCAGCCGTAAGGGGTTGCATGGCTATACCGGAGCCTTTTCCGAATGGCGGAGAGCCGTGGTGGCCTGCTGGATGTCGAACAAAATGCGACCCGCGCGCCGGTAGGATATGCTGCCGGTGGCGAGAGCCTGGACGACCTCATTGAGAGCCGCTCGGATGTCGTACAGAGATTTCATGGGCGGGAGCTTGGGGCCGAGGACGTCGGCGCGGCGGACAGCGCTGCCGATGTTTTGTTGGCGTATGCGATCGCGATGGTGGTAGAAACACAGCTTCTTGCCAGTTAGAGCGGGGGAACTGCAGGGGAAGCCGTCAGCTTTGGGGAAGTTGCAGATGCGGTAGGGCATGGGGTGCCTCCTAAAATCGGGCTCTTAGCTCTTAGCCATTAGCTTTTAGCTAAGAGGCATTGATACAGGCTGCCGGTATGCCGACAGAAAGTCGAACAGTGTCGAGCTAAGTAACCTCGACATGGTTACCGTGGCACGAGCGGGCGAGGGAATGCAAGAGATTTCTGGGTAAATCGCGGGTAATTTCCCGATTTGGGAATCGCTTTCGTGCGCTGCGGCCTTCGGCCTCCGCGCAAGCCTTCGGCAGAGTGGAATGCTCACCCAGAGAGTTAACGTTGATCTCGTACAGAGCGCCTTGCATGGGGATTGAAAAGCGGAAGGATGCTTTTGTCCGTTTTCACTTGCCTCCCCCAAAGAGCGGTGACTCCAGAGGACGAGGGGCGCAGTTGATATGAAACGCGCCTGAACCACGTTACGCCATCTGCATCGTCATACGTGACATACTCGCGCCCAAATTCGGGTCGCTTGGTTTCCCAGACCCGCTGGAGGATTGACGCATCCTTCCAAGCCCAATCGAGCTTTCTGCCCCCGTGCAATCGGTCCAGCACGAACACTCCATCAACAGTTCTGTGCCAGTGCGACAACTGGCAATCCCAAAGCTGAAGTGACCGCAGTCTCAACAGCATTGTCGAGAGACTGACCTCGTAAGCGGCAGCCAGATCTTCGAGAGACTCAAGTGTACTTTGCATTTTCTTGGCTTGGCGCCGTAACGATCTTTCATTTATCAATATGGCAGCTGCACCCACATTGCATAACCGTTCTTCGGATTCATCCGTCGTATTTGGTCGGAACTTTATCTCCGGAACAAGCTCGTAGAAAAATGTATGGCAGATCTCATGCGCCATCGTGAAACGAAGTCGCACCTGAGGAACGTTTTTTTTCAAGAGCATTCTGAATCCATCTTCATACCTCATGCCAGTCGGCTCCAGCGTTCCGTCGCACTTGAGGTCCGGAACCATCTCGATCGACGTTATGTTGCGATCTTGTAAGAACTGCTGGATCTCTCTCGCTCGGGTCCGTGCCCGCTTGCGGCGGTGCTTCTCGACCAATTCGCAAATCACTCTTTCGGGCGAGGCAGTAGGAGAATGGGTACCCGACCGCTGTAAGAACAGACTGACAAGCAGTGAGCTGGGCTTAGAGGAGGTTTCCTTGCCTGGCATCGGTCGTCGCCTTTCGTACTGATTTCTGATACAGCTTATCCCACTTTGTTTCGTCCATCAGGATAATCAAGTCTCGAAACGACGCGACAGAGGGCTGGTCTCGTCGAGACATCGCATACTGATCGCGCCATTCGTCGCGGATGCGCAATGCAACAGCGGCGTCGATAGTACTGCTCGTACGCTCAATCCAAGCGCGCCAAGAGGCATGGCTCTGCACCCATACGGGATCGTCCTCTGCCACCTCGTCAAGCAGGAAGGCCACGCGTTCTCCCAAGCGATGTGCGATCCGCTTGAGCAATCGGACGCTGGGATTCGACACAGCGAAAGGTTCATCCATGAGTTTGTGGAGGTAGAACAGGCTAACCCCAATGTCATTTGAGAAACGAAGAAAATCACCGTTACATCGAGTCTCGATCAGACTTCTGAGACGCCTCCCAAACCCCTCGCCGTTCAAAGTCCTGTAGAGCGCCCTATATCGAAAATAAGCTTCTCGGATATTCCTAAGCTTCTCGCGAAGCTGATCAGCATCGAGAGCGACTTTTGTTTGTAGGGTCCCCGAATACATGATGTCTTCGGCATGAATAAACGAACCGAGCATCATCCGCGACATAGTCGGTGGGATGAGGCGAATCGCGGGAATCCCAGCCTGTGTGGCAATTTCATTTTCCTGTCCGACGCCGTAGCTGGGAGCCCCGCAGAACAAGATGATGAAGTCATTTGTGGAAGCGCGGGAGCGATCAGTCAAATACACTTGGTGCGCGCGCAGATCAATGTGATCCTTCGGATGCGTATGGTCCCCGGGCCAATATACCCGGAATGATGGCTTGACGAATTCTTTATCGCTTGCGACGTCTCGGATTAACTTTACAATCCTCCTCAGTTCGGAGTCCTCTTTTGTAGTCAGAGCTGTTAGAGGCGTGGCCAAATAGCCCACAATTTCCTCAGAGAGGTGATCCTCATTCAATATATGGCTGAGTTTAAGTCCTAGGGCGTCAAAAAGTCTCTCCAGAGTCTCGCGGCTGGGGGTGCGGACGTCTCCATCTATAATCTTTGAAATATAGGGTTGCGAGAGTCCCGACCTAGCTGCTATGTGTGTTTGCTTCTCATCACGCGATTCAAAGAGGCTAACGAATCGCGCGACAGCGTATTTTGCCTGCTCATCGGTTAATTCAGTCTTCATCTTATTGAAGCCTCGATGTCAGCCTAGCTCCAGATCGAGAATGCGGCAAGGAATACCTTATGAATATTATGGGCTGCCCTTATTATGCCCTGACTATTCCTGTTCAAGCGAAGGCGACCCTACTAGAGTGGAATCTGAAAGGGTGGCTTTCGGTGATCAGACTCAGTTTTGGGAAGCATGGGCAATTCGACATAACGCGACCTACGGCGCTGGAGCTTGCGGGCCTCGTGATCGTCTTAGTATTCACGATCGTTTTCGTGCTGATATGGCGCCTGCTATAAACAAGCGCCGAAGGCCTCGGCAGCGCGCCCATTGCCAGCAGTGAGGCCTTACGTCGCGACGACTGGCTCAGCGACTACCTCTGATTCTCGCTTTCGAGAGCCAGACGAGGACACGAAGCAATGGCGAAGCCTGCAACTAGTTGTCGGTAAAAGCAGGTCCTTCGACTCGCTTCGCTCGCTCAGGATGAAACCCGTTAATTGAAGCTAAGGTCCGCGGCCGATGACGTTGCCGGTCGTCGAGACTGGGACCTGCTCGACGATCTCGATGCCGAAGCCTTCGAGTCCGGCGACTTTACGAGGATGATTGGTCAGTAGGCGGATGCGTTTGAGCTTCAGGTCCGACAGGATTTGCGCGCCGATGCCGATTTCGCGCTGGGTGCGGCGCTGGCTCTCGGGAAGCGTAGGCAGGCGCTGTTCGTGATGGAATTGCAGGGTGAGTTTCTCGCCCAGCTTCTCGACTGAGTAGCCCTTCGAAGTCTGATGCAGATAGATGAGCGCGCCGCGTCCTTCGTCGGCGATGCGCCGCATCGAGCCTTCGATGGCGTCGTGACAGCCGCACCAGGAGGCGCCGAAAACGTCACCCACTAAACAATGTGCGTGCATACGCACTAGCACTGGCTCGTCACTGGCGTTTTCGACATCGCCTTTCACCATCGCGATGTGCGAGTCGCCATTGATCTCGGACTCGTAGACGATCATGCGGAAGTCGCCGTAAGCCGTGGGAACAATCGTTTCCGCGAGGCGACGCACATAGCGCTCGTGCGCCATGCGATAGCGGATGAGTTCCGCGACGGTGAGCATCTTTAGGTCGTGTTCGCGGCAGAACTCGGCGAGCTGCGGCAAGCGCGCCATGGTACCGTCGTCGTTCATGATCTCGCAGATCACGCCTGCGGGAACCAGTCCGGCGAGACGGGCGAGATCGACGGAGGCTTCGGTTTGTCCGGCGCGGACGAGCACTCCACCTTTGCGGGCGCGAAGAGGAAAGGTATGGCCGGGACGCGCGAGATCGTTGGGACGCGTGGCCGGATCGATAGCGACCTTGATGGTGTGAGCGCGATCGTAGGCGGAGATTCCAGTGGTCACTCCGTCGCGCGCGTCGATGGACTCGGTGAAGGCGGTGCCGAAGTTTGAGGTGTTCTCGGCCGACATGGGGAGCAGACGAAGGTAGTCGAGGCGCTCCTCGGTCATGGCGAGACAGACCAGGCCGCGTCCGTACTTGGCCATGAAATTGATGGCTTCGGGCGTGATCTTCTCGGCGGCCATGGTGAGATCGCCTTCATTTTCGCGGTCTTCGTCGTCGATAACCACGATCATGCGGCCGGCGCGGATCTCGGCAAGCGCGGTCTCTACATCGCAAAAGAGGGAAGGGTTCGCCATGGCTGACAGTTGCGATTCTAGCAGGGGCAGGGAACGATTCACCAAGGAGGCACGGAGGGCACGGAGAAGAAATCGACTGGTTGTCTTACGGAAGGTCAGGATCGAGATGGACTCTGTCACGGCGGGTGCCGAAACGGAAGCTCCGGGTCTGTTTCAAATGATGAGCCACCTCGGCCAGAAACACATCGGGCGTGTCATGTTGGGCGCCGAGGAGCAGTACTGGAAGGTTTGGGCGGACCTGCTTAAGTTGCGCGCGGATGGCGAGCTGCTCGTCGTAGGAAAATGTCGCGCTCACAATGGCGAGGTGATAGCGGCCGGTGGAAGCTCTTCGCACCGCTTGGTCAACCTTGATCACCAAGTCGGTGGAGTAGCCAGCTTGGGTCAGGAGGTTCGCTCCAGAGCTCAACTGGGAAACGTCACATCCAATGGCGAGAATCCGGTAGGAGCGCGAATTATGGGAGGCCTTGGTCATCGATCAAAAGCTTTCCAGCATGTCAGGATTGCAACACGCATCCATCGACAGGGACGCTCCACGCCAAATCGTAAGCTGGATGGGCGCCAGTGTACCTCGGCGAGCATCGCGTTGCACGGTAAATAATCGGTTTTGTTTAGCAGTTTTTTCCACAATGCGGCTCTGTACAAGCTATTCCTTGCGACGCGCACGGTGCTCGCACTCTGCTGTATTGACGCAAGCTTCGGCCAAGCGTAAGCGGTCCACCGGCCGATTGCCGAGAATGTGCGATTCGACAATCTCCGCCACGTCGCCTAGCGTCACCCTCCCGTACCAAACACCTTCGGGATACACCACCACCGTGGGACCGTGCTCACACTGATCCAGACAGCCGGATTTGTTGGCGCGGACCGTGGCCTGAATACCGGCTTTCGCCAGTTGGGTCTTGAACGCCCGCTGCAATTCGCCCTGTGCCTCGGGATCGCAGCATCCGCGAGGATGCCCCTCAGGGCGCTGATTCGCGCAAATAAAGATGTGTTTTTCGAACGGGGCCATAAAACAGAACTTCCGTTTCCTGATGCTCAGCGAGACAAAACCTACTGACAAAAAAAACGGGCCGCGCGCAGCGGCCCGCTGACCACCGTATCAGGCTTAGAGCGTTGACTCGATCTCGAATCCCCACGCTTCGAGGAGCGGCTCGGGGATGTACTTCGAGTTCTTGTTCTTACGCGCCCACTCGCGGAGGCGGGTCGAACGAATGTATTGATCAGGGGCCAGCTTGAATTCTTTGACCACCTGCTCAAATTCAGTAATTGTGGGGACCACCGGCCCGATCGGCTCGGGCTTTCCCCAATTCGGATTGCCACGTCGCTTTGCCATATTTTAGTTCACTTCCTGCCTGTCGAGATGATCGTCTCCCAGCCACACTTAACCGGGACGTTACAACCGGACGAAATCACAACTAACTCATTGGATTCAATAGCGCCCGAAGTGCTTCACAGACGAATCAGGCGCATGTCTTTCTGGGTGCGGGGACCTAGTGAAACCAAGGCCTTAAGACGCCACCTAGTGTACCCCGGTTTTGCCCGCGAACTCAAGGAAAATGAATATCCGTTGACTGCCTGCCAGGGCCGCCATTAATCCGCATTAAATCGCTACTATCCGCCTTGTTATGAGACGTTTGGAAGCAGATTTAGTTAGCACCAAGAGTGGGGATGTCCACGAAAATGCAACGAAAGTTGCATGAGACAGAGGAGATATAGAAGATCGCATTGGCGTCTTATATGGCCAATAGTCACATATTTAGACAGAATGAGCGAATATCTGAATGTACTGCTCGCGAATAGCGGGCCCGACTCTACTGGGTGACGGTGACGGTTGCGGTGTTCGAGGTGACTCCGCCGGAGGTGGCTGTGATATTGGCATTGCCGACTGCCACAGCCGTGACCTGACCGGTCGATGAAATAGTGGCGACCGTTGTGGGGACGGATGTCCACGTAGCGATGGTTGTGACGTTGGCGGTCGTACCGTCGCTATAGGTCGCGGTGGCGGTGAACTGGACCGTGGTGGGCCCGAGGGACAAACTTAGCGGTGTGGGATTCGGCGGGGCGATGGTGATGCTGCTAACGGTCTTCTGGGTCACCGTAACCGGAGTATTGGCGATCACGCCGCCGCTTTGTGCCTGCACGGTGGCGACTCCCAACGACACGGCCGTCAGTAGGCCGGCGCTAGTGATAGTCGCGACGTTGGTGGGAGTGGTACTCCAAGTGACTGAGGACGTAACGTCTCCCGTGGTGTTGTTTCCGTAGGTGGCGGTGGCCGTGTACTGCTGGGTGACGCCCGGTTGAACCGTTGCACTGGCAGGAGCGACGCTTAGCGCTGTGATCGAGTTGGCGCCGGGAAAGAACTGTCCGCAGCCAACTGCTGTAGCCAGAAGCGCTAGTACGAAGGAGATCCGGGTGATCGGCCGAAGGTTCTGCACGCTCTCTATCGTACCATTCGCAATTTGGGCCGTGGAGGTTCCAAAATCGGCCTGGCGGTCGGAGCTCTGGCCGATTCTGGACTTGGAAAAGCGAATCCGCCAATACCGCGCTGTGTCTGTCGCTAAGCGCGTAACGTCGGTAGCCCTAGGCGGCGTTCAAGCGCTACACTTTCTGGCGGCAATAAAGCCAGGTTCAGCAGTCGGCCCATTACTGCAGGCAGGCCCGAGACGACGGCTGACCTATCGAAGGCCACTCATCGCAACAGTCCCATCAGGGGACAACCAAGAGCACGTACCGTATGTACGACAGGAGAGACATGTATGGACTTAGGTGCAAGCGTTAGGAAACTGGCTCTGGGCGCGCTCGCCATCTCCAGTTTGTTACTGGCAGGAGGCGCGACCCAAGCGGCAGCGCAAAACGAGAAACCCAACATCGTCATGCTGATGACCGATGACACCGGATGGAACGATTTCGGCGCCTATTCCGGCGGTGGCGCGACGCTTGGCCATCCGACACCGAACATCGATAAAATGGCGAAGGAAGGCGCGGTTTTCACCAGTTGGTACGGACAGGCAAGCTGCACGGCGGGCCGTGCCTCGTTCATGACGGGACGTATTCCGATTCGCTCGGCACTGTCGATCGTGGTGGCCCCCGGCGACGAAAATTACCTGCGTCCCGAGACCCCGACCATTGCAGAGTTCTTCAAGAAGAACGGCTACACGACCTACTTTTCGGGGAAGTGGCACTTGGGCGACAAGCCGGTGGCGTATCCGACCAATCATGGCTTTGACGAGATGAAGGAGTTCGCCGCCTATTATGCTGGCGTCTATTCCTACCCCGATACCGACAAGTGGTTCCATCCCTGGTTCCCGTCGTATAACCCGGACTTTGAGAAGATGTTCGACTCAGTGGTCAACCTATACGAGTGGGAAGGTGTGGCTGGTCAGCCTGCCAAGCAGGTCGCCAAGATCACGTACGACTACATGGCGACGATGGACGAGCGGCAAGCCGACTACGCCGTCGACTACATCAAGACCCACGCCAAGAGCGGCAAGCCGTTCTTTATGGACGTGAACTGGATCAAGATGCACAACCCGACGAATGCGGCCCCGGACTTCCGCGGCAAGTCGCATTTGGGCGACTATTCCGATTCGCTGATGGAAATGGACGCCGACATCGGCAAGGTGCTGGATGCCATTCACGAGTATGCGCCCAACACTATCGTCATCCTGACGGCTGACAACGGCGCATGGCTCGATGCCTATCCGGATGCGGGGACCACTCCGTTCCGCGGCGAGAAGGGTTCGGCATTTGAAGGTGGCTGGCGCGTGCCCGCCATCATGACGTGGCCCGGACATATTCCGGCGGGCGTACAGTACGGCGAAATGATGTCGCACATCGACTGCTGGTCCACGCTGGCAACGATGGCTGGCATCACGCCTCCTCCTACCGGCGAAATGAAGGACAACAACGGGAAGCCGATCTACTTCGACAGCATCGACAACAGCGCCTACATTTTGGGCAAGGCGCAGCACTCGGCGCGCCGGTCGTGGATCTACGTCAACGGCGAGTATCTCAATGCCATCCGCGCTGATATTGCTGGGGACCCCAACGAACCGTGGGTGAACATCGCCTGGAAGTTCGTTTGGACGGCGAAGGACTCCTGGCTGGGACCCAGTCAATCGCTCGGTTCGATTCCTGCGGCGTACAACCTCACCATGGATCCATTCGAGAGGTACGACATGATCTTCAACGGAGCCGAAGGTGAGATGAATGGATTGCGGACCTCACCGGGACGGTACGCCGGCGAAGACAATGGCTGGTCGGCAGCGCTCTTTTCAACCGCGCTGATGGAGTTCGACAAGTCCATCATGAAGTATCCGAATATCCAGCGCTTCCCGGGTGGCGCGTCGAACGACTTGATTCCAGACCTGCAGCATCCGAAGAATCCGCTGCCGCTGCTGGATCCGAAGAATATGCCAAAGGCCGTGCCTTCGAGCGACTAGCTCGCGGCGAAGGCATAACACCAACGGGGGTATGCGACAATTGCATACCCCCGAAGTCTGATCGGTAGCGGAGAAGTATGATGTCTACACGCTCGGCTTTATCCCGCCATGCACTGGCATTCGCGGTGTGTTTGTTTGGACTGCTTTTGATGGGTGGCTGTGGTAAGAAGGAAACGGCGACCCCGACCGCTACAGAGCAGGCAAGACAGCAAGCAGCTCCGGCCGCGCCGGTGTCTTCACCTGAAGAGCCGCCCGCAGCGTCGGGCAACATCGACTTTCCGAAGGCGTTTGGGCGTCGCACGGGTGATCTCGATGAGATGGCGAAGGCCCGCAATATCCGCGCGCTGGTGCTGATTAACCCTATCAGTTTCTTCTACGACAAGGGGCATCCGCAAGGCGTGACGTACGAGGCGCTGGAAGAGTTCCAGAAGTTCGTTAACCAGAAACTGAAGACCGGCACGCTGAACATCAAAGTCACATTCCTTCCCATGCGAGTTGACCAGATTGAGGCGGCCCTGAACCAGGGTGTGGGCGACATCATCGCCTACGGAATTACGGTCACGCCGGAACGCGAACAGCGGGTTGCTTTCTCGACTCCGATTATTACCGACGTCTCGCAGATCATTGTGACGGGACCGAGTCTCGGAGGGGTCTCCACGCTCGCCGATCTGGGCGGAAAAGAGGTGTACGTCAACCCCCTGACCACCTATTACGCAAACTTGCAAAAAGTGAATGAAGACCTGCAAAAGGCCGGCAAGACGCCGATCGTCATCAAAGCCGCAGACAAGAACTTGATGGACGACGACCTGGTGCAGATGGTGAATGCGGGATTGATCCCGGCGACCGTCACGAACAAACAAAAGGCCGCACTTTGGGCGCAGGTGCTGGATAAGATTCAGCCGCATCCTGACCTGGCGATCGCCACTGGAGGCCAACTGGCGTGGGTGATGCGCAAGAACAATCCGCAGCTGAAGCAGCTGGTCGATGAGTTTGTCTCGTCCCACGCGGTGGGAACGTCGTTCGGCAACACCTTGCTGCGGCGCTATCTGCAAAACACCAAGTGGGTCAAGGATTCGACTTCAGCGGAGGAGATGAAGAAGTTTCAGACGAACCTGGAGCTCTTCCAGAAGTACGCAGGGGAGTACAACTTCGATTACCTGATGATCGCAGCCCAAGGCTATCAGGAATCTTTGCTCGATCAGAGCAGAAGGAACCCGAGCGGTGCGGTAGGCATCATGCAGGTGATCCCAAAGTATGCGGCGGCCTCGCCCATCAATATTCCGAACGTCAACAACGCTGACGGCAACATTCATGCGGGTGTGAAGATGTTGCGCGACATCGATGACCGTTACTTCAATGACCCTGCGATCGATCCGTTGAACAAGACGCTGTTTGTGTTCGCCAGCTACAATGCCGGGCCGAACCGCATCGCGCGGCTGCGCAAAGAGGCGCCGGATATGGGCCTCGATCCCAACGTGTGGTTCAACAATGTTGAACTGGTCGCGGCCAAAGACATTGGGCAGGAGACGGTCACCTACGTTTCGAATATCTACAAGTACTACGTGGCTTACAAGCTGGCGATGCAACAGCGGGAGATGCGGTTGAAGGCGGAAGGATCGCCGGCAAGATAGCTAAGGGCGCACCGGGCATTGCCGCGCTTGTTGAAGGGGTGACGGGGTGTGGTGCCGGGAGGGGGACTTGAACCCCCACAACCCTTTCGGGTCTGCGGATTTTAAGTCCGACCCACACACATCAGAAGATACTCTAAATGAATGATTTACAGGTACTTAGCTAAAAGTGACGGTTTGGTCTTGCAGTGCAAAATGCGGCTTTTCGACGTTGTGTACATCACGTTTACGTCACGGCGAAGTAACAAGTTGATACCGATGGCTCAGACGGTCCATGAGCGAAAAGTCCTTGGGATTCATCGACCGCCCCGGAGTGGAGTCTCCATGATTGTCAGCAGCAGATGTCCCAGAAGAGGACTTCCTGGGAGTTTGGCCGTCCACTTCAGCGGAATGGGCGTTTCCCGTCAACTTGACGTAAGTGGACTGGACAATTAAGACAAGCGGGGGATTCGCTGTTCAATTTTGTGTGGGACGGATAAGGTGCGATAAGGTCTGATTTCAATAGGGAAGAGTGTTTTCTCTTGACATCCTTTCTTATAGAACCCGGCCTCTCACTCCGCCCTAACGGACGGGAAGTGGAATATTCCTGACAACCAGATGTTCGCTGCCACCATTCAAACCGACAGCCACCGCCGAGCCATACAGGAAGCCGACGATAAGCGACGCGGACTTGGAATCCTCGGACGCACCGACAAAAACCCAATGGCGTGAGACCGGAACATGTGGGTCGAATACGAGGATACCTCCTTCATTGGCATCACCGCCATCAGCATCGAGAACGTTCGCAAACTTAATCGGAGTCTGTGTCCCCGTGTCGTCAGTAAGTAGCACGATCGGCGGCTTCCAGTCGAAGTATACCTTCAAAACACCTTCTGTCTTGTTTTCAATCAACACCGTACAATCGACTCGATTCTTCTTTAGCTGAACCGCGTCGTACGATCGCTCGCACTTCTTAACGGTCACAGTAAACTTGCCGTCATCGGTTGTTGCGGCGGGAAGAGCCCGAGTCTGTTGACTCTCTTGGGGGCTCGCTGGGCTGGCCTGAGGTGCGCCATACATCGCATTTGTGGATGCCACCGCGCCGACTACAAGCAGCGAGGCAAAAATCCATGAGAAACACTGACGCCTCTTGACGACGATTCCCATTTCGACCTCCCACACGGCCCCTCTTATCCAGAATTTCCTTTTTGACCCCGAAAACGACACCATAGTACACCCGTCTCGCTTGTTCGCGGCACCGTCAAACGATTTTTCATGTGGTCTTGGGGGACGGAGCCAAGTGTAGTTCTCGCCAAGAATCGTGCCGCAAAAATCAAGCAGAGAATTTGTTGGATTCCCACAATGGACAGCAGGAGTACAGAGCGTTACCCTTCCGGGTCTAGCCAGTGCGGTGTTTGTCGAAAAACTGTGGTGAGTGTGAAATCGCCATTTCGTACGTAATCCAGGCCACGGCTCGCAACCGTCCTGTGCCCTAGTGTTTACTGATTTCCAGTGGGTCTCTTTCCACATGAACGAAAAGTCGCCAAACCGCTCCAATGGAGCGGGCGCCGTGGCTAAGGTTCGATACCGATGCAGTCGTTCACCGCTCCATGAATCCGCTGCTTGCAGCCGAGATAGCGTTCGTTGTCTGCACGGAGACGTGCCCCAGAAGGAATTGAATTTGTTCCAATTCTCCACCCGATGGATGACACAGCTTCGCACATGAACGCCTCAGATCATGCGGTGCTACTTGGGCGAGTCCGAGTTTCCTTGCGTATTGTTTCACAACGTGCCAGACGAATCGTTCCGTTACGCCAACACCCCAGGATTTGCCTGCGCGACAGACACATCGGAAAAGTCTCCCGGCCGAAATCGCGGCTGCCGCCACCCACTCATCGATAATCGTTTTCACCCAGTCGGGTACAGGAACGGTTCGGATGTGCCCGCCTTTACCAACGAGATCAACTATCGCCCAGTGCTCTTCGCGTTGTTGCAAATGCCCGAAGTCCAGATCAGCCAATTCGCGGCGTCGAAGTCCGCAGCCCAGCAAGACGGCGAGGATCGCACGATCCCTCTTTCCTTTGAGCGTGTCCGCGTCAGGCGACTGCCAAAGCCGACGGGCTTCTTCGGCCGTGAGCCAGTTCCCAAGCCTCACACCCAGCTTCTTTGCACCTTTCACACGTCGGATACCAGCAGCGAGTTCCGGACTGAGCAAGCCAGCGTCCGCGGCTTCATAGGAGAGCCGCCGTACAGCGGCGAGTCGTCCGTTAATCGTTCCCCCGCAAGCTGTCGATTCTCAAGGAATATGCGATAGCGGGTAACCACAACCCTGTTGAACGACAGTCGTGGCTCGGAGCAGTACCACTGAATAAATTCATCAATGGCGTGCCTATACCCACGTTTGGACTCGGGTGACCCAAGGCTGTCCAGGACCGCCGATTTGCTGTGATCCAAATCAGGAAGACCGAGTTTTGTCTTGGGACGCTTTGGTTTTAGGTATTTCCCCTTGGCGTGTCTGCTCATTCCAGCCGCCTCCATCGCGGCTGGCCAGAGCCTACCCACGCTCGCTGGCGGATAGGGCGTTTCATGTCAACTTGACGTAAGTGAACTTCGAGGAGATCGGAGTGCAAGGAGCGCTCCGCAACACCACATGTCCTCCAAGCCGACTTCGGGGGGAACTTAACGCCTTGACGGCCGAAAAAACGGCGACGCGATCTTGTGTCCGCCTGGGCACGCGTTCAGGTAGTGCGAACGCAAGTTTTCGCCAACTGACAGCTCGCCAGCCCGAACTCCGAAAACTCAGCTTCAATGCAGTCCGTCGGCGAGATAGATGGCATACAGCCCGCGACGAAGCCGATAGGCGACCGTCTTGCCATCGCTCGAGGCGACCAGCCGCGCATACATTGATCCGACCGTAGAAGTCGGTTCGACCGATTGCACCAGTTGACGTTTGCCGGTGGTCAGGTCCACGGCAAAGAGGCGCGCAGGTAGTTCCTGGTCCCACACGAAAAGAGAATGGCTGTCCGAATTCCAGCCAATCACGGCGTCGTGGTCCTCGAGGCCTGGAATGTCACTGGTCCTTCCGGACGCCACGTCTACCAACATGTATTTCTGAGTAGAAAGGTTCTGCGTGACTATCCTCGCTCCGTCAGGCGACAGCTTACCGTTCCGAGTGCCGACCGGGGTGACGGGCCTCACGCGCTCCGAATGCATATCGACCAGATAGTCCCGCACTTGTTTGTCCAGATCGTAGGCGGACAGTAGAGCATACCGTCCATCATTGGAAAACGTGACACCATTCTCGATTCCACTGCTACCCGCGTTTAGATTTCCGAGATCGATGGTTCGTTGACCACCAGGTCCAACTGGGTAGAGGACTAGTTTGTGTGGCTCTGCGCGACGGAACGCTGCGACCATCTTGCCGTCGGACGTGATGCCGGTTCCGAATCCTTCACCCAGCATTACCGGCGCTGAGCCCTTGGTCTCTCGCACGAACGCCTGATAATCCTCCCCCAGATAACGGCTGGTTACGATCTGCTGCCCGTCTGTCGAGATCCCGCCGAGATCGGTAATGCCTCCTTGGAGTGCTAGAGCGGTTTTGTCGCCTAAGTTCTTCACTCCGATCTCGATCTCATAGCGGACGCTTTCCAGCAGAACCTTATTCGCGGAGGAGATATCTTGAATCTGGAGCTCGACTGGCGACAGCAGGATTACGCGGGTTTGACCAGAGAGATTGACGGCGTAAAGCCCGCCTTCTTCGCCCTGAAGGCTCTCGCAGTGCCAAATTTCCTTGCCGTCGGGAGTCCAAGCCACTCCATGACTGGACGAGTAGGTAGGAGTCAGGACCCGCGAATTGCCCTGCAGGTCGACCATAACAACTCTTCCCTGATCATCGGGAATGAGTGGGTGTTCTAGAAAAGCAATGTGCGAGCCGTCGGGAGCGATGCGGACATCATTAATCCATCCCAATGTCTCGAATAGCACCTTGCCAATCGGGAACTCGAGCCGCTGCTTGTTGCCAACGCTGCGAACTACAGCAAACTCTTTGCCGTCGTGACTGATATCGGCTGCATAAACATCTTCGAGAATTGGCCGAGGCTGTCCGCCATCGACCGGCAACCGAGCCAAAGTCCCCTTTGCAAGCCATGTGGCCAAGAACCTGTGCTTGAGGATGATCGCCATGTCGCCGTTGTCGGCGATCCCGAGTACGTCAGCGTCAACCCCAAGAGCTTGCGGCTGGGTTCCCGCGGTTCGTTGCGAGTAGAGTTCGTTAGGACCGCCATTCCACGCCGCAGAGAAAACGAACGTATTGCCATCGCGAGTGAAGCGCGCCGGACCCGTGTGTCCTGAGTCGAACGTTACCTGCGTGTAGCTCGGCGCTCGCGGCTTTGATTGCCGACTGCCGGCAAGATAGCCAAGGATAGCGATCACAGCTAAAGTTGCCAGGCCGGCGGCGAGTTTAAGTGGCAAGCGGCGCGGTTTGGCAGATGGAACGACGGCGGTTTTGACGCTCGAAGCAGAGGATGCCACTACCGCTTCCAGCGCAAAGGCCACGTCCCGTGCGGACTGAAACCGCTCCTCTGGCGCTTTCTCGAGGCAACGCCGAATCACCCGTTCCAGCGCCGGTGAAATAAGCTGCTTCGTCGTCGAAAGTTCGGGCGGATCTTCCTTGAGAATTGCGTTCATCGTCTCGACGGATGATTCGCCCTTGAACGCCCGTTGACCGCCGACCATTTCATAAAGGATCGCTCCAAAGCTAAAGATGTCGGCGCGCGCGTCCACCACCTTTCCGCGTACTTGCTCGGGCGACATGTAGCCCACGGTTCCCAACACCGCTCCTGGCTGAGTATTCGGCCCATGCGCAGTAGCCGTGTTGTCATGGGCGTCCAGCGTCTGCCTGGCCAAGCCAAAATCCAGAATCTTCACCTGGCCGTCGCGGAGGAGAAACACGTTATCCGGCTTCAGATCGCGATGGACGATTCCTTTTTCGTGCGCGGCGGCCAGACCCTTCGCTATCTGGACGCCGAACTCGACCGCCTTGCGTACGGTCAGCGGGCCTTCCTGAAGACGCTGCCGCAGACTTTCTCCTTCCAGAAGTTCCGAGACCAGGAAGTGAACGCCGTCCTGCGAGCCGACGTCGTAAATAGCCAGCAAATTGGGGTGATTGAGCGTACTCAGTATGCGGGCTTCGTATTCGAAGCGATGCAGGCGATCTTCATCGCTGGAAAATGCGGCAGGCAGAACTTTGACCGCAACCATGCGATCCAGGCGGGTATCACGCGCGCGATACACTTCGCCCATCCCGCCCGCGCCAAGCGGGGACAAAATTTCATAGGGGCCTAGTCTTGTTCCGGAGGTCAGCGCCATAAGCGGCGGCGTAATTATAGTCGGTGCATCACGATGCGCGCGGGTGCGAAAAATCTGTGTATGTCGGCCACTTGGAAGTAATTCAGTTGAACGTGTTGTCGGGCTACGCGTGGAAGTGAGTTGGACCCGCCCCTTCGGTGGTCCACATCCACCCAAAGGGCGTTTCCCGTCAATTTGACTCCGAACAGGCCAACTTCCGGGTGGCGCGTGATCGGGGAACAATCGGCGCAGGAATGACCACATTTCCATTTGTTAGCCACTCGAGCGGGACGATTTCGCGCAGACCTTCAATTAACAACTCGTCCGCTCTAGCACGAACGGTTGAGATACGACCGGGCAAAGCCTATTGGTCGTACCGGAACGCCTTGTTCGGATACGGGGGAGCCTTTGGAACAGGTCGCGGGTCCTTCCGAATTTCTTCGCGGAGGGACTGTACCGCTGCATCCAGTTGCGCGTCACTGCCCGCAAAGGTCGCATGCGGGAGATTATCCACCTCGATATCCGGATCGACCCCGTGGCCTTCGATCAGCCATTTCCCTTCCGGCCCGTAAACTCCAAGTTCAGCGGCGCTGGCGATGCCTCGGTCCGCCAGCGTATTGTCCATGGAAAGCCAAATCTCGCCGCCCCAGGTCCTTACACCAATGATCTCGCCCAACCCGAGACGTCGGATTCCTTCGGCGAAGGCTTCTCCGTCAGAGGCAGTCTGCCAGTCGCGAAGCACGACGATGTGTCCGCGAAACGCGTATTGCATATTGGAGATGGGATTGCCAACACGCGGCTGCCAGAAGAACCACGCCTTGCGCAACAGTTTGGCCGGCGCCGAAGAGTCGATGTTGCCGCCCCCATTGTGGCGAACGTCGATGATCAGACCCTGACGGTCGTACACAGGGTAAAACTCCCGGGCCCACTGTTCGATGTCCTCTGAACCCATGGCGCGGAGATGAACATAACCAATCTGCGATTGCGAGTCCACCTCCACTTCTTGCCGTCTCGAATATTCCCACTCAGCGTAGCGGAGGTTGCGTTCGTCCTTTTCGGAGATGGGTGTTAC
>CAWIPZ010000026.1:0-113157 GCA_963837915.1 uncultured Acidobacteriaceae bacterium
GCGTCTGCCAGTTTCGCCATCCCGGCTTGGGAGGGCAGCGATTCCAGTATCGCATCGTTCGAGAACAGTTGTCAGTGGGAGGTTGTGGGGTTGTCAGTGATCATGAGTCCCACCCTTTCGCAAAGGGCAGGAAAAGGATGGGGCACCCACAGTTGAATCAGGGACAATAAAAGACCCGCACAAGCAAAATCAGCTTGTGTGGGGCACCCACCGAAAAGTCCAGCGATGTCCGCGGCGATTAGTGCGCACCTGCTTCGGGGGCTTCGCCCGGACGAGGCTTCTTGAGCAGGAACGGCAGCGGAACCAGGCAAGCCACAATCACCGAAACGACCCAGAAGGCATTCACGTACGACAACAGAGAGGCTTGCTGCTCAATCAGTCCCATCATCTGGTTGTAGGCTTGTTGCATCGCGAGAACCGGACCCGAGCCCGACTTCGCCATACTGGCGGCGGTGCCATTCAACATGCTGTTGAACTGCGGATTGGCCGCAGTAGCGTGCGCGACCAGGTCGGTCTGGTGTACCTGGCTCTGGCGGGCAAGGAAAGTCGTGAGCATGGAGATTCCCACGCTGCCGCCGAGGTTGCGGATGAAGTTGCTGATGCCCGACACCTGGTTGCTCTTGTCACGCGGCACGCCTACGTAGCTGAGAATGCTGATAGGAATGAATATGAAGGCCAGTCCGGCCATTTGGTACATGCGCCAGAAGATAAGCGTGCGGAAGTCGACATTAAGATTCAGATTGGTGATGTGATGCAGGCCGGCGGCGGTGATGGCGAAACCACAAGCAATCATCCATCGCGGATCGACTTTGGTGGAGAGCAAGCCCGCGATAGGGAAGAGCAACATCAGCATGAATCCCGCGGGCGACAACACTTCTCCCGCTTTCTCGGCGGTGTAGCCCATCATGAGCTGCAGGAACTGTGGTATCAGCACGGTGCTGCCGAACAGCACGGCGCCCAGCACGAAATTGAACAGCACGGTTGCTGCAAAGTTACGGTTCTTCAGCAGCTTTAACTCCAGGATGGGGTGGGGATGTCGCCACTCGTAAAACACAAGCGAAACCAGTGCGATGATCGCGAGCGTAAAGAACACAGCAATGTAGGTTGAGCCGAACCAGTCGTCCTGCTGGCCTTTGTCGAGGACGACCTGGAGCAAGCCAAGCCCGACGACAATGAGCGAGAGTCCGACGTAGTCGATCTTGATGCCCTTGCCGCCGTGTCCGCGAAGCCACGGAGGATCTTCGACGACCTGCGAGGTCAGGAACAGCGACAGCAGTCCGACGGGCACGTTGATGAAGAAAATCCAGCGCCAGTCGTAGTTGTCGGTGATCCAGCCGCCGAGTGTCGGGCCAATCGCGGGGGCGACGACGACGGCCATCCCGTAGACGGAGAACGCGAGGCCTCGTTTTTCCGGAGGGAAGGTGTCGGCGAGAATCGCCTGCTCGCTGGGACCCATGCCGCCACCGCCCGCGCCTTGCAGAATGCGGAAGAAAATCAGCAGCGGTAGCGAGGGCGCGAACCCACACAGAATCGACGAGACGGTGAACAGGGCGACACAGGTCATGTAGAAGCGCTTGCGTCCGATGACCGTAGTGAGCCAGCCCGACATGGGCAACACAATTGCGTTGGAGACCAGGTAGCTAGTCAACACCCAAGTGGATTCGTCCTGGCCAGCGCTTAGGCCGCCGGCGATGTGCGGCAGGGCGACGTTGGCAATGGAGGTGTCGAGCACCTCCATGAACGTTGCCAGCGTTACCGTGAGGGCGATGATCCACGGGTTGTAGCGGGGCTTCCATGTGGAAGCACTGTAGGTTGAGGTGTCGGCCATGATGGTCCCAGACTCGTCGGGCGCTGATTACTTCTGGTTGCCCTCCGGCTGGACCGAGACCTTAACATCCGGTTCGACGGACATGCCCGGACGCAAGAGCCCGTCTTTGTTGAAATCCGGCTTGTCATTGTTGTCGAAATCGATGCGTACGGGGATACGCTGCACCACCTTCACATAGTTACCCGTGGCGTTCTCCGGAGGCAGGAGGCTGTACTTTGCACCGGTGGCGCCACCAATGCTGCTGACGTGTGCTTCCCACTTGCGTCCGCCGTAAGTGTCGACCTTCACCTTCACGGGCTGGCCGGGCTGCATGTGGGCGAGCTGCGTCTCTTTGAAGTTGGCAGTGACCCAGATGTCGCGCAAGGGCACGATGGCCATCAGGTCCTGTCCGGGAGATACGTTCTGCCCGACCTGCACGGAACGCTTGCCCACGATGCCATCCACGGGCGCGACGATGGTCGTGTATCCCAAGTTGAGTTGGGCTTGATCGAGTGCGGCTTTGTAGCGAAGCACCTGTGCATCAGCGGACTGCGCCCGGGCTTCGGTAGCTTGCACCTGCTTCGGGGTGACCTTGGCGTTCTGGACTTCAGCGTTTGCCTGCTCGACGCGCGACTCCGCCTGCTGCACTTGCGCGCGGGCGGCCAGAAGCGATGCTTCGCGGGCACTGACAGTAGCGTTGGCCGCGATCGCAGAAGAAGTAGCCTGATCAAACTGCTGCTGCGAGATCTCACGCTTGTCGAGCAGCATGCGGTACCTCTCGACGTCGTCATTCAGCTTCTTCGCCGTGGCCTGGGCTTCGACGACTTGTGCCTGCGCGGCGTCCATTTGTTTCTGCGCGGTCAATACGCCGGCCTGGGCGTTGGCCATGTCCGCAGAAGCGGAACGAATCTGGCTTACCGAACTAACACTGGAAACGGGGACGCCATACTTCGCTGCTTCGTCGGAAGCCTGGGAATCGTGGTAATCGGCTTGAGCGCGCTCGACCGCGACCTTGTAATCGGTTGGGTCAATCTGTACCAGCACGTCGCCCTGGTGAACAAACTGGCCGTCGTCAAAGTTGACCTTGGTCACTTGGCCGCCGACGCGCGCGCTGATGGGATAAATGTGGCCGTCGATTTCAGCATCGTCGGTGCTTTCCCAGCGACGGCTGTCCCACCAGTACCACCCGACGAGCAGGAGCACCAGAATGATGCCGACAATCGCCGCGGCCCGGGCCTTGGGATTCCGTTGAAACAGGCTGCGGCGTGATACGGTCTCACCGTTATCGTGGTTTCCCTCGTGACTCAGTTCATGAACTTCGGGCGACTGCGGTTCGTTTTGCTCAGTGCTCGCAGGACTCATCTTCGTTTCACCTGTCAGTTAGGTTGATTTGGGTTGGGGGTGGGCGGCGGCGTGCTGCCGGGCGCGGGTGCTGGAGGCGTAGGCTGCGCAGTTCCTGGAGGTGCAACAACCGTCGGGGGAAGCGCCGGATTTCCCGTGAGATACTGCTTCACCATTTGCTCAGCATTGCCGATCGAACGCGCCAGCAAGACTTTGGCGATGTTATGCGCAAACAAGCTGGCAATGTACTGATCATTGGCCGAAGCCAGTTGCTGTTGCGCTTGGACGACCTCAACGTTGTTGGTGACACCGGCGGCGAAGCGGTCTTGCGACTGGGCCAGCGCCTGCTGGGCGAAGTCGAGACCGATTTTCGCGACGTCAACCTGTTGTGCCGCGGCTTTGAGATCGAGGATGGAGTCTTCGACCTCCTGCTCAATGCGCCCCTTCATGTTGTCAGACTGTGCCTGCCGCTCCTTGAGCACGGCGTCTGCTTCCTTGATGTCGGCTTCCACACGTCCGCCCTGAAATACCGGGATGTTGAGAGTGGCAGCTGCGGAGTAGTTCGGCGCCATCGCATCGGGATGGTAGCCGAGTACGCCGTAGGTTCCCGAAAGTCCAACGGAGGGGAGACGGCCCTTCCACGCCGCCGATCTTCGCATTTCAGCCGCGCGCAGTTGCGCCTGAACTGCTTTGAAGTCGGGCCGTGTGGCCAGCGCCAGATCATAGGCGCCGGTCAGAGCGATGTCGGGTACCGGAGCGTAAGGCACACGATTCACCAGATGAAACTTTTGACGTACCGGCAGGCCAATCACCCGGGCGAGCGCAATGCGCTGTTTCTCCAGGTCGTTCTGCACCTGGATCAGCGTTTCCTGTTGCGCCTGCAACTGGACCTTCGCGCGCAGCGTGTCGATGTTGGGCGCCAGGCCAGCGGCTTCCTGGTCTTTCGCCAAGTCGTAAAGAGCTTGGGCGGTATTCAACTCGGCTTGCGCGGCTTCCAGTCGCGATTCCTGAGCGATGACCAACAAATAGTTCGCTCCGACTGCGAGCACCACGGTGTCGCGGGCGTCTTGATAACTGAACTGCGCGGCCCTTACGGCCTCGCCGCTCGCGCGGTACTTGTCGATCGACGAAAAGTCGAGGGCATCCCAGGATCCAGTCGCTTGGGTCGCGGTTAGACCGAAGGGGCCGACCGAAGTGGGGAAGCCGGGAAACGTGAGACCGAACGACTTAAGGTTGAGACGCTCCACTTCCCCGGCGAACGCGCCGTTGATGTTGGGCAGCATCTGGCTCAAGGATTGAAGGCGCGCGGCGCGGGCCTCGGCGGTGGTCTGGTTGCTTAGATACAGGCCGAGGTTGTACTTCAAGCCGCGGTCGACCGCGTCCTCGAGCGTCAGCTCAATCGGTTCGGCGGTCGCCTTCCCCTGGGGAATCGAGCCGGCGTAATTGTCGGTGTTGCGATTGATGACCGACTCTGGCGTGGGCAGCGGAGCCAAGGTCGAAGGCGCCGTGACCTGGGCCATGCCAGCGCTGCTCCACAACAGTAACGCCGCGGCAGCTAAGAGCCCTTCGCGACGTCTCGGCGTTGCAGGAGAGGAAATGTTGAGTCGCATGCGTTCCATGATATATCTAATACATACATGCATGTATTCGATGTTACACGTGCCTTAGATGTGCCGGCCAGTAAATCGGTTGCAAAATCGAGGCCAATTCTTTGGCTGCACAGGCGTGGCATCGCAGGATGAGATGACCAAGACGTCCACATTGTCGCGGCGCCAGGAGCGCACTGAAATGACCCGCGCTCGCCTGATCCAGTCGGCGGAAAAGGTGTTTGCGCGCGATGGATTCGAGGCCGCGAAGCTGGAGGAGATCGCCGCCGATGCCGGTTATACGCGGGGCGCGGTTTACGCCAACTTCGACAGCAAAGAAGACCTGTTCTTTGCCTTGCTGGAGAGGGAAATTTCGACGCGCATTGCCTCGCTGGAACGAGAAATGGACAAGGTGCGCGAACCCGAGGCCAAGCTGAAGGCGATGCGAGATTTCTTTCTGAACAAGACGCTCGACCGCCGCTGGAGCCTGCTATCGCTGGAATTTAAGTTGTTTGCCGTGCGCCATCCCGAAGTCAAGCGGCGACTAGCAGCCATGCATCGCCGCTTCGTCGAGCCGCGCGTGGGATTTCTGGAAGAAGTGATGAGCGCGCTAGGCCGCGAACTTCCGGCTTCGGCCTACGCGATGGGCGTGTCACTGGCGGCACTGGGGAATTCGTTGACGCTGGAACACATGCTCGATCCGTCACTGATGGATGAAAAGGATGTGCGGCCGATCATGTCGAATTTCTTCGATAGCCTGACGTCGACGCCGCGCAAAAAAAACCCAAAGTAATCGGGCCGCCGCCTAACGGTTGCGGGTGAGTCCCAACTCGCTAGTCGAAGGCCGCGCCATCAGATCGCGGATGGCTTCCTGGGGCGACTTCCCCTGCTGCAGGATGGCATGCATCTGCTCGGTGATGGGCATCTCCACCCCCATTTTTTTTGCGAGTCCGACCGCGGCGTTGGTGGTCAGCACGCCTTCGGCAACCATGCCGTGCATGCCGGCGATGATGTCGTTCAGGTCGCGTCCGTGCCCGAGCTCGACGCCGACGGTACGGTTCCGGGATAAGCCGCCAGTGCAAGTGAGGACGAGGTCGCCGAGGCCTGCGAGTCCCGCCATAGTTTCAGGGTGGCCGCCGCAGGCGACGACCAGTCGAGTGATCTCCGCCAGTCCGCGAGTGATAAGCGCAGCCACACTGTTGTGGCCGAGTCCGAGCCCGTCGCAGACGCCGGCGGCGATGGCGACGATGTTCTTCAGAGAGCCGCCGAGCTCGACCCCGACAACGTCGTCGTTGGTATAAACGCGGAAGCGCGGATCGCTGAATTCCTTTTGCACTATCGCGCCGAGTTCTTTGTCGGTTGAGGCCACGGCCAGCGCAGTGGGCTGGTTCAGTGCCACCTCTTTCGCAAAAGTGGGTCCACTGAGTGCGCCGATACGAGCCCCGAATGGCTGCGGCGATTGGCGAAGGACGTCGCTGATGACCTCGGTCATCCGCAGATAGGTGTCGTTCTCTATTCCCTTGGTGGCGCTGACGAATAGCATGTCCGCATGGAGGTGCGGCAGCATCGCCAGAAAGACGCGACGAGTGTGGTGCGACGGCATCACGCTGACCACGATCTCGGCATCGCGCAGCACCTGCTCGAGACTGCTGGTTGCTACCACGGTGTCAGGAATCGAGCATCCGGCAAGAAACAGTTCGTTCACATGGCGCGAGCTGATGCTGTCGCAGACTTCTGCTTCGTGCGCCCAGAGGCGAACGTCATGCCCGCCACGACGCCCGAGGACGATGGCGATAGCGGTGCCCCACGCCCCTGCTCCGATGACAGCAATCTTGCTCAAGCGGTACCTGACTTTCTTCCGCCGAAGCGGTTTTCCGTGCGCGCCAGCAGGCGGCGAATGTTGTCTTTGTGACGAATGATGATGAGCAGAGAAGAAGCGGCCATGAGCAGCATAACGGACGGCGAGCGCGTGGGCGGGCTCAGCCACCAGGCACCGAAAGGAAAGACAACTGCGGCCAGGATGCTACCCAGCGAAACGTAACGTGTAACGGCAACGATTGCGAGGAACACAGCCAATGCTGCCGCGACAGCAGCAGGAGCCAGCGCGAGAAACGCACCCAGCGCCGTTGCGACCCCTTTGCCGCCTTTGAAGCGAAGCCACACGGGAAACATGTGACCGATGAGAGCAAAGAGTCCGGCCAAAGCGGCCAAGGTGTAAACGGTGTAAGGGCCCCACAGCGGCAAGTGACCGGGATGATGCCGCGCCAGAAAGAACACGTGCGCCACGGCCACGTATCCTTTCGCAGCGTCGAGTAGCAGCGTGGCGATCGCCAACACTCTCGACCCTGTGCGCGCCACGTTGGTGGCGCCGATATTGCCGCTACCGGTCTCGCGAATATCCTGACCGCGAAAAATCCGCACGAGCAGGTAGCCGAACGGTATCGAGCCGAGCAGATACGACACTACGACGATGGCTAGGACGCTATGGTTCAAGGCTTCTCTTTGGAGACGGCAAGATCACCAAGCGACTAGTGCAGCGGGAACGTGGCACGTTTCTCGTAGCGCGCTCCCGCGGGCGACAAGTAGCTTTCGTACAGAAAGAATTGGTGCGCCGTCATTGTACCGAAGTCGGGCGAAGGTATCTTCTCGATCGCGTCGCGAACGCGTTGCAAACCGGCTGCGGGACGCTCGCCGGGAACCGGGCGCGGACGTCCGCTGCCGGACCGGGCCAGTGTGAGGTGCGGCATATAGGAAGTTGCGTCGCTTTCGAATCCGAGCGGATGCATCGCCGTCGAAACTTCGGTCGCGAGCGTTCGCAGGTTTTCGTCGCCGTCGATGCCGACCCAGAAGACGCGGGGCGCTTTGGAATTGGGAAAAAATCCAGATCCACGAAATGCGAGTTGCGCTGGCGCGGATTTCACCTGTTCCAACGCGTCACGGATTTCGTCGAGTTTCTTCGTCTCCCCGAGGAATTGAAGCGTGACATGAAATGTTTCGGGTCCTACCCAGCGAACATTTGGAGCGAGGGCGCGCATCTGATCGCGAAATTCAACAATTCGCTCACGAATGTCAAGGTCGATATCGAGTGCAATGAACAGGCGCATGGTTCACATCAAGATGCGGCGGACTAGGTCGAGGGCCTGTTGGCTGGCCCACCGCCTGATACGTTCGCGGTCGCCGGGAAAGCGGCGCTGCACGGCTTCATGCTTGCTCCCATCGGTGACGGCGACCCATACGAGGCCGACGGGTTTTTCTTCGGTGCCGCCGGTTGGGCCAGCGATGCCGGTGACTCCAACGCCGATGTCGGCGTTGCAAATCTCACGAATGTTCTCGGCGAGGGCGACTGCGACTTCTTTGCTGACCGCCCCATTTGCCTCGATTAGTAGCGGAGGCACGTCCGCGAAGAGGGTTTTCAGATCGTTGGAGTACACGACAGCTCCGCCGAGAAAGAAGCGCGAGCTGCCCGGTACTGAAGTGATGCGTTCGGACACCATGCCGCCGGTGCACGACTCGGCAACGGCAAGCTTGAGATTGCGCATCTGCAGGAAGTAGCCGACGATCTCCTCGAGCGACTCGCCACAAGTTGAGAAGACGGCGTCGTTGAGTTCGTCTTCCAGCTCGCCCGCGAGTTTGTCGACCTCGGCCTGGGCTTCGTCGATGGTGCCCGCGGCAGCGCGCAAATGAAATTCGACCTGGCCTTGTCCAGCCAGTACCGTTGTTTCGATATTGGGATACTTCTTATAAATCGGAGCGGTGCGCATGTCTGCCGCCGATTCGGGCAACATGGCGGTCTTCAATACCTTGGTTGCGATGGCCGCGGGTGGCAGCTTCTCCTGCAAGCGAGGTGCACATTCTCTCTTCCACAATGCCTCGAGTTCGTGTGGAGGCCCGGGAAGCAGAATGACGATGCGGGATGCACCGTTGACTGCTGTCTCCAGATACTGCCCAGGAGCAGTGCCGCGCGAATTGGGTAAGACCGTCGCTCCCTCGATGATGTCGGCCTGTTTGGCATTGTTTGGGGGCATCGGGATGCGCCGCTCGGCGAATCGCTTGTACATGGCGGCGACCATGTCGTGATCGCGCTTCAGCTCGACGCCAAGTGCGGCAGCAACACATTCGCGGGTCAGGTCGTCCTCGGTGGGGCCCAGGCCCCCGGTGAAGATGAGGATGTCAGAACGGTCGAGTGCGTGGCGCGCGACACTGACAAGGTGGTCGAAGTTGTCGCCGACGACGGTCTTGAAGGCGACGACGACGCCCAATTCGTTGAGTTGCTGAGTGAGGAAAAGGGAATTGGTGTCTTGACGGAACGGAGTCAGCATCTCCGAGCCGACCGCAATGATTTCAGCGATCACGAATTCAGTCTAGCACTGGCGAAAACAGCGCCCGACCGCGCTAATGCGACGGAACGATGTTGCGGCCAGCGATGTCCCATGCGAGGTGATGGAGACCGCTGTTGGTGGCGAGCACGACTGACTTGGCCGGAGCGAACGCCAGGCCAACCAGGTTCTGCCCGGAAACCGCCAGCGAGGCTTTCGCATCGGGCGTGATCTTCACAATGCCTCTTCGGCCGTGCAGCGAGGCCGCGACGTACAGGTTTCCCTTAGCGTCGAAAGCCAGGCCTTGCGGGCGTCCCAGGCCGCGGTAGAACACCGCGACATGCCCATGCGGGTCGACCCGGTACACGGCATCGAAGCTCGACGTCGTCGGCCCCGACGCGTAAAGGTTGCCGGCATCATCGAAGGCCAGATGATAGGCGGCGACGCTCGGCTCCATGGTGGCGAAAACGAAGATCTGTCGGTCGCGGCCAATCTTGAAGATGGTCCCGCTGCGGTCGCCCACGTAGAGATTGCCATCTTTGTCAAAAGCGATTCCAGTGGCGACGCCCATGCCTTCGGCGTAGGAACTAACAGTGCCGTCTCGTGACACGCGGTACACGGTGCCATCGTGCCGTGAAGACACATACAGGTTGCCGTCATGTCCAAAGGCCATGCCCGTGGGGTTCATCATGTCGGTGACGAACGGCTTCGCCGTAAAAGTGTCATCAACGCGGTAAATCGCAACCGGGACCTTCTGGCCGCGCGAGCCGGAAAACGTGACGTAGACATTGCCTTCAGCGTCAATGGCCGGATTCGCGACCGGATGAAGGTTGTCGGCGAGGGGCGCCGCTAGTCGCACCTCGTGCGGATTGCTGCGATGCCCATTGGTGGCCACCACAACGCTGCCAGTGGCAGCCCCTTCGGGCACGCGCGCCACGATGAACTGGTTTGAACTGATTATGATGGAGCCATCTACGTCTCCGAAATGCACTTCGGGACGCCGCAAGTCGCGCGGGCCCAGGCCGCGGCCGGTGATGCGTACTTCGCCTCCGGGCATGGCGCACGCAGGCTCAATAGCATCGATATGGGGATTGCTGTTTACGTTGAGTACAGCCATTTATGGGCCCCGTAACTCTCTTCAGCCAAGCCAACCAAAGTGCAACAGCAACTGCAACACGATCAAACCATAGATGCCGGCGCCCAAGTCGTCCACCACGATGCCTGTGCCTTCCGGCAGCTTTTCAAGGGCGCGAATCGGCGGCGGTTTCACGATGTCGAACGCACGAAAAAGTATAAAGCCCGCGAGCAACGCTTTCCAATGAAGCGGACAGGCAATGAGTGTGACCAGTTGACCGGCGACTTCGTCGATGACCACATGCGATGGGTCCTTCTCGCCGCAGCCGCGCGCTTCCAACGTGGCGGCCGGAATACCGATCCCGGTGGCTACAACGATTAAGAGCAGAATTACTGGGATTTGCGCTGCTGCCGGAAGCCGCACTGCCAGCGCCCACCACAACAGCGCTGCGGCCAGCGACCCCCATGTGCCGGGACCGGGGCGCAGGCGGCCAGCGCCGAAGAAGGTCGCCGCCAGCGTTGCCCACCGCGGTGCGGATGAGCGGGTAGCGGCTATCTCAGTCCGGCTTTTTGTCATATTCATTCGGGTAGCTGGAATCGTCCGTCTCGGGATCGTTCAGCGGCGCGGAGATGACATAGGCGCCGCTGGCCCATTTACCGAGATCGATTAAGCGGCAGCGATCGCTGCAAAAAGGGAAGTCGGGATCTTTGGCCAGAACAATCTTCCGGCAGGTCGGACACCGCAAACTGACAACGCGCTTCCTGGACATCGCAGCACCTAGAGAATACGCGCCACGAGGTCGTAGTCGTGGGCTTCTGTGATCTCACAGCGGACGAACTGGCCTTCGTGCAGGTCCTGGTGATCGCCGAAATCGTTGACATACACCGTGCCGTCAATCTCTGGCGCGTGCATGCTTGTGCGTCCCTGCCAAAGTAAATCGGTTTCTTCCGACGGGCCTTCGAGCAGCAAGTCGAACTGCTGGCCGATCAACGCGCGTTTCTTTTTGCGGCTGATCTGCTTCTGAATCGACATCAGTTTCTTGCGCCGCCGCTCGATCTCCTTGGGAGAGACCTTTTCGCATAGGCCGTGCGAGCGGGCCCCGTCTTCGTCGGAGTACCCAAACACGCCCAGCCAGTCGAACTGTGCTTCCTTTACAAAACTGCAGAGAATCTCAAAATCCTCCAGAGTTTCGCCGGGGAAGCCGACGATGAACGACGTGCGCAGAGTGAGGCCGGGAATCTCGCGGCGCATCTTCTCGATCGACTTCAGGAAAATGTCGGCGCCGGCTCCGCGTTTCATGCTTTTCAAAACCGCAGGCGACGCGTGCTGCAAGGGGACGTCGATATACGAACAGACCTTGTCGCTCGCAGCAATAGTCTCCAGCAATTTGCCGGTGATCTTGTTAGGGTACGCGTAGAGGAAGCGCACCCAGTGCAGATCATCGATCTGTGCCAGGCGCTCCAGCAACAGCGCTAGGCCATCTTTCAGGCCGAGGTCTTCGCCGTAGCATGTTGTGTCCTGTCCGATAAGAGTGATTTCGCGGACACCTTGTTTTGCCAGATGCTGCGCTTCGGCGACGACAGACTCGAAACGGCGGGAGCGGAACTTGCCGCGCAGCTGGGGAATGATGCAAAACGAGCAGGGATGGTCGCATCCCTCGGCGATCTTGATGTAGGCGGAATACTTCGGAGTCGCCAGCAGTCGCGGAGTGTTCTCGTCGTACAGGTAATTCGGCAGATCGGCGATTGCGCCGTCCCAGCCGTCTTTGGAGAAGCGCCCGGTTGCTTCGCGGGCATCGCCTTCCGGCCGCGAATTCAGGATGACGAACGGGCCAGCGTCGTTGTTCGCAGACTCGATTCCAGCGGCGAAGAGAATCTGCTGCAATTCTCCGGTGCCGACGACCGCGTCAACTTCGGGAATGTTTTTCTGGATCTCGTTGCGGTAACGCTCAACCAGGCATCCAGCCACGATCAACTTCTGCGCCTTGCCGGCAATCTTGTGCTGCGCCATCTCCAGGATGGCGTCCACCGATTCCTGCTGAGCCTTGTCGATAAAGGAGCAGGTGTTGACGACGATGATGTCGGCGTCTTCAGCGCGCGGCGTGATTTCGGCGCCGCCGTGCGCGAGCAGGCCCATCATGACTTCGGTGTCCACCAGGTTCTTGGGACAACCAAGACTGACGAAGCCAACTTTCTTCGGAACCACGGGTGTGGGAACCACGGGCGGAACAGCCTCTTCGGGCGGGTTTAACACAGCTACAGATTCGTCTCTCAGAGGCATGGAATCCCTTGATTTTAGCATCTTTGGACGCAGTCCCGCCTCGGCGACGGCGCGGCGTTTTGAGATGGTATGATGCAGTAGGTCGGGCGCTGGTCCCGCGCAACGTAGCCCTGTGAACCCCGCCAGGTCCGGAAGGAAGCAACGGTAACAGGTATCTTCGTGTGCAGCGGTCAACTGGCGCCTGACTTTTTAGCGCCTACCCGTCGGCAACTGGCGATCAGCTAAGTCCCTTTCAAGGTTGATCGCTTACCATTCAGCTACTCTGCATGGACAATCCGCAGCCCATCGTTGAAAATGAACCGTTATTCATCCTGCAGTCGTAATTGAGGAGAGTTCGTTGCCGACTTGTTGTCGCGCCAAGATTACCGCACTGGGAACCTACGTTCCGCCACGCGTCCTGAGCAATAAAGATCTCGAAACCATGGTCGAGACCACCGACCAGTGGATCCTGGAGCGTACCGGCATCCGCGAGCGCCATATTGCTGACAAAGGCGTTGCCGCTAGCGACCTTGCAGTTGAGGCGGTGAAGAACCTGGTCAAGAGCCATCCCTTCGACTTGCAGACTGTGGACCTCCTCGTGGTGGGCACGGTGACGCCCGACATGATGTATCCCTCGACCGCGTGTTTGGTGCAGCACAAACTTGGCATCGCCAATACCTGGGGCTTTGACGTCTCGGCCGGATGCTCGGGCTTTCTGTTCTCACTGAACACTGGGGTGAAGTTCATCGAGTCGGGCCAGTACAAACGGGTGCTAGTGATCGGCAGCGACGTGAATTCGGCCATGGTGAACTACCAGGACCGCGCGGTGTGCATCATTTTTGGCGACGGAGCAGGAGCGGTTCTGCTGGAGCCCGCCGAGGAAGGCGAGGCGGGGATTATCGACCACGTCGCCCAGGTTGAAGGGGCGGGTGGTCAGTATTTGTATATGCCGGCGGGAGGCAGTTTGAACCCCGCATCGCACGAAACAGTTGACAAGAAAATGCATTACATTCATCAGGATGGACAGCAAGTCTTCAAGTATGCGGTGAAGAAAATGGCGGAAATGACGCAGCGTATCCTGGAACGCAATAAGTTGACGGGTTCTGACATCGACTGCTTCATCGCCCACCAAGCCAACCGGCGCATCATCATGGCTACGGCCGACCGGCTGAAGATGCCCGAAGACAAAGTCATCGTCAACATCGACCGTTTCGGAAACACTACCGCAGGCACCATTCCTCTCGCCATGCAGACGGCGCTGGAGACCGGCAAGCTTAAGAAGGGAAACACCGTACTGTTGGCGGCGGTCGGCGCCGGATTCACTTCGGGTGCGACCCTGCTGAAGTGGGCGTACTAGGTTGCTCGAACGCTAAGCTCTTCCTTTGATCTTATCCCGATCTTTCGCTGCGTCCAGCGGCCGCTGCGGCTCGGTCATGCGCGCCGGATCGAGGATTACCTTGATTTGCTCCTCGCTCAGGTATTTCTTTGCGCGCGCGATCTCGATGATGGTCTTTCCTGTCGCGATTGATTCCTTGACAATCTCCGCTGCCTTGGCGTACCCGACGTAGGGATTGAGCGCGGTGGCCAAAGACACCGTACTTTGAGCGTAGAACTCGCAGCGCTTCTGGTTGGCGGTAATTCCCTTGACGCAGAAGTCGGTCAACTGCCGCAGCATGTTGGTCATGATGGTGATCGACGTGAGCACGCTATGCGCCATAGTAGGCATCATGACGTTAAGCTCGAGTTGCCCGGCTTGTACCGCCAGTGCGACGGCTGTGTCGTAGCCGACGACCTGGAATGAAACCATCGCCGCGAGTTCGGCCATCACCGGGTTGATCTTGCCCGGCATGATGGAAGAGCCGGGTTGCAAGGCAGGGAGGGCGATTTCGGCCAACCCAGTATTTGGCCCCGACGACAGAAGTCGCAGGTCGTTCGAAATGCGAATGATTTCCAGCGCAAGATTGCGCAGCGCCGAGCTGACTGACGACATCGCCAGGTTCGACTGCATGGCGTAGCGCATGTCATCCGCGGGCACGAGCTTTTCGCCGGAAATGCGTGCGAGATTGGCGATGGCTTTCTCGCGATAGTCCGGATGGGTATTGATACCAGTGCCAACCGCCGAGCCTCCGAGGCCGACCTCGCGCAGGAGTTCGCCCTGCTCCTGAATGGAGCGCTGCGCCCTCCGGATCGCGCCTCCGTATGCCGTGAATTCCTGTCCCAGGCGCATGGGAACGGCATCCATCAGGTGAGTCCGGCCTGACTTGAGGATGTCGTGGAACTCTTCGCCTTTGTTGTTCAGCTCGACGGTCATCGCGTCGAGCACCGCGTAGAGCCTTTCCAACTCGAGCAGCGTCGCCAGCCGCATCGCGGTAGGGAACACGTCGTTCGTTGATTGTCCGTAGTTAACATGATCGTTGGGATGCGCGTGCTTGTATTCGCCCAGCTTGCCGCCAAGAATTTCGGAGGCGCGATTGGCGATGACCTCGTTGGTGTTCATGTGGAAGCTGACGCCCGCGCCGGCCTGGAACACGTCCACAACAAACGCATGGTCCCACTTGCCGCTCTGGACTTCTTGCGCCGCTTGAATAATGGCATCGGCGGTCTTTGTGTCCACCAGGCCGAGCTCGCGGTTGGCATCGGCGGCGGCTTCTTTCACCATGGCAATTGCGCGGACGAGCCCGGTATGTGCACGCAGGCCGCTAATGGGATAGTTCTCGACCGCGCGGGCCGTTTGAATGCCGTAGTAGACGTTGGCCGGAATGTCTTTCAGTCCGAGGGAATCTTTTTCAGTGCGGGTGGATGGCTTGGACATGGGCGCTGCCTCCAGCAGAGAGATGATAGCGAAGCTCTCGACGGTGCAGACAAGGCTAAATCCCGCTCTAAGTTTCGCGGTGCGAACGGTAGGCCGGGGCACCCAGCGGTTGGGGCTGACTACGCGGTGATTTCCACCAGTTTGGCGATCTTCGCCTGCCACTCCTTCGGGCCGGACTGGTGTACCGCATTGCCGTTCGCGTCCACGGCGACGGTGACCGGCATGTCCTCGACCTCGAATTCGTAGATGGCTTCCATACCGAGGTCGTCGAAGCCCAGCACACGCGATTTCTTGATCGCTTTCGAAACCAAGTACGCCGCGCCACCCACAGCCATCAGGTAAACCGCCTTGTGATCGCGAATGGCCTCGATGGCCGTTGGTCCGCGCTCAGCCTTGCCCACCATGCCGAGTAGTCCGGTTTGTTCGAGCATCTGCCGGGTGAATTTGTCCATGCGTGTTGCGGTCGTAGGGCCGGCGGGGCCCATGACTTCCTCGCGCACCGGATCGACCGGTCCGACGTAATAGATGAAGCGATTCGTAAAGTCGACCGGTAGCTTCTCGCCGCGGTTGAGCATGTCAGTCATGCGCTTGTGCGCTGCATCGCGTCCGGTGAGCAGCTTGCCGTTCAGAAGCAGAACTTCGCCGGGCTTCCAGGTCGCAACTTCTTCACGCGTGACCGTGTCGAGGTTGACGCGCCGCGCCCCGCTGCCCATTGGGTCGTACGTAAGTTTCGGCCATTCATCGAGCGAAGGTGGCTCGAGTGCCACCGGGCCGGAACCGTCGAGCACGAAGTGAGCGTGGCGCGTGGCCGCGCAATTCGGAATCAATGCGATCGGCAGGTTCGCTGCATGTGTCGGATATTCCTTCACCTTTACGTCGAGGACGGTGGTCAGTCCCCCCAAGCCCTGCGCTCCTATTCCCAGCGCATTCACTTTCTTATAAAGCTCAAGCCGCAATTCTTCGGCACGATTCGACGGGCCGCGCTCCATCAGATCCTGAATATCGATCGGCTCCATCAGGGATTCTTTCGCCAGCAACATCGCTTTTTCTGCGGTACCGCCGATGCCGATTCCGAGAATCCCCGGTGGGCACCAGCCCGCGCCCATGGTCGGCACTGTCTTAAGCACCCACTCGACAATCGAGTCCGACGGGTTCAGCATGACGAACTTCGACTTCGCTTCCGAGCCTCCGCCCTTCGCGGCGACGATCACATCTAGCTTGTCGCCGGGAACGATGGTCATGTTGATGACTGCGGGGGTGTTGTCTTTGGTGTTCTTGCGTCCACCGGCAGGATCGCCCAGCACGCTCGCACGCAACTTATTGTCGGGATGCAGATAAGCGCGGCGCACACCTTCGTTCACCATGCCCTCGACGCTCATGGTCGCGTCCCACTGCACGTTCATGCCGACTTTGAGGAAAACGGTCACGATGCCAGTATCCTGGCAGATGGGGCGATGCCCCTCGGCGCACATGCGTGAATTGATAAGCAACTGCGCAATGGCGTCGCGCGCGGCGGGCGATTGCTCTTTCTCGTAGGCGCGAGTCAACGCGCGGATGAAATCAACCGGGTGATAGTGGGAAATGAATTGCAGTGCGTCGGCGACGCTCTGTATGAGATCGTCTTGCTTGATAACTGACATATCGGCCTGCCATCTGAAGATTGGTCCGCACGTCTCGAACTACCTGCTCTGGGGATATGGAAACTGCGCCCGTGCCTTGCGAACCTGAAAGTATAACCCTCGGGCCACCGTAGGATTTGTGACGAATGCACATTGCGAACCTTTGTCCGGCCGCTGGGGTTGGTTATAATACCGCACCTGCATGAGAGCGCGAGTGCAAACGTTGCAGGTACGATGTGCCGAGCAAAAGGAGGTCTTCAATGCCGAGATCGAAAGCGCAGAAAACAGCCCAACGTCCGGAGGCGGGCCGAAAGGGTAAAGGTGCGGCCACCGGGCGCTTCGAAGAAGTCAGCAAGAGCACAGCCCAAATCGTGAAGGACGCAGCGGCATTGCTCGATGAAGAGTTGGCTGCGGGCATCGTGGCCGCCAACCAGGTGCAGCAACGCTTCCGCAAGGAAGGACGGGTCGATCCACGGGACTTCAGCAATGCCTTGCAGCGGTTTCAGACCGATGCCCATGAAGTGATCACGCTGCTCAACGAGCGTCTCGATGAGATGCGCTCGCAGGAGAACTTCGACGTAGTGAAGAAGCTGGTGAACCGCAGTCACGACATGGTCGATGTTGCAGTCGAGCTGGTCAACAGTAGCGCCGAGATCGCCAACCAATTGGCAAACTTGCCTATCGTGAAGCAGAACACAGGGCGCCGTGCCGGCCGCAAGCGCTGACCGCTGGTCTACCCAGGGCCGCGCGAAGCAGCCGCGCCCGAGCCGCAATTTCGAGCGTCGGTTAGCCGACTATCGCGATGTTGCGACCCGCGACCTGCTCGATTCCATCCCCGAGAAGGGGCCGCCCTATCTTTACGAACTGGCGTCGGCCTATCCGCGTCGGCAGGGAAAAGGCCTGCGCGCCGCTCTATGTTTTGCGACGTGCGCAGCCCTCGGGGGCAGCCGTCGCCAGGCACAGAACTCGGCCGTTGCTATTGAGTTGCTGCACAATGCCTTCCTGATTCACGACGACGTGCAGGATGGAAGCGAGTTTCGCCGCGGGCGTCCGACTCTCTACAAACAGCACGGCATTCCGATCGCGGTGAATGTCGGTAACGCCACCAATCTGCTTGCGCTTCGCCGGCTGATGGAAAATCGCGGCATCCTCGGCGCACAGGTGAGTTGGCAAGTCATGGAAGAGACCGAGCGGATGATGACGCATTCGCTCGAAGGGCAGGCCATCGAACTTGCCTGGATTCGCGACAATCGCTGTGACCTCGAAGTGCGTGATTACATGCAGATGTGCCTGAAGAAGACATCGTGGTATTCGTTCATCTACCCGATGCGCGTTGGGGCGCTAGTTGCGCGGTCCAGTCAACTAGGGACCGACCAGTCTTGCCGCTTGGGCTGGTATTTTGGCGCGGCGTTCCAAATCCAGGACGACATTCTCAACCTTACCGCCGACTATCAGAAGTACGGCAAGGAAATCGCTGGCGATCTGTGGGAGGGCAAGCGGACTTTGATGTTAATCCACTCGCTGAAGCGAAGCAGCGCTCGCGAAAAATCGCGGCTACAGCGCTTTCTCGCACGGCCTCGTCAGGATAGAACTGCCGCGGAAGTCGAATGGGTGTACCGATTAATGTTGCGCAACAAAAGCATTGATTACGCCCGGCGCGCTGCCCGGCAACTTGCGGGTGCTGCCCTGTTGGAAGGTTTGGCCGCGTTTCGCGGCCTCCCCGACTCAGAGGAGAAGCAATTCATCCTCGAGATGATTCTGTATGTCGTGAATCGTGACCGGTAAGCGCGGCGAGTTTCCGTCGGCGACGGTTCCTCGCGAGCCAATTGCAAAACAGGTTATCCTTTCTGCATGGGACAAGATGGTGCTGGCAGGGAAGGTAGATCTGAGCACTTCGATGTGATCGTGATCGGCGCTGGCCCGACCGGGCTGGCGTGCGGTATCGACGCCAAGCGCGCTGGCTTCACCGTGACCAACATCGACAAGGGTTGTCTGGTCAACTCGCTCTACAACTACCCCAGCAACATGACGTTTTTCACGACGCCGGAGTTGCTGGAAATCGGCGAAATCCCATTTTCGAGCCCCAACCAGAAGCCGACTCGAGGGGAAGCGCTGGAGTACTACCGCAAGGTGGCCGAGCACTACCAGCTGGACGTCCGTCAGTACGAACCGGTGCAGACAATTGAGGGAAGCGACGGCGACTTCGTGGTGTACACAATCGACCGCCACGGCCAGCCCCGCACCCACCATGCTCGCAAGCTGATTCTGGCGACCGGGTATTACGATCGTCCGAACCTGATGAACGTTCCTGGCGAAGATCTTCCCAAGGTCCTGCACTACTACCGCGAGCCGCACCCGTTCTTCAATCTCGACGTTCTGGTGGTTGGGGGCAAGAATTCGGCGGCGATCGCAGCGTTGGAACTGTGGCGGCACGGCGCTCGCGTCACGCTGGTGCATCGCGGGGAGGGAATGAGGCCCTCGGTGAAGTACTGGATCAAGCCCGATATCGAGAACCGCATTAAAGCAGGACAGGTGAAAGCCTACTTCAACAGTACCGTGAAGGAGATCGCGCCCGACCACGTGGTGCTCAACACCCCCGAGGGCGAGGTGACGCTGGCCAACGATTGGGTGTTCGCTTTGACTGGCTATCACCCGGATTTCGAGTTTATCTGCAGTCTCGGGTGCAGGCTTCGCGGCGATGACGACAAGAAGCCCGTAGTGAATCCTAAGACGCTCGAAAGCAGTGTGCCGGGAATTTACCTTGCAGGCGTAATCGTAGCCGGCATGCGCACCAGCGAGATCTTCATCGAAAACGGCCGCTTCCACGGACAGGCGATTGCAGCCGACTTAAAGGACAAATTGGGGAAAACAATCTCCTCCTGATGACGGTTTAGCGATACACTAGCTTCGCGCCCCCCCAAGAAATTCGTATTGCCCCCCACTTCAAATCTCGCCACTGGAGACAGCTTCGATGTCTTTCCGCCTGCATCGGTCCGCGTATCTTGGTGCGATAATCGCTCTCGCTTTCACAACAACTGCTAACGCTCAGGAAGCACACGCCTGGGGCTATTCCGGAGAAACTGGCCCGAAACATTGGTCGGAGGTCAGCGCTGTCTGCAAGTCCGGGCACTCCCAGTCGCCGATTAACATCACGCACGCCGAGCAGAAAGACCTGCCGAGCCTCGAGTTCTCCTATCAGCCTGCAGCGCTCAATGTGATTGATAATGGTCATACCGTGCAGGTGAACTATGCTCCGGGCAGCACGCTGAAGGTCGGCGAAAAAACCTATGAGCTGGTTCAATTTCACTTCCATCATAAGAGCGAGACCGCGATTCAGGGCAAGCATGCACCGATGGAAGCCCACCTCGTCCACCATGACAAAGACGGCAACCTTGCGGTTGTGTCCGTTTTACTGCAGGAAGGCCAAGCGAATCCGGCAGTCGCGACGACCTGGTCGAATATCCCTGCAGTAAGAGAAAAGGCCGTTACTCCGGAAGGAGTGGAAGTTCAGGCCCTACAGCTCTTGCCGGCGAATCACCGCTACTACACGTTCAGTGGATCTCTTACCACTCCGCCCTGCGCGGAGAATGTGACCTGGGTGGTAATGGTCGACCCTGTGACCGTCTCCAAGGAGCAGATCGAGAAGTTTGCCAAGCTGTATCCCGATGATGAACGGCCCGTGCAGCCCCTGTATGGTCGCGCGGTTTTGGAGAGCAAGTAGCTCCCAAAATCGACGATACCGGGCCGCACTCAGCGCTGCATTCTCTGATAAACTCTTGCGCGGGGTGAGGGCCGGCCAGGATTCGCCAGACCTCTCATACTTCTGACTCTACTGTCTGCCTCTGAGCACCTCTTTTCAGATGGGAGACGGCACGCGGCTCGTTCGCGATACGAAGAAATTTATCTCATTGCCGGCAAAGCGCTCCCTGTCGCGTGCTTTGCCTCGGAGGATCACGATGTCCACAGCAGTAAGCGCAGCACCCATGCTCAGTCGCGTTGAAGATTTCATCCGCAAGCCGCGGCTCATGTTTATCAACAACCAGTTCGTGCCCGCCGCGTCGGGCAAGACCTTCCCGACCTACAACCCGGCGACCGGCGAAGTGCTGGCCCAGGTAGCCGAAGGCGATCGCGAAGACATCGATCGCGCAGTCAAGGCCGCACGCAAAGCCTTCGAAGGTTCCGCTTGGGCTGATATGCCGGCTTCGCAGCGCGGGCGCCTCATCTGGAAGCTTGGCGACCTGATTGAAGCCCGCACGGAAGAGTTCGCGCAGATTGAGAGCCTCGATAACGGCAAGCCGCTAGCGGTAGCGCGCGTGGCCGACGTGCCGCTGGCGGTTGACCTGTTTCGCTACATGGCGGGCTGGGCGACGAAGATCGAAGGCAACACCATTCCGATTTCGGCCGGTAACAAGCGTACCCAGTACCTGGCGTACACTCGCCGCGAACCAGTTGGCGTGGTCGGGCAGATCATTCCATGGAACTTCCCGCTGCTGATGGCTGCGTGGAAGCTTGGCCCTGCGCTCGCGACCGGGTGCACCGTGGTTTTGAAGCCAGCGGAACAGACTCCGCTCTCCGCGCTACTACTGGCCGAACTGGTCGCAGAAGCTGGATTCCCCGAAGGCGTGGTCAACGTGGTAACCGGATACGGCGAGACTGCTGGAGCAGCATTGGCGGCGCATCCCGATGTCGATAAGGTTGCCTTCACTGGTTCGACCGAAGTCGGCAAGCTCATCGTGCAGGCGGCAGCGGGCAATCTAAAGAAGGTCTCGCTGGAGCTGGGAGGCAAGTCGCCGAACATCATCTTCGACGATGCCGATCCACGCACCACGATCCCCGGCGCAGCCAGCGCCATCTTCTTCAACCACGGTCAGTGTTGCTGCGCCGGCTCTCGTCTGTATGTCGAGAAAGACATGTTCGACGAGGTGGTCGAAGGCGTTGCTAATCAGGCCAAGAAGATCAAGGTGGGTCCGGGATTCGAGCCTGACACCAACATGGGGCCCTTGGTCTCGAGCGAGCAACTCAACCGCGTGTGCAGCTACCTCGAGTCGGGACTCAGCGAAGGCGCCGAGGCTGTGGTCGGCGGCAAGAAGAAAGAAGGCGCCGGATACTTCGTCGAGCCGACCGTCATGGTCAAGACCAATCCGAACATGAAGGTTGTGCGCGAAGAAATCTTTGGGCCGGTCGTCGTGGCCTCGCCGTTCAGCGACCTCGACCAGATCGTCGCCGAAGCCAACAACAGCGAGTATGGGCTGGCTGCGGGGGTCTGGACCAAGGACATCGGCAAAGCCCACCGGGTGGCTAACAAGCTGCGCGCCGGGACGGTCTGGATCAACTGCTACAACGTGTTCGACGCGGCACTGCCGTTCGGCGGATATAAGCAGTCCGGCTGGGGTCGCGAGATGGGCCACGAAGTCCTCGAGATGTACACCGAAGTAAAAGCCATCTGCGCGGCGATCTAAGACATTCGCGGTACCGGCGGCAATGCTTCACCTGCTGCGGGTACCGCGATTTTTCTGTCTGCGCTTGGGTGATGTATTTCGCTAGGACACTTGTAAGTTGCTTATCTGCAGTTATTTAGAATCAATCACTTGGGGGAAAATTGTTCGCAAGCAATTGATTTTAAATGTACTTATACGTATCCATGTGAGCGCGTAGGACTTAGATGGGAAAAGTGGCGGTTTTGCACCCAAATTCTTACATACTTTACATACTTGTATGTGTTGCGCTCGACATACTCCACCTACCGATTTGAGCTGGCTCGGACCCGCGGAAAACTGCCCTATGTCCCGCTATGGGTTCGTGAAATGTCAATGAGCAGATTCTCCCGCGTACTGGGCACGAGGTGAGCGGGGACACAAATCCCTCGACCTCACGGAGTGATGTATACGCGAGAGGGCAGGGACGGCGATAGGACGCAGGACACAGGGGTTGGTGATAAGGAAAGGCGTACAGCCGGCTGAGGAGATTGCGGAAAGAGGAGAAAAAGCTAAAGAGTCCGCGTGAGAACTCTGTCGTCCCCGAGGGACTCGGGACTCTTTCTCACCCTACCCAGCACTCCGCTTTCGGCTGCGTGCTGGGCTATCATGTCCCCGCCCCTTCGAGGCTCGTTTTTCTGGCACTTTGTACCACTGTAGCAACCCGATCAGTGGTGTTCTCGCACAGACTTCAAAGCCCCGGTCGTCCTCAGACGCTGGTTCGCCAGGCTAAAGCCGGGCGCTTCCACCTAGTCGCGAATTACCGTCAGCGCTGCCTCTTCGGGTATGCGAACACGCGCGGCGATGTTCTCCAGCGAGGGTCTGAAACCGCGCTGGGCCATTACCGCCAGATTCGACTTCTCGCCTGCACCGGCTTCTTCTACCCAGTTGTGGCGCTCGACAAACATCTGCGGCTCGTAGGTGACGCCTTTGGCCAGTCGCCGGTCTTCGCGCTTCGAGGTCCACAGCAAGATTGGGCCGAGAAGTTGTCGCAGCAGTCGAGTCGGCAGGCCAAAGGCCGCTTCAACTTCCTGACGTAGTGCACGGATACGCGCCGACACTTCAGGATTGCTCGCCTTCAGCCGCTTTTCCATCGCCCACAGCGAAGCGTTATAGGTGGTGCGGAGTTTGCCGGCCTCGTGTGCAAAGCGCGCCCGAATTCGCGGTTCCGGATGGTCCTTGTAACGCTTCCAGCCGTTGAACAGCGTCTGGCAAATGCGGAACAGGCTGGGACCGTTCTGCTCAAAGTCCTGGCGGAACGCGCCGTCCAGGAACTGTTGCGACTGGTCGCGCGAGATGGCGGCGTGCTGAAAGTTGAACTTGAATTGCCCGTGGATGTCAGCCAGTTCGACGTCTTCGAGCATTCGTCCTTCGGCCTTCATCTGGTGATACAGCGGAGTTCCGGGTACTGGCGTGTACAGCATGAACTGGTGAAAGTCCGTGCCATGCGATATCGCGTAATCGATGTCTTCGTGAATGTTCTCCGGCGTGTGGTGCTCCAGCCCAACGATGGTCGAGCCCAGCAGCTTGATTCCGTGGCTGCGCAGCTCGGCAACAATGGCGCGGGTGTCCGAGTTCTTCAACTTGGCGTAGCTCGACTTGGGCGACTCCAGTCCAACCCAGATCCACGAAACGCCGAGCTGTACCAGTTCCTCCATCGAGTATTTGCGGATCGCATTGATCGATGAAAAAACGTAAAGTGCCCAGCTTTTATTGTGTTCCTGCATGAGCTTCAGCAGTTGCAACGCGCGTGGCCGGTTAAGCAGGAAGTTTTCGTCCATCACGAAGAACGATTGCACTCCCATGCTCTGTTCCATGTGCTGCATCACTTCGAACAATTGTGCGCCGGACTCGTAGAAGTGGTGGGTCTTGCCCTTGCCGCCGAAGAACGCCGAGGTGGTGCAGAAGTTGCATCCCATCGGGCAACCCACCGACGGAATGATGGTGGCCGCTGTATCACGCGTGTTGTCGGGTACCTTCATGCCGAGAATACGGAAACCGAATCCTGAAAGGATCTCGGGATGTACCACCGGCGCAGTCGAATCTTCGCCGAGAAAGCGCCGCATCCACGCGATGCCTTCGCCGCGCACGATGTGATCGGCGTCAATCATGTCTTCGACGCCGGGAATTCCAGCCACATGACCGCCGACAACGATGACGCTCTGCGGCGACAGCCGACGTATGCTGCGGCACATCTCGCGGACTTTCCCAAAATTGGGAATGATGCCAGAGATGCCTACGATGTCGTAGCGATGCGCAGTTAATTCGCGCTCGAACGCATCCAGGGTAGGGAAGTCGAGCAGCGTGCTGGGGGCTGAGATGTTCTGCTGAATCATCATCAGCCCCCACGAGCGATGAAACATGCGCAGCGAAAAGCTGCCCTGCTCGCGGGTGACCTGGTTGTGATAAAGCTCCATCGGATTGATAGCGCGGCTGCCGAACTCGTCGTCTTGCGCGTAAGGTCCGAAAACGGAGGTCAGAAGAACTCGGGCTTGATTTCCTTTGGGATGTACAGGGGTGCAATCAGGGCCGTTTGAATCCATGACTCCATCGTAAGAATCGTGGCACCGCAGTGTATGTGACGTGGCGCAGTTTGCGGCGGAAATGACAGAACTATTACATTCCCATTCGTGAACACGGAACGATCATTTCGACCTTTTGATCGCAAGAAAAAAAGCAGGGCCGAAGCCCTGCCTGTTCGAAACGCGCCGAGGACCTCTTAGTTCTCGGGTGGTGCGGGTGGCGCATCGGTTCCGTTCGCTATCTTCTGCAGGTGCTCGTTGATGCGCGAGATCGCCTGCGTGCGCAACTGCTCGGCCTTGGCCTGCTGGTCGCTGGTCAACACCTGGGTGTAAATCTGGTGCTGCACCGACTCGCGATTCACCGTCATCACGGCCTGCAACTGGGCCTGCTGATTGGCCAGGGTCTGGATCTTCGCCGCATCGTAAGCGCCATTGGCGGTTGCCGCCAGCATGGCAGCGCGGTTCTGCTCCATCTGCGTCATGACCGTCTTCATGCTGGCGTGGTTCGCCTGCATGATGGTTTTCACTTGCGCTTTCTGCGCGTCGGTCAGGTTCAGCTCATGCAACGCCATTCCCATGCCGGGTCCGCCCCAGCCATGCCCTTTGCCTCCAGGACCTCCCGGTCCCTGAGCGTAGGCAATCATCGAAGCACTGCACAAAAGCAGCGCCATCACACTTGCAACAACCATCAACTTCGTTTTCATGCTCTCAACTCCTCGTGGTCTTGACAGTCCGTCTGTCAATCGTGTGAACACCGGCCGCGTGCACTTGACGGTAAAGTCTGGTAACACGGCGTAAAGATTTGTGGCGGTCTGCGATACCTCAAGAACACTCTAAGGCTCCAACCGAGCGTATCTACGGACGCCCAGCCCGGTGTTCTCTGCTGGGATTTCCCGCCCTGCACCTAAAGAGTTCCGAAAAGTTCGCTGGGCCTACGGGCGGCCGACTCGCCGAAATGTCCGGCACCTAGGTGGAGGCTGGCCATCCCTGAGAAGCAGTGGGGTCGGGATGACGATTTTCGATTTAGGTTTGGCTGCACCCGCGAATGTCTGCCGCAAGTCAACCTGCGCCGTGCATTAGAATGGCTGCGAAAGTGGCTGCAGGAGGTATCTCATGCGCAAGACACTTGTGCTAAGTGTTCTGCTTTTCAGTTCTTCCGTCTGGTTGCAAGCGGGTCCAGCGGCGCCGCCGTCGGATAAAAACCACCAGTCTGCTGATCTCGACACCATGCAGGGCTGCCTCCATATCGAGCAGAGTCAGTATGTCCTCACTGACCCTGATGGGAAGAGCCACTTACTTTCGGGTGCAGCCAGACAGCTTGGACGGCTTGTCCACCACGAAGTCGAACTCGGAGGTAAACCCGGGGTGAGGACTTCGGACGCAACCAGTGTTGGTGGTGGATCGAGCGTAACCGAGTACGTCGTGTTTGAGGTGAAGACGGTGAAGGACCTGGCGGCTGAGTGCAAGTCGCCGGCTAAGTAATTCGCTCGAACGGCGAGTTGAGCTACAAAAGAATGGGGCAGCCGCTTGCGCAACTGCCCCTCATAGTTAGACAGCTTTCTGGTGGTTAGAAGGTGAAGATCGGGCCGAATTCCGAACGCCAATCGGTCGATGTGCAAGTTGCCACACCGGCGACCTTGGTGGTGCAGACGCCTTTGGTATCGGGAAGAGCGAAGCCTTGATACTTGCCTTCTTCAAAACCGAACTGGACCCAAGGATTCATCTTATAGAAAATTGTTACTCCCTTTAAGGTGTCCTTGATGGGTCCTGCGCCTTCGGTTGCGCTAACGCCTTTGGCCAATCTGAAGTCATTGGCATTAGCCGCATCGATGCCGTATTCAACATACGCCTGCCAGCCGGCATTTCTGCCTTTCGGATCGGCGTTGAACCAGCGCGAGAGCGGCATTCCTAACTGAACGAATCCGCCGTAACCGCGGACCGGAAGCTGCGGAGCCGCCACTGCCTGACCGGCAGCATTGGTCCCAAACAGGACGGTCGAGGCGCGGTCCACGGAGAACCCGTCTGCTATGGAGGTGAGACCACCCGCCTGGTTGTAGTTGGACAGCGTTTCGCCACCGAAGAAGAATCGCAGGTCGGCTCCCTGATATCCACTGGCGACGACTGTAAACCAGCGAGTTGGAAGTGAGATCGCCAACTGATTGCCGTACCCGTTACTAGTGGCGTCATACCCTTTCGGGAAGGCCGCCTTGTAGAAGTCGGGGTCGGTGGTGTTGGCCGTATCCAAGGGAACGGCGGAAGCTAGTACGGTTGCCTGGCGACCACTGTAGAAGCCGCTCCACAGAAGCTGTGCGGGAACGACGCCAGGTGCCTTGTCGAGTTGGAATTGGAGTACTACCCGCGATTCGACCTCGGGTTTTCCGTAATCGGCGCCCTGGCGCTCGCCGTATCCGAGCTGGCTCGCCAGACCGTTAACGACGGTGCAGGAACTGCCTGCGGTGATGTTGGTTGCGGTACACGTGACGGCATTTGCCGGTAGGTCACCTTCCGACGGCATCATGATCGCAAACTCGGGAGACAGCCTCCAGTTACGGGAGCCGCCCAGCTTCTCGACGAGGCCGAGACGGAATTGGGGAGAGCGCTCGTAGAGGTTGCCCCAGTAAGCACCATAGAACGTCGTCTCAAACAGGTTCATTAATGCGCTCGAGCCGAAAATCGTCCAGTCTTGTCCGCCTTCGAAAAAGATGTCCGTGTTCGGTCTGACGTTCCAGTCAATTCGTCCGTAAGCCAGTCGCAATGACAAGGCGTTACTACGAATCGTCGATACGTTGCGGTTGTCAGCGGCGCTGAAGTTGCCTTCGAAATCGGCTTCGATTTGTCCGGTGACGACGATGTTTTTCGACGCATCAGGCCACTCGATCTTGGAACCGAAGCGAGTAGAGCGCGCCTTCATGTGAAACTCAGGGTTGTTGTTCGGGCCGGTATCGGCAGCCGTGAAGGCGGGTCTGGGGAAGTCATCGCCCGTTGGATCAAGTGAGTCGTACGCAGCCGTCGCCTTGATGAAGCCGTACGGCGTAACGGTCACTCCACCGAGCATAATGCCGGGTGTCAGCCCTTCCTTCTTCGCCGGATCCAGCGAAAGCACGCGGACCGGAGCAATAGCGGGAACGACCGTTGGGGCAGCTGGGATCTGGTAGGGTTTTTCCAGCTTCACCAGTGACTTCTTAGCCTGGTCGAGCGCCTCGGTGTTGGCTTTCGTTGCGCTCTCCAGATCGACGACGGAGGTATGCAGAGAGCCCATCGCGCTCGCATCCTGGGTGTCGTATTCGTTGGCCTTGTTGGCTTGCGCGGCCGCCTGTTGTGCACTCGCAGCTGCTTCTCTTGCCGAGGCAGCATTCTGGTCTGTCTCTTGCTTGACCTGTCGCAAGGCGGCGTCGCGACTGTCAATCTCCTTCTGCATTTGCTCGATCTGCTGTTGTTGGGCAGCGATCGCGTCCTTCAATTGTTGCAGCTCACTTGAGCCGGATGATTTTGATGAATGGGTTGACTTTGATGTGGTGGTTTTCTTGGGCGTTTGATCATCGCCCTGCGGCGGTGTAGCGGCTCTTGAACCTGGCACGAAGACAAATGCCAAAATCAAGATGATCGAAGCGGCTGCTACAGATCGTACCCTTGATTGGAAAGAGTGATGCATCGTTGCCTCCAAAGATGGGGCATTTGCTGTCGGACAGGAATGCCCTAAGTGTCACCGGACATCGAGTCGCTCCGTTCCCATCCGCAAAAATTGCCTTGGAGCACGAACGTATGTGAACGGATAGTGACTGGCTGTGGCCTCGGTCACTGTTTCTTGTGACTAGGCTCACAACCCACTTGCACCCGGTCGCCCGGTGAAGCGTTGAAAGCTTAACAAGCTTGTTCACCACCTAGTCAACGATTATTAACAATTCTGTAACTTCATGGCGGGAGCAAGCGGAAGTATTCGAACTGCGACCGTTAGTCACAATTAATCGCCACTATGACCAGTTTCGGCAGGATTGATTCTTGGAGAGTCGCCTTAAGAGGCGACAATATTTAGCGATTTAGCGACACAGAGGACAACACCCCCGCAGCGCATGAGAATGCGTCCTCACTACCGCGGCGGGGATGGTCGTAGTCTCTAGTCTGTTCGCAAGGTGCGCGGTCGCCAGCCTATCAACAGGTTACGTTCAGTTCTTCGAGCTCGGCCACCGCTCCGAACGCCTCTTCTGGAACTTTTTCGCCATGCAGCGTCTTCCAGCACCGCCTGGCGGCTTCAATCAAAACCAGCACTACACCGATGACGAAGATCACCATCAGCGTCGAGTCGAGATAACCCTGGAACATCTTTCCAGGCTTCTGCGCCAGTGGCAGGAAAATGTTCTTGATGGAGAGCACTGCGGCGGTCAGCGTTGTTATGCCGACGAAGCACATGGGAATCGCGGTCAAGAACGCGTACTTCGCCTTGCCCATGTTGATCAGGAACGTGGTCACCACCGCCAACGCGATGGTTGCCAACAGCTGGTTACCGGTTCCGAACAGCGGCCATATAGTGGAAATGGAGCCAGTGTAGATCAGGTATCCCCAGCTCACGACCACCACCGCACTGACGATCAGGTTTCCGGGAAGCCATGCTGTGTTGGCAAACGGCTTATGAATTCTTCCCAACAATTCCTGCATGACGTAACGCGCGACGCGAGTGCCGGTGTCAACGGTGGTGAGGATGAACAGCGCCTCGAACATGATCGCGTAGTGATACCAGTAACCGACGAGCGTGCTCATGCCCGGCAGGCCACGAAAGATTTGAGCCATACCGATCGCCAATGAAACCGCTCCGCCGGTACGGCCCGCAAGTTTTTCCCCCACTTGCTGCGACATGATATCCAGGTTAACCGTGCTCATCCCCAGTTTGTGAAAGACCTCCGGGGTAGTGTTAATGGCGAAGTAGTCTCCGGGGTACATGGAGCATGCCGCGATCAGCGCTAGTACGGCAACCATGCCTTCACACAACATGGCTCCGTAACCGATCATGCGCGCGTCGGTTTCCTTGTCGAGCATCTTCGGGGTTGTACCCGAAGAGATCAGCGAGTGGAAGCCGGAGATCGCCCCGCACGCGATGGTCACAAACAGGAAGGGAAAAAGCTTGCCGGGAATGATCGGCCCGCCGCCGTGGATGAACGGCGTTACGGCATGGAACTGAATGTCGGGGTGAACGACGAGCACTCCGATGATGAGGAGTGCGATGGTCCCGAGCTTCATGTAGGTCGAAAGATAGTCGCGCGGTTCCAGCAGGAACCAAACGGGCAGCACCGATGCCACGAATCCATAGAAGCACATCAGATACGTGATCTGGTGAGGAGTGAAGGTGAGTGCGCTTGCCCACGACGACATTGCCACCCAGCGGCCACCGATAACGCTGGCGAGCAGCAGAACCACGCCCAGCGCGCTCGGACCTGCGATCTTAATTTGCCCCGGCGAGCTCTTGAACATCAGCAGGCCCATCAGGATCGCGATGGGAATCGTCATGGCAATGGTGAACACGCCCCACGGACTGTTGGCCAGCGCATTGACTACCACGATGCCCAGTCCGGCCAGCGTGACCAGCAGAATAAACAGTAAGGCCACCATGGTGACTAGACCGGCCCACGGACTGACCTCGGTGCGCGCAATATCAGCCAACGAGCGACCCTTGTGGCGAATGGAAGCGGCCAGCACAGTGAAGTCCTGAACACAACCGGCAAGGACGGCGCCAATCAGGATCCACAAGAAACCAGGCGCGAAGCCGAACTGCGCTGCCAGCGTGGGACCGACCAGCGGACCGGCTCCGGCAATGGCTGCGAAGTGATGCCCGAACAGCACCCACTTCGGCGACGGCACATAGTTATGGCCGTCTTCGTACTTATGCGCGGGCGTTATTCGACGGTCGTCGAGCACCAACACCTTGGCCGCGATAAAAGCGCTGTAATAGCGATACGCCAGCGCAAAAACGCATAACGTACCCAACATGATCGGAAAAGTATTCATTGGCTGCCTCCTCGATGCGGGAGAGAACGCAGGCGGTCAAATCGTCGAGCGTTCGCCCAAAACTCACAAACGATTGCACCAATTCTGTTTCTGTATGGGACTCGCATACTGGCTCGTTGCGACGCGCCGGCAAGACTGGCAGTCTCGTGTGATGATCCGGCTCTTCCTGATTGCACAGTACTCATGACGGATGGACGTCCCGTCGATTGCAAGGCGAGCCAGCGATGAAGCCGCTTTCGCACAGACTCGGAACACTGCTGCCAGCGTCGCCAATTCTCGACACGAATATATACTCCTCGCGGTCAGGAGCGCACGATTTTTTGCAGGGTTGCGGCGTTGTTCCGATACTAGCCGCGATATCCTTCTGTGTCCGTCATCGTACGCAGCCTCGCCGACGGCCAAAGAAATTCATGTGCTCCGCTGCGCGGCGGTGCATCTATTAGCGTGGAAAGAGTAGGTGATTATGCGCCGGACAATTCCTGCTTGTATCGTTCTGTTTCTGCTTGCGGCGACAGGGTTTGCCCAGGAAATCCCCGCAGGAACCGTGCTTCCCGTTATGACCAACCGCCGTGTGGATAGCCGAAAGTCCAAGCCGGGCGACAGGATTTCAGCGCGTCTGATGCAGGATGTCACTCTTCCTTCGGGCGCACAAATCCGCGCCGGCGCGAAACTCGATGGTCGGGTGGTCGAGACGACAGCCGGGTCAACCAAGGGAGCCTCACGCCTCATCGTCCGCTTCGACCGGCTGGTCTTCGACAAAAAGGAACTTCCGGTAACCGTCAGTCTTCGCGCTTTGGCCTCAACGCAAGACGTATTTTCCGCCCAGCTCCCAACGAGCAACTTCGACGAGTACGGTACGTCGACCAGCGATTGGACTACCGTTCAGGTCGGAGGTGCGGCTGTGTACCTCGGCGATGGCACTGTACGCGATGCCATGGATATCGTTGGCCGGGCCCCGGGCTATGGCACCGTTACTGCCAAGCTTTTGCCGGCTCCGAAACGAGGCTGTCCCGCCGTGCATGTCGAGAGCGAACGTGAGCAGTCCTTGTGGGTGTTCTCTCCGTGGGCCTGCGGTACATACGGATTCGAGGACCTGAATATTGCTCATCACGGAACCACGCCTCCGGTTGGGACCATCGAGCTGACCTCGACCCGGCCGATTCAGGTTCGCGGAGGTAGCGGCTGGCTATTACGGGTGGTTGCGGCCCCGGTTGACACTCCGTCCCCAGCCGCGAACTGAGCTGACGCGTCGTCCTGTTTACCGCCCGCTTCAGACTTGCTGACCCGCGGTTGTGTCCTGCATCACAGCGAACAGTGAGCCAAGTCCGTCACCATAAATGTGTGGCTAACTTAGAGTTTGACGCGTAAGATTCTGGCGGTATTTCGGCAACACCACTTCGTTCGCTCCGTTTCTACGTCTAGGAGATGCACGCATGGCAGGCACTTCCTCAACCGCAAAGCCGTCACACACAGCACCCCCTCCGACCTCGATGGGTTGGGTAGGCTTGGTTGCCACGCTGCTGGCGGTGATCGCCGCGGTCATCATTCTGCGACTCCCCGAATTGAGCAGTGGCTGGCAGCAGGGATACGACCCCACCGGACACTGGTGGTTTTCCACGATCATCGCGTCGCTGCCGGTTATCGTGCTGCTCGGCGCTCTCGCGTTCGGTCACGTCAAGGCGCACTATGCGGCTCTCGCCGGACTCGTCACCGCGCTGCTGACCGTGACTGTGGGCTTTCACATGCCGGCGCGACTGGCGGGCGCAACGGCTGTTTACGGCTTGGCCTACGGACTGTTTCCCATCGGTTGGATCGTGCTGAACGTAATTTTCCTGTATCAGCTCACAGTGGAAGCCGGGCGCTTCGAAGTACTGAAGCACAGCCTCACGGGCATCACCCAGGATCGCCGCCTGCAGCTCCTATTGATCGCCTTTTGCTTCGGTGCATTCTTCGAAGGCGCTGCCGGATTCGGCACCCCGGTCGCCGTCACCGCTGCATTGCTCATCGGACTTGGCTTCCGTCCTTTGCAGGCCTCCGGCCTATCACTCATTGCCAACACCGCACCGGTTGCCTACGGAGCGTTGGGTACACCCATCGTTGCGCTAGCCGCGGTTACTGGATTCAGTGAGTTCACCCTCGGTGCCATGGTAGGCCGCATTCTGGCAGTGTTTGCCTTGCTGGTTCCGTTCTGGCTGATCTGGGCGTTCGCGGGATTCTCAGAGATGGTCGAAATCTGGCCCGCTGTGCTGGTGGCTGGTGTTTCTTTTGCTACCACCGAGTTGCTGGTCTCCAATCTTCATGGACCGTGGCTCGCCGGCGTGATTTCCGCCATCGTCTCCATGATCTGCCTGATCGGCTTTCTTCAGGTCTGGCATCCCAAACGGGTCTGGACGTTTGAGGGCGAAGAGGCTAAGACCGACCACCACGCTGTACATGGTTACAGCCGCGGGGAAGTCGCTCGCGCCTGGCTCCCTTGGCTCATTCTCAGCGTCATCGTTTTCTGCTGGGGCACTGTCACCTTCAAGAAAATCGTCAATACGCCGGAAAAGGTCTTTACCTCTATGGCGACTTGGGGCACGCCTCCGAGCAAGATCACCAATCCTCAGTTCCCAGTCACTGCTTTGAACAAACTGGTTGAGCGCATGCCCCCGGTCGTCCCCAAGCCCACCAAGGAGGCGGCGGTCTTTGGCCTGAACTGGGTCAGCGCCACCGGAACCGGGATTTTCGTTTCCGCGATCATCGCCGGACTAATCATGGGTTTCAACATCGGTCAGATTTTCAAGATCTATTTGAAGACCATCGTGCGCGTGAGATTTTCTTTAATCACCATTTCCGCCATGATGGCGGTAGGGTTCCTGACACGTTACGGAGGACTCGACGCTACCATGGGACTGGCCTTCGCGCGCACCGGACACCTGTATCCCTTCTTCGGAACATTGCTCGGTTGGCTGGGCGTTGCACTGACCGGTTCTGACACTTCGTCCAATGTGCTGTTCGGCAGCTTGCAGAAGATCTCGGCTCAGCAGGTTGGCGTTTCGCCGGTGCTGATGTCGGCGGCCAACAGTTCCGGCGGCGTCATGGGCAAGATGATCGACGCCCAGAGCATCGTCGTCGCCAGTACCGCGACCGAATGGTATGGGCACGAGGGCGACATTCTGCGCTACGTGTTCTTTCACAGTATTGCGTTGGCGTGTCTGGTGGGAATTCTGGTGTTTCTAATGGCGTACGTTGCTCCGTTCACGCAGCTTGTCCTTCACTAGTGCGGAGACCGTACGTATGGGTACGAGTTGTACCTTCGTCTAATTCTCCCGGTGGCGCGAGCTACAGTGACCACCGGGAGATTTTAGAAGTTAGTTTGTTCGATTAGTTTTTGTCATCCCGAGCCCGCCTCGGCGGGCCGCGACGACCGCGTCGAGAGATCTGTGGTTCGTTCGTCCGTCATATCTGAGGCATGCCTTGATACTTCGTGCGGAAACCCTGCTCCCTCGCAGGTCCGGGTAGGGAACCGATCATCATGGCTGCAACTGTTTTAACTTCGGCCCCGGCTTCGTCCTCCGACATCAAGTCTTCGCTGGCGGCGCAAATCGACGCCGAACGCATTCTCATCCGTCCCATCGACCTTATCGCCTTCGCGTCCGATGCCAGTTTCTATCGCCTGGTTCCCAAGGCTGTCGTGTTGGCGAAGAGCGAAGACGAGATAGCAAAGCTGTTCGCATTCAGCCAGCGCGAAGGGATCCCCATGACCTTTCGAGCTGCGGGCTCCAGCCTGTCGGGGCAGTCGATCTCCGACGGACTGTTGGTGGAGGTCGCCCGCCACTGGCGCGACCTGAAAGTCGAAGACGGCGGCAAAAAGATTCGCCTTCAGCCTGGCGTAATCGGCGCTCGCGCTAATCAGTTTCTTGCGCCCTTCGGCGCCAAGATCGGCCCTGATCCCGCATCCATCGCTACCTGCACCATCGGCGGCATTCTCTCCAACAACTCCAGCGGCATGTGCTGTGGCGTGCAACAGAACGCGTATCACACACTCGCTTCGCTGAAGTTCATGTTGCCATCGGGAACGGTCATTGACACTTCTCAGCCTGATGCCGATGAGCAATTTCATTTTCGCGAACCCGAATTGGCGCGTGGCATCCTCGACTTAAAGGCGCGACTGGAAACCGACTCCACCTTGCGCGAGCGCGTACGTAGCAAGTACCGCATGAAGAACACCACTGGATACTCGCTCAACGCTTTCCTCGATTACGACACAGCAGTGGACATCTTCCAGCACGTGCTCATCGGCGCCGAGGGCACGCTCGCGTTCATCGCCGAGGCCGTGCTCAACACCGTTCCCGATTTGCCGGTGAAGTACACAGGCCTACTGTTGTTTCCGGATCTCTACGCCGCCGCGGATTCCATCGTTCCCCTGCGACAAGCAGGAGCCAAGGCCCTCGAAGTCATGGATCGTGCTTCGCTGCGCTCGGTCGAGACCCAGGCTGGTATTCCCCCGTCGATTCGCACACTTCCCGAAGGCGCGGCCGGATTGCTTGCGGAGTTTCAGTCAGCGCAGGAAGCCGAGCGGCACCAACTCGAAGAGCTCGCGGCTGATGCGGTCGGCGGCCTCAAGCTCGTCGAACCTGCGATGTTCACTCACGTCTCCGCCGAGCAGGCGTTGCTCTGGAAGATTCGCGCAGGAATGTTCCCGTCGGTCGGATCGGTGCGCAAGACGGGCACGACGGTCATCATCGAAGACGTGGCGTTTCCCATCGAACGTTTGGCCGACGGCGCGCTCGATCTCAACAAGCTTTTTCGCAAGCACGATTACGACAACGCCATAATTTTCGGCCACGCCAAAGACGGCAACCTGCACTTCGTCATTACCCAGGGTTTCAACGACCAGGCTGCGGTCGATCAGTACGCGCGCTTCATCGACGATGTTGTTGAGCTGGTCGTTAATCGCTACGACGGCGCGCTAAAGGCCGAGCACGGCACCGGACGCAACATGGCGCCCTTCGTGGAAACCGAGTGGGGAAGGGAAGGCTATGCCATCATGCGGCGGCTGAAAGAACTCGCCGATCCGCACAACCTGCTTAATCCTGGCGTGATCATCAACTCGGATCGCCTCGCGCATCTGGAACACCTCAAGCGCATTCCCACCATCGAGCCGGAAGTCGATAAGTGCATCGAGTGCGGCTACTGCGAGTCCAAGTGTCCCAGTCGCGAACTAACGCTCACGCCGCGCCAGCGCATCGTTGTCCGTCGCGAGATGGCGCGAGAGCAGAACGGCAAAGAGCCTTCGGAGCTATTCTTGGCGCTCGATCGGGAATTTCCTTACTCTGCACTCGACACATGCGCAACGGACGGACTGTGCGCCACGGCTTGTCCAGTAAGCATCGACACCGGACAACTGGTGAAACGGTTCCGACGCATTCGCCAGACTCCTTCGGCGCAGGAATGGGCGGTGCGTATTGCGAAACACTTCGCGGCCACGGAATCCGCCGTGCGCTGGGCGCTGCGTCTCGCGCACGGTGCACAATCAGTGATCGGTGCATCGGGTGTGCGCGCGATCTCGCGCATGATGATACGCTTCGCCGGCGACAGCCTGCCCGAGTGGATGCCCGACACGCCTCACGCCGCTGGTGCTGTTCCTTCAACCTCTCGCGCAGGCGCACAAGCGGTCTATTTTCCTTCCTGCATTTCGCGCACGATGGGGCGACTTCCCGGCGAGCCGCACGACCGCTCCCTAATGGAAATCACGGTGGAAGTTGCACGCCGCGCAGGTGTGCCTGTGTACATTCCCGTCGATATCGCAGGAACCTGTTGCGGCACGCCGTTTTCCTCCAAGGGCCTCAGTGATGCGCACAAGATTGCGATCAACGCGGCCATCGAGCGCTGCTGGCAATGGTCGGAGCAGGGAAGGCTTCCCATCGTCATTGACACCAGCCCTTGCACATACGGCTTTCGCACTGCGCGCGGCTACCTCACGGAAGAGAACCAGCAACGCTTCGACAAGATGACCTTTCTCGACTCCATCGAGTTTGTGCATGACTCGTTGCTGCCCAAACTTCACGTGAATTCCAAAGCTAGCTCGGTCGCGCTGCATCCAGTCTGTTCCGTAACGAAGCTTGGTATCGCTCCTAAACTCGAAGCTATCGCCAAAGCCTGCAGCGACAAGGTGATTGTTCCGCTCGATGCCGGATGTTGCGCCTTCGCAGGAGATCGCGGGTTTCTCGTTCCCGAGCTGACCGCTTCGGCCACTCGACTGGAATCGATCGAGGTTAAAGCGAAACAGCCCGAGGCGTGCTACTCCAGCAGTCGCACTTGCGAAGTCGGAATGACCCGCGCGACCGGGCAAATCTACCGGTCATACCTTTACCTGTTGGAGAAATCCACTCGCTGAAGCTTTATAGCGCCGTGACTCGCGAACGCGTCACCATGAAGTAAGCGGCCAGGAGCACCAGCACCGCGCCGTTCACTCCCAGCACAACCGGTGCAGTGAATATGGGTACGAGCCAGCCTGAAACCAGGTTGCCCATCGGCATGCCGCCACGAAACGCGCAGTTGTAGACGCTCATCACGCGTCCGCGCATCTCCTCGGTGGTGATGAGCTGCACCAGCGACGTCACTGTAGCGAAGACGGTCATCATGGCAAATCCTGCGAGAACCACCACTGCATAACTGACGGGCAATGACTTGGACAGAGCAAAGCCCGAAATCGCAGCGCCCAGAACGATCAGCATGGTAAGCGCCACATATCCCTTATGTTTGAAGTTGCCCAGGCTGGCGATGGCCAGCGAGCCGCAAATCGAGCCGATGCCCATCATCGACATCAACTGGCCGTAAGTTTCAGGGCCGCGGCGGAATATGTCTTTTACGAAGACCGGGAAAAAAGTTCGCAGCGGCATGCTCAGCGCGGTCATGCAAAACGCGAGCACGATGAGCGCTTCCATCGACCCTTGCTTGCGGACGAACTGAATGCCCTGTTTCAGGCTGCTGAGCATGGAGTCGGTGGTCTTCTGCGGCAGGAACCGGGTAGTGATCAGTGACAGCGTAATGATTGGTGCGACGAAGGAAAGCGCATTCAGTCCGAAGCACCATTTCTCGCCTAGTCGTGCGAGCGTTATTCCGCCGAGCGCCGGACCAATGGTCACCGCCAGGTTGAACTGGATGGAGTTCAGCGCGATGGCATTCGGCATGTCGTCACGATCGACCAGCGTGGGAATCAGCGCCGAATAGGCTGGTCCGCCGAACGCCTGAGCGAAACCCGAGACCAGCGAGAGGCAAAGAATCTGCCAAACATGCACCATGTTGGTGGCGACCAAGATGGTGAGCGTCGCCGCACTCGCCAGTTGCAGGTATTGGGAACCGAGGAGTATCTTCCGGCGCTCCACGCGATCGGCGATGACTCCACCAATTAAGGACAATAAGAAGATGGGAATGCCGCCGAGGAACTGGTCGAGCGCCAGCAGAAATGCCGAGTGGCTAAGTCTATAGATCAACCAGCCTTGCGCCACGATCTGCATCCAGGTGCCGATGCTGGAAGCGCATGCACCAAACCACATCAGGCGGAAATCGCGGTACTGAAACGCCTTGAAGATCCTGACTAGAGTCGTCCGCATCCGTTCGGTGTCCGCCTTGAGTGCAATGCTCTCGGTACACTAACAGAGTCAGCGATTGCGTGGTTTAGCTGGATCAAAGGCGGGGCGGACTGTTTACTAATGAATTACTGGCATGCCAGAATTCATACTCGCCCGGTGGTACCCCCCTCCCCTCCCACACGAGATCCTTAGAATCAACAACATACGCACATTTTGCGTGCAACCGCTCAGTTCTAAAGGGGTTATCGGCAGATTCTTATGCCGAAAAGGGTTAGAGAGCCTAACTGGCCAATTCTGGTTTTGACGCGGCCGGCTCGGCGAGTCACAGGTAACGAGAAGGTAACTTAACTTGTCAGAGAACTCAGGCTGCAGCCACGCCGCGTGAAGGCACCGGGAAGACGAAACACGCTAATCCCTGAGCCCCCAGTTTATCGCCGGCCGATAGGCTGTCAAGTTACGAAGGTACATGTACTAGCGGACAGCAGTTTCGAGTTTCGAGAAAAACCAGGCCGCCACAGATTTCTCGGCGATTAAGTGAACCCAGAATTGCCACAAGAAGGCAATTCTGGCCACCGGACCCGCTCGGCGCATCGATTCGTGAGTCCGGTACTACTTTGTGGATCTCGGTTGGGGCAGATTCAGCGCCGCAGAATATTTCGCGAGCACTGCCTTTAGCGCTTCGGACTGCTTTTGGTTTTCTGGGTCGGGCTGCGCTACATCGGCGACAGGCTTGCCGATCCATGCACCAAAGTCTTGCTTGCGGGTGAAGGTTGTTTCCTTGTTGTCCATCGAAATGACGGTCATCTTCGTAGCGTGGTTGGCGGAATTCGTCTGCATTGCTGCGGTTACCTCCGCCATAAACTGCTTGCGCACGGCGGGATCGGCGATCCTCTGGCTGACCGCGGTCCAGTCGACGCCAAACTCCCCTTCCGCCCCAGCGTTGGTGACTGTCTTGGCTTGGGATGAACGCGGCGGACGATGGACCATTCTCGAATGCGCGGAGACCGGCCCACCATAGTGAAGCGTGATTTCACCATCGATTCCAGTCAGGGTATAGGCCGGCAGTTTGAACCTGAGGTAGGTCCACGGCTTCGAACCCTCCATCCCAAGAAATTCCTGCCCTGCGGCGCTGGCTTCCATCGCGCTGTCAGGCGTGTTTACAATCTGCACGCTGGTGGCACCCTCCGGCCAAGGCAGCTGTATTGAGTAAGTCCAATCTCCCATCGCGCTCGGCCAATTGTGGGTCTCGTGAGCGCAACTGCCTTCGTTTCCTGAGTTTCTTACGAAGAACGCCCAGGTTTCGTCGGCTCCGCCGCCGGCCGGCAAGTTCCAAACCGCTTCGACCGCCATGGCAAAGACCGGATGTAGCTCCGAGTAGCCTTTATGGACGCCGTCAATGCCCATCAGTCCAGTCACTACCCCGAATTCGCCGTTGGCAAACTCGTTCGGCTTGTTTCCGTTCACACTGATGAATTGACCTTGCGAGGTCGCATTTTGGGCTATGGCCTTCCAAAATGGACTGTTGTAATTTGCAGTGGTGTCGGAGTTCTTGAACTCCAACCCTATGCCGGTATCGGGACCCTCGAAATCTACCGTTTGTCCGGATTGGTAGTCGGTTTCGAGTCCGAAATTCATGTCATCGTCCTCCGGCGGATTGCCGGACCAGGCACGAAAATCTAGAGATCCCGTATAGGTGACAATCTGCCAGTTGACGTGCCCGTCTAAAATCGAGTCGCTGGTATTGCAATAGCCGAAGCCCTCGAGAAAACTGTCGGTGTTCCGATCCTCGGTGGTCGGTTGCGAGGTACAAGTGGACCCTGCCAAGTTAAGGACCCGATTGGGAGCGCATGAGTTCATGACGTCCGGTACCATGCCGGTATTTTCGATTTGGTAGGACCATAGGGGATTCAGCGGAAGACCATTGTCGTCGGCGCCTGATTTGTCCGTAGGCCAGGTGAGGTCGAAATTTGCTCCTTTGGCGAAGGGCGAGTACGGTATCGGATTCTTGGGGTGAACAACCTTCAGGTCAACCCAAGCCGGGCCATCACTCTTGCACTGGCCGTTGGTTCCATCATCATGAGAATAGTAGCCATTCCGGCTGAACTCAGCGTCGGAGTAGAGAAGGGCCAAGACCATTTGCTTCGGGTAGTTCGCGTTACTGTTCCTTGGAACCATAACCCCATCCGGTAACTGCTGCGGGAGAATCATTTCAAAGGGTTCGTTGAGAATTGGTGGATAGCCTTGCGTTCCATACTGGGTGCATATTTTGTTCTGGTTATCTTTAGCTGCAAGGCAGGGACCTCCTCGATAAAACCAACCGTCCCAGAATGCGTCGAACCAGCTCTGGGGTGCAGCGGGAGTTTCCTGTTGCAGATTGATGTATGGATTGACATATTGCTTCCATCTTTGCCCAGATATACCGCCGTTGGTGCGGACGCATCCCCCGGCATTGAAGCTGTAATCGTCGCCCTCATCCATTGCGATTTGCGAGTACTGGGTGAACGGTTGGCCCACGTTGGGGTGATCGATTCGCCAGCGAGTCGTCTTGTTGCCTGCGGAATCAGTACTCTCGGTTTTACTTACGATGTCGAATACGTCGCCGTGGCCATTGGGTGACGGGGTTGATGAGAGGACGCACCTTAGGTTGCCGTCTATATTCTGGATGTCGTGCTTGTCGGTTACACATTGTTCGGCATCTGCGAGTGAGGTATCTCCCTTGACTCCGAAATAGTTCGGACAGGTGGCGTGCAATGTGCCGGCGTCCATTCCAGTGGGCTGGCATCCGCCGCCGAACGGTACCGGCTTCGAATTATTTTGATACGTGCCCGCAGGATAGGGAACACATCGGCTGTGGACTGCATTGGGATAGGCGTCATGGCCGCAATCGCTACAACTCTGCGAGCAGCCGTTTCCAATTGTGTTGCCGGTGCAGGCACGACATTGTGTTTGGTTGCCGCTTATGTCGACCCGTTGTCCTGGGTTACAACTGGTTGCGCGCGGATCGCCACAATTAGCTTGCCCCCATGCATTGGCTCCGAGAAACACTGCCAGCAGTACAAACAAAGTAGCGGTTTTCACGATTCAATCCCTATCCTTATTCCTATCGCATTTACGGGATCTGCTCTACAGCGTCTTCAAGTACTCGATGATGGCCCAGCGCTCGTCGTCGGTGAGCTCGGGGCCGATGACTCCGTCGCCGGGAGGCGCGTTGCGGAATTCGTGTCCGGCGTTGGAGTTTCCGACGTCGGTGGTGCGGAACTCGAATCCGCCTTCGAAAGGCGCGGTCGAGTAGCCAACATACTTCGGATCGAATTCGCGACTGCCGGTGTAGAACGTCTTGTCGCGCTGGTCGGCGGGCAGCAGAAGTTGATAGAGGTTAGGGACTGAGCCGTTATGCAGGAACGGGGGCGTCGCCCAGATTCCAGCAAGAGGACGGGCCTTGTAAGCCAGCGGGGCCTGCACGCCGGAGTTGCGAAAGCCGTTCCATTCGGTTTGCTGGTCGGGAGACAGGCCGAGCTCAGCATAGTTGAGGCTAGCGATCTTGTCGGTTACCACCTGAAGCCCCTTAGAAGCCGACACGGTGCCGAGCCCGAGGTCGCCGGTGTCGGCGGTGCGTTGCTGCCAGTTCACGGCGGCTTTAGGGTCGGTGCCGATCTCGGTGATAGGGATCAGCGTCATCTTCAGGAAGCGCTTGTTTTCCAGGCCGGGCGCCCAGTATTTCGATTGCTGGTCCTGGATCGCGGCGGAAGTCACGGGTGGCAAGTGACATCCCTGACAACGCTGTTCGTAGAGCTTCTGGCCGGCTGCTGCCTTGGTCTGGTCGATTGCGCCGAACAACGATTCGGGCCACGCCGGCGCATGCAGACCGGAGAAGGGTTCGGGGCCGGCGAGTTGCGCCTCCATGTCGCGGAGGTTCTTAACGTTTACGGTGGAGGAGTAAAGTCCGGCTTGAGGATTGCTGAGGTTGACGGCAGCGCGCACGCCGAGGGCTTCGCCGATGTTGCGCACCATGGGTTGCTGGATGGCTCCGTTGTACTGCACCCAATCGAACCAACTGGTGTACCAAACCGGCGGGAAGTTTACCGGAGCGTCGGCGACGCGGAGATTGTCGTTGTTCAGTTCAGTGCCGAAGACGAGATTGCCGATGCGACCGAGAGCGTCGGTGCGGCCGAATCCACCCTGGGCCGCGTAGAGCTTCTTCGCATCGGCGAGGTTTTGCTCGGCGAGACCTTTGGCCAGCACTGCTTCGAGCTGAAGGCGCAACTGCTGCTTGTCCTCTTCCGAGGCGTTCTCGCCTAAAACCCGTTTGGCGAAACGATCAAAGCGGAACGGCACTTTGTCGGTGTAGCCGACGGCATATCCGAGTTCGGTCTGAAAGGCCGCAAGCTGCACGGTCGCCGAGCCGCCGTCGATGCGGACGCCCTTGCCCTTGTACTCCAACTGGCCGGTGTGGCAGGCGGCACACGTCAGACCCACGACTTCCTCGCTTTGCTTGGTCTGCGGGTCGATAACGGTACCTTTGGCGAGACCGACCGGCAGGCCGTCGGGGTTCTGCTCGCCGGCGTCGTCGGGCAGGAAGCCGAAGCGCGCGAGGTATTGGGAATCACGAAAGAGCGGCACCTCTCCGATGACCTTGATGTGGGGCTGTTCGAGCGCCAGAAACCACTTGTAGGGGAGCAGCACCGTCCCCTGCGACGTGTGGTAGAACCACTGGCGCTGATAAGGGGTCCAATTCTGGTTGGCGAACTGAAGCTGGTCGACGGCCCTATATTCAGGCATCTTTTCGGTGGGCCGGGTGACGAACAGCGTCTGCACCTCCTGCAACTTTTGGCAGGCAGTAAGGGACAAGAGCAGAGACGCGATGACGAGCAACAGAAGCCATTTGGTTGGGGTGCTCATGGTTGTGCGCGAAGACCCTCTTGCGGCAGGTGGCCGCATGCCCATTGCAACGAGCGGTGAACGAGTATCGCCGTCTTCTTCACGTAAAGCAACTGATTTGTCGGGGAGTACAAACTTCGCCGGTATAGTGTGCAGCAGCGAGACGCATTAAAAACAAACGGCGAATGGCCTAAAGGTGTGGCCACCTCGGCGGTTATCTGCGATAGACTGGGTCGATTCTACCCAGACAATTCAGGGGATGACTAACCATGAAGCTGATGACCAGGTTCAACCTGATCCTTTTGCTGTTGTTCGGTCTGGCGGGCGCGGTGGTGGCTTACATCGCGCACGGCTTTCTGAACAACAGCGCTCGCCGCGTCGTCTTACAGCAAGCAGAGTTGATGATGGCTAACGCGCAGGCCGTGCGCGAGTACACGGCTACTAACATCGAACCTCTGCTGCGGCAAAGTGAATTTCATCCCGAGTCGGTGCCGAACTTTGGCTCGATCACAACCTTCAGGATCCTCAAGAAGAACTACCCCGAGTACGTGTATCGTGAAACGGCGCTGAACCCGAGGAACCCGGAGCACCGGGCCGCCGATTGGGAGATGGACCTGATCACGTGGCTGCGCGACCATCCGGCAGAGTCGCAGGTCGTGGGGGAGCGCGAATCCGCTACCGGACGCTTACTGTACATGGCGCGACCGATCAAGGCGGACGCGGAATGCATGGTGTGTCACAGCACGCCGGAGGCAGCTCCAGCGAGCATGGTTGCGCGCTATGGCTCGACCAACGGCTTTGGGTGGAACTATGGCGATGTTGTCGGCGCGCAGATCGTTACGGTTCCGATGACTGTACCGGTGCAGATCGCGAACGAAGCTTATCGGGGATTGCTGATCTACCTTGTCGTGACACTGGTGGTGACCATGCTGGCGCTGGATGCGTCGGTGTATTGGTTTGTGATTCGGCCGCTCGGGGTCATTTCGCACACGGCCAATCGCGTCAGCAAGGGCGAAAAGAATGTGCCGCCACTCACGGTGAAAGGAAAGGACGAGATTGCGAAGGTGACAGCGTCGTTTAATCGCATGCAGACCAGTCTGGCGAAGGCGCTCAAGATGCTGGACTAGCCTGGCGGGCTAGGTGGTGCGGCAGGCGTCGAGAAATTTGGTGCGATCGGCGGTGGTTTCGATCTCGTCGGCCACGGCACGGCGGAGTTCGATGACTGTTGCGCACTGTTTGGCCGCGCGCCTCACGACGACCTCAGCGATGGGACCAATGTAGTCGGCCAGTTCGGAGGCGACACGAGCGACGATCTCGGGGTCGAGCTTGGCTGCGCAGGGAGAATCGGCAGGCGGCGCCGCAACCGGAGGCGCAAGCGGCGGACGCGAGCCACTGGACGACCGCGGGGGTACCGCGGCAGGATGCTGGCTGCTGGATGTTCGTGCATCGGATGCCATGGCGGGCGGAATTGGGTTGTCTTGCTTGGCGTCGGCGAATCCCCAGTATTTCGCCATGTCATACACCACGGATTCGGGCGATGCGGCCATACCCCGGGCGGGCACGATGTCGCGGGCATCGCCGAGAATGCCGCGCAGGGAACGGATCAGCAGCTTGATGTCCGACTTCCAGCGCGCGTGAGTGAGCTCGACGGCATTGCGATAGGCGAGGTCGCGAATGTCTTCTGGCAGTTGGTCGGCGCGGGGCATTTTAGCCCCACGCACCAGCACGGGAACGACGGGAATATCGCGCCGGAGCGCGGAAGCAAGTTCCACGCGCACGAAATCCATAGGGTCTTCCAAGCGGCGGCCGCCAGCTTCGTTTTTTTCGTCGAGCCATCCCAGGCCGATAATTGCGAGCAGCACGCCGCACGTGGCAATGCTTTCGTCGATGGCTTTGCGGAAGTCGCGGCCTGCTCCGATGGCGGCCACGTCCATGAAGACAGAGTCCTCGCCGAACTGTTCGACCAGATCGTCGAACAGGCGACCAGCCTCTCCCTCGGCGTCGTGGCGGCGATAACTGACAAAGATGGCGCGCAATTCCTGGTCCCTAACGATCAAATGCTTTGGTTACCTGACTCCGCGACGCAGCGGGCGGTGCAGGTGTGGCGGCATAAGGGCGTGCCTCGTTATCTCGCAGTAACCCCTGTGAAGTCAAGCGGTTTTTCGGCTTTCGGAGTGTGTCGATCAGTGCGGCACGTAAGTAGGATACGGCTTTGCAACTCGATCGACTAGCGAATCCGCGATCTGGTAGTGGGCTACTTTGCCAAAGTAGCCCACTACCGGCGATCTTACCGGGTTATGGTGGCTCAGCGTTTGGCGGATGGTGCGCCTACATGTTATTCTTTATGGCGTAACAACATACGACAAAAAAGAGTAGGAGTGCACCCGAAGCAGTGTTAGCCCGAGAGAAAAAAACCGCCCTGATTGACCAGTACCGTACTCACGACACGGATACCGGTTCGCCGGAAGTCCAGATTGCGATTCTGAGCACGCGCATTGGTGAACTGACGGAGCATTTCAAAACGCATAAGAAGGACCATGCCTCCCGGCGCGGTCTTCTCATGATGGTCAGCAGGCGTCGCAGCTTGCTCGACTACCTCAGGAAGTCCGATCCCGAGCGCTACAAAGAGGTCATTCAGAAACTTGGCATCCGCAAGTAAGCTGGCCAGCCACTGAAAAACCAGTCTTTGCGTAGATTGTGCGTCAATTTTCCCCTGTCATCGCCGATGGTGCTGTGGCTGGGGGCCCGAATTTGCCATTGGCGTTCGGGAAGGCCTCAACGATTCGAGATGGTGCGGGCGCAGGCGCGCCGGCACACTCGGTTCAGCCACTCTCGGCTGACATGATTTCAACCTCAAATTCGAATTTCGAGCGACGATGAGGACCCACCCCGCCAAAGGAAGGCGAGATGGGGCACCCTATCTTCGGTTGCGTGCTCCACAGAAGGAAGAAAAATGAAACACGAAGTAACAGTTCAGCTCCACGGCGGTAAATCCATTCATTTCGAAACAGGGAAACTGGCCAAGCAGGCCCACGGCTCCTGCATTGTCCGCATCGGTGATAACGTGGTTCTCGCCACCGCCTGCGCTAACGCCGACCCCCGCGAGGGCATCGACTTTTTCCCCCTCACGGTGGATTACCGCGAGTACACTTACGCCGCCGGACGCATTCCGGGCGGATTCATCAAGCGCGAAGGGCGTCCGAGCGAGCGCGAGATTCTCACCAGCCGACAGATTGATCGCCCCATCCGTCCGCTATTCCCCGAAGGTTTCCGCTGCGAGACCCAGGTTATCGCCATGGTGTTGTCGGCGGACACCACAAACGATCCGGATGTTGCCGGTATTAACGGCGCATCGGTTGCGTTGAGTGTTTCGGACATTCCGTTCCACGGCCCCATTGGCGCGGTGCGCGTCGGCCAGGCAAATGGCGAGTTCGTCATCAATCCGACTTATGACGAACAGCGCGCAGGCAAGCTCAACCTCATGGTCGTCGGCACCATGGACGGCATCGTGATGATCGAGTCCGGCGCGAAGGAAGTCTCGGAAGAGACGGTGGTGGAGGCCATTGAATTCGGCCACCAGGAAATCAAGAAGATTTGCGCTGCGATCAACGAACTGGCGCAGAAGGTTGGCAAGGCGAAGCGCAAGGTCGAGCCGGTTGTGGTTGACGAAGCGTATCTCAGCGAATTGCGGTCGAAGTTTGGTGCCAAGCTGACCGATGCGGTCAACACCGAGAAGTATGGCAAGAACGAAAGCTACGGTCTGATCAAGGCTCTGAAGACTGAAGTCAAAGAGACTGTGCCGGAAGAAGACGAAGACGGCCGCAAGAAGGCTGGCAAGTACTTCGACATGCTGCGCGAGCAGATCTTCCGCGAACAGGTGATCAATGACAAGCGGCGTCCAGATGGACGCAAGTTCGACCAGATCCGCGATATCTGGATCGAGGTCGGCGTGTTGCCGCGTACTCACGGGTCGTCGATCTTCACGCGCGGCGAAACCCAGGCTCTGGTGACCACCACGCTGGGCACGGGCGAAGACATGCAGCGGTTGGAAGCGTTCGAAGGCGAAGCCAAGAAGCGCTTCATGCTGCACTACAACTTCCCGCCGTTCTCGGTGGGCGAAGTGGCGTTTCTGCGTGGCGCGGGTCGTCGCGAGATTGGTCACGGAGCATTGGCCGAGCGCGCGTTGTCGGCGGTGCTGCCGGACGAGACGGATTGGCCTTATGCGATGCGCGTAGTTTCGGACATCCTTGAGTCGAATGGTTCGTCGTCGATGGCCACGGTGTGTGGCGGCTCGTTGAGCATGATGGATGCCGGCGTTCCGCTGAAGGCGTCGGTCGCTGGAGTTGCGATGGGACTGGTGAAGGAAGGCGAGGCATATGCCATCCTGACCGACATCGCGGGCGCGGAAGATCACTATGGCGACATGGACTTCAAGGTCGCTGGTACGCGTGCCGGCATAACGGCGCTGCAGATGGACATCAAGGTGATGGGCATCACGGCGCAGATCATGCGCGAAGCGCTGGAGCAGGCACGACACGGACGCCTCTACATCCTCGACAAGATGAACGGGGTGATTGGCGAGCCGCGCACGACGATTAGCGAATTTGCGCCGCGCTTTTACACTGTTCAGATTCCAACGGACAAGATTCGCGACCTCATCGGGCCGGGTGGCAAGGTGATTCGCGGCATCATCGAGCAAACCGGCGTCAAGATCGACGTGGATGACAGCGGCAAAGTCAACGTTTCCTCGAGCGATCAGGAAGCGGCGGCCAAGGCGTTGCAGATGATTTCCGACATCACCGCGACCGCTGAAGTGGGCAAGACCTACCTCGGCAAGGTGACGCGGCTGGCGGACTTTGGCGCGTTCGTCGAGATCATTCCCGGGACCGATGGACTGTTGCACATCAGCGAAGTTGCGGAGCATCGCATTAATGATGTGCGCGACGAACTGAAGGAAGGCGATCAGATCCTGGTGAAGGTTCTGGCCGTCGAAGGTAACCGTATCAAGTTGTCGCGCAAGGCCATTCTGAAAGAACAGCGCGCCAAGATGGGCGGCGGAGATTTGCCGGAAGGTGCCGATGCCCCCGAGGGTGCTGCGGTTCCGGTGGCATTCGAAGGCGGACACGAGGCGGCCGACGAGCCCAACTTCAACCGTGAAGGAAGCCGTCCACCGCGCCGTGATGGCGGTAGCGATCGCGGTCCTCGCCGGGGTGGTCCGGGCGGTGGACGCGGCGGCGACCGTGGCGGCCGGGGACGTGGTCCGCGGCGGTAGACAAAGAGTCGTCAGTGGCCAGTTGTCGGTTGTCAGAAACCGCCTTTAGCCGGTTGATCGCGTGAATGTGAACATTACCGCGATGAACCGGTAAGTGGCGTGATGATCAGGACAAGGGGGAGGGCAGAGATGCTCTCCCCTTCGTGTTACGCTGGAAATTGCCCTGTTTTCTCTATTGCGTGACACAATCCGGCGGTGAACTGGCGACGACGATCGGCGTTGGCGAGCAGTCCGTGATTGCGCACGATAGCGAAGGGCTGCGCGTTTATTGGAGCGAGGTTGCCAACCCAGACGCCCTCAGCGAGGGCCCCTCTAAGAAATTTGCCGAACAGAAATATCAGCAGGTGCTCCGCGAAGTGATCAGCCGCGCCACGGCCATTGCGTTTCGATTTCCCGCAGTGGTCGCGGACGTCGAATCAATCGACAAGGTTATAGCCGACGAGCGTGGCATCTATGAGGAAGCTCTGGTTCGCCTCGCCGACACCGTGCAGTACGACCTGACCGCTACCTGGGCTGCTGAACAACAAACGGATCTTGCGACTCCTGTAAGCGGCCGCGAGTATCTCGAGCGGCGTCAGGAAGCCGAAGTGCGCGTGGCGGCCATCGACGCAAAATTGAAGTCTGTGACTAATGGCATCGTGCGCGAATGGCGTTCGCGGCAGGACCGTCGCAGGCATTTGTGGTTCGCCCTAATTGCCAGGGACGACCGCGACCGTTTCATCGCTGCGCTGCGCAGCGCCGGACCGTCGGAAGGCGTCCGGTTGCGGCTCAGCGGACCGTGGCCTCCGAACGAGTTTGTAAGAGCGTAGGATGAACCCCGACCCGCTCCATTCGCGGCAACATTGCGGCTCGTTCCTATACATCTTCATCTCGCGTACCATAGGTTTTAGTACCCTTATGCGCACAATTCGGCTCTTTTCTTTCGCCCTGTTCATCATAGCTTCGCTCGGTTGGGCCCAGACCCTCACACCCACTCTCCCCAAACCGTTCGATTATTCCCAGGAAGCCTTCGTCACCGAGCGCTACAACGAGTCGTTTCGCTTCGAAAACGACGGCACCGGGCGCGAGCAGATCGATGCGCGCATTAAGATCAACAGTGATAGCGGCGTGCAGGCGCTGGGGCAGCTCAAAGTCGGGTACAGCGCGCTGAGTGACAAGCTTGACGTCGCCTACGTGCGCGTCATTAAGCCCGATGGCACGACCATTACCGCGCAGGAGTCGGCCATCCAGGACGTTACCTATCCGAACGCGCTGATGTATAGCGACTATCACGAGAAGCACATCAGCGTTCCGTCGCTGCGCCCCGGCGACGTGCTCGAGTACCAGTTCGTACGCACCATCGTTAATCCGCTCACGCCGGGTCAATTCTGGACCAGCTACGACTTTCACGATCGCGGCATCGTGCTGGATGAGCAACTTGAAATCAACGTGCCGAAGGCGCGCCAGATAAAGCTGAAGAATGAGCCTGGAGCCGACCCGAAGATCACGGAAGAGGGCGACCGCCGGATTTACCGCTGGAAGCATTCAAACCTGGAAGACGACGACGACACCACCAAGGACAAGAAACATCCTCGGCGGTGGCGAGATGAGGACACGCCGCCCTCGGTCCAGTTGACTACCTACGAAAGCTGGCAGCAGTTGGGCGATTGGTACGAGGGCTTAGAGAAGGACCGCCGTCAGCCCACCGACGCCATCGAAGCCAAGGCGGCCGAACTGGTGCAGGGTAAGACCACCGACATGGACAAGGTAAAGGCGCTCTACGATTATGTGTCGCGCGACTTCCGCTATGTCAGCTTGTCGTTCGGACTGGGTCGCTATCAGCCGCATGCCGCCTCGGAAGTTCTCGCCAACGGCTACGGGGATTGCAAAGACAAGAACACACTGCTCGCGGCTTTGCTGGCGGCGCAAGGCTTCGAGTCAACGTCGGTGCTGATTGGCTCGCAGCATAAACTCGATCCCGACATTCCTTCGCCGCTTCAGTTTGACCACGTCATCACGCGCGTTCCGGTGGACGGCCAAGAGATCTGGCTCGACAGCACCAACGGTGTCGCGCCGTTCCGCATGCTGTCGTTCCCCTTGCGCGACAAAGAAGCCCTGGCCATGCCTCCGGGCGGAACGCCCAGCCTGGTGCGCACGCCGGCAGACCTTCCGTTTGCGAGCTTCGATCGCAGCCGCATGGAAGGATCGCTGAGCGATACCGGCAAGCTGACCGCTCACTTCACGGCTTCAGCACGCGGCGATGCCGAACTCGGCCTGCGTTTCGGGCTGCGTGAGATTCCGAACAACAAGTGGAAGAACGCCTTCCAGATGATGCTGAATGGCTCTCCCATGAAGGGAGGCGAGATCACGAACCTGAAGGTTGGCGACCCAACGGCGACTGAAAATCCCCTCGAGGTCGATTTCGATATTGTGGTCAGCAATTACTTCGACTGGTCAGCGGCTGATCCAAAGCTTGCGTTACCGGTAATCGGCATCCAGGTACCACCTCCGCCGGAGGACGACAGCAAAAACCCGAAGCCCATCAAACTGGGCCCAACGACGGAAGCGTCAGGCGAAGTGAAGCTAGGGATTCCCGCGAAGTATGGCGTCCACCTGCCGATTGGGGTGGACTTGAAGCGCGACTATGCAGAGTACCACTCCAGCTACAAGTTTGATGCGGGCCAACTGACAGCTACTCGCAAGCTGCAAACCCTGATGACGGAGATTCCCTATGACCGCCGTGACGACTATGCTGCCTTCAAACGCACGGTCGATGCCGACCAGGCGCAGGTGATCTCGCTGGACAACAAGTCACCGGGCACGGCCGGCCTGGGCACCAACCAGTCGCCTGACGACCTGTACGACTCAGCAATGCAAGCGGGAGCCACCAACAATTTTGCGCTGGCCATCGATCTCTTTCAGAGCCTGGCAAAAGTTGATCCCAAGCACAAAGGCCTGTGGAACGGCCTAGGTACGGCCTACCTCTCGGTCAACCAGAACCAGCAAGCGGTTGACGCGTTCAAGAAGCAGGTCGAGATCAATCCTTACGACGATTTTTCCTATCGCGGTTTGGGCATGGCTTATGAGGCAATGCAACAATACGACCAAGCCATCGCGGACTATAAGAAGCAGATCGAAGTCAATCCGCTCGATCCCTATGCGCACGGCAATCTCGGGCTGCTGTACAGCAAGCTGAAGCGTTGGAATGAGGCAGTGCCTGAACTGGAGAAGGCCGCGTCCCTCCAGGACAAGAACCCGCTGATGCAGATCTCGCTCGGCCAAGCCTATATCGCTTCAGGACAGACTGACAAGGGCATGGCCGCGTTCGATCGCGCCATCGCAGCGGCTCCCAATGCCGTGGTGTGGAACAACATTGCGTATTCGCTGGCCGAGGAGAACATCCAACTCGAGCGCGCCAGCCAGTATGCCGATGCCGCCATCAATGCCATCGAGACGCAGCTTCGCGACCTCAACCTCGATAGCCTTCGCCTGCAAGACATCGCCACAGCCAAGCTGCTATACGACGTGTGGGACACCAAAGGCTGGGTCGAGTTCAAGCGCGGCAACCTTGATATCGCCGAGCACTACATCGGCGCGGCGTGGGAAGCGATCGGGAACGGCGAAACCGGCTTACATCTTGGGGAAATCGCCGAGAAGCGCGGCAACAAGGACGAGGCTATCCGTTATTACGTGTTGGCCCTCACAGGGACGTCGCCCAGCCCAGATGCCTCCGCACGCCTGGCTGCGCTCGGTGTGACTGGCGATCTCGATGCCCGCGCCAAAAAAGCGGCAGCGGAGATGGAGGCGCAGCGGACACACAAGCTCAGCGCGTCGGGCAAGGGAAGCGGCGACTTTTTCGTGCTGGCGTCTCCGTTGAAAAACGAGCAGGTGAAGTTCGTGAGCGGAGACAGCGACGTCAAGGCCCTTGGCGACGTGGTCAAGTCGAGCGACCTCGGGATGAAGTTTCCTGATCCGGCTTCGGTGCGCGCGTTGCGTCGCGGCACCGTGACGTGTGGTACTGTTCCGCCACCTCCGGCATCGAAAGGGAAGGCTGCGCCGAAAAAGGGCGCGAAGGGTAGCCAGCCTCCGGATGCCGCGACGACAGCTCAGTCGCCCGCCAAACCGGAATTGCTGCCGGGGCCGTGCTCGGTCGTGCTGCTGTACTCCGACGCCGTACGCTCTATCGATTAAACTATTGCGGACGCTCGTCTGCGCGCGAAAGGGGAGTAACCATGGAAGACCTGCGCTATCCAATCGGCAAATTTGAGTGGGTCCCACCCGAGAACGAACCGCAAATGGCCAAGCGTCGCGCGCATTACATCGATGTTCTTGCGCAATTGCCGACGACCTTTGGAAATGCGATTGCCGGACTCTCGCCTGCGCAGCTCGACACTCCGTATCGCCCCGAGGGATGGACCGTGCGCCAGCTCGCGCATCACGTTCCCGATAGCCACGCTAACGCTTACATTCGCTTTAAGCTCGCGCTGACCGAATACGAGCCGGCCATCAAGAGCTATAAAGAAGACATGTGGGCCAAGCTGGCCGACACGGCGAACACTCCCGTCGAAGTTTCGCTGCAAATGCTCAGTGCCATCCACACGCGGTGGGTGAACATTCTCCGCTCGATGGACTCATCCGATTTTGCGCGTCCGCTGCGGCATCCGGAGATCGGCGTCATCGATCTTAACCGCATGCTTGCCCTTTATGCCTGGCACTCCGCTCATCACACGGCGCATGTTACGTCGTTGCGCAAACGCATGGGCTGGAGCTGAACCAGCGAGCTTCAGGGCTGGCGAGAAGGCGGGGGACGCGAAACCGGCACTCGCCCGTTTGCATCCAAAGTACTAATTTTTCGGAGGCTCCCTGATGATCCAGTTCAAACTCAACGGGAAGCAGCAATCTTTCGACGGCGATCCGACGATGCCGCTGTTGTGGTATGTGCGCGACATCGCCGGACTAAGTGGCACGAAATTTGGATGCGGCAGGGGCTTCTGTGGTGCCTGCACGGTGCACCGCAACGGCAAAGCGGTGCGCTCGTGCTCGGTGCCCATGAGCGCCGTGGCCGGGCAGGAAATCGTCACCATCGAGGCCATCGCCGGACCGCACGGGCTGCATCCGGTGCAAGTCGCCTGGAGCGAGAACTCCGTTCCGCAATGCGGCTATTGCCAGTCGGGACAAATCATGCAGGCTGTGGCATTGCTTGCCGAAACTCCTAAGCCCAGCGATACGGAAATCGAGAACGCGATGGCGGGAAACATCTGCCGTTGTGGAACCTATCAACGCATTCGCGCCGCCATCAAGCAGGCTGCGGGGGTGAAATTATGAGCACCAACATTCAAAATGTCAGCCGGCGCCGGATGCTCAAGGGAATGTTTTCGGCAGGCGCGTTTGTGCTCGCCGTTCGTTATTTGCCGCAGGTGGGGTGGGCCGAGCAGGAGATCGCCCGCGACATCATCGACCGTGCGCCCCTGCATCCTAGCGTGTACGTTGGCCTCGAAACCGACGGGACGGTTTACATCGTCGCCCATCGTTCTGAGATGGGCACTAGCAGCCGTACCTCGCTACCTCTGATTCTCGCCGACGAGCTTGATGCCGACTGGGCGCGCGTCAAAATCGTGCAGGCCATCGGCGATCCGCGCTACGGCTCGCAAGACACCGACGGCTCCAAGTCGGTGCGCGAGTTCTTCAACCCCATGCGCGAAGGCGGAGCGACAGCGCGCCTAATGCTCATTCGGGCCGCTGCACAACAATGGGGCGTCTCGCCCGACGAATGCAGTACAGGGTTGCATCAGGTCATCCACGGTTCTAGCGGCCGCAAAGCCGATTACGGCCAACTAGTCGCTGCGGCCGCCAAGCTGCCGGTTCCGACGAAGACCGAAGTGAAATTCAAGCCGCGCGACCAATGGCGCTACATCGGCAAAGGCGAAAACCCTTACGACCTGCGCGATTACTGCACCGGCAAAGCGAGCTATGGCATCGACGCCAAGCAGGACGGCATGCTCTACGCTGCTATCGCGCACCCGCCCGTGCTCGGTGGCACGGTGAAGTCGCTCGACGATAAGTCCGCGCTAGGGGTGAAGGGCGTACATCAGACCATTACCATCGATACATTTAAGCCGCCCTGTCATTTTCAGCCGCTCGGCGGAGTCGCTGTATTGGCCGCCAACACCTGGGCGGCGTTTCAGGGTCGCAAGCGACTTAAGATCGTATGGGACAATGGCGCTAACGCCAGTTACAACTCCGATGAGTTCAAGCGTCAGTTGCAGGAGACCGCGCGCAAGCCGGGCAAAGCGTGGCGCAACCAGGGCGACGTGGACAAGGAGTTTGCATCCGGCAACAAGGTCCTTCAGGCCGACTATTACATCCCGCACCTCGCCCACGCTTCCATGGAGCCTCCCATGGCACTGGCGGACGTGCGCGGCGACCGCGTCGAGGTGTGGACCTGTACGCAGAATCCCCAGGCAGTGCAAGAGTCGATCGCCTCGGAATTGAAAATTCCAAAGGAGAACATCGTCTGCCACGTAACGCTGCTGGGCGGAGGCTTTGGTCGCAAGTCGAAACCCGATAACGCTGTTGAAGCAGCGGTGCTGTCGCGCAAGGCTGGCAAGCCGGTGAAGGTCGTCTGGAGCCGAGAAGACGACATCAAGTTTGACTATTACCACACGGTGTCAGCCACGCACATGAAGGCGGCGGTTGACGCGGAGGGCAAGCCGACAGCGTGGTTGCAGCGCTCCGTGTTTCCGTCGATCGGGTCGACGTTTGAAACCGGCGTAGAACTCGCGAGTGCCGGAGAAATGCAGCAGGGCTGGACCGACATTCCTTACGACATACCGAATCTGCGTGCGGAAAACGGTCCGGCGGCAGCGCACGTCCGTATCGGCTGGCTGCGTTCGGTCGCTAATATTTACCAGGCGTTCGCGGTGCAGACCTTCACCGATGAACTTGCTGCCCATGCGAATGCCGACCGCATCCAGTACGAACTCGAACTCATTGGTCCGCCGCGCAAGATCGACCTGAAGGCGATGGGCGTTGACTATCCCAATTACGGCGCTTCGATTGCCGAATATCCGGTGGATACCGCGCGGCTGCGCCACGTCATCGAGCACGTGGCCGAGCAATCTGGCTGGGGCAAGGATAAGTCCGGCAATGGCGTGGGGTATGGTTTCGCCGCTCACCGCAGCTTCCTGACGTACGTCGCATGTGTCGTCAAGGTTGAGGTCAATACCGACGGCGACATCAGCATTCCGCGCGTGGACTACGTCATTGACGCGGGAACCGTGGTGAATCCTGATCGGGCGAAGTCGCAGTTCGAAGGTGCGGCGGTCTTTGGAACCAGCATCGCGCGTTACGGAGAAATTACAGCCAAGAACGGTGCCGTCGAGCAGTCGAACTTTAATAACTACCAGGTGGCTCGGCTCCCCGAGGCGCCTCGGCAAACGAACGTCTTCATTGTCGAGAGCGACGCTCCGCCGGCGGGAATTGGCGAGCCGGGTGTACCACCGTTTGTGCCGGCATTGTGCAACGCCATTTTTGCGGCCACTGGGAAGCGCGTGCGCGAATTGCCGCTGTCGAAGATGGACTTCAGTAAGACCGCCAAGAGCTGACCGGCAGCCGCGGCTCAGTCGAACAACCGTGGCGATCCAAGCCCGTCTGGGGAAGGAGTTGTGCTACGACGACTCGGAAACGCTCGGCGTCGCGCTCGCCCATTTAGCACCTCATCTCTCTTTCCCACCAGTTCGTCCCAGCGAAATCAGAAACGAATCAGGTGCTAGCGTGACGAGCGCACAAATCCGCACGGCGAAGCGCAACAACCGTGGCCCAAGCCGCATCTTTACTAGGTGGAAGCGCGCTGCTCCTCTTCGTGAACTGCCGTCGTCTATTTACGTATCGACTAGGGCAATGGGTGACACGCAAGCTCGTTGCCCGACGAAATGACGCAGCGCGTTTCGCTCGTGAAGTGGTGGCTCCGGCGAAACCTGAATCGGAAAGTATGGTCCTGTTGCATTTCGGCGACGTCGCGTCGCGCAACCAAGTGGGGGCCGCCGGAACCGACTTTAACCAGGAGAATTATCAATGACAAAAGTCTCAGTACGTTTTGCTCTGATCGCTCTCGCGTTGACGCTGTCAATCAGCGCGTTCGCCAAGCCCAGGAGCGAAAGCATCACTCTTTATCAGGACGCCTCCATCAACGGCACTACTCTTCCCGCGGGCGAATACGTGGTGAAGTACGACGTTGACGGCAGCAACGCGCAGGTCAAATTCATGAAGGGCAGCAAGGAAGTGGCCAGCGCCAACGGCGAGCTGAAGACCCTCACCAAGAAGCCCGACAGCAACCAAGTGGTAGTGGATACCGCGGGAAATTCGCGCACGATCAGCGAGATTGATTTCGGCGGCAAAGATACCGCCATCAGCTTCGCATCCGGCGGCTCATCAGCAGGGAAGTGACCGCCCGAAGGTGAGTGTCCCAGGTTCGCGTCCGCGAAACAGCGTGAACCTGGGCGACTCGCTTAGCTTTCGACCAACAACTTCAGTCTCGACAACGCCTGATCCCACTGCGCCGAGACGTCATCGAGATATTTCCGTATTCCCACCAGCGGCTGCGGATCGAAGGCGAACCGGCTCTCCCGTCCTCGTCGCGCGTGCCGCAGCACGCCAGCGTTCTCCAGGACCCGCAGATGCTTGGTGATTGCCTGGCGCGTGAGCCTTGAGCCAGACGTGAGCTCGGAAATGGATCGCGGAGTTCCGTCCACCAGCTGTGCCAGCAATGCGAGACGAGTCTCATCCCCCAGCGCGGCAAACACTGGCGCATGGGCGCGCAGAGGGGCGAAGCTTTGCCTACCGCTTTTGCGCGACATAGCTCTCGATGTTCTTCATCTGCTCGCTCCAGCCGCCATCATTCCTGCGGAAGGATTCGTCGCGGATGCTGGTTGGCAGATTGTCAAACCCTGATTCCGTGAGGGTCAACAGCGTACCGCCGCCGATCTTCTCCAGCCTGAACTCAACTAAGGTCGTCGGCTCTTTAAAGATGTCGGCATCAGGCTCGAATGAATGATGCCAGGTGTAGGAAAAGAGCTTTTCCGGCTCCATTTTCTGCACAATTGCCTGCCACTTAATGTGCTCGTAACCCGGAAAGGTGATCTGGCCGCGCGAGACCTGTCCCGGCACAAACGGTCCTTCCAGCTTTACCTTGAACCACTCTCCGAACTCACGATAATCGGTGAGCGCCCGCCACACCCGCGAAACCGGGGCTTTCAGCTCGATGCGCTTCTCAATTCGGTCAGCCATAAGGAATGCAACCTCCAGGTTGCATATTAATCCAATCCCAGAGGACATGCAACTGATTGGTTGCGTGTTGTATTTGTTGCTGCCTTACTGATGGACCGTAGTCTTCGGGGCCGTCTTTGCTTTCTGAAACAGCTCGATGCTGTTGAGGATGATGTCCACCGCAGCTTCTTCGCCGATCGTTGAGTTAATCATCAGGTCGAAGCGCTGCCGGTCTGGCCATTCGACGTCGAAGTATTGTTTGATGAAGGCCGCACGGTCGCGGTCAACGGTTTCGGCAAGGTGAATGGCTTCACTTTCGCTCTTCCCGCCGGCTTGCAATCTCCGTATCTTCTCGTTTTGCGGGGCAAAAACAAATACGTGAAACGTGTCCTTCCGGTTCTGCAAATAGTAGGCGGAACCACGCCCCACGATGACGCATTCGCCCGCCTCGGCGGCGCGCTTCACGGTCCGTTCGGCAACCTCGCGGATGCAGTCGGTGTCCGCCATCTTCAGCCGCGGCGCATTCAGGCTGCCCTCAAAGCTGCCGCGCATAAAGGCCATGAGAAGCCGGTGATAGAGCGGGTCCCGTTTCTCTTCATGCTCCTCGACCACCCGGCACTCGCATTCCATCTGGCGGGCGATTTCGTTGGTCAGTCGCTGGTCCCACAGCGTCCAGCCCCGGCGATTGGCAATTCGCTTGGCGATGTCAGCGCCACCGCTTCCATACTCGCGTTCAATCGTAATCACTCGGATCATGGCTACCTCTCTTGGCGTCGGCTTCCGGCCTACACCCTCGGCTCCGGGTGTCGACGCTTTCGCGACGTCGCTACTCCATCACCACGCGGCGCCCTCCCGGATCATTTTTCTTCAATGCGAACGAAAGCACAAACATGATCGCCGCCATTGCCGCCAAGACCAGGAATGTGTCGATGTATGCCAGGGTCGTCGCCTGAATGATCACCGTCTGATAAACCAGCGCATAAGCAACTTTCGCGGCTCGCGTGGCGTCCACACCAGACGCAACGACCCGTGCTGACAGGGCAGCAGTGGCCTCGGCCAAAGTTGTCCTCCCCGGGGTCACATTCGCCACCAGGTACACCTGATGAACCTGCGCGCGCCGCGCAATCAGCGTGGTGACCATCGACGTTCCCACGCTGCTGCCGATATTACGCATGAAGTTGACCAGACCAGCGACGCTGCTGCTCTTGTCGGTCGGCATTCCGATATACGAGGCGAGGTTGATGGGAACGAACAGGAAGCCCAGACCAAACACCTGCACCAGTCGCAGTACGGCAGCACTGCGGAAGCTGATGTCGAGGTCGAGTTGCCGGCTGGAGTAGTACATCCCGATCGACAGCGCCAGCCAACCGAACGCAATCAGGTAACGCGCCTGCACTTTCGACGATAGCACGCCGACCACGGGCATCATGAACAGCAGCAGAAGGCCGCCTCCGGAAAGCACCAGCCCCGCCGATTCTGCTGTGTAGCCTAGGAGCGATTGCAGGAACAGCGGCATCATCACCAGGCTGGCGAACAGCATCAACCCTAGAATAAACATCATGCCGTTGGCGGCCAGAAAGTTCAGGTTCTTGAACAGTCGCACCTCGATGACGGGATGATCATTGAACCATTCCCAAATGACCAGTGAAACCAGGCCCACCACGGCGAGGACGGCCAGCGTCGCTATGAAATGCGATCCGAACCAGTCATCCTCTTGCCCTTTGTCGAGCATGATCTGTAACGCTCCAACACCGAGGACGAGCAGCGACATGCCAATGTAGTCGATGCGTGAGGCTATGCCCGCTTTAAGCTTCGCCCACGGCGGGTCTTCGATCAAGCGATAGACGAGAAACAGCGCCAGGATCCCAATCGGCAGATTGATGAAGAAGATCCAGCGCCAGGTGTAGTTGTCTGTAATCCAGCCGCCGAGCGTCGGCCCGATGGTCGGCGCGACGATGACGGTAACACCGTAGAGCGCGAACGCCAGCCCACGCTTTTCGGGCGGGAAAGTGTCGGCCAGGATCGCCTGCGCCATGGGTTGCAACCCGCCTCCGCCCGCGCCTTGCAGAATGCGGAACACGATGATGGCGCCCAGGCTCGGCGCAAATCCGCATAGCAAGGAACTCACGGTGAAAATTGCCAGACATGTCATGAAGAAGCGTTTGCGTCCGAGCAAGTTGGCCAGCCAACCGCTGATAGGCAGCACCACTGCGTTCGAGACCAGGTACGAGGTCAGCACCCATGTGCTCTGGTCGGTGCTTGCCCCAAGATTGCCGCCAATGTAGGGAAGGGCGACGTTGGCGATGCTGGTGTCGAGCACCTCCATGAACGCCGCGACGGCAACCACGACGCCAATCAGCCACGGGTTGAACTTAGGGCGCCACGCTGGGGTTGCCGCTGATAATGGGGCTTCTCCAACTGCGGTACCACCGGCTGGTCCGTTCTCGGGTCCCGCTGCGCTCTCTGCCATGGACTACAGATGCTGATCGGGTGCGGGTGGTCGCGGATAGCGCGCTATGCCGCTTGAAAAAAGGTCAAATCGCAAATCAGACGTCAGCCCACTAGCGGCCTTCTACGCTGCGGGACATCTTGACTTTGACGTTTGTCCGGCGCAAAATTTGCCCCGGGGCGAGGCATTACGTGTCTCTCTTTTCTGCCGAGCCTCCGCTTCGGACTCCTGGCCAATTCCTTCAAGGAGACAACTTATGAGTACTACCGCGGCTCCCCAGCTCGACATGGACAAACTGAACGCCTTTATCGGCCGATTCGTAACGGACCTCGGCGCCGCCGTTCACACCGGCATGGTTGTCATTGGAGAAAAGCTTGGCCTGTACAAAGCGCTTGCCGGCGGCCCGATGACATCGGCCGAGCTCGCCGAGAAGACGCAGACCGACGAGCGGTATCTGCGGGAGTGGCTGGCCTCGCAGGCGGCGGGCGGTTACATCACCTACGAAGAAACCACTGGCAGGTTCAGCCTGACCGAAGAGCAGGCTTTCACCCTTGCTAAAGAAGACAGCCCCGCGTACCTGCCGGGTGCGTTCGAGCTTGCCCTGGGCTCCCTCGCCGCCGTGCCGCGCATCGCGGAATCGTTTCGCAGCGGCGCCGGAATGGGTTGGCACGAGCATGTGGACGGCGTCTTTCACGGCTGCGAGAAATTCTTTCGTCCCGGATACGCCGCGAACCTGGTAAGCACATGGATTCCTACGCTCAATGACGTGGAGAAGAAACTCGAGGCGGGAGCGCGCGTGGCCGACGTCGGCTGCGGCAAAGGCGCATCCACGTTGCTGATGGCGAAAGCATTCCCCAAGTCTCACTTCTTCGGATTCGACTACCATGACAAGTCAATCGAAGCGGCCCGCGAATCGGCCAAGCGGGAAGGCGTCGCCGACCGGGTCACCTTTGAGGTCTCCAAAGCCAAGGAGTACCCCGGCACCGGATACGACTTCGTGGCGGTCTTCGATTGTCTGCATGACATGGGCGACCCGATTGGGGCCGCTGCGCATGTTCGTAAATCGTTGGCCGATGATGGTACGTGGATGATTGTTGAGCCCTTTGCCAACGATCAGCTCAAAGACAACCTCAATCCGGTGGGCCGGGTATATTACTCGTTCTCAACTCTATTGTGTACGCCCTGCTCGCGCTCGCAGGAGGTCGGCCTTTGCCTCGGCGCACAGGCAGGCGAATCGCGAATTCGCGAAGTGGTTACTTCGGCCGGCTTCAGCCGCTTCCGTCGCGCCACGGAAACGCCGTTCAACATCGTTTACGAAGCGCGACCGTAGGTCGTCGGTGAGGTCCTTGGAGCTTTGTGGTGTATAAATGCCGCCCGGGTCATTCACCCTGGCGGCTAATTGCTGATCGCTAGTTGCTGAGCTGTTACGCCGTCATTCGCGCCGGCTCGTCGTGGAAGCGCACCGACACCAGCTTCGACACGCCCGGCTCCTGCATGGTGACGCCGTACATCACCGGCGCGATACCCATCGTCTTCTTGCTGTGCGTGATGATGATGAACTGCGTCTGCCCGCTCATCTCCTGCACCAGCGTGGTGAACCGGCCGATGTTCGCCTCGTCGAGCGGCGCGTCCACCTCATCGAGAATGCAGAACGGGCTCGGCTGATACTGGAAAATACCCATCAGCAGTGACAGCGCGGTCAGCGCTTTCTCGCCACCTGACAGCAGCAGCACATTCTGCAGCTTTTTGCCCGGAGGCGATGCCACCACGTCGATGCCGCTCTCCGCCGCATTTTCCAAGTCTGTAAGCCGCATGAACGCTTGCCCGCCTCCAAACAGCTTGCTGAACGTCTGCGCGAAGTTTTCGTTGATGCGGGTAAACGCCTCTTCGAATTTCTGCCGCGAAATCGTGTCGATTTCTTTGATCGTGTTCAGCGTGTTCTCGATCGCTTGCAACAGGTCCTGACGCTGCGTTTCCAGGAACTCATGGCGTTGTGCCGTCTCTTGGTACTCCTCCAGCGCCATCATGTTCACCGGGCCCATATTTTCTAGCCGAGTGCGCATCTCTTTGTAGAGCGCGTCTTCGTTGCCCAGCTCTTCGCCCTGCAGGCGAGGCAGTGATTCGTCGGCCAGCAACTCTTCGCGTGGCTGGTTCAGCTCCTGGATGCAAGTCTCCGCCATGTGCTGCGCGTCCGACTGCAAACGCGCCTGTTCGGCAGACAGTTTCCCGCGACGGTCGCGCGCTGCATCGAGTTCGTGGCGCGCCGTTTTCAGCGCTTCTTCCAACTCGCCGAGACGAACGCGGACAGCTAGCAACTCCTCTTGCAATTCGCGATCGCGCAGTTGCGTCGTCTCCCGCTGGGCTGTCCACTCGATCTCCTGCTCTGCCAGCCGCGTGTTTTCCAGCCCGCGCTGTTCCTTCTCGGCCGCGGCTGCCTCGATCTGTCCCTTCAGCTTGTCGAGACGGGAAGCGACCTCCGTCACCATTGCTTCGAGCCGGTCAACCGTTCCCGCTGCACCGCGGCGACGCTCTTCCAAGGTAGCGAGCCGCGCCCGCGCGTCGCTGGACTGCTGCGCCGCCTCATCGCGACGCAGTCGCAATTCGTCCAGGCTGCTCTGTGCTGCCTGCATCTCGCCTTCGAGCGTCGCTTTCTGCTCATCGTGCCGGCTCAACTCTGTGCGTTGCGCCGCGATCGTAACTTCGCTTTCGCCGCACTCGATCACCAGGCGGTGCATTTCGCGCTCGTAGGTAGAGAGGCGATCGCGGACGCGCACCATTTCCCCGTCGAGTTGTTGCAGGGTATGGCCCGACGTCATCGCCTGCCGCTCGGCTTCACGCTTGTCGTCTTCCAATCGTTGCAATAAGCCGGTCAGTTCACCGATCTCGCGCGTCAATCCGGCCACCCGGGTCTGTTCCTCGGCGATGGAGCGTTCGACATCCGCGGCTTGCCGCAACACTTCGCGCAACTCCCGCTTCATCGCCAACGGACCTTCACTACGCTGCTTGCCGCCCGTCACGGTGACGTTGTGGAAACATTCGCCCGACCGCGACAGGAAGAACGCATCAGGATTTTGCAATGCCAGGTCGCGGCCCACTTCGGCGTCGGGCACGATGTAGCCGTTGCCCAGCTTGGGCAGAATCACTTCCAGCGACTTGCCGAATCCATCCAGGACGCGAATGCAATGCTTCAGCGGCACCACACTATCGCGCTGTAGGCCGTGATAGCTGCCTTCCTCCGCTGCAAACGAAAACCTCGCCTGCGAATCTTCTGGATGCACCAGAAACGTCGCTCGCCCATCCACATCGCTGCGTAGCAGGCGCAAGCCCTCATCGGCGGCGTCCCACGACTTCACCACGATGAAGTTCAACTCGTCGCGCAGAAAATCGTCCACCACATTCTCGTAACGGTCTTCGACCTCAAGAAAATCGGCCAGCACGCCCACTGGGGCCATGCCGCCGTTCATCGCTCCCGACTTGAACAGCCGCCGCACCGACTCGGTCGAATATCCGTGCTCGGTGATGACCGCTTCCAGCGAACCTTTCTTGCCGATCAGTCCGGCATATTCTGCGCGCAGGGAATCGAGGTGCTGCTTGCCGTGCGCTTCAGCTGCACGCTTCTGTTCCAAGAGGAGGCGATTCTGGTCGATCTGCGTCGCCAGTGCTTCCACGAGCTGCGAGGCCGACTCGAACTCCAACCCCAGTTGTCCACGCTGGCCGCCAAACGACTCGAGCTGCTGATGCGCCGTTGCCGTCTCGCCTTCCAGCCGACGCACCTCACGGTCGAGCGCCGCAATTCGCTCCTCGGCCTGCGTGATGCGGTTCCGCACCGACGAAGCCGCCGACACCGCTTGCAGGATCGCGCTGCGCCGCAGCTCTTGCTGACGCTCCACGTCGATCAGTGTCCCGGAGGCAAGCGTCGCTTCATGCTGCCGCAGCTGCAATTCGTCCTGCGCTTGCGCGACATCGGCGTTCGCCGACTCCAGAATGTCGCGGTTCGCCTCCAACTCTTGTTGCAGCCGGGCAAGCTGCGCTTCGGCGTTGCCCAATTCGGCTAGCGCGCCAGCGGAGCGAGCATCCAGTTCCGCGCAACGCTCTTCGTTGGTGCTCCGCCGCGCGATAGCGCGATCGATTTCCATCACCACCGCGTTCAGCCGGTTACGGTTCTCATTGCCTTCGCGCTCGATGGCGTAACCACGCTGTGTGCGCCCGCCGTGCTCGGCCTCCATCGTCTGCACGGCTTCGCCCTTCACCCGCATCTCTTCGCCAATTTCCGTCAGCAACTGTTCCAGAGCTTCCGCCTCGGCATCGAGTTGCGCAAACTTGCTGGCCAGCACCACGCGCAATTTCGCCCGCATTTCGTCGCGCAGCTTCGCATAACGCTCGGCCTTGCTCGCCTGCCGCTTCAACGAGTTCATCTGCCGCGTCACTTCATCAAAAATGTCATTGATGCGCGCCAAGTTCAGCTTCGCGTCTTCCAATCGCGCTTCGGCCAGCCGTTTGCGCGTTTTGAACTTGGTGATGCCCGCCGCTTCCTCAATGATCGCGCGCCGGTCCGTGGGCTTGCTGCTCAGAATCTGCCCGATGCGGCCCTGCTCGATGATCGCGTACGACTCGGGCCCCAGCCCGGTGCCCATAAAGATGTCTTGAATGTCGCGTAGCCGGCACAGCTTGCCGTTCAGCAGGTACTCGCTTTCGCCCGAGCGGAACAGCCGCCGCGTCACCGCGATCTCTCCCGCCTTGAATGTCCGCTTGAATTTCCGCCGGCGGATCTTCAGCACGACATGCTGCGAAGCAGCCCGGGTCGCCGTGCCTTCCGGAGCTTCCGCGTGCGCCGCAGGTTGCCCATCTGCAGCTTCGACCGCTTCATCATCGCCTTGTCCCGGACGGACGTCCTCCATGTAGCGCTCGGCATCTTCCGACTTGGCAGTACGCACCGCCGACTCGTCCCAATCTTCCTCCGGAACCTCATCCTGAATGTCGATTTCGGGCTCGCCCGTTTCGCCGTACACCACTGGATCGATTAGCGTCAGCGTCACCTCGGCCATGCCGGTCGGCTTGCGCTCGCGCGTACCGGCGAAAATCACGTCCTGCATGTTCACGCCGCGTAGCGACCGCGCCGACTGCTCGCCTAGCACCCACGAAATCGCGTCGGAGATGTTCGACTTGCCGCAGCCATTTGGCCCGACGATCGCAGCGACACCGTCTCCCTGGAATTTCAGTTCCGTGCGGTCACAGAACGATTTGAATCCCAGAATCTGTAACTTTTTTAGTTTGAGCAACTTGTACTCCTTCTTACGTGTGACGCTTCAGCCCAATAGGCGCTTCGCCCTCGTCCAATCAAACCCCCCGGGCAGGGATCGAGTGGCTGCACCTGTGCAACTTTATCCACGTATGGGGCAGGCGTCAACTTAGAAAACCCAATATTTTGTGTCTATCTGGCAAAAACCACACCATATTGCACCGCTATTGCAGCAATCGGTCGAAATGGCGGTGCTCTATGACGAAAGGAGGTCGCGGAACCATCGACGGGCGTACTCACGTCAAGAAGGGAAAGAACCACCGAGCACCTCTAGTTTAGGAGCCGCAAGCGCCAGATTCAAGAGCAATCGGCGAGGGGTTATTTAAGTGATAACCGGGGCAAAGTGAAGGAACGAAGAGCGGACAATGGCTAAGTTGAGGAAATCGAAGATAGCGCGGTACTCCAGTCGCCGAGGATGTGTGGCCATCACGTCCGAGTTGGAGAATTGTGCCAACTCACGTAACATCGCGACCCATGCGCAAGTTCATTTTGTTTCTGGCATTGATCGTCGCCACCGCTGCAGTCGCGCAGCAGTACGACCTGGTCATCGAAGGCGGACGTGTGATGGATCCCGAGTCCGGCCTCGATGCTGTCCGCAACGTCGGCATCTCCAACGGCAAGGTCGCTCGTATTTCCGCCGACCCTCTGACCGGGAAACGTGTGCTGATCGCAAAGGGCCTGGTTGTCTCGCCCGGCTTCATCGATCTTCACCAGCACGGGCAGGACAACGACAGTGGCAGGGTAAAGGCCTTCGACGGCGTGACCACCGCGCTGGAACTGGAAATCGGCGCTCCCGACGTAGCGAATTTTCTCCAGCAAAAAGCCGGACACTCGCTCATTAACTACGGAACGGCGGCCAGTCATGTGGCCGCGCGCGCCTTGGTGTTCGGCGCGCCGCTCGCTCCTGAAGCCATCAACACGCACGCTGGCATTCCCGAGATCCTCCCCGAGAGTGGCCCAGCGACCAACCAACCGGCCACGCCCCAGCAAATTGAAGCCATCCGTCAACGCCTGAACTCCGAGCTCGATGCCGGTGCTCTCGCCATCGGCATGGGCATCCAGTACACTCCCGGAGCCACTCGCCTAGAAGTGATTGATATGTTCCGGCTGGCTGCCGAGCGTGGCGTGCCGGTGTTCACCCACGTACGCAGTTTTGGCCCCAGCGAGCCCGGCTCCGACATTGAGTCCATCAGCGAGGTGATCGGCGCGTCAGCTATCTCGGGCGCATCGCTGCACATCGTGCACATCAACAGCACTTGCCTGAAGGACTCGTTGGAGTGTCTTTCGTTGGTGGCGGGTGCGCGCGCCCGCGGCCTCGACGTCACTACCGAGGCCTACCCCTACATTGCCGGCATGACCACGATCAACTCCGCCCTCTTTAATCCCGGCTGGCGCGAGAAGCTCGGCATTGACTACAGCGCGCTCCAACTCCCCGACACCGGAGAGCGCCTGACCAAAGAACGCTTCGAGGCGCTGCACAATTCTTCTCAGCCGCAATCGGTGTTGATGTTTGCCAACACGCAAGAAGTCGTGGACAAAGTAATTCCGAATCCGCTGGTGATGATCGCCAGCGATGGCGCGCCCGGACATCCCCGCAATGCGGGAACTTACTCGCGCGTGCTGGCCCAATACGTCCGCGAGAAGGGAAGCATCACGCTGATGGATTCGATTCGCAAGATGAGCCTGATGCCCGCGCAGCGACTGGAGAAGTCCACTCCCGCCGCCCGCTACAAGGGACGCCTGCAGGAAGGATCCGACGCCGACATCATCGTCTTCGACGCGCACACCGTCACTGATCGCGCGACCTACCAATCTCCCATGGAGCCGAGTTCCGGAATGCAGTACGTGATTGTCGGCGGAACAGTCCTGATTGACCAGGGCAAGTTGCTACCAGACACCTACCCCGGAAAGGCGCTGCTCGGGCCGGGAAAACGCTAGGGGTACTTCGTAGCCCTCAGCTGGAACAGTTGCACCCGCCCATTTCCCGAGTCCGCGACATACAGCCGATCGGACGCATCGATCCATAGTCCGCCGGGATTTGCGAATTCACCCGCCCCGCGTCCCGGCTGACCGAAGCACGACAGGAGTCGGCCGTCGCCGGCATACACCCGAATCAGCGCGCCGTCGAAAGAACTCACGTAGACATTTCCTTCTTGATCAGTACCCAGGCCATCGTCCTGGTTCACCAGCGGATCGAGTCCGTGCGGCAGGTCGAAGCTTCCCGCAGGGTTGCACTTCGCATCCAGCACCTGCACCCGCGTTCCTCGGCGATCGAGCACGAACACGTGCTTGTGGGCCACCGCAATCTCCGTTGGACCGTCGAACTCGCCAATTCCTGTTCCATCGTGTCGCTTGCCGATGCTTTTCAGCACCCGCCCATTCAGGTCGAGAACAAAAACCAAATTCCGTGGAGTGTCGATCAAGTACAGGCGCCCGGCGTCGCGGTCGATGGCGATGCCGGTTGGGCGTGCATATTCCGGCTCACCCCGGTAGTTTCCGACATAGCGCACAAAGTTTCCGTTGCGATCGAACACCAGCACCATGCCGCGGACCGAATCGGCGACATACAGGTTATCGTCTGCATCAACGGCCACGCCCTCCGGACGCCGCAACCGCCGGTCCGCCCCGTTCACAATCCGGAACGACATTTTTCCCCTGGGATCGAGCACGTGAATGCCGCCCCCATCAGGGTCGCTAATGATGACGCGTTGCCGTGAGTCGGTGGTGACGTGTCGCGGCGCATGCAGCACGCTCACAGGTCCATACGCATACGTCAAAAAGCGACTGCGCCACACGCCTGCTGGTGAGTGCATCTGCGAGATCGCCTCAGCGTGCGCTGGCGGCTCGAAGTCGTCCACAACGCGTTCGTTCGAGACCAGCATCGATTCCGGCACGTCTGTGCGACTGTTAGGTTGCGTCCTCGATGCCGCCGGCACAATGGCCGTCTCGGCGAGGTAGCCCGTCGGGCCAGCCATCTTGGATGGGGTGTGAAACAGGGCATCCGGACTGAACATTCCCACGTAAGTGAGTTCGAAACCTCGCCACAGATTCAGGCGCGGAAAAGCGCGGACAGCTCTATTGGGTGCAGGACGCAGAGGAATGACCACTGCCGACGTGGCAGCCAAAGGCGGGCTGGGTATGGACTGAGCGCTGCCCGTCCCGGGCCAGATAGACGAATATAATAACCAGACAGATGCAAACTGCGTGGCGCGCAGCAGCTTCATCGTGGGCCTCGATCTTTCTTGTTAGGGGGAGGCTCTGTTGCATCATAGGCAGATTCGTACGCGGTCAGTTACAAGCAAATCGCAAAGTTTGCGAATCCTTCCCATATCGGGACGGGCCTTGTCGCTTCGGAACTAGCAAGACCTGGCTGGCAGGGTTAGGAGGCAGATCAGTCCAAAGGGCAGGTGCGATTGCGCGCAGCTCAATTTGTTGCGCCGAGGGGTGGCGAAAGGGCTACCATGCTTCGCAAGGTTCGATTGAGACGGCTACTGGGGCGTCAGTATCGCCTTGCATTTGTCTTTGCACTTGCCGCTCCAGGCGACGCCCAGCGCGTGCAGGATGAGCTGGTCGTGCAGGTTGAGCCTGGCAGGATCGCTCACCAACTCCCATGCGTTGAGGACTTCCGGATTGCGGGTAATGCACCAAGCTTCGTGACGGACCAGGCCGTCGCAGAAATCGCACACGGCATCGGCGGCGTATCGGTTGCTATGAAACCAGGGGTTGGGATAAGTGGTTGCCATGACCATTTTCTCCTTGATGAGACAAGAGTGGCTGCTTCCACCTTGAAACCCCGGTGAGTGCAATCACAAGCGACTGTGATGCTCCGCACTTTCTTGAATTGGGTTAATTAGTTGCGCACTTACCGTATTCACCGCCGGCAGTGAGATGGAAGCGTCCACCCGGATATCGGGGTGTTCGAATAGTATTGCCACTCGCATTCGCGCTCTCGCACAGCACAAGGGATACCCAACGACAATCCATTCGGATAGTCGACTCGGCGATCACCGGAACACTCGGGTTCTCAGCGACCTCTCGTACCGTCTGACGTGATGAAAACAAAGGCCAAGAATTCTTTCGCGGGTACCGGCCTTCACCAACTGCATCTGGCCTCTAGCGTGCCATACCATTGCGGCTCTGGCGAGTTGCAACCCCAAGCTTAGGACATTGGGTTGTGAGGATAATCCGGGATATTGGTGCTGATGAAGTACACGCGCGTATTTGATTCTACCGATTCCGCGGAGGCTCGCTGGGCATTGCGTGAAGAAATCGGAAGGCTAATCGAATTTACTGAAGAGTCGCAAGCAGCAGCGAATCGGGCAGCTGCGCTTGCATTCCCGCTGCAGTGCCCCCAGAATAGACAGACGACTGTGGGGGGAATTCCAACGCAGTTAGCTTTAAGGAGACGCGGGAAGGGATCTTACTTGTCGTTGAAGCTTGGAGAAAAGCTGGGCGATTACGAAGTATTAAGCCCGCTGGGTTCGGGCGGCATCGGCGAGGTCTACAAGGTCCGCCATGTGATTTCGCAGCGCGTTGAGGCTCTGAAGCTGTTGCGTTCCGACCGTAGCGGCAGCGAGCTGTCCGAGCGTTTCCTGCGCGAAATTCGCGTGCTCGCCAGCCTGTCGCACCCACACATCGCGCAGTTGCACACCGCGTTCCAGGTGAACGACCAGGTCGCCATGGTCATGGAGTTTGTCGAGGGCGAAGACTTGCAGTGGAAAATGCGCTCGCCCTGGCCGCGCCGTCCTCTGGAAGGCATCGACTATGTGCGCCAAACCCTGTCGGCGCAGGAATACGCTCACGCCCGCGGCGTGATTCACCGCGACATCAAGCCGTCGAACATTGTGATCACGCCCGACGGACAGGCCAAGCTGCTCGACTTCGGCCTCGCCATGCGCACCGCCGACGCCACGTCTACTCGTCCAGGCCACGTGCTGGGAACGCTGCACTACATGTCGCCCGAGCAAGTGCGCGGCGAGCGCGTCGATGCGCGCTCTGACATCTACTCCACCGGCGCCATGCTATACGAAATCCTGACTGGACGGACTCCCTTCAAAGGCACTGACTACGAGATCATGCGCTGCCACGTCAGCACTGAGCCGCGTTATCCGGCCGAGTTAAATCCCGCACTGACCACCGGAATTTGCAGCACGATCGTCAAGGCGATGGCGAAAGACCCAGCAGCGCGTTACCAGACCGCTACGGAATTTCTTGCCGGTCTTAGCGATATTTCATTCGAGGAAGCACAGACCATCGAGCGCCTTTCCATCATTCCTCCTGCGACCGCGACTACAACGCCCAGCGACAAGCCGGGGACGACCACTCCGACGCCGAGGTCAGGCAGCGACCCGGCGCGCCCGTCAAAGTTTCAACCCTCGGAACTCGATTCGGTGAGCAGGGAATTGGCCGCATTCATCGGCCCCATCGCCAAAATCGTAGTGAGGCGCGCCGCCGACCGCTGCTCGTCGGTCGACGAGCTGTACGCGGCGGTTGCCGGCGAGATCGGCACCGAGAAAGACCGTTCGAAGTTTCTGGCCACCAAGAAGCGCTAAAGCCCGTTCAGCGGGTGCCCTACGCCTGTCGGCTTCCTTTGGCGACAGGGTGGGACATCAACTTACTGCTCCAGCATCTTCAACGCCTTCGCCAGGCTCACGTGCATGCGGTTGAACGAACTCGTCACGTTGGCAATCTCGTCGCGTCCGCGTACCTCCAGCTCGGGCAACTCCGTCTCCCCTTTGCTGATGCGGTCGGCGGCGTCCGAAACTCGATGCAACGGCCGTATCACGATCAAATACAGCGCCGTGTCCAACGCCGCAATCGTCAACAGGAACGTGACGATCAGGAACAGGATCAACCGCTTATAGGCACTGTCCGCCACCTGGATGGGCACTGACATCGGCACGGAAACCACTTGTGCGGTGATGATTTGGTTCAGCTTCCAGCCGAAGCCGTTCTGGTTGCCATACGTTCGGATCATCGCCGCCGGCGCGACATCCGGCGTGCTGTGACACTCCAGGCAGCTGGCTTGCACGGCAATTGGTCTCGCCAGGTAAAGTTGGCGGCCCGTCGGCGTCTCGCGCTCGCCCACCAGCTTCTTGTCGTTGGGATGATCGGCAAAATACCGGATGATGTCCGTCTCCCAGTCGTCCGCGCGATCGATCAGGTTGGTCGGATTCAGCGTCGCTTCGCGATACGAATAGTCCGGATAAGACTTGCGCATCGAGTTGAAAATTGTGGTCGCGGCGAACGCTGGAACCGTCTGCGGCAGAAACGTAATTTCGTGCTCCGGGTTCTTCAGCAACAGCGGCTTGATCTGCTCGGAGGTGTAGTCCCGCGTTGAGCGTGCGCTGGCCATCATCAGCTCTGCTTGTTGCAACACCTGGGCGCGGGCGTTCCCCATCAGGAATTGGTATGCCAGGTGCGCGATGATGATTCCGCTGGCTCCGAAAAACACCAGCAGCACTAGATTGAATTTGGTCAGCAGTTTCATTCGGACTCACCCCGTCACAGATTATACGGAGGGAGGGAAACTGCGGCTGACTGCCCGAGTGGCCGCCGAGATGCCTACCACGTGCCGATGCGCAACACCGCTTCCGTGGTAATACGAATCCCGTTTTCCGGATGGATTGTATCCACCCCTCCCATCCACGAGTGGGTGTACTGCACGTTGACCAGCCGCCAGGTGAACGGTCGTTTGACCACCACATCGACGCCGCCGCCGGCAGCCAGGCTCGGGCCGTTACTCGAAACTTCCGTGGACCAATCGCTGCGTTTGGGATAATGTGGCAGTGTGCCGCTGCCGTCGTTCCACGCGTTCAGCAGCGCATTCTCGAGAGTGGGATTGTCCACTTCGTAGGTAACTTTTCGCCCGCCGAACAGCACTTCGGCAAACGGTGACACCCGCCGCGAAGCCAGCGGAGTCCATCGCGGTCCCGCACCATAGAACAGCGAGTCGCCGCTCTGAGTGTAGTGCGAGAAGCCCATGATCAGGCAGCCATTCACTTCCGCCACGATCTGCAACGTCGGACTGAAGCGCGCGGCGCCCGACCCGCCCCCTCCGATGCAATTCCGCCCCGAAAAATGCTCGAAGTTCGGATACGCCGCCAACTCAATCGGCGCTGCTTTCGGGTACACGTGGTTGGGGTCTGTGTCGCTCGAATCGTTCGGACGTCTCACAAACTCGAACGGCTTCGGTCCTCCGGCCCGATAGTCGGCCAACAGTTCCTTGCGAACGATAAAGTTTTGCCCGACGATTCCCATTCGCGTATCGCGGTGCCACGGCACTCTGAACGCCATCAGGTTGGCGAACGACCGCCCAGGATTCAGAAAGCATCGCGTCAGGGCAATCAGCGGACGGTTGGCGGTACGGTTTTCCAGCCCCATGATGAGGTACCGGTCAAGCGCATCCTCCCCGATCATCGTGATTGCGCCCAGCGTCGGCGTGTCCACCAGCGTGATAAATCCCGGCGAGGCGTGCAGCATCACGTTGCCAATTGAGGCCTCGCTCGCGATGCCAATCTTCCACTGCGTGTGCCACACCGCCGAGAACGCCATCGAGCGCAGCAAGCTCATGAAGTAGTCGCGGCCATCGCCCCACTGGACATCGCGATACAGAGGATCGTTTTGGCGCAGAATAAAGCCGAAGATCGACCCTTGAATGGGATGCCCGACATAGGGAGCCATGAACTGATCGCTGTCGCTCCAGCCACGCAGCTCGCCCACCGAGCGCAGCCAGTCTTTCGCCCACGGCCCGTAAAGGGCGTCACGCGTTCCCGCCTCCGTCCAAAGGTTGAACGTGTGCATGATTCCAGTTGACAGCAGGGCTTCCCCATTGGCCTTTGCCCAGTGAACTTTCGTGTCCTGACGCGGCGGCTCTACTGGCTGCAACGCCAGGGGCTTGCTGGAACTCCCGTCTTCCGCGTGCGGCAGGTCGCCTGCCGGACTACTCGGAGTGTCGATGTCGACCAAGAAATCGTAAAGTGCTGTCTGTGACGTGCTGAAGGGCAGATCGGGATTGTCTGCGAACGCGAGGTTGACGGCGAATTGAGGCAGCGAAGCGCTGGGCGCGTTGGGAAACGAAACGGAATCTCGCACTACCGCGCCGCTCTCAAGACCGTTGTCGAGGTTGGCTGTTCCGTTCGTCAGCGCAGAGATGCTTGGGGTATCAGGAAGAGACGCCGATGCTGGATCGGTTTGCGCGACAGAGGTTACGGTAGAAACGCCAATAATAAAAAAGAAAACTACAGCCTTCATGGCGATCAGTCCCCACAGCCAATCTTTTGGACGTAGTAACGAAAGTGCTTGGTCGCCGAGACCAGCCTGAACCCCAGGGCTTCTGCTTGTCTGAATCCCTTAAGGATTTTGTCCCATTAAGCTGTGAAAAGGCAATAGGGCCTTTGGTACTACAGCCATTTGTAAAGGTGGGGCGTTCGCGAAACCAAAGTGCTACCTCAAATGGCGACGGTTTTGGTCGGAGTCATGTGCTTACGAGCCGCCTAGTACGGCATCCAGCCCGCAGGCCGTACCTCCGTCGCGCATGCGTGGCGTAAATTTCGTTTGCTGCGCCGTCACGCTGAACGTCCCATCGCAACTGCTCTTCGCCGCCGCGTCCGAGAACTTGAAGCGGTGTTCTCCCGCGGTGACGTGAAACTGCAGCGGATTAGTACCGTTGGCGCTCGCCCGTATCTGGCCAACCGTCTGGTCGTCGATGGTGACATCAATCGGCCCGGCTAGGCTCGTCAGCCGCGGATTGCGTACCAGCGTCACCGTCAATGTGTTCTCCGACGGCCGCGCGAACATGAAATATCCAATCACCGCCGCGATAATCACGGCGCCAACGATGCCGATTATCAGCCCTTTGCCGAGTCCCGCCGACGCGGTTCTACTCGCCGCCGCTGCCTCCGAAGCTCCGCGCTGAATCGTGGCGCGGGCCGACGGCGAAATCCCAGCCGACTGCTGCGGATCCGCGGGCTCTCCCACGTGCGGACGAATGGTGTCGATCAGCTTCGATACATTGGCGTCCCAATTCAGATTGTTGAATGCAATTGCATTCCGGTACGCCAGCTCGCGCAGATCGTCCGGAAGCTGCTCCGCAGCAGGCATCGAAGCTCCACGCACCAGCACGGGAATGACGGGCAGGCTCCCGCCCTTCTTGAGCGCAGTCGCCACTTCCTGACGCACAAAATCGCTCGGGCTATCTAATCGCCGCGGCCCAGAAGGATCATTGTCAGGCTTGATGTTGGCCCAGTTCGGGCCAATGACCACCAGGAACACTCCGCAGTCCGCCAGCGACTGTTCGATCGAATTGCGAAAATCCGATCCCGGCGTGATGGCCTCGACATCGAGGAACAACCGCTCTCTGCCGAACCGGGGAACCAGGCTCTCGTAAATGGCGCGGGTGGAGTCTTCCGAATCTTCGCGGCGATAGCTGATAAAAATGCCAGGCACGGTTGGCCCTCTCTTGCGATCCAGGCTCGCTCTTGCGATTGAGCCGAACGTACAACGGTTCAGTAGGCAGGTCAAGTCCCACCGGGGTGCCCGCAAACCACCACGGAACTGCGTGTGTCGCTACAGCCATCTTCTGCTCGTAGCCCGCAATCACACGCCCTCGGCAATTGGGGTCATTTGGCCAATAAAACCTTGATTCTATAAAGGTGGGTACGGTGAAACGGGTGTATTATTTGCCCATTCGTGAAGAGGTGCAACGCAAAATGTTCCAGAAAGTCAAAGAACATCGTGTTTCGCAAGTGGTTGTGAAGCACCTTAAAAAGAAGAAAATTTGGATACCTCTGCTGATCTTGGTCTTCGCGAGCGGAGGCTACGCCGCGGCGCGTGAGCTCATCTGGTATCCACCCCTGAGACTTTACGGCGAGTTTAGCTATGAGTCTCGGCTAGTGCTGCACGACTCCGTTGCTGATCAGTCAAGCTCCGCCCAAGCTTCCGGTGGGCTCCAAACGGTGGGTGGCGCTAGCGCTACACCGGAGCCGGGAACCATAATTCTGTTGGCAACCGGACTGGCGGGTTGATCGCGGGCAAGAAGAAATTCTTAGGGTGAAATCCGGCACGACGATAGCACGTTAGACAGATACCCTTGGTGTCGTCTGGCGACGCCCGACTCAGTCGCGGTTTTTTGCCCGGCTTCCTCCGTGCCTCTGTGTCTCTGTGCTGAAATTGTCGGGGAAACGTAGGCACCACCTGAGGGGTTACTAATGAGCTATTGGCGCACGGCGACCCCATCTTTAAACTGCTTATATTCTGGAAGATCAGGTTAGCTGGCGTGCCTGTTACGGTGCCCGTGAACGGCCTTGCGGCAGAGCATAAGTTCGAAGTCGATCGCGGTCTTGTTTACGCCTTTTGCATCGCCACTTGAATCGGTGGGAACGCCGATAGTTCGAATTGGGTTGCGTCGTGTGACGTGCGACACGAGAGTTCGCACATCGCCCCAAACCTCGTCGCAACTTTCGATTCAACAGGTCTTCCGGACAACTCTGGCCTTGTAGCACGAATATTTTTTTCCGACTGGGCCGATGTACAAGGTTGGGAGTGGAACCGGACCGTTGATCGATTTAACTGTCATCATAGCCAGCTACAACACCCGTGAGCTGCTGCGAAGCTGCCTCGATTCCGTGTATCAGTACACCGAAGGCATCAGCTTCGAAGTCATCTGCGTCGATGACGCTTCGCCCGACGGCAGCGCCGATATGGTGGCGACGCTGTTTCCGCAAGTCGTTCTGGTGTGCAATCCTGACCGGCGGCTATACGCCCGTAACCACAATGCGGGAATGCGCATCGCCCGCGGCCGCTATGCCTGCCATCTCGACAGCGACACTTTGCTGACCGGAAATGCGTTGGTCGCGATGGTCCAATTCATGGACGAACATCCCGAGGTCGCCGCCTGCGGGCCCAAGCTGCTCAACGGCGACGGCTCTGTACAGCACTGCATCCGCGGGTTCGCGGGTGCCGGGACATTCCTGCTGCAAGCCTTGAACTGGCACAAGCTGTTTCCCGACAGCCATGTGATGAACCAGTACTACAACGCTGACTTCGACTACTCGCGCGCACAACAGGTGCAAAGCATTGGCACTTCAGCCTACATGGTGCGCCGCTCGACCTGGGAAAGCGCTGGCATGTTCGACGAACGCTTCGGGCAGTTCATGGTGGACCTGGCCTACAACTTCACCCTGAACCGTCGCGGCTACAGCGTCTGGTACACGCCCTGCGCGGAAGTGATCCATTACGGCAGCCGCAGCATCGGACAGAATCCCGAGGCTGCGTTGCGCGACGAAACCGCCGCGTTTGTGCTGTTTAACGAAGCGTATGGATATTTCCGGCAGAATTGGCTGTTCAAATGGCTGGTGCGAGGCGCACTGCGAGCGCGGCTTTACGTCCGCTTGCTGGAACTCCGGCTGCGCGACGACAAGACGCTGGTGAAAGGGCCAGTAGCGGCCTATCAACGGCGCGAGCCTGAGCCGGTTCCGAGCTACAGCCGCCGGCCTGCGAAATCGATCGCCATCCAATCAGGCGAAGAGTATTAGCCCCGCGGTCGTGCTGGTGCTTTATTTGAATTTCCTCCAGGAGGGAGTTCGTAATTTCCTTCTGACCATCCTCCACCCATGAACCAATGGACGTCCTGCAAGCCAGACTAGCGATCCATCCTTCATCAGCCGCCGCATTCCCTCGGAAAACGAGTTGCGATGCCGTAATTCTTCCAGCGCAAGCGCGGTGGAGATGTGTGCATAGCGACGGGAGAAGTCATGGGGGGAAACTTGGATGCGCGAGTCCTCGACCAGCTGTAATGTTTCCGCCAACGATTCGCGCCGATAGACGCTCGTCATGCTGCCGGCGTGCAGACGGTAGCGGCATACAACCTCTTGTACGGCGCGGGCCGAGTACTTGCTGCACACCGCAAGATACAGAAAGTAGTCCGGTGTGATATGGATGTGCGCTGGAATGCCGCCGGTTTCCACCACCGCGGACCGTCGAATCAGTGCCGAACTCATGGCGATGAAGCAACCTTTGCCCAGCAACTCGGCGGCGATGTTGCCCTCCGGCAGCGCGCCGAACTCGTGGAACGGATCGTAGTCGTGCTGACCGCCGCCAGGTGAAAAGCAAATTGTCCGGCCGTAAATCAATCCGACCTCGCGCGAATCGGCGAGCGCGAGTTGCAGTTCAAGTTTACGAGGCAGCCAGAGATCGTCCTGGTCGAGAAAGGCGAGCCACTCTCCTTGCGCGTGGTGAATGGCCCCATCGCGCGCCTGTCCAAGCGAGGTTTGCTGTGACGCGAGGAAATAACGGATGCGCGGATCGGTGGACTCGGCGATGATCGCGGCGCTGTCGTCGGTAGAGCAGTCGTCCCACGCAATCAATTCCCAGTCAGAGAAGGTCTGGGCCAGTGCGCTGTCGAGGGCCGAGCGCAGCGTGGCCGCTCCATCGCGAACGTTCATGATGATGCTGACTGCCGGCATGATTACGGAGAGAGCAGAGACGATCAGACAGTATAGCCGGACGATTGCCGGCCAACTCGTTTCCAGTAGGGAGCGACGATGTTCCGCCGCCCGAGATGAAAGACGAAGTAAAACGGTCGAAGTAGCTGGGACCTCAGCGAACCGTGCGTGAGCAGCCGCCGCAGTCCGGTGAGAAATGTACTGGGACTTCGCATTTCGGCAAGCGCGATTTGGGTCGAGTGATGGCGCTTGCACTTCGCAAGAATCCTAGGATCCACGCCACTCCGCCACATGTCCATGAGCCGAAGTGCTTCTTCGTGTACGGAAATCGCCGTGGTCTGCGAGGTATTCGCGTCATGCATCCGATAGCGGCAGACAACTTCCTGCACAGCCGCAGCAGGGAAGCGGCGGGTGACCGCGGTGTAGAGATAGTAGTCCGGGATAATCGCGATGCTGTCAGGAATACCGCCAATCGCTGCGATGGCTGAGCGGCGGAACATGGCCGAACTCATCGCGATGAAGCATGAATTCGCGAACAGCTCGGCGAAGATGTCGCCTTGGGGAAGCTCGCAGTATTCGTGGGCCTGGTCGTAGTCGCGCTCTGTCCCGTTTGCGTAGAAGCGAACCGTACGGCCGTAAATGAGCGCGGCATCGGGTTTATCGTGGGCCAGCGCGAGTTGATGCTCGAGTTTGTCAGGAAGCCACAGGTCGTCCTGGTCAAGGAAGGCAATCCATTCGCCTTGTGCCATCTCGATCGCACGCTGGCGTGCCTGTCCGAGAGGAACCTGCGTTTCGGAGCGGAAGTAGCGAATTCGCTCGTCATGGTAGCGGTCGAGAATGGATGCCCCGCCGTCGCTAGAACAGTCGTCCCACGCGATGAGCTCCCAGTCCGTAAACGTCTGGGCAAGGACAGAGTCGATTGCCTCAGCTAAGGTGACTCTGCCGTTTAAGAGATTGACGATGACGGAGACCGCGGGCATTTCTAGCACGAAGTATAGATGAGCGCATAACCCCACGATGGCCAGAGGCGTTGAGAGATGGTGCGCAGAATCCTGTAGAATCCGGTTAGTCGAGAACGCTTCATGGATTCCAAGCCGCCTGAGAGCGGAATTTCCCACACCAAACACGAGAAAAATCATTTGCCTGCAATTGCAGGCGGGATGCCCGTGCGCGCGAGAGACAAGCGGATCGTCTTTGGCGAGCCACTGCTGGGTGAGGGCGAAGTAGCAGCCGTGACCGAGTGCATCCGCAGCCGGTGGATCGGCCTGGGCGAACGTGTAAGCCGCTTCGAGCAGGAGTTTGCTGCGTATAAAGGCGCACCTTATGCGGCGGCAGTGAGCAGTTGCAGCGCCGGTCTGCACCTTGTTCTCGATGCGTTAGGTATCGGTCCAGGCGACGAAGTGATTGCCCCCACTTTCACCTTTTGCTCGACCATCCATGCCATTCTGCATACCGGCGCGACGCCCGTTCTGGTAGATTGCGACCACTCCTCGCTGAACATCGATCCCGCGCTGATCGAAGCCAAGGTCACCCCCCGCACCAGGGCCGTAATGGTGGTTCACATGTGCGGCCGCAGTTGCGAGATGGATGCGATTCTCGCGATCGCACAAAGGCACAATCTCAAGGTAATCGAAGACTGTGCTCACGCCATTGAGACCACCTACCACAATGTAGGAGCTGGGCTGATTGGTGATACGGGTTGTTTCAGCTTCTACCCCACCAAGAGCATTACCACCGGTGACGGCGGTATGGTGATCAGCCGGAACCGAGAGCTGATCGAGCGGGTGAAGCTGCTTTCGTACAACGGCGTGGCGACCAGCGCGTGGACGCGTTTCGCGGGCGATGTCGCAGGCTACGAAGTTCTCGCCGCAGGCTACAAGTACAACATGACCGACATGGAAGCATCGCTGGGCCTTCCGCAATTACCGTTCTTAGAGGAACGTCGAGCGAGGCGCGAGCATCTGTGGATAGCGTATGACGACGGCCTCAGGGGATTACCAATGATTCCGCCTTCGCTAGGCGATCGCACGAATCGGCACGCTTTTCACCTTTACACGCCGCTCCTGCAGTTAGAAAAACTGGCAGTCGGACGGCAACAGATCGTGGCGGCGATGGAGGCCGAGAACATCGGCGTCGGCATCCATTACGAACCGGTGCATGTGCAGCCATTCTGGATCGAGCGATTTGGCAAGCATGGCGGCGAATTTCCGAATGCGACGTATATCGGAGAGCAAACGATTTCCTTGCCGCTAAGCGCGGGCATGACAGAAGAAGATGTCGCGGATGTCTGCCAGGCTTTGGGACGCATCTTGCGCTATTACGCGGTCTAACGCGGCGTCCAGCCGTACGGCCGCTTGGCAACCAGGGCCGGCCACCAGGTGAACTGCACCGACGCAGTCACGTCGCGCTGGCGCGTCGGGGCAAGCACCGGCTCCAGCCAGCTTTCGTATTGAAGCAATCCACGAAATTCGACTTGCGGTCGCGGACGCAGAATCGCCGAAAAGCTCGCGATCTGCTGCGTGCTGCCTTGTGGAATGTACTCCTTGGCGATCTTCACGTTGCGATACGCCGCCTGCAGGCTGGTCTTGGGGCCGAGGTGATAGGTGCTCCAGGCCTGATAGCCGTTGGCGTCCCGGCCGATCCAGCTGCCGAACAGGTTGCCATTGTTCACATACACGTTGCGATAAACGACTTCGTAGTAGAAGAAATAGCCGCCCGTCGCGGGCGACACGAAGCGGTCGGTGGTGACCCCTTCGAGGCGCAGGTCGAGCCTCGGAATCCCGGGCAGTCGCGCAAGATACAGCCCGGGATTGAAGCCTGCGCGGCGCGGCGCAGCCAGCGGAGTGATCTCGTCGTGGGTGAGCATGTCGATATAAATGTTGACCCACGGCGTGAACTGCCACGAGAAATCGAAGCTGGCGAAGCGCGCCCCGGGATCGTTGCGCGAAAACTTAACATCAGCAGGCACGGCCCCAAAGCTGGTGAAGCTGTTCCAGAACGAGCCGAAAGTGAGCGGTACATGGTTCTCGCCGGCGAACACGTTGGTGCGCGCGAACGAAATCTCAATTCCTTGAAACGGATGGTGCCCGCCCATCCCACACGAGTACCGCGCGAACGGCTTGAAGCTGACCTTGTTGCCATAGATGTACGGCCCCACCGGGTATTGGTCGTGGCCGCCAAGCTTGCCGAAAAAGTTGTCCCAACGAAACGAGCCGAAGACCTTGGACACGCCGGGGATGTAAAGCGGCTCAGTCTGGTTAATCCGCAACATCCAGATGGGTTCTGCGTTATCGCTGAAAAGCATGGAGCCCGATTCACTCGGTCCCCAGTCAAGACTTTGCTTGCCGACTGAAATGTCCTGTCCTAGCCACTTCGTAGACACGTAGGTATCGAGCAGGCGGAACTGATTAATCTCCGGGAACGGCACGGCCGGTTGAAGTGGATCGCCGTTGACCGCTGCAATAGCAAGGCGTGCCGACAGCGGATACGGCGGAGCCGACGGCGAGTGCTGATACTCGCCACTGACGTAGTACGAAAAGCGTCCGTCATCAGCGCGGGCGCTGAATCCCGTGTAGTTGTTGAAACCTTCCTGGTACGGCCGCCCGTAATTGTTGATCAGCGTCTGGCCAAGATTGTTGTCATTGAGCGGCTGGCCGGCGATTCCCGTGAGGGTCGTGTAAACCGTATCGAGACTGATTAATTCGTAGGGCTTGCCGTCGAGCGCGCTCAACTCGTCGGCGAATTCCTGATTGAGCGCGACGCGGATGGCATTCAATTCGGCAGGAAGCTCTGCGCTGAACTGTAGGCGCTCGTTGAGCCCTTCCAGCATCCGGGCGCAATTCATGCGCGTCCACGGGCGCAAGCCCATAAACGGCATGGGAATGTAGCGCGCAACCGCAAGACGCTCAATACCCGGATAGATCCAGCTATCCAGCGGAACGTAAGTGCTGGCCAGCCTCCCGGGCAGTGGCGCCGATGTCTGTTTGGCGACGATGGCAAGGTCGTCGTCGATGCGCGAGTCATGGCGCGTCTTATAGATTTGACGTCCCGTTTGGTAGCCGATCAGGGCTCCGATGAATGCATCGGACAAAAAGTGCTGACTGGCGGCGACGCGCGCCAAGCTTATGCCGGTGGCGAGTCCGTAAGCTCCCAGCTGGGCATAAATATTGGGGTATTCGCGCGCGACGACCGACGCAAATGCGAACGCCACGGCAGCATGGTTCGAAGGAAACGAATTGCCGCCATCAAAGAAATCGTTCTGGTAATTCGATTGGTAGGGACGCAGACGGCCCATAGCGCCACGCAGCGCATACTGCACAGGCAGCACGTCGAGCATGGCTTCGGTCGCCAGCACTCCGGTTTCGCGGGCGCGATCGTTGTTGGTAAGGTGTCCCCATGCGTACATCGCGGCGGTCGTGCCGAGCGCTGCGCCAAGTCCGTAGTTGGAAACCTCCCTCCACGTGTTGGGGTGATAGCTGGCCATGCCGAACGAGCTGTCCGGGTCGGTGACGAACAATCCCGCGGCGATGCCGGACGAGGGTAGCAGCCACTTCAGGTCGGCGGGCTGAACGTGCGCGGGGCTGGTCCAGACGGCTAGCTGGTCTTGCGCGAGATGCTTGAAGAAATACCGCTCGTTGGGGTGGGGGAGCTTGTCGCTCGGTGCAGGGCTAGCGACCGGCGCAGGAGGAGGATTGGAATCCGGGCTGTCGATGGGCTGTTGGGCGCGCAGACCCACAGCTACGCTCACCAGACTTAGAGCAATCGAGAGAACAGCCTTCAATGAGGACCCCGCGCGTGAATGAACAATTCTACTGAATTGACGGCGGGGTCGGGGCGACACATTGGTCGCCCCTCCGAGGCTCATCTCGCGGGCGCAATGCTATGCGGGCGAGATTACTTCACCACCCGCAACTCATTGGTCACCTGGAACACGCCTGGCACGGTGTTAGCGGCGATAGTCGCCATGTTCTTGTCGCCTTCGTTATTAACCCTGCCAACCAGCGTCACGCGCTGGTTGTCCACGATGATGTGCATTGCGGGTGCAGCTTCCCAGAAGTAACGCGACAGTGATCCGGTCCGCGAAATTGCCGCGTAGGTTTCCTGGCGCACTTGGTTGTCGAGCGGACTTGGCGGCAGGACCTTAATATTGTTGACGACCTTGTCGACGCCCTCGATGCGCTTGACCACACCTTGCGCGTCGGACTTCGTGACCGCATGGATGCTGGTCACGTAGCCATTCAGAGTGACGGTGCGGCCTTCCACGGTGAATTCGAGATCGTCAAACATCGAGTACCACGGTAGCAACAGCAGTTGATGGCGGACGTCCTTCGCGATCCTGGCTTCCACCGGGTCGGCGGCCGTGATCTTTTTGCCGTAGTCGGCGTTAACGGGCCCGTTGCTGGAAACCTGGCCGAACGCACCAGCACCCAAAGCCATGAACAATCCAGCGATCAATAGTTTTCGCATAAGACTTGCTCCTCACCTGGTTATTAGACGCAGGAAGCGTAGATGGGTCACAGCGGAACGCCCATCGTGGCGACTCTATTTATGGCATCGCGCACAGCGAGATCAGCTGAGAAACCACAACTTTCGCGTCCACGAGGGGTTGCAAAGTTGCTTGCCAGAAAAGGTGAATTCGCGGTACAACACCGTAGCGCGGCGATACGATATTGGAGCGGGGGTAAGAACAAGATGTTTCGGATCATCACCGTCGAGCGTGAATACGGTGCAGGAGGCAGCCTGGTCGCGGCCGAGCTAGCGCACCGCAAAGGCTGGGAGCTGCTTGACCAGCAACTCACTGCCGAGATTGCCAAGCTTGCTTCGGTCTCGCCGCGCGTGGTCGCGCGCTGCGAAGAGAAGGTTGACCCGCTACTCCATCGGCTGGCAAAAGTTTTTTGGCGCGGCAGTTACGAGCGCTCGCTGCCCGTCGCCGACGACAAGATCTTCGACGCCGACAATATGGTTGAATTAGCACACCGGGTGATCGAAGAGAAGGCCAAACATGGACACTGCGTGATCGTCGGGCGCGGCGGTCCGTATATCCTGCGCAATCGGCATGACACATTCCGGGTATTTGTTTTCGCCTCGCGCGAGGCGAAGCTCCGCCGCCTAATCGGCTTGAAGATGCACCCAAAGGAAGCCGAGGAGATGCTTGACACTATCGACACGGAGCGGGCGCTGTTCGTGCGCAAATACTACAACGCCGAGTGGCCCTGTCGAAAGCTCTATCACCTCATGCTGAACTCCGACACTGGCATCGACTTTGTGACCGAGACGATCCTGCGAGCCATGGACAGAATCGAGGCCGCAGCAAGCGTCGTCACTCACCAGCCTTCAGCGGACAAGGCGCTACATTCCAAACCAATCTAAACGCCCCTATCGCTTCGGGACGCTGCTTTGAAGGGACACGGCTTTAGTCGTGCCGTCTCCTATTGTTTCCTCCGAGCGGACTTCAGTCCGCGAGGAATCCGCTTTATGACCTTTTCCACGCCTGCGAAACGACCCGTTGTCACATCTGCATTGTGATGCGTGGACTTGTAATCCATTTTCACCAGACTAAACTGAGGCCATCGACGGGTCATACTCGTCAGCTCGTGACCCGCCGCACGCACGATAGGGGGTCGCCATGCCGCTCAACAAAGTCAGGGCCTTCCTCGACGAACACCGCATCCAGTACGTGGTCATCTCGCATTCGAAGGCATTCACCGCGCAGGGAATTGCCGCTATCGCCCACATTCCGGGGCAGGAACTCGCCAAGACGGTGATCGTCAAACTCGACGGTGCGCTTGCGATGGCGGTGCTGCCGGCGTCTTACCAGGTCGACTTGCTTGCTCTGAAGAAAGTTGTCGGCGTCAAGGATGCAGCGTTGGCCACCGAAAGGGAATTCAAGCAGGCGTTTCCCGACTGTGAAACCGGAGCCATGCCGCCCTTCGGCAACCTCTACGGCATCCCGGTCTATGTGGACGAGACGCTGACCCGCGACGCCGACATCGCCTTCAACGCTGGTACTCATCTGGAGTTGATCCGCATGGCGTTCGCGGACTTCGACAGGCTGGTGCAGCCCGAGGTGCTGGAATTTTCCACCCGGCACACCGGTCCGCTCGATCGCGAGCCCGCGCTGGTGCCTTAGGCCTGGCGAGGGCATTCAAGCTTGGTCTCGCAGGGACGCTGCCAATCCAACCATCGGACGAAGCCCACCCGATGGAGCAACGTCCCGGCGGGACCATTTGTTCATGCCACGAGGAGGGTTTTGAAAGGGCACGGCTTTAGCCGTGCCGCCCGGGCGTTTCATTTTTGTCATTCCCCGCGGACTTTAGTCCGTGGGGAATCTGCTGTTCCCCACGCTGCAAAACGCTGTCCCACCTCTGACATTCTGCTACGCGGCGGCATGCGCGAGATGCCCAACCCGTTGCGCGTGCCCCCACACCCCTCCCACGATAAAACCGAACAGAAAATTCGAGCTGGTGACTTCGCAGAAGTGTGCCCAGCGAACCTGTTCCGGGAAGATCCCGTTCGGCATAATCAACGCGGCGACTCCGCTGATGAAGGTGAACGCCAACCCAACCGCGACCGCACCGGACCAATGGGGAAGACGAAACATGCGCAAAAGCGTCAGGCACACCAGGACGAACACCGGCCCACGCAAAAAGAACTGCATGGAGACGATGTGACCGAAACTGGGGAGGTGCTGCGTGGCGTAGTAGTCGCGCACAAAGGGAAAGATGATCATTCCCGCCAGAAAGTACAGGAACACATAGCTGACAGAACACAACACAAAGCGCCAGAGCTTTTGCGTAAAAGGTCGCTCAGGCAGCGTTGAGCTAATGGGTGACTCCGGCACCGCCGCTGAGCGAAATATCACATACCAAAGCAACGCCGCTATGGCCGTAGACGCCACATCGAAGATGAGTGTGCCGCGCCAATCGATGCCCACGTTGGGCAGGTACCATGCCCCCTCAATCCAGTTGGCCACAGCAACGACGCCAGGAACCAGGAACAGAGCGAGCAGCAGGCGGCGGTCACGCCAATCACTGCGCAAGGCAGCGGCGCCCACGGCGACGACGATGCAAGCGTCGTACACGATGAGAAACAGAACGGGATGCGGATTCGGAGGGCTCTTGGGGTGAACCACCATGCCCGTTGCAACTTGCGCTGCCAGCAATGCGATCCAGGCCAATACGAGTCGGACGACGATCTTCGTGACATTCATCGGGGACCTCCTTTGCGGGTCTTGGGGGAGCGAGAGGTTGGGTGTGATGGCACCTTGCGATACATACGAATAGCATGGTCGGTCCAGACATAAATGCTGCGGAATCCGCGGATGCCGCACTCCAGCGCCAGACGGCTGGAAAGCGGCATGCGCTCCGCATTGGCCCGGAAATAGGTCTCCAGTCCGGAAGTGTAAGCGTGGACGACAGCGCGCAGGTTCTGGAGAAACGCGACCGAGGAATCGGCGCCGAGCGTTCGTTCCATGAAGGCAAAACGCAGCATCAACTCAGCCATGCCGCGCTTCACGTCACTCTGCTCAATCGGACGCGTCAGCCACTTTCTCAGTTCGACAGTTCCGGTCGGTGTAAGGCGATAAAGGCGACGGCGGCGTAATCCAGCCGAGTCTTTCACCGCGCCGAGAATCAGCCCCTGGGATTCCAGTCGTTCCAGCGCGGGATAAATCGCGCCCGGACTGCTCGAGTAATTGCCCATGGCGGTTTCGGCAAAGATCTTGCGCAGGTCGTAACCGGAACTTGGCCTCTGCTGAATAAGTCCCAGCAGCGCGTAACCAAGCACGGAGGTATCGGGAATCTTCATAGTACGCAACGTACTATATCGTAGCGTATCATCAGGGCGCGCAATAAAATAGTATGCTAGGAGAGGCGCCCTGTCCCATTTTGGAATCTTCCACGCAAAAGAAAAAGCCCGCACCAGGCGGGCTTCGGAAGTCGAACTAAAATGTTCGTTTACTGCTGCGCTGCATTCGCCGGCGTCGGATCCTGCTGCGCGGTCAACCGAGCATTACTCTTCTGCGCGATGGTCTTCTTGGCATTGTCGGCCAGTTCCTTCGCCTTGGGAAGCAGGTCCAGAGCCTTCATTACTGCAGGATCGTCCTCGGTGTGAACGATCAGTCCTTCCTGCTGGCCGAACTCGTTCACGAACAGCTCCGCCTTGATATTCGAGCGCACCCAGTCATTGTTCTCCACCAGCTCGGCCTCGGTATAAGGAATCTGCTGCGAGTCGAGGAACTTGCGGAACTCCTGCATCACCGCATCGTCCACTTGGAAGCTCTCCGTCACCTTGTGATTGATCACGTAGTGCTTGGCAAAGTTGAAGAACGCGTACTTCTGCAGCAGTTCGTCCTCGAACTTGTTGCTTTTGATCGGCGGAATGACGACATCCGGATTGATGCCGCCGCCGCCGTACACTGTGCGCCCGCTGTCCGTCATCTTCACTTCGCGGCTGGGTGCCGGAGGCGTGCCGTCGCCGCTATCGCGGCTGTTGTAATAGTAGTCATAGAGCGAAACGCCGTTGTAATCCCGCTGGATCAGCCGTCCGCTCGGCGTGTAATACTTCGCGGTGGTCAGCGCGAGTCCTGTGTTCTCCGATAGCGGATACACCGTCTGCACCAGTCCCTTGCCGAACGTCGTTTCCCCGACGATCAACCCGCGATCATGGTCCTGAATGGCGCCCGCCACGATTTCCGCTGCCGAAGCTGTTCCGCGATTTACCAGCACCACCAGCGGATAATCTTTCCCGCCATTGCCATGCGCCGCGCGATAGACCTTCTCCGGTGACGAACGCCCGTGGTGCGACACGATGACCTGTCCCTTCTTCAGGAACTTGTCCGCCACGCCCACGCCTTCGCTCAACAGTCCCCCCGGATTCTGCCGGAGATCGAGGATCAATCCCTTCAGATCGCCTTGCTGCTGCAACTGATCGAGTGCCTGCGAAACTTCGTGCTCGGTCGTCTCCTGGAAACCGGAAACGTGGATGTAGCCAATGCCCGGTCGGATCATGAAGTGCACATCAACGCTGTAGCGCGGAATTTCGTCACGCACCACGTTGAAGTCGATCGGCTTGTCGGTGCCTTCGCGCAGCACGGTGATCTTAACCGTCGTGCCCTTGGGTCCCTTGAGCAGATCGGCGACGTCGCTGGTGCTCATGTTGTCGGTCGGCTTGCCGTCAACCGCGATAATGATGTCGCCCGGACGAATGCCGGCACGGTACGCGGGCGCCCCCGTAAACGGCGCGATCACGATGACCTTGTTATTGCGCGGCCCGACCTGCATGCCCACACCGTAGTACTTGCCGCGCTGCTCTTCGCGTAACGCCGCGTACGACTTAGGGTCAAAGAAATTCGAGTGCGGATCGAGCACCCGAAGCATGCCGGGAATCGCGCCGTTATAAATCGCCTTGTCCGGATTGACCGGCTCAGCGTAGTTCTGCTGCACCACCTCGTACACCTCGGTGAAGCTCTTAACGCTGTCGCGAATGTCGGTGTCATTCGACGATGGCGCGGTGGTCATGCGCTGGCCAAAAACCATGCCGACACACCCACAGGCCAGGATGACGCAAACAATCAGTACGGCGGTACGACGGGGACTGCTGGACATTATGTGTTCCTTCGAGAGGGGGAAAAACTCAACGTCATGGTGTGAGCCGACAAGATGCGTTGTGTACGTAAGTATAACATTTTGCGAGGACAGCCAGTCTCACAACGTGCTGCCTAATTAGGTGCATCGAAGCGCGAAAAGGTGCACAATCGTCTCCGCCACGTCTAACAGACGGCCAGAAGGGCAGTTGGTGAGCATTAAGGTCAGGGTGCCCCATCCTTTCCCCTTTTTTGGGAAAGGGTGGGAAGAACCTTGGTGAAGACCCGCGAATTCTCTGTGCCTCTGAGTCTCTGTGGTGAACATGTATCCGCGTTATCCGCGAAATCCGCGGTTGCCTTTGTTTCTTGCCTAATTCAGATCCGTGTAAATCCGTGGCCGCTGTCGCTTTTGCCTTTTGCCTGATTCCTCCTCGTGTCCTCCGTGCCCCTGTGGTGAAATCCAACCCCCGTTTGCCGCTAACCCACGCGGGCATTATGATTACCCTATGAACCTCGGCATGCCCGAAATGATTTTCATCGTCTTGATGGCCCTGGTCTTGTTTGGGCCCAAGAAACTTCCCGAATTGGCACGGCAATTGGGAAAGGCGATGGCCGAGTTCAAGAAGGCGAGCAACGAGTTCAAGAACCAGCTCGAGACGGAAATGATGAACATCGAGCTGGAGGACCGAGCCAAACAGCCACCGCCTGCTCCCAGTCCCACAATTTTGCCCGCGGAAAAGCTCTTCGACACCGTCAGCGTGCCGCCTATCGAGTCCATTCCCCGCGCGCCCCTTCCGCTGGCCGCCGAGCCCGCAGCGCCCGAACTGCCTTCGTCCTCCGATTCCCATTCCGAAGCAAGCACGGAACCCGCGCCGCTCTCGCCTTTGACCCCCGACGCCCACGGACAAAATGCCTAGCCCGCTCGTCGAGAAGGCCGCCCAGCGCGGCTCGGAAGAAATGACGGGCATGAGCTTCCTCGAGCACCTCGAGGAACTGCGCCGCCGCATCATCTACAGCTTCCTCTACATCGTCGGCGGATTCTGCGTCTGCTGGTGGTTTCATGAGCAGATTTTCGCGCTCATGCAGAAGCCCATCATGACTGCCCTGGCTGCCCACAACATGGAGCAGAAGCTCGTTTACCTGAACCCGACCGACCCCTTCAACATGTATTTGAAGATCGCTTTTATCGCCGGGGTCTTCGTGGCTTCGCCGTTCGTGCTCTACCAGATTTGGCTGTTTATCTCGCCCGGTTTGTACCGCAATGAGCGGCGCTACGTCATGCCGTTCATGTTCAGCACCGTTGGGCTGTTTCTGGCCGGCGGGCTGTTTGCCTACAAGATGGTCTATCCCGCGGCCCTCGATTTCCTCATCGGCTGGAGCGGCCAGTTCAAGCCGATGATCACCATCGGCGAATATACCGACCTGTTTCTCACCATCATTCTCGGCCTCGGCATCGTCTTCGAGATGCCGATCCTAGTCTTCTTCCTGTCCCTGATGGGAATCCTGACGGCCGGCTGGATGTGGCGCAATCTGCGCTATTCCATCCTCATCATCTTCATCATTGCAGCGGTCATCACCCCCACCACCGACATCATGAACATGTGTATATTTGCCGCACCGATGATCGTGCTGTATCTGGCCAGCATCGGAATCGCCTGGTTCGTGCATCCCGCTCAGCGCAGAAAGCGCGCAGCCAAGGCCGGGAATACCGAGGACTAACCGCCGCTCTACCCCCACATTACTTTTCGGGATTGGTTACGAGATGGGCTGTTCAAGCCAGCTAGCTTAATTGCAGCCACTCCCGGTTCGCCCGCGACACGGGAACGATCGTTGACCACTCAGTTGCTTCGAGGCGGGATCGCCACTGTGATTCTGTCCATCCAGCCTGAAAGCTCCCTGGGGAACTTTCTGCCGCAATTCCACGAGTGCGATGTCGCGCGGCCCTGACAAAACTCAAAGAACGAAAGAAAATGCTTCGTACGTTTTGAGCAAAAGAGGACAGCTTACTCGTCAGCCCAGTGCCACAGTTCTGAGATAGACGCGAGGTTAGTTTTCACCTATCCGAAAATCCGCGCGCGGCGTGGCTCTTAAAAACCAAAAGGCGAGGAGGAGATGAAATGAATCCCGTGGCTGAAATGAAAACAAAGACAAATGCAACTCCTGAATCGGACAGTGCTAATGGCGGAAGAATACAAGATACGAATTCCAACAAATCAACCGCGCCCGCCCCTCAAAAGGGCGCCACACTGATGTTTGGCGCCACTGCCGGGATGCCGGGGCGATTCAAGGGCAACTTCGATTTCCAGTTCGTGCGAACCATGGGGTGCACTACGTATGGCGGGTCTGAGATCGGCGAGTGCTACGAGACTGCCTCGCGCATCGAGGACGAAAAGGAAGATAGCTATACCGAAGCATGGCGGGTTACTGCAGAGCGAGTAGAGGCGATCGCACGCAAATCGCTTGCGGGCGGGCATCTGGTGAGTGCGCGGGAAGCTTTCCTGCGGGCGTCGTCATACTGGCGCGAGGTGGGTTTTTACCAAAGCACAACAGACCCCAAGTGCCGCGCTGGTTGGGAACGCCAGCGGGATTGCTTTACGCAAGCTGGAAAACTGATGGACCTGCCCTTCGAGCTTGTCAGCATTCCATATGAGAACGGGAAGTCGCTTCCCGGCTACTTCCTGAAAGCTAATGCGAGCGATGGGCCACGGCCGACGTTGATGAGCCTGGGTGGCGCCGACTCCTTGGCCGAGGAACTCTATTTCTGGGGTGGCGGCGCGGCGGCGCTTCGCCGGGGATACAACGCCTTGCTGTTCGAGATTCCGGGGCAGCGTGGCGCGATGTATGCGAATCCCGGTGCCGAGCTGTTCTTCCGACCGGACACGGAGGTTCCACTGAAATACGTTTGCGACTGGGTGCTCGCGCGCGCGGATGTCGATCCGAAACGCCTTGCCTTAGTCGGCTGGAGCCTGGGCGGGTACTTTGCGCCGCGGGCAGCCGCTTTCGAGAAGCGGATAAAGGCCTGCATTGCGAGCACGACCTTGACGAACTGGCAGAACGATGTTCTGGAGATACTCGGGTTACCGGTGGATCAACCTTGCCCCAGAAATCTTGAAAGCAAAATCGATCTGTCGACCGTGACAAGCAGGTTTATCGCCCAGGGAGACATACGTTATCGACACGGTGCGAGCGGCGGAACGATCGCAGAATTCATCGACGGGCTGAGCAAGTACAACTTGCGGGGTTTGGAGGACAAGCTCACCTGCCCGTATTTCAATATTGGCGGACAAGGCGAGGGACAACTGGCTGTTGACGGTCAGAAGTTCTACGACAAGCTGACCTGTCCCAAGGCGCAGCACATCATCACCACGAAGGAGGGCGGGGAGGCTCACTGCGGAGTAAACGACGAGAGCCTTGCGCACCAGATCATATTCGACTGGTTGGATGATGTCTTCAAATAGCGCACGGCCACTCGAAACTTATCGTGAAGTGAGGTCCGCGCAGATCGGTGCTGTGAAATCGCTTTATCGTAAGTAATTATCGCGCCCACCACCGACATCATGAACATGTGCATCTTTGCCGCTCCACGCCGTAACGAGTGACGCTCGTTGCGGGGGCAGAAGAAAGCCGGGGACATTTCCCCGGCATCTTCGATTAAAGCGAACACTAACTACAGGTTGATCTTGCGACGCAGCATCCCGGCGAGCCCGAGCACGCCCGATCCCAACAGCATGATCGTCCCCGGTTCGGGAACGGCGGTGCTCAGGTACACGGTGTCAATGGCTTCGTCGTTGTTGCCATTGATGTCAGTTACATAGAAGTCAAGAAGCTCGATTGCCCATGGCTCCTTGACTCCGATGACGATCGCGCTGCTATCGCCATTCGAGTTGGATACGCCGTTTTCATTCCAGCAATCCTGGACGCCCGTGAAAGAGGTGGCGCAGATTGTGGCGACGAACCCACCAAAGAAATCAGCCTGGATCGCGGCGCCTGCGTCATACACAGGGAGACCCGAGGCAAATACCAGGCGAATCTGACCGGCGTTACCAACAAAGTTGTTGATGTCCTGGTTCCAGATCAAATAGTCACCTGGGTCGAAGTTCCCGTTCCAAGTAACGCTCTGCTGCATCAGGGTGAAATTCGTCGGGCCGAAAACTCCGACTAAGCCGTCATACAGACCGAGAGTCGAAAGCCAGGACTGCGGGGTGAGCAGGCTTGTGCCCGGGGCTCCGTAGCCTTGGGCACCCCAATTGATGTTGTCATTCGGGGCTAGGCAAGCGATGGTAGTGCAGAGCATGCCGGCGAACGCCGACGTGGAAAGTGACAGCAAAACGCATAGGCCCAACAACAGCCAACATTTCTTCATGCCTCTCCTCATTTCCGGGTAGAACCGAGTTTCGGCTGCAAAGTGGGTGATTTAGCTGTTTGTTGCTTAGTGCGACTAATGGGCGGACTGGCTCCACATCTGCGCCTATTGCGCCGCCCTGGAGACACGGAAAATCTGTATAACAGCGTGCAATTTTAGTTCCAAAGCGCTCTGGAGTCAGGCTATTACTATCAATGCGTTGGAGTGGTGCCTCGTTAGAAATTGACCTCATATGTGCAAGAACGTGCGTCTTAATGGACAATTCTTTTCCCTTCCATGTGCATTTTTGCCGCGCCCATGATCGTGCTCTACCTGGCGAGCATCGGAATCGCATGGTTCGTGCATCCCGCCCGGCGCCGCAAGGGTGCGGAAAAGGCCGGGAATACCGAGGGCTAACCGCCGCTCTACGCCGCCGTTTCCGGATTGGTTAGGACAAGACCTGTTCTCAACAACAATCCGTCTGTCTGTGTCGGCTCGCCCTGTTCCCGGAGTTCTAGAACATGACACCCGCTCGTTCGTATCTCCTAACTTTTTAGTTGACAAGCCCAGTTCATCGAGTTAATCTCCTAACACGTTAGGAGACAGCAATGGGTGGTAAAGGGAAATCCCAAATGCAGCTCACTCCCCTGGAGTTGCAGATCATGAATGTGTTGTGGGACTGCGGTCCTTCCAACGTCCAATCAGTCCAGGAGAGACTCGCCGCATCGTCGAAACTGGCGTACACCACGGTGCAAACGATGCTCAATGTTCTTCATCGTAAACGAAGGGTACGGCGAAGATTGCGGGGCAGGGCCTATGAATACGCACCTGTGTTGACCAGGGAGAAGGCAGCGAGAAATGCCATCGGGGACATGATCGATCGCCTCTTTGGCGGTTCGGTCGACGGTCTCCTCATGAGCCTCGTCAAAAGCCAGCAACTCGATCCCAAAAAACTTCAGGAGTTAAGCGGCTTGATAGAGGAACAGGAGCGCGGCAAGGAGTAAAAGCATGAATCCGATTAATCAGATCGTTGTCACGTATGTGACGAATGCCTTATGGATGACATGCGTCATTGCGGCAGCCACATCTCTTCTCTCGCGGACGCTCCGTCGTTGCCCCTCTTCGTACCGGCATGTATTGTGGGTCGCTGCCTTACTGCTGGCTGTGTCGCTTCCCCTCGCGAGCCTGGGAGGTTCGCGACAAAATCACAAATCAACGACCCAGCCTGTCACGGCAGCGAGCACAATTCAGTCGGCAGAAACAGGTCTTGGTCGCACCTCCTCCTGGGCGCTCTGGCGGCGAATGCAGCACGGCGTCCAGCCGGTGGAGTTCGGCCCGCGCTGGGTCGGGTTCGTTGCGCTGCTCTGGTTAGGCTTCATTTTCTATCGAGCAGTTCGCCTTTGTCACGGTTGGCGGTCAATCAAGGCAACGTTAGATAGGTCAAGCGAGCCGCAGATGCCCCCGGCCATGCGAGCTCTGGTCGAGCGATGCCACTCGTGGCTGGGCATGAAGCCTGTACCTATGCTGCTGTCGCCGGAAGGGAAGGGACCAGCGACCATGGGAATCCGCAACCCCGTTCTGGTTTTGCCGGAGTGGTTCTTTTCGCAAGCATCGGAGGACGAGCTTTCTTCCGTCCTCGGTCATGAATTGGCGCACATCCGGCGGCACGATTTCCTTTGGAACCTGGTTTACGAACTCTTAATTTTGCCCATCTCCTTTCATCCCTTAGCGACTCTGATCAAGGCGCGTATCGATCAAACCCGGGAACTGGCCTGCGACGAGATCGCGTCGGAATGCCTATCCACACGTACGCAATATGCCCGCTCCCTCTTGAGCATCGCCCAGTCTATGACGGCAAACCAGCGTCCGGAAATTCTTGGGTACGCTTTGGGACTGTTCGACACAAACACGCTGGAGGATCGCATCGTGAACCTGCTCGCAAGAGCGAATCGAGTGCGTAAGGCAAGGGCGCAGGCGTTGGTTCTTGCCACATTGACTCTACTCACCGTGACCTGCCTCGCAGTATCGGCTGTTTCTATTCAAGTTACTCAGCCCACCAGCACCGGCGCCGATCTGCAGCAATTTGTTGGCACCTGGCACGCACTGTTCAAAGGCAAGACCTTCCTGACCGTCAAGCTGGAGCAGCAGCAGGGCAAGCTGACCGGGACCGTGAGTCACGCCGATCTCCAAGTCGGCAAAGACGGAGAGCTGACAAGTGCGGAAGCACACGAAGGTAGCGACCCTATCGTGGAAGCCAAGCTTACGGGCGGTGTCCTTCTCATTACCACAAAGGAAGAGGACTCACAGGACACCATTCAATGTGAGATGAAACTCACCGGAACCGATCAGGGAGAGCTTCGTGTACTCGCTCCGCCCGACGTCCCCACTCCTAAGCCGTGGAAATTGGAGCGAGCGAAGGGGAGTCAATAAACGTTTCGACCGGCTTGCGACCTCTGGCGACGGATCACATGTGCCCGCGCTCCGTCGCTGTAACCCCTTTATTTTCAGGATGCGAGGATGGGGTACCCACCTCGAGAGTAATTACTCTTTTGATTTGCCGTCCCTCACAGACCCACTTCCTGCCCAGCGCCGCAAACGCCGGAAACACGGAAGGCTAACTGCCGCTCCACGCAACATTTCCTTTCGGGCTTGGTTAGATATGTGCTTAGATTGCCCGACGTAGACGATCGCCCGAAGGAGAGTTCCATGCAGCGAAAGACCATTCAGCTAATCGCCTTGGTATTCCTGGTGCAGGTTGTCTTGGCCTGCGCGGTCTGTCAGGCGCAAGCCGAGAAGACGTCTTATCCCGCCATGGCTCCGCTCGATCAGTACTTAATAACGGACGCGAATTCTGAAATCGCGTTAGCTCGCAGTGCTGCGCCAGCCTCCATCTCGGACGCAGCCGAGGTGATGGTGCTCGGACCGAAGGGCTACACCACGGCGGTGAAGGGCACGAACGACTTCCTGTGCATCGTCGAACGATCTTGGGGCGCCGCAACCGATGCTCCCGAGTTCTGGAATCCCAAGATTCGCGCCCCCCATTGTTTCAATCAGGCAGCCGCAAGGACTTTTGCGCCTATTTTCCTGATGAAAACCAAACTGGTGCTGGCAGGAAAATCCAAGGCAGAGATCGCTGCAGCGATCGCATCGGCACTGGATGATAAAGATAAGAAGGAACTGCCCGCGCTCGAGCCCGGAGCGATGTGCTACATGATGTCGAAGCAGCAGTACTTGAACGACGAGGGCATGAGTTGGCATCCACACCTGATGTTTTTTGTTCCCGGCGACGCAGCGAAAAGCTGGGGAGCCGATCTGCCGGGCTCTCCGGTTATCGCGGCGAATGACCCGGAAGAACGGGCCACCATCATGATGGTCGTGGTTGGCAAATGGTCCGATGGCACGCCATACGCGACGCACTGACTTGCCCGGCGCCCTACTACCGCGCGGCCTACTGTTTCTTCGGGTTCAAACACGTCTCGCCGAATCGCCCCAGCAAACACAATTGCTGGCCTTCTGCGTCCGGGTTCTGCCGAATCGAAAACTGGTAAACATCATCGATCAGGTCTTTGGGAGTTTCCGACTTGGTGCCGTTGCACTTGTCGTCGATGTTTTCGGTGTGCTTCTGAAGATGTAGCGTCAGTTCGGAACCCACAACCGTGGCATGCCCGTAACTGCCGTTGGTCGTCATCGTGTAGCAATGTCCGTTGGTAGTGCCCAGCGTGTCGAGCGTCAGGTAGTATCCGTTCGGATCAAACCGAAACAGCACCGCGTGATGCGTCGCGATCTGGGTTGAGCGGTCGTCTTTGACCAGTTCCCACTGTCCCACCAGCTTGGCAGGGAACGAAGCCGGCGCGGCGGTGTACATGCTCGATCCCATCAGGAGCTGTAACCCCAGAATCAGAGGACTAAGCAGCATGTAAATTACGAAGGCCACGCCGGAACGAACTTTCGAAGTCTGGTTAAGATCCCGATACGCGCGCCAGATCCGAAAGATCCACACGAACGTCGCCAGCAGTCCCAGCCCAAGCAGAATCCAAAATACATGGAAGCCCGGGCTCCTCATCAGGTCGACAGGATCGGGCTGCGCGCCGTTTCGCATCAGACCAGCATTCAGTGGATCGAGGCTGCTGAAAACCCCCCACGCGACCAGTGCCAGCATCAGGAACAACAGGGTCGAGACGCCGGTAAAGTAGCAGGTGACAATGACAAATTTCTTGAACGAAAGTTTGCCGCCAACGATTCTCCACGACAGATCAAGCAGCACCACCGACACGACGAATCCTAACGCCGCCTGAACTGCCGCTATGCCGAACATGATCTCTTTGCTTTGCTTGTCAGGCAGCAGCGGGATTTCCGCGATAAAGGTCAGTCCGAACGAAATGGCGAGAAACGTCAGGGCGTTCTGCAGGACAATATCCGAGTCGAGGTCGAGCTTCTCGACGAATGTGCGCGGATCGCGCAGCAGGTCGATCATCTGACGGACGTAAGCGGGAATAGCCGCCAGCAGTTTGCCGATCAGATCTTTCATAAGTTTGTCATTCCTCGCGGGCTTAAAGTCACGCGGGGAAGGTGCTTTTCGGTTTCCTCTGCAAGCTGTTCAGCAGATGAAGATAGCACCTCCGGAGACAAACGGGCGATTTGCCCATAGTGGTCGAACCTGATAGCTTCAGTTTCTTGCCGAAATCCTATGAGAGACCTTGCCAAGATTCTTGCGGTTTGCCTGATCCTCACTGCGTGCTCGGCTGGCCAGGCCCCGAGCGGCGATAGCGTCGAGGCGCTCCGCGCGCCCGGATGGAATAGGGGCTTTTACGTCGGTGGCAGCGAGTCCTTCGCCAACACTCCGAGCGCGCAGAGCTTTCTCATTGCCGGACGCTTGGGTCGCGTCCTGACCCACGAGCTCGGCAGCAACGCCTTGCGCGGCAGTTTCGAGATGGACCTCGACCTGATTCCCATCAACGAATTCTGGGTCGGCGGACACGCGCAGTATGCCGGAGCGATCAATCCCTTCATCGCCAAGTGGAACTTCACCGGCGGGAGGACCGTCTCGCCGTACCTTGCGGCTGTCGGTGGCATCGTGTTTAGCTCGCACCAACTGCCCGCGCCCGACACTTCTCAGGTGAACTTCACCAGCGGCGCAGAACTAGGACTGCAGTGGTTTCACCGCCCCAAGCGTTCCTGGGATTTCGCAGTGAAGATTTACCACCTCTCCAACGCTTCCTTGGGACGCTACAACCCCGGCATCAACGGCGCAGTGCAGTTCATGGTCGGCTACACCTGGCACTAACGTGATAAATTGACTGTCGCGCCGAGAGAAAATCCAAGTCCATTTCCGCCCATTGGAGAAACGCTTGATGAGCACGTCGATCTTCAGGATCACAAGGCTGCAACTCGTCTCTCTCACCATTGCTGTCTTCGTGCTTCCGCTCACCACTGTTCTCGCCCAGGAAAAGCAGGAACCGCCAAAAGCCAAGCCCGAGTCTGCCAAGACCGAACCCGCTAAGCCCGAGCAGCCCGCCTCCGAACAATTTAAGCCAGAGCAGCAGGCCAGCAAGGGAACGGTCACCATCGGCGGCAATGTCGTCAACTACGACGCATTCGCCGGCACCCTTGTCGTCCATCCCAAGGGCTGGGACGACGTTCCCCAGAACGCCGACAAAGATGAGAAGAGTAAGCCTACCGAAGCCAGCATGTTCTACGTGGCCTATTTCAAGTCCGACAACAAAGGCGCTCCGCGTCCGGTCACTTTCCTCTTCAACGGCGGGCCCGGCTCCTCCACCGTATGGCTTCACATGGGAGCATTCGGGCCGAGGCGTGTCGTCACCGCCGACAACACCCACACTCCCGCCGCGCCCTATTCCGTGGTGAACAACGAATACAGCCTGCTCGACGTGACAGATCTCGTTTTTGTGGATGCGCCCGGCACCGGCTTTAGCCGCATCGCCGGTAAGGACAAGGAGAAAGCCTTCTACGGTGTCGATCAGGATGCGTGGGCGTTTGGCGATTTCATCTCGCAATTCCTTTCCAAGTATGGGCGCTGGAACTCGCCCAAGTATCTGTTCGGCGAAAGCTACGGCACGACGCGGTCCGCAGTCCTCAGCAATATTCTCGAAACCGAACGCGACATCGATTTCAATGGCGTGATCCTTCTTTCGCAGATCTTGAACTTCTCGCTCGATTCAGATCTTCCTGATATCAATCCCGGCGTCGATGTGGCGTACCAGCTCAACCTGCCGACTTACGCTGCCACCGCTTGGTATCACCACAAACTTCCAGGCTCGTACCCCGATCTCGCGGCCCTCCTCACCGAAGTCGAGCATTTCGCCATGAACGATTACGCTCTGGCACTTTTGGCCGGCTCGTCTCTTCCACCCGACCAACGCCAGGCCATCGCCGCCAAGCTTCATGACTACACCGGCCTTCCGGTTGCGTACATCTTGAAAGCCAACCTGCGTATCAACGGCGGAGAATTTTCGAAAAACCTGCAGGACGAAAGCGATCTCACCACCGGCCGCCTCGACACCCGCTTTTCCGGACCAACGTTTGATCCGCTCAGCAAAGAGGCTGACTACGATCCGCAGTCAGCGGCCATCTCTTCCGCCTATGTTTCCGCCTTCAACGACTACGTACGAAGAGACTTGAAATACGGCGAGAACAAGGAATACAAGCCGGAAATTAACGTATTCAAATGGTGGAGTTTTGCGCACCAGCTCCCGGGCGTGCCGTTCGCCTTTCCGGGCGCGACCAATGTGATGCCCGACCTCGCCATCGCAATGAAATATAACCCGCAACTCAAAGTCCTTCTGAACGCCGGATATTTCGATCTCGCGACCCCGTTTTACGAAGGCGTCTATGAGATGCAGCACCTGCCGATTCCACCTAGCCTGCAAAAGAATATCGAATTCAAGTTTTACGAATCCGGACATATGGTCTACGCCCACGAAGCCTCGCTGAAAGAAATCCACGCAAACGTCGCGGCGTTTATCCGTAGCAGCGACAATCTAGGGACCAGGTAGTGGATGGAGATTTTGTACCATGGCAAAGCTCGTGTATGGATTGAACCAGTCGTTGGATGGCTACGTCGACCATCTGAAATTTAGGCCAAGCCCGGCGCTGTTTCGTCACTTCATGGAGCATACGCGTGACGTGACGGGCAGCGTGTACGGTCGCGGCATGTACGAGGTAATGCGTTATTGGGACGAAGACCGTCCAGATGATGACGCGGAGGAACGCGACTTCGCGGCGTGGTGGCGGAGCCAGCCGAAGTGGGTGGTGTCGCGCACGTTGAAGTCGGTCGGGCCCAACGCCACACTTGTCGAGGATGACTTTGAGGCGGTGATACGTGGGCTGAAGGCCCAGCTCGATGGGGAGATCGACGTTGCCGGAACAGTCTTGGCAGGAAGCTTAACCGACCTTGGTCTTATTGATGAGTATCGACTTTACCTGCACCCCGTCGTGCTTGGTGGCGGCAAGCCATTCTTCACCGGCCCCCGGCCGCCGCTCCGCCTGGTGGCCAGCGATCGAATCGACGAGAACGTGATTCGGTTGACGTACGTTCCCGCTTAGTCGCGCGACTCGCCCGACGGACTGCGCCGACGCGTCAGGTCCGCTTTGGGGAGCGGCGCGCGAACAACCATCGATACGCCGCGCAGCGTTTACCTTCGTCCGATTAACTTGGTGTTCTCGAGCCCGCGCTGGCGGAGTTTTAGTGCCAGTCTCTGCTGTCCAGCAGCGTAACCAGCGACTGGCCCGCGGGCGTAGCCTGAACCCCGCTATCGATCACGACATCACGTGCGCTGACAGCTTTGTCATAAAGGCGCTGGTCGGCACTAGAGTCCGGCTCCAGACTCGCACCGTTCAGTGACACGCCGGCAAAAAGTCCCTCGGCACGACGATAGGTCACAATGTCGGCGCCGCCGACCGCTGGGGTAGAGGAGGCGCTGCTGGGGCCCACTGCAGCGGTCAGGTCAGCGCCAATCTTGGTCTTGCCCGCCAGTACCTTGTTCACCGCCGCGGGTGCCATGATAAGAAGAACGAAGTCGCTGGATGAACCACCGATCTGCAAACCCGCGCTGGCGCCGCCGATGGTAAACATTGCAGGCGCCGACCATTTGTCGCCGGTAAAGTTCTTGTCACGGCAACTCATTGGGCCGCGACCGCCGGTTCCTCCAACACCAACCGCGAACTTCTTCACGCCGGGCAGAACAATGATGCAGTCAGCGGTCACTAGCAGGCTGTCTGGAACGACCTTGCTGTTGAGCATTGCCTGTAGCACGGTGGTGGCGTTTTTAATGGTCTCTTCGTCTTTGCTCTTATCGATGCTCCACGCCGGCACCGTCCAGATCAGGAGCAGGGAAGTGAGCAAGAAAGATATAGCAGGTTTGGACTTTGGCGCGAGCATCTTTGGACTCCTCTGTGACGTTGGCAAAATGTGCGCCGAATTATATATCCAATAACCTAGGGTTCGCGCATATTCACAGACTTTTCATCTTTCGTTAAAGCGCCTTCCCGTTAGTGCCCCACTCTTTCGCTGGAGTGGGTCTTTCACTCCGGTATGCAATCACTCGGCTCGAAGCGCTTCCACGGGATCGACAGCAGCCGTGCGGCGCGCCGGCAGATAGCTTGCCAATGCCGCTGCCGCGATCAGGGCAACCGGTACGGCCGTGAACGTGACCGGATCCAGCGGACTGATGCCAAACAGCAGCGTTCGCATGAGGCGCATGAGTGCAGCTGCCGCGCCCAGGCCAACAGCCGTGCCAATGCCGGTAAGCAGCAGTGCCGAGCGAACGAACATCCACACCAGTTCGCCCTTCTTCGCGCCCAGTGCCACGCGGATGCCGATCTCGCGTGTTCGCTGCGCCACCGCATACGAGATCACTCCGTAGATGCCCAGGATGCCGAGAGCGAGCGCCATCGCTCCCGCAATGGCCAGCATCACCAGCGTGAACGAAGTGCGCGCCATGGATTGGCTGTAGATGTCCTGCATGGTGCTGATGGCCGCAACCGGCAGGTTCGAATTCACCGACCAGACGGCCCGCTGCATCTCGTTGATGAAGGCCGCCGTCCCCGCTCGATTGCTGCGTATCGCGAAATAAGCCGTACGCCGGGTGTCGAAGCTTCCCGGACCGTAGAGATCGCCCATCATCGAAGGCCAGTACACCGTTGCAGGCGCAGTCTGATCGACACCGTTCTGGCGCACATCCTGTACTACTCCGACTACTTCATGCCAGGGCATGCTGGGATATTCGCGGAACCGCTTGCCGATGGCCGCTTCGGGCGATCCCCATAGCTCGCGCGCCAGGCCCTCCGACACGATGCCGACCGGTCTCAGGCCGTAGATGTCCGTCCACGTAAAATCGCGCCCGGCAACGAATTTGGTGCCGGCGGTATGGAAATAACCGGGCGAAACGAAGTTGTACAGGCGTAACGGAGGTTCTTCGCCCGCATAGCTCTTTCCTTCGACCATGATTTCATCCCACGCTGGTTCGCCTCCACTCATGGGAACGGAAACGGCGAAGCCTGTGGAGGAAACCCCGGGAATCGCGGCGAGCTTGTCCAGGATGTTGTTTTGAGTTCGCAGGACCGCCTGCGGATCGCGAACCAGGGTCTCTGGAATCGAAATTTGCGTCAACTGCAGCGACGCTGGGTCGGAGAAGCCCGGGTCAACGCTGCGCATCGCATTAAAGGTGCGGATCATCAGCACGGCGCTGATCAGCAGCACCAGCGCCATGGCCACCTGCGCCACCACCAGAATGTTACGGCCACGCTGCCGCTCTCGGCTAACGCTTGCCGTTCGCACTGTACCCAGCAGCGGCGCGGCTTGCCGTGAAGGACCGTAACGGAGCACCGCAATCGAGCCGAACAGTAGGCCGGATAGCACAGACAGTATTAAGGTGAATGCCAACGCCCGGCCGTCGAGCGAGATCTCGCTCAGGCGCGGCAGGTTTTCCGGCCCGATCGCCGTCAACAGCCTGAGTCCCGCATACGCAACTCCCACGCCGGCTGCACCGCCCAGTAGGCCAAGCGTTACGCTCTCCAGCAGCAGCTCGCGGGCAATCCGCCATCTGCCGGCGCCCAGCGCAGAGCGCACCGCAAGCTCATGCTGGCGCGAATCGGCGCGTACCAGCAGCAGATTGGCCACGTTGGTGCACACGATCAGCATCACCACGCCGATCGTCGCCATCACCACCCACAGCACGCTGCCCACACTACCGACCACTTGCTCTTTCAAAGGCTGAAACGCCGGTGTGATCTTCCAGGTCAGGTAAAAGTGCGGATCAGTGCCCGGACCGTTCGTCCATGAGTCCATCCAGACGTTGAGTAGACGCGCCACATCGGCGTCGGCCTGCGAAATCGTAACCCCCGGCCGGAGCCGCGCGATGCCGCGGAACCCAAATCCGGCCAGCGGCTGCTTGACCGGATCGAAGGCCAGCGGCACCAGCAGATCGAAGTCGTAACTGAGCACCTTGAATCCGCGCGGCATCATCCCGGCGATCTCACGTGCTTGGGAATCGACCTGAATCGTGCGGCCCACCACGCTGGGATCGCCGCCGAAACGCCGCTGCCAGTATCCATAGCTGAGCATCACTCGCTGCGCTCCGCGTGGGTCCTGGTCGGCAGCAGTAAGCCACTGCCCGGCGGCGGCAGGCACATCGAGCGTCTGCAGAACACCGTCCGTAATCATTGCCGTGTTGACCTGCTCCGGTTGTGCGATCCCCGTGATGCTCGCAGTCCCAGGCATCCACACGCCCAGCGATTGGAAGCTCTTGTTATGCGCGGCAAAGGTGAGATACATCGAAGGCGACAAGCGCAGTTCATCCCGAAACTCCGCCAGCCCGGGCGCGCCCGGAGCGTGCAGACGCAACGCAACCAGTTGCTGCGGCTCAGGGTAGGGCAGCGGCCGGATCAGCACGCTGTTGAGCACACTGAACACTGCCGTATTCGCACCGATTCCAATCGCCAGCGTCAGCACCACGGTGATCGCGAACCCCGGCGACCGCCCTAACCGCCGGAATACATGCTTAAGGTCTGTGAGTAGTGATTCGACTCTCTGCCACTGCCACACTTCACGGCTCCGCTCCCGCACGAGTGTCACATTCCCAAAACTTCGACGCGCGGTTTGTTCGGCCTCATCGCGCGACATGCCCTCTTCCATCAGTTCGTCGACCCGCTCGTCGATGTGCTCTTGGATGGAAACAGAGATGTCGTCATACCGGCGTTTTCTGAAGAACAAGCGACTAAACGGTGACAAGCGACACCTCCTACGCTTTGGCTGCGGCCAGCACGCGCGTGATACCGGTGAACATCTTCTCGAAACTGCCAACTTCCCGTTCGAGGTGTTCGATGCCTGCGTTGGTAAGCCGATAAATCCGCGTTGGCCGGCCCTTGGCCGAGGTTCCAGCTTCGGCCTCTAGCCAGCCTTCCTTCAGCATTCGCTGCAGCGCCGGATAGAGCGAGCCCTCTTCCACCTGCAGCAGGTCGTCGGAAACCTGCTTGATGTGCTTCACCAGCGCGTAGCCATGCATGGGCTTCAGCCGCAGCGATTGGAGAATCATGATCTCCAGTGCGCCGGGGAACAGGTCGCGATGTTCGGGGTTCTTCGCCATTCGTGCATTATATAGCTAAAATACCTATGTTGAAAATAGGTATTTTTAACAATCGTAAACGCAAGTGCACCGAGTAGCGGGCCTCAGTTCCGACCCGAAACATATTCATGTGTTCGAGTCCCTGAACGGGTATATAGTGTCACGCTGTCGGAAGCTAAAACGCGAGTCCCAGACAATTTTCAGCGTGGCGCGTGTGCGGATTCCTCACTTTGGAGGTAAAGAGCATGTCAAGAAAAAGAGATGACGAACATCCGGAGCGTGTAGCGATTCCCGCGGGAACCTCAAAAGTGGCGCACAAAGCGGCTGTCTTCCCGATCGCGGTCCCCCGCATTCCTGATTCCGTTTTTCCCATCAATTCTCAGGAAGAACTTATCGAAAAGCTCTCCAAATTACTCGTTAGGAAGTCATCCCTTCACGCCGTGCCAGGGCAATCGATCAAAAGGCCGCGGAGCTAAAGCATGCCACTTTCTTTCCAGAATCTTTATACGGACAATGTTTACGTCGCCCTCGTTTTGTTGGGCTCCTACAAATGCCAGCCGGGCGATCTTTACCACAAAATCGGATGGTGGCTCGTCGAACCCGGTGCGACCGTCCAAGTCGAGGACAGCGATCTTCGAATCGTGCAGCCAACTTACTGCTGGTTTGCGTGCGTCGGGCTCGATGGGCCATGGTGGTCGGGCGATCAGAATTTCAACGTAACCCCGAACAAATTCAACCAGTGTTCCCACGACGATAGCAACGGCTGCATTGTGCCGGTTCCGTTCGTTGGCGCAACGCTGGAACCCGATTGGTTCGGCCTTACGATCATGCTTCTGGCGCCGGGCGCCACCGGGCAACAGAATCAGGGATGCGGTTGGGCTTTCCCTGTTTATTCAAATCAGCCCCCGCAGCGTGGCGGAGGGCCTCCGGGAGAAGGAAGTTCACCACCTTGGGACGAAAATCCTAACTGAGCCGCCTGTATGTTTCGCCGGCTGCCCCGCTCGGGCCACTAGGCGGCCGAATCAACCCGGAGGCCGTTATAACAATTGTTATAACCTGCCTTTTCTGGAGGCGATTTTGACGATTTCGGGTATCCTCAAAACTTATGCCTGCACTCGTCGAATGTGTCCCCAATTTCTCCGAAGGTCGCGACCGAGCCAAAGTTGACGCCATCCTCGAAGCCATGAAAATGGACAGAGTCTATCTTCTTGACCGTGAGATGGACGCCGACCATAACCGCTGTGTTATCACACTGGTAGGCGATCCGGGCAACATCGCGGAGGCGGCCATCCGTGGCGTCGGCAAAGCCGCCGAACTCATTGACTTGACGAAACATACCGGAGCGCATCCCCGCCTCGGCGCCGCCGACGTGATCCCCTTTATTCCAATCGAAGGCGTAACACTGGAGGATTGCGTCGCCATCGCTCGTCGCGTCGGCGAAGAAATCTGGAAACGTTTCAAAGTCCCCGTCTATCTCTATGAATCTGCGGCACAAAGGCCCGAGCGCCAGAACCTGGAAAACGTCCGCCGCGGGCAGTTCGAGGGCATTCGCGAGGAGGTAAAAACCAACCCAGCCCGCAAGCCCGATTTTGGCGACGCCGCGCTGCATCCTACTGCAGGCGCTACAGTTGTGGGTGCGCGCAAGTTCCTGGTGGCCTACAACGTCTATCTAAATACTCCGGACGTTGAAATCGCCAAGAAAATCGGCAAAGCTGTTCGCTTCTCGAACGGCGGATTACGCTACGTAAAAGGTATGGGCGTCAGCGTCCGCGGCCTCGCGCAAGTATCGATGAATCTTACAGATACAGACCAGACTCCGATCGCCCGAGTCTTCGAATACGTAAAACGGGAAGCCGCTCGCTACGGCGTTTTGCCGCTCTCGAGCGAGATCGTCGGCCTGATTCCCAAAAAGGCACTCGAGGACGCAGCCGAATGGTTTCTACAAGTTGAGAACTTTGACTCGTCACTGATCCTGGAAAACCGACTGGCCGGCGTTATGAGTGGGAGGATGGCTGTTGGAGGCCTTCGCGCCGGCGTAGAGCCTTTTATTGAACAACTTGCGGCTCCCACTGCCGCTCCCGGCGGCGGCAGTGCATCGGCTGCAGCCGGAGCGATGGCGGCAGCTTTGGGCGGTATGGTCGCGGGCATGTCGCGCGGCAAGAAAGCCTTTGTTCAGTGTGAATTACAACTGAGCGACGCAATCGCACGGCTGGCCGAAATCCGCGAAGAACTGAAAGCTGCAATTGACGCCGATGCGGCATCGTTCACCGAAGTGATGGCTGCATTAAAGAAACTCAAAGACAATCCCGACGCACAACCGGAAGTCGACGCAGCGATGAAAAAGGCAACAACCATTCCACTTACGGTTGCGGAGCGAGCCCGGGAAGTGGGCAAAATCTTGGAATCTCTGCGGCCCATCACCAATCCGAAGATGGCCTCGGATCTTACTGTGGGCGTTGCGCTTGCGCGCTCGGCAACGGAAGGCGCATTGGCCAACGTGGAAATCAACCTGGGAGATCTGCAGGACGCAGCTTTTGTCGCGGACGTCCGCGAGCGTCTAACCGCCGTAAAAACATAACTGCAGAGAACAGCATCACCATCAGAGGTATCGACGGTCACTGCGCTCAGCGGAAATCTGGCCTATCAATAAGCGGGAGGGTAGGCCATGCTACATACGCTAACCACAATACTATCCCTGATCGTGCCCGGAGCCGTTGCTGCCGGCAGCACTGCGGTAAGCGAATCCACCAGTACCCTTGATAATCTGCAGGCCGCCTACAACGGCGAGAGCAATGCCCATGCCCGTTATTTGACATTCGCCCGAAAGGCTGACGAGGAGGGATACGGCGAAGTCGCCAGCCTTTTTCGTGCGGCCGCCAAAGCCGAGGAAATTCACGCGCACAACCACGCCGCGGTGATCGAGAAGATGGGAGGGGTCGCCGTCTTCAAAATTCACCCAACCGACGTCCGGTCGACGCGGGAAAACTTGCAAGTCGCGATCGACGGTGAAAAATATGAGCGGGATGTCATGTATCCCGAGTTCATCGATGCGGCCAGGCGGCAGAGTGCAACCCCGGCAGTGCGGACCTTTACGTTTGCCTTGAAGGTTGAGGCGGTGCACGCGTTTCTCTATCAGGATGCGCTGGACAACCTGGAGAACCGCAAGGGCGAGAGCCACACTTATTATGTATGTCCAGAGTGCGGCAACACGCTGGAGGAGCTGACCATCGTCAAGTGCTTGATTTGCGGGCATCTGAAGAGCGGGTTCATCGCAGTCAATTAAGAGGAGTGGCTGAGAAAATCATCGGGGAGGAGAGCAACTGTATAACCCTCGGAGGGTTTGTGCGTCTAAGTCTCAGGTAGAATAGTGCTAATGAAGAAGTTATTTCCCCGACTCCTCCTGACATTTCTGCTATGTGCACCGGCCTTTGCAGCTCCCTTGAGCAGCAATGCGCGGACGGTCATTCCGTCGGCTATCCAACAGGTTATTTCCGTGGATTACCGCGCGTTGCGTGGCTCGGATACGGCGATGGCGCTCAAGAATCGGGTACTGCCGACTAATCTGAAGCAGTTCGAGACCGCCCTTCGTGGATTTGGCATCGATCCCGCCAAAGATGTCGAGCAGATTACGTTCGTGACGTATCGCAGTTCAGCAAACACGTTGAATGCAATCGGCATCGCCCAGGGTCCATTCAAGCAGAAGGAATTCCTGCAAAAGGCAAAAGTTAAGGGAATCAAGCCAGAGAAATATCTGCTGTCGTTCCTGTACCCCATGGGTTCGGGAATGCAAGTGGTGTTCCTCGACCCGTCGACGATTGTGTTTGGTGAGAGCGCGGCGCTGAAAGGTGCGATCGACGTACGCGACAAGAACGCCGAATCGCTGGCATCGAACAGCTCAATGAACGACTTGATCACCGACAGCGACAGCGCACCGATCTGGAGCGTTCTGGATCAGTTGGGAACGCAGAATATGATGAAGTCGGCGCTGGGGCAGGCCTCATCGCTGGCGGACTACGACGTGGTCAAGAAGCGGCTGCTGGCGTCGGACTATACGATGGGTTTCGACAACGGCGTGACGTTTAACCTGAACGTAAAAACGTCCGATAACATGACCGCTGCGAGCCTGGCGTCGCTGCTGAAAGCGGGAGTGCTCTATCGCAAGATCAATGCCACTCCTACCGAGAAGACGGCGCTGGAGAGCATGACGGTCGACAATGAGCATGATCTGCTCAAGATGAATTTCAAGACCGACGACCAGCGCTTTCAGGCCTTGCTGAAGTCCGACCTGTTCGCATCTGTTTCGCATTAAGAGTCGTCCATTCTCGCGCAACCCGCCCTACGGGGCGGGTTTGCCCTGTGAGTAGAATCAGCACATCTTGCTAAGAACTCGGGCTTATTTTCCTCTACAAATCGCTTGCCTTTTGTCGCTAACCATTGGGGCGGCCACGTTGGCTGTGGCCCAATCCGCTCCGGCAATGGACACGGTGTTGATCATGCCATTCGACAACCATTCGAAGGTGGCTGGGGCCGAATGGATCAGCGAGGCGTGTGCGGAAGTGCTGTCCCAGCGCATGTCGTCAGCGCATGTGTACATCGTGAGCCGCGACGACCGCCTGTTCGCCTTTGACCATGCGGGAGTGCCGGCTGCCGCGCGTCCTTCACGCGCAACGATCTTCCGTGTGGCCGAACAAATGGGGGCGGATTTCGTGGTGCTGGGAAGCTACGACGTGACCGACAGCAGCTTTCAGGCGACCGCGCAACTTCTCGATGTCAAGGGACTGCGCCTGGATCCCAAGATTCAAACCAAGGGGCCGCTCAGCGCGTTTGTCGACCTGCAAACGTCATTAGCGTGGCAATTACTGCATGAGATGCCGGACCCGCCTCAGATGACGCAGCAGGAATTCGTCAAGGCGGCAGCGCCGATTCGACTGGATGCTTTTGAGAATTACGTTCGCGGAGTGGTTGCCACGGGGCGGCAACAGAAGGTCCACTACTTCAAGGAGGCGGTGCGGCTGAACCCGGGATATACAGCAGCAGCGTTGCAGCTAGGCAAGACGTATTACGACGGCCATGACTACGAGCAGGCGGCGCTGTGGTTCAGCAAGGTTCCCAAGGACGATCCGTCGGCAGGGGAAGCCACGTTTCTGCTCGGCATGACGGAGTATTACCGCGGAAGCCTTGAGCGCGCGTCCGTCGCGTTCAATTCGCTTCTAACGCGGCTGCCGTTGACCGAGGTGTACAACAATCTGGGAGTAGTGGATGCCCGGCTCGGACGTCGCTCAGCAGCGGTCGAATACCTTTCGAAGGCGGTCAATGCCGATCCCAGCGATGCTGACTACCGGTTTAACTACGCCTTGGCACTATTCAAGAACGGGGACTCGACGGGCGCCGCACGGCAACTGAAAGAAGAGCTGCAGCGCCGCCCAACGGACGCGGAAGCCAAATCGCTGCTGGAAATGATTAACCGCGGGGTGACGGCATCAGCCAGTGGGAGTGCCGCAGCCAGCATCGGATCGAGCCAGCCAAACCAACCGAGAATTCCGATCGAGCGCATCAAGCGCAACTACGACGAAACCTCGTACCGGCAACTGCAAATGGAGATCAATAATCTCAACCAGCAGCGGTCTCCCAAGTAAAATAGAGACAGCACTCCGGAAGGAGGCCGTATGTCGAGACTTCGCGTATTTCTCGTCGTATCCGTTCTCGTAATTCTCACCACAGGAATAGCGTCTGCCAGCACTGTCATCAAGATCCGCTTAGACGACACGATCCAGCCCATCAGTGACGAATACATCGGACGGGCGATTGAGCAGGCGCGGCAGACGAATGCCGACGCTGTGCTGATCGAGCTGAGCACACCCGGCGGATTGGTTGATTCGACCCGTTCTATTGTGGAAAAAATGCTGGCATCGCCTGTGCCGGTGATCGTATATGTCGCGCCGGCGGGAGCACGCGCGGCGTCGGCGGGGTTCTTCATCCTGGAAGCGGCCGATGTGGCGGCGATGGCTCCGGGGACAAACACGGGAGCCGCGCATCCTGTTAACCTCGGCGGCGAGAAGATGGACGACGTGATGAAGCAGAAGGTCGAGAATGACGCAGCGGCGTTCATGCGTTCGTTCGTCGGGCCGCGAGGAAGAAACGTGGCGTTGGCGGAGTCCGCAGTGCGCGAGTCGAAGTCGTGGACCGACAAGGAAGCGCTCGATAACCACCTGATCGATTACATTGCCACCGATCAGAACGATTTGTTCAAGCAGATGGATGGCAAGCCCATCAGGCGCTTCAACGGCAAGACCGTGACATCGAACCTGGTGGGTGCCCAGGTCATCGATCTGCAGATGACGGTGAAGCAGCGCATTCTCGATTTCCTGCTCGACCCGAATATTGCGTTCATCGTGCTCGCAATCGGAGCGCTGGCGCTGTACGCGGAGTTCAACCATCCCGGAGCGATTGTTCCGGGCGTCGTTGGGAATCGTCTTCATCCTGCTGGCACTGTTTGCGCTGAACCTGCTGCCCACGCGCTATGCGGCGTTCACGCTCATCATGGCGGCGTTTGTGATGTTCGCCTTGGAAGCGAAGTTCGCAACGCATGGAATTCTTGGCATCGCGGGCATTGCGCTGATGACCGTTGGCGGGTTGCTGCTGGTCGACGGGCCAATTCCCGAAATGCGCGTGAAGCTTTGGACTGCACTTTCGGTGAGCATTCCGCTGGGAGCAATTACGGTCTTCCTGATGAGCATCGCGCTGAAGGCGCGCCGCAACAAGGTCGTTACCGGTCAGCAGGGAATGATCGGCACAGTGGGCGAAGCACGTACTGACATCGATCCCGAAGGAAAAGTGTTCGTGCTGGGCGAATTGTGGAACGCCCATGCTCCAGCGCGGGTGCAGATGGGTGAGCAAGTCGTGGTGCGGAAGGTCGACGGGTTGGAGTTGGAAGTGGAGAAAGTTACGTAGCCAGTTCGCAACCATCATTCATCTCAGCCCCGGCATTTCTGCTGGGGCTTTTAGCTGTTGCCGAATTGGGTTACGCCCCGAGATAAGCCTACAATCGTGTGGGCTGCAAGTTCTAAACTCTAGTGTAGCCCGCGGAGGCTTCGGATGAATCTGTTTATCATCATTCCCGTTGTCATCGTCGTGCTGTACATCTTGAACTCCATCAAGATATTGGCGGAGTACGAGCGGGGTGTCATTTTCCGGTTAGGCCGGCTGTTGGGCAGTGCGAAAGGGCCGGGCATCATCCTGGTCTTCGCTCCCATTGACCGGATCGTACGAGTTTCGTTGCGGCAGGTCGTGCTGGAGGTTCCTCCGCAAGACATCATCACTCGCGACAACGTCACACTGAAAGTGAACGCGGTGATTTTTCTGCGGGTGATTGATCCTAACCAGGCGGTGGTCGCGGTTGAAAATTACCTCTACCAGACGTCGCAGTTTGCGCAGACTACTCTGCGCTCGGTGCTAGGCGAGGTTGATCTGGACGAGCTTTTGGCGCATCGCGACAAAATCAATACGCGACTGCAGTCCATTCTGGACCAGCACACCGGTCCGTGGGGAGTGAAGGTAACGAGCGTCGAGGTCAAGCAGGTTGATTTGCCGGAAACCATGATGCGCGCCATGGCCAAACAGGCGGAGGCGGAGCGAGAGAAGCGGTCGAAGATCATCCATGCCGAAGGCGAATTCGCGGCGGCTCAGCGCTTGACCGATGCCGCACACCTGCTGGCTACCGAGCCGACGAGTATTCAGTTGCGTTATTTGCAGACGTTGACAGAAATTGGCGTAGAAAAGAACACCACTATCATCTTCCCAGTTCCGGTTGATCTCTTGACGGGTTTGCAGCAACTGGTGAAGGTGGACGCAGCAAAGGCGGCGGCGCCACCGACGCTGCCGGGACAATAAATTCGGAGAAGCAAGAATATGTCGAATGAAGACGGCGATGTCACGATAGGGCCGGGTAAGTTACTCGGCCTGTTTTTTATGTTGGTAGTTATTTGCGGAGTGTTTTTTGCGATTGGGTACTCGTTGGGCAAGACGTCTGCCCACGAGCAGGCGATGAATGACAAGTCGCCGCTGAGTGCGTCATTGTCTGCTCCAGTCATAGGTGATTCCAGCGCTGCGAAGCCCTCCGCAGCCGTGGCTGCGAAGAGCGAGCCCGAACCAAGTGCCAAGGACGAACAGACGCAGGGCAAGACGGAGCCGGACCTTACATTCTTTAATGCAGTAAAGGCCGATAAGAAGGCGGCAGGAGCCGATGCCCCCGCGCCCTCTAAGACAGCACAAGAGAAGCCGGCGGAGCAGAAGACGGTGGCGGCCAGCATCCCGGCTGCTTCGGCACCGGAAGTGACATCGGCTGCGCAACCGAGCGTCAAGGCAAGTGCGCCGCAGAGTCCGGATGTCAAGCCATCAGCAGGCGGTTCGTTTGTAGTGCAGATTGCTGCAGTCACGCGCGAGGAAGACGCAGCGGCACTCGCGGGTGCGCTGCGCAAGAAAAACTACAGTGTGTTCGTGGTGAATAATCCGGCCATCCACGACAAGTTTTATCACGTGCAGGTTGGGCCGTTTGCGACGTTGCAGGATGCCGACGCGATGAAGGCCAGATTGACGGGAGAGGGCTACAACCCGATCGTCAAGCGAACCTGAGCTTTTACATGTGACGGAGATTTCACAGGCCATCCCCCAAAGGATGGCCTT
>CAWIPZ010000027.1:0-30227 GCA_963837915.1 uncultured Acidobacteriaceae bacterium
GCTGTCTGTGCCTTGTGTTCATCGCGACCCCGGCGTACGCCTATATCGACCCCAATGCGGCGGGCCTGGTTTCCCAGATCATCACTCCTCTGCTGATAGCGGCCGCTGCTGCCGCCACGTTCCTCAGGAAACAGATTGGCGACTTTTTCTCTGCAATCTCGCGGCGCTTCCGCCGACGGCCTGATGTCAAGGAAGTCTGACTTTCGTTCCGTCCTTACGTCGCTCTGGTTCCGGTTGATCACGCTCGGAATCGTAGGCCTGGTGTTTGCTGAAGCGCTGTTTCTGGCGCCGGGAAAAGCGCAGGGATGGACGTTTTATCTCCCCGCGGCTGAGGTTGCGTTTGAGGTCGTGGTGCGCCTGATTTTCGCAGCGCTGGCCGGAATTGCCCTAGGCACCCTGTGCACCGCAGCCGTCGCATCTTTTCTCTGGTATTTCAAATCGTCGCGAGAGCGCATTGCCGACTGGGTGACTAAGGCTGGCGTGTTTCTGGTCGTCTTCGCCGATTCCAGGTTTGCTCTGATGATTCTGATCAAGTCGTGGTTTGCGAATCATGGCCCAAGGTTCACCACGGCCCTGCTCAGCGCTCATTTCGTGGCATTCGTCGCTGCCCTCTTCATTCCCCGTGCAAGAAAAGAAGTGGTGACGAGCCTCGACGGCTTGCTCAGCGAGAAGATGACGCGCCGTGCGGCGATTGCGACCGTCGGCGGAGCTGCCGCGCTGGTGGTCACGGAATTTGCACTGGCAAAATCTGCGCCTGTAGTTAGGGCGGCATTAGCGCCACAACGACCCAAGTCCAACTTCCTGCTCATCACGTTCGATGCACTTAGCGCAGAAGATATTTCCTTCTATGGATACAGGCTGCCAACCACGCCGAACATCGACGCATTTGCCCGCAAGGGCACAGTTTTCAAGAATTACTATTCCGCGGCCAGCTATACCACTCCCAGTGTAGCGACAATGTTGACAGGGATTTATCCCCTCGAAAGCAATGTTCACCAGATGCAAGGCCGAATATCAGCCGACAGCGCCGGAAAGAGCCTGCCGCACGCGCTGCGAGCTGCTGGCTTTTTCACCAGCGCGTTCATGTCCAATCCGTACGCCTACTATCTGACCGGCGGGCTGAGGAACGAGTACGATCTACTGCCCGAACCGGTCTTCCAACAGGGCGGCCTGCAGCGTTTGTGGGACGCTACTTCGCCGCTGCATCAGAATTCAGGGTTTGGAAGCCGCATTGACGAATACTGCGATCTGATCAACGTTTGGAATTCCTTGAGTGGGATGCCGCTCAATCTTTTCGCCCGCTTTAGGGCGGCCTCCAGCTTCGCACATGCTCGGGAAATGCTTGCCGAACTGCCTGACGGGTTCTTTCTGTGGGTCCACGTGATGACGCCCCACGGCCCTTATCTGCCCGATCGTCAGGAACGGGGACGGTTTCTCCCTGACGAAGAAGCGCAAACTTTCAAGGACGACGAGGTAGCCAGCTGGCGGCCGCATTACCGGCCCGATCAGCAGAGCCAGGTAGACCGCCGCCGCTTGTTTTACGACGAGTTCATCGCGACTGCAGACCGCGCCTTCGGCGCCTTTATGACTGACGTCGAAAGCAACGTGAAGCTGCAAAACACAACCGTCCTCGTGTCGGCGGACCACGGAGAAAGTTTTGAGGGCGGGGTCTATCAACATGGCAGCGCTTATCTCACCACGCCGGATATCCATGTTCCGCTGATCATTCGCACGCCGGGCCAGCAGGACAGCCGCACAGTGTCGGTTACGGCGGACCAGACGTCGCTGGCACCCACGATCCTCGAGCTCGCCGGAGTAGCGAAGCCGGAATCGATGCGCGGACCGTCGCTGGTGAAATGGCTGAGCGGGGATGCCCAGGGCGAAGGCGAGGGACAGGCGTTCTGCCAATACCTGGAGAAGAACAGCGTCTTCAAGCCGCTGCACCATGGGACGGTGGGCGTGATCGACGGCAAGTCGAGCTATCAGTATGTTCTCGACCTCGATACGCAAAAAGGTTCGCTTCGTCCGCTGGACCAGGCGCAGATCTGGAACCTGGACTGCAGCGCGGAGAACCCGGCGCTGGCCGAGCAGTTGCGCGCGGCGATCTATGCTCGATTTCCCGAACTGGTGCAGAAACCCACGTGAGCCGGCAATATCTGAACCTCACGGCGGGAGCGTGGCGGCAACTTCGGCGCAACTGGAAGCTACCGCCCAGTCCCATGCTGTTGTGGCAGACGCTGGGCCCCGGGCACGGTGTTCTCGGCATTGGCCGGATTGCAGCGGACGCTTTCCGGCGAACAGCTGGCGCAAGCGAATTTTCGCGACGCCGTCGTGGTGCTGGGCTATTGGCGCTCTGGCACGACCTTGCTGCACGAGTTGCTGTGCCTGGATTCGCGATACACCTATCCCACGACGCACGCCTGCATGAATCCGCATCATTTCCTGTTTTCGGAGGCGTCGGCGCTGGCCCAGCAAGGCAGCAGCGCGCAACGTCCGATGGATGAGATGGAGGTCCGGCCCGGCTCTCCGCAGGAAGACGAATTCGCGCTACTGTCGCTGGGCGCGCGGTCTCCTTACGAGGCGCTGCTGATTCCGGCGATATTGCCAGAGGCGCTCAAGCTGACCGATCCGAAGGACCTCTCGCCGGAGGATGAGAAGTGCTGGCGCGAAGTGTTTCTCAGTTTTCTGGCAGGAGTGTCGGTCCGGGGCGGAGGTCGGCCCATGATTCTTAAATCGCCCACACACGGGGCTCGCGCCTCGACACTTCGGGAATTGCTGCCGGATGCTCGGTTTCTCTTGATCGTGCGCGACCCGTTCACCAGCTTCGAATCGGTGGTGCGGATGTGGCGCAAGATGTTCGAGATGTATGCGCTGGAGCCGATTCCGCCCGACGATGTCATCCGAGAGGCGGTACTTGCCGATCGTCCTCGCTTTGAGGAAAAGCTGGCAGTCGGGCACGGCGGACTTGCCCGGGAATCGATTTATGAAGATCAGCTACGAGTCTCTGGTTGCGAGTCCGGTTGAGGTGATCGAACAGCTCTACGAGCGACTGGAGCTCGGAGAGTTTGGCGCGGTACGTGAAGCGATCGCCGCCGAAACACAGCGCCGAAAGGGGTATCAGGCGAAGGGGAGCTTGCCGGCGGAGTCGTGGCAGCGGCGCATCGAGGACGAGTGGGCGTCGGTTGTCGCCGAACATGCGGCGATAGGGTAGCGAGCGACTAGGCTGCTGCATCGTCGCCAAGATCCAGCCGGGCGACGGCATAGAGCGCCAGTTCTACTCGATTCGAAACGCCGAGCTTGTCGAAGATGCGAAACAGATAATTCTTGACCGTGTGATCACTCAGGTTCAGCTCGCGGGCGATCTCGCGGTTTACCATTCCCTGAACCACTAGCCGGACTACTGACTCTTCGCGCGGAGTTAGCTTGGGTGTTTTGCCAACGGATTGCTCGGGGCCTGTTCCAGTAAAGGCGTCGAGTAAATATCGCATTTGAGCGCTGTCGACCCAGACTTGGCCTTCCATCACACGTCGAATGCACTTTGCCAGTAGCCGGATGTCAGACTGGGTTCGCGAAAACACGCCTTTCGCACCCGCGCGAAAAGCGGAGACAACGAGACGGGGCTCGCTCTCGTCGAGCAATAACACCCACGGGCATGGCGGCATTGGGCAGTTTGAATCAGCGGCACCACGGGTGGTCTTCATGGGGCCGCCGGGTAGCGCGGCACTGAGCAGTGCAATGTCAGGCTTGGCGGCTTGGGCAGAATGCAGGAACGACTCGTAGTTCGCCGCAGTCGCGACCACAGAGAGACCGGGCTCTTTGCTGAGTGCGTCGGAAAGCAAGCGTACGGCCATCTGGTTCGAATCTGCAGTGACGACCCGAATTGTTCGCGCACGTGTTGCCATCGCGCCTCCGATTCCGAGCTGCGGTGAGACTCCGAGAAGATCGTCTCTAGTACCTCATCGGCGGTTGGGACGGAGACTTGAGTTCGGCGCCTGGGGACTGGCGTCGATCCCCATGGCAAGACGGCATTCGGCTGGCTGGCGTTGCTCGGGGAGTGGAGGCTGCGACGGACGACGTTGCCGCGGCAGTCGTTGAAGCCACGGTGCGCAAGATAGAAGCCGCTGCGTGTAAGGATGTCGCGGCGTTGCAAGGACGGACTCCGTGCTTCCGCATTCGACGATTTCTCCTTCGTGCAGAGATCGCAATCCGATGGCAGATGGAAGCTACCGATTGCAAATCGTGCGAAATATAGAGCAGCGCGGTACCCATATCACGATTCAAGCTGGCCAGCATGGTAAGGACTTCCACCTGCGTCATCGCATCCAGTGCGCTGGTGGGCTCGTCAGCAATGAGCAGAGGTGGCGAGTGCATCACGGCGATAGCGATCAGGACTCTCTGCGCTTGTCCTACGCTGATCTGCGAGGGGTAGCGGCGCTGGAACTCTTCCTCGTTAGGAAGTCCGACTCGTGTAAGAGACCGAGCCACGGCGGCACTGCGTTCGCAGCGACTGCCCTTGGCGTGAGCTCTCCATGCTTCTCCAAGCTGTGTGCCTATTCGCAAGGCCGGATTTAGACTCGCAAGAGGGCTCTGTAGAGACCAGACCGATCTGCCGGCCCCTGATCGACCGCATCTCTTGTTCCGAAGCCGACAGTAGGTCTCGGCCGCAAAACAGGATACGGCCTGTCGCCACGCCACCTTTCCATCCCAGAAGATTGAGCAGCGCGAGAGCGATGGTGCTCTTCCCCGATCCGCTCTCTCCCACCAGACCCAGCACTTCGCCACGTTGGATGTTGAAGGAAACATCCGTCAGCGCACGAGGCTTGTTGGGGTAATCGACTCGTAGAGAGACTTCCAATAGCGTGTCATCGCTGATCATTGCTGGCCTTTTCGACGGAGAATCGAATTCGTTCGATGTTCCAGTAGGTCTGAGGCCTTGTCGCGACAGGAACTACCCCCTGAAGAAGTGGCGACACTCCCATCAAAGCATTTTTGTTTACTAGGTAAATGAAGGGCACTTGGTCAGCAACGATCTCCTGCACCCGGTCGAAATACCGTTTTCTCGTCTTATCGTCCAACGCAGACGCCTGAGCGCGCATCAGTCGGTCGATCTCTGCCTCCCATGCTGTGGCAGGTGTCTTCTGTCGAGGGTTCCACTGGTGCTCGTCCGAGGAACTCAACCACACGTTCATCTGGCCGTTGGGGTCGAGTTCAACGTTGGTCATACCAAGCAACGCCGCTTCGTAATTAAAGCTCTCGCTGATGCGTTGAATCAGAGAGGCAAAATCCAGGGTCACCACGTTCACCGTGATGCCAAGAGGGTGCAGATCAGCTTGAATCATGGTTGCGACGCGCTCGCGGGTCCGATTCCCGCTGTTGGTGATGATCGAGAACTCCACCGGATGTCCGTCGCGATCACTCAACCGCCCGCTTGCGAGGCGAAAGCCATCGTCTCGGAGGAGACGCATAGCATAATCCTGATCGAAGGCCACAGGAAGGGAGCTTCGCATCAAACCAGAACTGGTTCGCCGGAGAGACCGGACCGCGGGCCGGAACGGCATGTCCCCCGAACGCCGCCCGGCAAAGGTCATCGCGATTGATCGCTGCAGATACCGCTCGCCGAAAATTCCGCGACTGAAACCACGCCAGCTTGTAGGCGGGAATAGGCGACGAAGACACCTGATTGAACCACATCTGTTCAGAGTCTAGCGATGGGCCGGCATCCCTCACTTTGCCCGGCACTGTTTGAGAAAGCCGGTTGAAATAGTCGGCATCCATGCTATTGATGAGGTGGATCTCGTTGCGCGAGAAGCGCAACATCTCAACGTCTCGGTTGGCTTGAATTTCCAGCTTTACCGCATCCAGATACGGCAATGGACGCCCAGCGTCGTCGTGCTTCCAGTAATTTGAGTTCCTGCGCAGATAGACGTAAGCTCCCGACTTGTACTCCGCAATATAAAACGGTCCCAGCGTGGCCATCTCCTTTTTTGGAGAATTCGCTGAAACAATCGCTACCTGGTCGAACAGGCGTACCAGCCCTGCCACGGGCGCCGGAAACGAGATGCTGACCCGGTCAGGCGAGGAGACTGTGGCGACGACGTTACCTTGTCCTGAGCGAAATGCGTCTCCGGTAGGAGAATGCAGCGCCGGATCCATGAGCGCATCCATGGTGAACTTTACGTCTTGTGCGCTGAACGGAGAGCCATCGGAAAAGCGAATGCCTTGGCGCAGCTGAAAGGTAATCGTCTTCCCATCCCTCGACACCTTCCACGATACCGCGAGTTCAGGCCCAACCCGCTGCGTCTGGCGGTCAAGCCTAACCAGCACTCCTCCGGTCAGGTAGCGAATTGTCTCTGAGGCGTCATCGTCCGCCAACGCAGGGTTAAACGTTTTGGGCTCGGAGCGAAGATAGAACCGCAACTCATCGAGGCATAGTCCCGAGCTAACTAAGAGGAGTACGAGCACCCAGACACGAACAATTGTGCGACACATATTAGGACACCTCACGACGAATAAATGCGACTTGCAGACTGCCGACGATCAAAACGAGCACCAGGAGTGCAGAAAAGCTGCACAAATCGGTGCGCAGGGAGAGGACGGACTCAAGTTCACTCAACAAGTTGCCCAGCGATGGCAGCGGTTCCGCGACTCCCAACCCGAGCAGGCTGAGGTTAGCTTCCGCGAGGATGAATACCGGAACAGCAATCCAGAACTGCGCCTCCATTACCGGTAACAGGTTCGGCATTAGATGGACGCACACCAGCCGGGCCGGAGAAACGCCAGCAGACCGGGCCAGCAGCAAGAACTCGGACTGTCGTAGCCGTCGCGCCCGCGCCAGCAGGATTCTTGCGGGCGCCCCCCAGGCCAAGAGCCCCAACATTAAGAACGTAATGGTGTCCGAAGCTGCGGGTGACGTGTTCAAAGGCATCGCCGCCCGCACAATCAGGAGCAAGAAGAGCCATGGTATCGAGAGCATCAAATCGATGACTACCTTGGCCACACGTTCGGTGACTCCTCCGGCGAGTCCCGCGCAGCCACCCATCGCAAATGCCAGCAGCACTGACAATGCGGCCGCCGCCGGCGACAGAGACAGCGAAACCGCAGTTCCATGCACTAAACGGGCTAAACGATCACGGCCTAGCATGTCCGTACCCAGCCAATGAGCGGACGACGGAGGCGATGAAAGATGCGTGCGATCCTGCTGACTGTAGTCGAGACGTGTTGAAAAGCTGCTCGAGAGACCAGCCAGCGCCAGCAGGGCTGCGACCGCACAGGCAATGATTCGCGCCGCCTTCATGACAACTCCCGCCGCTCGTCCGCCAGCAGGTCGGCTCCTGAGTTGGCCAGCACGGTACAGGCGATCACCAGTAGCGAAACGTACATGAGTACGGGCAGGTCGCGGGCAAGTGCCGACTGCCACGCCAATTGACCTATGCCCGGAACGCCGCACAACGCCTCCACCGGAATGGCGGCGCTGACCGCCAACGCGAGCGACACTCCTGCCAAGGCAAGGACCTCACGACGGATTATTGGGACTACATGCCAAAGCAATAGCTTGGTTTCAGACAGTCCTTTGGATTTAGCGGTAATCATGTGGGGCATGCGCGAGGTCGACGAAACCAGATCTGCCAAATAGCGTTGAATCTTGGGAAAAACCACTAAGGCAAGAGCGAGATAAGCAGGAGCGTCCAGTAAAACGAGAAGGATCGCCATCGCTCCAGCCGGGATGCACAAGAGCAATCCACTTGCCACGGTGCACAGCTTCTCTAATCCTTCCGCACGTAGCAGCCAGGTCAGCGTTACCAGGAAAATGGCCGCCGCCCACGCTATCGCGAGACCAACCGCGACCATTCGCAAAGTAATGAGACTTCGCTCAGCGAGTAAGTCCCGCACCGGATGGTGCAGAGACTGCGATGTGCCGAGATCGCCCGTGAAGACACGGCTCATCGACCGCAGGTAATACAACACGATATTTTGTTGACCGGCAGAGGCGCTGTGGATCGCTTCGATGCTTTCCCGGCTCAACCTCGCATCGAGTTGTCGCTCGTCGGTGCCGAAGCCGGGTGAATAACGGACCATCGTCGCCGACAGAAATCCCCCGACCGCGATGGTTGCCCCTACCAGTAGTAGCCGGCGTGCTATTGCTCTCCACAGGCCCATGAGGTTCACCTTATGAAGCGGCCGAGGCCAGAACTTGATGCTCGCTGGGCTCAACGTGGCATCGCATCAGCTTCTTATTGGCATACATCCGCTTGTCTGCTTCGACCAGCAACTGTTCTGCATCGGTGGCATCCTCCGGGAAGAACGCCGCACCTACGCTTGCCGACAAGTCTCCCCGATCACACACTTCCCTTGCGCTCTCCGCTGCCGCTGCATTGATGCGACGGCATATTTCCTCTGCCGCCTTACGGTTCAATCCGGACGTGACCAACACGAATTCGTCTCCGCCCATGCGCGAGATGAAGTCGTATTCGCGGCAGACCAGACGAAGCCGTGCGGCAAACGCCTCTAACACCTTGTTTCCGGCCAAGTGCCCGAATTTGTCGTTAAAGGCCTTGAATCCGTTTAAGTCACATACGATCGCTGCCAGTTTGCTTCGTTCGCGCGTACAGCGCGCAATCTCGGTGTCCAGGTGCAGGAATAAGGAGCGCGCATTGGGCAACCCAGTCAGATAGTCCACCTTTGCGGAGTCCGCCGCGGCCTGATACTTGATGGCGTTATCGACCGAAGCGGTGATTTTGTCGGTCATCGCAAGCAGGATGCGCAGGTGATCAGCTGAGAAAGCATCCGCTTCCAGTTTGTAAAGTGCCAATACCCCCAGCACTTCGTCGTCGCCGCGCAGCAACGGCACCGCGAGCGCTGACGACATGCAACTGCCCGCATGCGTCTCGCTGAGGTACCCCGGTTCTACCGATGGATTTCCGTTCAATATCGGCTTCCGGTTCTGAGCTACCCAACCTGAAAGCCCTTCGCCCATGGGAATCTGTAACGAAGAAAAGACTCGAAAGTCATCGCCAGTCACGTACTCCGGAATCAGCTTGTCGTCGCGTAACAAGTAAATGGCGACGGCGTTATACGGCACCATTTTGCGCAAGCGGGCCGCCACCAGCGATAACGTCTCGTACAAGCTGAGCGAGCGGCCTAACTCGGTACTGAACTCCAGCAGCGTCTGCGCTTCCTGACGAGCAGCCACGATCGACGACAGAAAATCGGCACGTCCCGCCGCGGGCGGCTTCGCCGTCTCGAATCCAGCGGCCGGAGCCTTGCCATGAGTCACGCGCACATTCTTCGATAGCTTCACGGTCTCGGTTCCCATGGACAGCGCCTTTGCCCTGCTCTCCAGTTCCTGGTACCGCCGTTGCAAGACCTCGACCACGCGCTTATCAAACTGCGTCCCAGCGCCATGGACGATTTGCTCCATCGCTTCACCGAGCGGCACGCCCCGGCGATACTGCCGGTCGGAGGCCAAGGCGTCGAGGCAGTCCACTGCAGCCAGAATTCGCGCACCAATTGGAATCTCTTCGCCTTGCAGGCCATCGGGATAGCCTTTACCATCCCACCTCTCGTGATGAGACCGAACGATAGGCACTACAGGATAAGGAAAGTTCACCCGTTCCAGAATCTCTCCACCAACGATGGGGTGAATTTTCATCTTGTCGAATTCTTCCGGCGACAGACGACCGGGCTTGTTGATGATGTGTTCAGGCACGGCCAGCTTCCCAATGTCGTGTAACAGCGCCGCCGCACGCAACGCTTCGAGTTCTTCTTCCTTGAGGCCCATTTCCTGGCCTACTTCCACTCGCGAACACCCGAACTCGCTGCAGATGGTCATGCGTGGTATGGTCCTTCGCGTCGATGGCCAATGCCAACGCTTCGATGGTGCGCAGATGCAAAGCGGCCATCTGCTCGACGTGCACTTTTTCGTTCTCCAATTTAGTGAGGTACAGCCGGTAGGAACGATAGATAAAGTACGCGACCGGCACCATCATTGCCGACACTTGCCATCCCAGGTGTCCATTCGACCAAGCGATTGCGCACGCCAAGACTCCGCCCACCAGGTAATTCGAAAACGACCAGAGATAGAAATCAGACCAGGTCTGGCGAAACGCACGGTGTTCTGTCAAGGCAATTACCGACGCTACTAATACAGTGTTGACGACAAAATATGTGGAGGAGGTTACGATCAAACGCAGCGGCAGGGCCGAACCGAATATTCGGGCTGACTGGTGAAACACCAGGTATGACAGATCGATACTAAGAGCGATCTGTGCGAGGTTGTACACGATGTGTACGGCCTCGATGTGGTGCTTGCGCCAAAGCGACTGGCACACGGCCGAGGTGCAACCTACCGCCAACGCTTCACCGGGTGACAATTCCACCACCGCTACCAGGTTTACAATCAGGTTTACGGACAACGTACCGTTGATGCCGGGCAATTCCACCTTGAGCCCCGATGCGAGCACGGCGGCAAGAAGATATACCAGGAACCGGCCTGACGCGACCCAAGGGTCTCTTGCCAGCTCGGCTGCCAGAAGCGAGACGCCACTGACGGAAACCGTCGTAACGAGTACCTTAGCTCGCCAATCCATCATGGGCGCCCTCGGTCGGGTCAGACACTTGCCGTGGACCCGACACTGGCTGCTTGCTCTTCATCTGCATCCCCGTCAAGTTACGACGCGAACAATCGCTGTTTCGCGAACCTCGGAAATCAAACGGCCCAAACAGGGTATGGCGGCCCCGTCGCGGCCGCCGCCATGCCAAGTCATCATGGAACCGCCCGGTCAGCGGCAGACGGCTTCCGTTCTCTAGTTTTCGCCGTTAATCAGGACGCCGTTGCCCCACATGGCTGAATTCCCCCACATGGCAGAGTTGCCCCACATAGCGGAATTGCCCCACATGGCCGAGTTCCCCCACATGGCAGAATTGCCCCAGCACGGAGCGCTTCCTGTTGTAACGGAGTTCCCCCACATGGCAGAGTTTGGGAGGAAGGCATCGCCGCCCCAAACCGTCGCTGCAGCCCATGTCGTGCTAGGGGTTGGAAGGCGCGCGTTCCCGATTCGCTTGTCCCCAAGGTGTCTGCATGTCGGCAACAAAATATACGTTCCCGCTGGTAATGTCATAAGCCGCGGTCGGAGACTTCGCTACACCCTGAGCTTTGTCCTTGTTTGAGAGCGCCGCCTGGATGTCAAGATATCCGGCTCCGACGGTGAATACGTCCGCCTGTACGTCATAGGTCGCGCCGCCGTCCGTTACGGTCACATAGCGGGGCAATTGCTTGAATGCGGTCTTCATCAGCCGGGCCTTGATCTGGTCCGGCGTTAGTGTGGGATCGTTCTGAATCATCAGCGCCGCGGCGCCGCTGACCATTCCAGCAGCCATGCTGGTTCCACTCAATACGAAGTAGTTGCTGGAGGCATCGGTACTTCCAGTATTTTGGTAATAGCTCAGGGGAACAAGGTTTTGTGGATTCTGGATATCCAACTGACCCGGAGCATAGAGCGACACAATCCGGTTACCAGGCGCAACGAGATCAGGCTTCACGATGTAATCGAATGCCGTCGGCCCCTTGGCGCTATAGCTGGTCATCGCGTCATCGGATCGGTCGGGAGTGCGCTTTCGTGTTGACCGCACCGACGGTGATGACGTACGGATCATTTCCCGGCGACTCGATCGTCCAATAGCCGTAGGTGCCGGCGGAATTGTCTCGTCCATCGTTGCCTGCCGAGACCACCACCACAATGCCAGCTTTCCATGCCTGCTCCACCGCCTGGCAAAGTGGATCTTGCATGTAGCTCTCGAACACCGAGCCGACCAACCGACAGATTCATCACCCGAATGTTGTACGTCGATTTAAGCTGAATTGCCGCCTGGATGGCCTGAATTACCTGGCTCTCGGTACCTTCGCCCTGGTCATTGAGGACGCGAAAGCTGATCAGATTGACGTTGGGCGCAATGCCCTTGATGGTCACGTTGCATGCGCTGCAAGTTGGAGTCGCTGCCGTTGCCTCCGATGATTCCAGCGACGTGAGTACCGTGGCCATAGCCGTCGTCCAAACCGTCGCCGGTGTAGTCGAAGCTGGCTTTGATCCGCGAACCACCGCCGGTTTGGTTCAGGTCGTCGGCCTCATGAATGCCGCTATCGATGACTGCAACCCCTATTCCCGCTCCACTTAAGCCCAATCCCCATGCATAATTTGCCAGCACTGCCGGGGCGGCGTTGTTCAGATGGCCATGTACCTTTCGATCAGAGCGAAACGTAAGTCACGTTCGGGTCGGCAGCAAGCGATGCCAGATCAGCTATCGGCACCACCAATCGCAGGCCGTTGATGAGTTGTAGTTGTGCTGATACGGTAGCGTTTCCCACCGGCAAGTTCTTCACTTGCGTGGAGAGCGGAACAGACTTGTATTGCACTATGACGGAAATTGTCTGCCCCGCGGGCACTTGTTTCAGTTCTGGCGCCAGCTTCGTACTTTGCGCAATCATTGCAAGTGGGATGAGAAACAATAGGCCAACTAAAACCCGGACCTTCATACGCACCACCTCCAACCTCGAGAAATATTCACCGCTGCTATTGCACTCGGCGCGCCACTCGCGGCGGGCGGGTAAACCTTATGGCATCGGCCACTTACGTTTTCCGGGATTCGGTCTGTTGCGCCAGATTGGCACTCGGAAGAAATACTCAGCGCCAAGCTGGCTCAACTCTGCTGATGAGGAGCAGCGACTGAGCCGATGTCTATCACGAGCTGAAAGACCAATTACCCACATTGTGGGACACGGAAGACGCAAATGAATGCACCCGCGATACCTGTCACAGGATCTGGCGACGTCGTCGTCGCCGAAGATCCGGCGATGCTGCGCGTTTTGGAGACCGCGCGCACGATTGCCCGTCACCAAAATGCTGTCCTCATTACCGGTGAGACCGGTAGCGGCAAGGAAGTCGTAGCCCGCCTGATTCACCGGTGCTCGAGCCGGGGTTCACGGCCATGGATCGATGTCAATTGTGCTGCGCTGCCCGAGCACTTGGTGGAGAGCGAACTTTTCGGTTATGAGAAGGGAGCGTTCAGCGGCGCAGACGCTGCCAAGCCCGGACTATTTGAGTTGGCGAACGGTGGAACGCTGTTTCTGGACGAAATCGGCGAGATCGACCCTCGGGTACAGGTCAAACTGTTGACGAGTGCTCGACGCAGTGCCCTTCTATCGGCTCGGCGGGCATCGAAAAGTTGCCGTGGACGTTCGCCTGATCGCCGCCACAAACCGGAATCTGCAAGAAGCAGTGCGGTCGGGCGCTTTCCGGCGTGATCTTTTCCATCGCATCACGGAATTCCACCTTGCCGTGCCATCCGTTACGCGAGCGTCCCCGCAGATATCGTAGCCCTCGCAGTCCAGTTTCTGGCACAACAGCGAACCGACATTAGGTTCACGAGCGATGCCCTTGACCTGCTGATGAACCAGCCATGGCCAGGAAATGTCCGCGAACTTCGCAACGTGGTCACAAAGTTGAGCGTGCTCGTTCCTGCACCACTCATTTCCGCCGAAGAGGTGAAGGCGTTATGTTCCCGACCGTCCAGTGACTTCGCTCGACGAGAAGCCGCATACGCCCTTATATCCTGGATCGCTCAGCGAAATGGAGCGAATGTTAATTGTCCGGGCGCTGGAAGCGACGGGCGGAAATCAAAGCCAAGCCGCAGTTCGTCTCGGTGTGCCGCGACGTACCTTTTGCAGGAAGCTGAACGAGTACCACATCACCCTCGGCCGCCGCCAATCGCGACGACACCCAGTCTCATTCGATTGTCACCGAGAACCGGCGCGCTGCACTTAACATTCCGGTCCAAGTGCAGACAAACAGTGGTGAATGCAGGCTCGCAGAAGCTACAGATTTGAGCATAGGTGGAATGGGTTTGCGGGACTGCCCCGGCGACGCTCCTCGAAGTGGAGAGCAAGGTGACCCTTACGTTTTCTCTTGTGGGGCACGAGCCATCTATCACCGCCAAGGGCTCTGTGGCATGGATCCGACCAGACGGTTCGGCGGGTGTGCAGTTCACTCGGCCTCAGCGCAAAGCCCGTAAGCTAATTGTTCATTGGATGCAGCGGAGCCCCGAGGCTCCTCTTCCGAGCTGCGGGGAACCAATGCAACAGGCGGTCGGTTTTCAGATCGCCTGGCTTGTATCACTGAGAGCCTATTTTACTAACGTACGCGGTGAAACAACGGGCTGCTCTGCGCTGCAGCCCGAGTTTCTCAGCCGCCTCCCTTTTAAGCGCCGAATCGACGACGAAGGACGCCGGCCATCCCAATCATTCCGGTTCCCAGCAGAGCAAGCGTTCCAGGTTCCGGTGTCGTACCCAGAAAGCTCTGTGCTGTGCCAAGATTGCCGTTCTCGGAGCCAGGAATAGCGGAGTACAACAGAACATCCGAGAACTCACCCGCTACGTAGGTCTGGCTCTGGGCCAGCGTCACCCAGGCTTGCGCCTCGGGCGTGAGCGACGGCGCTCCCTCAAATAAGTACCAGGTTGCCGCATTGATGTTGCCATCGGCGCCACCGTCGGCGACCGCCATTTTAAAAAGGAATGCAGCCTCGTAATCGAGGAGATTGGTTGCCGGATCCAAGCTGCCAACGGGTGCAACCGCTGCTTGCCAAGTCTCCCAACCCCCAATGTGTTCGTAATATCCGATGCACATCATCCATTGGCTAGGACCGCCGTTAACACTGATGTCGTACGGGTAGCTGGCAACTCCCCAGTAGTTGTTGCCGGTGGGAAGGCCCGTAAACTGCATGTTTACCACCCCTGCCACCGCGGGCAGCGCCGCCAGACCAAACAGAAGAACTACCACCACACTAAATAGCCGTAAAGATTTCATTCTCTTTCCTTTCTTGTATTCGCTCCGCCGGATTGCAAACCCGCCCCGATCACCGGCGGTGCTTGAGTTGTGATCGCGACGTCTTTCCCTCATCGGCCTACCCGTCACTCCCAGTCCTGCCTGGCTAACTCATGGCTTCATCACACCGCGCTAGAAACCGAATCGGTTCGGAACAATACGAACGCACCAAACCCCGATCCGACTTCTCCCGTTGTCACATGCCGGACATCACCGAAGCCACTGAGCCGCACCTCCGCTTCCACTGCCCAACTGACAGGAATCCTCACCTCGACATGCAAATACGACGCGATCGGCGGAGCGGATTGGGTTGCAATGAAGGCTCCGCCGCGACAAATGTTGGAGGTTGTCCCGCTTCCCTCGTGCCAGTTACCGTCGCTAGCTCTCCAACGAAACCGCGCCACACCCTGAATTTCGTAGCGGGCGCTCTGTCGCATCTCCTTCGTGTTCCGGTTCGATCGCTCCAATGTTGTCGCGGACCTCAAATTCGCTTTCACTGTTTCCAACCTAGGTCAATCTCATGGGCGCAACAAGAGAGCGAAACGCTCCCTGTGAAGCTTCTCTAGCGGGCGATCAGCTGTGGGGCAGTCGAATGGAGAACACTGTCTCGGGGTGGCGAAGAGAGTCGGCTGGAGCCGTCGGCGAAGCGGCCTAAGAGACAAAGCACTTGACAGACCGACGATGGAGTATTAATTATGTATTTAATTAATTATTGAATGCGCAAACCAACTCACAAGTCGGACGGCCCGGGACGCCCACTATTCAGCCCCACAAGGGACGCACGCGCACAGCTCCTTGATGCCGCTGCTGCCTTATTCGCACAACAAGGCATCGCTGCCACCAGTTTGTCTTCCATCGCCACGCGCGCCCGCCTGACTCCGGCCATGGTCCACTACTATTTCGAGGATCGTGAGGCCCTTCTCAATGCCGTGGTCGACGAACGACTGGTTCCCTTCATCACCTATGTGTGGGGCCCCGTAGAACCCGGCGACAATCCGGTGGAGATGATTCGCGGAGTAGTTCAGCGTCTGCTGAGCGGAATTGAAAAGGCGCCTTGGGTCCCGAATACATGGATGAGGGAAATTCTCAACGAGGGCGGGCTCCTCCGGACCAGGGTCTTACGTCACATCCCGGTGGAGAAAGTGCAGCTTGTTGGTGCAGCCATTCAGGCCGGCCAGAAAAAGCGCTCGCTGAATTCTGAACTCGATCCCCTGCTTTATGTTTTTTCCGCAATCGGTCTGGTCATGCTGCATATGGCCACCCTCAAGGTATGGTCGGAAATCTTTCATCGTCGCGCCCTCAGCGTTGACGAAATGCAACGACACATTACGGCACTGTTGCTTGACGGTTTACGTCGTCCTTCTCATGCAGCCGTCAAACGCCAGCGACCCAGCCGCGCCTCGCGGAGAAAACCATGACTATTACGAAACCGTTCATGACGTTCACATTCGGTGCGATGGTTCTTTGTCTTGGGATGGCCACGACAGGCTGCTCCCACACCTCCAGCGATTCCTACCAGGGATACGTCGAAGGTAAGTTCGTTTATGTGGCATCGCCCGAGGGCGGGCGTCTGGACGCGCTGTCCGTGAAGCGCGGAGAGAGCGTCACGGTCAACCATCCGCTGTTCACTCTCGATCACGAGCCCGAAGCTTCGGCTGAGCTGCAAGCCCGCCAACTCCTGCGGGCGGATGAAGCCCGGCTCGCCGATCTGGAGACAGGCAAACGGCCTCCCGAAGTCGACGTCATCCGCGCGCAGCTCGCGCAGGCTACTGCCGAAAAACAGAAGGCCGTAGAAATCCTCAAGAGCTATGAATCACAGTACGCCTCTGGCGGCATTGCGCTGACCGACCTCATCACCGCTCGAGCTGCTGTTCAGACTGACAACGCAGTCGTTCGTCAGTACGAAAGCGATCTCGCCGTAGCGGCACTTCCCGGCCGCGACCAGCAACTGAGAGCCGAGGCCGAAGTAGTCGCCAGCGATCGCGCCGCGATTCAACAGGCAGAATGGAAGGCACGGCAAAAGCAAATCGCTTCGCCTCGCGATGGCCTGGTCTTCGATACGCTCTATCGCGAGGGAGAGTGGGTCGCCGCCGGCGATCCGGTAATTCAGATCCTTCCGCCCGACGAAATCGAGGTCCGCTTTTTCGTGCCCGAAACCCTTGTCGGCAAGCTGAAGATCGGCCACGCTATTACCGTTCATTGCGACGGCTGTCTCGCTCCGGTGCCGGCCTTCATCACCTTCATTTCGACTCAAGTTGAGTACACGCCTCCGGTGATCTACAGCAACGAAAACCGCTCGAAGCTGGCATTCATGGTGATCGCCAAGCCGTCGCTCGACGAAGCACCACTGTTGCACCCTGGCCAGCCGCTTGAGGTCACGTTGCAATGAACCCGCCCGCCAATGCCGAGTTCGCCATCGATGTTCATGGGCTCAACAAACATTTCGGCGACAAGCATGTAGTCAATGACGTATCCATGCGCGTCCGCCGCGGGGAGATATTTGGCTTTCTCGGTCCCAACGGCAGCGGAAAAACCACCACTATCCGCATGATGTGCGGCCTGCTCAAGCCAGATTCGGGTAGCGGCAGTTGTTTGGGCTACGACATTCTTCGCGACAGCGCCGATATCAAGCGCAACGTTGGATACATGACCCAACGCTTCTCCTTCTGGGACGACCTCACCATCACCGAAAACCTCGACTTCGTCGCCCGTATCTACGACCTGCGAAAGCGTCGAGATGTGGTCAAGCAGGCGATTGCTGGACTTGGTCTGACGGGTCGCGCCAATCAACTCGCGGGAGAACTCTCAGGCGGCTGGAAGCAGCGCATGGCGCTTGCCGCTTGCATGCTTCACGACCCCAAACTGCTACTGCTCGACGAACCCACTGCCGGCGTCGATCCCAAGGCGCGGCGCGATTTCTGGGACGAGTTGCAGGGCCTGGCCGCGCGCGGAATCTCTGTGCTGGTCAGCACGCACTACATGGATGAAGCCTCGCGATGCCACAAGCTGGCCTACATCGCTTATGGGAAGCTGCTGACGCAAGGCTCCGCCGCCGAAATTATCGCCAGCCAGCATCTCAGCACCTGGTCGATCCACGGCGGGCGGCTGATCGAATTGCAGGATGCACTGCGTACCCGGCCTGGGGTCGAACAGACCGTCATCTTCGGAGAAGAGCTTCACGTTAGCGGGGCCGATGCCGCGACGCTCGAGCGCACAGTCGCATCCGAAGCTTCTGCTAACGGACTACACGCCGAACAAATCGAGACGAGCCTGGAAGATGTCTTCATTTACATGATGGGCCGCTCCGCCGATAACTTCGGAGGTCAGGCATGACCCAGTCCAGTATGTTTTCGATCTCGCGCTGGTGGGCGATCGTGCGCAAGGAGTTCCTGCAACTTCGACGCGACCGCGTCACCTTCGCCATGATCGTTGGCATACCCATCATTCAGATGGCGCTGTTTGGCTACGCCATTAACACCGACCCCAAGCATCTCGATACCGCCATCATCTGTGCTGATAACACTGACGTTACGCGCAGTTTCATCTGGGCCATGAAGAACTCGTCTTACTTTAAGTTCGTTGGCGAGCTGCCGAATGAAGCAGCCGGACGCGAAGCATTGGACCGGGGCAAGGTTCTTTTTGTCGTCAATATCCCCGCTGGATTCACCCGCCAGCTTTTGCGCCACGAGCGGCCGGCCTTGCTCATCGAAGCTGATGCCACTGATCCAACTGCCGCCATCAACGCCATCTTCGCCTTGAATGGCATCACCCAGTCGGTCATTCAGAAGGAGCTGACTGGCCCTCTCGCCTCACTCGCCGGCCCGGCGCCGCCGTTCGATGTGCAAGTACATCGCCTGTACAACCCGGACGGGGTTACCCAATACAACGTCGTGCCCGGACTCATGGGCGTTATTCTCACCCTCACCATGGTGATGATGACCGGTCTCGCCATTACTCGAGAACGCGAACGCGGGACCATGGAAAACCTGCTCGCCATGCCAGCCACGCCTATCGAAGTGATGACCGGGAAGCTCGTTCCCTACATTGGCATCGGGCTTCTCCAGTCCACCATCATTTTGCTCGCAGCTCGCTTCGTGTTTCATGTTCCCTTTTTCGGAAATATCGGCGCGATTTATCTGGTCGCGCTATTATTCGTGGCCGCGAACCTGACGGTGGGGATTACGCTGTCTTCGCTGGCGCAGAACCAACTGCAGGCGGTTCAATTGACCGTCTTCTACTTCCTGCCGAACATCCTGCTCTCCGGCTTTATGTTTCCGTTTCAAGGTATGCCCACGTGGGCGCAGTGGCTCGGCAATCTCTTACCGTTAACGTATTTCAACCGTCTCATCCGCGGCATCATGCTCAAGGGCAACGGATGGGCCAACTCCTGGCCGAGCGTGTGGCCACTGATCGTATTCACCCTCGTGGTGATGACGGTTGCCGTTACGACGTACCGCAGGACTTTGGATTGAGGTGTGTCCATGACTTCATCATCGAGGAATAATCTGCTGACAAGACTTGGTGTGACCGCTCTCGCCACTGCCTTACTAGCGGGTTGCACCGTGGGACCCCGCTTCCATCCGCCGACGCCCCCGACCGTTGCGAGCTATACACCGGAGCCGGCACCGTCCAGCACGGTCGGCATCACTGGCACCGCCGGCGTCGCGCAACACCTAGACTCCTCTACGGATGTGCCCGCACAGTGGTGGACCCTCTTTCAATCGCCGGAGCTCGATCGTTTGGTTCGCGAAGCGCTTGCCAACAGTCCCACCCTTGCACAGGCCACTGCACGGCTCAAAGAAGCCCAGGAAGAATCCAACGCCCGAACGGGAGCGACAAAGTATCCAACCGTCTCGGCGTCGGTTACAGCCGAGCGCGAGCAGGTCAATCTCGCTGCCTTCGGAGTTCCCTTCCCCAGTCCGCCTCCATTTAACCTGCTAAACGGATCGGTAGCCGTGTCCTACGCGCTCGACATCTTCGGCGCTAATCGCAAACTCATCGAGGGCCTCAACGCGCAAGTCGAATATCAGAACTGGGAGCTGCAAGCCGCGCGTCTTATGCTTGCAGGAAATGTAGTATCTGCCGCAATCCGCCAGGCGCAATTGCGCTCGCAAATCGACATTACCCGCCAGTTGCTTGCACTGCAACAGCAGCAACTTACGATCACCGAGAAACGCGTCGAGGCTGGAGGTTTGCCGCAGTACAACATTAACGAGCAACGAACTCTCGTCGAACAGACACGCGCTTCCATTCCGCCACTCCAGCAGCAGCTCGATGTCGTTAACCATCAACTCGCTGCCCTGATCGGGAAGACCCCGGCTGACGCACATATTAACGGCATAAATCTCGATAGCCTTCACCTTCCCGAAAACCTGCCTGTGAGCCTGCCTTCGTCAATGGTGCGGCAGCGCCCCGACATCCGTGCGGCCGAGTCCTTAATGCATCAAGCAAGCGCCAATGTCGGAGTCGCGACGGCGAATCTCTATCCGCAGATTGTCTTGTCGGCTAGCGGCGGTGGCATCGGCACAAGCTTCACCAACGGAGGGAGCGTTTGGAGTCTTGGCGCCACTCTTGCCCAGCCCATCTTCAACGGCGGAGCACTGCGTGCCGAACGGCGCAAGGCGAGCGACGCCTACGACGAAGCCGGCGCGGCATACCAGCAGGTGGTGCTGCAGGCCTTCGAGCAGGTGGCAGACTCACTGCGCGCCATCGACAATGACGCACAGACTTTGCAGGCTCGCACTGAGGCTGCCACACAGGCTGAGACAACATACAGTATCGCCGCTCAACGCTATGCTGCCGGAGGAATCAGTCAGCTCTCTGTGCTCGACGCGCAGCGCCAATATCTACAGACCACTCTCGACCGCACGACTTCCGCCGCCAGTCGGTACAGTGACTCGGCCGCGCTCTTTCAGTCGTTAGGCGGGGGCTGGTGGGACGAGACAAAGACTGGGACGGCGACTCCGCCGCCCAAATCCCCATAAACGGAGATCCCTTAACTTGGTTACGCATCCCCGATTGTCCCCAGCACGCTGTTTCCCGCTGGGGTAAACTACTGTCATCTAAGCCGTTGGATCACGCGGCCCTGTAGCTCAGATGGATAGAGCAGCGGTTTCCTAAACCGTTGGTCGGCAGTTCGACTCTGCCCAGGGCCCCCATCCTTGATTCAAACAAACACTCATCAATTCGTGCGGAAATCATTGGATAAAGCCTCCGCAAACTAATGTTCCGTGGTTCAATGATCCGCAGAACTGGCACTACGGTCGTGCGGTGGGGCAAAAAAGTGGTGAGGTGTGAAGAAAATTCGTAGGGAATTTCCTGAGTCGGTGGGTAGGGGTAATTCGACTTAAGAAGCTCTTTCAGTAGCTTGCAGGCACCGGAACCGTCGTCCTGGCCCTGGATTACTTCGGCAAGTTACTTGCATTAATAATCATTGCCGATCAGCAGATCGCCGCGACGCATCAGAAGTTAACACTCGGACGATGTGGATTTCATCTCCCAATTCGCGAAAAGCAATGTTCACCATAGTCTTGGGGCTGCTGGTAGCCACCGGAATCGCCTCCTATATCATGGCCGAACGTTTTGCTATGCGCGAAGAGAGGGTCATTCATACCTACCAGGTTTTATCGCTGGTGAATGATACGTCGCTAAAGCTGGAGACAGCAGAGAACGCGCGACGGGGATACATCCTCAGCGGCGATCGGACAGTACTCATCGACTTTGATGTCAGCCAGCGGATGCTCCCGGAAAATCTAAATCGACTTCAGGCATTGACCGCCGACAACCCAGAACAGCAGCAGCGAATAGACCAACTACGGCCAATTCTGAATGCGAGGCTAGACCTGCTGCAGAGATCTGTTGAACTGCAGGAACGTGGCGATTCCACAAGCCAGCAACAGCAGGACTTTACGCTTGAGGGAATCGCACAAGACGACAAGATTCGGCCGCTCTTGAGTGCGATGGAGAGCAACGAAAACCAATTGTTACAGACCAGATCTCGGGTGTCTGACCGCACGCGAGGCCGATTCACTGGCATCCTGATGACCACTTCCCTGCTGGCAGCAACGATTCTGGGTGCCTTATTCTTGCTGATGACGTCTGAAGTTGTGCGTCGGACACGCGCCGAAGCCGCCGCCAAGGAGAACGAGGAGAAGTTCCGCTTACTGGTAAGCGGCATACAGGACTACGCAATCATCCGCCTCGATCTCGATGGGCGTATCACTACCTGGAATCGCGGCGCCGAACGGTTATTCGGGTACAACAGCCTGGAGATTCTGGGTGAGCCACTAACGTCTCTTTTTCAATCCTGTGATCGAGATACACCGCATCGACACCTGCAAACCGCCCTGCGGGACGGCAACATTCAAGATGAGTGTCAACAGATGCGGAGCGACGGCACAGTTTTCTGGGCAACGGCAAATCTGACGCTCTTGCGAAATGGTGACGGCCAGCCGCGTGGGTACGCCTTGATCACGCGAGATATCACGGAACGAAGACGACAGCGCGAAGAAATCGAGCAGCGCGAAGCTCAATTGAACGCCTTCTTCTCGAATGCGCCAGTAGGCCTGGCGATTATCGATAAGGACCTCCGCTTCCAGCGTATCAATGGTCCCTTCTCCACCCTGAATGGCCTGGCGCCAGAAGAAAACACTGGGCTTAGAGTTCGTGACGTCACGAGTGAACTGGCCGTGGAGCTGGAACCTCTCATCCGGCAAGTGGCCAACACCGGTGTTCCGGTGCTCAATCATGAAATTAAAGGTCACGCGCCAGCCAGCCCGGGCTCGATTGGGTGGTGGCTCAAGTCATTCTTCCCTATCGCAAAAGAAGACGAAGTCGTCACCCAGATCGGAGCAATCGTGCAGGACGTCACGGCGCTGAAACGGGCGGAGAATACGGTGCGATGGCTCAGCGGCCGCCTCCTCCAGTTGCGCGACGACGAGCGTCGACGCCTGGCTCGCGACCTTCACGATTCATTGGGGCAGATCCTTACCGCAGTGAAGATGAATTTGTCCTTCTTGGGACGTGACACGACGCATTTGGACGAACGTTCGAGGAATGCAGTGGCGGAAAGCAAGGAACTCATCGACGGTTGCATTAAAGAAGTACGGACCCTTTCCCACCTGCTGCATCCACCGATGCTGGACGAAGTGGGCCTGCTGCCGGCCATTCGCTGGTTCGTCACCGGCTTCTCGCAGAGGAGTGGGGTCGAGGTACAACTGGATCTCCCGCCGACGTTGAACCGCCTTCCGATTGAACTGGAAATTGCGGTGTTTCGGGCTGTCCAGGAGAGCCTTACGAACGTCCACCGACACTCGGGAAGTCCGACCGCGAAGGTAAGCCTTAAGGTTGAGAGTGATCAGGTACACCTCCAGGTGATCGACCATGGATGCGGCATTCCACCCCAGAAGCTCTCTTCCCGACAGGAAAACACGACTATCGGAATTGGAATTCTCGGAATGCGTGAACGTATGCGGCAGTTGGGCGGCCAGCTTGAAATTCAATCCCTCGAAAAAGGCACCATGGTGCAAGTAATTCTTCCGCTAAGTGAGGTAGCATGAGCAATCTAAGAATTCTGATCGCTGATGACCACGATTTAGTTCGCAAAGGACTCCGCATGCTTATCGAAGAGCATCCGGGTTGGATCGTTTGCGGCGAAGCGCGCTCCGGAAGGGAGGCCGTAGAACAGGCGACCCAGAGCAGCCCCGACATCGTCGTGATTGATGTCAGTATGCCAGATTTGAATGGGTTGGAAGCAACCCGTCTGATTCGCAAGTCGTGCCCAAGGTCTGAAGTGTTGGTAATCACCCATCACGATTCCGACGAGATCGCGGCGGAAGTGCTGAACGCTGGGGCGCGCGGCTACGTTTTGAAATCCGACTCTGACAAAGACCTGGTCAACGCAGTCGAAGCTTTGAGCCGGCACAAACCGTTCTTCACCTCGCGGATCACCGAAATGCTATTAACGAACCGCGAGAACGGCGTCACCGACCAAGCGGAGTCGATGCGCAACCGACTTACGGTACGTGAAGTGGAGATACTCCAGCTTCTTGCCGAAGGAAAGACGGCGAAAGAGGTCGCTTCCTCCCTGGGCATCGCTACCAAGACCTCAGACACGCACCGCACGAATATCATGCGCAAGCTCAACCTGCACTCGATTGCCGAACTGGTGCGTTATGCCATAAGGAACAAGATTGTGGAACCCTAGTTGCCCGCGCTTAGGTGTTTCACCTGATTTACAGCCAGCCCGGAATGCGCTGGAATGTCAGGTGGATGGGTTCCCTTTCACATCTTCGGGTCCTTCTTTCCGACGATCACCCCATTGTTCGCAGGGGGGTGCGCACAATTCTCGAGTCGTCGAGTGAGTACGAGATCTGTGGGGAAGCAGGGGATGGCGATCAAACACTGGAACTTGCGAACCGCCTGCGGCCCGATATTGTCATAACTGACATCTCAATGACACCCACCAATGGGCTAGAGGTCGCCCAAAAGCTTCATTTCTTGCTTCCCGATGCCAAGGTCTTGATTCTAACGATGCACGACTCGGTAGAGATGCTACGCGCAGCTGCGGTCGCAGGCGCGTCCGGCTATCTCTTGAAGTCGGACGCCGAAGAACTGCTGGTTTCCGCCCTGCAGAGCCTGAGCAATGGCGATCGATTCGTCAGTCCATCGTTTCGACTCGGCGCTAGTGAAACAGCTGTTCGATTAGAAAGAAGACATCACCACCGATACAGCCTTTCTTGCTCTGCGTTAGGGCTTCTACCCGATATCGAAATCTCAGACCGCAATCTATGGTTACTAGCATGACCGGCGTGTAACGGCTGGCATTTGCATGCGGGTTCAAACACTTCTATCCCAAGGAGGATACCGCGATGAAGCGTTTCGTTCTTGCTATCTCCATGTGTGCAGCAATATTTCTAGCCTCTGCAAGTCTGGCATGGTCCGAAGACCGCGATGTCGAGACTGAACGAGTTCAGGCTGCCGCCGACGTTCTCAACGAAATCATGGCCGCCCCCGACAAGGGCATACCCGACGATGTCATGCGGTCCGCGAAATGCGTAGGTGTAGTCCCAGCTTTGAAAAAGGGTGGCTTCATCTTCGGCGCTGAATATGGCAAAGGCGTAGCCTCTTGTCGCGACAGCAACGGTTGGAGCGCGCCTGCTCCTTTCCAAGTGGTAGGTGGAAGCTGGGGCCTCCAAATCGGCGGCGAGGATGTCGATCTCGTCATGCTGATCATGAATGACAAGGGTATGCAGGATCTGCTGTCGAGCAAGTTCAAACTTGGGGCTGATGCCTCCGTGGCCGCCGGCCCCGTCGGCCGCCAGGCTGAAGGCGAAACCGATTGGAAGCTTAGGGCTGAGGTGCTGACTTATTCGCGCGCACGAGGCGTGTTCGCGGGCGTGACCTTGAACGGAGCCGTCATCCAACAGGACCACGACGCGACTCGTGCCTTCTACGGCAGCGACGCTTCCTTCAAGTCAATCTTGACGGGCACCGTCCCCGCTCCCAGCGGTTCGGCTCCTTTCCTGGCAGCGATGAGAAAGTTCTCCGCCCAGGCGCAAGCGAAGGTGGATCAGCCACAGCCAGTGCAACGCTAGGTCGATCAGGAGCGCTTGCTAACTGGAACGATAAAGGGAATGCTGGTGCGAGAGGCTGGTAGCTTCTCGCACCTTTTCTTGTTTCGTATTGCCGCTTGCTGGGGGAGTTCAGAGCGAATTGAATGCCTGTAGGTTTCGTCACAGACAAATAATGGGTGCTCACGCAGGTTCGCGTGAGCACCCATTTACTTCAATGGCCCTTAGATCAACTTCGACCTAGTCGTCGGTTCCGGTCCGGGGAAGCGGCCGGTCGCTTTTTGCAAAGTCGGCACTCGCTTCACCTGCGGAAGAGACGTCTTCCGCTCCGGTGGTCTCGAGAACTTCTTCGCCTTCTTGGTCCAGTCTGAACTATCGGCGTGAACAGATAGCAAAATACCGCCCGCTCGTACCCGTCCCTCATACCTCTTGGCCTCATACTCGGGAATGCCCATTCCAATCAGGGCCCCAGTCAAGCCACCAAGCGCGGTTCCAACCCCCACGCCGGCCAACGCCGCCATGATGGGCCCCGCTGCGATAAAAGGCCCGACTCCTGGGATCGCCAGCGCGCCAATCCCAACCAACCAACCAAGGCCGCCGCCGAGCAATGCACCCGCGCCAGCGCCCGTAGCAGCTCCCTCGGGAGCCTTCGTGTTCTTTTCGTGGGCGAAATCCTTCGTTCCCACATTCTCCGGCATTAGAACGGAAATGTCGGTGTTTCGAAATCCCGCCGCCTTCAGTGCTTCCACCCCGTCCTCAACTGCCGAATAGCTTGGGTAGATGCCGAATACTGCTGTGTTCTTTCCCGCCATGCGTGCCTCCTTGTTGTCGATGTGAATGGCTATTGGTTTATCTGGGGCGACCGAGACTCGTTAGACGTTGGCGGTACCAGCGACTTCTGCTGCCTTGGCTTCGATCGCTTGCTTTTCGTCTTCCGAGCGAACCGGCCCCTTCAGTGGATCTGGCAGTTCGATGCAATCGCTCACGTTATGCGCATATGTGGACAGAGCCTAATCTGGCATAATCGCTTTCGTTCATGCTGAATCAGATCGGGATCTGCTTGCTGTTTGCTGGTTGGCCGAATTGCCGCCTATCCGTGTTGGTTTTGCGAGTCGGGTGCCGGAGCCTGCTGCGGGGCCGCGAGGAGCCAAGTGCCGGATAAACGCAAAGCAAGCTTCCGAGTAGAAGCACTCTTGTCTTCTTACTGAGTGAGTGGTTCATGATTCTTATGGCTCCTTGTGCTGATTCAATGATGTCGCAGCATTAATTGCCGCGAAGAGCCTGCTCAGGTTATCTCAACCAAAGGCCGAGACAGATCAGGCTCTCGCTCTAGTGTGGCGAGAATTGACGTCGTCCCGAGCGACTGCGGATTGAAGAATGGCTCCCGGCGGCTGCGTGTACAGGCCGTTTTTCGACAGTGCCGCTTCACACTCGTCCAAGCAGCAGCAAGATCACCAGAATTAGGACAATCAGCCCGACACCACCGCTTGGGTAATATCCCCATCCGCGGCTGTAGGGCCATGTGGGCAGCGCACCAACCAAAGCCAATACCAAAATCACGATCAAAATGGTAACCATGGTGTTTCTCTCCTTTGATAGAGCGCGACTGATCGAGCGTCGCCGCTCAACGGAACTGTAGAGTTTCGCCGGACAGGAGTACATAAGGGAGATTCCGTAACGGTTTCATGGATCACCCCTAGCGTTCTTTGGGCGCGTTAGCGAATGTCCTCAAGAAAAGGCAGGTGCAGACGCCGACTATCTTGGGGCCGACGTCTGCCGTTTGGCGGGGTGCAATCGGCGGGAGTTGAGAGGGGCAGTGTTGCAGTTACTTCGGCGACTTTAGCGTCGTACGGGCAGACCGGCAATCCGGTAATACTCGTAGCTCCCCTAAGAAATTTGCTTATTCAGGTGAGGGCCGGCGAATTTCTGCCGACTAGCCGATTGGCAGCCTGAATCCATAGCAACCTGACCCGATAACCGGATACGGCTTATTCTCGTCTGCGTTAAGGCTTGCACCTGATTCAGTGGCGGCCCATGGAAGCCTAAAGTGTTGCTTGCTACTTCTTGGGCACGGATCGAGGAGGTTTCATGAAGACCTTTCAAGCGACATTGAAAAACGCATTGGGATTAACAGGCTTGCTTATCGCTGGATACATTGTCGTGACCTCGTTGCCCGACATACGCCGTTACATACGAATCTCCAGAATGTAGACCGGCCTTGCAATGGGGTGTTCCTGCTGCATGGGATCATCTTGAACCACTCACGCTAGCACCTAACCTATGGCACCAGGAGAACAAAATGAACTCAGACCAGCTCGAAGGTAAATGGAAGCAGATGAAGGGCTCCGTGAAAGAGAAGTGGGGCAAACTGACAGATGACGACTTGGATGTCATCGCCGGCAAACAGGATCAGTTGGCAGGCAAGATCCAGGAGCGTTACGGAATTTCAAAGGAAGAAGCCGCGAAGCAGATACGCGAATGGTCGGACTCCATTCCGGATGCGGATTCGCCAGAGCGCCGGCGCGCAAGCTAGCTCCGCGCGTATTGCAAGAAACAGTCGGAGCCGCCTTTGTCGTGGCGGCTCCAACACCAACCTAAGTCCCGTTTATTCGAATCCTCACGCTACGTTCATACCGTTCTTACCTCGAAAATCGGTAACCCACGCCGGCGGGCACTGACCCCAAAATCTGCCGTGTAATCTGGCTTCTCTCCAATCGTGCCATCCCACATCATTACTGCGCCTGCCGGCTCTTCTAACTGCCGAGCCAACTCGACGGCCTCATCCAGAATTCGTTCGCTGGTGATGCTATACGGGTCAACGTTACCCACCCGGCTGAGCGTGATCAGATCGCCGGCGGCATCCACTTCATCCAGCACCTCGTCGTAGATACTGCCCCAGTCACCCGGGCGATCCACCACCGAACTCTGACGAAATGTCGCTCGGTCGAACGGCAAAATGATCTTGCGCCTGAGACCCAGCTTACCTGCCTCCCTTAAAGCTACGAGGTCTGCACCACACGCTGCCGAACTCACGATAATAGTTGCCCCGCGCTCAACCAGCAGCCCGCGCAAGGCACCGGCGACTCGCTCCACATTTCTCGACGGAAACCGCGGATCTTTCGAATCAGCCTTATCGATTCTTCGCCCGGCTAGTGCAATTATCATGATTGGAAATCCGTTGCCCGGTCCCGCACGTTGGGTCTGCAGCGCGCCCCGCTTATGCCAAGCGCTCGCTGGACTCCCGCGTCGCGGCGGATGCCGATCGGCTTGACGGAAGAACTATGGTGAACGAAGTGCCGGTGTCGCCCGTGGTAGAGCTCACGACCGCGATACGACCTCCGAGACGTTCGACGATGCCCTTCACTACCCATAGCCCAATACCCGTCCCCCTGTCGCCCTTGGTCGTGAAGAACGGCTCGAAGATGGTCCCAATATTTTCCACGGGAACTCCGCACCCCGTGTCCCGGACGGTGACTTCCACTTCGTTTTGCGCATTACTTTCTATCGACAAATCGAGGCACCCGTTTTGTCCCATTGCATCAACCGCGTTACTTATCAAATTATTGAAGACCTGCCGCAAGTCGCTCGCGTGAAGGGTAACTTCGCCCTCGGAGCGAAAGTCTCGATGCACAGTTATTCCAGCGGCTTGAAACTGCGGTTGAAACAAGCTGCAAACATCGTTCAGAATCGCGGAGAGCCGTGTCACTACAGGCAGTTTGGTCTCGCGATGCGGGGCAAGTGTTTGTTTGGTGAGGTTCGACAGCCGGGCAATTTCGCCTTCGGCTAGGTCCACAAGTTCTCTTCCCGTGGCATCCAAATTAGGGTTGGCCCGCAGCAGGTGCATCACGTTATAGAGCGAGTCCAGCGGATTATTGATTTCGTGGGCGATGGTCGCCACCAGCCGTCCGGTGGACGCCAGCCGCTCAGAACGCTGCAACGCAAGCTCCAATTCGTCATGGAGCTTCTTAATCTGTGAGTCCGCCAGCTTGCGTTCCGTAACGTCCCGGATGGCCGCTGTTACGACCGTGCCGTCCTCCGTGGTCAGCGGACTCAACGAGATCTCAACTGGAAATTCGATGCCATCCTTGCGCAGCCCAAAGAGTTCCAGTCCGACTCCCATCGGCCGCAGTCGCGGTTCTGCGAAGAAGTTTTCCCGGTGCCGCGGGTGCTGGCCGCGGTATCGCTCCGGAATGAGCACCTCAACCCGGCTACCCACCAGCTCCGATCTTTCGTAGCCGAACAGCCTTTCGGTCTGCGCATTGACCAGTGTGATGCGCCCCCACTTGTCCACCATGACCATCGCGTCGGGCGCCGCTTCCAAAAGAGAGCGGAACTTGTCTTCGGCCCTTCGACGAACACTCAAGTCCCGAATCGCGCTGCTTACCAACAGACCATCCGCAGTCTGGATAGGGCTGAGACTGATCTCAACGGGAAACTCGCTGCCGTTTTTGCGCAAGCCGAAGAGTTCCAAGCCTGCGCCCATGGGACGCTGTTTCGGGTCCTCGACATACGACAGACGATGCCGGACGTGTCGTCCGTGAAATCGCTCCGGCAGCAATACCTCGACCGAATACCCCAACAATTCCTGCCGCGGATACCCGAACAACTCTTCCGTACGCGAGTTGATGAGCACGATCTTGCCGCGCCCGTCGACAATGACCATCGCATCCGGAGCGGACTCTAAGAGAGCGCGGAACTTATCTTCTTCCGCCTTGCGCTTGCTGACGTCACGTATCGCACTAATGACGACCGTACCACCCGGTATTTGCACCGGACTCAGGCT
>CAWIPZ010000028.1:0-516855 GCA_963837915.1 uncultured Acidobacteriaceae bacterium
GACATTGAAAAACGCATTGGGATTAACAGGCTTGCTTATCGCTGGATACATTGTCGTGACCTCGTTGCCCGACATACGCCGTTACATACGAATCTCCAGAATGTAGACCGGCCTTGCAATGGGGTGTTCCTGCTGCATGGGATCATCTTGAACCACTCACGCTAGCACCTAACCTATGGCACCAGGAGAACAAAATGAACTCAGACCAGCTCGAAGGTAAATGGAAGCAGATGAAGGGCTCCGTGAAAGAGAAGTGGGGCAAACTGACAGATGACGACTTGGATGTCATCGCCGGCAAACAGGATCAGTTGGCAGGCAAGATCCAGGAGCGTTACGGAATTTCAAAGGAAGAAGCCGCGAAGCAGATACGCGAATGGTCGGACTCCATTCCGGATGCGGATTCGCCAGAGCGCCGGCGCGCAAGCTAGCTCCGCGCGTATTGCAAGAAACAGTCGGAGCCGCCTTTGTCGTGGCGGCTCCAACACCAACCTAAGTCCCGTTTATTCGAACCCTCACGCTACGTTCATACCGTTCTTACCTCGAAAATCGGTAACCCACGCCGGCGGCCACTGACCCCAAAATCTGCCGTGTAATCTGGCTTCTCTCCAATCGTGCCATCCCACATCATTACTGCGCCTGCCGGCTCTTCTAACTGCCGAGCCAACTCGACGGCCTCATCCAGAATTCGTTCGCTGGTGATGCTATACGGGTCAACGTTACCCACCCGGCTGAGCGTGATCAGATCGCCGGCGGCATCCACTTCATCCAGCACCTCGTCGTAGATACTGCCCCAGTCACCCGGGCGATCCACCACCGAACTCTGACGAAATGTCGCTCGGTCGAACGGCAAAATGATCTTGCGCCTGAGACCCAGCTTACCTGCCTCCCTTAAAGCTACGAGGTCTGCACCACACGCTGCCGAACTCACGATAATAGTTGCCCCGCGCTCAACCAGCAGCCCGCGCAAGGCACCGGCGACTCGCTCCACATTTCTCGACGGAAACCGCGGATCTTTCGAATCAGCCTTATCGATTCTTCGCCCGGCTAGTGCAATTATCATGATTGGAAATCCGTTGCCCGGTCCCGCACGTTGGGTCTGCAGCGCGCCCCGCTTATGCCAAGCGCTCGCTGGACTCCCGCGTCGCGGCGGATGCCGATCGGCTTGACGGAAGAACTATGGTGAACGAAGTGCCGGTGTCGCCCGTGGTAGAGCTCACGACCGCGATACGACCTCCGAGACGTTCGACGATGCCCTTCACTACCCATAGCCCAATACCCGTCCCCCTGTCGCCCTTGGTCGTGAAGAACGGCTCGAAGATGGTCCCAATATTTTCCACGGGAACTCCGCACCCCGTGTCCCGGACGGTGACTTCCACTTCGTTTTGCGCATTACTTTCTATCGACAAATCGAGGCACCCGTTTTGTCCCATTGCATCAACCGCGTTACTTATCAAATTATTGAAGACCTGCCGCAAGTCGCTCGCGTGAAGGGTAACTTCGCCCTCGGAGCGAAAGTCTCGATGCACAGTTATTCCAGCGGCTTGAAACTGCGGTTGAAACAAGCTGCAAACATCGTTCAGAATCGCGGAGAGCCGTGTCACTACAGGCAGTTTGGTCTCGCGATGCGGGGCAAGTGTTTGTTTGGTGAGGTTCGACAGCCGGGCAATTTCGCCTTCGGCTAGGTCCACAAGTTCTCTTCCCGTGGCATCCAAATTAGGGTTGGCCCGCAGCAGGTGCATCACGTTATAGAGCGAGTCCAGCGGATTATTGATTTCGTGGGCGATGGTCGCCACCAGCCGTCCGGTGGACGCCAGCCGCTCAGAACGCTGCAACGCAAGCTCCAATTCGTCATGGAGCTTCTTAATCTGTGAGTCCGCCAGCTTGCGTTCCGTAACGTCCCGGATGGCCGCTGTTACGACCGTGCCGTCCTCCGTGGTCAGCGGACTCAACGAGATCTCAACTGGAAATTCGATGCCATCCTTGCGCAGCCCAAAGAGTTCCAGTCCGACTCCCATCGGCCGCAGTCGCGGTTCTGCGAAGAAGTTTTCCCGGTGCCGCGGGTGCTGGCCGCGGTATCGCTCCGGAATGAGCACCTCAACCCGGCTACCCACCAGCTCCGATCTTTCGTAGCCGAACAGCCTTTCGGTCTGCGCATTGACCAGTGTGATGCGCCCCCACTTGTCCACCATGACCATCGCGTCGGGCGCCGCTTCCAAAAGAGAGCGGAACTTGTCTTCGGCCCTTCGACGAACACTCAAGTCCCGAATCGCGCTGCTTACCAACAGACCATCCGCAGTCTGGATAGGGCTGAGACTGATCTCAACGGGAAACTCGCTGCCGTTTTTGCGCAAGCCGAAGAGTTCCAAGCCTGCGCCCATGGGACGCTGTTTCGGGTCCTCGACATACGACAGACGATGCCGGACGTGTCGTCCGTGAAATCGCTCCGGCAGCAATACCTCGACCGAATACCCCAACAATTCCTGCCGCGGATACCCGAACAACTCTTCCGTACGCGAGTTGATGAGCACGATCTTGCCGCGCCCGTCGACAATGACCATCGCATCCGGAGCGGACTCTAAGAGAGCGCGGAACTTATCTTCTTCCGCCTTGCGCTTGCTGACGTCACGTATCGCACTAATGACGACCGTACCACCCGGTATTTGCACCGGACTCAGGCTAATCTCGACCGGAAACTCGGACCCGTTTTTGCGCAAACCGAGCAGGTCTAGCCCAACGCCCATCGCCCGCGTACGCGGATCACTGAAAAACCCGGCACGGTGGCCGGGGTGCTTCGAGCGGTAGCGTGACGGCACGAGCGCTTCAACCTTTTGGCCGGGCAATTCATTGTCCGCGTACCCGAACAATAATGCAGCTTGCTTATTTGCGAGGACGATCCGGCCCTCCTGGTCAACAATAACCATGGCGTCGGGAGCAGCTTCCAGCAGTGCTCGAAAGGTAGCTGGGATCCAATCTGCCGCTTTGGGAAAGGAATCATCCGGATTCATGTGGACCCCCAATCGGGAGCGTTGTCGACGATTCCTCTGTAGTGCCGTCAAACCGTGCAAACGGCGGTTTAAGCGGGCGCGGTTGGCAGCAGGATATGTTCGCCAGTGTCCGGTGTCAAACTGAAGGTGGTTACTTTAGTTTTCCCCATCGCACGATTTCGCTGGCGTTGCGCTTCTTCGGCCATTAAAAGTGGCTCATGGGGCCAGGACTTTTCATCTAGCCAACCGGTCCGCGCGCCTTGGCGCCCACGAGATTAGCGAGTTGAAAATTCCCGAAATGGAACAGCGGCGCTGTGCAACGTCGTAAGAAGGGCTGCTAAGTCCCACGGGCAGAAATGGATACGTATAACCAATATAGAATCAACTGTTTGCGAGCAATTTTCGCCCAACCCTTTGATTCTAAACGATCGCGAATTTTCTTTTTCGTCAATCGTCGCAGACTTGATAATGACCGCATGGGCCTTCCAAATCCTTCCCGGCGAGCCTTCCTGAAACGGGCAGCCGTCCTCAGCGGAACTCTGGCGGCCTCTAGGCGCAACCTATTGGCCGTCGCCTCTGACGCCCTGGCGGACGCCGCGCCGCTCCGGTGCTTTGGGTATAGCGACGTGGTTCTGACCAGCGAATCCCATTCTCGTCAACTCGAGAATACCCACAATGTTCTGATGAGCCTGAACGAAGACAGTTTAATGAAGCCGTTTCGTGAGATGTCGGGTCTTCCAGCGCCTGGAGCGGATCTCGGCGGATGGTACATGTACAAGCCGGATTACGATTACCGCAAGGACAGCGCGGGCCTCTGTCCCGGTGGGACCTTCGGCCAGTGGGTGTCGGCGCTAGCTCGGTCTTTTGCGATCACGAATGACCCAGCGACGCGAGAGAAGGTATTGCGCCTGAATCGACTCTACGCGCAGTCGGTGAAGAGCGCCTTTTTCGAGATCAACCGCTTCCCTGCCTATTGCTATGACAAGCTTGTCTGCGGGCTGATTGACTCGGATCAATTCGCGAAGGATCCAAAGGCATTTGAGATTCTGCAACAGACGACTGATCTTGCGCTGCCGCACCTCCCTCCCAAAGCCGTAGACCGAGAGCAGAGTTGGCGCACCGGGAAAGACATTTCTTATAACTGGGACGAATCGTACACGCTACCCGAGAACCTCTTCCTTGCCTATCAGCGTGGCGCAGGAGACCGATACAAACAACTGGCCAGCCGGTTCCTCGACGACTCAACCTACTTCGATCCGCTGGCTGCGGGCATTAACGTACTGCCGGGCAAGCATGCCTACAGCTATGTGAATGCGCTGAATTCCGCCATGCAGGCCTACCTGACGCTGGGCAGCGACAAACACCTGCGCGCCGCCCGCAATGCCTTCGAAATGCTCGTGAACACGCAGAGCTTTGCCACCGGCGGATGGGGCCCCGACGAACTCCTGCGTGAGCCTGGCACAGGCGCACTGGGCGCCAGTCTGGTTGACCAACATAAAAGCTTCGAAACACCTTGCGGCGCATACGCTCACTTCAAACTCACACGGTCCCTGTTGTGCGTGACTCGCGACACGCGGTACGGCGACAGCATGGAGCGAGTGATGTACAACACCGTGCTTGGCGCCAAGCCGCTTCAGGCCGACGGAACGGCGTTTTACTATTCGGATTACAACTTCCACGGACAAAAAGGTTACTCGAACGATCGCTGGCCCTGTTGCTCGGGAACCCTCCCGCAGGTGGCAGCCGATTACCACATCAACGTTTACTTTCACGACCAAGACGACTTGTTGGTGAACCTCTACATCCCGTCCAAAGTGCAATGGCAATACGAACGCACACCTATAGGTGTGACACAACGAACCAATTACCCTTTCGACGCGGTAGTACAGTTTGAGTTCACCATGGCCAGCCCGCAAGAGTTTGGCTTGCATTTGAGAATTCCTGCTTGGGCAATTGGTGCAACGGTCGCAGTAAACGGAAAGCGGCAGCCCATAAACCTTGAACCGGGAACCTTCGCCTCGGTTCGCCGGCAATGGAAGACTGGCGACCGCGTCGAGTTGGAACTGCCGATGACGATGCGGCTGGAAGCAGTTGACCCGCAGCATCCGAAAACCGTGGCCCTGATACGTGGACCGTTGGTGCTGTTCCCGATAACCAGCAGTGCTCCGGTCATGACGCCTAAACAATTGCTCGAGGCCACACAAATGGGTTCAAGGAGTTGGCGTGTAGAGACTGCCTCCGGCCCGATGACTCTTCTCCCCTTCGTCGAGATCGGGGAAGAACCGTATACCACTTATCTGCGAGTCACTTGAGTCGTGTTTGGAGCTAATGTCCAACAACCCGCATGGCGGTGTTACGCAGAAGTAGCCTAACTCCTACTCCCTTACTTGAAACAGGCAGCAACTAAGAACCCAGGCTTGGGTTTGAGCTAGTCGTGAGTTGGTGATTGGCTGGCCTTGAATGTCTTTGCCATCCCAAAACGCAGCGCTTCTGGCAACCGTTACCCTCGTGTGGGTAGCATTATTTCCGGCGGGCGCTGGGCCGTTCACTGCTACTCACGGACCCGCGACCACGATTTCTGCCGTCAGCTGTGACGCCTTCGACTTCACCCTTCTCGATGTCGCTCTGGCTATTAACACTTCTCCGTCTGCGCCATATACGCATCAGTCGGTTTGGGAGCGAATGTCCCCAGGACACGATCCTCTTCCCGTCCTCACTCTTCGCTGCTAGGGCTCGTTCGCCGTACTTCTCAATCCAACTCCGACGTTCACCTTAACTCTTGGAGGGTATATGTCCGCACGTTCGCATCACATCGTCGCGTTTCTTGCGTCAGCAGTTCTTCTAGTGGTTGCAGGATGCGCTAAGAAGCCTGTAGTTGCCAAGACGGTGCCGCCACCACCAGCACTCGCACCGACTGCCAGCCTTGCCGCCAATCCTGACGCACTGGAAAGCGGCCAGTCGACCAAACTTACCTGGAGCACACAGTACGCAAACGAAATTGCAATCACGGGTCTTGGAAAGGTTGCCGCCAGCGGATCCATGTCAATTAGCCCACGCTCATCGATTACCTACGTTTTGACGGCCACCGGCCCCGGCGGATCGAAGGAAGCGAGTGCGCGAGTCGCGGTGAATGCGCCTCCTCCTGCCTCGGCGAAAGCCCAACCCACCGACGAGCAGCTTTTCTCCCAGAATATTCAGGACGTCTTCTTTGCGTACGACAAATCCATTGTGCCGTCCGACGAAGAGTCGGCCGTCCAGCATGACGCCAAGTTCCTCGCCGCACATCCATACATCAAGCTTTTGATCTCCGGCCATTGCGACGAGCGCGGCTCCGAAGAATACAACTTGACGCTGGGTGACAGCAGGGCGGACACGGTGCGCGATCAGCTAGAGAGACTGGGGATACCTGCAGATCGCATTCGCACGATCAGCTACGGCAAGGAAAAACCCTTTTGTAATGAGGAGACGGAAGAGTGCTGGCAGATGAACCGCCGTGCACACTTTTCGTTGCAGCCATGATCCTGTCCTGCATCGCTGGGGGCGCCGGAACCAGACAGTATCCGTGCATTCAGCAAGCAACCATTTCGTTTTCACGAGGAGAGCGAATTATTTAACTAGCAACCCGTAACCCGCAAAAACACCGAGGCACGACAGTGTTGCCTCCAGGAGGTTAATCATGAAACGCACGATTGGTATTTGCACAACAATGATCATGTTTGTCGGCAGCTTTGGACTTGTCGGTGCCTACGCCGTGCCGTCAGCAGCAGGTGTGCATCGAAATCCGATTGAAGTCACCGGATGTCTCCAGCAAGGCCCAACTGCCAAAGAGTACTTGCTTCACACCAGCGACGGGAGCACCTGGGGTATCAACGAGACCGACATGTTAATGAATGATTATCTCGGTCGGACGGTTACCATCGCCGGCGATGAGACGCATCCCACAGCCAGTGAACGGTCTGCTGGCGGCGCGCATCATTACTTGTTTGCGAGGGACGTGGTGGTGGAGAGCGAGTCCTGCCAGAAATAGCGTGAAAGGTGAGTTGACGTTAGCCACCGAATTGTGGCGGCACTCTCTCCCTCTGCTGCGCCATGCGGCAGGGATACGCGCTGAAATGCGAGTTGAAATTGCGCCTCGCGCAAGTGCCGCCAGCGGTATATCCTTAACCTCGCGAATTCCGGCAACGTAGATCATGGTACTCAGAGCGGCGTCCTATCAGTGCGTGGGGCGCCGCCCGAGTCCGTACCGGTTCACTTCCATCGGAGAAGGAGTCCCGAACTTGAGAGCGAAATGCTGTCTGTTGGCAACTCTTGTGGCTGCGATATTGCTGACCAATGTCTCCTGTCGAAAAAATGCAGCGGAAGAAGCAACTACCCACAAAGATGATTACCAGAAGGCTTACGTTTACGCTTTCCCGATGATCGCCGCCTATAAGGCGATGTATCAGTTCAATATCGACAAGTCGAACTCGCAATACAAGGGACCCTTTAACACGGTTTTGAATTCCGCCCGGGTCTTCACCCCTAAAGACACCGCCATTGTGACTCCCAACAGCGACACTCCGTATTCGATGCTGCAGGCCGACCTGCGTGCTGAGCCCCTGGTTTTCTGCGTCCCCGATGTGCAGAAGGGCCGCTATTTTTCAGTCCAGTTAACCGACATGTACACCTTCAATTACGGATATGTTGGTAGCCGCACGACCGGCAATGACGCTGGCTGTTATATAGTCGCTGGTCCGGGCTGGACTGGCTTGACACCGCCAGGAGTCCGCAGGGTCTTCCGCTCCGAAACTCAGTTCAGCCTTCTCATTTATCGGACGCAGTTACTCGGTCCCAATGATATCGACAACGTGAAGAAGATTCAGGCTGGATACACCGTTCAACCGCTTTCGTCGTACATTCATCAGCCGGCGCCGCCTGCACCTCCTCCGATCGATTTTCCGCGGTTCACCGAGGAGGCTTTCAAAACACAATTTCCGTCCTACCTGAATTTCCTGCTGCAGTTCTGTCCTGAAGTGCCGGAAGAGGCGGCGGTTCGCTTGCAATTCGCAGCCATTGGCATCGGGCCAGGCATACCGTTCGACTTCGAGAAACTCACCGAGGTGCAAAAGGGTGAGTTGGCCCTTGCCCTGAAAGACGGTTTCGACTCAATCCAAAAGCAGCGCGATACGATTGGAAAGAATGTAAACGGTTGGATCGTAGGTTCCGCTTTCGGAAACCGGGACTTTTACCACGGTGATTTTCTGCTCCGTGCCGCGGCCGCGCTGGCCGGCATTTACGGTAATGACGCCGATGAGGCCGTATATCCTTTGGCGAAGACTGACGGCATTGGCGCCCCGCTCGACGGTAGCAAGCACGATTACACGCTGACCTTTGCTGCCAACAGCCTTCCGCCGGTAAATGCCTTCTGGTCAGTGACCATGTACGACGGCAAAACGCAGTTGCTCATCGAGAATCCGATCAATCGTTATCTCATCAACTCTCCGATGCTGCCTTCCCTGAAAAGCAATCCCGATGGTTCGTTGACGATTTACATCCAGAAAGACGCTCCCTCGGCAGACAAGAAGGCCAACTGGCTTCCCGCTCCGAACGGACCGATTTATATGGTGATGAGGTTGTACTGGCCCAGGGTCGCGCCGCCGCCTTCCATATTGCCCGCAGGTGATGGAACGTGGAAACCACCAGGAGTGCTGGTCGCAAAATAGAAGTCGGTATACCTGTGCATGTTGGCGGGCAGACGCGTTAGCTTTCGCTTCACTCAGCGCCCGGCGAGGTTAGCAGCAATATCTCCAGCGATCGGAACCATAAAGCGCTCGCCTCGGAACGCTTTTACCATGCAGACGATCCACAGTACGAATGTCACGAAGCCAATCGCAATCAGCAAGGTCAGTCCGATGCCGAAGCCTGCGAAGTGTCCGACTCCGTAGCCATCCCGTGGACCCCAACCGCGGAACGCCCACCCTAGTCCGAACATTACGCCCACAATCGCACGAATAATGTGCAGCCCTCCAAACGTCACGATCGACTGCGCGGCATGAAACCGAACATATGGACGATTGTCGATTAGAAAGAAAATGATGCCAGTGAGCCATCCGAGAACGTAGCTTAACGTCGCGGCTGCGTTCTCCGAAAGTCCGGAGGTTGCCGGTTGATACGGCGGTGCCGGAGGCCGAAAGCCCGGGTTAGCCGGTACTGCGATCTGGGGTTGTCCGCATTTCTGGCAAAACTGCGCCGCGTCAGGAACCTCCGCTCCGCACTTCGTACAATGGGCCATTCCAGCCTCCTCTGCGCTCGCTGGCATGATACGCCAATTCTTAAGGATGCAAAGTCGCGAGACGCCAAGCCAAACGACCCCACCAACCAACGGTGTCAGGTGGTCATTTGCGCTTTCGGGCCACCCTCTGAATCTAGACATTAGCAGCAAATCGTGCGAACCTTGAGTGGGTTCGCAACGCCGACCGGCGGGTTGCACTGCGCTTAGCCTTTATCGCATAAGTATTTCCGACGCTTATAGTTAGCTAGTGAATCGCATGCCGTCGGCACGTTCAGTCTTTCCCCAAAAGACTGGCAGTGGAGGTGTGTCGTTTGGCGTGTGACCCGTTTCGAGCTTTAGGAGAGTCAACAACCATGGAAGACCCGGCAAACGCGGGTTTCTGGCTTTCGCCGCAACAAAAGCACGTCTGGGCCCTACAGCAGTCGTCTGGGGCTCGACGATCGGTCTACTTGAATGTAGTCGAAGGCCTCGAGTCCGTGGCTACGATTCCGCTTGCTATCCAACATGTCCTGAACCGGCACGAAATCTTGCGAACTGTTTACGTTCGTCAGCCAGGGATGATGTTCCCTTTTCAGGCACCTCTTGCAACTGTCGCGCCCGACTTCGAATCGATCGACCTGAGCGGCCTATCCGCGACTGAACAGGAGTCGACTCTAAACGAACTTTTCCGAGCTGAGCAACTCCGCGAATCCCTTCCCGAACGGTCGCCGATTCTCACGGCAAAACTAGTGACTTTGGGCCCGGGTCTCGTTGCGCTTCTGCTAAGCCTCCCGGCGGTGTCCGGAGATGCCCGCTCACTTCGCACTCTCGCGGATGAGATTCTGCAATTCTCCACGAAAGCCACTACCACCGCGGAGGTCGAACCACTTCGTTACGTGCAATTTTCTCAGTGGCAGAATGACCTTCTCGATGGCGACGATGAGAGCGCCTCGAATGGACGCGAGTTTTGGGCTCGACTCGCTGGGCTGGATTCCGCTCTCGTGATACCGAACGAACGCAAGTCGGCAGGAATCTTTTTGCCACAACTGTTTTCGTTCACCGTCGACTCCGCGACCCTGCGAAATGTGGAGTCGCTTGCCAGTGCTTTGAAGGCCTCAACGGCGGAGATCCTTTTGGCGGCATGGCAGTCCCTCCTGTGGCGGCTTACTGGACAGACGCCGTTCTCGATCGGTGTCGTATTTGAGGGCCGAGAATACGCGGAGCTGCAAGGGCTGATCGGATTGGTAGCGAAGACAATTCCAATCGGCGCAAGGTTCGATGGTGACTATCGCTTCCGCGAGGTCGCCGAGCAGGGTCATACCTCGGTCGCCGAAGCAGCGGAGTGGCAGGAATGTTATCGCCCCGGCTCCGGATTCGCTGCTGGGCCTCCTGTCAGCTTCGAATTCATACCGAAACCAACTTCCTCGACGGCGAGTCCTGTCTCAGTGTCCGAGCAACGAGTGTTCGATTGGCATGATGCCTATAAGCTCAAACTGTCGGCGCTGGAAAGTGGGGACGATCTTACTCTCGAACTCTATTTCGACGAATCGCGCTTTGACTTGAAGTTTGTCGAGAGGCTGGCTGGGTACTTCCAACGGCTACTCACGGCTTCGGTAGCAGATCCGGAGAGGCAAATCTCGCGACTCCCTCTGCTCGATGAGGTTGAGAACCGCCAGTTGGTCATCGACTGGAACCAGACCTCGACGGTTTATCCGCGCGAAAAATGCCTCCATCAACTCTTCGAGGCGCAGGCCATCATGACTACCGATCGCCCGGCGGTACGATTTAGTGAGACCGTGTTGAACTACCGTGAGCTAAACGAGAGGGCAAACCGACTCGCGCATTTTCTGCGCGCATCGGGTGTGCATGCCGGATCACTGGTTGGACTTTGTGTCGAGCGGTCTGCCGAAATGCTGGTTGCACTCCTGGCGATCCTAAAAGCAGGCGGAGCTTATGTTCCGTTGAATCCCGATAATCCCCGGCCTCGTTTAATGCACCAACTCTCAGGGCTTGTCGCTTTGATCACGGAAGGTCAGTTGAGCGATCGCATACCGCCGTTTGCCGGAAAAGCGATTTGTTTGGATCGTGATCAGCACCTTTGGTCGGAGCTGTCCAGCGAGAATATGGAGTGCACGACAACCCCCGAGAGCGGCGCCTACGTGATTTATACCTCCGGCTCGACCGGCGTGCCCAAGGGCGTCGCGGTGCGTCATCGGAACTTGGTGAATTACAGCTACTTCATCACCCAGCGCTTGCGCCTCGACCGGTACCCTGCTGGTCTGAACTTCGCCACGGTGTCCACCATCGCTGCCGACTTAGGAAATACCTGTATCTTTCCCGCTCTCATTTCGGGCGGTTGCGTGCACGTAATCTCCTACGATGACTCTACCGACCCGCAGCGTTTTGTCGACTACATGACGCAGCATCCGATCGACGTTCTCAAGATCGTACCGTCGCATTTGCAGGCGCTTCTGCAATCTGCGCACGCAAAGCAGATTCTTCCCCGCAGGGTTCTGATCCTCGGCGGAGAAGCCCTTACCGTCAGTCTGGCGGAAAAGATTGAATCACTGGGCGCAACCTGTGAGGTCTTCAATCACTACGGCCCGACGGAAACGACGGTCGGCTCGCTGACCCTCCGCCTCGCCGACTTCGACTGGAAAAGTTCCACGGCAACCACCATCCCGATTGGACGTCCCATCGCGAATACCCAAGTTTATGTCCTTGATGGGCTGCTCCAGCCTGTGCCCACCGGGGCCGTTGGAGAGCTTTATATCGCTGGTGACGGTGTATCTGCCGGGTATCTGGATCAGCCCGACCGGACCAAGGAGAGATTCCTTCCGAACCCGTTTACCGCCGATTCCGGCTCCAAAATGTATCGCACTGGCGACCTTGCCCGTTACCTTCCGGCGGGTGAGGTGGAGTTCCTAGGTCGCTCCGACGACCAAATCAAGATTCGGGGTTTCCGTATTGAACTGGGAGAGATCGAGTCAATCTTGCTGCAACGCGCCGGCATTAAACAGACCGTGGTTATGGCCAAAGACGACGAACGCGGAGATAAGCGGCTTGTGGCGTACGTTGTAGGCGACCGGGACGTCGCCGCCGAGGATATACGGACATATCTGAAGGCAGAATTACCAGACTTCATGGTTCCGTCGGCGATAGTAGTGCTACCCAAAATTCCCCTGACTTCGAACGGAAAGATCGATCGCCAAGCTCTTCCAGAGCCCGAGGCCGTTGCGACGAGAGTCTTCATAGCTCCCAAGACGGAGACGGAAGTCGCAGTATCTAAGATATTTGCCGAAGTTTTGCGGCGCGACAGCGTCAGTACCGACGACAACTTCTTCGATTTAGGGGGGCATTCACTTCTGGCTACTCAAGTCGTATCGAGAATTCGCGAGCATTTCCGAATTGAGCTGCCAATTCGAGCACTCTTTGAAAATCCCACGATCGACCGCCTGGCGGGCACTATCGCAAACTCCGATCAACCGCTTCAGCCAGCAAACCAGTCGCGCATCGTCCGCGTGTCGAGAGATGCTTATCGCGCCGGTCGTACTTGAACTGATTCTGCCCTTTACTAATTGGTGAATCCTCAGTTCACAAAGTTTTTGGGAAGATTAATATGTCACCATGGGGCTATTACCCTTTCCCCAATTGGTTGCATATGCGAGAGATTTGCCGATATGTAGCTGAAAATAAGTGTTTTAGCTAAAATCACTCCAGTTATAAACTTGTTGACATCACTTGAAATTCGCCCTATAAGTTGAGTACTCGAAGCGCTTCGGTAAGGCAACCCGAAGCGATATTCAGTTCTGGCCTCTACCATGGATTTGTGCGCCTCTGAAGTGCCGAAGACTATCTCGACCGGCAGCTCAGGGCTTCCTCACGTCGACTTGACGATACCGAACTCAGCGGCAGACGAAGTCGAGGCCCGGGTGGCGCGTCTATCCAACCAAACTGACGCCGACTACCCGCGTCATGTTTGCCTGCCACAACTACTCGAAGATTCCTTTGCCCGGAATCCCCACGCCACGGCTGTTGAGTGTCTGGGTCAATCGCTAACCTATGCGGAGCTGGACGTTCGCTCGAATCAGATAGCGCGCATCCTGCTGCGAAAGGGCGCCGGACCTCATGTGTTTGTGGGTTTGTGTCTCGAACGATCAGTCGAAATGGTCGTCGCGCTACTCGGAATCCTAAAAGCGGGTGCGGCGTATGTGCCACTGGATCCGAGCTACCCCAGCGACCGAATTAAGTACGTGCTGGACGACGCCAGCGTGAAAATTCTGGTCACACAGCCGGGGCTAACCACTAGCCTTCCGCCTACGTCTGCCGAAATCGTTACCGTCGATCCGGAATGGCGGGAGTTCCACTCGGAGGACCCGGGCCCGGTGGCGGCCGCCATCGAGTCAGACAATTTGGCCTACGTTATTTACACCTCTGGCTCTACGGGCCGGCCAAAGGGCGTTCAACTCGAACACCGGAGCGTCGTGAATTTCCTGTGTTCGATGCGTCGAAATCCGGGAATGACGGCGAGTGACGTCCTTGTTGCCGTCACTACCCTCTCGTTTGATATCGCCGGATTGGAGATGTATCTCCCGCTGCTGGTTGGCGGCAAACTTGTGGTGGCATCCCGCGACGTGACAATGGACGGTCGCCTCCTCATGCAGTTGCTCGAGCAAAGCGGCGCAACCATCATGCAGGCCACTCCGACCACTTGGCGGGTATTACTCGAATCTGGGTGGAAGGGCGACTCGAAGCTTAAGGTCCTTGTCGGCGGAGAAGCGCTCCCGGCCGACCTGGCACGCCAGCTCTCCCGCTGCTGCAGCTCTGTTTGGAACATGTATGGGCCAACCGAAACCACGATCTGGTCCAGCGTTTACAAGGTGGAGGGCACGGAAGCGAAGTTGGTTCCGATCGGGAAACCGATCGCCAATACTACGTTCTATATTCTCGACGAGAATCGCCAGCCCGTTCCCGACGGCGCAGAAGGAGAGCTTTATATCGGAGGCGACGGACTCGCTCGCGGCTATTTTGAAAGGGAGACGCTGACTGCGGAAAAGTTTGTTCACGATCCTTTTAGTTCTGTCCCGGCCGCTCGAATGTACCGCACCGGCGATCTAGCCCGTTACAAGCAAGACGGAAACGTTGAGTTCCTCGGGCGCATCGATCACCAAGTCAAGGTCCGAGGCTTCCGCATTGAGTTAGGTGAAATTGAGGGAGTGCTTGAGCAGTACGACGGGTTGAACCAAGCTGTTGTGATCGCGCGAGAAGACACCCCGGGTGATAAACGTCTGGTGGCGTATGTCGTTCCAAGTGCTCCGAACTCCGTAAAATCTGCTGCGCTTCGAGAACATGCTCAACAGCAACTACCGGACTACATGATTCCGAGTGCTTTTGTGCAGATGCCTCGGCTCCCGCTGACACCAAATGGCAAAGTTGATCGCAAGTCCTTGCCCGCGCCGAGTACTGCCGACTTTGAGATTGCTTCCGATTACGTTGCGCCACGCGACGAAACGGAACGCAAGCTGGTGCGACTTTGGGAGGATGTCCTCGGGATCAGCCCTGTTAGCGTCACCGCCAGTTTTTTTGATCTGGGGGGGCGGTCCGTGCTGGCCGCGCGGTTGTTCACGAAGATTTTGCGGGCCTTCGGTAAGGAGCTGCCGCTCTCGACGTTGTTCCAGTCTCCGACGGTTGAGTTACTGGCAAAGGAACTGCAACCCGCTCGCAAGAATGCCGAATATAAGACCGTTGTTCCCATTCAGGAAGGCGGTTCGCTGCCGCCATTTTTCTGCGTGCACGGCGGCGCCGGGAGCACACTCTTTCTGCACCAGTTAGCGAATCAGCTTAGCCCAACACAACCGTTCTACGGCATTGAGCCCGAAGGAATGGACGGAAAACCGTTTCAGCGTCCAACGGTCGAGGAAATGGCCGCGCATTACGTCTCTGAGATTCGCAAAGTGCAACCGAATGGCCCTTACTACCTCGGAGGCTACTGCTTTGGGGGACTAGTGGCGTTCGAGATGGCCCGTATGCTGCATGAACACGGCGAGGATGTTGCTCTGGTTGCCCTATTCAGCGCGGCATTGCGTTTCAATCACGCGGTCGCGCCGCCGGCTCCCGAACGATCTTCAAAGCAAAGCGGTTCCAGAATTGCCAGGGCTGTTTCGTCGCCGATTCTCACTCTACGCAATCTGTCGCGGGCGGCCTATTGGCGTGCGCTTCCGTCCATAAGAAAGTATTCTCATAAGTTCCTCTTTAGTTTAGGACTTCGGGTCCCACCTGCCATGCGAACCATGTACGTGATGCAGTCTCTGGGACAGGCTGAACAGCGCTATAAGCCCAAGCCTTATTCTGGATCGCTTGTTCTGTTTTATGGGCCTGGCACTCTGGATTTCGGCCCCAATCTTGGATGGGACGGGCTTGCTGAGAGTTTCGAACACCGCGTAATTGGCGACGGCATCCTCGACAGCCGGCGCGACATAATGAATGAACCCCTGGTGGAGATAACTGCGACCCAACTTGCGCCTTACCTTAAGAGAGAGCGCGCAGCGCATCGCCTACCCCCACCTCTGACCGCGAACTAAGGAGTAAGTTATGGAACGCACGATGTCGGCCGGCAAGAGCCTCGCAGCCATCCGCCGTAAAGCCGTCGATTTGGCACACTTCAGCCCTGTTAAGGAAAGCCAGATGGACCCTGACCAGGCGCTTCCCCTGATCATGGAACCGGCTGCGGCTCAGGTCGATCTCGCCGATTGGGCGCGCAATAACCGTGACTACATCGCACAGAAATTACACACACATGGCGGCATTCTCTTCCGTGGCTTCGACTTGAAGGCTCCTCAGGATTTCGAACGGGTGGCTGCGGGCGTGTACACGGAAATATTCTCCGAGTACGGTGATCTTCCCCGCGAGGGTGCCGGAGGAAAGATTTACACTTCGACCCCCTACCCGGAAGACAAGTGCATCCTTTATCACAACGAAAGTTCGCATATGAACCGCTGGCCTACGCGCATTAGCTTCTTCTGCGTGATCGCGGCCAAGGAAGGCGGCTGTTCTCCAGTGGTGGACTGCCGCAAGGTCTACCAGCAACTTGACCCTGAGATTCGTCAGAAGTTCGAAGAAAAAGGCGTGATGTACGTCCGCAACTTCTCCGATGGTCTTGACGTGAGTTGGCAACATTTCTTCCAGACTGATAATCGATCCGAAGTCGAGGAGACCTGCAGTAAACAAGGCTTCGTTTGTGAGTGGGTAGGCGCGGACAACCTAAGGGTGAAACAGCGCTGCCGCGCGGTTCTTCGCCATCCGGTAACGGGCGAACTTTCGTTCTTCAATCAAGTTCAGTTGCACCATGTCCATTGTTTGGACCCGCAGGTACGGGAATCGCTGCTTTCGATCTTCAAGCGCGAGGACCTGCCTCGGCATGTGTATTACGGTGACGGTTCCGAGATCGAGGATTCGGTTATGGACCACGTCGGCGAGACGTATGAAAAGAATGCGGTCCGCTTCACATGGCAGGCGGGCGACATGGTTTCACTCGACAACATGCTTACGGCTCATGCACGTGATTCGTTTGTCGGTCCGCGCAAGATCGTGGTTGCCTTAGGCGACATAATTGACGGCGCTGAAGTGGATCGCATCAACGGCGCTCGCTCATAGCTTCTTGATTCATTCAAACGATTGCACTGAGTTCTATTCAGATGAAGGTTGAAGGCGCAATGCAGGCAGGCACGACAGGGACCGTCCCGGCTTCACCGGCTGAGGACCAGCAGGTCTACGTCTTTCCGGTCACATTCGCGCAGCAGCGCCTGCTGTTTCTAAACCAGCTTGATCCCTCCAACACGTCTTACAGCGTGCCTTGGTCAATTCGTGTCGCGGGCTCGTTAAATGCTGCCGCCCTGGAGCGGAGCCTAAACGAGATCGTGCGGCGTCACGAAATTCTGCGCACCACCTTCGACGTGGTGGAAGGCCACCCCGTGCAGATCGTCACACCTTCGGTGCACGTTCCGTTGAACTTGATCGATTTGACTGCCGTGGCCGATCCAGAGGAAGAGGTCCAATCTGCAGCCGGAAATGAGGCCCGGTCACCGATCGATCTTAAGCACGGCCCAATGGTGCGTACGACCCTACTCCGCCTAGGTGCAGCGGACCATGCCCTGCTGATAACAACGCACCACATAGCATTTGATGGCTGGTCGCGCCGCATCTTGGTAACCGAACTGGCCGCACTTTATGAAGCTTTCTGCGCTGGGCAACCGTCGGCGCTTCCTGAACTCCCGTTGCAATATGCGGATTTCGCAGTCTGGCAGCGCAATCATATGCAAGGGGAGACTCTTGCGAATCTGCTGAATTACTGGAAGCAGCAATTGGCCGGCGCACCGACAACTTTGGATCTCCCAACCGATCGGCCTCGTCCTGCAGTTCAGAGCTATTCCGGGGCAACTACGAATTTCACCCTCTCCGCCAAGCTCAAGGAAGACCTAAATCGGCTGGGGCGAAAGTCGGAAGCGACGCTTTTCATGACTTTGCTCGCCGGATTCCAGACATTGTTGTCGCGCTATTCCGGACAGGACGATATCGTCGTGGGTACGCCAATTGCTAACCGCAATAGAGCTGAAGTGGAGGGCTTAATCGGCCTTTTCGCTAATACCTTGCCCTTGCGCACAAAGCTGGATGGCGATCCCACATTTCGGGAGTTGCTGGCTCGCGTGAGAGATACTGCGTTGGGTGCATATGCGCATGAAGATATGCCCTTTGAGCGACTGGTTGAGGAACTTCGACCGGAGCGGAGCCTCGGCTACAACCCGATGTTCCAAGTCGTCTTTTCCCTTCAGGCCGCGCAAAGAGCCACATTTGAGCTGCCTGGGCTGAGACTCAGGCCCCTCGGCGCACTCAGCAATCTGACTTCAAAGTTTGACTTGTCCTTTTTCCTTTTCGAAGCCCATGACGGCCTTCAGGGAAAAGTGGAGTACAACACCGATCTGTTTGACGGCGCAACGATTGATCGGATGCTGGGCCATTTTCAGGTATTGCTTGAGGCTGCAGTTGCAAACCCCGACGAACGCGTGTCGAAACTGCCTCTGCTGTCGTCCGCAGAACGGCAACAAATCTTGGTCGGATGGAATTCTACCGAAGCCGAGTATCCGAGGGACAGTTGCCTCCACGAGCTCATTGCGCAGCAAGCTCGTCAGAACCCCGATCTAATTGCGGTTCAGTCCGGGCCCCACAAGCTGAGTTATGGCGACATGCACGAGCGCTCCAATCAGCTGGCGCGTTATTTGCAGAAGCGAGGAGTCGGCCCCGATGTCCTGGTAGGTTTGATGGTCAGCCGGTCGACCGATCTGCTGGTGGCTATCCTGGGAATTCTAAAAGCAGGTGGAGCTTATGTTCCATTGGACCCAATTTATCCCAAAGACCGCATCGCCATGATCCTCGATGACACACATGCGCCGGTCTTATTGACGGACCAGGTACTCGCGGAGGGATTGCCTGACTCGACGTCGGAACGGGTCTACATCGATACCGATTGGGCTGCGATTGCGAATGAGAGCATCGACGATCTGGCCGTCTCCGTCGGACCCGCGAACCTCATCTACGTGTTGTATACGTCCGGATCGACCGGCAAGCCTAAGGGCGCACAGATCGAGCATCGGAATGTGGTGAATTTCCTTTCCAGCATGCTGCGGAAGCCGGGCCTTACAAAGGAAGATGTCTGGCTTGCGGTAACTACGCTATCGTTCGACTTTTCAGTGCTCGAGTTATATTTGCCGCTCCTGGTTGGGGCTAAAGTCGTGCTGGCTTCGCGGGAGCAGGCCGCGGATCCTCTTGAGTTACAGGCGCTATTAGCCGCTTCGAACGCGACTGCTATCAGTGCCACTCCTGCAACGTGGCGCATGCTGCTTGAGTCTGATTGGGAAGGAAACCCCGCGCTGCTCCTGTTTTGCGGCGGCGAAGCGCTGGCGCCCGACTTGGCTAACCAACTATTGCCGCGCTGCCGCGAGTTGTGGAATGTATATGGGCCGACTGAAACTACGGTCTGTTCGCACCTCTATCGGGTGACGTCGGAGTTGTCGCAAATCGCGCCCATCGGTGTTCCCAATTTCAACGTCTCTATGTACCTCCTCGACGCCCATGGAGAGCTCGTGCCAGTCGGGGTTCCGGGAGAACTCTACATCGGTGGTGCTGGTGTCGGCCGCGGTTATCAAAACCGCCCCGATCTCACCGCGGAACGGTTCGTTACCAATCCATTTCGGCCGACGGAGCGCTTGTACCGTAGCGGCGATATAGCGTCTTATCTTCCCGACGGCAGTCTGCGTTACCACGGGCGAGCGGACTTCCAAGTCAAAATTCGCGGTTTCCGAATCGAACTGGGCGAGATTGAATCGACGCTGGCTAGCCATGCCAGTGTTGAGCGCGCTGTAGTGGTCGTCCACGAGAACCGACCAGGCGGAAAGCGATTGGTCGCCTATGTGGTCCCCAAGGCGGGACAGGAGATACAACCGGCGGAGTTACGGGCTCACTTAGAACGCAATCTGCCCGACTACATGGTGCCATCGATCTTTATCATGCTGAATTCGTTGCCGGTCAACGCCAACGGTAAGATTGATCGGCGTGCGCTGCCCCCTCCCGACTGGTCGACGCTCGCGACCGGTGAGAAAACAGCCCCCAAAGACAATCTAGAGATAATTCTTGTCAGAATTTGGGAACGGGTGCTGGGCATCCCGAGCATTGGAGTGGAAGACAACTTCTTCGATCTTGGTGGACATTCGGTACTTGCAGTCCGCCTTCTGTCGGAGGTTGAAAAAGTCGTGGGCCGAAAGGTCCCTTTGGCTAGCCTGTTTCGAGGGTCTACGGTGGCCTCGCTCGCGAACATCCTTCGCCAAGGATCGGAGGCCGATCCTGAACCTCTGGTTGCCGAATTTCGAGGAGGCGACGAAGCATCTCCACCAATCTTCGCGGTGGCCGCTCCTGGAGTGCGCGCTATTGGTTATGCTCTTCTGGCACGTCACCTCGAAAACGGTCAGGGATTCTACAAACTGCAGGCACAGGCTCCGATCGTTCAAGGACGGCCCCTTAATTTGGCGGAGCTACGCAGCCTCGCATGGCAATACGTAGCTGGGATGCGCGCCGTGCAGCGGGAAGGACCTTATTATTTGGTTGCCATGTGTGGTGGATGCCAGATCGCAGAACAGATGATTCTGCAGCTTGAATCGCAGGGGCACAAGGTAGGCCTGTTCGGGGTATTCGACACTTGGGTCCTCGAACATGCCCACCGCCGGTGGGGTTGGCACCTGTTTAGCTATCAACAGCGGTTGCGCTGGCTCAAGAGGGTCGATTTCCACGAACGGCTCAACTGGGTTAAGAAAGCACTTGAAAACCGTATCCGGATCTGGACTGGTAAAGCGAAACCCTCTCGCCCGTGGGTTGAGGCCTATTGGCCCGCCGACTTCACACCACCTCGATTCCATGCTCCTGTCGTATTGTTCAAACGTCCCAAGCAGCCCTATTACTACATCGATGATCCTCTTCTAGGTTGGGGGGCGCGCAGCCAAGGAGGGGTTGAGACTCACGAAGTCAATGCGAACCATCATGAGGTATTGCGCGACCCTCACGTCCAAGCGGTGAGCGAAATTCTGATGGCGCACATCAAAGGCAGAAATACACCGACCGACAGCCCAGTCGCTCACAACCCTATCGCGCAGCCTGTGACGATGGCCTCGTCGAGCTAGCGGCGCGCTTCGCGATGAACGTGCCCCCTCCTCGCATTCGGCCGTTCGCCGTGAAACGATTTAGCTATCCGTCAGATTCCTGCGGCGCCACCCTGGCACCAAACGAAGTCCATGTGTGGCACCGGCACCTAGAATGTAAATCTGTGGATCAAGAGTATTTCTGTCTGCTTCTGTCACCCGACGAGACAGCGCGCGCACAGCGCTTCCGATTCGAATCAGACCGAAACAACTTCATCGTCGCGCGCGGCACCCTGCGCGAATTGCTCGGACAGTATCTGACTATTCCGCCCGGGGATCTGCGCTTCTCCTATTCTGCGTTCGGTCGCCCCTCTGTCGCAGGTTTCAATGCGCCACTTGCTTTCGACTTCAATATTTCCCATAGCGGAGGAGTGGCCTTGATGGCATTTTCTATGGGACGCCAAGTCGGAATAGATGTCGAGAAGATCAGGCAAGACTTCACAACTGGTGAAATCGCGGATCGCTTCTTCTCATTGGCGGAACGCGCCGCGTTACGCGCGTTGCGCGAGGAGCAACGCCATGCCGCATTTTTTCGGTGCTGGACACGCAAGGAGGCCTTTATTAAAGCATTGGGGGAGGGCTTGTCCCACCCGCTCGACCGATTCGATGTATCGCTTAATCCGGGCGCTCCCGCCGCGCTGCTGGCCACTCGGCCGGATGCAAAGGAAGCCCGCCGTTGGGAGCTGTATGATATCGAACTGCCAAGCGACTATGCCGCGGCACTCGCGCTGGAAGTAGTGTCAATCGCACCGTAGCGAGGCTTCGCCGCGACTTTCAACCCCGGAACGGTTGGCCACATGCCCTACGATGACGACCTTTACGGCTCTTCCTTAACCAGACCGACCACCTCCGGCGCGGTTGCCTTCAGTTTTCCGAATCGCGACTGTTTGCGCTGCTCTTTTTTGAGTTCCTGCTGCTCAACTTCCTCGGAAGTCAACATGGACAATGCGCTGAGACGAGCATCCGGCTGAGCGACAGCATTTCGCAACAGGTTGCCAAAATGCAACATCATGCGCTGGATCGTTGTCCGCTCGAATAGCTCTGTACTGTAGACCCAGTGACCCAACAAGCCTTCAGGCTTTTCGACAACAAACACGGCCAAGTCGAACTTCGACGTGGTAACGGGAACATTGAAAGGGTCGGCCTGCAATCCCGCAAGCTCACGCTTGACCTGTGGAATATTCTGCATCACGAATAGGGCCTGAACAATCGGGTTATGAGTTGCGCTTCGCTCCGGCTGAACTTCCTGCACAATCTTGGGGAACGGAACTTCCTGATGAGCGTACGACTCCAACAATCCTTCGCGCACCCGGCCTAGCAACTCGCGGAAGGTCGGGTTTCCCGATAAATCGGTGCGCACAGCCATGAGATTGATGAAGAAACCGATCATACGTTCGGTATCAGGCATCGTGCGATTGGCGAGGTCGGTGCCCACTACGATCTGCTCTTCGCCGGAGTACTTTGATAGCATCGCCTGGAATCCCGCCATTAGCGCCATGAACAGCGTGGCGCTTTCCTGCCTCGCAAGGGTTTTTACCATGTTGAGATGCTCGGATGGAATGTGTAGCGTCTCGTGCGCGCCGTGAAATGTTCGCGACGCCGGACGCGGGCGGTCAAGGGGTAGCTCCAACACCGGCGGCACGCCTTTGAGTTTTTCACGCCAGAAGGCCAGTTGCTTTTCCAACACTTCCCCCTGCAGCCATTGCCTTTCCTGCACGGCGTAATCGGCATACTGGACTCTCAACTCGGGGAGTGGTGACGGACTACCCGCACAGAACACCTCGTACAGCACGCCCAGTTCCTGCAGAAAGATCCCTGCAGACCATGCATCACTGATGATGTGATGCATGGTCAACTGCAGCACGTGGTCATCGTCGGCGAGCCGCAGCAGGAGAACGCGGATCAATGGGCCGTGGCCGAGATTAAACGGACGCATCGCTTCCTTTATAGCAATTCGACTCGCTTCGGCTTCGCGCACATCCGGCGGAAATGAAGTGAGATCCTGTATCTCCAAGGGAATGACCATAGAGTGTGCGATTTCCTGCACCGGGTGGCTGTCTTTCACAGTGAAAGTGGTACGCTGCGACTCGTGACGGCGCACTATTTCGTTGATCGCCTTCTCTAATGCTTCAGTCCGAAGCACTCCCCGTAGACGCAACGCGCGCGGAATGTTGTAGAGCGGATTGTTAGGCTCAATCTGATCCAGCACCCAGAGGCGCTCTTGGGCGAACGACAGCGGCATATCATTGCCGCGCGGCACCGGCTCGATGGGTGGTGGCAGTATGCCCTGCTCTTCCCGGCGCGCGGCGTCAAGCCGTTTCGCCAACTCAGCAATGCTGGGAGCCTCAAAGATCGCCCGCACCGGCACCACCATCCGGAAATGTTCGCGTAACCGGGATGCAATCTGGGTTGCAAGCAGTGAATGTCCCCCAACCTCAAAGAAGTTGTCTTCCACGCCAATGCCTTCGCGCCTTAGTACTTCGGCCCAAATGGCCGAGATGACTTCCTCGCTCGGCGTACGTGGTGAGATGGCCTCCTTTTGCGCGCCCTTCACATCCTGGGGACGCGGTAGCGCCTGGCGGTCGATTTTGCCGTTGGCGTTGAGCGGCATCTTGGGAAGTTCAAGGATGGCGGTGGGAACCATATAGTCAGGCAACCGGCCACGCAGGTAGCTGTGCAGTTCGTCGGCGCTCGCAGTGCCAACAACGTACGCCACGAGCGTCTTCTCGCCGCGCTCGTCGGCCAGCGCTTGCACCGTCGCCTGCTTCACTCTGTTGTGGCGCAGCAGCACCGATTCAACTTCGCCGAGTTCGATCCGAAAACCGCGAATCTTAACCTGATCATCGACGCGACCAAGAAACTCGACGTTGCCATCCGGCAGATAGCGCACCAAGTCGCCGGTGCGATACATGGTCGTGGCCGGATCGGGCCCAAACCGATCCGGCACAAAGCGTTCGGCAGTGCGCTCCGGCTGGCCAATGTATCCGGCAGTGACGCCTTCACCAGCAACGTAGAGTTCGCCCGCGACGCCGACGGGAACCGGTTCGTTATAGGCGTCCAGAACGTAGACGCGCGTGTTGGCAATCGGCCGTCCGATGGGAATCGTTGGTGCTGCAGAGTTCGCCCAGTCGTAGTCCTTGAGACGAAGCGTCAAAGAGCCGACCGTGGTTTCAGTCGGACCGTAGTGGTTTAACACTTCACAGCTCGCACCGGGGGCAGCAATCTTTTCCATCATTGGTAGCGTAAGCGCCTCACCGCCCGTGATTAGGTGCCTGCGAGGCAAGACCTCTCTGCCGCCTCCCGCGTCGAGAAGCGCCATCAGGTGCGAAGGCACGATTTTCAGTACGTCGATCGGGTATTTCGCCGTATACTCCCGCAGACGCTGACTATCGGCGGCTATATCGTGGCCGATGATGTGCAGGCATCCCCCCGAAACCAGTGACGGATAGATGCACGTGTTACCGAGGTCGGCACCTAAGGTCGAGACCGTCGCGAAGTTCAGAGGATCAGAGTACTTCTCCACCTCCAAACGGCGCTGAATGAAGGTCGTGTAGTTGACCAAGTTGCGATGGCGTACGGCTACACCCTTGGGGGTACCGGTCGAGCCCGAGGTGTAAATGACATAAGCAAGGCTTTCAGGACTTGTGACTGGCTCCGGATCGACCAATGGCTGCTGCGACCACTGTTCGGTGTGCTGATCGATCAGTACCAGAGGGCCACCGAATGACGGCATAAGGCACTCGAACTTAGCCTCGGTGATCAGCGCAGTCGCACCCGCCAGTTGCTGCGCGAGCCGGGGCTTCGGATGCTCGGCGCTCAACGGCACATACGCTCCGCCCGCCTTCAGGATGCCCAGCACTGCAACCATCATGCTGGTACTGCGATCCAGGCAAAGGCCTACCAGGGCATTTGCGCCCAGGCCCTTGCTGCTCAGGAAGTGCGCCAATTGATTGGCTTGCAGGTTCAACTGTTGAAACGTGAGACAGTCGTCCTGATAACGCACCGCCGGCGCATCAGGTGTTTTTGCCGCCTGAGCCTCAAACAAGTCGTGTATACAGTGCTGGCGCGGATACTCGGCCGCTGTCTGGTTCCAGTCGGTTAAGATGCGGCGGCGGTCCGCTTCGTTGAGCAAGGGCAGGCGTCCGATTTTGCAGTCAGGTTGCTTGGCCGCTGCGAACAACAAAGTCAGAAAGTGGCGGCTCCAGCGCTCTACGGTGTCGCGGTCTAGCCGAGCGGAGTCGAAGTGAAACGCCAACTCCAAACGCTCGCCGTGGCGACATGCCGCGAGCTTCAGCCGGAACCGTTCACTGCAGACTCCCTGACCTGTCGTAGAAATCTTCAACCCGCCAAGTGTCGCAGGCTGTAGCGACTCGGCGTAATCGAACGCAAGGGCCAGTACCGGGCCTTGCTCGTGCCCAGGAGGCAGGCCGGCGTTGGCCCATGAGAAACTGTCTTGCCAGTTGCGGAACTCCGCAATCTGGCGTCGCAACCGTTCAACGAACGCTCCTAACTTCAAATCCCCGGAACACTCGGAGGCCAGCGGCAAGTATCGTGAAAACGCTCCCATGGCACTGGCAAGCTCTGCGTAGCTACGTCCATCGAACCCGCAACCCACGACTATGTCCGTCTGGCCGGTCATGCGCCACAAGAACACCTGCCAGCACGCCAAAAGAAAATCCGGAAGTGCCGCCCCAACATGCGCGACAAGCGACGCTATTTCAACCTGCGTAACTACGGCAGCGGGCGCAAACTCGCCGGGTGATTTCCGCCCAAATCCAGCCAACACGGAGTCGAGCGTCGAGTGGTCGAGCTTGTGGCAGTAGTCGCGCCAATAATCCCGCGCAGCCTTAGACTCATCGCTGGCCAGCAATTCCTGTTGCCACTCCGCGATGTCCGCGTACTGCATGACGTCGTCGGCTGCGCCAAGACCCTGGGTGTAGCCACGCGCGATTTCAGTCGCGAGGTTCTCCAACGTGCGCAAGTCGGCGCACAGCGCAGGCAGGCTTAGAACCAGGGAATACCCTTCCGTAGCCAGCTTTGCCAATACGACGTGGAGCGCCGGACCTTCTTCCAGAAGGAAACCGGCCTTCCTCTGGCTGACGAGTTTTGCAATCTCTTCGCGTTGCGCCCTCGAGTCGAGCGCTTCAAGATCGACAGACTGCCATACGAAATTCGGTGCTTCAAGAATGACCTGGAACGGAAGTTTCAGCCCGGTCTGCCGATGAAACACGGTGCGCAGGATCTCGTGGCGAGCCACAACGTCGCGGATCGCTCCTTGCAACCGATCGGCATCCAGCCCGCCCTCCATCACCAGCTCGCACTCCGCCCAAAACGGAATAGCTGTCTGCTGTGACCACGTGCGTTCCTGCTGGCTGGAAAGGCGAAAACCTGCAACGGTTGGATTGCTCATCGGGGCCCTGATCTCCTCCATCAACTATTCTCACTGAGCGTTTTGCGCTTGGCAGTTTTCAGTTTCTTCGCACTGAGTTGCTGAAACTCCTTGTGCTGTGTGACGCGGCGCTGCAGCTCTTCTTCAGCCAGAATGCCTGTCAACTCGCTCAGGCGCAGCGACGGATTTGCCGTTGCCTTCTCCAGCACCAGCTGAAACATCCCCTCCATGCGTGCTATCGTGCTGGCATCGAACAAATCGCTGCTGTAAACCCAAATGCCATTGACGCCCTTGTCGGTTTCGGCCACAAACACCGCCATATCGAACTTAGACGGCAATTCCATCGGAAACCAATTCATGGTCAATCCTGGCATCGGAGTGGACGACCGCGGCGTGTTCTGCTGCACAAATAACACTTGCACCAGCGGGTTGTGGCTTAAGCTGCGCTCTGGCTGCAGCTCCTCAACCAGCTTGTCAAAGGGAACATCCTGATGTGCGTACGCCCCCAGCGCCATCTCGCGTACGCGCCCCAGCAACCCGGCAAACGTGGGATCGCCAGAGAGATCTGTACGTAGCGCCAGCAGATTCACGAAGAACCCAATCAGGGCCTCAGTCTGTACGGTGGTGCGGTTGGCCAGGTCCGTGCCCAACACGATGTCGGGTTGCTTCGTGTAATGCAGTACTAGCGTCTGGAAACCAGCCAGCATGGTCATGAATGCAGTGCTGCCCTGCTGCCGGCTCAGCGCGCGCACCGACTCCAACAGGTTGACTGGCAACAGAGAGCGGTGTATCGCGCCGCGGAAGGTCGACTTCTCCGGCCGTGGCCGATCAGGCGGAATCGTCAGCACCGGAGGCGCGCCATCTAGTCGCTGTCGCCAGTAGTCCAGTTGACGCTCCAGTACCTCGCCCTGCAGCCAGTTGCGTTGCCACACGGCGTAGTCGGCGTACTGAATAGATAACTCCGGCAGTTGCGAAGGCTTGCCGAGCAGTGCCGACTCATAGAGCTCCGTCAACTCGCGCAACAGAACGCCAGTTGACCACCCGTCGTCTGCAATATGGTGAGTACTCACCACCAGAATGTGGTCCTCGTCACCAAGCTTCAGCAGCATGTAGCGGATCATCGGGCCCTTCGACAGGTCGAATGGAGTGGCGGCTTCGTCCTGCACCAGACCTCGAGCCCCTATCTCGCGATTTGCCGCCGACACGCCGCTCAGGTCAACCACCTTCAACGGCTGAATTAACTCTTCGACGATTTTCTGGTACGGCTCACCCTTGTCGGAACCGTAGGTCGTCCGCAGCACTTCGTGGCGCGCCACAATGCCGTTGAGCGCTTTCTCTAGCGCTGCGACATTTACCACGCCCGTCAACCGTAACGCACGCGGCATGTTGTAGAGCGGGTTGTTAGGCTCAATCTGATCGAGCACCCAAAGGCGTTGCTGCGCAAATGAAAGCGGCAGGCGCTGGTCGCGGGACACACGCTCGATAGGAGGTGCTAGCAAACCATGCTCGCCGCGCTGCTTCAGCTCCACGGCCTGCGCCAGCGCTGCCACCGTGGGAGATTCGAAGACTGTGCGCACTGGAAGGTCCACACGAACGTTTTGTCGAATACGTGATACAACCTGCGTCGCCGAAAGCGAGTGCCCGCCCAACTCAAAGAAATTGTCGTCGAGGCCTGCACGCTCAACACGCAGTACGTCCGCAAAGATGGCGGCAACCATCTCTTCCACAGGAGTCTGTGGCGCACGATAATCGCCCAACCCTTCGATGCGCGACACTTCAGGCGCGGGCAGCGCCCGTCGATTCGCTTTGCCGCTCGCAGTAAGCGGCATCGCATCCAGCAGTACAAACGCCGAAGGCACCATGTACTCGGGCAACTTGCCGGCAACGAACAAACGCAACTGCGGAACTAACTTTGCCGCGATACGCTGCCTCAGCGGGTTGTTGGCGTATGACGGCCACGGCAACACCGCGTCGCTTTCGCCCGGGAAGCGTGCTACCGCATAGTCAGCCACATCGCCCCGTGTGTCGCGGCGGCGCAACACCACGTCGCAACGGCCATCCGCAGGCGTCTTCGATGGGCGCACTTCGACCTGGTACGGCAGGTCGTGCTCCAGGCTCCACAAATCTTCGGGCTCAATCGCGGGGTGCGATACGGCGTCTGCCATGCGCTTGCGCAGCTCGCCCACAGTGCCGCTTCCCTCTTCCGTCAGCCAGTTGACGGCCACTGCTTCGTCGCGCAGGCGCGTATTGGGAACCCGGGTCAATCCCAGCATCTCGGGTTGCGTCTTGTGCAGGATTTCGGCTAGAGATTCGCGCGTTAATCCCTGCGCTTGCCAATCGAGCCAGGCGCACTCTACACGCGGCGGCACCTGTTTGCCAACGTGCAACACAACGTCATAGCGGAAGCGCGTCAACTCGTTTTCGGCGCGCCCACGCTTGAGTTGAACTTCAACATGTGTAATCCGCGGCCAGCGATGGCGGATGGCATTGAAGAACGCGGGATCGACAAGCAGTTCGCCTTCCTGACGTATGCTCTTCTGAACTCGCCGCGCGAGTTCCTGCCGGCTCATGCCGCTATCAGCTTTGAAGACTTCAACCGAGGTGTGGAACGCCTCCAGCAGCGGCAGGCTGCGCACATCACCGATGAACACTGCACCTCCGGTACGAACTGAGGCGACAGCACCTTCCAGCACCTTCATCAGGTAGTCGAGATCAGGAAAATACTGAATGACGGAGTTCAGCACGACAGCGTCAAATTGTCCGTGCGCGGTCGCTCCATCAAACTCGTGAGCGGCTTTACGCTCCAGCTTCACCTGAGGCAGATGCAATTCACGACGCCGGAGTTGCTGCTCGAGAAATTCCAGTGCTGTCTGTGAGATGTCGGTGCCGTAGTAGCGTTCGCTCCCCGGAGCCACACGAAACATGAGCAGCCCGGTACCGCAGCCGATCTCCCATACACGCTTCGGACGCAGAGCCTTGATGCGATCCACCGTGGTTTCCACCCACACTCGCATCTCTTCGCTCGGAATGGGTTCGCCGGTATAGCTACTGTCCCAGCCCTTGATATTGAAGGTGGCTTCTTCTACTCCGCCGCCACGGCGATAAGCCTCATTGAAGGCTTCATTCCACTGCGACACCTGCTCCGCACTCAGCGCCTCAGCCGGCTCGGATTCATCACCTCCGCGATAGTCGGGATCTGGCACCACGTAGCCCACAAGTCGCTTGTCGCCCGGCACATCCTCGCGAGCCATCACGATGCTCTGCATCACACCGGGATGGCTATCAAGAGTGGTCTCGATTTCACCCAGTTCAATGCGGAACCCGCGAATCTTTACCTGATGGTCGATGCGTCCCAAATACTCGATGTTGCCGTCGGGCAGGAAGCGCGTCAGATCGCCAGTCTTATAGAGGCGCGCCCCAGGCTTATCACTGAACGGGTCGGCGATGAACCTCTGTGCCGTCAACTCAGGCTGCTTCCAATATCCGCGCGCCAAGTTAACGCCACCGATATGCAGTTCTCCGGGCACTCCCACCGGTACGGGCTGCAAATAGCTGTCGAGAATATAAAGCTGCGTGTTCCAGATCGGCTTGCCGATGGGCACAACCGAAGTCGCGCTGTCGGGGCGACAGTGCCAGTAGCTCACGTCCACCGCCGCTTCGGTGGGGCCATATAGATTGTGCAGCTTGGCGCCCAGCCGCTCGTAAAATCGCTGCTGTAAGTCGAAAGGCAGCGCCTCACCACTACAAATCACCCGTCGCAAACTGGTGCACCGTTCCACTCCTTCGGCTTCCAGGAAGATACGCAGCATCGAAGGCACGAAGTGCATAGTCGTGATCTGGCGCTCCTGGATGAGGTCCACCAGATAGCTAGGGTCTTTGTGACCCTCAGGACGGGCGACCACCAGAGAGGCCCCCGTCATCAGCGGCCAGAAGAACTCCCACACCGAGACATCAAAACTGTAAGGAGTCTTTTGGACCACGCGGTCGGTATCATTCAAACGGTACGTGTCTTGCATCCACAACAGGCGATTCACGATGCCTTCGTGAACATTAGGTACACCCTTGGGCTTGCCGGTCGAACCCGAGGTGTAAATCATGTACACCTGGTCTTTTCCATTGTTCAGTAAGACCGGGTTTTTAATCGGCTCGGAGGTAATCTCCTGCCAGTCAGCGTCGAGACAAATTGTCGGCATGCCGTGCTCTGGTAGTACGTCAAGCAGATGTTTCTGGGTCAAGAGTACGGGCGGCTCGGCGTCTTCCAGCATCACGCTCAGGCGCGAACGCGGATAGTCAGGATCGATGGGAACGTAGGCGCCGCCGGCCTTCATGGAGGCGAGTAGCGCGACGACCATCTCAATGGAGCGTTCGGCGCAGACGGCGACTAGTTTCTCCGGGCCAACGCCAAGCTTACGCAAACGATGCGCGAGTTGGTTGGCACGGGCATTCAATTCGCGGTAGCTAAGTTGCTGCGACTCGAAGATCAGCGCGGGCACATCAGGAGTACGATCAACCTGGTCTTCAATGAACTGGTGCAAAGGGCGCTCGCGAGGGTATTCCCGATCCGTAGCGTTCCAGTCGACGACCACCTGCCGTCGTTCCGCTTCCGTTAGTAGCGGAAGCTCACCAATCGTCTGGTCAGGGTTCTCCACGATGGCTTCCAGAACGACCTGATAATGGATTAGCAGGCGCTTAATGGTGGCAGCATCGAAGAGGTCTGTAGAATATTCTGCCGTCAGATACAGCCCATCCGGCCTCTCGACCGCGAATAATCCCAGATCAAACTTAGAAGTACCATTGTGCGAATCGACCGAGGTCAGTTCGAGTCCGCCGAGGCGAAATTCGGTGCGCGGTACGTTCTGCAGCGCAAACCAAACCTGGAAAAGCGGCAGGCGTCCCAAGTACCGGTCGGGGCGAAGTACTTCCACGAGCTTCTCGAACGGAATATCCTGATTTCGCATAGGCGCCCAAAGCCGCTTCGCGCACCCGGTGCACCAACTCCCGGAAGCTGGGGTTGCCCGACAAATCGGCGCGCATCAGAATTGTGTTCACGAAGAACCCGATCAGTCCCTCGGTTTCAGAGCGGGTGCGATTGGCAATCGGCGATCCTATGACGATGTCGTCCTGTCCCGAGTAGCGATACAACAGTGCCTGATACGCGGCAAGCAACGTCATGTACAAGGTGGCATTCTCGCTGCGGCTGAACCTGCTGAGCTTGTCCGCCAAACTTCTGGAGCAAGCGCGTCTCTCTACCGCACCGCGATAGCTCGAATTCGCCGGCCGCAGGCGGTCAGTGGGCAACTCCAAAGTATCCGGCGCGCCCTCAAGCTGTTTTTTCCAATAACCGAGTTGCTTCTCGAGCACGTCGCCTGTAACCCAGTTGCGCTGCCAAACAGCGAAATCAGCATATTGAATAGGCAATTCAGGGAGTTCGGATGGTTTGCCTTCGCAAATCGCCTCGTACGCGGTTCCCAAGTCGCGAATAAACTGCCACATCGACCACCCGTCGTTGGCGATATGATGGCTGTTCAACAGCAGGACGTGCTCTTCGATATCCAGACGCAGCAAGGTGACGCGAAAAACCGGGCCCGTTTTCAAATTGAAGGGCCGGCGCGCGCTCTCCACCGCCCACCGCTGGACCTCCGCTTCCCGTTCTTCGCTCGGCACGCCGCTGATGTCCACCGTCGCGATGCCGATCGCGACTTCCGGAGCAATCACCTGAAATGGCTGACCATCGATGGCAGTGAATGTCGTACGGAAAACCTCATGTCGTCGCACGACCTCGTTCAACGCCCCAGCCAGGGCATTCTGATTGAGAGCGCCCTTCATGCGGATCGTCCACGGCGCGTTGTAGAGCGGGCTGTCGGGATCGAGCTGATCCAGGAACCACAGGCGCTGTTGGGCGAACGACAGGGGCAGCGGCTGATTGTGCGGGACGCGCGGAATCGGGGCCAGCTTTTCGGACTGCTCAGACTTAACTCTCTCGATAAGCGCGGCCAACTTGTCGATAGTGGGAGACTCAAACAACATGCGCAGTGGGATTTCGATGCCGGCGGATTCGCGGATGCGCGAGATCACCTGTGTCGCCAGCAAGGAGTGGCCACCGAGGCTGAAGAAGTCGTCCAACACTCCGACCTTGTCGACTCGCAGCACAGCAGACCATATCTGCGCCAGAGTCTCTTCCAGCATCGTCCGAGGGGCAACGTAAACGGCGACTTCGTCACGCGACCGCTCGGGAACTGGGAGGGCGCTACGGTTGATTTTGCCGTTGGGCGAAAGCGGCATCGCATCCAGTACCACAAACGTCGCCGGCACCATGAACTCCGGCAGCTTCTCGGCCAGCCGCTCGCGCAGTCGCGGTATCATTTCGAGTTCGATTTTCTGCCGCAGGGGATTGCTGGCGTAGGTTTCCCACGACCGCATGACTCCGGTTTCGCCGGGGAATTTCGGAACGGTGAATTCGCGACCGTCAGCGCCGTTGGATTTAATCCGCAATACGACGTCGAGGCAGCCATCGACCGCAGCCACGGACGGGCGAATTTCGACGGAATAGCCCTGCTGCTCTGCCAGTTCGAAGATGTCGTCGGGTTCGATTCCATTCGCAGGAGACTCGCGCAGGATCTCGCGTAATTCACCCAGAGTGCGCGGTCCATCGCCAGAGTTGAGCAGACGGATGGCCGCGACGTCCGCTGCCAGGCGCACATTAGGAATCCCCGTTATTGCGAGCATGTCGGGCCCATCGCTGCGCAAGGTGTCGCGAAGTCGAGTCAGAGAAAGTTGCTGCGCCTTCCAATCCAGCCACGAACAATCCACTCTGGCCGCTGGAGAACCACCGACGTGGAGTACGACGTCGTAGCGAAAACGCGTCAGTTCGTTCTGCTCACGCCCTCGCTTCAGTTGCACCTCAACCCGGCTAATTCCGGGAATGCGCTCTTGCAAAACAGAGAAGAAACTGGGATCGATTAGTAGTTCCTTCTCTTGCCGCACCCTCGTCTGAACATGAGTCCAAAACTGCTCACGTGTGACGGAATCGTCAGCTTGAAACAGTTCCAACGAGGCTTGAAATGTCTCCAGCAGTGCAAAACTGCGGAGGTCCCCCAGTACCATGCTGCCGCCTGGGCGCAGCGAGCGAACCGCTCCCTCGATAACGGTGACTAGGTACTCAAGGTTCGGGAAATACTGCGCCACCGAGTTCAGCACCACGGCGTCGAAAGCACCTTCTTCCGCCGGACCGAATTCGTGGGCTGCCCTACGCTCCAGAGTCAGGTTGGGAAGCTTCGCGCCTGCTCTCTGCACCTGGCCGCGCAAGAAATCCAAAGCCGATTGCGATATGTCAGTGCCGAGATAACGCTCGCATGTCGGGGCGACGCGAAACAACAGCAAACCAGTTCCGCAACCGATCTCCCAAATTCGTTTGGCTTCCAGCGCCAAAATGCGGTCAACCGTGGACTCAACCCACACGCGCATCTGTTCGGCCGGAATCGGTTGGTTGGTGTAGCTGCTGTCCCACCCGATGATGTTGAAAGTCGCGTCAACCGCGTTGCCGCCGCGCTTGTAGGCCTCGTCGAACACCATGGCCCACTGCGAAACCTGTTCGGTGCTGCGAGCATCCTGGGAATCAACTGGCTGATCGTCTCGATCGTTGGGGTCGACAACTACATACGCAACCAACCTCTTGTTGCCGGGCTCATCCTCGCGAGCCATCACGACGCTTTGCCGCACCCCGGGAAGCGACTCCAGCGCCGACTCAATTTCGCCCAACTCGATGCGGAACCCGCGAATCTTTACCTGGTCGTCCAACCGACCGAGGAACTCCACGTTACCGTCAGCAAGATACCGGACACGATCGCCAGTGCGATAGAGCCGACTTGCCGTAGTTTCGCTGAACGGATCCGGCACGAACTTTTGAGCGGTTACTTCAGTGCGGTTGAGGTAGCCGCGCGCCAGTCCATCGCCCGCGATGTACAGTTCCCCTGGCACTCCGACCGGCGCGGGGTTCATGTTTTCGTCCAACACGTAGATTCGAGTGTTTGCGATAGGCTTTCCGATGGGCGGAGCCGTGTTGGCGTTGCCGGAGACTCGGGTCCAGGTGGTAACCACAGAATTTTCGGTCGGTCCGTAGTGATTGAAAACCAGGAACGGAACGCTCGGTCCGGGTCCCTGATGCAACTTATCGCCGCCCGTCAACATCGCCCGAAGTTTTAGCATTGTTGCATCGGTCGACTTAAGGCTTTCAAGTACTGCCTCAGCTAAGGGCGTGGGCAAGAACGTGAGAGTGATGGCTTCCCGTTCCAGCCATCGCAACAACTCGACCGGTGAACTTCGCGTGTCGTCGTCTGGGATGTAGAGAGCGGCACCTGACGCAAGATAGGGCCACACCTCCCAAACCGAGGCATCAAACGCGGGCGAGGCAATCTGCGTAGCTCGATCCTGCGGCTGAACGTCGTACTCACGCCGATGCCAAGTAATCAGATTGACCAGCCCGCGGTGCTCTATCTGCACTCCCTTTGGCTTGCCAGTTGAGCCTGACGTGTAGATTACGTAAGCGAGGTCGTCAGAGTGGACTCGCTTGATGGGATTTGTCGTCGGCGCTGCCGCAATTTTCGGCCAGTCCTGATCGAGGCAGATGACAGATTTGTGGGCCGGCAACTCGGCAAGCAACTTCCCTTCCGTCAGCAGGACCGCAACTTGCGCGTCCTCCAGCATGAAGGCCAGTCTGTCTTTTGGATAGCTAGCGTCCAACGGAAGGTATGCGCCACCGGCCTTTAGCACCGCCAAAATTCCTACGATCATCTCCAGCGAGCGGTCGAGACAGACTGCTACCAGGGTCTCCGGACCAACTCCCAAGTCGTTGAGATAATGAGCAAGCTGGTTAGCACGCCGGTTCAGTTCGCCGTAAGTCAGATGGCGTCCGTCGCAAACAACTGCGACATTGCCGGGATCGCTGGCTGCCCAATGCTCGAAAAGCTCGTGGGCGCATGCGTCGCGAGGGTAGTCCGCAGACGTATCGTTCCAGTCCACGAGAAGCGTTCGTTCCTCTTCCTCCGTCAACAGCGACAAGCCGGCGAGACGGCTCTCCGGATGGTCAGCAAAGGCTCCCAGCAACTTCTCGAAATGGCCCACCGCACGGTCGATAGTGGCTGCATCGAACAGGTCAGTGTCGTATTCAACGCGCAGCAGCAGGCCCTCATCCGTTTCAAACGCAAACCAGTGCATGTCGAAGATCGATGTTCCCTGATGGACTGGGGTACGCTCCACCTTGAGGCCAGATGCTTCGAACGTCCGCCGTGGCGCGTTCTGAAGACCGAATGCCACTTGGAAAATCGGGTTGTACCCAAGGCTGCGCTCAGGCTGCAGCTGTTCGACCACCTCCTCGAACGGTAGGTCCTGGTGGGCATTGGAACTCAGCGACACCTCTTTCACCCGCCGAAGCAATTCGCGAACTGTAGGATCTCCAGAGAGATCTGTGCGCAAAGCGACAGTGTTGACAAAAAACCCTATGAGCGGCTCGACCTCGGTGCAAATGCGGCCGGCAATTGGAGATCCGACCACAATGTCGTCCTGCCCTGAATAACGCGACATCAGTGTCTGGAATGCCGCCAGCAGAGTCATGAACAGCGTCACACACTCTGCTCGACCCATTGCGTGCAGCCGTTCGACCAGTGGCTGCGGAATTACGTACGCTTGCAGAGCGCCTCGATGCCGTTGCACGGCCAGCCGTGGGCGGTCTGTCGGCAACTCGAGCACCGCAGGAGCTCCCTCAAGCTGCCGTCGCCAGTAGTCAAGATGTCCCTCGCGAACATCTCCCTGCATCCATTGGCGCTGCCACAACGCGAAGTCCGCGTATTGGATGGCCAGATCCGGCAAAGGCGAGGGGCGCCCCTGAGTGAAGGCTTCGTAGAGCGCTGCCAGTTCTCCGGCTATTAAGCTGCCCGACCAACCGTCGCCGACGATGTGGTGCACCACAAACATCAGGACGTGGTCTTCCGGTTCGATCTGGAAAAGTCGGGCGCGCAAAAGCGGGCCGACCGCCAGATCGAAGGGCCGTACCGCCTCATTTCGCGTGAGCCGTTTCAACTCGGCCTCCCGCTGTACTTGGTCCACTCCGGAAACTGCGGTCACCTGCAGCGACAAGCGCATCTTCGGGTTTATGACCTGGACGGGTGCACCATCCACGTTGCGAAACGTAGTTCGCAGCGACTCGTGGCGGCGCACGATTTCGTTGACCGTCTCCTCCAGGGCTAGCAAATTCAGCCTTCCCTGCATGCGATACATCGAAGCCATGTTGTACAGAGGATTACCGGGCTCCAACTGATCGATAAACCACAACCGTTGTTGGGCGAGTGATAGCGGCAGGTCGCGGCCACGAGGTGTGCGAGTCAGCGGCGGCATCTCCATGCCCGTGCTCGCTCGCCGCTCCTGCTCGATCGCCTGTGCGAACTGCGCGATCGTCGGCGCTTCAAACATAGCGCGCAAGGGCAATCCAACACCGAGCGCCTGGCGCACCCTAGCGATCACCTGCGCCGCCATCAACGAATGGCCGCCAAGAGCGAAGAAGTTGTCATAAATGCCGGGGCGCTCGACCCGCAATAACGATGCCCACACCTCGGCCAGGAACTCCTCGACGGGAGAACGCGGTGGGACATATGTTCCCGACGTATGGATACGCCGCAATTTTGACGACTCGATCGCGCGGCCGATCGCCTCAACGCTCGCGAACTTGGTAACAACGCGCTGCGGCAAATCTGTCAGCGATCGGAGAGAGATTTGCACCGGACGCGCAGATGACGAGTGCCGGTCGAATGCCCAGAAGTGAGACAGGTACTTGGGGATCGCCTCCGACTCAACCGGCAATTCCGCCACTACCACCGCGGGACAGTTAGCGCGAACGTCAGCCGCATCGACCGCATCGCCGGTGACGAACACGAAACGGTCCAAGGTGAGTCCGAGTTCGAGTGCTAGTTCCTTCAGGCCGTCTGATTTGGAGCGCACACCGAAGCGCGATGCGACGATTTGCTGCATCCCGAGCTCCATGCCGGGAACGTTTTCGAAGTGTTCGAAAACCTCTGCCTCGGCTTCGCTACTTACCAGGCAAAGGACCGTGCCCGACTCTTCCTGCGAGATCATGAGCTGCTGTAAAGCTACGTGCGACGTGTCAATCTCGAAGCCAGTTTGGCCGCCTCGCAAGGACGTCTTTGCCCAGAGCGCACTGTCGCAGTCGAGGACGACGACTTCGTGCGCTGCCTGTCGCGCCGCATAGATACGCCGGGCGATCATTGAGGCCAGCGCGACGAACATCTCCGGCTTGTAGGGTATGTGGCTGATCTCGTAGCTATACTCGTCGGCATAGTCGTCAACCGGGTAAAGACCCAACAGTTCCGCCGAACCGACGACTTGCACGCCCGCGATATCACGCGCTCCCGCGACCAAGCTCGCTTCCGCTTGCTCAATGGCCTGCGCCAACCCGGGTTGCGCCTGGGCAGACTCAGCAGGCGGTGAAACCACCACCAGCAGCGGAACAAACATCCTTTGTGCGGCAGTACGTAAAGCTGTGAGTAACTCGCCCACCCTCGCATCGAGGCTCGCGGCACTTCCCGCTTCTCCCTCGATCGAAGCCGAATGCAAATCCTCCATGCGCAGCAGCACGACGTTCACACCATATTGGTTCTTCGCCAGCAGGCTGGATGGGTTAAGTAGTTCCTGGAACACCTGGTTGTACGATGCGAACACTACCTTGGGTGGCATACCCAGTTGCTTCAACCAGAACTCCAGCGGCTCCTTGATAGGCTCGGCGGTGTAAGTCGCGGAAATCGCAACTAACTGGCTGCGAGCGATCGCGCTGCCTTCCGCCTGGCGAACTAGCGCTGCCGGGAGCAAGAACTCCGCCAGTGGTTTGTCCGGATTCCCGACCAGCGTGGCCAGGGTATCGGCATACGCCTGCAGGAGTGCGTCCACAGTCTCCGGCGCAAAGAGCGCACTCTTGTATTCACAAGAGAGACGTAACCCTCCATGCTTCTCGACGGCGATAAAGCGCAAATCGAGCAAAGAGACTTCAGGGTCGAAGTTCAGATACTCCGCCTCAAAGTTCTTGCCTTTCAATTCGATCTCCGGGAAGTTCTCCATCACGAGGCCGACGTTGAATAGCGGGTTATCGTCGCTGGAGCGTTCGGGATTGACCGCCTCAACGATAAGCGCGAACGGGCAGTCTTGATGTGCGAAGGCCTCCATTACCGCGTTCTTCTCGCGATTCAGCAAATCGCGCGCGGTATCTCCTGCATGAATCGGGTTATGTAGCGGCAGCGGATTAACGAACGGACCTGGCATGCGCTCGCAGCCACTGCGGCTGCGGTTGCTGGCGGTGGTACCCAGCAGAAAATCAGATCGCCCCGACCAGCGCGCCAAAAGCAGTCGCAGGGCCGCCGCCATCACCGTGAACTGCGTTGTTCCGTGGACCTGCGCCAGCGACTGCACGCCGCCTAACAGCTCAGCTGGCAGCATCCGCGAACGCAGATTGCCGCGCCGGTTAGGCTCCGCACCCTGCGCAAAGTCTGCCGGCAGCGATAGAACTGTCGGGGCACCCCGGAGCAAAGCGCGCCAATAGTCCACTTCGCCTTCGAGTCGCGCGCCCTGCATCCACTGGCGCTCCCACACGGCATAGTCCGTATAGTGCAGCGTCGGCGAAGGCAGCGGGCTTGTCTCCCCCGCGGCAAATGCGTCGTAAACGGCGCCTAACTCGTCGAGAAGAATGCTCCCCGTAAAGCCGTCGTTGACCACATGATGCTCCGCAATGCAGAGCATGAACTCGCCATCGGACAATCGAATCAGGCGCGTCCGCTGCACTTCTCCGCCCGCTAGATTGAGCGGATCGCGCACGGTCTGCAGCGCCAGTCTCATCGCCTCCCGCTCGCGCGCGCCCGGCTCCAGCGCCGACAAGTCGGTCACGGTCAACGGCAGTTCGCCTCCGTCCTCCACAATCTGCATCGGCCCATCTACTCCGGCGACAAAGCGGACGCGAAGAATCTCATGGCGCAATCGAAGAGCGTTGAGGCTGCGCTCCATCACCTGTGGATTCACTTCGCCGTGAATCCGGAAGACGCGAGGCTTGTTGTAGATTCCGCTGTCGGGGTTCTGCTGCTCCAGCAGCCAGAACACCAATTGCGAATGGGAAAGCGGAAACTCACTTCGGTCCACAACCCGAACTATCGGCGGCGTGCTGCCCGCCGCCTTCAACTCATCGATCACCACTGCAAGATGCGAAATAGTTGGCTCTTCGAAAAATGCGATGAGCGGAAGATCGACGTGTAGCTCTTCACTAACTCGCTGGATGACCTCCATCACCTTCAGCGAGTCGCCGCCGATGTCAAAGAAGTTCGCGCTCTTCTCCACCTGCGGCACCCGCAACACGGCACACCAGATCTTCGCCAGCATGTCTTCATTGCTTCCGCCTGCGCCAGCGAGTGTCTCTGCCAAATGAGCGATCGTCGGCTCTTCGAAGAACGCAATCAGCGGTAGATCAACATGCAGGTCTTCACTGACGCGCTGGATCACATCCATCGCCTTGAGCGAGTCGCCTCCGATGGCGAAGAAGTTCGCGTTTGTTTCCACGCTCGGCAGCCGCAAGACCTCAGCCCAAATCTTCGCCAGCGCCGTCTCGATGCCGTTTTTACCGTTGACCATTGACCGCGGGCCCCGTGCTTCTGTGTTTATCGTGTCTTTTGCCATTTTCCCCGCTAGTGCGTTGCCGTCATTCGTTCCCAATCCGGTTCAGCCAGCTTCTGGTAGTCAAGCTTGCCGTTGGGTGTGCGGGGCAACTCGCTGACCGCCACCACCTTCACAGCCGGTCGGGGTAAGTCAAAAGTCTCGCACGCGATCGACTCGACGGCCTCCGCATCACGGCATTTCTCTGCCGCCACCATTAACAAATCGTCGCGACCATAACATGCCACCGCGGACCCGCAGCGAGTTGCTAGCACTTTCTCCACGTCGTCGAGATTGAATCGCCGTCCGAACATCTTCAGAAACCGCTTCAGCCTTCCGGTGATGTAGAAGTAGCCGTCGCCATCCTGGCGCACCAGATCGCCAGTGCGCAGCACGCCGTGTAACTCGTCTCCCCTAGACAAGTCTTCCCGCGACTCGGCATAGCCCATCATCACGTTTGGCCCCCGATACACCAACTCGTCCGTAGCATCGTCCACCGTCAGCGATCCGTCCGGGATAGCAACTCCCACCGACCCGATCTTGCCGTCAAGCTTTTCGAACGGAACGTACGAAATGCGGGCCGTGGCTTCCGTCTGTCCGTACATCACGAAAAACTTCCAGCCACGCGCGACCGCGATTTCGTGCATCTGCCGAATGCACGGTTCTTCTAGCCGCCCACCGGCTTGTGTGAGGGCGGTGAGCGACGGGCCTTTCTGTTTCAGAAGCCCCGTCTGCAAGAGCATCTGGTACGTGTACGGCACACCTGCGAACGACGTGCACCGGTGTCGCTCGAGCGCGTCCCAAAAACTACGCTGCAATACGCCATCGTCGGTAAACACGATGCTTGCGCCGGCGGCCAAGTGACTGTTGATGACCGAAAGTCCATACGAGTACGACATGGGCAGCGACGTGATCGGCCGGTCGTGCACAGTCAACTGGAGATACTTCGCGATGGATTCCGCATTCGCTTCCAGATTCCGAAGCGTGAGCCGTACCAGTTTGGGACTTCCCGTAGACCCGGACGTCGCCAACAGCAGCGCCAGATCCGGATGGATTTCGATGTCTTGCGGGGCTTCATTCTCGAGTAACCCTGGCTCCCTCGAATTACTATGCCGGTAGCCAGCTAACCCCATTTCCGTCTGACCGCCGAAAACCCAGTCCGGCTGATATGTCACCAGAAATCTCCGGAGCAGTTCGGCATTCAAGGCGGCATCCAGCAGGACCAGAGCACTGCCGGCATTCAGCGCGGCCAGGTAGGCGACCAAACACTCATATCGGTTCTGGGTGAAAAGCAGCCCAAGCGACTTACGTCCGAGAGCAGGCAGAGCGGCTTGCATGCGGGCTACGTCCCGGCGTAGGTCGCCGTAGTTCCACTGCTTTACGCCCCGAGCGTCGATTGCGGCTGGAGCTTCGCCGGAATGTGTGACCTTCCAAAACTCCATGCAGGTGTCACCCGACGCCATAGGCGTGTGTAGCGCAAAGACAAGTCTCCCTCGCCGCGCGAGCGACTCGTCATTCTAGAATTTTCTGGGCCAGGACCCGGACATTGTCGAATCCGCCGCGCGACCCTCTGCAAAGTCAGGTGCCCTAGTAGCTTACGCGCTTATCTTTGAATAATTTCGCGGCGGTGGTCAATACATTTTACCCGGACTTAGAGGCTGGTGGTACTCGCTCGACGTTACCCGAATGGTGCGCCGGTGACCGCTTGATCGAGAATCTCATGCTAGAATCGTTAACTCGATGATTTAAAGACACTTCGATCCTGATAAAGCCTCGCCGCCGGCGGCGGCAGTTTGGGTGGCTGACACATCTTTTGTCTCGACACCAAAATCTTCCCATGGGATCCAGCTTGGTTCTGCACATAATTTCGACTTTTAACTGCGCGCCTATCGAAGCCCGGTTGCAACAGACCCTTGCGGACGCAGGCAAGGTCGTCGCTGTCCGGATAACACCTCCCTCGCAGTTCAGTGACTACATGCTCGAGCCTGCGGAGGACGCCAAAGAACTGCTGGGCACGATTGTTGCCGTTCGCGTAGAAGATTGGCTGCGCGACCACTCCGAATCGTTTGTAGGGAAATCGTCTGGCGCCACGGCGCGCCAGCTGCTCCGCCAGCATTTCGATGAATTCTTCACCCAGGTTTCGATGCTGGCTCTCCGTGGACGTCCAGTCTGGCTGCTGATCTGTCCGACGACAGGGTGGATCGCCGAGCAGTTCGAACTGGCGACGCTATGCCGGACCATGACCAATCTTTTCTCAGCCCGGGCGCGCAATCTGTCGCTGATCTCCGTGCTGAGCTGGCCGTCGGCTCCCACAATTCACGAAGGCAACGACCCGGACGCCGACAAGACCAGGCACATCCCTTTCACGCAACGCGCGTTCGAGGCATTAGCCGAGTCCCTTGCAGCGCAACTGATCAGTATTCTGTCCGAAGGCAACCCGAATGTCGCAGCCGCGGCTAACACTCGCTCTCCTGAATTAACTGCGTTCCTCGCCGGGTTGGACGTTCGGGTCGAAGTTGTCCCGGCACAGCGAGGCGACCGTACGGATGTTGACCGGATCTTGCGTACTGCCGCCACGTTTTCGCTGGCCGGCGAGCGTCCGACCATTTCCGACTTCGAAGTGGACGCAATTCTGGAATGCGGGCATTGCTACTTGGTCACCGTCGCTGACCGCCTGTCGTCGCATGGTACGTCGGGTTTGATTGTCGCTACTCCAAGCAACGGCCGGCTGCTTGTCACTGCAATGTCGCTGACTTGTCCGGTCTTGGGCAAACAGGTAGAGTTCGCCCTGTTGTCAGCGCTCACGCGGCTAGCCGCCGAACGAAATCTGTCTGAGGTTGCATTCGAATTCAGCGCCAGCGGACGCAATCAATCGACCCTCGCCTTTCTCAAGTCGATCGCCGAGGCTGAATCGGAAACGCGCTATACCCTCGCTGCCGTTGATGTCGAGGCGCGCATCCGACAGGTCGCCGTCGCGCCCTTCGAATGGAACTTGAATGTTGTGCCTGCCAAGTCGGAAGGTTAGAACGGTGGCAGGAGCACCCTGCGCCTTCAAAGGCCTGCCGGAACTACCTCGATCCCGAAGCCGATATTTGTCTTTCGCCGGAACCTGTCGAGATGACGCCAGCGATGTGCGCCGCCATCTCCGCGACGGTTGGCCGCTCGAAGAGGCCCGTGAGGCTCATCTCAACCCCAAAATCCGAGCGAACTTTCGCCAGGACTCGTGTTGCGATGAGCGACTGTCCGCCGAAATCGAAGAAGTTATCTCTGGCACCGATCGGCGCAATCGCGAGACATTCCGACCAGATGCGAGCTATCGCTTCCTCAATATCGCCTTGTGGGGCTACGAACGGACCTGCATCACCCGGACGACGCTTCATCCGATTTCGGATGGCAGCCAACATTGCCTGAACCGTCTGCAACTGGCCAGCAATTCTTACCAAAGTCTCGGCCTCGTCTCCCGATCTCCAAGCCGTTTTAGACAGCATAGCGGCAGACTGTGAGGTACGTGCAGACTCTGGTATGCGCCGCCATTCCGATGAACCGCCAGAGATTGACAGTACGCACTCGAACGGATCCGTTGCGTCGTCGGGAACTCCGCACGATCGACTCAGAAACTCCAATGCCGGACGGTTTCGTGCTGTTGGAACAAACGGAATGAGGACACGGTCCAGACCCCGCTCCACCGCCGAGAGCTTAAGGTCGGCTATCATACGGTCTTCCACGCCGCGTCCCAGAGCGCGACAGCTCAGCAGCAACGTGTCAATTCGCAGATTGTCGCCCGCCGTCTCGAACACAATGGCGCCAACCAGTCCGTAATCGCCAAATACGTCCCGCACCCGGACAGTCCAACATTCGTTTCCCGCTTGCGCCAGTCTTTCGGTCAGGCTCTGAACCGTGTGCTGTACTCCAGTCATGTTGAACTGGGTTGTGCGCTGTGTAAGTTGGGCGACACGCGGCAAATCGGCCACTGTAGCAGCCGCGATCTGAGTCTTGATCTGCAAGTTGGCTAGAAACTCTTCGCGCGTCAGCGCTTGACGGCTGAGGTCAGCGCGCTGCCTCTCAGCTTGATACGTGTTGGCGCGGTTGCGGTCCTCCTCGGTCGCCGCCGGGCGATCGAACGCCCACAGGTGTTCAAGAAATGCCGGAATCGCGTCCGCTTCGGTCGGCAGCGAAACCGTCAACACATCGGGACATGCGTTCCGTACCTCCATACACTCATACGGGCTATCGTCGAGGAAAATGAAACTGTTCAGCGCCAGCCCCAATTCTTCCGACAGCGCTTTCAGGCTTTCCGATTTTGGCTGCCAATTGATTTGCCATGCGGTGAAATGCTCCGGCTTAAGCACGGAATCAGAGGACTCCAGCACGGCCATCGCATCGGCTTCGTTGTTCTTGCTGGCCAACGCCAGCAGGACACCGTCGTCACGTTGCCGCAACATAAATTCATGTAACTTGCGATACGGAGGCGTGACCTGCACCGCGCCCTCACCGCAAATTCCCTGCCATAGCGTGTTGTCGCAATCGAGCACAATCACCTTGCGCGGCTTGGTTCGCACGCTGCGAATCCAGCGCGCCGCGCCTGTAGCCGCCGCGACATACATCTCTTCTGTAAAAGGAATGTTGCCTAATTCGTCGGTGAAAGGATCGCGAATCTCAGAGACAGCATAGAGCGGCACAGTTGGTGCGAGATCTAGCGCGCTCCAGCTCGCGATCGACTCGCACGCCGCGAGAATCTGGCGCCTGGCATCTGCAACGGCGGCAGCGCGCTCCTGCGACTGCTCCGGATTCACGCTTGGAGGAAACAGCATCACCGCGCCGCCCGCTCCCTCGGCTCCCGAACTACGCAGCACACCGACGAAATCGCCTACCGTCTGCTGAAGTTGTTCATGTGCCTTGTCGAACGGGCCTTCCACCAGCCATGCGTCGAGATCAAGGGCAACCAAGTTGATCCCGCCGCGATTGGTTCGCAGCAAGCCGCCTTCCAGCAGTTGTTGAAATACCTGGTTGTAGGGCGCGAAACGAATTTCAGCGTCAATCCCCAGCTCTCCGAGCCAGTACGCTAGGAATTCTTCGATGGGTTCGATGGTGAAGTTGGCCGCTATGCAGACGCTGACGCCGCTGGTCCCAACGTGCTCTGCCTGATTCATCTCCGCCTCAAGCGTTTAGGGCCATCATACTGGTCTCGACGTTCCAGTGCGATTCGCGCCCCAGTGCGCCCCAGCGACCTTCGGCGGCAATCCACTCGTACACGCTATACGGGTTGGGAATCTCCAATTCCCTCGTCGTGCGGACGAATTTCTCCAGCCGATCAAACCGTTCTGCGGGCGTGCTGTCGCGGTCAACCACGTAGGGCGCCACAGCGAGGATCTCATTTATGTGATCGCTATAACGGGTTCGCGAACCTCGCTCGATCTCGATCTCTCCGGAATGCGCCAATCCAGCAGGATGGTACTGGAAGAGCCACGCATCCGCCTGATAGATCCGCTCGCGGTTGGATTTGATGAAGCGCAGAGTTTCTTCAAACTCTGCTTCGGTTTCGCCCGGATAGCACACAATCCATAAGGTACTTGTGATGACACCTTCGGCCGACAGGACTTCCAGGCTTCGCTCCATCTGCTCAGGAGTGGTCTTCTTGATCATTGCGTCCAGAATGCGCTGGCTTGCCGATTCCATTCCCAAGCGGCTCCGCACTAGCCCGCCCTCACGCCAGCCACGGACCTTCTCTTGCTCAGACACGGTTTTATCCGCCCGCAAATAGCAATCGATGGTAAATGGCCGTCCGGTTCTACGAATGTCGGAAGTTAAACCTTCGATAGTCGTATTGCTCAGGGAGTCACACAAATAGAACGAACCGCGATTGTACCTTTGCGCCAATGCTTCCATTTGCTGAAAAGTGCGCGATTGTCCGAGAGAGCGATACCCCTTCCAGAAAACTGTTTCAGCGCAGAATGAGCACTCAAACGGACATCCCCTGGAACTGGCTACCGAAAGTTGTAAGTATCTCGATATCTCGAGGTCACCGTAGTCTGGTGCGGGCATCTCCTCAGGCTTCACAAACGATTTTCGCGACTCGATGGCGGTGAGATTCCGACCCGGATCGACTGCTCCCCGTGGAAGTTCTGGGTCCTCAAGTATGCGCATCAGGGGCGGCTCGCCCTCGCCTACCACGAAGTAATCGATAAACTCGTGGCGATCCATAAAATGTTTGACTTCTTCTACGCGTGAAGTAATTCCCATCAGCGGCCCTGGGCCGCCGACGACGGTTCGTGCATCCGGCTGATGCGACTTGATTCGTTTCAGCAAGAAAAGGGTCGCTGGCCACGTCGAGTTAAAAAGTGAACAACCGTAAACGTCGTAACGGCGCCGACTCAACAGTCGCCACAGCATCGAAGAAACTTGTGAGTACAGCGAAGCGAAGAGCGAATCGAATCGCGAGACATCAAGGCGTTGTACGAATTGGCCCATGTCCCGTCCATCCATGTTCAGGACTTCGGCCACTAGCTCGCGATAATCGGGGCGATTGCGGGAATACAGATACAGAATCTGGTGAATGGCCAACATCTCCGTGCCATTCCGCTCAATATTCCAGTCCTTGAAGTAGGGAAATTGCGCTTTACACTCAGTGAAGTATGCCCGCTGTACCGCGAATATCTCCGGCACAGTGTTGAAGTCGAATAAGTCCACACTGTGGCCCCGAGACTCCGCATATGCCTTGAGTGAGCTGATGCCCAGCGGAACGCAGACCGGGTCCCAAAAGTGCGGAACGACCAAAAGCACCTTTGCCATGCGGCACTGTAACACGACACTCTTGTACTACTTGCATAGTATTCGAGTGTAGGAGCCTAACTACATACGGACCCAGTAAATACCCATCGGTGTAAACGACGCTTTATCTGTGGCTTGGGTAGCCTGCTTCCTCTAGATACCAGTGATGCTCCAGTACAAAAAATCCGTTCCACGGTGCCTTGCCCGTGCCGTAGTAATCCGATTCGAGTACCGTCAAACGCGCTACTGGATTAATGAAATCAGCTTCCACGTGGTTTATGTCCATCCAGATGCGCATGTTGTAGACCCCCGGAGTAAGAGTGAGGCTGGGAATATCGCAAGTGAATACTTGCGGACCAATTAACTCGCCAGTGGGCCGGGCCGGATCGAACAGACTGTGGGCGGTAAAGATGCGCTGGCCTAACATGTCGTCAAAAGCCAACGCCATATCGCAACTCCGGGTGGGTATCGTCAAATCGAAAAATATTTTTACTTTCAGTCTTGCACCGATCCGAATGCCCGCTAGAACAGGCTGGTCGTCGTCGGTATAAAGTTCCATTCGCTGCATGAACTTGCCGACGTTCGACCGGCGGTGAGTGGCCTTATTCAGGTCAAACACATGGCCATCCGCCTCGCCAGGGGAAAGCATGGCGCTTAGATAGTGACGGATCGCCTCCGGCGTATGTCCCTCGAATTCGATACGCCCGCGGTGCAGCACCATGGAACGTTGGCACAGCTTTTCCACCACCGCCATATTGTGCGAAACAAATAGGATGGTCCGTCCACCCTTACTGACCTCACTCATCTTTCCCAGGCACTTCTGCTGGAAAGCAAGATCGCCCACCGCTAGAACTTCATCGACAATCAGGATTTCCGGTTCCAAATGCGCGGCAATTGCGAATGCCAGGCGTACATACATCCCACTCGAATAGTGCTTGACCGGAGTGTCAATGAACTTTTCAACTTCGGCAAAGGCGACAATCTCGTCGAACTTGGACGCAATTTCCGCCCTGCGCATTCCCATGATGGCGCCATTCAAAAAAATATTCTCGCGCCCGCTCAGTTCGGGATGAAATCCGGTTCCAACTTCCAGCAGTGAGCCGACCCGTCCATGAATCGAGGCACGACCTTCGGTAGGCCACGTAATGCGCGACAAGATCTTCAGCAGCGTGCTCTTACCCGCACCGTTTCGGCCGATGACCCCGATTACTTCGCCGTGCTTCACTTCAAAGGAAATGTCACGCAATGCCCAGAAGATCTCGTCTTCGGGCGCGCCACCAGAACCCAGAGTTCGAATCCGGCGGACCGCGCTTTTCCCTAATGCAGGCAGCGACTCGCGAAGCGTCAGATAGGGCGCGCTGTGGCCCAGTGTGTACCGTTTCCCCAGTCCCTCCGACTTGATTGCGACCGAACTCAATATGCCTCCTACTTTCAAATTGTGTGACTGAAACAGCTCGGACTACACAATGTCGGCAAATGTCGATTCCATCTTCCTGAAATAAAGTAGGCCGCCCAGCAACAGCACTGCCACCGCTGCGGCCGAGACCCAGATCATCGGGCCTGGGCTCGCAGCTTTTCCCAACAAGGCATAGCGGAAACCGTTCACAACGCCCGCCATCGGGTTCAGGCCGTACAACACCCGCCATTTCGCTGGAACCAAGCTGCTTGGGTAGACCACCGGCGTAGCGAACATCCAGAACTGCATTAGAAACGTGATCGTGTACTTTACATCGCGGTACTGCACGTTCAGCGCCGACATCCATAAACCCACTGCCAGCGCCGTGCACATCGCCAGCAAAAGAAATACCGGAAACAGGAAAATCGTGCGACTCGGGGTGATGCCGTAATAGAACATCATGCCAATCAGAACTATGAAGGCGAAACAAAAGTCCACCAGACCGGCTATCACCGACCCCATCGGAATGATCAGTCGCGGAAAGTACACCTTCTTTATTAGGTTCTGGCTCGCCACCAGGCTATTTGACGACTCCGTCACCGCATTGGCGAAATACTGCCAAGGAACCATCGCCACGTAGACAAACACCGGATACGGAATCCCGTCCGAGGGAATTCGCGCCAGCCGGCCAAAAAAAATGCTGAAAATTAACGTGGCCAGCAGAGGTTGCAGGATCGCCCACGCCACACCTAGTGCCGTCTGCTTGTAGCGGACCTTCACGTCCCGCCACACCAAAAAGAAAAGCAACTCGTGGTACTCCCACAGGTGGCCGAGTTCTAGGTCCCAAAACGGCTTGCGCGGTTCCAGGATGACCGTCGGAATCGGCGGAGCGCTCGATTGGATCGAGGTGTTCGAGTGCGTCAAATCAGTTCTCATCCTTGTGGGCGGGTTCTCCCTGACATTTTCTCGCAATTTATCGAGTCCGTAGCCCGGAGTAGCTACATCAAGGCGTGCAGTTCGCAGTCAGCCGCGGCCCGCGTCCGGTGTTGGTGCTAATGAACAAGCTAACCCAACTATCGAACACCGCGCGACATTGGTCAAGCTGTCGTGCGCAATGAGACTCAGCCGACTCGCAGCCCAAAAAATCCGGGCCCCTCGTGGGACCCGGTGGAGGAGAATGGCAATGGACACTCTTTACTTTTTCGCTTCTGCAATTTCCTGAATCATCTTCGCCGACGTCCCCGGCTCATAAACACAGAACGGCTCTTCCGCAAGGAAGTCTCCACTAGCGGCGAACGCCCGTGCGCGGCATCCCATGCAGACATGCCGGAACTCGCAGCAGCCGCACTTCCCTTTCAAATTGTCGTCGTCGCGCAGCTGGTTGAAAACATCCGAGTCGTTCCAAATATCTGCAAAGCTCTGTTTGCGCAGATCACCGGCGATGGCCGGCAGATATCCGCAAGGGAAAACCTCTCCTTCGTGCGAGATGAAGCACACGCCCGTTCCCGCCAGGCAGCCTTTCGTCATGGCGTTCATGTCGCTGGGATGGCCGCTCGGATGCCCGCTATGTCCTACTGGCGGGCCGCCACCCGGCTTCAGCGAAATACCGGTCGATCCCGGCATCGTCATCTCTGTGGCTCCGATGTGTCCGGGAGGATGATGTGCAATCGGAGCTGCCGGCACAGCCTTACCCGCACGCCGATCGGCCGCGCGGCGCTGGCGGGCTACGCGGAAATAATGTGGCGCGCACGTGGCCTTCAGCTCGATGTCGCCGGTCAGCGACTGATCGTAGAACCAGTTCAGCATGCGCTCGTACTCGTCCGGCGCGACCATCTGCTCTGCGGCGATATCCACTCCGCAGCCCACTGGGACCAGCAGGAACGTGTGCAGCGCGTCAGCGCCCAATCGACGCGCTAGTTCGAGCACCTCGGGCAACTGGTGCGCGTTGTGCCGTGCAATCGTCGTGTTGATCTGTACTGATACTCCCAGTTCCTGCAAATTGCGCATACCGTACACTGCAGCGTCGAACGCACCTGGTATTCCACGAAACGAATCATGTGTCGCAGCGTCGGATCCATCGAGTGAAATCGATACCCGTTTGATGCCCGCGTGCTTGATTTTCTCGGCGACGTCTTTCGTCACCAGCGTTCCATTCGTGGCCAAAGCCACCCGGAGTCCTAGGCTGGTACCGTATTCGGCCAGTTCGAAGATATCGGGACGATAAAGTGGCTCGCCTCCGCTTAGGACCAGTATCGGATTGCCGAAGTCGGCAATCTGCCGGATGATGTCGAGCGCTTTGGACGTGGGTAGATCCTGAGGCGACATCAATTCCGTTGCCGTAGCACGGCAGTGAATGCAGCGCAGGTTGCAACCCTTGGTGACTTCCCAGAAAATTAGTCGTGGCTTGAATTCTTTGCTGGCCCCTATGGCTGAAGTCCCATTGCCCTCTGACATGCTCTCTCTCCTCGGTGTTTCCCGTTCGTTTCTTCCTGTCTAACGATAGGATTCCGCATCCCGTAGAGCCATGAGTCTTATCACTGGGGCCTGTGACGAACGTCACTTTGGAAGGTTCGACTCGCCGGTACCGCTTCCTCGATCAGACGAGGAAGGCCCGCGCAGACGCGGGCCCTCCTATATCGCATCTCTTTGTATCGACACTCCAATTGTATCGATACTCAAACGTCGAGTTCTACGGTCCGACACCCCCGGTATGGCAATCGGCACAGTTCACCGCGCTGAGATCGCCAATGTCCACAGGGTGCTTGAACTGCTCCGCCTGCATCTGGGCCAGATGCGTGCTGCCTTCTTCCTGGTCAAGCAGCGTATGACATGAATTGCAGTCTTTGCTGATGACTTTTCCGTCTTTGCTCACGTGGTTCCCGTCGTGGCACCGGAAGCACCCCGGATAGTACATATGTCCGATGTTGTTGGGATGGGTTTTCCAGTCCACTTTCATCGCCGGGAAAAATGTGGTTTCGTAAATATTCTGCAGTTCGGCAACAGCTCTGCTGATGCTTATGCCTTTTGCGGCGGCGATTTGCGGGTACTTGTCCGCATAAAATTTGGGGATCGTCGCCGCGATGGCCTGCTTGGCTTCGTCCTGCGACTTATAGGGAGCTGTCAGTATCTGAACTCCTTGCGCCTTGATAAAAGGCAACGTGGGATCGATACTGCCAGCCACCATGCTCCGATCGACGGAGAGGTCGGGCGGAGTGAACACGTGCGAAGGCCGGTCGTGACAATCGATGCAATCCATGCGGCGCTTGGTGGCCTTGTCGATCTGATCCTGCGTCGGCGGACTATCTTTCGCCACGAAATCTGTGATGTTCCCTTTGCTGTCCTCCATCCTGACCCAGGGAATAACCTGACGCTGATCATCCGAGGCGAAATAAGTAAACTTATTCGCAATGTTCATGTGCCAATGAATGCCGCCGGTCGACTGCCCTAATCCCGGATCCCCTCCACCGGTCTTGATGAGCAAGCGAAGTACGCGTGGCGTGTTCTGCTCATCCGTACCGTAATGCGAAAAGACTTTGAGTTGCGCTCCCCAGAACTTCTTGGGCCAGTGGCATTGTTCACAAGTATCGGCAGCGGGGCGCAAATTGTGAACCGGCGTCGGAATAGGCCGCGGATAGGTGCCCATTGCCGTGTAGTACACCTGTCGGGCCCCCGAGAGCTTGGACTTCACATAGAAACTCGCGCCGGATCCGACGTGGCAGTCCACACAAGCCACCCGTGCGTGAGGCGACGCCCTATATGCGGTAAGTTCGGGACCCATGACGGAGTGGCAGAGTTGCCCGCAGAATTGCACCGAATCCGTGAATTCATAAGCCTTGTAGCTGCCTACTGCGCTCATCAGCGCAAAAATAACAACAAAACTGAGCACAAAAGCTGCAGCACTGCGCTGCGCGGGGTTGTTCAGGTCAAGACGCGCGAAGTGCGGCGGTGCGCCAACTTCACGAAGGCGTCTGCGGCGCTCAATGACCATCCCAATGGGAATCATGATCAGGCCCACGACCATGATGGCCGGAGCCACCATGTAGGCAAGGATTCCAACGTACGGACTGGAAATGTGACTGAACGCATCCAGCAAGATCAGGAAAATAATGTTGGTAAAGGCAACGGCAGCCAGCGCCAGTCCAATCAAGCTGACGGGGTTCTTATAGAGCTTTGCGCCCACTGGAGGATGGGAGCTGTCAGGTTTCACTTGCTGCGAGTCCGCAGACATTCATTTACCTCTGTTTGAGGGGCAATAAGATCGACCCCGAAATTATCACAATGCAGACCTATCTGGGTCCGCACGTACCGCTTTCGTTGTAGTCGTGTGACCAGAAGTTACGCGGTGCGGAACACCCCGTTCCGCACCGGATTGTTATTTGGAGCTCTCCACTGACTCTTCCTCAGCGCTTTCCTCGTCACCCTCCGGCTCCGAACCGTTGGCCTTCGTGATGGCAAGCGTATCCAGCGGATGTTCATGCTCGTAGTGCTCAATCGACATCTTCCCGTCGAACCACGCCCAATTCATCGGATACGCATCAGGATCGAAAATCACCGCATAGATGTGCCAAACCACGATGGCCAACGTCGCCAGGATCGCCTCGTACCAGTGGATAGTGATCGCAACGTCGATCCACCATCCTGGCACGCGTTCGCCCACGAAGACCTTGAACCATGCCATCAGTCCAGTCGCCGCCATGACGAACATGCCCCAGACCAGCGCCCAGTACTCGGCCTTCTCTGCATACGAGAACCGTCGGAACATCGGCCGTTCGTTCCGCACGCCGACGTAATACAGCAGCGCATCACGCACGTCGGTGACGTCCTGCCAGTCGGGGAGCATGTCTCTGATCAACTGACGCCCGTCGGGGTTCGTGATGACGTACCAGATGTGATACAGGCTGACGCCGATCAACACTACGCCGGCGATTCGGTGGATGAGGCTGCGCACGTGCTCATTGACGAAGGCAATGGCCAGCCACGACGACGGATAGCGCAGCGCAAAGCCGGTCAGCACCAGTGTGAAGAAGCTGATCAGCAACGTCAGGTGCTGGATGCGCTGTGCCAGCGTCATGCGGAACAGAATCCGCGGATGACCAATGCGATGCAGCAGCAGTTTCTTGCGGAAGACCAGCAGGTTGTGCAGCACCATGCCACCGATAACGGCCACAATCATCCAGATGTAGAACCTGCTGATAAACCCGATGACCTTCGTGCCTACGTCCGCTTTTTGTGTCCCGCCATCAAGGTGGACTTTGGCGGTAATGAATTTTGCATTGGCTCCCGGATGGCACTTACCGCACGTCTTGGCGAGGTTCGCGGGATTGATGGTCGAACGTGGGTCGCTCGACGGCAGAATATTGTGGACACCATGGCAACTGGCGCAATTCGCCACCGTAGCCGATCCCACCTTCGACGCCATTCCATGGTAGCTAGAGAGGTACGACGAGACGCGATTGCCGGCAACGCCGAACTCCGAAGAGAGCTTCACGCTCGCGTGGCACGAGGCGCAGGTATTGCCGACATTACCCGCCGCCACCGCCGAGTTCGGATCATTCGGTGCTTTGATCGTGTGAATACCGTGGCAGTCCGTGCAAACCGGCGCCATGTAGTTGCCGCGTGAAATGGCCGCACCGTGCGTGCTCTGCATGAACGCCGTCTGCACGTCGGCGTGGCATTTACCGCAGGTTGCCGGAACATTGAATTTGGCAATCGGCGACTTAGGATCGCTTCCCGGCAGGATGTCATGTGCGCCGTGGCAGTCCGTGCACACCGCGGCGTATTCAGAGCCGCCGGTCACCGCTTTTCCGTGAACGCTCTGCTCGTAGGAGGTGTAGGGCGCGGAACTGACTCCACTGCTGGCCATTACCAGTTGCTTGCCATGGCAGGCGCCGCACGTCATTGGAATGTTTGTGTGGGCGACTTTCGACTTCGGATCGCTGGCCGGCAGGATTTCGTGCACGTTCCCATGGCAGTCCTGGCACTTGGCAACGTTCGCGTTGCCCGCGGCCGCAGCTTTGGCGTGGATGCCATGTTCGTACGCTGTCTGCTGGTCAGCATGGCACGTCGCACAGACAGGCTTCGCTGGAGTTGGGTCGTGAGGGAAGGCCTTAATGTCGGTATGGCAGTCCACGCATCCGAAAGAGCCGTGCACGGACGCCTTGAAGTCCGCATCGTCAACGTGCAGGCTGATCTGCTTGCCCTTCTCGTCCTTCGTAAGAGATGCGTCGTTATGACACGCGAGGCAATCCTCGTTGCTCATTTTCGGGGCTTTGGCCGCACCCTTTGGGGCGGCCATCGCCATCACCGTGAGCAACGAAGCAAGTACAACAATCCAACCAGTACGCTTCACGAAAATCCCTCTACTTTCTGCCGACCAAGCCGGTTCTGGCCGGGTCCTCGTCCGCCCTTATTTCAGGGTCTTGACGTACTTCGCTACTGCACCGATCTCGTCGTCGCTCAGCTTGCCTTTGAATCCCGGCATCTTCCCTTTGCCGTTGTCGATCAGGGCGGTCAGATCGGCATCCGACATCTTCTGCACTTCGGGGCTGCTTAACGGCTTCAGCCCCATGCTCTTACCCATTCCCGTGCTGGCGCTTCCGTCAGCTCCGTGACACATTGCACACTTCGCCTTGAACACGCCCGCTCCGTCAGCCGCAAACGCCGAACTTGCCAGGGCCAGGGTCGCAATCAGTACTAGACTCTTCATCTTCATGGTTTTGCACTATCCTCCGTAAGATTTAAGCGTCCCCGCACCGGCTATTGCGTTCTGGCCGTGCACCACCGCAACCATCGGCAGACCAGTAACAGGCGACTCTTAACCTTCGCAGTTCACGTCGAATACCAGCAGTGAGTGGGCTCACTACCGCTTGTGACTCGGATCACATGGAACAAGGTCTGTCACTCCACTCAGTGAGAATCGTCACCAAATCTTTTGCCATACTGCGAATCACCGCCACCGGGCGCTGATCCAGGGCGCAAGACTGCCTAAACGACGGCCTTTGGATAGACTTACGCGTCACCCTCCGGCGAAGCTCGCCATGGGAGAACGATCGTTCGCTCGACCGTTCGGATGGTAGTCGTGCTACCCGTCGCTGCCACCGATCCGGGGCCTGCGCTGCTCATCCAGAATGTCTTGTATCAACCTCGCTAAAGTGGTCAATTTTGACCATACATGCGTTATGATTCGTGTTCGAATGTTCCGAAGTTTGACCGTGGCGTCATTGGTTGCTGTCCTAGGCCGGAAAATGTGAATCGGTTTTCCGCACAGCGCGGATTTCCACAACGAACTTGGGAGCGAGGATGATTCACTCCAAACGCAGAACGACCCTGTCATTCATTTCGGTCTTCGTCGCGGTTTGCTGCCTGATTGTCGCTGTAGACGCTCAGGAGCACCCAAATAGCCCTACGTCTAGCCCAGCGCCGCAAACCTCAGCCGCGATTCCCAGCGCGAGCAGCGGCCAATACGCCGACACCGATGTGTGCAAGACCTGCCATCAGGAGATTTGGGAGAAGCACTTTGCCGGCACCCCTCATTCTGCGTTGCTCAAGGGCGGCCAGCATGGCTGTCAGGCGTGCCATGGCCCCGCGCAGGCCCATGTGGATGGCGGTGGTGACATCACCAAGATCGTCCGCTTCGAAACGTTGAGTCCGGCGCAAACCGCTGCCATCTGCACCAAATGTCACCAGTCCAGTCTCGAGACCCAGAACTTCTCCAAGTCCGAGCACTTGGCCAACGGTGTGAGCTGCACGTCATGTCACAGCCCGCACAAGTCCAGCGACGTAAATTTCCTGCTGGTAAAGTCGCAGACCGAGTTGTGCTACGGATGCCACGCCGCTCAGAAGGCGGAGTTCGCCCGCCCCTATCGCCATCGCGTTGATGTCGGGCTCGTGCAGTGCAGCGACTGTCACAATCCGCATGGAACCCAAACCGGGCACCAGGTGCGTGCTGCCGCCGGACAGTTCGCGGTCTGCACCAAGTGCCACACCGACACCATGGGCCCATTCGTCTTTGAGCACGCTCCGGTCAAGACCGACGAGGGCTGCCTATCCTGTCATACCCCGCACGGCTCAACCAATCCGCGCCTGCTGCAGGTGAACAACGTCAATTTCCTGTGCCTTCGTTGCCACACTCCAAATATGAACGGTGCCGCGCCGGGCGCTCCCTCGTTCCACAACCAAGCTACCAAGTATGAGGCCTGCACCATGTGCCACACGCAGATTCACGGCTCAAACTTCAGCTCGATCTTCTTCCGCTAGCGCGAGGCATGACATGGGAATCCAAACGATTGGCGCATATTTTTTTCGGTTTACGGTAGTCGCCGCTGGCTTGTTGCTGGCCGTCAGCATGTTCGCCCAGACTGCGACCACCCCACCCAATCCTCCCAGTCCGCCTGATACTCCTCCGAGCACAGACGAGGGCAAGGACATTGGCGGCTATCATGTGACCCAATCCATCGAGATCGGCGGTCGCATCTCCGAGGTCACCGGCAGCCAGCCGATGTACGACACCCTGGTAAATGACCAGACCGGCGCGCGCATCCTCGAGCAGTCGCTCACCATGCAGTCGTTGACCCATCAGGACATCTTCGACACGCTGACCCTGAACAGTTTCGGGTGGGGTGGCGACCCTGAACAGGCAGCGCGACTGCGGATCGCCAAGTACGGCTGGTACACCTTCAGCGGCAGCTACCAGCACATGCAGAACTATTTCGATTACGATCTGTTCGCCAATCCGTTGAACCCTCCCAGCGGCTCACCGTTCATTCCGATTCTCACTTCTCCGCACAGTTACTACGACCGCCAGAACCTCTACAACTTCGACATCGTGCTCTTCCCGATGAAACGCCTCTCGTTTCGCGTGGACTACAACCGCAACCGCATTACGGGGCCGTCGTTCAGTAGCGTTCACCAAGGCACGGAGTCGCTCAACAACGAAAACTGGGACAGCACGTTAAACGGCTATCGCTTCGGTGCCGACTTCCGAGTCAACAAGAAAACGACCTTGAGTTATACGCAGTTGCTGCAGTATTACGACGGCGGACAGACATACTCTCTGAACACTTTCAACTCCTGGCCGCTTTCCAACGGCACGCCAGTAACTCTCGGCCTCTCGTGGTTCAACAGCGGCAGCCCCTGCGCTGCGCCGCTGAGCAACGGCATCGCTAACCCTACCTGCAACGGATACTTCAACTACAGTCTGTACCAGCACGAGAACACTTCGATACCCACGGAACAAGTCAATCTCAAATCCTCTTCGCTGAAGTGGTTGGACTTTAACGGTCAATATCAGTACAGCCACGCCCAGATGAACACACCGATGACCGAGATTTTCACCGGACTGACTTCCCGAAGCTCCGAGCTCGGGTACAACACTTCAGGCAGTTCCTCGAACGCCAGATGGAATTCCTCTTCCGCCGATGTTTCCGGCACGATCCACATCAACGAACAACTGCGGCTCGTTGAGATTTTTCGCTTCCGCAATTTCAGTGTCGCGGGAAACTTCCTCGATCAGGAGAACGCCTACTTCAATGCCGCCAGCTTTGGCTCAGCTTCCCTGCTCAACCCGATTGCGACTTTTCCATCAAGTCTTCTGTACCACTCCAGCAGTTCCCCGGCCGACATCACCAACGAACTCAACGTCAACCTGGTTGGGCAGAAGACGTACCAGAATGACTTCCAGTTGCAGTACGACGTGTCGTCGGTATTTGGGCTGCGCGCGGGGTTTGTATGGAGCCAGGACACGATCCAGCCGGGCAATAGCTACCAAGCCGCATTGGGCGACATCTATTTCCCAAACAATCCCAACCGCGGCAACTGCGTCGGGCTACCCCTGAATCCTGACGGAAGTTGTACTTTCGTCGGCGTCATAGCGCCGTGGGGTAACCCAACCACCGAGATCAACCGCTACTCGGCGGTCTTCGGGGCCTGGTATCGCAATCGCAAAGGGATGCATGCGAATATCGATGCCCAATTTGGCAGCGCCGATAACTGGATCTATCGCACCGATCCCACAAGCTTTTTCAATGTCAAAGGCAATATTTCGTACGCACCACAGCCCTGGCTGATGCTGGGCGGGAACTTCGTTTTCCAGCAAGGCAAGAACAACGCCGCCGACATCAATTACAACCAGCACAACTACGTTGCCATGGTCAACGCCACCATCACGCCCGGCAGACGCTGGGGAATCGATCTGGCCTACAACTTCGACGCCATCCAACAGAACATGATTCTCTGTTTCGCTGGATCGGTCGTTCCACCTGGATCGGTTCCCTGTCTTGGCGACAGTACGTTGTTACAGACCTACGGCGTGTATCAAACCCATACTCAGTACGGCTACTTCGCTTTCACGCTGACGCCCGTGGAACGCGTCACGCTTCGTGTGGGTTACAACATCGTGGACAACCAGGGCACCACGACCTCCTTCAACACGCTGCTGCCACTCGGGCCCTTGGCCTCGACTTATCAGACACCCTTAGCCGCGGTCGATGTCTTACTGCACAAGAACGTGACGTTCAAGGCCGGATGGAATTATTACCAATACGCAGAGGATTCCTTCGTCGGGCCCACCGCTCCACGCTACTTCCATGCCAACAACACGACTCTCGCCCTGAAGTATGCGTTCTGACCTGTCCCAAAACAACAAGGCCCGCGACTGATCGCAGGCCAAAGCGGAGGGATCAGGAAATCACACAAACAATGCCCGAGGGCGGTAGACCGTTCGCGGCCTCCGGGAGTGCACCATTCCTATGTTTCGAACACGCTCGTAAGCTCCATGCAGGTCCTGGCTTAGCATGCGCACCACCTGCATGCAGATCTCAGGACGCTCGCGCAGAAATTTCATTAACTCCTTGCGGCGGATGAATACAATTTGCGACGTATCCAGCAGTTCGGCCGTAATTTCGTAGGGCGTATTCGACAAGGCTGCTCCCAGGCCCAGCACTTCCCCGGGCCCAGCGATGCGCAGCATAAGGCGTTTTCCGCCGTCGGCACAGATCGACAGCTTGGCGCGCCCATCGCAGAGCAGGTAAATGCCCCTCACGGGCCTGCCTTCAGCAAACAGGATTGTATTGCGTGAATAGTTCCCTACCGACTTGATCTCTTCAAACGCCTTCAACGAATCTGCTGGCATATCACAGAAGATCCGGTCAGGTCGGAAGTTGCAGGTCAGGCAGCTTTGCTGATTCACACTCTGCATGATGCTTAGTTAATACGTCTTCACCCCGTGGCGGCGCAGTGATTGCAGTCACCGGTTTTCGTGACCGTGTTCACATGGGTCGCACTCATGCAACCATCTGTATGTGCACAAGCCGCAGGTTTCCTCGGCCAAACACACTCGCGCACCTCACGGAAACGACTGCGCACTTCATTCCCATTCCGGACTTGGCTTACTGGGTGATCGCCAGTGCCTTCAGTGCGGCCTTATTGCGGATCAACAACGTCGACCCCTTGGACTGCACAATCTGCCGCTTTTTGAGGTCGGCGAATAGCCGCGTCACGGTTTCGCGCGAAGTACCAATCATCTGCGCAATTTCTTCGTGTGTCAGTGCCAATTTCACTCGTGGCTCCGCCTTAGCCGCTTCACCGTTCTTTGCGCTCCATTCGAGCAGCAGTTTGGCCAGCTTTTCCGCTGCCGAATGGGACAACCCTAGCGAGCGAATTTCGCGGCACGCGGTGTTGTACTTCTCGCTGAGTTGCTCGGCCACCCGCAGGCACGCTTCGCTGTTCTCCCGGAGAAATCGCAGGAAATCTTCTCGCTTCACGAAATTCACCTGGCACGGGTCGACCGTTTCCGCAGTTAATTCGTAGGGTTTACCGCTAACCGATGCGCTGAGTCCTAGTACCTCCCCGGGCTCGGCGATCTTCAGGATCAGCGTCTTGCCGTCTGTCGAGCAAATGGACAACTTCACCCGTCCTTTGCACAGAACGAATATCCCGCGTGGCGACTGGCCTTCGACAAACAGCACAGCTCCCTTGGGATAGGCGGTTGCGTACTTTATGTTCTCGAATGATTGCAGCGCGACGGGCGAAAGATCGCAGAAGATATGGTCCGCCCGCATTTTGCACGTTAAGCAATTCTCGATGATGTCCAGACCGTAAGGTGAAAGCATAGTTGCCCCTGTCTTGCACGGCGTATCCCGAGTCAACATCTGGCGCGCGCGCGCATCGCGCCTCCGATATAGGAGCCTCAGGCGTTCACTTCTGCTCACGCTGTACATTGCACTGTGCGACCGGTCACACTTTCGCGTGACGTTTCACGGTCCACCGAAAGCCTGTCCTCGGCTACAGCGCTCAATTCAGTCCAGCGCCTTCAAGACTCCGCTCCAGATACCCCTTAGGAGACTGCGGTATGCGCACATCGAACAAGTGCAAAGATCACAACCCCACGTGACGTCAGACCATTCCATCTCGCTGTTCAGAGTCGCCGACCTTGACGTACCTCGTCTTTACTGAATAAGTTACAGATGTTTTTCTCAAGATCCGCACAACCGCGCCAATGGGTCGCCCGTCACCATCGCCGGGTGACATTTGTGGTTCTTTAAGCAATCGGTGAAGATCCGCGAGACGGCTATGCAATCGCCACCATTCGACGAGCTGTGACTCGGCTGGATATTATTCCGCGCAATAAAATCGGCGGCGAGGATTCACTTCCCCGCCGCCACATTTTTCTCACTCAACCGCACATCCTAGGAACGAAATAGATCCTTGACCGCCTGCCACATCACTTGCCCACCTACGTCCGCGATCGATTTCGTGAGCGGAATGTCCTTCGGGCAGACCTCAACGCAGTTCTGTGCGTAGCCGCATTCCTGAATGCCCCCGTCGCCCATAAGGGATTTGAGCCGCTCGACCTTCAACGCCTTGCCCGTCGGATGCGTGTTGAACAGTCGCACTTGCGAGATGGTGGCCGCGCCGACGAAGCCGGTGTGCTCATTGAATTGCGGACAGGCTTCCATACAACAGCAGCATGAGATGCAGCGCGATAGGGGATACGCGACCTCCTGCTGTTCTGCCGTCTGCCGCGGGCCGGCGCCGAGATCGTAAGTACCGTCAGTTGGTACCCACGCTTTCACTTTCTTCAGGTTCTCAAAGAGCACCCCACGGTCAACAGACAGGTCACGCACCACTGGGAACTTGGAGAAGGGCTCCAGTTTGATCGGTTGCTCCAGTTTGTCGATCAGCGCCGAGCAGGCCATCCGTGCACGTCCGTTGATCAGCATGGCGCACGAGCCGCACACCTCTTCCAGGCAATTCGAGTCATACGTCACCGGCGTGGTCTTCTTGCCCTCTTTGGTCACCGGGTTGGCGGCGATGTCCATCAGCGACGAGGTAACATTCATGCCGGGACGGTAGGGCAACTCGAACTCTTCCCAGTAGGGCTTGGAGTTCGGATCAGCCTGGCGCTTGATTTTGATGATTACGGTTTTAGAGTTCGCCATGTTCGTATCTTTAACTCGCTGCGTCGTACCGTCGCGGACGAGGCACAATCAACGATGTATCCACCGCTTCGAATTCGAAACGCGGTTCGTCAGCATCAGCCGCAAAGTATGCCTTCGTCGTCTTGAGGAAATTAGCGTCATCACGTTCAGGAAAATCGGGCTTGTAGTGCGCGCCGCGTGATTCGTTGCGCCATGCTGCTCCCTGCGCGATGACCCGTGCCAGTTGCAGCATGTTGTACAGTTGCCGCGCAAACACAAACGAAGTGTTGGCCCACTGCGTGCGGTCGCTTAAATTTACATGGCGATAGCGCTCAAGCAATTCGACCAGCTTGGCGTCGGTCTCTTCCAGGTTTTTGTTGTAGCGGATGACCGTGCAGTTCTTGGTCATCGTGTCGCCCAGTTCGCGCCATAGCAGGAACGGGTTCTCCGTGCCATCGTTGTTCATCAGACGGCTGTTAATTTCCTGCTGCCTCTTCTTCTCGGAGTCGTAAACATGCTGCCCCGGCGTGTGTCCGCTCTTGATGACGTTGCGCGCATATTCCACAGCTCCTGGACCGGCAATAAACCCGCCATAAATGCACGACATGAGTGAGTTCGCACCCAGCCGATTGGCGCCGTGAATCGAGTAGTCGGCTTCACCGCAGGCATACAGCCCCTCGATGTTGGTTTTCTGATCGAAGTCAACCCACAGGCCGCCCATGGTGTAGTGCATCCCTGGGAAAATCTTCATCGGCACGTCGCGCGGATCGTCGCCCACGAACTTTTCGTAAATTTCCAGGATTCCTTCGAGCTTACGGTCAAGCGTCGCGCGGTCAATGTGCGTTAGGTCGAGATAGACCATCGGCTGACCATCGATGCCTAGGTGGTGCTCGAACACGACCTTATGGATGGCCCGCGTAGCGATGTCACGAGGCACGAGGTTGCCGTATTTCGGGTACCACTCTTCGAGAAAATACCAGCGCTCGCTTTCGGGAATGCTCTTGAAGTCGCGCTTGTCGCCCGGCTGCCTGGGTACCCATACCCGGCCGCCTTCCCCGCGGGCCGATTCGGACATGAGGCGCAGCTTGTCTTCGCCCGGAATGCAGGTCGGGTGTACCTGGATGAACTCGCCGTTCGCATAATACGCACCCTGTTGGTAGAGGGCTGACTGCGCCGAACCCGTGCAAACCACCGAGTTGGTCGACTTGCCGAAGATGGCTCCGTTACCGCCAGTGGCGATGATGACCGCTTCCGCCGGGAACGTGACGACTTCCATCCCACGGAGGTCCATCGCGCAGATACCGCGACAGACGCGGTTTTCGTCGAGCACTGCTGACAGAAACTCCCAGCCTTCGTACTTCGTAACCTTACCTTCGGCTTCGTAGCGGCGTACTTGCTCATCGAGCGCATACAAAAGCTGCTGGCCGGTGGTAGCGCCTGCGAAAGCAGTACGGTTATACAGCGTCCCGCCGAAACGACGAAAATCGAGCACGCCCTCAGGAGTCCGATTGAAAGGTACTCCCATGCGGTCCAGCAGGTCGATAATTCCCGGCGCCATGTCGCACATCAGCTTGACCGGCGGCTGATTGGCGAGGAAGTCGCCCCCATACACCGTGTCGTCGAAGTGCTGCCAGGTTGAGTCGCCTTCGCCCTTGAGGTTCTTAGCAGCGTTGATGCCGCCCTGGGCGCAGACTGAGTGAGACCGCTTGACCGGGACGATAGAGAAGAGGTCAACGTGACCTCCCATCTCGGCAATCTTGATGGTGGCTGAAAGCCCTGCCAGTCCACCACCCACGACGATAATCTTAGGATGAGCCATGATGATTTACGCAACATCTACGGGGCAGCTATTGCCGCCGGATTTATCGAAACGTATTTACCGCAACATAGTGGTATCGAAGTGCTCAACCACGGGGGCCGGCTCCAGTGGTGCACTCACGAACGCGCGAATCGTGATCAGTCCGATGGCCAACAGTGCAATTGCCAACCCGAGGCAAAGATAGCCAAATCGCTGCCGCGCCTTATCCCCTACCGTGATGCCCCACTTTGCCGCGAACAGCCACAAGCCGTACGAAAAATGCCATGACGCCGCAGTGATGCCAATCACGTACGCCGCAATCGCCCACGGATTCTGGAATTCATGCTGCACCTTCCAGAAGGCCGCGTTGTAGCCGCCGTTCATCAGGTGCACGCCGGTGAAACGCATGTAATACGTGTGATAGACGATGTAAAAGAACGCGATCATCCCCGTCCAGCGTTGCGACGTGTATAGCCAGTTCCCGGTCCACGGATACTCGCTGACGTTCGACTCTCCGCGATACCAAATGTAGAAGCCGTACAGCGCGTGGTACAGGATTGGGATGAAGATGAAGACCCACTCCAGCACCGAAACGAACGGCAAGCCGGTCAGGAACTTGACCTGGTCGTTATAGGCAGCGGCTCCCTTGATCGCCTCGGAATTGGAGATGAAGTGTTCGATCAGAAATGCGCCGATGGGAATGATGCCGGTAAGCGAATGCAGTCGCCGCAGAACGAACGAATTGCCCTGCCCTGCGCGTAACGAAGGAACGCCCTTGGCCACTTGAATTGTGTTCTTACTAATAGGACTGGCGGATGAAACCACGACGCCGACTCCTTATGATTCGCGGCGTGATGAACGCGAACCTTTCATTATCAATTTCGTAAACTGCGCAAGTCAAGAATCGAAACGACCTGTACCGAAATCCGTCTTACGGCGGCAACATCTGGGTTGTCTCTGGAATGACCCCTTCAGAATAGCGGAGCGGGATGGCAAACCCTTGGTGACGAACGTCACTGAGCGTTGTGAGGATGCAAATCTTCCAGATGGTCCGCCCACTCCAGAAACTGGCGGAACGCCGCCCCGCGATGGCTGTACTTGGCTTTTTCCTCGGCCGTTAGCTCGGCGAAGGTCTTCTCGATCTGGGAAAAAAAGAAAAGAGGGTCGTACCCGAAGCCATTCGGTCCGCGCGGCGCATGCAAAATGATGCCTTCTGCCTGCCCCTGAAAGGTCGCCAACGTATGTCCATTCCGCGCAACTGCGATCACGCACACGAAATGTCCCGTCCGGAACTCCTCCGGTACCTCGTGCAATTCGCGAAGCAGCCGAGCGTTATTGGCTTCGTCGCCCGAGTTGCCAGACTCTTCCGGCGCGTTATGCTCGTCGGCGGCGTAACGCGCCGACCGCACTCCCGGCGCGCCTTTCAGCGCATCGACCTCCAGCCCCGAATCGTCCGCGATTACTAATTCGCCTTCGCTGTAATGGCTATAGTGCTCGGCTTTCTTGCAGGCGTTGGCCTCAAAGGTCAGGCCGTCCTCAATGACCGTGGGCACAGCCTTGAAGTTTGGCAGCGTCGCAATCTCAACCTCATGCGCCGCCGCGGCTCCGACCAGATCGCGGATCTTTCCCTCATTCGAGGTCGCGACGAGGACACGTTTCATGGCCAGCCTGTTATGCGTGCACGGGCGCTGGTTCCACGCGCTCCAGGTGATTGAGTTCCTTGAGAGACAGGTAAATCTTCCATAGCGTCAGCAGCAGTGCCGCGCCAAACAAGATCAAACTAATGTTAATCAGAAGCATAGCGAAGTCGAGCGAAACGCGATAACGCGACATGCCGAGGATCCCAACCGCCCCAGAGGCAATAAATATGCCTCCAGATGCGCGCCGCATGATAGAGACACGATGGTTCATAGCGATCGCCAGCCCGAGAAACAGCGACGCCAGGAAAAAGAAAGACCACTTCCACTGCGAAAATTCGGAGATATCGACCGCGACGGGATCGGTGAAGGGCCTGACACGCATGGCCGTGAGAATTGCCCCGTTCTCAAAGAGGTCGCTCAACGCCGCGATACTGATCGACAACGCCGCACAAGCAGCCAGAAAACGGCGGCCCAATCGCCCGGCCAGAAACGCCAGGCTCAAAAACGTCAGCCAGTAAAGCAGGATGAAGGCAAAGTCCATATAGGTGTTGCGCACCACCATCTGAACATTGTGGGCAATCCCGCTCCTGTCGTTCCTGTCATTTGCCGCGACCGCCTGGTTGAGCGAGGCAGCATCTGACCCCAGTTCCACAAGCAGGATGCGGTTCGATTCGTGTCCTTGAAAGCTGGTGGCCGCCCACGTGATGATGATCCAAGCCCACAATGCCAGAATCAACATCGCGACGGCTTTCTCAGTATTTCGCATGCTTTATCTCCGGACCATGGCGCCGGTTAATTCGATCGCCGCTAAATGCACGATCGTTTGATCAAGACTCGGGCCTGGACCAGACCAGGGCGTGGTAATGTAACACGACCGGACCACAATCGACCGCGCTCTCATGAAGGTCTCCTCCATGTCCGTCTCACATCCTAGTACACACGAGGCTCGTACCGATGTAACTGTTCGACTACGTCCCCCAAAAGGCACTCCCTCGGCCGATAACTGAATGCGCCTCACTTCTCACCTCGATCCACAGGAGCATCACGACGCCGTAGCGCGCGAGCAAGGCTTGTCGCGCCAACTCTCGCAACGCCAGCTCGGCATGATCGCCATCGGCGGAGCCATCGGCACCGGTCTTTTTCTCGGCAGTGCTCTCGCCGTTCGTACTGCCGGGCCGGGTGTCATTCTCACCTACATTTTCGCCGCCATCGTCACCTTATTACTGATGGCGTGCCTGGCTGAGATGGCAGTCGCCCATCCTACAGTTGGATCGTTCGGAGTCTACGCCGAGTTGTACGTCTCCCGCTGGGCTGGCTTCGTAATTCGCTACACCTACTGGGCTGCTCAATCGATCGCCATTGGAAGCGAGGCGGTCGCTGCCGCGATTTACACGCAATGGTGGTTTCCCCACACACCGGCGTGGGCCTGGGTATTGTTTTATTCAGCAGCACTCATATTTATCAACGCACAAAGCGTTGGGGCCTTCGGCAGCTTCGAGTATTGGTTCTCGATGATCAAAGTCAGCGCCATCCTGGTCTTCATCTTGCTGGGCGCCGCAATGATTTTTGGCGTGCATCAGGACCATCCCATCGGACTTGCGAACTTTCGCACCTATGGTGGATTTCTCCCCCACGGCCTCCTCGGCGCATGGTTGGCCCTGGCCGTGGTGATCTACAGCTTTATCGGCGCTGAGGTCGTCGCTGTGACTGCGGGCGAAGCCAAAGATCCCGAAAAGAGCGTTCCCCGCGCCATGCGTACACTGCTGGCGCGGCTGGCAATCTTTTATGTCGGGGCCATCGTGGTCCTGGTGGGAGTCATCCCCTGGACCCAGATTCAGCCCGGCGCAGACATCACCGTCAGCCCCTTCGTCCGCGTGTTCGACATCATGCATATACCCGCGGCCGCACACGTGATCAATTTCGTGGTGCTGACCGCAGCGCTCTCCAGCATGAACTGCAACCTCTACATGGCGACCCGCATGATTTTTTCGCTCTCCCGCGCAGGGTACGCGCCGGAGAGCCTTGGACGCATCTCTGCCAAGGGCACTCCCTTTGCTGCACTGTTATTCTCCGCTGGCGGTTTAGGAGCGGCGGTCCTGCTCGCATTCTTATTTCCCGCCTCAGCCTACATCTACATGTTCGGCATCTCGCTCTTCGGGGGGCTGTTCGCGTGGCTGATGATCTTCATCACCCATCTGCGATTTCGAAAATACTGGGATTCGCGCCGTGACCGCGTTCTGCCTGTTCGTGTGAAGTATTTCCCGTTCACCACGATTTTGGGCGGTACGGCCGTGCTCGCCGTCTTGATTTCTACTTGGTGGGTCGACGGAATGCGCGTGACGCTACAGGCCGGCATCCCGTGGCTGTTGCTGCTGACTGTCGTCTATTTCACTTGGGGACGACAGCGCGAACGCGCGGCACAAGCTAGAATCGCTGCCCGCGCGGTACAGACTTCCGCGAGCAGCGATCCCGTCTAAGCTCTGTCCACCAATTTCACGCGTGCTGCTTGAATGTGCCATACGGCGACTGAGTCGGTGCGGGCGCATCGGGCAGCACCCAGCGCCGGACACCCGCGTCGCAAATGGCATAACCCCAGTCGATTAGCTGTTCCTGCGTCGTATCGTCGAGCGCAGTCAACCGCGTCGCTGTCTCAGCAAGTCTCGTGGTGACATCGAACGGACAATCCAGTGCGTTCGCGAGTTGGTAATTGTCGATGTTGGAAGCAATGCCCCAGTACGAGCCGTCACGAACTTTGAGCTTGTACAGCGCCACGATGTCACGCGTGCGCAACGTCACCACCTGGTTGTAGATCGTCAGCAACACTCGATTGACCTGGCTGATCCAGTCGTGTTTGGGATCGGCATCCGGTCCCAGAGCGCCTCCGCCGTTGCTCACCAGTACAGTCTTATAGCGCTTCCAAGGCGTCTCGAGGCCGAGATTGTCGTACACCCCCCCATCGGCCAGCACTGCCTGCTGTCGGAATTCCGGAGTGATGCCCGCAGCCGGCGGAATATTCTTATCGAAGCTGTTGGGATCCAGTTTCAGCACACACGGCGAGAGCAACGGCGGGAATGCCGACGACGCTGCCACCGCGGTCGCCAGCTCGACGTCAGGATTTTCGATCAAGCCAACCTTCCAGTCGCCCATATAGGGTTTCGAGAAGCGCCACAATACTCCGGTCTGCAGGCTAGTGGAATTGAAGACAAAGTATGGGCTTTGGCCGTCATCCGGCAGGTCCTGCAGTTTAGCGTGGTTGTACAGGTACTTGTTGTAGTGAGCAGCAACGTGTTCCGAGACGCCACCAAAAATTCCTTCGAGGATCGAGCTGACATCAATCGAATCCGACGCCATGCCCCGGACGGGCTGCGTGACCTGCTGGTCGAAGTTGAGAGCGAAACCGCTGCCGTCGAAGCCAAGTTTTTTCCAGTTCAACGCCAACACACCGTTGGTGATTGAACCTCCCGACACGCTCGAGACACAATTGAGCTTGGCGAGGAGCCGCAATTCGTTCAAGCGCCACAGCGTACCGAGATGAAACAGCATGGCGCGGTAACCACCGCCGGACATGCAAAGGGCGAGACCGTCGGTCGGCTGTTGAGGGTCGCCGGGATGATCATGAACCGGCTGAAAAGCAGCAGTGGTGACGGGACCGGTGGACATAATGCCTCCAGGGTACGACGGGGAATTTAGGCCATCTGTGTGGACACGCGCACTGTAGCACTGTTTAGTGCCGGCGGGAAGAGCGGCGTGCATTTCAGGAAAAATGGCGGAAACGTTCCTAAATTGAACAACTTCGTGACAAAACAGCTCCGAATGTGAAGAACTGTAAAATATTGCCCTTTTTCGCGTGTCTCCTGCGACTTTTTCCGGCACAATACGTCTATAGTGGTAACCCAAATCAGGTGGGCGCCGCAACCCCGACAGCAACCCCAAATAGGCGCCCACCGCCCCCTTATCAACTAATCTCAGCTATTCAAGCGAACTTCCATTAGCGCTCAGTTTCCTATCGTGTCATAGCAACACCACGACTGAATGAACGATCCGCCTGTGCTTACCTTACGGCGCTACAATTAGTTCGGTAGGTAGTGTTCATGAAGTCCCCGGTCCATGAAGCCCGTTGGTGGGAGACCATGGCTGATGGCCGTCTCCATTGCTACCTCTGCCCGCGCCATTGTCACATCGGCGAGGGCCAGCACGGCTTCTGTTTCATCCGCAAGAATGAAAATGGACGCCTGCTCCAATTAGGCTACGGGCGCCCTGCTGCTGTCGCCATGGATCCCGTCGAAAAGAAGCCACTCAATCACTTCTTTCCCGGTACGAAAATTCTTTCCATGGGCACCGCCGGCTGCAACATGGGTTGCTTCTTTTGCCAGAACTGGGACATCTCCAAGGCAAAAGCAGACCAGGTGCGCTCCGCCGATCTTTCGCCGCAAGACGTCGTGCAGTTGGCGCTCGACCATCGCGCCCCGCACATCGCCTTCACCTACAACGAGCCCACCATCTGGGGCGAGTACGTCATCGACATCGCTCGCGAAGCTCATACCGCCGGCCTCAACACCGTGATGGTGTCGAACGGCTACATCACGCGTGAAGCCTTCTTCGACATCTATCGCCACATCGACGCCGCCAATATCGACCTCAAGGCGTTCACCGAGAAGTTCTACTCCAAGGTCACGCTGACTCATCTCCAACCGGTGCTCGACGTTTTGAAATGGTTGCGCCACGAAACCGGCGTGTGGTTTGAAATCACCAACCTCGTCATTCCCACCCTCAATGACGACGATTCCGAGTTTAAGCAACTTTGCGATTGGGTGCTGGAGAACCTCGGCGACGACGTCCCGCTACACTTTACTGCGTTTCATCCCGACTTCAAATTGCAAGACAAGCCTCCGACGCCACCCGAAACGCTGCATCGCGCTCGCCGCATGGCCATGCAGATGGGCCTCAAGTACGTGTACGAGGGCAACATCTTCTCCGATGGCGGTAACACCATTTGCCCCGGCTGCAAGCAAGTGATCATCACTCGCTCCTGGCACTCGGTGACCGCGAACAAGCTGAAGGACGGCCGTTGCGCGAATTGTGGCGCACGAATCGCAGGCGTCTTCTCGAAGCTTCAGGCCCAAGCGCGCCGCGAATGGGCGACTGCGTCGGCTTGACAGGCAGCAATTCCCGAATTGGTTCCGTACGGCCGCATTCTCAGTGGAGTCCGCAATCCTTTAGGTTCAGAGGCGAGAATCTGCCCTAAGATATGGAGAACGAGTCGCCTCCGGCCGACTCCCCGAGGAGCGCCTATGAGATCAGTGATTGCTGCTCTCGTCCTGCTGGCATGTAGTCCCCTGCCCGTGGTTAGCCAGCAACCACTTGACCCGGCCACCAAACAGGACGTTGAAAAGTTCCTGGAACTCATCGACTTCCGCGGTCAGATGCACTCCTTATGGAACACCATGGAGGCGCCAACGGCGGAAGCAGGCGGAGCGGCTTATAAGCAGGCGAATCCGCAGGCGAGTGCGGCCGACGTCGAGAAGGCGAAAAACGCGGCTGGGCAAAGCTTCCAAGCCTTTGTGAATTACTTGAATATCCAGGAATTCATCGACGCCGCGGTTCCGATCTACCAGCGGCATTTCACGCATTCCGATATGCTCGCGATCAACGAGTTTGCTGCCTCGTCGCCTGGCCAAAAACTGCTGCGCAGTACTCCAGTCATTGCGGAAGAAGACAAACAGGCTTTTGCCTCCGTTGTCCAGAAGCGCTTGGCCGAATACCAGCTCCAGAAGCGCATAGCCGACAACTTGCTCGCGCAAAACGCCGTCCGCGCGGAAGCAAAGGCAGGAGGAGCAAGCCAGCCTGGCGACACCTCGAAAAACGCCGCACCGGCGGCAGATGGCGCGGCGGAACGCTCCCGGGTCAGTCCAGAAATATCGCAAGGTTTCCTGCTCTCCCAGGTCGAGCCGGTGTATCCGCCACTTGCGCGCCAAGCGCGGATTCAAGGTGCGGTCGTACTGAACGCTCAGATTGGGGACGATGGGACCGTCGAAAGCCTCAACTTGGTGAGTGGACATCCCATGCTGGTCCAGTCGGCGATCGACGCCGTCAAGCAATGGCGCTACAAACCTTTTCTGGTGAATGGCGTCCCCGTAGCAGTGTTGACCCAAATCACGGTGAACTTCCAATTGCAGTGAGTCGAGCAACGGCGGACATTTCTACAGCTTAGACCGGACTAGCAAATGGTGTGCAGCCGACCTCTTGGGTAGGGCTGAGCTTAAGCTCAGCGTCCACGCAACTTTCTTAATTATCCGGAGCCGGCCTTAGCCGGCGGCACGAACTCCGTTTGAGATGCGCCGGGTGCCCCACTCAGCCGGTTTTGCTTGAGTGGGTCTTTTGACTTTACTAACGACTACCTGCTGCCACCCTTTTTGATTTGTGATCGAGTGCGACCTCGGTCGCTAGCGTTCCTCTCGCCCGATCCACTTTCCGATCGTAGGTGCGCGGAACTTCGCCATCTTCACCAATAGTTCTTCGGGATCGCGATCCGCGAGTACCAGCTCGCGGTTCTCTTCCCGCAGAAAGCCCTCGCGCACCGCGTGGTCAAACAGCTTGAGCAGCGGATCGTAGTAGCCCTCGATATTCAACAATCCGCAAGGCTTCGTATGAATCCCCAGTTGCGACCATGTGATCACCTCACAGAACTCTTCGAACGTGCCGAAACCGCCGGGCATGGCGATGAAGCCGTCTGACAGGTCCGCCATCAGAGCCTTGCGCTCGTGCATCGATTTCACGGTGCGTAACTCCGTCAGACCCTCATGTCCGACTTCCTTCGCCATGAGTGACTCAGGAATGACGCCAATCACCCGCCCGCTCGACTCGAGAACTGCGTCGGCCAATACGCCCATGAGTCCAATGTTCCCACCGCCATAAACCAGTTCGATCCCGCGCGCAGCCAATAACTTGCCCATAATCACCGCTGCGTCCCTGTACGCCGGGCTGATTCCCAAATTGGAACCGCAGAACACACAAATCCGCCTGAAGTTCATATTTGAATAGCTCGTTAGATTAGCCTGATGAGTTTAGCGGAAATGACTCATGCCGCACATGCTTCCGGTATTGTCGGCCTTGATGTCAGCATCAATGTGATCTTGGCGTTTACGGCTCGCGGATGAACTCGCTTCCGCAATAGCCTTGTATCAGGGCACGACTTCAGTCGTGCCGTAAGCGAACAAAAAATGCGTGGGGGCTTTAGCCCCTGGAAATCTGCTTTTACAACAAGCATCGTTTAATAACTTCTATCATCCAATAGCTATGCGCCGGGAAACTTACAACGAGTTTCGCCACTTGTGCCGGGAGCACAATCTGGCAGCGACCCACCAGAGACAAAAAATCTACGAAGCGCTGGTGGCTCGGCCCGGGCACTATTCGCCCGAAGAGATCTACGTCCAGGTAAAACACGACCTGCCGTCGATCTCGCTGGCGACGGTTTACAAGAACCTGAAGACCTTTGTTCAGGCCGGCATGCTACGCGACGTGAGCCATCATCAGGGCCCTTGGCGCGTAGATGCCAATCCCGCACCTCATCATCATTTCGTTTGCACGCGTTGCCATTCCATCACTGACATTGACCTTGATCTTCTCGAACCCGTGAAGCTGCGTGGCCGTTTGCCTTCTGGCTTTCGCATAAAGAAGTTCAACGTGGAAATGCAGGGTGTTTGCAAAGCGTGCGCAACGCTTCTTAAGAGGCATTAATTTAAACCCACAGGAGAAAGCACGGTCATGTTAGGAGTAGGCGAAAAGTTCCCCGATTACAGCGTTACTGCCACGATCAGCCTTGAAAAAGGCAAGGAATTCAAGACCATCACCAACCAGGACTACGCCGGAAAGTGGAAGATTTACTTCTTCTGGCCGAAAGATTTCACCTTCGTTTGCCCCACAGAAATCGCCGCCTTCGGCAAGCTTAATAAGGAATTCCACGACCGCGATGCGCAGATTCTCGGCGGCAGCACCGATTCCGAATTCGTGCATCACGCCTGGCGCACCCACCATGAGGACCTGAAGAACCTGCCTTTCCCCATGCTCGCCGACATTAAGCGCGAGCTTTGCGGACAGCTCGGCATCATCGACGAGGCTGCCGGCGTCGCCCAGCGCGCGACTTTCGTTGTCGATCCTGAAAATGTCATTCGTTTCGTATACGTCACCGACCTGTCAGTCGGCCGCAACCCGCAGGAAGTTCTGCGTGTGCTTGACGCTCTGCAAACCGATGAGCTCTGCCCCTGCAACTGGCAGAAAGGCCAGGAAACCCTCCACGTCTAATTTCCGTTTTCTGACGACCAGCGGGGCCGCAAAAGCGGTCCCGCAAGGCATTATAACGATTGTTATAACTTCCATTTTTCATAGCCCGGAGGCAAAATGAGTCTCGACGTTTTAATGGAAAACCTCCCCTCGTACGCCAAGGACCTGAAGCTGAATTTCTCTTCCGTCGTCCGCCAGCAGACCGATCTAACCGAGCAGCAGCTGTGGGGAACCGTTGTCGCCTGTGCCATGGCATCGCGCAACGAAGACCTCACCGCCGCTGCTCTGGAGGAGGCTGCTAACTATATGACGCCACAGGCTCTTGAAGCCGCCCAAGGCGCAGCCGCCGTCATGGGAATGAACAATATTTTCTACCGCTTCCTGCACCTCAGTTCCAACGAAAAGTACGCTACGATGCGCGCCGGACTGCGCATGAACATCATCCGCACGCATGGCATTGACCAGCTTGACTTTGAGTTGTGGTGCATCGCTGTCTCCGCCATCAACGGCTGCGGAGCCTGCGTGGATTCCCACGAAAGAGTTTTGCGCGAAAAAAACTTTGCCGAGGAAAAAATCCTGGCCGCCATTCGCGTCGCCTCGGTGCTGCACGGCATCGGCGTTGTGCTTGATACAGAACGAGTTGCGGCACATCAGCCTGTGCTCGCTTAACCTTCAGGCTCCGTCTAGGTTGGCTCGCGGCCATCGGTTACAATCATCGCGAGTTAATCTCTTCGGAGCCCACTTACCTTCATGCCCACAATCCGCCGGGTAGTTGTTTCGCTCGCACTGCTTTCCGCCTTTTCCGTCGCGCAGCCTTCGTCTCCAACGCCACCTGCGAAGCCCACCTCGTGGCAAGCCATTCACAACTCGGCACTTGTGATCGATACTCACGCCGACACCCCCGGCCGTTTTGTGGACGAAAACTTCGACCTCTCGCAGGACGCCGGCAAGGGCTACATGGACTTCAACAAGATCAAAGCCGGCAACCTCGGAGCCGAGTTCTGGTCCATCTGGGTCGACCCTAAGATATACAAAGGACAGGAGATCAAGCGCGCGCTCGATATGATCGACTCTGTCTACGAGCAGGCCCGCCGCCATCCCGACAAAATGATGATGGCCTTCAGCACCCAGGACATCCTGGCCGCCCATCGGCAGCACAAACTCGCTTCCCTCATCGGTATCGAGGGTGGCCACGCAATCCAGGGCGACATCCGCGTCCTGCACGACTACTACCGCCTCGGCGCACGCTACATGACGCTAACCTGGTCGAATACCAACGAGTTAGGCGACTCCAGCGGCGACCTCGACAACAAAGATGTCGAGCACCATAACGGCATCACCGACTTTGGCCGCCAGGTCGTCCGCGAAATGAACCGCATAGGGATGATCGTTGATATCTCTCATGTCGCCGATCGCACGTTTTTCCAAGCACTTACGACCAGCCGCGCGCCCGTCATCGCTTCGCATTCGTCCGCTCGCGCACTCACCAACGTCCCCCGCAACATGACCGACGACATGCTGGTGGCGCTCGCACGCAACGGCGGTGTCGCGCAGGTGAACTTCTATTGCGGCTTCATCTCGCAGAAGTGGGTGGACCAGTCCAAGAAGTTGGCAGCGGAAAAAGATACGGACTACGAAAAAGTCCAGTCCCTGTTCATGTCCGAGCGCACGCCGCAGATGACGCAGCAACTCTACGAAGCAGAGGCCGTGCTGGAGAAAAAGCTGCCGCGCCCTCCACTCAGCGATCTCATCGATCACATTGACCACATGATCAAAATCGCCGGCGTCGATCACGTGGGCATCGGCTCCGACTTTGACGGCATCGACTGCTCGCCGCAGGGTATGGATTCAGCCGCCGACCTCCCCAAGATTACGGAAGCACTTTATCAGCGGGGTTACAAGCCCGCAGACATCCAGAAGATTCTCGGCGGCAATTTAATGCGTGTCTTCGCCGAAGTAGAGAAGACCGCCAAAGTAATTCAAGCGGAAGGGGCGCATCAGGACACTCGTCGCGAAGTCGCACCCGACACACAACCGAAGTAGTAACTGCCTGGTGCATTTGATGTAATGGGTGGAGCACCGTTTCAGCTGTGCATTGCGTTGATATCTAAGAAAGCGGCTTCAGCCGCTGCGGTAAGGCACTCGGAGGTCACATGCGTAATTTTCTAGCCGCAATTTTCATTCTCGCTCTCGCCGGATTTGCATCAGCACAAACCAGCAGCGCCGCGCCCAAACCTGCGCCTGCCAAGCCGGCCACCAAACCCGCTGCGACCACACCGGCCGCACCCAAGCCTGTGCAGGCCGTCTTTGAAACCACTTTGGGCAACATCACCTGCACGCTCTTTCCCGACAAAGCGCCGATCACCGTCGACAACTTCATCGGCCTCGCCACCGGCACCAAGGACTGGAAGAACCCCTCGAGCGGAGCGACCATGCACAACAAGCCGCTCTACGACGGCACAGTCTTTCATCGCGTCATTCCCAACTTCATGATCCAAGGTGGCGACCCTCTCGGCAACGGCTCCGGCAGCCCCGGATATACGTTTCGCGACGAACAAAGCGATCTGACCTTTGACCAGCCCGGACGCCTCGCTATGGCCAACAGCGGGCCCAATACTAACGGCAGTCAATTCTTCATTACGGAAGTTCCGGCGCCGCACCTCGACGGCCACTACAACATCTTCGGCCAGTGCGACAATCCCGACCTTGTGAAGCAGATCGCCCGCCTCGCGACCGATCCGCGCAATGACCGCCCATTCGATCCGCCCAAGATTATCCACGTGAAGATCATGGATCCACGCCATCCTGCGGCTCCGGCAAAGAAGCCGGCAAGTACGTCAACCACCAAGAAATCCTCTACGCCGCCAGCCAAGCCTCAATAGCCGATTGTCATTCGATTGCTCAAGCCGGGTCTCTCGCCCGGCTTTCTTGCGTTCCCTAAATCTGTTTCGGTCGAATCATCGCCGGTAGAAATATGAAAATCCGCTGACATTTGCCCTCCGTTCATGCCTCTGTGATATGAAGAGTGGTACTGATCTGCACACCCCCGCGATGTGCTCTTATTGAGGTGCCATCATGGAAGCTATACAGGACCGCGTTCGCACTGGCCGAACTCCCGCCGAGTTAAAGCAAGCCATTCTCGACAATCTTTATTACGTCCAGACCCGCGTCCCCGAGCTGGCAACGACGAACGACTGGTACATGGCGGTCTCTTATGCCGTTCGCGATCGCATGATGAACGATTGGATCCAGGCATTCGGCCGCGCTCGCAAGACTCGCACCCGGATTGTCAGCTATCTCTCGGCGGAATTTCTGATCGGCCCGCAGTTGGGCAGCAACCTGCTCAACGTCTATGACATTCGCGATGCCGTCGAGGCCGCACTCGCCGATCTTGGCCAGAGCCTCGACAAACTCCTCGCCCACGAGCCCGAGCCCGGTCTAGGCAACGGAGGACTGGGCCGTCTAGCCGCCTGCTACATGGAGTCGCTTACCACGTTGGACATCCCCGCCATTGGCTACGGCATTCGCTACGAGTTCGGACTCTTTGACCAGGAAATTCAGAACGGATGGCAAGTCGAGAAGACCGACAAGTGGCTCAGCTTGGGCAATCCCTGGGAAATGACTCGCGCGGAAATCGCACATTACGTCGGCACCGGCGGCCACACCGAGCAATATCACGACGAGCACGGCCACTTCCGTGTGCGCTGGATCCCCGAGCACCTGGTTCGCGGCATCGCTAACGACATCCCGATCGCCGGCTACCTCACCAACATGACGAATTTCCTGCGGCTGTGGTCTTCTGAGGCCATCGACTCATTCGATTTCCAGGCCTTCAATAAAGGCGACTATTACGACGCGGTCCAGGAAAAAGTCGCGTCGGAGACCATCAGCAAAGTCCTCTACCCTAATGACGAAGCGATAGCCGGCAAGGTCCTACGCCTGCAGCAGCAATACTTTTTCACCTCCTGCTCCTTGCAGGACATGATCCGCATTCACAAGCTGCGCGGCCTGTCCCTCCACACATTTCACGAAACCTATGCCATTCAGCTCAACGACACCCATCCGTCCATCGCTGTCGCCGAACTCATGCGCCTCCTCATCGACATCCACGAAATTGACTGGGACGAGGCTTGGGGCATCACCCAAAGGGCACTGGCGTATACAAACCACACTCTTCTGCCGGAAGCGCTCGAAAAATGGCCGTTGCCGCTCTTTGCCAGCCTTCTGCCGCGGCATCTCGAAATCATCTATGAGATTAACCGCCGCTTCCTCGACGAAGTGCGCTCCAAGCGTCCCGGCGATGACGCCCTCCTGTCTCGAGTCTCGCTTATCGACGAGCACGACCAGAAATATGTCCGTATGGCCAACCTCGCCACCGTTGGCTCCCATGCTGTCAACGGAGTCGCTGCGCTGCACACCGAGCTCTTAAAGAAGACGGTGCTGCATGACTTCTATGAACTCTTTCCCGACAAGTTCTTCAACATCACCAACGGTGTGACCCCGCGCCGCTGGCTCGCTCTCAGCAATCCTGAGTTATCGCAACTGATTTCCAGCAAGATCGGTGACAACTGGCTCAAGCACGAGGAAGAGTTGCGGAAATTGGAACCTCTCGCCGAAGACGCCGACTTCCGTGCCCGCTGGCGGCAGGTAAAATATGCCCGCAAGCAGCAACTCGCGGCCTTAATCCATGAGCGCACCGACATGTCGGTGAGCCCCGACACGATGTTCGACGTTCAGGTCAAGCGCATCCACGAATACAAGCGCCAACTGCTCAACCTGCTGCACGTGATCACGCTGTACAACCGCATCAAGCGCGATCCGAATGTCCAAATCACGCCACGAACGGTTATCTTCGGCGGCAAGGCGGCCCCCGGCTACTTCATGGCCAAACTCATCATCAAGCTCATCAACTCGGTCGCTTCCACCATTGACGCCGACCACACCGTCCGCGATCGGTTGCGGATCGTGTTCATTCCCGACTTCAACGTCAAGAGCGGACAGGTCATCTACCCCGCCGCCGAACTGTCCGAGCAAATCTCCACCGCGGGCAAGGAGGCCTCCGGTACCGGCAACATGAAGTTCTCCATGAACGGAGCCCTCACGATCGGCACTCTCGACGGAGCTAATGTCGAAATCCGCGAGGAAGTTGGACCCGAGAATTTCTTCCTCTTCGGCCTCACCGCCGAACAGGTCGTGGAACTCAAGCGTAGCGGCTATAATCCTCGCCACTATTACGAAAGCAATCCTGTCTTGAAGGAAGTGATCGACCAGATCGCCGGTGGCGCTTTCTCTGCGGGCGACCAGCAGTTGTTTCGTCCCATCGTCGATTCCCTGCTGAACAGCGATGAGTACCTGCTGCTTGCCGACTTCGAGTCGTATATCGATTGCCAGGAGGCGGTCAGCCACGCCTACCGCGACCAGGAGCACTGGACGCGCATGTCGATTCTCAACACCGCTCGCATGGGCAAGTTCTCGTCCGATCGCTCCATCCGCGAGTACTCCCGTGACATCTGGCATGTCGCGCCGCTCGACTTGGCGGCGCAACCGGCGCAGCCTGGCATCCCAGGCCAATCGTGATCCTCGCGCCCGCGCTCGTAATCAGCTCTGGTTCCCTGCGTCGTAGGTCTTAAGGAAGCACCGTCTGTATAATTTCGCGAACAACTCATGACTGAAGGAGACGCGGATGGCGTCCGTCTTGATTACCGGAACAAGCAAAGGAATCGGGTTGGAAACGGCGCTGACCTTTGCCCGTGCAGGCCACACAGTGCATGCCACTATGCGCAACCCTTCTCACTCCCCCATCCTCGCAGAGACCGCCGCACGGGAGAAGCTGCCAATCTCCGTTTCGGCCATGGATGTCGACTCTGACGCCTCTGTCAGCGATGGCGTGGCTACCATCCTCAAGAACCATGGCCCAATCGACGTGCTCGTCAATAACGCCGGTATCGAACGCGCAGGCTCGGTCGAAGAACTGCCTCTTGCAGAATTCCGCGCCGTCATGGAGACCAATTATTTCGGCGCATTGCGCTGCATTCAGGCCCTGGTGCCGCTCATGCGCCAGCGCCGCAGCGGATGCATCATTAACGTCACATCCGTCGCCGGACGCATCGCCGGCCCGCCACTGGCCCCGTACACCGCTTCCAAGTGGGCGTTGGAAGCTCTCAGCGAAGCGCTCGCCGGCGAGATGAAGACGTTCAACGTTCGCGTGGCCATCGTCGAACCCGGTATTATCGACACCGCTATGGCCCATCGTATTGCAGTCCCATCCAATGAATCGCTTTACCAGCACCGCGCGCGCATGGCTGCTACGTTCACCAACGCGCTGCAGACTCCGACATCTCCCGCAATAGTGGCGCAGAAGATCCTGGAGATTGCCGGAGGCGACTCCTGGCAGTTGCGCCACCCCATCGGACCCAGCGCGATCCCCTTTCTCGACTGGCGCAGAAGCATGAGCGATGAGCAGTGGGTCGACCTGCACTCCTCAGACGATGAAACCTACTTCCGTCGTGTGCAGGAAGGTCGCGGATCGCCGCCCGAAAGCTGATCGGGCGGCACTACCTCTAGTCGTAATATTCCAGCCCGAGGTGGGTGATCATCTCCTCGCCCATCAGGTGGCGCAGCGTGTTCTTCAGCTTCATCGACTGAATGAACAGATCGTGCTCCGGATACAGCCCTGGGGCCGTCATCGGAGACTTGAAGTAGAAGCTCAGCCACTCCTGGATGCCGATGCCACGCAGAGCCGACGACCGCTTCGCCAAGTCGAGGAACAACAACACGTCGAGCACAATCGGCGCCGCCAGAATCGAGTCGCGGCACAGGAAATCAACCTTGATCTGCATCGGATAGCCCAGCCATCCGAAGATATCGATGTTGTCCCAACCTTCTTTGTTATCACCACGCGGTGGATAATAATTAATGCGAACCTTGTGATAAATGTTGCCATACAGCTCAGGGTAAAGCTCGGGCTGAAGAATGTGTTCGAGCACTGACAGCTTCGACTCTTCCTTGGTCTTGAACGACCCCGGATCGTCCAGCACTTCCCCGTCGCGATTACCCAGGATGTTCGTCGAGAACCATCCACTTAATCCCAGCATGCGTGCTTTGAATCCTGGAGCCAGAATCGTCTTGATCAGCGTCTGCCCTGTCTTGTAATCCTTGCCGCAGATCGGCGCGTTGTTCTTGCGCGACAGCTCCTGCATCACCGGAATATCCACAGTCAGGTTCGGAGCGCCGTTTGCGAACGGCACGCCCTCCTGCATCGCGGCGTATGCATAAATCATCGACGGCGCAATGTTCTCGTCGTTGGCCAACAGGCCCTTCTCAAACGAGTCCACCGTCTGATGAACCGGGCCCGCTTCGATGAACGTTTCAGTCGAGCCGCACCAGATCATCGCCAACCGGTCGGCTCCGCTGGTCTTCTTGAAGTCGCGGATGTCCTCGCGTACGTGCTCAACCAGTTCCTTCTTGTTCTTGCCCTTCTTTACGTTGGGGCCGTCGAGCTTCTTCACATAATTCTTGTCGAACACCGCGGTGCGCGGCTTGATCGACGTCAGAAACGGCTTCACCTGCTCCAGCAGCGACCGCTCCAGCACGCCAGCCTTGCCGGCCGCAGCGTACATGTCGTCCTCGAAGATGTCCCAGCCGGTGAATACCAGGTCATTCAATCCGGCCAAAGGCACAAAGTCTTTCACCCTCGGCGACCGGCCATCGGTGCGCTTGCCCAGCCGGATGGTGCCCATCTGCGTTACCGACCCGATGGGCGCCGAAATGCCTTTGCGTACGGCCTCAACCCCCGCGACGAACGTGGTTGCGACCGCCCCCATACCGGGGATCATGATTCCCAGTTTTCCCTTGGCGGGCGCGAGTTCGCCGCGACCGGTCTTGCTCTTGTCCTGCGGATTATCAGTTGGCATGCCTATCAGTCCGTTTCATGAAGTATCTGCAAACCTGTTATGTTCTCGTATTCGCGCTGTGCTTGGCAAACTTCCAAGCGCGAATGGAACCATTTCGCCCTTCGTTGGCATCTATAAGGATTCGACGGAAACCCATGAGTCAGCCAAGAGTCGCACTCATTACCGGTAGCTCCAGCGGAATCGGCCTGCTTACTACGATCGAATTTGCCCAGAACGGCTACCTTGTCGTCGCCACCATGCGCGACCTCGGCCGTGCTGACCGACTCGAATCGGCCGCGCAAACCGCCGGCGTTCGCGACAAGCTCGACCTTCGCCAGCTCGACGTCACCGACTTCGACTCAATCCCCGGAGTCATCGACGGCATCATCCACGACCACGGCCGCATCGACGTCCTCGTCAACAACGCCGGATTCAGTATGGCCGGCTTTGTCGAAGATCTGTCTCTCGACGAAATCCGCCAGCAGTTTGAGACCAATTTCTTCGGCAACGTAGCCATGGGTAAGGCCGTCTTACCGGTGATGCGTCGACAGAAATCCGGACACATCATCCAAGTCGCCTCGGTGGCGGGACTGGTAGGTACCCCGTTGCTCGGTGCCTATTGCAGTTCCAAGCACGCCCTCGAAGGTCTTAGCGAATCACTGCGCATTGAAACCCACTCGCTTGGCATTCGCGTGGTGCTGGTCGAACCTGGTGCCTTCGATACCGACATTTGGACACGCAACGTCACCGTCGCTAAAGGCGCGCTCGACCCCAACTCGCCCAACAAGGACCGCAGCCAGCGCTTTACCGAGTTCGTTAAGAACAGCGCCACGAACCGCCGCGACGCCCGTGAAGTTGCCCAACTCATCTTGAGCATCGCCAATGATCCCAACCCGAAACTCCGCTATCTGATCGGGACCGATGCCAAAATGCAGGTTTGGCTCAAACGCCTTATGCCCTGGCGAAACTACGAGCGCATGGTCGCCAAGTTCGTGAAGATCGATTTATAGAATCCTCGACCGTAGACCTTTCATCTTAGTTCCCACCACGCATGAACTGCCGCGCTTACATCCGTCCTTGCTGTTGTCGCTAGACCTCTGTGTCCGCCCTGGCGGATCTCCCTTCGTCTCCTAAGCACTCAACCATCACCAGCATTCGCCGTTGGCCGCTGTATTGCAGCCGATTCACCGTACATAAACACAAAGGAGCCATCCCCATGAGCAGCAAAGTCCTCCAGGAAGTTCTCTTGGCCAACCAGCAGTACAGCACCAACTTCGGCAACAAGTGTGATCTCGCCATGCCGCCCGCGCGGCACTTCGCCATCCTCACCTGCATGGACGCCCGCCTTGATCCAGCTCAGTTCGCCGGCTTGGCTGAAGGTGACGCCCACGTCGTCCGCAACGCCGGGGGCCGTGCCAGTGACGACGCTATCCGTTCCCTTGTCATCTCCCACAAGCTTCTCGGGACGAATGAGTGGTTCGTCATCCATCACACCAACTGCGGCATGGAGTTCTTCACGAACGAGGTGATTCGCGGTCTGCTGGCCAGCAGCCTCGAAACGGCGGCTCTGACGGAACGCGGCTTCCACGATATCGGCAAGGGCCCCGGTTCGCGCGCCGGCGAGTTCATCGAGTGGCTCACCATAAAAGATCAAGCACAGAGCGTGCGCGACGACGTGGAGCGCATCCGCACGCACCCACTCGTACCCGCGAACATCGCCATTTACGGTTATATCTACGACGTGAAGACGGGCCAGCTACTGGAGGTCGCCGAGGCAACTGAGATCGGCAAGGCTGCGTAAGAAGGAACGGCAGCCCAGGAAAGGCGGAATAGTCTAGCCCAGCATGAAGCCCGCCGTGGCGGGCGGAATGCTGGGTTGGATAAAGATGAATTGACCTCTGAGTGAGCTTTGCTTTGGAACACTGAGTCCCGGGGCCGGTTTATCGGCACAGGGGCGGCATACGAAAAAGCTACACCGCTTCCCTCACCCGATCCTTGAGGTGCGACCGCACGAAATACACGATCCCCGCCACCAGCACCGCGAGAATCACGCCATCCATGCGATGAAACCACACCTTCAGCCGCGGGTCTTTGTCCCACTGCTCGCCCAACCGCATGCCAACGTATGCCAGTGCGAAGCACCATGGCCACGATCCGATGAATGTGTACGCGTGGAACTTCAGTCGCGGCATCCGCGCAATTCCTGCTGGCAGCGCAATGAACGTTCGGATCACCGGCAACAGTCGCGCGATTAACACCGCCAACGATCCCCATCGCGCGAAGAAGCGGTCGGCGGTATTCAATTCATGCTGCGTCACGAAGATGTAATGTCCGTAGCGCAACGCCAGCGGACGCCCGCCGAAATATCCCACTTCGTATGCCAGCACCGAGCCCAGGTTGCAGCCAATCGCACCCCAGGTCGCTACCGCCAACAGTGAGAACCGCCCCGTGTACACCAGGTACCCTGAGAACGGCATGATGATTTCCGACGGCAACGGAATGCATGCCGACTCGATGGCCATCAGCAACATAACGCCGCCGTAGCCGGCGGCCGAAATCACCGAAGTGATCCACGCCGCAAGAATTTCAATAATGTGAGCGATCATTAAGGTTGTAAGAAAAATCCAGACTTGATAGCTAGGTGCAAACCACAAGAGATTCTTGGTTTTGGCGTTAGCTAATAGCTAATTGCTAGCGGCTATCTCGGCAACGTCCCGCCCATCCACTCTCCCAACTTCCCCAGTGGAATCCGCAACCCGATAAAGAACTGTCCAAACAGTGCATATTCCGCGCTGACCTGGTCGAACCGCATCTCATAGATCAGTTTCTTGAACACCAGTGGCTCGGGCGCGAACAAATCCACACCCCACTCCCAGTCATCGAAGCCAATCGACCCTGTGATAATCTGCTGAACCTTGCCCGCGTACCGCCGGCCGACCGCGCCGTGCTCTTCCATCTGCCGCTGGCGCTCTTCGATCGGCAGCGAGTACCAGTTCTTATCTTCGCCGCGCCGCCGGTCCATGGGATAAAAGCAGAGGTACCGGCTCGCCGGAATCTTCGGAAACAATCGCGAGTGCATCGCGGTCTTCTGCCGCTCAATCGTATCGGCGATTTCCTTGTTCCACTCTTCGCTCAGCGGAACCACTCCCCGCTCCGTCAGCTGCCGAAACAACTTCACGCTCGAGTCATACAGTCCCAACTCAATCACGGACACGTACGAGTGCACCGGCTCCAGCAAATCCCGCAGGCCCAACCGATCCATCTGCAGTTCCGCTTGGTTCAGGTCATCGAACGAGTCGCGAAAGTGGACGAGCATCAAGTCGCCCTTGTGCCCCAGCATCGAATACGCCGCGAACTGGCCCGCATGTTCGCTGGCGCCGAACGCATCCGCGGCTTCGCGCGCGAGCTGCGACTGCCCGGCGGCATCCAGCTTGCGCCACTCCGCCCATTTGAAACGAAACATCTGATGCAGCACGCTGTAGCCTTCCAGCGTCAGTGGAACGGCAGGCAGTTCGGTTGCGACCGCCTGTACCTCGGCTTTCAATGCCATGCAGAGACTCCAGCAAAAGCAGAATTGAAGATGACCCGACTCTTCATTGTAATCTGCGGACAGTCCCAGGCGCTGTCATCCTGAGCGACGTCGCCCGGCGTCGGAGTCGAAGAGCCTGCCCTAAGCGAAGTCAAAGGGACCTGCTGTTTCTTCCGCTGGCAACTGGCTACTCCATCCGTTATAAACTGATCGGTCATCACGGAGAGAATCCATGCCCCGCGGCACCATCCCCCGCCAACCTTCAAAAGCCGGACGCCACGACAAAGCGAAGACTGCCCGCGTCGCTACCAAGCCGCTAAAGGTCACAGCACCAAAGGCGCCAAAGCCCAAAGCGCCAAAGAGTGCCAAAGCCTACAATCCTCTCGCCTCCGAGCGCATCGCCGAAATCCTCAGACGCCTCGACGCTAGCTATCCCAAAGTAAAGTGCGCCCTGCATCACAACAGCGCATGGGAGCTGCTGGTCGCGACCATCCTCTCCGCGCAGTGCACTGATGCACGCGTGAACATGGTCACACCCATTCTGTTCAAGAAATATCCGACGGTTAAACACTTCGCCGCGCTGCAGCCCGAAGAGCTCGAACCCGACATCCGCTCCACAGGATTCTTCCGCAACAAATCGAAGTCTCTCGTGGGCGCGGCGCGCAAGATTGTCAACGATTTTGGCGGCGAAGTGCCACGCACCATGGAAGAGCTACTCACTGTCCCCGGCGCGGCCCGCAAAACTGCTAACGTAGTCCTCGGCTCATGGTTCGGCATCGCCGACGGCGTTGTAGTCGACACTCACGTGCAGCGCATCTCGCGTCGGCTGGAACTAACCAAGAATGAAGCCCCGCCCAAGATCGAGCAGGACCTGATGCGTGTCATCCCGCGCGACAAATGGATCGACTTCTCTCACCAGATCATCCACCACGGCCGCGCAATTTGCATTGCCCGCAAGCCCAAGTGTGCTGAATGTCCGCTGGAAGATCTTTGCCACGCCGCCGACAAGACCTGGAGTACCGTCGAGATTCACAAAAACGCAAAACCGTAGCGTAACGATGCTGCTGATCGGATCGGTATTCTCGCCGTCACGGGACCGCGGACATGCATTCTACTGTTCCCGCGGTCGCATCGCCTTTTCGGCTCAGAACAAAGTGGTAGCCTAGTTCGCTCTCGAACGCGACCGGCGTTCCATTTACCACGTACGGATGAAAGCGGTAATCCTGCAGGGCATCCTTGCTCGCCGCAACCAGCAAGGGATCGCCTTCGACCGGCTCACTGCGAACGATCTTTCCGTTCTCATCCACCGCAATCTTGAAAACCACGTCGCCTTGAATTCCTTTCAGCATGGCTTCCTTCGGATATTGCGGCAGAGTTTTGTGCTCCACCATCCCGGGCAACTCCGAAGCCGAAACCTGCGCAGTCTGCGAATGGGCCGTCTGCGATTCCGACGGCGCGCCGGCGTCATTCTGTGCACAGGCAAAGACGGCACAGCCAGTAACCAACACCGCTACCATCGTAATCTTCAACATAAATCTCCCGCTGATACTGTCCTGTCTCAGAACTGCCGTATCGCATCTCCTCCCGACGTAAGGTTCGAATCAACCTCCAACAACTGCACCTGCATCGGCGGCACGATATAGGCAATGTAATTTCGTGTGCCTTCCGTCGTCGTCGTAATAAAAACTTTCTCACTGACCGACAACGCCTTACCATCGGGTAACTACCGTATTTCCTGTGTTTTTCGCCGGTGGCGCGTTAGAGTTATTCTGCGTTCGACTCGCGACGCCTGCGACGTTGAAAAAAGTTCGGCTGCACAACTTCCATTCCGGTGGACCGGAGTATCTATGACCCGCCTTATTCTTTCCGTTCTAAGCGCACTGCTCTTCGCGTCGTCGGCATTTTGCCAGCCGGCATCCCTCGGCCTTTTCGACGGCAGCTCCGATGTTGGCGCCGTTCTCCATCGCGGCACAGCCGAATATGACAGCGCGAGGCACGCCTACACCGTTACCGGCAGCGGCGAGAATATCTGGGCGCCTCCCGACGCGTTTCATTTCGTTTGGAAGAAGGTCCGCGGAGACTTCGCGCTTACAGCGGACGTGGACATCCTCACCAAGGACGGCAACCCGCATCGCAAGGCAGTCCTCATGATTCGCCAGAGCCTCGACGCCGACTCGGTTTATGCCGACACCGCCCTCCACGGCGAAGGACTCTCCTCGCTGCAATTCCGCGACGAGAAAGGTGCGCCGACCCACGAAGTACAGAGCTACATCCGCGCGCCCAAACGCCTCCGTCTGGTCAAGCGCGGCAACTACATCTACATGGCTCTCGGGGATGAGAATGGTCCGTTACATATCGCCGCCGGCTCACCCAAGCTCCCTCTCGAAGGCAGCTACTACATCGGAATCGGCGTCTGCTCGCACGACAAGGACGCCGTCACCAAAGCCGAATTCTCCAACGTCGAACTGACCGAGCGCACTGCAGCATCCGCCGCCCAGCCTGTGATGTTCAGCGTCCTCGAAACGATCGCCGTCGCCAGCGCCGACCGCGCCGCCCGCTATGTCGCCGCTGACCACATCGAGGCTCCCAACTGGACGCCCGACGGCTCCGCCTTCATCTTCAACTCCGCCGGACGCATCTACCGCATGCCCATCGACAGCCGCAAACCCGAACTCATCGACACTGGCTCCGCCACTCGCTGCAATAACGATCACGGCATCTCGCCCGACGCCAAAACACTCGTCATCAGCGATCAATCGCTCGAGCCGCACGACTCACTCATCTACACTCTCCCGCTCGCCGGCGGCAAGCCCAAGCGCATCACGCAGGACTCGCCTTCTTACTGGCACGGCTGGTCTCCCGACGGCAAGACGCTCGCCTTCGTTGGCCAGCGCGATGTCGGCCAAGGCAATAAAGACTTCGACATCTACACCATCTCCGTCAACGGCGGCCCCGAGACTCGTCTCACCACCGCCAAAGGTCTCGACGACGGCCCCGAGTACACTCCTGACGGCGCATATATCTACTTCAACTCCGAACGCACCGGCCACATGCAAATCTGGCGCATGAAGCCGGACGGCAGCGACCAGCAACAGATCACCTTCGGCGAACTCAACGACTGGTTCCCGCACTTCTCGCCCGACGGCCAACAAATGGTATTCATCTCGTTCGACAAAGATGTGGTCGGCCATCCGCCCAACAAAGACGTCGCCTTGCGCCTGATGTCCATATCCGACGGCAAAATCAAGGAACTCGCCCGGCTCTTCGGCGGCCAGGGCACGATGAACGTCCCTTCCTGGTCTCCCAACGGTAAGCAGTTTGCTTTCGTCAGTTACGTCTTCGTCGACCCCGAAGACGCGGGGACGAAATAACAGATATTTAGGTGTGCCCCATCCCTTCCCATTTTTTGGGAAAGGGTGGGAATACCGAGGTCGGGCGCACCCGCTGCGTTGCCATTCTTGCCCGACTTTGGCAAGGTGGGGTGTTCGAAGCTTGAAACTCGAAACTTGAAACTGCCCTCAGCCTCTCGTCACAAACCGTTTCCCACTCGCCCCGAACTCGTTAAACTAGTTTTCATGAACATCTTCTTCGTTGCTGCCGTTTTCGCTCTCGGCGTGGCAGTTCTTCCCGCCGACACTACCGCCGCGGACTTCGGTCCGGAAAATCCTTTCTACTCCGCCAGCACCTTGCCGTTTCAGGCGCCTCCCTACAACAAAATCAAGGACACCGACTACCAGCCGGCCATCGAAGCCGGCATGTCCGACCAACTCAAAGAAATCAAGGCCATCGCCGACAATCCCGCGCCGCCAACATTCCAGAACACTTTCATTCCCATGGCGAAATCCGGCGAACTGCTCGAACGCTCGACTGCTGTCTTTTTCTGTGTCAGCAGCGCCAACACTAACCCCACGCTGCAGAAGACCCGCGCCGCGATCGCTCCCAAACTTGCCGCTCACAACGACGCCATCTACCTCGACGACAAGCTCTTCCAGCGCGTCAAGACCATCTACAACCAGCGCCAGTCGCTTAAGCTCGATCCCGAGTCTCTTCGCCTGGTCGAAGTCGAGTACGACAAGTTCGTCCATGCCGGAGCCAATCTCTCCGAAGCCGACAAGACCCAGCTGAAGAAGCTCAACGAAGAACTCGCCAGCCTATCCAACGATTTCAGCACCAAGCTGCTGGCCGCGACCAAAGATGGTGCTTACGTCACCACCGACAGGGCCGCTCTCGCCGGGTTCAGCGACGCGCGCATCGCCGCCGCTGCCGAGTCCGCCAAAAGCCGCAAGGTCGACGGCTACGTGATTCCTTTGCAGAACACCACCCAGCAGCCCGATCTCGTGTCTCTAACCAATCGCTCCACCCGCGAAGCGCTTTTTAACGACTCCTGGAACCGTGCCGAGAAAGGTGACGCCAACGACACCCGCGACATCGTCTCGCGCATCGCCCAGCTTCGCGCTCAGAAAGCAAAACTCCTCGGCTATCCCGATTTCGCCGCCTGGAAGCTCGAGGACCAGATGGCCAAGACCCCCGAAGCCGCGCTGAAGTTCATGGACGAACTGGTCCCGCCCGCCACCGCCAAAGCCACCATCGAAGCCGCAGATATCCAGGCAGTCATCGACGCGCAAAAGGGCGGCTTCAAAGTTCAGCCCTGGGACTGGGATTTCTACTCCGAGCAGGTCCGCAAAGCCAAGTACGATCTCGACGAAGACGAGGTTAAGCCTTACTTCGAGCTGAACAACGTCTTGCAGAACGGCGTCTTTTACGCCGCCAATCTGCTCTACGGAATCACCTTCAAAGAGCGCGCCGACCTTCCAACCTATGCGCCCGAAATGAAGGTATTCGAAGTCTTCAACGCCGACGGCAGCTCACTCGCGCTCTTCTATTGCGACTACTTCAAGCGCGACAACAAGCAGGGCGGGGCCTGGATGTACAGCCTCGTGCCCCAGTCGAAGTTGATGGGAACGAAACCTGTGGTCGGTAACGTCGCCAATTTCTCGGCGCCCGCCGCAGGGGAGCCCGCGCTCATCACCTCCGACGACGTTCGCACCATGTTCCACGAGTTCGGACACGCGCTCCACGGCATGTTCGCCAACTCCGAATACCCAAGCCTCTCCGGAACCTCCACCGCGCGCGACTTCGTTGAATTCCCCTCGCAGTTCAACGAACACTGGGCCTCGTATCCTTCGGTCTTTGCGCATTACGCCAAGCACTACAAGACCGGCGAGCCCATGCCAGCCGAACTCGCCACAAAGATTCAGAAAGCGGAGACCTTTAACAAGGGCTACGACATGACTGAACTGATCGCCGCCGCCGAGCTCGACATGCAATGGCACACTCTCCCCGCCAGTGCGCCCTTGCAGAAGCCCGACGCTTTCGAAACGGCCGCGCTGGAAAAGACGCACCTCTATATCAGCTATGTTCCGCCGCGTTATCGTTCCAGCTACTTCAGCCACATTTGGGCCAGCGGCTATGCAGCCGGTTATTACGCCTATCTCTGGACGCAAATGCTCGACGATGACGCCTATCAGTGGTTCGTCGAGCACGGCGGCCTGACCCGCGCCAACGGAGACCGTTTCCGCCAGATGGTGCTCTCACGCGGCAACACCGAAGACCTCGGCAAGATGTACGAAGCCTGGCGCGGCGCCCCGCCCAGCATCCAGCCCATGCTGAAATACCGCGGCCTTCTGCCGACCGCATCAAAGTAACTGGATTGATGGGGATGGAGAAATCGGGTGCCCCGTTCAAGCGAAGCTTGAGCGGGGGTTTTCGTTGGGACGGTCTCGATGTGTGGGTGCCCACATTTCCCATCCACGATCCACTTTCACGATATGATTTCTCCCCATGAACCGCCGCACTCTTCTGAAACAACTCGCGACCTTGCCCCTCTGGTCGTATCTTTCCAGCGCCGCATCCAAGCCCTCATTCCGTCGTGTCCGCCCAGGCGATCCCGCGTGGCCCAGCGCCTCCACCTGGGACAAGCTAAACCAGCAAGTCGGCGGCAATCTCATCCCCGTCCAATTTCCGCTCGCCGAATGTCAAACCGCGCCCGCCGGCCCGCAATGTCAGGAGCTCTTCAAGAACCTCAGCAACCCCTTCTTCATCGGAGACTCCCCCGCCCTCACCCAAACCATGGGATGGGCCAACGCATGGGCCACCAAGCCCAGTGTTTACGCCGTTGCCCCTCGCAACGCGCAAGACATCTCTGCGGCCGTCAATTTCGCTCGCGAAAACCATCTCCGCCTTGTCGTCAAAGGCGGAGGCCACAGCTATCAAGGCACCTCCAACGCGCCCGACTCCCTGCTCGTCTGGACGCGCCACCTCAACGACATAACTCTGCATGATGCCTTCGTTCCTCAAGGTTGCGAAGGCAAACAAGCGCCTCAGACCGCTGTGACCGTCGGCTCCGGCGTAATCTGGCTTCACGCCTACGACGCCGTCACCACCAAGTCCGGCAAGTACGTTCAAGGCGGAGGCTGCACCACCGTTGGAGTCGCGGGCCTCGTCCAGAGCGGAGGCTTCGGCAGTTTCTCCAAGCACTACGGCACCGCCGCGTCGGCCTTGCTCGAAGCCGAAGTCGTCACCGCGGACGGCCAAATCCGCATCGCCAACGCCTGTACCAATCCCGATCTCTTCTGGGCGCTCAAAGGCGGAGGGGGCGGCAGCTTCGGCGCAGTCAGCAGGCTCACGCTCCGTGTTCGCGATATTCCTGAGTTCGCAGGCGGAGCGTTCTTCACTGTTAAGGCTTCCTCTGACGATGCCTTCCGTCGCCTGATCCGCCAATTCGTTGCCTTCTATAGCACGGCTCTCTTCAACGATCACTGGGGCGAGCAGGTGCACGTCGATACAGACAACTCGCTTGAGATTTCCATGGTCTCGCACGGACTGACCACCGACGAAGCCAGGAAAATCTGGCAGCCCTTCCTCGACTGGCTTGCAACGTCACCTGCCGGCTACACGATCAAAGACCCGCCGACCATCGGCTGCATGCCCGCTCGTCACTGGTGGGATCCCGATTGGCGCACCGAACATCACCAACATGCTTTCGTCGCCGACTCGCGCCCCGGCGCCAATCCGCGCGATGTCTGGTGGACCGGCGACGGAGGCCAGTGCGGCATGTTTCTCTACGCCTTCGAATCCCTCTGGCTTCCCGCGTCGCTCTTGAAAGAAGACTCGCAGGCTCGCCTCGCCGACGCGCTCTTCGCCGCCTCACGCCATTGGGAAGTCGAGCTGCATTTCAACAAGGGGCTCGCCGGCGCTCCCGCCGAAGCCATTGCCGCTGCCCGCGACACCGCCACCAATCCCGCCGTGCTCGAGGCCTTCGCGCTCGCCATCATCGCCTCCGGGCAGGGCCACGCCTATCCCGGTCTGCCAGGACACGAACCAAACCTCGACGCTGCCCGCAAAGAGTCCGACTCAGTTGCGAAATCGATGAACGAACTGCGCAAGCTCGCGCCCAACGGCGGAGCCTATGTCTCGGAGAGCAATTACTTCGAACGTGGATTCGGGCAGGCCTACTGGGGCGCGAACTATGCGAAATTGCAGGCGGTAAAGAAGAAGTACGATCCCGACGGCCTCTTCTTCGTCCACAACGGCGTCGGCAGCGAAGATTGGAGTCCCGACGGCTTCACCCGCATCTCATCGTAGGCCGTCTTGAATTTCTCGACAGCGAGGGAGTTCGTCTCATGAGCATCGCCATTACTGCGCACACCGCCGACGTCAATAACCTCAAGCTGCACTACCTCACCGCCGGACACGGCCCAGCCCTCATACTGCTGCACGGCTACGCCGAAACCTCGCTGATGTGGAAGCCCATCATTCCGCTCCTCGCCGAGCGCTTCACTGTCATCGCGCCCGACTTGCCCGGCATCGGAGACTCCTCCATTCCGACTCACGGTCTGGACATGAAGAGCGCCGCCATCAGCATTCATGACCTCGCCAAGTCGCTCGGCGTGCAGAACGCCGAAGTCGTCGGCCACGACATCGGCCTCATGCTCGCCTATGCCTACGCCGCCCAGTTCCCGACCGAAGTCACCAAACTCGTCTTGATGGACGCTTTCCTCCCCGGCGTGCCTGGCTGGGAGCCAATTTACAACAATCCCGGCATCTGGCATTTCCGCTTCAACGGGCCCACGCCCGAAGCCCTGGTGCAAGGCCGCGAGCGCACGTACTTCGATTATTTCTGGAACGACTTCGCGGCCGACAAGAACCACTCCATTCCTGAAGACGCGCGCAAAGCTTACGCCGCCGCTTATTCGCGCCCCGGACGCATGCACGCCGGATGGGAATATTTTGTTTCCTTCCTGCAGGCTGCCAAAGATTTCGCTCAACTCTCTCAGACCAAGCTGACGATGCCCGTACTCACCATCGGCGGCGAGAAATCTTTGGGAGGTCCGCTTGGCGAGCAAGCCAAGTTGGTGGCGACCAATGTGACCGTCGTGGTGCTCAAGAACGCCGGCCACTGGATACTCGAAGAGCAGCCCCAGCAAACCACCGACGCGCTACAGAAATTCCTTTGACGTCGTTGGCACTTGATGGGTGCCGGGAGACCCCGCTCGAGTGCCCCACACATTCCCGCTGTTGGAATGTGTGGGTCTTTTCTATCCACTAACCCACTAGCCACTGCTTTTAATTCTCTTCCTGCCTCTTCATACTGCCGCTGCGCAGATACCGGCTGTGCCAGCCCAACGACTCCGTCAGCAAATGCGGCGTGTGCTTGCCATATGACAGCCGCTCCGCCCGGTTCAAATAATCCACCAGTACATCCTTGTAGTCCGGATTCGAGCACTTCTCGATAATCAGTTTCGCGCGCTGCCGTGGCGACAGCCCGCGCAAATCCGCCAAGCCCTGCTCCGTAACGATGACCTGAACATCGTGTTCCGTGTGGTCAACGTGCGACACCATCGGAACAATGGTCGAGATCGTTCCCTTCTGCGCGATCGACGGAGCCATAAAGATCGACAGATACCCATTGCGCGCGAAATCTCCCGAGCCGCCAATCCCGTTCTGAATTCGCGATCCCATCACGTGCGTCGAGTTCACGTTGCCGTAGATGTCGGCTTCAATCATCGCGTTCATCGCGATCACGCCTAATCGCCGAATAATCTCCGGATGGTTCGAAATCTCCTGCGGTCGCAGCACGATGCGCTCCCGATAGCTCTTCATGTCGGCATTCACTTCGGTCAGCATGTCGGGGCTCAGCGAAAACGCTGTAGCCGAGGCGCAGGTCATTTTCCCCGAATTCAGCAGCCGAATCATGCCGTCCTGAATCACTTCGGTGTACGAAGTCATCCCCTCAAACGGTCCTTCTTCCAGCCCGAACAAGACCGCATTCGCGATGTTGCCTACGCCCGACTGCAGCGGCAACAGGTTCTCGGGCATACGTCCCTTCTTCACTTCCCAACTGAGGAACTCCAGGATGTGCCCGGCGATTTGCTTCGACGCTTTGTCCGGTGCCTTGAACGCGCTGTTGCGGTCAGGCGAGTCCGTCAACACGATCGCCGCCACCTTCTCCGGCGCAACCTGCAGGTACGGCGAACCAATCCGCTGTCCCGGGCTGACCAAGGGAATCGGCCCGCGATTCGGCGGTGGCTGCAGCCCGTAATAAATGTCGTGCATGCCTTCCAGCGCCAGCGGTTGCCACGAATTGACCTCGAGAATTACCCGCTCTGCACAGTCGATCCACGTCTTGTTGTTGCCGATCGACGAACTCGGCAACAGCCGCCCGTCTTCCAGCACAGCGGCCACCTCGATCAGCGCCACGTCCATCTTGCCCAGGAACCCGTACTCCACAAACTGCGCCACGTGGCTCAAATGGACGTCCATGTATTCCATCTCGCCCGCGTTAATGCGCTTGCGCGTCTCCGGATCCGACTGGTACGGCAGCCGCAAATTGATGCCGCCCGCCATCGCCAGTGCGCCATCGAGTTCCGGACCGGTCGAGGCGCCGGTGAAAACGCTCACTTGGAACTTGTTCCCGTGAATGTGCGCTTCGGCGATGTGCCGCGCCAGCGCAATCGGAACTTCTTTCGGATAGCCCGACCCGGTAAAGCCGCTCATGCCGACCTGGTCGCCTGACTTGATCAGCGCGGCCGCTTCGTCGGCGCTCATGATCTTTTCGGCAAGTTTCGAGTTCAACACGCGTGACGTGGATTGCACTGCAGTAGCCATGAAGAAAGCCTTTCGCTAAGAAAAAATGCTCAACGAATAACCATAGTGGCGGCCGTCTCACCCGTCTGTGAGCTATGTCACTTGCCACTACAGAATCTGGCTGGGTGGCCACTCAAGCCGATTTTGCTTGAGTGGGTTTTCTCCAGCCACTAGCCACCAGCCACTATCCACTTCTGCTGGACTGGGCTTTTTCTATCCACTATCCACTCCCCACTATCCACTGCCTTATCACACTCCTCCGTGATCTGCGTCCTTGCCTCACTGGCGCCGCCTTCCTAGAATCGTGACCAAAGAGGACTAGGGGATTGGTGTCCCCTAGCCGACGAGACCGCATGCAGACACTTACGCAACGGCCGCTCTTGCCAACCTCCCAATCCCCGGCATATCTTCAACTTAAAATGATCTCCGCTAAGTCCTTATTCCACACGATTTTCCGTGTAACTCTCACGCGCTCAATCGCTTGCGCACAAAATATTCGTAACTCGATGAAAACAAGGATTTCAGGGGGGGAGGGGGGTACCCCCCGCCACCTGCTTTCTCTATCCCCTATCACCTATCCCCTATCCAATTTTGTGGCCTTTTTCCTCCTCATCGCGCTTCCGGCCCTTTCCCAGCAAACCATTACCGATCCCGCCCAGCTCAAGAGCCGCAATGTCGAGAACATGCAGAACTTCACCGTCGACAAGCTCTACATGACGCGCGACATCGGCGGGACTACTTGGTCGCCTGACGGCAAGCAAATCGCCTTCGTCTCCAACATCAGCGGCCGCAATAACATCTGGCTCGTACCGTCGTCTGGCGGATGGCCGACGCAACTCACCATCAGCGACCAGCGCCAGGTTTCGCCCGCCTGGTCGCCCGACGGCAACTGGATCGCCTACGCCTCCGACTATGACGGCAACGAGCAATGGGACATCTTCCTCGTCTCGCCAAAATCGGGCGATGTCTTGAACCTCACGACCACTAAGGAGATTTCCGAGCAGTCGCCCATCTGGTCGCCTGACAGCAAGCAACTCGCCTACACTACTAAGCCCAAAGACGCTGCCAGCTACGAGATCGATGTCATCGACGTTTACACTCGCCACGTTCGGCGCCTCACGCAAAACACTCCGGCAAACCTGTCCAACTTCGGGCAGTTGTTTACCCATGATGGTAAGTCGATCGCCTACACCCAAGCCCGCGCCGACGGCAAAGACTCGAACATCTACTTGTTCGACTTCGCCAGCGCCAAGAGCAAGAACCTCACGCCACATCAGGGCGACCATCTTTATTACGCAACTGATCTCTCGCCCGACGGAAAGACTGCGCTGATTACCTCCGATGCCCACAACGGCTATTGGAATGTCGGCTTGCTCGACATCACTACCGGCAATATCGAATGGTTGACCAACGACAAGTGGGAAACCCGTAGCGGAACCTTCTCGCCCGATGGCCGCTCGCTTTGCTGGACCTCGAACGTTGATGGCCAGACCGCCATCTACAGCTACGACCGTGCCGGCAAGCAACCGCAGCCCCTGCCGCTGACGAGCGGAGTGAATACCCTTGGCGGCAATCTCCGGCCCTATTCGCCGGACGGATCCAAGCTGCTCTACTACCACCAGGGCGGAGACTCGCCCAACGATGCTTGGACCTACGACGCTGCTTCGCGGCAGTCGCAGCCGGTGACCCACGCGTTGATCGGCGGCCTGCGCAGCTCCGACATGGTTCAGCCTTACCTCGTGCACTTTCCCAGCCGCGATGGCAAGTTCACCCTCTCGGCATTTGTTTATGTGCCGAACAACATCACACCCAATGGAAAGTTTCCCGCCATCGTGTCGATCCACGGCGGGCCGGCTTCGCAATTCGTCGATGGATTTGATCCGCTAATCCAGTACGTCGTCAACCAGGGCTATCTCGTGATTGCACCGAACTATCGTGGTTCTACCGGTTATGGGAAAGATTTCCTCTATGCCAATCATCGCGATTTGGGTGGGGGCGATCTGAACGACGTGCTTGCTGCCGCCGACTGGATCAAGAAGTCGCCCTTCGTCGGTCCGAAAAAGCTCGTTGTGATGGGCGCCAGCTACGGCGGCTACCTCACCATGATGGCGCTGGCCAAGGCTCCTGACATGTGGGGAGCGGGCATCGCTATTGTTCCCTTTGTGAACTGGACCACCGAGTTAGCCAACGTCGATCCCAACTTGCGGCAAACCGATATCGCCATCATGGGCGATCCTGTCGAAAACAAGGCGCTCTATGCCGACCGCTCGCCCATCAACTTCATCGACCGTATCAAGGCGCCGCTGTTATTGCTGGCGGGAGGCAACGACCCCCGCTGCCCCGCGTCCGAAGCCCAGCAAGTCGCGGCGGCCATCAAGAAGAACGGCGGATTTGTGCAGTTGAAGATCTACGAGAACGAAGGCCACGGCTTCTCGCGCATCGAGACGCTGAAAGACGCCTACCAGCGCGTCTCGGATTTCCTGAAAGTGCGCGTCCCCTCGCCCGGCTGCGGCTGCTCGATCTACGAGTAGCACATGAGTACAACAGTTGCGCAGTTTGTTAACTTATATTTTTCTTGTAGGCAACGATCGCCGCGATCAGTCCCGGAATATCGAACTTCTTCGCTTCGATATCGACTGGCAATCCAAACTCGCGTAGCGTCGCCGATGTCACCGGACCAATCGATGCGCTGTGAATCCCGCGAGTCGGCGCAGACTTCTTTAGCGCAGCGCGCGCGCCGCGAATTCCAAGCAAGCTCACGAAGTTCTTCACCGTCGAAGAACTGGTAAACGTAATCGCATGCGGCTTGCGCTTGCCTGCGACCAACGTGCGGAGTCGCCGGTCAGAAGACTTCGGAGCCACGGTTTCGTAAGCCTCGATCACATCGACTGTCGCTCCCGCGTTACGCAACTCGCGCGGAATCACATCGCGTGCGACCTTCGCTCGCACTAGCAGCACGCGCTTCCCTTTCACGCGTTTGTGCAGCGACGCAACGACGGATTCTGCGATGTACTCTTTCGGCGTCACTGTGACAGTGAGTCCGTGCTTCTCAATCGCCTTCTTCGTCGCGGGACCAATCGCCGCGATCTTCAGATGCGCGAGCGCTCGGTTGTGGATCCTGTATTTCGCCATGCGCTCGAACAGCGCTTCCACGCCATTCACGCTGGTGAGAATCAGCCAGTCGTAATTGGTGAGATTGTGCAGAACGATATCGAGTGCCGCGAAGGACGAAGGCTTGCGGATTTCGATGAAGGGAATTTCGATGACCTGACAGCCAAGCTCTTTCAGTGCGGACGAAAGCGCGCCTGCCTGCTTCTTTGCGCGCGACACCAATACGCGACAACCTGAGAGTGGCTTGTGGCTCGCCATAGCTTACGGTTGTTGAGGCGCTGCTGCTGTCGCCCCGTAAACATCGTCGAGTATCTTGTTGGCGCCGCGCTTCAGCAGTGTGTCGCCGACCAGTTCGCCGAGCGCGACCGGATCAGTTCCGCTCTGCTGCTCGCGCAGGACTTCAGAACCATCGGGACGCGCGACAACCCCCGTCAGCAGCAGCTTGCCGTCTTTCATCTGGGCGAATGCTCCGATCGGAACCTGACATCCTCCGCCAAGCTTGTTGAGCAATGTGCGCTCGCAGATGGTCGCAGCGCGCGCGTCGGCGTCGTTGAGGAACGCGAGGTGTTTGCGCATCGCGACATCACCCTCGCGGATCTCGATGCCGAGCGCTCCCTGGCCTGCAGCAGGACACATGAACTCCTCCGACAAATACTCCTTCACCAGTTGCGTCTTACCGAGGCGTGTCAATCCGGCAGCCGCGAGAATAATGCCATCGTATTCACCTTCTTCCAGCTTGCGCACGCGCGTATCGACATTGCCGCGTAGAGGATGAACCACGAGGTCAGGACGAAACGCCTTGAGCTGCGCCTGCCGCCGCAAGCTGCTGGTGCCAACCTTCGCGTCTTTGGGAAGTGCGTCGAGGCAGTCGTAGTTAACGGAGAGAAACACATCGTGAGGATTCACACGCTCCGTGATGGCGACAAGCTCGAATCCCGGAGGCAATTCCGTCGGCAGGTCTTTCAGGCTGTGCACCGCGAGATCGACGCGGCCTTCGGCCAATGCGTCTTCAATCTCCTTGGTGAACATGCCCTTGGTGCCGACCTGCGCGAGAGCAACGTCAAGAATCTTATCGCCCGTGGTCTTGATGATCTCCAACTCAACTTCGTGGCCTCGTTCACGCAACAAAGCGGAAATGTGGTTGGCCTGCCAGAGAGCGAGTTGGGAGCCGCGAGAGCCAATTCGAAGGTGCGCCATCAGAGTCGTCCTCCGGATTTGGCGCTCAGCGATGCTTCCTCGTCAGCCTCAGCCTTCCGAGCGTCGCGCAGATTGAAGAGCTTGCGGACCAGATCGATGACCGTCGTGGACTCCGACGATTCACGCGCCGCGCTCTTGAGGGTAGTAATCGGTGTATGCATGATTTTGTTGATGATGCCGCGGGAAAGCGCTTCGACGGCAAGTTCCTGCTCGGGACTCAGCGTGCCCAGCCGTCCGCGGACGCGGTCGATTTCGGCCTGACGGACGGTCTCGAGATGTTCTTGCAACGAGACGATGGTCGGAACGACGTCGAGCGTTTGCAGACGCGCCTGGAACTTATCAACTTCGAGCTGCACGATAGCTTCGGCACGATCGGCCTCGACGCGACGATCGGACATGTGCGAGGCGACGACCTGCTGCAGGTCGTCGATGTCATACACAAAGATGCCGTCGAGCTTATTCATCTCCGGATCGACGTCACGCGGCACGGCGATGTCGATGAAGAACATCGGACGGTTCTTGCGGCGGCTCAGGAACTTCTCGCCGTGTTCCTTACGGAAGATGGTGTGCGGCGCGCCGGTGGAGCTAATGACGATGTCGGCCCGATCGACTGTATCGTAGAGCTGCTCGAAGACGATAGCTTCGCCGTTGAACCTCTTGGCCAATGCAGCCGCGCGCTCGTAGGTGCGGTTGCCGACGTAAATCTTCGTGGCGCCATGCGCGCGCAGGTGACGAGCAGCAAGCTCGCACATCTTGCCTGCACCGACGAGATAAACGCTCTTGCCTTCGAGATTGCCGAAGATCTTCTTGGCAAGGTCCACCGCGACAGATGCGATCGACACCGCAGACATCGCGATGGCCGTCTCGCTGCGTACTCGTTTGGCAACGGCGAAGGCTCGCGAATACAGCGCATCAAGCTGCGAGTTCACTGCTCCGACGGCGCGCGCGGTGGCGTAAGCTTCTTTGACCTGGCCGAGAATCTGCGGCTCGCCGACAACCATCGAGTCGAGGCTGGAAGCCACGCGGAAGACATGGCGCACGGCATCGCGCTCGCGATACTCATAGAGATACTTGCGGTAAGGCTGCGGATCGAAGCCGTAGATTTTCTCAAGGCATCCGTCAAGGCCGGCCTTGCCTTCGCTAGCGCGAGCGATGATCTCCACCCGATTGCAGGTCGAGACGATCATCGCCTCTTCAATGCCGGGCTGAGATGCAAGAATCTTTACCGCCTCGGGCAGACGCGCTTCGGAGATAGCGAACTGTTCTCGCACTTCCACTGGTGCGGTCTGGTGATTCACGCCGATGACGATCAGGTTCATAGAGTCGGAAACCTATGTACCCGGCTGAAGCTGTTGGCGGCCCACACGCCGAGCGCAATGACGAATGCACCGGTCGCCAGCAAGGCCGCGCGGCGGCCGCGCCAGCCTGAGTTCCAACGCGTGTACAACAGCAGCATGTACACGATCCACATGATGAACGACAGCAAGATCTTGGGGTCGGCAAAGAACAGCGGCCCGTACTTCTCAATCGCCAGCACGGAGCCGGCAATGAGCCCGAATGTCATGAAGGGGAAACCGAAGAGCAGTGACTTGTAGCCGATGTCGTCGATGGTCTCGAGCGGCGGCAGCTTGGACAACAAGCCGTCGACCGACTTGGCTTTTAGTGCCCGCTCCTGCATCAGGTAGAGCAGGCTCGCCCCGAAGCTCAGGAACAATCCGGCGTAACCAGTGAAGATCATCACTACGTGAACGAAGATCCAGCTGCTACGCAAGGTTTGTGAAGCGAACGTCACTGGCTGCTGGCCAATGGCCGAAGTAAAGGTCAACAAAAAGACAATGGGGAAAATAACGATGCCCGGCGAAGTTGTGCGGTATCCCACAAAGAATATGAAGAACACGACCATAGCTACGAAAGCCAGCAGCGACTCAGAATACTGAATGGAAACCCAGGAGAGGTGGCCGACCAGGACCGACGATTCGACCAGCGACACGAAATGAAAAATGAGGCCGAAGCCGACCGCCGGTTCCACGAACTTCGCCAGAAGATTGCCTCGTTTGCCCAGCAAGAGCAGGGAGTAGAGCAATCCGACGGCGTAAAAAGCCACCGCGACTCGCAGCCAGACTAAAGGCATAAACCCCACAGACCCGTAAGGATAGGTCTCATAGCATTCCTGTAAGACCCAGTATAAACAGGAAGGCAGCGGGGCCGAGTACCCTTATCACACCGGGGTGTGATTCGCGTCACAACGAGTTGGGCCGCGAAATCGGCTGTCTAACTGGGGTAGTGAAAGGTGACGATGTGCTGCGAAGCAATCGTCACGCCATCTTTCGACGCTGGGCGGAAATGCCACTGACGCAGGGTCGCCAGAACCCGGTCCTCAATGCCGTAGCCGATGCCGTGAATCAGCTTGAGTGCGACCACGTTTCCTTGTTCGTCGATGGTCACCTCAACGGTTACGTCGCCCTGCACTCCGGGCGGCAGATCCGCACGAGAGACAGCGGGATCAGGAAAGACCTGGGGCAGCGCGGGAACGATTTCGTCTCCGGTCAGGGGTGCTCCTGGAACCCGCATGCCGTAAGGCGAACCACCATGGGCGGTCTGGTCGAGTTTGGAACTATCGCTGCCCGGAACGTCTTCTCGAGCGTCAGGAGGCGGTTGCTTGGGCGCCGAAGTTCTTAGCGCTGAAGCGTGCAGGTTGAGCTCGGGCTTCGGAGGCGGTGGCTCTTTTGCACGCTCGATACCGACAGGAGCAAGGTAGATGATGCCGCTTCCCAAGGAGTTTGGTGCACCGAGAGCAACATCGTGCGGGATGTCCAGACCGGAACCGAAATGATGAGTGAGCGCCAGCAAGACGACAACATGAGCCGCGAAAGAGCCGAGCAGCGACAGGTCCCATCGCTTGCGACCAGCTGGCGTCAGTTCGGTAAACACAAGTCCCTCACCCAAAGACAGTTTAGCCCGAGTCTGGGGATTTGACTCGGCGGAAGTTGAGAGGTGAGCTTCGTTCTTTCAGTTGATACCGATGGACTGGAGCAGCGAAACGATGGTCTCAGCGTCTACCGTCAGCCGCCGGCCATGGTGGAGCATGTCGGGGATCTCGTCGAAGCCCCGCAGGAGCCGAAGCTTTGCCGCGGCATATTTCTCAGGTTCGCTGAGCGCCCGGCCATGTTGTGCGGCGTAGGCGTCCAAGGCGCGCGACGGAACAAAGACGCTTACGGCAAAGATCGACTTGCGGTCGGCACTGGCATCGAAGATGAATTCGGCGGAAGGAGCGAGTGGATCCGTTGCGAGCGCGGCACGCTGGCCCACGAAATAGTATTCGTAAACGTAACCAGTCTGGGCAGTGTAGGTTTTCGCGCGACGGACGGTCATGGCGGTCTCGATGCAGCGATTGTAACTCGCGTCGCGCGCTACTCCGTCGGACGTTCGCGCAGCCGGGCAGCCGCGGCTTCGGGACTTACGGGCGATGCATACACTTCTTTGAAGGTGTAGGACTTCTCCCTGGGGCCGAGGATAGGGAGTATCTCGATGTGCCAGTGATAGTCGTCTTCGATGGTCTTCCAGTAACCGAGGGTCTCGGATCGATGCAGTGTGTTGGGCGAGGTGTGGAGCACCATGTGGAAGCCGTCGGCGACGGTTCGGATGCGGAAAAGAGTGCGTCGCAGCAGCGCGGCAAGATCGCGGATCGCGCCCGATTTGGTCGCCACGCGCTCGAAGTAAGCTTCGTGGACGCGCGGTGCAATCCAGGTTTCATACGGTGTGCGCGAGGCGTACGGGCAGGAGACGAGATAGTCGCCGCGGACCTCGACGATACGCTTGTTCTGGTTCAACTCCTGGGCAAATATGTCGCAGAATACGCAACGCTCTTTCACTCTGTAATGCTCGCGGGCGGCGCGCAATTCGTACAGCACGCGGCGCGGAACGAAGGTCGTGGCCACGATCTCGGTCGAAGGATGATCGAACTCCTGCCCGGAGTGCGCGCCAAAATTCTTGATGACGCTTACGTATTTGAAGCGCGCGTCTTTTTTCAAGTCCAGGATTCGCTGCGCGCAAAGCGTGAGGTACTGCTCGATTTCGCGGTCGTCGGCATTCCATAGCTGACGGTCGTGGCGAGCGTTCTCGATGATGACCTCATGTGCGCCCACCGGCTGCATGGTGTCGTAAAGACCGTTGCCGGCGCGTTCCGGGTCGCCCTCAACACGGTAAATGGGCTTAGGATGGACCACAGCTCGAGATGACCAGGGGTTGCCATTCACCGTCGGCAAGGACGAGACGACCTGAAGCTGGGTGCCCGACTCGGGGCAAAAAGGACAGAGATAATCGTTGCCGCGTTCCGGTTCGGGCTCGTCAGCGGTGATGACCCACGACCGGGTGATGGGATCCTTGCGCAGCTCCATTGTCCTGATACTTTACGTGGTTGACGGGCGGACGGGCAAACCGCAATTTTCGCTGCGCACGATTCGATTTTTGCGGAGTGAACGGGATGGTTCAGAGGCGCGGATTCTTCAAGTAACCACTGCAAGTTTGCAACTTGGTAAAATCGAGGTGTGACGCGTCCCATCCGCCTGATCGCCATTGACCTTGACGGCACCCTGCTGAATTCTAAAGTCGAACTTTCCGATGAAAACCGTGGCGCATTACGCCGCGCCAACGACGCGGGCATTGAGATCGTGCTGGGAACCGGACGACGGCATGACTTTGCTCTGCCCATAGCGGAGTCCCTCGGGTTCGAGATGTGGATGTTCAGCTCGAATGGCGCCGTGACGAGATCGACACGCGGTGAGACATTTCATCGCGACTTTTTGCCCAAAGAGACGGCTCGCAAATTGGCACAGTCGATGCGAAAGTATCGCGACTACATGGTGCTGACGTTTGACCGCGCGGGGTTGGGCGCTATTGTGTGTGAAAACCACGATCAGCTATACGGCGTGATTCGGCGCTGGATGGAGAAGAATGCTCCGTTCATTGAATACGTCAACCCGATCGAAGATGCGCTGGCGGAAGACCCGATCCAGGCGATGTTTTGTGGGCCGGTCGAGCTCATGGATCGCGCGCAGGAAGAGCTGGCGGAATCGGGTTTCAAGAACGAATTCACGGCGGTGCGCACGCAATACGACTACCGCGACTTATGCATCGTGGACCTCCTCAACGCGGGATGTTCGAAGGGACACGCACTGGAGCGGTGGGCCAAGCATCGGGGATTTGACCGCAGCGAGGTCATGGCCATCGGCGATAACTATAATGATGTGGAAATGTTGACTTATGCGGGACATCCCGTAATCATGGGAAACGCCTGCGACGAGCTGAAGCGGAATGGCTGGACGGTGACGCTGCACCATGACGAGCACGGCGTGGCGGCTACAATCGAGCAGGTGCTGGAATCGAATGCGGCGATCTTGAATGCGTAAAGCGATTCAACTCGGATTGCTATTGGCGCTGGCGGCGACCCAACTACGGGCGGCAGAGATGGCGAACCTGCGGAATGGGTTCAGCATTCGACATGAATCGCGTGAGGTGAAAGGCGAGACAACGCGGTTGTATGTTAATGGCGACGGATATGTGGACGTCGCGACGGCGGACATCGAGAGCTTCGCGCCAGCGCCTCCCGAACCAACCAGCGGCGGTGCAGCTGCAGCGTCCGGACAGAACCTTACGGACATCATTAGCAGCGCCAGTGCGAACAGCCAGATCGACGCCGACTTTATTGCCAGCGTGATTCGCGCGGAGAGTGGCAACAATCCTCGTGCCGTCTCACGGAAGGGCGCGCAGGGACTGATGCAACTGATGCCACAAACCGCGAAAACGCTGGGGATCAAGAACAGTTTTGATCCGAGCGAAAATGTGGACGGCGGGGTGCGCTACCTGCGCGAGCTGCTGCTGCAATACAACGGCGATGCCGCCAAGGCACTGGCGGCGTATAACGCCGGGCCGCAGCGAGTGCAGCAATACAAGGGCGTTCCTCCGTATGCCGAGACGCATGCTTACGTGGCGCGGGTGATTACCGACTACAACCGCAAGAAAGCGGCGGAAGCGCGGCAGCAAAAGCATACCTCCTCGAGGCCGCAGCAAGAAGTGGCACAGACGAAATCCGCGAGCGGGGACTAGTAGACACGGTTTGACCCGTCCCACACCGTCATTTACTTTTGAGCTTATACAGACGCGGTAGAAGGGCCGTCGCAGCTCGCCGGTTTTCATTCATGAACAAGAAGCGCACCCTGGCAACGGTGATCGTTCTGGCAGTTCTGTGCCTGCTGATCTATTTCCAGGTGCGGACCTGGAGAAGGTTCGACTGGGCTGCCTTCTGGAACCAAACCCACCACATCCACTGGATCGGCATTGCCGGGGGTATTGGTTTTACCTATCTGACGGTTTATTTGCGAGCTGTTCGCTGGCGGATTTTCCTGAAGCCCCTACGCAAAACCACTGCAACTGCATTACTGGGGCCGCAGTTCGTAGGGTTCACTGCACTGGCATTGCTGGGGCGAGCGGGCGAAGTGGTGCGTCCCTACCTGATCGCGAAGAAAGAGAACGTCACTCTTACGTCGCAACTCGGAGTCTGGACGGTGGAACGCATCTTCGATATGGGTGCTTTCGCGGTGATGCTTTCACTGAGCTTCCTGTCTCCCGATTTACGTTCACTCGCGTTTTACGGCCGGTTACGATTGGCCGCGGTGGCGCTATTAGTGTTGATTGCGGGACTCGTGGTTGCCGCTCTGGCCCTGCATCAGGCGGGGGACCGGATCACCAATTCCCTGGCCAGCCTTTTCGCCAACTTCGCGCCCCGGTTTGCTCATCACTTGCGCGAGAAACTGCTTGCGTTCAGCGAAGGTTTGCAGACCATACACGATGTAAGTTCGGCGGTGCAGCTGACTGCGATCTCCATCGTCATTTGGGTGGTCGTCGCGCTGGCCTACATCTCGATTACGCATGCATATCCGTCGCCGATTGGCGATCTCAGTTTGCCGCAAATCATCATCCTAATGGGCTCGAGCATGGTGGGCTCTCTGCTGCAGTTGCCGGCGGTCGGCGGAGGATCGCAGTTGGCGGCAATCGGCATGTTGCATGCGGGCTTCAGAGCCAGCGAGGAGTTGTCGGTGAGCTGCGGCATGCTGATCTGGGTGTGCACGTTTATGTCGGTCATCCCAGTAGGGCTTGCACTGGCGCACCGGGAGCGGCTGTCGCTGCGCGCGGTGGCGGTGGCGGAGGAGAAAGAAGCAGCGGCGCTGGCGGAGTAGGCCATCGCTCGAGTGCGATTTTCCCCTGTTACAATCGACGTGCGGGTCTATTTCATCCGCTTTTTCTCACATCCATGAAGTGTCCGTTCTGCGGTTTTGAAAACGACAAGGTGGTCGATTCGCGCGAAAGCAAGGAAGGCGAATCAATTCGCCGCCGGCGTGAGTGCCTGAAGTGCGAGAAGCGCTTCACGACGTACGAGCGCATCGATGAAATCCCCTACATGGTCATCAAGAAAGATGGCCGGCGCGAGAAGTTCGAGCGGCAGAAAGTGCTCAACGGCCTATTACGGGCGTGCGAAAAGCGGCCAGTGTCGATGAGCAAGCTGGAGCAGATCGTGAACGACGCCGAGGGGTTAGTGGTGGATTCGGCGGAACGCGAGCGCACGGCCAGCGAGATCGGCGAGCTGATTATGAATCGGCTGAAGCGTATCGACAAGGTAGCCTACGTGCGGTTCGCTTCCGTGTATCTGGATTTTAAGGACGTGCGAGAGTTCATGGAAGAGTTGAAGGAATTGCTGGATACCAAAGAAAATACTGGTGCTAAATCAAAGTCGGTTAACTAGGCGACGAGCACACGAGAGAGCATGGCATACATAGTTACGTTGATCCCCGGAGATGGAATCGGACCCGAAGTCGTCAAGGCGGCGGTCCGAATTCTGGAAGCGACTGGCATTAAATTTGAGTGGGAGAGCTTCGCCGCTGGCGCCGAAGCCTTCGCCAAGTATCAGGAGTACATCCCGAAAGAGTTGACGCAGTCCATAGAGCGGACGCACCTCGGATTAAAGGGGCCGGTGACGACCCCGGTGGGCGGTGGGTTCCCGAGCATCAACGTGGCCCTGCGCAAGCAGTTCGAGTTGTACGCGAACTTCCGACCGATTATTAACCTGCCAGGCGTGCCCACCAAGTATCCGGACGTCGATTTGATCGTGGTGCGTGAGAACACCGAGGGGCTGTACTCGGGCATCGAGCACGAAGTAGTACCGGGCGTGGTGGAGAGCCTAAAGATCATTACTGAGAAGGCGTCTACCCGCATCTCCAAGTTCGCCTTTGAATACGCGCGCAAGTTCAAGCGCAAAAAGATCCACGCCATTCACAAAGCCAACATCATGAAGATGTCCGATGGCCTGTTCATCAAGTGTTCGCGCACGGTGTCGCGCGGGTATCCGGAGATCACCTACGGCGAGCACATTGTGGACAACACCTGCATGCAACTGGTGATGAATCCGTACCAGTACGATGTGCTGCTGCTGGAAAATCTTTACGGCGACATCATCTCGGACTTGTGCTCGGCGTTTGTGGGCGGACTGGGACTGGTTGCCGGGGCGAACTTCGGACTCGATTGCGCGATCTTCGAGGCGGTACATGGCTCCGCGCCCGACATCGCAGGCAAGGACATGGCAAACCCCACGGCAGTGCTGCGGTCTGGGGTGTTGATGCTGCATCACCTCGGCGAGCACGATGCGGCAAACCACATCAATGCCGCCTTAGCGCATGTGTACACCGAAAAGAAGCACGTCACCCGAGACGTGGGCGGGACGGCGAGTACCACCGAGTTCGCCGATGCAGTGATCGAAGCGCTGCAGACGGTTCCGGTGCCAACTCCGGTGGCGAAGGAAGCAGAGCTTTAGCACTCTACAAGTTCATTTCAGGGCTCTTTCATGATCGGTTCTCGTCCGCAAGTTCTCGTGGCTGTAATTTCCGTTCTCTTGTTCGGTGCAAGCTGTAGCAAACCCTCCACTCCCACGGCAGCGCCGGCTCAAGCAGTCGCAGCCACCCCAATCGACCTCGCGACTACTGCATCGATCAGCGGAGTTGTGCACTTCACAGGTGCGGTCCCGGCGCCTCAAAAGATCGACATGTCGGCAGACTCCGGATGCAAGGGTCAGAACCAGTCCGAGTTTGTGGTCGCCAACGACGGGCGTCTGGCGAACGTGCTGGTATACGTGAAGGACGGATTGGCTGGGTACACCTTCGCGCCGCCTATCGAGAAAGTGACCATCGCCCAGCAGGGTTGCCGTTATATCCCACACGTCGCGGCAGCCATGGTGGGTCAACCGGTCGAGTTCCTCGACAACGACACTACGCTGCACAACATCCACCTCACTGCCAAGAACAATGACGAGTGGAACCAGTCGCAGCTGCCCAACCAAAGCCCATTTGCCCACACCTTCAGCGCGGCCGAAATAATGATTCCGGTCAAGTGCAACCAGCATCCATGGATGAAGATGTACTTGAACGTGCTTGGCAATCCGTTTTATGCGGTGACCGGCAAGGACGGCAGCTTCGACTTGAAAGGCCTGCCTCCCGGGACTTACACCGTCGCCGCCGTTCATGAGAAGTACGGCGAGCAGGAGATGAAAATCACGGTTGGGCCCAAGGACAACAAGCAAGACGTAACTTTTAATTTCCGCCCATAAAAAGAGGAGGTCGCATGAATCTACCCGACGTCCCAATCGCCGAAGAAGGATTGCTCGTCGCCTATTTTTTGACTGTGGCCGACCAAGCGAAGTCCAAAGAGTTCTATGCCGGCGTCCTTGGCGGGAAGGTGGTGAGCGATGCGGACCCCAGCTATATCAAGCTGGCAAACTCGTGGATCATCCTCAATGGCGGTGGCGGGCCAACGCCCGACAAGCCTGAAGTAATCCTGGAGACGCCCCCCAATCTCAACCGCGTCAGCAGTTTTTTGAACCTGCGGGTAGCTGACATTTGGGCTTGTTACCGGCAGTGGAAGGCAAAGGGGGCACAGTTCTTAACAGAGCCGCTCGACAACCCGCTCGACAACCATGGACACGAAACTCGCTGTTATATGCGTGATCCGGACGGGTACCTGATCGAGGTCGCGCAGTATACACAGGCTGCGATCGAAAATTTCAAGAGGTATCAGGCAGCCGCGGATCAATCGCCGAAGTAGCGGCGCGAAGCGATGCCGGTCGCGCTAACCCGTTTGATACAATACCGCTACGATCGGCCTATCGAGGATACGGCTGGCCGTAAGCAATTTCGCAGCGCATATTTTCCTAGAGCAAATATCCAACCGGATTTTGGTTCGGCGAGCGCGAGGTAGCGTCGCGCTATCCCGGCGTTGACAGGAGCTGGTTCTGACCTCAGGCACGATTCCGTACAACCGGGCCCATCATCGCTTTGCGGTGCTTCTGGCCGGAGCGACGCTGGTGCTGATCGTGCTGGGTGCGCTCGTTACGAGCAACGATGCCGGGTTGTCTGTGCCGGACTGGCCGACCTCATTCGGTTCCCTCTACAAGATTCCCCCGATGGTCGGCGGGGTGAAGTACGAGCACGGCCATCGCATGTTTGCCGAGTTCATCGGCCTGCTGATCATCGCAATGGCGGTGTGGACGCAGCGCGTGGAACGGCGCAAGTGGATGAAGGTGCTGGGCTGGATTGCGCTGGCAGCGGTCATCGGACAGGGCGTGCTGGGCGGAATCACGGTGCTGTTTTATCTGCCGTGGGCGATTTCGACGGCGCACGCCACGCTGGCACAGACGATTTTTTGTGTGGTGACGGCGATGGCGCTATTTACGAGCCGCGGCTGGCTACAAGACGCTGAGCCGATCGCGGAACAAGGGCTTATGCCGAGCACTCCAGCGCTAACGGCGATCACAGCCGGATGCGTCTGGGTGCAGCTCATCCTGGGCGCGGCGTTTCGACACTCCGGAATCAAGCTTCTTCCGCACCTGATTGGCGCATGCGTAGTGACCGCGATGCTGTGCTGGACGGTCGTGCGCGTGCTATCGCGCTACGGCAATGTGGCTCAATTGCGCAAGCCGGCACAAACGGTGCTGGCATTGCTGATGATCCAACTGGGGTTAGGGTTCTTCGCCTACCTCACCCGCTTGCAGTGGGGCAAGGACGCAGTGCAGCCGATGGCCAGCATGATTATCAGCACGGCTTCCCATGTTGCGGGAGGCGCGCTGGTGCTGGCGACCAGCGTCATCCTGGCGATTCAGACACGACGCATGATTTCGGCCAACGCTTCGGAAGCTGTTGTGACTCACTCTTCCCGAAAGGCCGTCACCGCATGAGCACAGCGACGCAGCCATTGGCCATTCCACGGGTCGGCATTGCCGGACTGGCACGCGAATACTCGGTGCTGGTGAAGGCGCGGGTCACGACGCTGATCGTCATGACGGCGTGGTGCGGGGCGTTTTTCGCCGCAGCCAAGTCAGGTGTTCCTTCGCTGTCGTGGACTGTGTTCAATGCTCTGCTCGGCATCGGTCTGGTGAGCGGCGGGACGGCCGCTATCAACGAAGTGATGGAGCGCGACCTGGATGCGCGGATGCGGCGCACGGCAATTCGTCCGCTGGTAACCGGAAGCGTGAGCGTCGTCCATGCCTCGCTTGTCGCGTTCGGGATGACCATCGGCGGCCTGATCTACCTCTGGCTGACCACCAACTGGCAGACCGCGCTGCTGACCGGGTTAACTTCGGCGAGCTACCTGCTGGTGTATACCCCGATGAAGCAGGTGCATCCCATCTGCACGTTCCTCGGCGCGTTTCCGGGCGCAATGCCTCCGCTGCTGGGATGGGTGGCGATTCGCGGGCGTATCGATCCCGAAGCCATCGTTTTGTTCGCCATCATGTTCTTCTGGCAGTTCCCTCATTTCCACTCGATCGCATGGCTCTATCGTGAAGACTACGAGAACGCCGGCGTGCGCATGCTGCCAGTGGTTGAGAGCGATGGCCGCTCGACCATTCGGGCGATCCTGCTGTATTCGCTGGCGCTGGTTCCGGTGACGCTTGCTCCCACGCTGATGGGCATGACCGGCTGGACGTACTTCGCCGGCGCACTTCTGCTGGGCGCGGGACTGCTGTGGTTCAGCCTGCGCATGTGGACGATGAAGCTGGCGCCGGTCGTCGGCAAGTCTAAAGTGCGCGCGCGTCATTTGCTGCAAGCTTCGGTAATCTACCTGCCCCTGCTGTTTGCGCTCATGATGCTCGACCGCACGGCATAGAATAGAAGTATTGTGAATCCCAGGACCGCGCTACCAGAAACCGAACAAGAACCCGCCCCTGTCGAGCGCGGCTCGGCCGCGCCACCCGTCATTCAATTGCAGGACCTGCGGCACCAGTACGGCGACCGCACGGCGTTGGCGGGTGTGTCGTTTGATGTACGTCCGGCAGAGATCTTCGGCCTGCTTGGCCCGAACGGCAGCGGCAAGACCACGACGTTCCGCATTCTTTCTACGCTGATGGTTCCTTCTGGCGGTCGCGCTCTGATCATGGGACACGACGTCGCCAAGGAGCCCGGCCGCGTACGTAGCCTTATCGGCGTGGTGTTCCAGGAACAGAGCATCGACGTAAAGCTGTCGGCCGAAGAGAACCTGATGCTCATCGGCCATGTGTACGGGCTGCACGGCGCAGCGTTAAAGGCGCGCGTGGCGGAGATGCTGGGACGTGTCGGACTAGCGGATCGGGCAAAGGAGAAGGCCGAGCATTTTTCTGGCGGCATGAAGCGTCGGCTGGAGCTAGCCAAGGGACTGCTGCATCATCCGTCGGTGCTGTTGCTGGATGAACCGACGACTGGACTTGATCCGGGCGCGCGGCGCGATTTGTGGCAGTACCTGCAGATTCTGCGCGACGACGAAAATGTTTCCGTGCTGGTCACGACGCACCTGATGGAAGAGGCGGAACGCTGCGATCGCCTCGCGATTTATGCCGAAGGCAACGTGGTGGCGCTGGGGACTCCGTCGGAGTTGAAGAGCGAAATCGGCGGCGACGTGATTCTGCTGGAGGCCGACGAGCCGGACGCGCTGGCACAGCACATTGAGCAGCGCTTTGGCTTGCAGGCCGCGTTGATCGATAACAAAGTGCGGCTGGAAATTGAGAACGGTCACCGCTTCGTGACCGATGTCGTGGAAGCGTTTCCGGGTGAGATCGAGGGCGTCTCGGTCCACAAGCCAAGTTTGGAAGATGTGTTCATCCGGCGGACGGGACACCGCTTCTGGACGGAACAGGAAGAGATAAAGGCGGAAAGGTAAGGGAATGGCTACGCGAACTGCAACGTTACCGGCAATTGGTTTACACGCACCTGCGCGCGTCGGCATCATGCTCCCTTCGATCGCCTTGTGGTGGCGTGAGATTGTGCGCTTCTACCGGCAACGCAGCCGCGTGGTTGGTGTTATTGCCTCGCCTCTGCTGTTCTGGGTAGTGATTGGCTCGGGCTTCGGCACTTCGTTCCGTTCCAGCGGCGCCGGCGGACAGCATTACCTCAACTACTTCTTTCCCGGCGCGTTGATCATGATCGTGCTGTTCACTGCCATCTTCACCATGATGTCGGTGATCGAAGACCGCAAAGAAGGCTTTTTGCTCTCGGTGCTGGTCGCACCAGTGAGCCGCTCGGTAATCGTGCTTGGCAAGGTGCTCGGCGGAGCAACGCTTGCAACCTTTCAGGGAATGATTTTCCTCGTCTTTGCGCCTCTGCTGGGGATCCATTTCACGCTGGTGAGCTTCGCGCTCACGGTGGTGGTCATCTTTCTGGTGTCATTTTCGCTGACCGCGCTGGGCTTCATCATCGCGTGGCCGATGGATTCCACCGGCGGATTCCACGCGGTCATCAACCTGTTCCTCATTCCGCTGTGGCTGTTGTCGGGGTCAATGTTTCCGCTGTCGGGGGCGTCGGTTTGGATCCGTGCCATCATGCGCATGAATCCCCTGACATATGGTACTGACGCGCTCCGCATGCTGCTGTATCCAGGAGAACTCGCCACCAGCCTGCCGCTGGGAACGAACCTCATCGTATTGGCGGGATTCGCCCTGGTGATGTTCAGCCTGTGCTTCCTGGTCGCAAATCGGCGTACGACCAAGCCAGCGGCGTAGGACGATGCAGATTTCGCCAACCTTCTTCCCTGCCCTGAATGCGTTTCTCAATGGCTCCAGCGCTGTGCTCATCGGCTCGGGTTATTACTTCATTAAGAATGGCCGCCGCGAAGCCCACAAGCGAATGATGCTGGCGGCGTTTGTCACCTCAACGCTCTTCCTGATTTCGTATTTGTATTACCACATCGTGCTGCGTGCGGGCGTCACGCATTTTCGCGGCGAGGGCCTGTCGCGGCCGGTGTACTTCACCATCCTGATTTCGCACACATTCCTCGCTGTTGTCGTGGTGCCCTTCATCCTGGTGACGCTGTATCGCGCGCTTAAGGGTAATTTTGGGCGGCACCGCGTGATTGCGCGCTACACCTTCCCCATCTGGCTGTACGTATCGGTTACTGGCGTGGTTATTTACGTAATGCTGTACAAGATATTCGCGAAGTAGCTGCCGGCTGGTTTCTGATATTCTTTGCAGTTCCTTCATCCCCCGCAGTACATAGGAGCGGTTCTCATGGCACGAGGCGTCAATAAAGTGATCCTGCTGGGCAACCTGGGCAAGGACCCGGAAGTGAAGTACACGCAGAGCGGCATGGCTGTCGCCCGTTTTTCGCTGGCGACCACCGAGCGCGCAAAAGATAAAGAAGGCAACTGGCAGGACAAGACCGAATGGCACAACCTGGTTGCCTTCGGGCGCACTGCCGAGGTTGCAGGCGAGTACCTGAAGAAGGGCCGCACGGTGTACATAGAAGGCGCGCTCCGCTCTTCGTCATGGGACGACAAAGAGACCGGACAGAAGAAATACAAGACCGAGGTCATCGTCAACGACTTGGTCATGGTGGGTGGCGGACAGCGCGAGGGCGGCGAAGGCGGAGGCGGCTATAGCGGCGGGCGTGGTGGCGGCGCGAAATCCGCCAACAACTTCGATCAGCGCACCCCTGAACACGAAGAAGCTCCGGCGCACAGCGGCGGCGAGATCACGGACGAAGACATACCGTTCTAACGGCTGTCAGCTCTTAGCTCCGAGATGTCGCGCTGTTCATAACTAATGCGGCGCCAAGAAAATTAGGGACCTCTGAAGACTCGGTTTTGCCATCGCGCTCACGAATGAGTGCTTTGGCGAACCCTCGTCTCTTCGAGGTCCCTATGCGCCACTTCGTCTGATACACAAATTACCGGTTGCGCCCGTTACTCGCTATCGGGAGAAGCCCGTATTCCCGATGCCAAAAACCCGCAAACTAAACCTGGCCTGGCGGTGACCTTCAAGCCCAACTCCAATTGCGCCGACTATGAATCGAGAGCGTTTTGTTGTGCATCAGAAGTGCATGGCACGCAAGGCGATGTATTGGGGTAGCACCGTTCTGATCTCTGCTATGGCGTTGCTTTCCGCAGCGATCTACTTGTCGGGCAGTCAGCAGGCGGTCGAGGGATTCGCGCGCGTGGGATATCCGCAGCAATTGCGAGTGCTGTTGGGAATCGCCAAACCGCTGGGGGCAATTGCGCTCCTCATTCCCGGGCTGGCCTCGATTGAAAGAGTGGGCCTATGCCGGATTCACCTTTGCTTGGATTGCGTGCTCGCGATTTCGTACGTGACACGGCCAGCCAGCCGACGGTTGGCCGCCTAAGGCTTCATCGGCGTAGGTCGGTTCCGAATCCAGGGCCCAAGTCTGAGCGTTCCTCAGGAGGCGGAGCATGCAAGAACGCAATAGCCTACAATCCTTAAGTTTGCCCCGCATGGCATTGGTCGCCACAGCGATCGGCGCGGTTGCAGTCGGAGCCTTCGCCATCGGCGCATTGGCGATTGGTCGGTTGGCGATTCGTCGGCTGGCGATCGAGAACGCAAAACTCAAGTCCCTGGCGATTGGAGACCTCACGGTGAAACGGCTGCACGTTGCTGAAGTAACGGTGAGCGAGTCTCTCCAACTGCCAGGGAGCGACGTCAGACGACAGGTCTCTTCCTAGCCAGAATGTCGAATAGAATTTCCAACCCGATAACGACCACGACGAATCTCACAATAGTCTCTAACCCGCGTTTCAACTTACAGGAGGAATTTAATGGCTGAGCCCAAACCCACCGCAAATGAAATCGAAATCTCTCGCGACCAACTCGCGGAGCTGCTGAACGAAGACCTCTCCCGCGAATATCAGGCCATCATCGGCTACGTAGTTTATTCGCAAGTGCTCACCGGTGCGCAGTACATGGACATCGCCGCCCAGCTCGAGATCCATGCCAAGCAGGAGCTCGATCACGCGCTCACGATCTCGCGCCAGATTGACTACCTCGGCAAGATGCCGACGGTCACGCCCAAGCCCGTGAAAACTTCCGAAGATCCCAAGCAAATGCTGCGGTTCGATCTCGAAAATGAGAACGAAACCATTCGCAATTACCGCGACCGCGTTCGGCAATGTGAAGCGCTAGGCGAGTACGCCATGGCCGAACAGATTCGCCAGATCCTGATGCAGGAACAAGACCATCAGATCGACTTGGCCACCGCTCTCGGCGAAGATGTTCCGAACGTCAACAGCGGCCCTAAAGGGCGCAAGCTGGGCAAGCGTCGCTAGCTTCCGTTGTCGTTGGCTGATCAGCCCGGGAGGGCACCCCCCTCCCCCCGTCGATCGTGAAAACAAAGGGTTTACAGCACGACTGTGCGTAAGTTTGGCCAAATAAAGGTAGTTATAGGCAAACTATTCCAAACAAAGAGCTTACACGCCGCCGTCGGAGTTATCAGAGAACAGCCCGTGGTCCGGAGCCTGAGCCCGGCACGGCGAGGGACACTCATCCCTCGCCTCACAATGCATGGTTTACAGGTTCGCCGACTCGGTGGAAAAGGAAGCGGGTCACGTCGTCGTGTGATAATCATGGGCCATCCGCGGAGGCGAGGAAAATGCGCCGATATCACCACATTGGAATTCCTACCAGCCAACCGAGACCGGGAGAGCGCCACATCAAGCATCTAAAGATCTTTCTCGTTGGACACGAAAACAGCGAGTATGGCGTCGAATGGATGCGGTTCGAGGCGGACGCGCCGGTTCCCGAGTTGGTCCGGCAAGTGCCACATGTTGCTTTTGAGGTGGATGACCTTGCGTCCGAGCTGGCAGGCCGGGAAATTCTGATTGCGCCGAACAGCCCATCCGACGGCGTGCGCGTCGCGTTCATCGTCGAAAACGGCGCACCCATTGAATTGATGGAGTTCACCGACCCCAATCATCCGGCTCGGCATAAAAACACGACTTAGAGTTCGAATGGTTCCTGCCGACATCGCCGCGCGTCCTATGGACACTCAGCCGCCTACGCCAAGCTCACCCAACTTTCCCAGACAGTGTTTGAGGATATCTAGCCTATGACAGACTGGTTCGCACGCCCCGTCCTGCACGTAAAGGATGTTGAGGCCTCGCTCCTCTTTTACGTTGACCGGCTTGGCTTCACCATCCCCTGGCGCTACGAGGACAACGGCAGAGCGCGCGTCGCACAGGTCGACCGGCAGGGTTGCTCGCTAATCCTGTCCGACCAGTGGCCGGAGAAGGTTGGCAAAGGGCTGATGTTCATTTCCCTGAACGTCGAGCCGGCGACGCGCGAGGCCGCGACCGCCGCTTTGGATGCGCTGCGCGCGGAACTCGAGGCCAAGGGCGCTCCGGTCAAGGAGGGTTCGTGGGGCTACCGGCTCCTGGTGGTCGATGATCCCGACGGCAATCAGCTCTTCTTCAACTATCCGGCCGAGACTGCGTCCGGCGAGAGTGCTGGAGATGAAGCGTAATCGGGCAGCCGCGCCGGCAAGGCCGGTTCCCGACTGGGAATGCGGTTGCCTAGGCCACGCGCCCACCCGCCCCGACAATCCAGTAAAATACAGGCATCATGGGCATCCAACCGTCTCCTGGGTACGACAACTCTTCAGCCCTCCTAAGGTATCTGTTTGAAACGTCACAACGCAGATACAAGCTATTTATCAGCCATGCTTGGGATTACGGTGAAGAATATGAGGCACTGGTGAAACTCTTAAATGCCGCCATCGGCTTTTATTGGGACAATTACAGCGTGCCAGAAGAAAGGCCGCTGCCTACTCTGATCGCACTGCCGAAATCTTACCGATGCTTGGTGCAGCAGTTAGATGCCCGTATTACGCAGTCAGACTGTTTACTTGTGATCGCCAGGATGTATGTTGCTCACAGACAATGGATTCAGTCCGAAATTGAAGCAGCGAAGGAGTTCAGGAAACCTGTCATCGCAGTCGAGCCAAGAGGAAGCGAGTTGTTTCCAAACGCGTTAGCTGATACTGCCGACGAACGAGTTGGATGGAATTGTTACTCAATAGTCAGTGCCATCAGAAGGGCCGTCTATCCGGCGCCGCCAGTGCTTTTCTCGACAATTCCAACAGGGGGCCGTTAGAAGCGGGATACGTGGGCCGCCTGCGTTACACCGGATGAAAACCCCCACTCAAGGTCGCTTCGCGCCATTGAATGGGCGCCTGGGCCTAAAATGTAGCGAAATGGCCGACAAATCCAAAGACCAGAGTCAATGGGCAGTCCTACGCGGAGCCGTTTGTAAAGGATGGGCCCGCTGGTGGGCTGGCGCTGCAGTCGTTCCGGTCGTTCTTCTTGGGGTGTCCTGTCTGGCACGTAAAGAAATTCCTTCCTCGGAGCTGCAGGAACGGATCTACTACCCGTCAGACTGGTTCGTGCGTCTGAGCATAGTTGCAGGCAGTCTTCTGGCTGTGACTATCCTCTGGAAAGTTCCACAGTGGCAAATCGGACGTCTGAGGGGCCTTAATGCGAAGGAAAGATTTGACCGCGTAAACGAAGCACGCAAAACCCTAGCCACAATAATGGGTGGGATCACGTTGCTAGCCGGGGGCTTTTTAACTTGGCAGAACATCAGGGTGGCGCAGGAAAATTTGAAGGTCTCACAGGAAGGGCAGATTACCGACAGGTTCACAAAGGCAATTGAGCAACTTGGAGCCAGTGGGGATGACAAGCTTCAGGTCCGTTTAGGTGGGATTTACGCGCTTGAGGGCATTTCCAGTGAGTCCAAGGAACTCCGTTGGCCAATCATGGAAGTATTGTGTGCGTACGTTCGGAACCACGCTTCCCACGAAAGTCAGGAATCAACTCAGGAAGATCTTGGCTTGCACGATGTCAATACGGGGCGGATCGCGCCCCCACCCCTCGCTGCCGATATTCAGGCCATCATAAAGTTTCTGCGAAAAAGAAGTCACGAGTACGACCAGCGAGAGCAGTTTCTTGACCTGAGGGGGGCGGATCTCAGGGGAGCGAACCTCAGCGGGCTAGATCTCAAAGGAGCGATCCTAATCACTGCCGACCTGAGAGGGGCGGACCTTAGCTATGCGGACCTTAGCGATGCAGCCCTTATCAGGGCAAATCTCGTTGAAGCAGACCTCCGAGGTGCAAACCTCACTGCGGCGGACCTAAGGGCGGCAAACCTCAGCGAGGCGAAGCTTATCAAGGCGAAACTCGTCAACGCGAAAGTCACAGCGATGAATATGTATGAAGCGAAGAAAGACTATACGTTATCGCCGAAGCTGACGGGGGCGGATTTTTCGGGCGCGGACCTTAGTGGGGCGGACCTCAGTTACTCGGACCTTAGCAGGGCGAACCTCAGTAATGCAATTCTTGTTTCTGCGACCCTCAAAAGTGTGAGCCTCGATTCGGCAAACCTACGTGAAGCGGACCTCAGCGAGGCGAACCTCTGGGGAGATTACCTTGTAGCGGCGGATCTCAGCGGCGCAAACCTCAGCAATGCAGACCTTAGCAATGCAGACCTTACGTCCGTTAGCGGCCTGACCCAGCAGCAGGTCAATGCAGCTAAAGGAAATAACGCCACCCGTTTACCCGAGAGTCAGAACCTGCAGAAGCCGGAAACCTGGAGAAGGTGACGGCGTCAATCGGAATGGGCGAGAGTCCGGGCTCTACTCCAATCCCCTGCACTTCGAATCGATGCCGAGGCGGGGCCACGTCCTACAGTGTAGGACTCTTTGTCTCAATCAGCCCTTTCACCCGCTGCACAAACGCGTCCATCGGCACGGAGCCATCGGCTTTTTCCTGGCCGCGGACGCGGACGTTGACTTCGTGAGCTTCCATTTCGCGGTCGCCTAAACCAAGATCACACCCCTCCGTGACCTGCGTCCTTGTCCCCATCTCGCTAGACCTCTACACTCCCAATCGAAGGATGCAGGAAGAGCTGTCGCCCCACGAGGCCACAGCCTGTTAGTCCCCATCCTCGTTAGGAGCTTCGACCCATGTCGGGTCATGCGCGCTGCCGTATCGCAGTTAGTTTCCCCGCCTCCGCACTCTTCCCGCCTCACAAATTCACCCCTAACTCTTTTCGTTTGAGGAATTTGCCCGTAACTCCAATCGGCAGAGGATTTTACACTCAGCGCCCCGGCTATCTTCATAAGAATGAAGAATTTGCAGAAAATACCGGGGGGGAGGGGGTATCCACGCCAGTCCCAAATCGGGAGACCTGGCCGGTGACCCAGACCACCACCTCAAACCGAATAATCCATATGTTGGTTGCCCTCGGAACGTCGGCTCAAGCTATCCTGAAGAACCTGGGATGCCCGCTCAGTCGCGCAACTATGGTCTCCGGGGCGATTCCGGACTCAGTTTGCTTTGGCGGCTTCCCGTTCCCTGCAGCACCTTCTTCTGCTGGTCGGTTGGGAGGGCGTGGTACAGCGCCAAAAAGGTTCCGTTGGTCCAGCCGAAGCCGATCAGGTTCTCGTGATAGCCCGGCGAGCACCGGAGCCTCGTCACTCCCGGTGACCACGTTGTACTTCTCGCGTATGGTGCCGGTGCGCTTGAAGTTCGACTGGATGGTGTCGAGAAACTTCACCGACACGCGATCGGCATCGGAGTTGAAACCAGCTCGGCGCATGCCTTCCACGGCGATGAGGTTGGTGGGCGCCCATCCGTAGGGCAGGTCCCACTGCACTCCGGTTTGCTGGTCGCTCATGGCCAGTCCGCCTTCGTGCTCGAAGACGCCGATGTTCTTCATGACGGCCTTGGCCTGCTCCGGAGTAGCAAGGCCGACCCATAGGGGATAGAACGTGGTCACGTAGTTATAGGTCGATTGCTTGCTCGTCGTGAAGTCCCAGTCGAAGAACATTCCCTTGTCGGCGTTCCAAAGATACTTGTTGATGAGCTGCTTACGGTTCTCGGCTGCGGCACGCCATTTCTTTGCGTCTTCAGGATGGCCGAGGATTGTCGCCATTTCTGCGAGGTCCATCTCAGCCTTGTAGAGCAGGCTGTTCAGGCAGACGGGCGCGAAGTGCTGAGTAGATCCGTCGAACGGTCCCCAGCGGAACGACGGATCGAATCCTGACTCGCGCATGGCGCGATCGCCCTGATAGAAGTCGGCGGTCAGCTTCACCGCATGCGCATCCGGACAGGCCTTGTTATCGCAGAGCGGGACTTGCAGCTCGGGGCCGATTCCCTGCTCTAACGACGGAGCGATATAGCTGTACTTCACTTCGGCCTCGGGATGCTTGAGCAGCCAGTCGGCGATGGCGGCGTAGTACTCGGGATGGTCGGCGATGTCGGGAACCGGGCCTTCGCCCACATCGAAGTAGCGCGCGAGTCCGGTGTCGCCGGCGAGTTTGGGAGGCTTGGTCCAGAGATCGTGGTCGCGCACCGCGTACTCGTAGGCCTTCGCCAGCCACTTCTTGTCGTCGTGTCCAGCCTTCTTGTCGGCAGCGTATTGGGCCATGATCATCGAGGTGAGAAACGGAGGCTGCGAGCGGGTGAGGTAGTAAGCACGATTGGCGTTGAGCACCGCTCCGTAGTTCTCGATCTCGTAGAAGAAGTTTTCGATGATGCCGCGGGAGTAGTCGCGCTCGCCGTCTTCGAGCAGGCCAACGATGATGAAGTAGCTGTCCCATCCGTACATCTCGTTGAAGCGGCCTCCGGGCACGACGTACTTGTTCGGCAAATAGAGCAGGCCGTGGGCGTTCAAGTCAGCAACCGGGATCGTGCCGAGGCCGGTGATCTTCTTGGGAAGGTTCTCGACCTTGACGCCGCACTTGCTGAGAGCAGCAACCTGAGGGGGCGGCGTAACCCCGTACGGCAGATAGATGACCGAGGTCGCTCCCGCACCGAATTTGGGATCAGAGATCGACGAGCACTCGTTCATCGAGCGGCCAAGAGTGTTCCAGGCGTTCTTGATGTAGAGCAGGATGTTTTCCTGCGGGGCGGAAGCGGGCTGTGGACCATTGGCTGGAGCTGTCGCCGTTGCCTGCGAGAATGCCCACGTCTGCGGAAGCGAGAGGCACAGGGCAAACAGGAGAACATGAACGAACGCGGATCGAGAGAGCAACCAAGAGCGGCGATGGAAGGAATGCATGACGCCGGATTATAGACGCTAGCTAGTCGGTTTGCAGCGTGCACTCGACCTTAAGCTCGTCGCAGACGTTTTGTATGCTCTTGACCACGAGCGAGGTGGCACTGGGTTCGCCTGGGTCCAGGGTCGAGGCAACAACCAATTGGGTGAGCTTATCGCCCAGCGGATTGGCCTGGAGGCTGGCGGTCTGCGTTCCATTGGTGAAGGCGACCGTGCGCTTTCTGGCATTTTGTTCGATGACCTCGACTGCCGCGGAGTGTGCCTGCAGACGCTGGATGGCGGTGTCGTATACCTTTTGCGCGTTGGCTTCGATGACCACAGTAGCGACATCGTAGCCACCCGGCCCGTTGGCGTTTTTCTGTCGCATTTGCTGAATGCGTCCCGACACGGCGTGGGCCACGGCCACCCACTGGGCCTGCGACGCAATGGTCACGAACAGAAGAAAAGCGGCGAGTGTGGCAATAAGTTGGCTGCGAGCTTTCATGCGGACTCCTCGTTGAGTTGACCTTGAGACTGCCGTGGCTTGGGAAAGTTTAACCCGGAGCTGGCGGAAGTCAAAAGCAGCGCGCGAGAGGAGTGCCGGCCTGAAGCGGACATCGGGCAAAAGGCACAGCCGTGGCGTTCCAAGGCGATGAAGATGGCGCCGGGCGACCCGGTATGAGTCCAGGCCGCGAACCGGCGAGAGGAGCTATTTACGCGTAGTACGCAGCGTTCTTGTCGATGAACTCAGCCTTGTCAGCCGGAACTTCGTCGTTGGGGAAGATCGAGTTGGTCGGGCAGACGGGCACGCACGCGCCGCAGTCGATACAACCGTTGGGGTCAACGTACAGCTGGGTCGCAGCCTCGAACGTCTCCTCGTCCTTCTTGGGGTGGATGCAGTCGGTCGGGCAAGCTTCCACGCAGAGTTCGTCTTTGGTACAGGTATCAGTGATTGTGTACGCCATGATTGCTATTCTCCTCAATCTTGTTTGCCTGCCACCCTCGCCGGCAGCGGCCTGGGCGGTACATCCGCCACCTTTACTGTACGAATTTGGCAACCCACCAGGCGGTGATGTCGGTCACTGCCCTGTTGTGAGCAAACGCACAAAGCGTTGTCTTCCCTGGAACGGAGGCATTTCCGTGTTTCCGGCCATTGGCGGTTGATATTATCTTGGTACATATGTATATTGCTACCATGAAAGAACAACTTGAACATCCTATCGTGGTGGAACGCGTGCAAACCGGCGTCCGCATGGAGAAACGGCTGCTGAAAGTCCTGAAAGGGCTGGCCGAATTGAAAGACATGACACTGGGCGACCTGCTGGAAGGTATTGTGCTGCATGCCTTCGAGGGCAAGGTCCCGTTCTCGGCAGACACTCTGAAAGAGATTGAGAAACTGCGCAGCATTTACGGGCTGACGCTGAAGGCCACGGACAGCCATCAACTGAAGGAGAAGCGGAAATGAAACTATCGCTCATGTTGACCGCGATGACATTGCTGGCGAGCGTTGTGACTCCGAAGACAGGCGAAGCCCAGGACGTTCCGGCGCTCGCACACACTCACAATGAATTCACATTGACGGCAAAGGCTGCATATGAAGAGGTCTTTCCTCTTTTCGGAGCGTGGGAAGAGAAAAAGTGGGCCGAAGGGTGGGACCCTCAGTTTGTGTATCCCTCATCGCCGAGCGACCAGCCCGGAATGATATTCACGATTTCGCATCAAGGGATGAAGAGCGTGTGGACGAACACCGCTCTTGACGCGGCGCGTGGACACGTTCAGTACGTGCACGTGATTCCCGATGCTCTGGTTACGCTGATTGACATTCACCTGACAAGAGGCGGCGCCAATGAGACGCGGGTGTCGGTCGTGTATGAACGTACAGCCCTCAGTCCGGAAGCTAACGACCACGTGGCACATCTCGCCAAAGGAGACGCCAAGAGTGGGCCAGAGTGGGCGGAGGCGATTAACGGATACTTGTCCAGATCGGGCGTCAAGGCCCCGAAATAGTTGGTAGCGCTCTACACCTCACGTCGTCCTTCCATGGCCTTTTGCATGGTGACTTCGTCTGCGTACTCGATGTCGCTACCGGCGGGAACTCCGGTGGCGATGCGCGTGACCTTCACAGCGGACGACTTCAGCAGACGCGAGATGTAAGTGGCCGTGGCTTCGCCCTCGACGGTCGGATTGGTGGCGAGGATGAGTTCGTCGACGTTTCCTGACTCCACACGGCGTGCAAGGCTGGCGATGCGTAGCTGATCGGGGCCGACGCCATGGAGTGGCGAGAGCGTGCCGTGGAGCACGTGGTACACGCCGTTATAGTGTCCGGTCTTCTCGATGGCAGCGATGTTCGTGGGCTCTTCGACCACGCAGACCAAGCGCTGGTTGCGGGTGGGGCTGGTGCAGTAAACGCAGGGGTCGACGTCGGTAATGTTGTTGCACACTGAGCAGAGATGCAGGCTGGCCTTGAGTTGTCGGATCGAGTCAGCGAGGACTTCCGCATCCTCGTCGCTGGAGCGGAGGATGTAGAAAGCAAAACGCTGCGCGGTCTTGCCACCTACGCCGGGGAGTTTCTTCAGTTCTTCAATCAGGCGAGCCATGGGCTCGGCAAATCGTGACAAGGGGAACCTCAGTTCGATATTTTGCCGGGGCTAAAGCCCCTGGGATTTAAGAGCCATGATGACGCTGGCCTGAAGGCCAGCTCTACCCATTCACGACGCGACACCCATTCGCGACGCGACGCCTTGTGCAACATTACATGCCCGGCAGGCCGAGGCCGCCCAACATGCCTCCAAGACTCGACTTCATGGCGTCATCAACCTTTTGCGCGGCGGCATTAACAGCGGCGGTGATCAAGTCCTGTAGCATTTCGACGTCGCCGGATTTGACCACGTCGGGTTCAATGATGACAGTCAGCACGTGCTTTTGGCCGTTCATCTTTACCGTGACACTACCTCCTCCGGAGGAGGCTTCGACAACGACCTGCTGCATTTTTTCCTGAAGCTTTTCAGCCTGCTGCCGTGCCTGCGCCAGCATTTCCTGCAAATTGAATCCACTCATAGTGCTCCGAATCCTTGGGTGAGTCGGTTCCCTACCCACGTTCCTTGTGGTCGATGACAGAACGAATCTCAGCTCCGAACTTTTCCTGCATGCGCTGCACGACTGGGTCGGACATCGCCCGGCTGCGCGCACCTACACCGTTCGACGGGCGGGACGAAGGCGGGGCCGCTTTGGGAGTGAACTGCGCCCCTCCGCTCACGATCTTGAACTTGATCGGCCTGCCAGCGGCTCTGACCAGAGCGTCGTTCACGATGCGTTTGGGGCCGTCGCCGAGGGCGACGTCAACCATGACCTGCGACATGGCGACCTTGACCGAGACTTCGTGGCCGCGAATATTCCATTCGCCCGCTTCAAGGTTGTGAGCGAGCATTTGCTGATTCGCGTCCTCGAGGGCAGCTAGCACGGCGTTGCGCGCAAGGTCGGGAGTTAGTTCGGCGCCCATGTCAGGACTGTCTTCTTCAACTGCGATAGCGATGGCAGATGCCGAGTTGCTTGCGGCAGCGGGCGTAACACTCTCGCCGATGAAGCCGTTCGTCCGGTTGTCGGGCGGCGGGTTGAACGTTGGTGTCTCAGCCTTCGGTTCGCTCTTGCGATTGCGGTCGGCTTCGAATGGAGACGGGCCCTTGAACGGCGATGCCGGGGCAGTTCTCGAGGGCGCAGGGTCATGCGGGGTCGCGCGCGTCGGTGCAACGGCCGGCCGAGTGGCCGATGCCCCAGTTGCGGCCGCCGGAGCGGTGCTTGGCTTAGCCGCTTCTCCGCTTAGAAATTGCTCCAGAGGCAGCAGGCGTTGTGCGTGTACGAGCTTTAACAGGCCCAACTCGAGGTGGAAGCGCTGCTCCTGCTTGTAACCGAGGTCGGAGTGCGTGCGCAACATAATCTGCAAGAAACGCGTAAGGTCTTCTTCGCTGAAGCGCTCGGCGACACGCGCAACCCGAGCCCGCTCATCGGAAGATATTTGCAGGACTGGCGAGTCGCTGCCTGCGACTTTGGCCACCACAGTGTTGCGAAGAAAGCGAACCATCTGGCGGGCAAAATGCTGCGCACTCTGTCCTTCGACCAGCAAGCGGTCGATGGTGCGAAGCACGTCCTCACTGGAGTTTCGCGCGACGGCGTCCATGACATCCTCGAGGATGTCGGAACCAACGGTGCCGACCAAGCCACGCACCACATCGACGCTGAGGCTGTCGCCACAACTGGCAATGGCCTGGTCCATGATGCTGAGCGCATCGCGCATGGAGCCGTCACCCGCTTCGGCGAGCATGGCCAGCGCATTGTCGTCGGCGGTTATACCTTCTTGTTTGGCGATGTCGCGAAGTTGGCCGACGATGTCGTCGAAGCTGACAGCGTGAAAGCTGAAGTGTTGGCAGCGCGAGCGGATCGTCTGCGGAATGTCCTCGGGCTGGGTGGTCGCCATCATGAAAATTACATGCGAGGGCGGCTCTTCCAGGGTCTTCAACAGCGCGTTAAAGGCGGCGTCCGTAATCTGATGTGCTTCGTCAAGGATCCAGATCTTGTAGCGGTCGCGAGCCGGCCGGTAACGTGCGGCGTCGCGCAGCTCGCGAATTTCGTCGATACCGCGGTTGGTGGCGGCGTCGATCTCGATCACGTCGACCGAATTGCCCTGTCGGACTTCCACGCAGGAGTCGCAAACGCCGCAAGGCTCGGGAACGGGGTGATCTTTGGACCGGCAGTTGAGCGCCATGGCCAAAATGCGCGCAATGGTGGTTTTGCCGATGCCGCGGTGTCCGCTGAAGATGTAACCATGCGCAATGCGCTCCTGCTCAATAGCATTCTTCAGAGTACGAGTGACGTGCTCCTGCCCGATGACGTCGGAGAATTTTTGCGGTCGGTACTTGCGGGCGAGGACTTGGTAACTCATGAACGGAGATTCGATTATACGTTCAGCGGCTGTGGAACGGGGCGTGGCCCGCGGCGGAATTGAGCGCGCCGTCGAAGACATCCCTGAGAGTGGCGATCTTTCCAGAGAAGAGGCATTGACCTAACGCTATCTCAAGCATAGACGACGTTTACTTGGTGCAGTTGGCGTTTGCGTAGCCGCTCAGTTGAAGGACGCGCGGGCCGGAAAACTGTTCTACGGAACTCACAGACTGGACGAAAACGGCGCGGAATTCCTGGCCGGTGGTAGGCGGAACGTTTATACAGGCGGCGAGAACCGTTCCGGCAGCGTATTTGGTTGCAGGAGGCGGAAAGCAGGGTTGCGTGCCGCAACTTCCGCCGTACATTAAGGCAGGGCTATATTCTTTTAGCTCAGACCATTGCCCCTGCTTCTTCACGTATAACTTGAAAGTCTCGAAGGAGCGGCGGTAACGAATCGCGTCGTGCGCCGCAAACAGCCCAACGCTCTCAAGGGTGACGGGTTTCTGGGTTTTCCATTCGATAAAGTGCTGAAAACCGACTTGCTGTCCATCTTCGAAAACGGTTGCGCGGCAAGGTGAACCGTGCGATCCACGGAACATGTCATTGGGATTTCTGGTAGCTCCCAGCAGCACCGTATCGCATTGGGAAGCGGTGACAAAGTGCGCGGAATCCTTCCCGTTGTAATTCAACACCTCGGCATTCTGGAAGAGATTCGAGTCGCTCAGTTGGCTGGGGCTAACGAGATGAACACCGGCGGCGAAGGCGGCCGCGTCGGCAGCTTTCTGGGCCGCATCCAGCTTCATCTCTTTGGACTTCGTGGCAGAGGCATCCAGTTCTTTCTGGTCGCGGGCGATCACTGCAGCGTCTTTGTGCTGGTCTTGGTCCTGCTGTAGCTGCTCTGCTTTTTCGATCTGAAAGTTTTCCGCAAGACGCGCCTCGGTACTCGCCGCGAGAAACTTGTGGGCCATGGTGTCTGCCAGGTCTTTTTCATGCTCGGCGCGCGCGTCGGCGGCTTCGGCTTCGCCTTTGGCTGTCTCTGCCTCATCTTTGAGTGCAACCGCCTGCTGGCGCGCCTGCTCTTCTGTCTCTGCGAGCTTTCTCTGCGCATCTGCGAGGGCGTCAGACTGCTCGCGAGCTGCCTGCTCCGCGGTGGCGCGACGCTGCTCATAGAGGGCCCGGCGTTGCTCGTAGAGGGCATACCCACCAAAGCCGACGGCGAGGAGGAAAGCCGTACCAAGAACTGCGGCAATCTGACGAGTGCGGCGAAGTTCGCGGCGCTGGCGCTCTCGTTCCGCCTCGATGGCAGCGTCCCGAGCCTGGCGGCTTTCTTCCAAGAACGCGATGGCCGAGGAAAATCCAGCGTGGTAGCGGTCGCCCCAGGCCGCGTTGGGCCGCCGCTTCTGCTCCCAATCGAGCATGGTGGAGAGCTCGGGATCTGTCATCAGCCCCGCGGATCCCTTAGCATGAAGAGTGGCGTTCTGGACGAGACGCTGATATTGCGACGCCGACTCGGCTTCTTCTTCCACCCAGTCCTTCAGGCGGTTCCACACGCGCATCAGGCTCTCGTGTGAGATGTCGATGACAGTGTCGGCGGCGATCGGCTCATGTATCGGCGGCATGACAAACGACCGACTCGGCTTGCGAAACGGCGAAAGCACAGCGGTGAGGTCATCCAGGCTGACACCGGCGATGGCGCAAAGAGTGCCGGCGCTGGTGGGGCGACGAATACCTCTGGCGTCGGTGCCCTTGTCGGTGATGGCCTGAAACACCTTCTCGCAAATTGCTTTCTGTTGATCACCATTTACTTCGGCGTAGGCCTTCTCGGCGTGGTAGTCGAGGGCATGAGCCATGGTGCCGATGGCTTCGTAGTGCGGCAGGTCCATCGGACCAGCGCCGCCTTCTCGTTGCCACTCGGCCCAGGTGCGATTGAGGGCGTGCTGCAGAATGGAGAGCTGGTCAGGGTTGTCGCCGACGTCGTTGACCAGGCGTGTGAGCAGCACCGGGCTGATTTCTCCTCCAGCGACAGCGACTGGCCCGGCGATGGCAGAGCGCCGCTCGTCGCGGGACATGCGGGGCACAAGGTATTGGCCGCGATTGATCGCTTCGGGGAGTCCGGAAAATTGGGCGCAGTCCCCGAGGAAGTCGGAGCGCATGGTCAAAACAACATAGATGGGGAGCGGCGAGTCGGCGGCTTCGAGCAACAGGTTGACGAAAGCGACCGCTTTTTCCTCGGTGCCCTGCGTGCCGTCCGATGACGGCTGCAGATTGCGATAGCGGAAGAGCTCCTCGAACTGATCGACGATGACCAACAGCTTGGGCAGATCGCTAAACGGGGCTTGCTCATAGGCGTCCACGAGTCCCAGCTTGCTCATGCGGAGCGTAGCTTCGACGATTTCTTCAACCGCCATGCCTTCCAGCTCCGGCTTGGGGAAGAGGCCGTCGGCCTGGACTAACGCCTCCGCCATAGCCTTGATCGGGTCGCTACCAGGCCGGAAATGGGCCATGCGCCACGAGGTTCCGGCGGTGGCCATAACTCCGCGACGCAGGGCGGGCTTAAGACCGCAATTCACCAGCGAAGACTTGCCGCTGCCCGACGTACCCACGACCGCAAGGAAGCGCGTGGCCGACAACTTGTCGATCATGGTATCGATCTGGCTTTCACGTCCAAAGAAGAGGTGCTGCTCGCTCTCGTGGAATGGGCGGAGACCCGGAAAGGGATTCGCCAGCTTGGCCCCAGCCACAGACGCGATGCTCACGGCTTGGCCTTTCCGGAGACAGCGTTCACAAATTCAGCAACCGCGGACTCGGAAAACCCGTACAGGCAATTGATGAGCCGAGGTTCCTCCATATCGATGAGGTCGGTTTTGTCTTCGGTCGCCGGCTCAGCGAGGTAGGTAAAGGTCGCAAGTGGAGGTTTGTTGGTGCGGTATCCCGCGGCCTTGCGGATTTCGGCGTCCACCGAACGTTTCCAGGCGTCGTCTCCGATGCCGTAGAAGACGACTGCGGCATCGCAAACGCTGAGCATGTCCTGATTCGACTGGCGGACAGTGGCGGCGTCACCGTCGAAGGCGGGAAGATTGGACTCGAATCCCTGGGTCTTCAGATATTTTCGCAGGGGAATTGTGGCTTTGCGATCGCGACCGTCGCATATAAGGTAAATGAGCTTAGACCCAGGTTCGGCGGATTGCGCCGGGGCCGGAGGAGGCTGTGGCGCCTCAAGCTTTTTTAAAGCGGCATGAATCGCGGCCTTCAGTTCTTCCAGGTCGCCAGTTATCAAGTCTGCTCCGAACTGGGCTTGTGGGTCGCGCAAGAGCAGATTAATAAACTCCTGCTGCCGGGGAGAGGTCGAGCTGGTCCCTGCGGGGACCCAGATGATGCGCTTGAGCCCGAACTTCTTGCTGTACTGGATGGCGAGTTCATTTTCAAGAACGGTAAGCGATTTCTCGCTGGGACCTTCCGGTACGACCCCATAGTTGCTTCCAATAATGTGTATAGACAACTTGCTGCGTCCCATGATGGCCGACAGTTCGCCCAGGAAGTTCGCTTCTTCGGTGGGCAGTTGCACTTCGGCGAGAACTGGATAGCCGTGAAGGCGCAGATCGGAAACGATGGCCTCGCGATCCTCGCGCCGGTCGTAGCTGCAATCCGCCAAATACACGCCGGGCTTTTCGGCCGCCGGGGTGGCCTGGACTGTCGCCTCAGTAGCAGAAGACAGCGACTCCATTTTCTTGATGAGCAGGGCGACGTCGAAGGCCAGCTTGGCCATCTTGAGGTTGTATTTCTGAGTAAATTCTTCGCCGTACGCGGGATCGAGCTCCAGCGGTGTCTGTTGCTCGTCGAAAACATAAAACGGATAACCCAGAGCGAGCCTCATTACGTCAGGCAGAGGGTTCTCGTCAGAAACTGGAATCTTGATGATCTTGAGGACACGCGATTTGTTATCAACCAGGATGCCGCCGGTAACCTCGGCGGTCTTGCAGAATTCCTTCACCTCGCGCGTACACCATTCGGATTCGACATAACGCGGCGTGAGGACGGAGATCAGAAGGGCGGTCTTGGGGAATTGCTGGAGGATCTCGTCGGCGAAGATATCGTTGCCGGTAAGCTTGATGTCACGCCAAATCTCCGCCTTGCGGCCTAACCGCATGCTCAGCATCGCTGACAATGAAGCATGGAAACGACTGATCCAGCCCTGCTGATTGGGCGTCAGGGGCTCGTTGTCGAGATGAGCGTAACTGATGAAGACTTGTTTCTCGAAGGACATAGCATTCGTTCAATTTGCCGAATCGTTAGTCGTGTGGCACAACAGGTCAGAAGTTCATCCGAACCGCGAACTGGAACTGCCGCGGATTGTGCGCTGATTTGATTTGCCCAAACTGCGAATACGGAGTAACGCCATCAAGGCTGTAGGTGCTGATCGGGTTGTAATAGTTCGGACGATTGAACAAATTGTAGGACTCGGCGCGAAATTGCAGTGCGGCGACCTCCCGGAGCTTGAACGTCTTCTGGACGGCCATATCGTAGTCAACATAAGCCGGCCCGGTGAACTGGTTGCGCGAGGAATTGCCCGCGCATGGGGCCCCCGCAGTTCCGTCTCTGATGCCGACTGTGGACTGGAGTACGAACGGCGAAAATGCCGCGCCCTCGCCCTGGCAAGTGAGGCCGGGCAGCGAAATTGCGGCGGTGTTGCCGATATAGCTGTAAGGGTTACCTGTCGTCGTGAGCGGCGCCGTCAGGTTGACGCGTTGCGTCAATTCTCCCGCGATTGGACCGCTGAAGACGGTGAACGGCTGGCCGCTCTCGGCAATGAACACTCCGCTCAGCATCCACCCAGTCAGCCACCTGGACTGGCTGGTGGTGGGGACGTCCCAGGTGTATTCCAAGATGAAACGATTGGTCTGATCAAAATCTGAGCGACCGTAGTCGTTGGTCAAGAAGTTGTAAGGCTCCTGAGGAATCGTGTACGGCGTCACCTGCACTTGTCCGGCGCCCGTTGTGTTGACACCGGCTGTGAGCAGTCCAGTCAATGCTGAGAAGTTCGCGGAAATTGCGCCCGGACCAAAGATTCCCGAAGGTGGTTGGAACGTACCCGAGTTGATTCCCAAGGCGTACTGCAGTGGATTGCCGGTACCATGAAGGGCAAGTGCTGTCACCTGCGTCATGAGCGGCCCTGGAATTAGCGGCGCTCCAGCGCTGGAGGCATTGTCAAGGGCCTTCGAATAGGTATACGACGTTCGCGCCTGGAAGCCATGCCATCCCCGAGTCGTCAACCGTGCGACGAATGCGTTGTAGTTTCCGTAGCCGATGTTGGCTGTTGTAAACACGGGAACAAAGCTAAAAGCGTCACACGGTTTATTCGCATGTCCCTTTGCCGAGGCCGTGCAAAACCATTCGTTGTTGAAGCCCGTGTTCGAAGTAGTCGAGAGATTGGCCATGTAGTTGCCGATGTATTCGACCTCGGCTGACAGGCTCCTAGTAAGTTGGCGACCGACCGAGAAGTTCGCCTGCCGGGTCAGCGGGTTACGGAAATTCTGGGGATCGATTGCGCTCAACGCGAAAGGGACGCTGGCGGCCTGATAGAACGAGGTCTGCGGAGAGACGCCCATCAAGCTGCTGTTGCCTATGCCGCATTGGCCTTGGCCGCAGAGCGAACTATTAAAGTTCTGGTCGTATATGGTTTGGGGATTCGTCTTGGAGGGTATAACGGGCCGGTTGAATCCCAACTGCGCAATCAAGCTGGCCGGAATTTGGTCGTAGAAGATTCCGAAGCCGCCACGAATAACCGTGTCGCCGCTGGGGGTGGACCAGGCGACGCCGACTCGCGGCTCGAAATTGGTCTTGCTGGAGACCAGAAAGTTGGAGTTGCCGGTGGGCGTGCAATTCCAGGGGAGGGCCTGTGTCGCGCCGTAAACCGAGTACCAGCCACTATGACTCTGTCCGCACACGTCACCATAAGGGTCTAGTACCTGGGTTCCGCGTTCCTGGACCAGCCCATTGGCCAACGGGTCGTAGTTCCAGATCTGGCTGTTTTGCTCATGCGGCGTAGAGAAGTATTCATAACGAAGACCGGCATTGATGGTGAGGTTCGGCCTCAGCCGCCAGGTGTCTTGCACATACCCGGCAATCGCGTGGGAATGGAAAGTCATGTCGAAAGGGCTGGGCTGTTTGATTGCATAGTTGAACGACGGCTCGGTGAAAGCCCCTACGGAGCACGTTACGCAGGTCTCGCTGTCAGAGGTGAACTCACCGATGTCATTGGACACCACCATCCCGCGGCTGAATCCACCGTTGTCGAAGACATTGCGCAGCCAGCGAAAGTCCCCTCCGGCTCGCACGGTGTGCTTACCCTTGAACAAGACAATGTTGTCTACAAATTGGATCTCGCTGTCCTGCCGTTTGCCGGGAGCGCCCAGCGGAGCGCCAATGCGAGCAAACGGAAACAGCCCGTCGAGCGACGGCGTAATGATCGGAATATTCGAAGGCGGGGACCATACAGAGTCGTACCAACCACCCCACGCGCCGTTGGTGTTGGGCACCGGATTTCCCGGGCAACAAGCACCTGCATACTGCGGGTCGAGTCCGGAAAGCAGGTACGTGCTCATCGCGCCGTTCGGCAGCCCTATTTGCGAGCCGTTGAAGCTGGCGTCCTGCGGCGTCTCCTGCACTTGAAAGCGCGTGAAACCGAGGCGGATGATATTGGTGAACTGGTCGGAAAAGCGGTGGGTAAAGGTTCCCACGAGGTTCTGGTTCAACACACCACGCAGCGAACCGTCGCCCGGGTACGTTGAGGAACTGGGCAGCTCGTCATCATGCAGCTGATTGAGATTTTGCAGGTTATAGCGAAATGTCCAGTCCGTATGGTCCGACTGCGTGAAATCGAGCCGTCCCAGGTAATTGTTGACATTGGTGTAGTTGGGTGCGTATCCCTGATAGAACTCGAGGACGCCAGGCACGGCTACTACGTTCGACTGCGGATAGAGCGACAGCACGGCCTGCGCGAGAGCGGCATCCGAATAGCCCGGCAATCCCGTGAAATCTGACAGGTGACTGCGATCATAGGAGCTGGGTACCCGATCGAAGATGGGATTCGGATTGTCGATGCGCGTGCCTTCGTAGTCACCGAACCAGTACCAGCGCTTTAGGAACGAGCCCCCCGCCTGCGCGCCGAATTGTTGCGACGAAAACGGCTGCGTATGACTGTCGTGTTGGGCCAGGAGCGATGCCGGATCGAAGAGCTGGTTGCAGTTTGACGTCCCATATGTCCCGCTGGGCGACGTGCAGTACGTTGTGCCGTAGGTAGCGTTCAGGGCTTGCACGGTGTTGACGTACTGGTTGTAGGAATTCGGCTGGTAAATGGGGGAATAGTTGGGATTCGTGTTGGGCGCCGGCGGCGCGTTCAGGGGGCCAGCAAAGGCGGCTGCCTGATCAAAGCCAGAACCGTTGTAAACGGAGAGTGGCGAGCTGGCATCGATCGAATCGGAGGCGAAGAATCCGAAGACGCTGCCGTGAAACTTGGCGGTCCCGCGCCGGGTCACGATGTTCACCACGCCCCCGATGTTGCGTCCGAACTGGGCGTCGGAGTTCGCGGTGGTCACGCGGAATTCCTGGATGGCGTCGTTGACTTGAAATGGAATGGCCTGGTTGCTGCTTGAAGCGACATTGTCCATTCCGTCAAGCAGGAAGGCGTTCGATGTGGGACGCTGGCCGGAGATGCTGAATGTCGTGTCTTTCAATTCCGACCAGGCGGGGACATCGTGGGTGCTGGAAACCAGCAGTCCGACGGCCAAGAAATTGCGATTGAACAGCGGCAAGTTCCGAAGCTGGTTGCCGGTAATCACCGTGCTGATGGCAGTGGACATGGTGTCGAGCGGCACGCGTGATGATTCAACCGCTCCCTGCCGGGAAGGTGACGCAGGTTTTGTTGCCTTACCGGATTGACTGGTCTGCTGGGACGGCGAGGCAGTTGACGGCGTTTGGGTTGTGCTCTTGTCCTGCTCCGGCGACCCTGCCTCTCCGTCGCCCGCCGACATGCCGAGTGGATCCGCTGGTCCCCCATAGATGTAGGCTCGGTTAGGCAAATCCGATTGGCCGCGCCGTTGTAAGCTGGAGACTGGCACCGCGGCCTTGTCGCCCACAAAGGACGGCAGAACGTGGCGGGTTTCGCCGACTTCGACGTCAAATTTCACGCTCTGCGGGGCAAAGTCCATACCCGGCGCCGAGGCGGTCATGACATAACCCTCCGCGGGAACGACTTCAGCGAAAAAGTAGAGTCCGTCGGAGTTGGTGGTGGTCGTTCGGTCGACCCGCAGGGATTCGTTGCGCAAGGTAATCTTTACCCCAGGAACCGGGGTATCTTGTTTGTCTTCTGTGTCGCCAGAGATGAGGGCGCGATCTTGAGCCAAGCTGCAGACCGAAAGAAAAGTCAAGACGGCGACAAGAATCGTGGCGCGTTTCATTCTCAAGGGCCCCCAACACGTCGCGCCCAATTGTTGTGCAGCCACAGGGTGATTTGGGCGCCATTCGTCCCACCTGCATATGGCTGTTTAACTTCTGCGAATAGTGCAAGTTAGCACTGCGCAATCAAGGATTGCAAAACATTAGCACATTTCGGGACGAAAGACGGCACTTTCCTCCGGAGGAACTCACCCGCTCTGTGTCGGGTCGTCTCGGAAACGCATAGGGATGTGAGTCCTGCCGGCTCCGACGCGCAAAGTCGGGCAGGATGCCTGCAAGGCATTTGAAAATCAGAAACGCAACGACAGGCAACTCAGTCCGCCATCCATCTTGCGGAACTCCGACATATCAAGCACTAGCGGCAGATAGCCTCGACGGGTCAGCTCGTCGTGCAGGCGAGGAAATCCTGCCGGGACCAACACCCGACCATTCACCAGCACGCAGTTGCAAGCATAGCTTTCGTCGGAAGCGACACGGATCAGTTCGTAACCGCGGAACTCTTCTCTGCCCGCGAGTTCGTCCATGACGACGAGAACATTGTTATCGAGATAAGCGATGCCACTCTTGAGATGCAGGATCGACTGCATGCCACGAATGTCCACGGTGGAAGAGGTAAATCCTTCGCCAGGGAGGAATTTGCTGAGCTGACGGGCACCCTCTTCGTTGGTTCGATGCGAGATGCCGATGAAGAAGTGCGAACCGGCCTCGCAAATGTCCCCGCCGTCGAGCGTGCCTGGTGCCTGGATTTCGTGGATGACCGAATAAAACGGCTGAATTGCTTCGCCAATCGCCGCCACTTCGCCGAGTCGCGAGTCTGCGCCGGGACGAGTGAGAATCGCTGACCGGATCGTGAGCACAGCCGCGTCTTCCACGAACGTCGAGTCGGGATGCTGAAGATCGGGCGGCAGGCGCAGAAGTTCGAGACCGCACTCTTCGAGCGCACTGCAATACGCTTCATGCTGCGCGAGAGCAAGGCTAACATCGGGGGCACCCAGTTCGGCGGTCGTCAGGCCTTCTGCGAAGTTCATTCCCGGCTGGCGAACGATGGCGTGACGGAACAATTCGTTTTCTCCATTGAAGCGTTACTTCATGCGAGCTTCGATATCGGGCGACAAATTGCCTCCGCAAAAAACTATGGCAACGCTCTTGTCGGCATACTGATGAGCTTGCTGGAAGAACGCCGCCAGCGCTACTCCCGCAGATCCTTCGATGGTCCAGTCACGTTGCCGCGCCCAGCGCATTGCGTCAAGAATCTCGTCCTCCGACACCAGAACCGCGCGATGCATCGCGGCCCGGGCCAATTCGAAAGTGATGGAGCCCGGCTCGACTCCTCCTGCCGTGCTTTCCGACAAAGTGTAACTTTCTGGGAACTCGATGATTTTGCCGGCGCGAATGCATTCGTAAAGCACCCGAGAATTCTCAGGCCAGCAACCCACCACCTCCGTTTGAGGAGACAGTGCTCGAAGATAAGTACCAATGCCGCTGATCAAGCCTCCGCCGCCAGTGGCGATGAAGACAGTGTCAAGACCGTCGATCTGCCGGAGCAACTCTACGGCTATGGTTCCCTGCCCGGCTACCACTTGCCAGTCGTTGTAAGGCGATACGTAAGTCCGATGGGACTCCGCAGCAGCGGCGCGCGCAGCGATTTCGGCATCAAGGGGGTTGTCGCCGACCATGCGGATGCGCGCCCCGTAAGCTTCGATCTTCTTCCACTTGGCCTCGGGGACTTGTGACGAGAGAAACACCTCGGCGTCGACGCCCTTGAATTTTGCGGCAGCCGCGACGCCTAGCCCATGGTTTCCGGTTGAAGAGGTCACAACACCGGCTGAAGCAACGTCAGGCGGGAGGCCCAGTATCTTGTTAGTCGCTCCGCGCAGCTTGAAGGAACCCGTGACTTGAAGCTGCTCCAGCTTGGCGTAGGCGCGCGTAGATGCTGGCACACGCGAATCGCGCGTTAATCGGGCCACGGGCGTTTGCCGGACGAGACCGTAGATGCGGTTGCAGGCTCCTTCGATCTCTACAATCAGGTCGTGTGATCGATCGACCGCGTCGCTATCGGCACTCTCACACTCTCTATTCGTATCGGGAGGCATGTAAGTCGCGCCGCCTGCTCATTGAAACTAAAGTCTCACGATCGTCAGGCCTGCGCCTTTTTGTTGCCACTGGATTTGGCCGCGGCCGGACGACCGGGAGCAATGGAAACGGCCGCCGGCGCCGATTGTTCGGCGACGTCCTCCCACAGGCGGAAGCCTCCCACAAACGCATTGGCGTTGTTACCCGCGCGACACTTTGGAGGAAGCACCTTGAGAAGTTTCGCGTTGCCACCGCCCAGAACAACGTCATCGGGCTCGAGAGCGGCGGAGAGCTTGGCGACCACATCGGCAACGTATTTTCGCCACTGCTTCTTGCCATATTTCTTAATGCCGCGAAGACCGACATAATCTTCATACGTCTGCTTGCGATAAGGCAGATGGGCGAGTTCCATGGGTTGAAGCGTCCCGTTGATGATCATTGCCGAACCGAGGCCGGTGCCGAGGCCGAGGAACAACATCCGTCCGCCTTTGTAACTCCCCAGGGCCTGCATGGCCGCGTCGTTGATGACTTTGACCGGGCAGCCGAAGGCTTTCTCGAAGTTGAATCCAGCCCAACCTTTGGCGAGATTGTGCGGCTCGGCCAGAATGCGTCCGTCGAGCACCGGACCGGGATAGCCAATAGAAACCACGTCGTACTTCCAGTCGGCGGCGACTTTGCGCGCTTCATCGACCATCAATTTCGCCGTCATTTTGGGGCCGGAGGCAAACTTGCGTCGCGCTTCGTGTCCTGAAGCCAGGAGCTTCACATTTGTTCCGCCTACGTCGATGGCGAGTACCTTCATTCACGACTCCAGCTTTGAGATGCGGCCGTCGGGTTACCCTCCGCAGGCCGCGCGTTTGTCGCACGAGTCTACAATATCGTTCGCCGATTTGGCGCGAAGTATTTCGATTCGCTTGTGTTCCATCGATTCCCTGCTCGGCTCGACTCACGAATTGCAGGAGCACCCTTTCCCGAATTTGTGACGATTCAGCGTTCCCCTTGACAACACACCCTATGGGAAGCAATCATCCCGACATTCGCAAGAATTGCTGGCGGTCATCAGAGCGGGGCGATCGCCGCTTTGGAAACGCTGCTTTTCGTCGAATTCGCACCCGCAATTGGACTGGCCGATTGCGGAAGCTGTAGTTTGTCGTCCGATTCGCTATCGCCGGTTAGCACAGTGGGGAGCGCGGTTTTGAAAGTGAATCTTACGAAGGCGGTTCGGCTCGTGGGCGTCGAAACCTTGCTGGCTTTCGTTACCGCGAATGCGTGGGCCGCCAATGCGATCCGCGATCCTGCGACTCCCAACATCTTTGCTCCTTCCTCGACGCCGGCGGACTCCATCTACCATCTCTCGCTATTTGTGCTGGCGATAACCGGGTTGATTTTTGTAGTGGTGTTTACGCTGCTCGCGTACGCCGTGATCAAGTTCCGACGGCGCTCCGGCGATGACGATCGCGAGCCGCCGCAGATTTACGGCAGCAACCAGATGGAACTGGCGTGGACGGTGATACCGGTCTTAATCGTGGTCGTGCTGTTTCTGGCCGCCGCACGCGTTATCCATGCGATAGAAGACGCGAAGTTCCCGGCGGGCACGACGGAGATTACTGCCATCGGCCACCAATTCTGGTGGGAGTTTCAATATCCAGGCCAGGGGTTTGTCACGGCCAACGAATTGCATGTCCCGGTCAGCGATCGTGATCACCCCACGCCTACCCATATCACTCTGATGTCGGCCGATACCGACCATAGTTTCTGGGTGCCCAAACTCGCGGGGAAGACTGACCTCATTCCGAACCGTGTTAATAGCATGTGGATCGATCCGCATGAAACGGGCGTGTACGTGGGCCAGTGCGCGCAGTATTGCGGCACGCAGCACGCCAAGATGCTTCTGCGGGTCGTCGTGGATTCGCCCGAAGACTTCAACAAGTGGATCGCCAGTCAGAAACAGCCTGCCACGGAACTTGACTCAGTCGCACAAGGACGACACATATTCGAATCCACAGCGTGTGTGAATTGCCACACTATCGCCGGCACCGACGACCGGGGTAAGTTTGGTCCTGACCTGACACACTTGATGACACGCACAACTCTCGCATCCGGGGCTGCCGCTAACACGCCCGAGAATTTGCGGATATGGATCAAGGACCCCGACGCTATCAAGCCCGGCTGTCTGATGCCTGCCATGCAAATGAGTGAACAGGAAGTCGACGCCGTAACTGCGTATTTGATGACGCTGCACTGAGGGACTGTTTGAACGATGCTGGATGGTGATTCCATTTCGAAGCCGATGTTCGTTCCGCCCTCCGAGACGATGACGCGGCCGCTATTCGACCGCGTGCACGAATGGATCGTTACTGTTGATCACAAGAAGCTCGGGCTGATGTATATCGGCTATGGAGTTTTATTTCTGGTCATCGCGGGCCTCGAAGCCACAGCGATGCGGATTCAGTTGGCCATCCCGAATAATCACTTTGTCTCTCCGCAGACTTTCAATCAGCTATTCACCATGCACGGCACAACCATGGTGTTCCTCGTCGGAATGCCCCTGTTATTCGGGTTCGCTAACTACCTCGTGCCGCTCATGATCGGCGCCCGCGACATGGCGTTCCCCCGGCTCAATGCCTGGAGCTTCTGGATGAGTGCATTGGGCGGCATCATCCTGTATTTCAGCTTCATCGGCGGTGGCGGACTTTACGGCGTAGGCAGCGCTCCGGACGTAGGATGGTTTGCTTACGCGCCGCTTACCGCAAAGGCGTTTTCCCCCGGGCACAGCACCGACTACTGGACGATCGGTTTGCTGGTGAGCGGATTTGGCAGCATCGGGACTGCCCTCAACATCGTGACCACCGTCCTGTGCATGCGCTGTCCGGGCATGAAGCTCGGTCGTATGCCGCTTTTTGTATGGCTCAACATGGTGATGGCGGCGATGGTGCTGATCGTCATCTCGCCCCTGACCGCTGCGCAAATCATGCTGCTAATCGATCGCTACTTAGGCGGACATTTCTTTGACACCCAAGCGGGCGGCTCGGCCGTTATCTGGATGCACTTTTTCTGGATCTTCGGCCACCCCGAAGTCTATGTGCTGATCATTCCCGGATTCGCCATAGCTTCAGAGGTCATCCCCGTTTTCTCGCGGAAGCCGATCTTTGGCTACGCCATCATGGTGGCCGCGACGCTGAGTATCGGGTTCCTCAGCCTCGGCGTGTGGGCGCATCACATGTTCACCATTGGCATGACGTCGTATTCCAATGCATTCTTCACGGCCACTACGATGGCCGTTGGAGTTCCCACGGGTATAAAGATATTCAACTGGCTGGGGACCATGTGGGGCGGCAAGATTCGCTTCAGGATTCCCATGATGTTTTGCATCGCTTTCCTGTTTCAGTTCCTGATTGCAGGATTGACCGGCATCATGCTGTCGGCGGCGCCGTTCGACTGGCAATTGGGGAACTCCTACTTTGTCGTAGCGCACTTCCATTACGTTTTAATCGGAGGATTGGTCTTCACTATTTTCGCGGCACTGTACTACTGGTTCCCTAAGATCAGCGGCCGCATGTTTAACGAGACCCTTGGCAAGTGGCATTTCTGGCTGTTCTTGATTGGCTTTCACCTGACCTTCGACTTCATGCACATCCCAGGAGTGCTCGGCATGCCGCGCCGTATTTACACCTACGAGGCCGGCCGCGGATGGGAGATTTGGAACCTCATTGTTTCCATCGGCGTTATCTTTCAGATTGCCGGAATTCTGTGCTGGGTAGTGAATTTCCTGTGGTCCTATTTCAAGGGTAAGCCTGCAGGCAACGACCCGTGGGATGCATGGACATTAGAGTGGTCTACGAGTTCGCCGCCGCCGGATTACAACTTCGCCACGATTCCCGTGGTACGGAGCCGCCGCCCGCTGTGGGACTTGAAGCATCCGGAAGATCCAGACTGGAAGTACGAGTAAAGGAGACCTGATTTGGCAGCAACCACCATCGGCGTACCACAAAATGAAATGCCACTCGGGCATGAGCTGCGCGGCCGGGTGGGCATGTGGTGCCTGATCGCAGCCGAATCGGCAATCTTCAGCATCTTTGTGGTCGCCTATCTCTACTACGCGGGCAAGAGCCTCAGTGGGCCGACGCCGCGCGAAGTACTGGAATTCCCCATCTTCATCTCCATCGCGCTATTCAGCAGCAGCTTCACCATCGCGCGCGCGGAGCGTGCTATCGAACGCGGCAACACCAACCTGTTCGCGGTATGGTGGTTCGCCACCATCGCACTGGGCGCGATTTTCGTACTGGGGACCGCTCGGGAGTGGTACACGCTTATCTACGAACATGGGCTAACCGTCAGCTCAAGCTTGTTCGGAACCACATTTTATTCACTCGTCGGCTTGCACTTATCGCACGTACTAATTGGATTGACCGGCTTATCGATCGTGATGGTTTTCGCCCTGTTCGGCAAGGTGAAGCAAGAGCACGCCGAACGCATCGGCGTCTTCGCGTTGTATTGGCACTTCGTCGATGCGGTGTGGGTGGTCGTACTTACGGTGGTTTACGTCATCGCGCGATAAAGCCGAGTTTTGAGGTATTTGAAAGGGCACGACTTTAGTCGTGCTGACAAGCCACCTATTTTTTGGCCACGCGGACTTTAGTCCGCGCCGCAGCCCTAGGGAGCTTCAGGAAGTGCAATGACAGGCTTGGAACAACGCGAAGCACCCGGAACGGTCATCATGCCCGCTCCAACGGCATGGCCGTTTGTGTTTGCGGTGGGACTGGCATTGATTTTCGCTGGGTTGCTCACTAGCGCCTGGGTCAGCGTGCTGGGTGCGGTGTTCTGGATATTCGGCGCGGTTGGCTGGTTCCGACAGGTACTGCCGCACGAGCATCATGAAGAGATTCCGGTACTGCTCGAAGCAGCACCTGTCGTCGCAACCATTCCCGAAGTCGCACGATTACAGATAGCCGACGATGTTCCACGCGCGTGGCTGCCGCTGAAGATTTATCCCATATCTGCCGGCGTGAAAGGTGGGCTGGCCGGTGGAGTCGCCATGGCGTTGCTCGCCATGCTCTACGGCCTCATCTTCTTTCACAGCATTTGGTACCCAGTGAATTTGCTTGCGGGAAGTCTGTATGCCGCCCCGGCGATCCCTTCGATGGACGCCCTCCTGGGATTTCATCCGGGATGGCTTCTCTTCGCACTGGCGCTGCACCTGACCATGTGCCTGCTGGTTGGACTGCTGTACGGCGCGATGCTTCCTATGCTGCCCACGCGTCCCATCGTGCTCGGTGGAATTATCGCGCCCCTGTTGTGGACAGGATTGCTGTATCAAGTGCTCGGCTTCGTGAACCCCCTACTCGACGAAAAGATCAGCTGGGTTTGGTTCGCCGCCTCTCAGGTCGCATTCGGAGTGGTGGCCGGGTTGGTCGTGGTGCGACAAAACAAAGTCTGGACCACCGAGAACCTGCCGCTGGCGGTTCGCGCCGGCCTGGAAGCGCCGGGCATTATGCATTCCCGCGACCACGAGGGCCCTAAGCAATGAGCTTGCGACGCAGTAGGTGTCGCTTATTCGTTGCTTGCGGTCTTATGGCTGGCCGGCTGCTCCCACCTGCCGGGCAAGCCGCCGCCGGGTCCCGAGGTGCCACGTCCGGATTCTGTGCTCGACCCGGTTGTGCTCTTTAATCAGAATTGTTCTGGTTGCCACGGTGCCGACGGCAAGAGCGGCCCAGCCATGATGCTTTCCGATCCTGTCTATCTTGCGATCGTTGATGACGACACGCTACGTTCGACGATCTCGAAGGGCCGTCCGGGCACGGCCATGTCGGCCTTCGCTCAAAAAGAAGGCGGAATGCTGACCGACGACCAGGTAAATGCGATTGTTCGGGGCATTCGTGACCGCTGGAGCAAGCCCAACGCACTCGGCGGCGATGTCGCGCCACCTTATGCAGCGAAGATTCCCGGCGACCCTTCGCGCGGGCAAGCGGTCTATTCGAGCTATTGCGCTTCCTGTCATGGCGACAGCGGAGCGGGCGGCCCAAAGGCGGGTTCCGTCGCGGACAAGTCTTATCTCACCCTGATCACCGACCAAGGCCTGCGCACCATTGTCATTACCGGGCGTCCTGACTTTAATGCCCCCGATTGGCGCAACAACATCGCTGGACACCCAATGACACACCAGGAAATCACCGACGTCGTTGCGTGGCTGGCATCGCAGCGACCGAACCGCGCAGCCGGCATGTCCGCTGCAGCTTCAACGTCTCCCGGAGGTGCTCATTGAGCGAACCGCCTGAAGTGGCAAAGGGTTCCGGTACTGGTAAGCTTTCACGTCGCGCTCTGTTTACCAAGATCGGACTGCTGCTGAATGGCCTGGCCATCACCGTGCTGGCCTTGCCGATTATTGGCTACCTGGTCTCACCAATCTTGGGCGCTGACCGCGGACAGTATAAGCGCTGGATTACGCTCGGCGACCTCGACGAGTTCCCTGAGGGCCAGACGCGACTGGCCAAGTTCACAAACCCGATCACCTCATTTGCCGACGGAGATACCGACCACATTCCCTGCTGGGTGCGCCGACTCCAGGGTGAGAAGTTTCAGGTGTTTGCCGTCAACTGCGCGCATCTGGGATGCCCGGTACGCTGGTTTCCTCAATCGGGCCTATTCATGTGCCCCTGTCATGGAGGCGTGTACTACCAGGATGGCTCGCGCGCATCCGGCCCTCCGCCGCGCGGATTATTTGAGTATCCCTACAAGGTGGAAAACGGCAAGCTGCTGATTGAGACCGGGCAACTGCCCACACTTTCGACCACCGCGAGCCTCGCCGCAAGGAGACGCGGATGTCAAGGCTGAAGCAGATCGGCGAATGGTTCGATGAGCGCCTGCAACTCGGCGGTGCGATTCGCGATGCCATGTCGCATCCGGTGCCGCGCAAATCGGCAAGTTGGTGGTACGTGTTTGGCAGCGCCGCTCTTACGATCTTCGGCCTACAAGTAGTCACCGGAATTCTGCTCGCGCTGACGTATGTCCCCTCGGCTGGCGAAGCCTGGAACAGCCTGCAATATCTCAACCATCAAGTCACCCTCGGATGGTTCCTGCGCGCGGTGCATGGCTGGGGCTCCGACTTCATGGTCGCCGTAGTGCTCGTCCACATGTGCCAGGTATTTTTGTTTGGCGCTTACAAATTTCCCCGCCAGCTCACCTGGATCGTCGGTGTGTTCCTGCTCCTTATGACCCTGGGCATGGCGTTTACCGGGCAGGTGCTGCGCTTTGACCAGGACGCCTACTGGGGGCTCGGCATCGGGGCGTCGATCACCAGCCGCGTGCCGTTGATTGGCGCGCAGGCTGTGCACATGCTGCTGGGCGGGCCCATCATCGCGGGCGCAACGCTGTCGCGCTTCTTCGCACTGCACGTCTTTCTTATTCCCGGCTTGCTGATCGGATTCGTGTCGTTGCACCTGTTGATGGTGTTGAAGCTCGGCATCAACGAGTGGCCCATGCCGGGGCGCGTGGTTCGCCGCGCCACCTACGAGAAGGAATACCACGAACTCCTGCAAAAAGATGGCGTGCCCTTCGTCCCGGCAGCAATCTGGAAGGACATGTTCTTCTCCGCTGCCATCATTGTCGCCATCATGGCGTGCGCGGTGTATTTCGGTCCCTTCGGGCCCACCGGATATCCAGATCCAACCATCGTCCAAACCATACCGAAGCCCGATTTCTTCTTCCTGTGGCTCTACGCGATGCTGGCTCTGCTGCCGCCTGAGATGGAGACACCCGCTCTGCTGATCGGACCGGTCGTCGTGATCGGGTTCCTGATTCTGCTTCCGTTCCTTTCGGGCGAAGGCGAAAAAAGTTGGCGGCGCAGACCGGTGGCAGTGGTCACCTTGCTGCTGGTCGCGGTTTCGCTCGCCACATTTACCAAGCTCGCCACTTACTCGCCTTGGAGTCCCATCATGGACGCCTGGAGCGGCGATCCTTTGCCGGTTTCGTTTCTCAACGGGCGCACACCGCTGCAGCGGCAGGGCGCTCTCGTCTTCCAGGGCAAGCAGTGTCGCAATTGCCACTCGATTGGAGGATCAGGCGGCTTGCGCGGCCCCGCATTGGATTCGGTCGCGACAACTCTCACGCACGACCAGCTTGTGCGCCAGGTAATTCAAGGCGGCGGCAACATGCCGGCGTATGGCAAAAACCTGAATCCGGCAGAGGTCACAGCCCTGGTGTCATTCCTGGAGACATTGCACCCGCCCAACCGTCCGCCTGCACGGGATGCGTCCCAGGCTGCTGTTCAACCGCTGCCACCAACAGCTGCCGACCGATAAACTGCCGTGCAACCCATCGTTCAAGCCGTACTGCGTTCATGGTCGATTCCGCCGGTGGCGACCTACGCGCTGGTGTTGACCGCGCTAACCTACCTGCGCGGTGCATGGCTTTTGCGGCGCGCTGGATACCCCTATCTCCCCGCCTGGAGATTGGGCAGTTTTACTCTGGGCTTGTTTGCGCTGTGGTTCGCTCTGGCATCACCTCTGGATACCTTCGGTCCGTTCGTACTCACCGCGCACATGTTGCAGCACATGATTCTGATGATAGTCGCTCCGCCGCTAATCCTGCTGGGCGAGCCGCTTATCCCCATCGTGCGCGGCATGCCGCGCTTCGCCGCTCGCGAGTTCGCCGGGCCGTTCCTGAATTGGCCGGTGGCGCAACGTTTAGGTCTAGCCCTGACCAATCCGGTAATCGCGCTCCTGTTAATGGGAACGGTAATGTTTGCGTGGCATGTGCCCGGGCCGTACGAGTTCGCACTGCGGTCGAGTTTCTGGCACCAGGTCGAGCACGCGTGTTTCTTCCTCGCGTCAATCATTTTCTGGTGGCCGGTGGTTCAGCCCTGGCCCAGTCACCCTCGATGGCCACGTTGGGCGATGGTGCCGTACCTCGTGATCGCGGATTTGCAGAACACGGTGTTGTCAGCCGTACTGGTTTTCGCCGACAAGATTCTGTATCCATCGTATGCGGCGGGACCCAGCTTGTTTGGCTTCACACCCCGGGAAGATCAGGCTGCTGCTGGCGCAATCATGTGGGTAATCGGTTCCCTGGCTTTCATTGTTCCTGCGGTGTTGATCGCGATTCAGTGCCTATCGCGCCGTTTTGCGTCAGGGCACGAAATTCAGTCGTGCCGATAAGCCGTTTGGTTTTTGTCCGCCACGCGGCCTTCAGTCCGCGTGGCGCAGACGGTTAACAATTCTTCAGCAGCCTCTCAGGTCCGGCTCTTCCAATAAGATTCGAAATTTCGAAGCAGCTTCGTTTCTCGTCTTGTTTGCCTTCACCGCTTTAGGTTTCCTGGGCGCATCAAGATTCTCGACCGACGATGATGATCAGGTTCTTCGTTTATCGCAGCAATCCGGACCATTCGCCGTCGCAGTTTATGGACCGCCGGGAGACATTCCCGCCGGGCCGGCAACATTTGGCGTATTGGTGCAAGACCGAGACAGCCGCGAAGTTTTGCTCGATAGCCAGGTTGAATTTGTACTCCGCAATCGGACGGCTGCGGACGTCTCTACGCAACCGGTCAGGGCAACTCGCGATGATGAAAACAGACTTTTGTTCACAGCCGATGTCGACTTCGAGAGTGTCGGTGCGCGCCTGCTCGAAATCGAAGTGCGGCAGGCTGGCAGGACCGCGGTGCTCTCACTGCCGGTCGAAGCCGTGAATTCCGAACCAGGCATGTCTTCGCGCTGGTCTTACGTTGTCATACTTGCGTTCGCAGGGATCCTTTGCGCCGCCTATCTCTGGCGTCACAGGGGGAGCAAGTCAGCTGAACTCGCCGTTCCGATTGCGTAGAGCCCCATGCAGCAGCTTCCCCGTTCGCCATCCGCGCGAGATCCTTATCACACTGCGATGTGACCTATGCCCTTTCGCGCCCCGTCTTCGGTGTCTAAAGATAGCCATAGTGAGGCGAGGGATATTTGTCTCTCGGCCCATCCGCACCTAGGTCGCGGCTCGGCACTCGTAGTTTGAAAAATTGCGCTGGCTCTTAGAAGCGGTCGCTTCGGGTCCCCCTTAACTCTTTACGGCTCAGTACTTTGCCTGTAACTACTTTATTATGAAGCCTTTGCGCGGGCATCTCGCTAACTCCATGAAAGCAAGTAATTTGACGGATGGGGGGAGGGGGTAAAGTCACCGACGAACACGGGAGATCGCTCACTGCCGTCCTTCGCGCACTGCGGCAGCAAGCTGGCCAAGTAGCTCAGCGGTTTCGTCCCACCCCATACACGCATCGGTGATGCTTTGCCCGTGTTTCAGTGGCCGACCTGTTTCCAGCTTCTGGGCTCCTGCGACCAGGTTGCTTTCCAGCATGACGCCGATGATGCGCCGCTCTCCCCCGGCTACCTGGCTCGCGACAGTCTTGCACACCGACGCTTGGCGGGTATGGTCCTTGTTACTGTTCGCATGGCTGCAATCGATCATGACGTTGGGGCGCAGCCCAGCTTCCTCAAGCTTGCCGCATGTCGCGGCCACGGCCTCAGCGGTGTAGTTCACGCTATTGCGACCACCGCGCAAGATGACGTGGCAGTCGGGGTTACCGTTCGTAGCGAATATCGCCGACTGTCCGTGCTTCGTATGTCCCAGAAAGGTATGCGGCTGCGCGGCTGACAGTACAGCTTCGACGGCAATTTGAACATCACCCGAAGTCGCGTTCTTGAATCCCACTGGGCACGAGAGACCCGAAACCAACTGCCGATGTATCTGGCTTTCGGTAGTACGCGCCCCGATGGCTCCCCAACTCACCAGCCCAGCGACGTATTGCGGCGTAATCATGTCGAGAAATTCGGTCCCTGCGGGCACGCCCATCTCTGCAAGATCGAGCAGCAGGTGACGCGCCTGCCGCAGACCGTCGTTGATTTTGTAGGACTGATCGAGGTAAGGATCGTTGATCAGTCCCTTCCAGCCGACGGTAGTGCGCGGCTTTTCGAAATAGACGCGCATCACGATGCGCAGTTCGTTGCCGTGCGCGTCGATTGCGTCTTTTAGCAGATGAGCGTACTCACGGGCAGCCTTCGTATCGTGGATCGAGCAGGGGCCGACGACCACAAGCAGACGCCGGTCCTCGCCGCGTAGGATATTTGCAATCTGTTCGCGGGCCTGGTGAACCGTGGCCGATGCCTTTTCGGTGGTAGGAAGTTCTTCTTCCAGAAACACCGGAGGCAGTACGACTTTGATCCACTTGATGCGAAGGTCGTCAGTTGAATAGAACATGGACGTAACAGCGGTCGAGTGAAATGTATTGGAGGTGCCTGGTAGCGCCTTTCACTACTCTAACAGCAAGTTTAAGTCTTCCAGGGTGATGAGCACTGTGGCGGAGTCCCGTCAGGAGTCGACCGGACAAATTATGGCTGCCCCTCAGGGATTCGAACCCCGATATGCCGCTCCAGAGGCGGCTGTCCTACCGTTGAACGAAGGGGCAGCAAATACGGCTGCTGCGAGCGCAGCGTGCTTGCCGCTGCATTGATTTTATGTGCTATTGCGCGAGAGCGTCAACACAACGAGACAGGCTCATCCTGCGAATTGACTCTGGTACCGGCACAACCGGTTGTTCGTACGGCGCCAAAGCGTACCGCCGCGCTAAAATGAGCAACATCTTCTTTCTTTGACGAGGGGCCCTATGACATCTTCCGTAGGTACCGCAGCCTTTCCCACCGACGCCAGCGACGTGGCACGACAACTTCTGCAAGCCGAACAGTGCGCTCTAGTAGTGGTCGACATCCAAGAGAAGTTGCTGCCGCCAATCTTCAACAAGGACGAACTGATCAAGAACTCGCAGCTCTTGGTTCGCCTCGCCAACGTTCTGGAGATTCCGGTAGTGGTCACTACCCAATATGCTCAGGGGCTGGGAGCAGTCGTGCCCGAAATCGCATCGCTTGTAAACGAGGTGCACACTATCGACAAGCTCGATTTCAGTTGCTTCGGCAGCAATGATTTCCGTTCGGCACTGAAGTCGCTGCCGGGCAGCCGGAACACCATACTCCTTTGCGGTATGGAGGCACACATTTGCGTGATGCAGACCGCGCTGGGCGCCTTGAATGATGGATATCTGGTGCACGTGGCCTCCGACGCCATTGGCTCGCGCGTGCGCTGGAACTGGGACATCGGCATCGATCGTATGCGCGCTGCCGGCGCAGTAATTTCCACCACCGAGATGATGATTTACGAATTGCTGCGGTGTTCGGGAACGCAGGAATTCAAGCAGATGCTGCCCTACCTGAGAGGATGATGCGCGCCGGATCGCGCCCCTCGGTTGACACTCGCGGTATCCTCGCACATTCATGATTTCGCTCGCTCGCAAGCTCCGGCTGGCAGATTTCTTTTCGCTCGGCTTCGGCACCATGGTCGGCGTGGGCTGGCTGGTGGTGATGGACGACTGGCTGACGCGTGGCGGGCCCTTGGGCGCCGTCCTTGGGTTCGCCATTGGCGGCGCGGTGTTGCTCCCCATCGGAATTGTTTATGGGAATCTGGTGCGGGCGATGCCCGATGCTGCCGGCGAGATCGCCTACACTGCGGCAGTCTTTCCGCGGCCCGTCAGTTTCGCAACTGGCTGGACAATGCTGCTGGCGTATTACATCGTGTGCCCATGGGAAGCTGTGGCCATCGGACGCATCGCCGGGCTATCTCTTCCCTGCCCTTAATTCCATTGAGCTGTATCGAGTCGCGGGAAAGCCCGTGTATCTTCCCCATCTGGTCATCGGCCTTGCGCTCACTGGATTTCTAACCCTGTTGAACTATCGCGGCATCCGATTAAGCGCCTCTTTTCAGAACTGGACGACGTTTGCGGTGATCGCCCTCACGCTGGGATTCGTCGGAGCTGGCGCCAGTCATGGCTCGGCGGCCAATTTCCGGCCGCTGTTCAGTGGCCCGGCGGTTATTTCGATTTTTCTCGTTCTGCAAATCGTTCCCTATTTTATGACCGGCTTTGAATCAATCGGCAAGGCCTCGGAGGAGGCCAGCAGCGACTTCGAGCCGCGCCAGTTCATGCTGGCTATTCTCTTGGCAATTGTGGTTGGCGCCACGTTCTATGCGACCGTCATCGCCGCAGTCGGCTATGTGGCGCCGTGGCAAAGCTTGGTGCACGAGCGATTCGCCACCGCGGTAGCGTTCGAGCGAGCGATGGGATCGGAGTGGATTGTCAGGGTAATCATGGCTGCCGCGCTGCTGTCGCTAATGAAAGTGTTCAATGGCAACCTGGTGGCTGCCAGTCGAATGCTCTTTGCCCTCGGCCGGAGAGGACTAGCTGATCCTCGACTGGGACACGTGCATCCGACAAATCGTACGCCCTCGACGGCGGTGGTTTGCATCGGTATTGCGACCGCCACGCTGATGTTTGGCGGGCAATCCCTTTTGATACCGATTACCGAGGTCGGTTCTCTGGCTGCCGCGCTGGGCTGGATGGCCTCCTGCGTTGCTTTCCTGCGAATGCGGCCTTCATCCTTTGGGCGTGCCGCTGCTCTAACGGGATTGGCGGTAACATCGCTCATGCTCCTGATGAAAGTACTGCCTCAGGCACCCGGGCATTTCAGTCTGTACGAGTGGAGCGCGCTAGGGCTTTGGGTTGTGCTGGGACTGCTGCTCCGCCGACGAGCTACGGCAAGCGAAGCAGCAGTCATAGACAGTGCGCGCTAGGAGTGGAGCTGTACCAGCTGCGCGTAGTAACGCGCAGCATGCGGCGATGTGGCGAGCACCGTTTTCTCCGGTAGTTCTCCCATGTACATGGCGATTTCGTCACAAGCGTGCATGCGCGGGCAACGCAGACAGTCTTTGTACATTTTGTCGGGCAAGAGTTCCTTGTCCACAACCGTGAATCCCATCTTGCCAAAGAAGTCAGGAATGCGGGTAAACAAGCAAACGCAAGTCACGCTCTGGCGGGCGGACTCGGCCAGCAACGCATCGATCAGCATCCGGCCAGCGCCCTTGCCTTTGGCCTTCTTGCCAATGGTGATGGAGCGGACCTCCGCCAGGTGCATGCCGTAAAGATGCAACGCACCGCATCCCACAACTTCGCCTTTGTGCTCAATCACGACGAAGTCACGAATGTTTTCGCAGATTTCGGCAAGCGAGCGTCCGAGTAAAGTCCCATCACCAACGTGGATCCGGATAAGTTGCTCGATGGCCATCGCATCGGGCAGTGTCGCATTACGCGCAAACATGGGCAGCTCCTGCATAGATCGAGAGTGTTTCCTTCGCTTTCTTCAACGCCGCCCGAACCTGCAAAGGAGCAGTACCACCCGGTACGTCGTGTAACGCCAAAACTTGTTGCAACCGTAATGCGCTAAAGAACTGCTGCCCGGCCATTATGCCGCAGCTTGCGTAGTCTTCCGTCGAGAGCTGTTCGAGCTCGCAACCCTTCTCGACACAGAGCTGTACGGCCTTGCCAATCATCTCGTGCGCGTGGCGAAACGGAACTCCGCTTCGAACCAGATACGCCGCTCCTGCCAGCGCGTTCATGAATCCGCGGCTTGCCGCTTGCTCCATGCGCGTACGGTCGAACGTCACGCTCGCCATGAATCCAGTCGCCACGCGGACCATGCTGCCCACTTGCTGAGCCGCAGCAAACACTGGTTGCTGCGTCTCCTGCATGTCCTTGTCGTAAGCCAGCGGAAGCCCTTTCACCGTTACAAACAGCGCCGTCGCGTCGGCAAACACTCTGGCGGACTTGCCGCGAATCAGTTCGAGCGCATCCGGATTTTTCTTCTGCGGCATCGCGCTGCTGCCGGTCGAAAACTCCTCGGGCAACTTGACGAAGCCGAATTCAGTGGTCGCAAATAGGATTGCCTCTTCGGCCCACCGGCTCAAATGCAGCGCGATCGAAGACAACGCCTGTACGAACTCGATAGCAAAATCGCGATCACTCGTCGCATCAATGCTGTTGGCGGTCGGTACGTCGAATTCGAGCGCCTTTGCGATGCCCGCCCGGTCCAGCGGAAGGATCGTCCCGGCCACCGCGCCCGACCCCAGCGGGCACTGGTTTAGCCGCTTGCGGCAATCCGCCAGACGCGACAAGTCGCGCACGATCATCTCAACGTAAGCCAACAGCCAGTGTGCAACTAGTACAGGCTCAGCGCGCTGCAGGTGCGTGTACGAAGGCATCGCTGCATCGCCAGCGTTCTCCGCCTGATTCACAAACTCGCTCGCCAGCTCGACGAGCGCCTGAGAAATCCCATCAATCTGGGCTCGAACATACAGTCGCAGATCAGTCGCAATCTGCTCATTACGGCTCCGCCCGGTGTGCAGCTTAAGACCAACCTCACCAGCGACTTCGACCAACCGTTTCTCGACGTAGTGGTGGACGTCCTCGATTATCGGATCGTCGACCGCCGGAATCCCCTCAGCCGCGATCTGATCGAGCGCCGCAAGTGTGAGCGACAGTTCTCCACTGTCGAGCACTCCTGCCTTCGCGAGTGCAGCGGCGTGCGCTTTGCTCGCCGCCACCTCGTAAGGCAATAGGATGCGGTCGAATGGAAACGATCGCTGCCATTGTTCGAAATCCGCGTTCAGCTCCTGGCTGAAGCGGCCCGACCACATCTTCACTTCACTACCTCAGACTTCTGGTGAATCAAAGCACGCGAACGCGCCGGCAATCCGAGGATTCGAATGAAGCCTTCTGCATCCTTCTGGTCATAGCTCGTGCCCATGGTGAAGCTGGCCACATCGGGACGGTACATCGACGTTTCGGACTTCCGCCCAGCAATCGCGATATTGCCCTTGTAGAGTGCCAGAGTGACTATGCCGTTCACATCGTCCTGCGAGCTCTTCACGAATGCCTGCAACGACTCGCGCAGCGGCGTGAACCAGAGCCCGAAGTACACGACTTCGGCATACTTCAGCCCGATGTGCTGCTTGAAGTGCGCCAGTTCGCGATCGAGGCACAACGCTTCGAGTTCGCGGTGCGCCGTCAGCAGCAGCGTTCCGCCCGGAGTTTCATAGCAGCCGCGCGACTTCATGCCCACGAATCGGTTCTCGACCAGATCAATACGCCCGATGGCGTTCCGCGCGCCGATTTCGTTCAGCACTTCCACGGTCGCAACCGGATCAAGCACCACACCATTCACCGCAATCGGCAGGCCGTGCTTGAATTCGATCGACACCTTCTCGACCGCGTCTGGAGCGTCCTGAGGAGACTTCGTCCATGTCCACGTCGTGTCAAGCGGTGCGTTGTTGGGATCTTCCAACTCGCCGCCCTCGTGGCTGACGTGTAGCAGATTGCGGTCGCGGCTGTGAATCTTCTCGCGGCTCTGCGCCACGGGAATACCATGAGCCTCGGCATACTCCAGGCAATCTTCGCGCGACTTCAGCGTCCATTCGCGCCACGGCACAATGACTTTCAGCTCTGGAGCCAGCGCCTGATAGGCATGCTCAAAGCGCACCTGATCGTTACCCTTGCCGGTGCAGCCGTGCGACACAGCCGTAGCTCCCTCTTTCAATGCACACTCTACCTGGTATTTGGCAATGATCGGCCGCGCCAGCGAAGTTCCAAGCAGGTATTTGTGCTCGTACACCGCACCCGCCTGAATCGCGGGGAAGACATAGTCAGTCACAAACTCCTGCCGCAGGTCCTCGACGATGACCTTGCAAGCTCCTGTCTTGTACGCCTTCTCGACGACCGCATCCAGGTCGTCGCCCTGACCTACATCAGCGACAAAGGCGATGACGTCGCAGTCATAGTTTTCTTTCAACCACGGAATGATGATGGAGGTGTCCAACCCTCCCGAATAAGCAAGGACAACTTTTTCACGCATGTGCACTCCTCGGCGGGAAGCGGTGAACACCGCCTTCCAGCAACAAAACCATGATGGCTTTTTGAATGTGCAGGCGATTTTCCGCCTGATCGAACACGACCGAGCGCGGCGAATCGATCACCGACGCAGCCACTTCGTCTCCACGATGCGCCGGCAGGCAGTGCATGAACACTGCATGCTTGACGGCCTTGGAGAACAACCTCTGGTTCACCTGAAACGGCATAAAAATCTTGCGGCGCTGGGCCGCTTCGGCCTCCTGGCCCATGCTCGCCCATACGTCGGTGTAAACGGCGTCGGCGCCCGACACGGCTTCAACGGGATCGTTGGTCACCACCACGGTCGAGCCGGTCACCGCAGCTATTTTTTCAGCCGCACTCGTGATGTCGGCGTGCGGCTCGTATCCAACAGGGGTACCTACCGAGATCGACGCACCCAGACTCGCGGCGGCCAGCATCAACGAGTGCGCAACGTTGTTGCCGTCACCCACATAAGCAAGACGAACATTATGCAGATCGCCAAAATGCTCCTCCAACGTCTGCATGTCCGCCATGGCCTGGCACGGATGCTCCAACTCGCTAAGGGCGTTGATCACCGGAATGGATGCATGCTGCGCCATTTCCGTCACAGTTTCATGGGCGAAGGTGCGTAGAACGACACCATCAATCCAGCGCTCCAGGTTGTGCGCTACGTCGCTCAGGCTCTCTCGCGCCCCCAGCCGGGACTGCGTCTGGTCCACAAAAAACGACGAGCCACCCAGGCTGTTGATTCCAGCCTCGAACGTCAGGCGCGTACGCAGCGAGGGCTTCTCGAAGAACAGCACTACTTGCTTGCCGACTAGCGTGCCGCGATAGTCTGCTGGACGCAGCTTCATGGCGGCTGCCAGTTCCAGCGCACAGGCCAGCTCAGCGGGCTGGAAGTCTTGGATCGAGATCAGGTCGCGGCCGGTAACGCTGCGCTGGGTGAAAAGACTTTGGCTTGCGCCCGGGGGAATTGTTGTTGCAATCACGTCATACCTCCTTCTGGTTCAACCAGATGGGAAAGGAAAAAAAATGTCTGGATTAGCGTCCAATGGCCTCGGGCGCGACTGCTACGTACGTCGCTCGAGAGCGCGGTCGAAGGTGAGGCGGTTCATGAAGCAATCACCTCCGTACCACAGTCGATGGGATGGGTAAAAAATCCCGGTAGAGCTTCGGCACTGGACGCCGGAAGAATACGCACACGCGTAACACCCTTCTTCAGCGCACTAGTGCAGGCTTCCAGCTTGGGCAGCATGCCGCCGCTCACGGTTGCCTGCTCCACCATCCGCGGAACAGCTTTGACATCGAGCCACCGAATGACGGCTCCATCAGCGTCCTTCACACCGGAGACATCCGTCAGATAGATCAGCGCGTGCGCTCCACATGCCACTGCACATGCCGACGCCATCTGGTCCGCATTCACGTTGTAATACTCACCGTCGAAGCCGAGCGCGAGGCTCGAGATGACCGGTACGATGCCCGCGGTCCAGAACTGTTGAAGCCCTTCGACATTCACCGAGCGAATCTCGCCCACAAATCCCAAGTCGGGCGACACCTTTTTCGAGGCGCGAAACATGCCAAGATCACCCCCACAAAGGCCAATCGCCGGCTGGCCCGCCGCTCCTATGCTCGCCACCAACTGCTTGTTGAGCTGTCCGGCCAGAACCATGATCGCAACATCGCGGGTCTGCGAATCGGTGACCCGCAGGCCATCCACAAAGCTGGTCTCGCAGCCCAGTTGCTTTAGCGTGCGGCTGAGCGCAGCCCCGCCGCCGTGCACCACCACAACTTGGTGCCCTTCCTTGCAAAGGCCAGGAATAGCAGCGGCGAATTTCTTTACAAGTTCCTTGTTGTCGAGCGCAGCTCCACCAATCTTCACGACGAGCTTCATTGCAGTCCTGCTTTCTCGTCGAAACCGAACATCAGGTTCATGTTTTGTACCGCCTGTCCGGCTGCGCCTTTCAAAAGATTGTCAATGCACGACACCACCACCGCCCGCGTACCATCCGGCGAGAGCGAGAATCCAATGTCGCAGTAATTTGTATTGCGCGAGAACTTGATCTGCGGCAACTTTTCTGCGCCGAAGATCCGTACCCACGGCTTGCCGTCGTAAAACGTACGCAACGACTGTTCCAATTCTTCCGCCGCCACCGGTTTCGCCAGCTTCACGTAGATCGTCGACAGGATTCCCCGCGGAATCGGTAGCAGATGCGGCGTGAACTGCAACAAGCCGCTTTCGATGCCCAACTGTTCCAGCATCTCTCCTGTGTGCCGGTGACCGAACACGTTGTACGCCGCGAAATCGCCGTCCACTTCCACGAAGTGCGTCTTCGCCGTCGCGGCCTTCCCTGCTCCTGATACGCCCGACTTCGAGTCGCAGATCACGCCGTGCGCCACATCCACGTATCCCGCCTGCATCCACGGCGCCAGCGCGAGGATGATCGACGTCGGGTAGCATCCCGGATTCGCCAGCAGCGTCGCTGATTTGATGTCTTCGGCATGCAATTCGGGTAAGCCGTAAACCGCCGCGTCCTCGATCTGCGCCGCAGCCTCTTGATCCGTGTCGTTGAAACCGTAGACCACGCGGTTCGCGGCATTCTTCAACCGCCACGCGCCGCTAAGGTCGATCACTCGAAACCCGCGACTGACCGCTTCCGGCACAAGCTCACGCGAGAACTCGTGTGGCGTGGCCAGAAACAACACGTCCACCCCAGCATCTTTCATCCGCTGCCACGAAAAGCTCTCGAACGGAAAACCGCCATTGCCGGCAAGCTGGGGATAAGCCTCACTCAGGTCCTTGTACTTACTATCCCCGTTGCGGCTGAACAAGAGCGGTTTCTTCGAACCATCGTGCCGCGCGAGCAGACGCACCAATTCGAAGCCGGAGTACCCGGTTGCCCCAAATACCGCGGATTGGATTTGCTGCCCCATTTACGAATCACCGAAAATAACCGCGAATGCGATGAGTCAACCTCTCCGCGCGCGCGTTATCGGGTGCGATCACCAGGATGGTGTCATCCCCTCCGATCGTTCCGATTACCTCTTCCCACTCCTCAGCGTCAATCGCAGCCGAGACCGGCTGCGCGCTGCCCGCGCTGGTCTTCACCACGACCAGGTTCTGCGCTGCCTTCACTTCGTAAACAAACTCCTGGATCAGGCGCTCTATCGACGGTAGAAACGCATCAGGGACTTCCCCCTGGGGAAACTTGTAACCGTCCGGCGTCTTCACCAGGCGCAACTCGTGAATGTCGCGCGACAAAGTCGCTTGAGTCACCCGGTGCCCGCGTCTGTAGAGCCGGCGCCGGAGTTCCTCCTGGCTGGCTACGTCCTGGCTGCTGACCAGGTCGCGGATAGCGGTATGACGCGCCAGTTTCGACATAGCATAAATATACATTTCCATGCATACTAATGCAACGGATATTAGACCACCTTCGCCGCCAGATTGTAGCGGCCGTTTTGTAAAGAATTGTGTCGCGATGGCACCATCGTGCACTCCCAGCAAGAGCAGGCGCACCATTGGACTATGCCTTGGGAACTAGCGCTACGGCAGGTTTCGTTCTTGCAGAAATTCTCGCACCACGACGGCCGCATCTCTCTTCTCGCCATCCGCCGCGTAGTTCATCCTGCGCATGTCGTCGGCCGTGATGCGCCCCGCAAGCCGCTCGAAGGCCTCGCGCGCCGCGGGGAATCGCCGGAACAAATCTGGACGCACGATCGGCACCGCATCATACGGCGGGAAATAGTCGCGGTCGTCTTCGAGCACGACCAATTTCAGCGCTTCGATCAGGCCATCCGTGTTCGATCCGGCCACGATATCGACGCTGCGATTCTGCAGGGCCCGATAGAGAAGGCCGAGATCCATCACCCGTGGGGCTTCGGCGAATTTCAGGTCGTACGTGCGAACCAGCCCCTGGTAACCGTCATTCCGCTCCAGAAATTCATACCCAACGCCGAGCCTCATTTGCGGAGCCTGCGGCGCAAGTTGCGACAATTTGCTCAGTCCGAGGCGCCGCGCGTCGTCGCCCCGCATCACCAGGGCAAAGCTATTGTTGAAACCCAGTGGCGGCATCACGTCCAAGTTAAATTTCTGCAGGTATTCGCTCTTGACCGTTTCATACACTTGCGCGGCACCGCCCGATGCACTCTGCTTGAGCACAGCGGCCAGCGCCGTTCCCGTGTACTCGGGATAAACATCGATGCGCCCGGCGAGAATGGCCTGCTGACAGATGTAGGTTCCGGCCAGATAGAACCGCCGATCGACTGTGGCTTGGCACGATCGCTCCAGCAGTTGTGCGAACAGCTCCCCCAGGATCAACTGTTCGGTGAAGTTCTTCGAGCCCACGACAATGTCGTTAGCCGACGTCCTGCAGCCAGTGGCCAGAAGGGCTATCGAACCCGAAACAAACGCGCGACGATCAAGCATGTCAATGCTGCCTGCGCGCCAGGAGTTTTTCCACTCCGCCTAGCAGGTAGTCCGCCAGCAAGGCCATGAGTGCGGCAGGGATGGCTCCCGCAAGAATCACGCCGTTGTCCACCATGGCGATCCCGCGAAAGATGAACTCACCCAAGCCGCCGGCACCGATTGCTGCGGCAATCGTAGCGACGCCGATCGTTATCACTGTCGCCACGCGAATACCCGCCAGAATGACCGGTGAGGCGAGTGGTAATTCTACATGCCACAGCAACTGGCTCGACGTCAGCCCCATGGCTACAGCCGCTTCGCGAACCGGAACGCTGATTCCTGTGATTCCTACGTAAGTGTTGCGCACGATCGGCAGCAGCGCATAAAGCGCAAGCGCGACAATCGCCAACCGATCTACCCGGGCACCCAGCCAAGGCAAGGGCAGAAGCAGTCCGAACAAGGCCAAACTGGGTATCGTCTGGATGACGTTTGTGCTGCCGAGAACAAGAGTCTTGAGCTTCGGCTTTCGAGTCAGCAGAATCCCCAGCGGCACACCAATCAAAACCGCGAGCAACATCGAGATGCCGACCAGCCACAGATGTTCGCCGGTGAGCATCGCGACTTCGCGTTTGTGAGTGAACAGGAAGTTCAAGACACTAGTCCCCGCCCCTACAATCCGAATGTCAGCTCAAGAAAATTTGCTGTCCTGCCCGATAGATAGCGACGTATTCCTGCGCCAAGGCGTCGCTAGACTGCACAAATTCTCTTGGTGTATCGATGCTCCGAAGACGTCCCGATTCCATCAACGCGATCCGATCGCCCAGCATCAGCGCCTCCCCCACATCATGGGTGACGAACACGATCGTCTTTCCCAGCTTCTGTTGCAGCTTCCTGAATTCTCTTTGGATTTCCGCACGTGTAATGGGATCGAGCGCACCAAACGGTTCATCCATGAGCAGGATCGGCGGTTCCGCTGCGAGTGCGCGAGCCAATCCTACCCGTTGCCTCTGTCCGCCCGATAATTGGCTGGGATAACGACCCGCAAACTCGCGGCTCGGCAGACCAACCAGTTGCAGAACTTCTTCCACGCGATCAGCGATCCGCTGACGATCCCACTTCTCTAGCTTCGGAACCAGCGCGACGTTTTCCCACACCGTGTAATGAGGAAACAGGCCGACGTCTTGAATCGCATAGCCGATGCGGCGGCGTAACTCGATCGGGTCCCACTCTCGAGCGGGTTTGCCCTCGATTCTAACTTCACCCGACGAGGGAGTCAGCAAGCGGTTAATGAGCTTGAGGCAGGTCGTCTTGCCAGAGCCGCTGCAGCCCAGCAGCATAAGGGTTTCGCCGCGAATCACGGCCAAGTCCAGTCCGGAGAGCAACGCGCGCTCCGGCGTCACGCGGTATTCGACTTCACGAAATTCGATCGTCGTGTCAGAGTTGCCGCTCATGCTGCAATCGCAGATTCACAGACCAGTGTCAACGGTTCGCAAAAGGGTACCAAAAACGCCTTGCGAGTGTTGTAAGTCGGCGGGCAACGCAAGTGCAGCTGAATCACAAAGCGATAAACTCGCGCGCAATACGAAAGGGCACCCTCAGGTGCCCTGACTAATCTTGAATTTCCGCCGCTTAGTACTAGCGCCGGCCCCAGCCGCCACCACCGCCGCCACCGGAACGTCCGCGGTCGCGGCCACCACCGCCGCCGCCACCGAATCCGCCCCGGCCGCCGCCACCGCCACTTCGTGGCCGATCAGCCTTAGGACGAGCTTCATTGATGTTCAAGTTTCTTCCACCGAGACTGGTACCATTCAACGCCTCGATCGCCTTGGATGCGGCGTCGTCATCCATCATCTCAACGAACGCGAATCCGCGCGGCTGTCCGCTGTCACGGTCAGTGATGATGTTGACCTTTTCGACCGCGCCATAAGCTTCAAATAACGAACGAACTTGGTCTTCCGTCGAATCGAAAGACAAGTTCCCCACATAGATGTTCTTCATCGGTGCCTCGCTATTGCTGGGAGGCCGTTTCGCGGATCAGGAATCGATGGCGCAGCGCGGCCGCTGGTTGGGGTTAGTGGTAGGGACGGACTCTGTTGGCGACGATTACGACAACCTAGAATGAAACAGTGGGCAGTTTGCACTGCCCACCTGTCAGAAGCTGATTACAGAACTTGTACGTTCTCAGCCTGCCATCCCTTGGGACCGCGTTTCACCTCAAAGCTCACCGCTTGGCCTTCCTGCAGCGAACGGAAGCCGTTCGACTGGATGGCTGAGAAGTGCACGAAAACGTCTTCGCCGTTCTGGCGTGAAATGAAGCCAAAACCCTTGGCGTCGTTAAACCACTTTACTGTTCCTTGTTCCATTTGTTTCTTGTTTTTCCTTGTATTGATGTTGCGTTGCGGGATCGGAAGGTTACAGGCAGGAATCGCTCGTACAACAGGAGGGATGGCTGCGAACGTGCCGTTCAAACATACGCACCTATACTATACACCGATTCCTGCAGGAAGCCCAATCGAATCAGGCCACAATCCCTCAGTTGCCCCCGGCGTCGCGAGCCTTCTAAGCTCGCAGAAGACCCGCCTCTGCGCAGGCATGCCCTACTCGGATGGCATCTCGCCCTTACTGCACCAGTAACAACAGGCGGCTTCCGGAGTCTAGGTAAACTGTCGTCTTGGTCGATTGCAAAATGGTTCCCGGTTCTCCCATCGAGTAGCTGGCGATCTTAATGTCCTGCAGGTAAGAAACCCCGGGCCGCATGGCCTCGGGCGCCACCGACGACGCGCCGCGAATGCCCAGGCCTTTGTTGAGCGTGTCACTGCCTGCGCTGCCTGCCGAGCGGCCTTCCGCCGATGACATCTGACTAACGCGACCGGCTGACGCTGCGCCATTTTCCGCCGCCACCGGGTCAACCGAGCCTTGCTCCCAATGCGGCGCAACGCTCACCAGCGCCATGCTCAGGGGCACTTCCTTGCCGTCCTTCAGTTGCGCTTTGTCAAATAGCAGTCCCAGCTTGGACGGCCCTTCCTTGTCGGCCTTCATCTTGATGTCCGTTACCTTGCCAATAATACGCGTGCCTTTGGGGAGTTCCGTGCCGTCTTTGAGCTTGGTCGGCTCGGTCATCCGGGCGACCACTTCGTCGCCAACCTTCGCTTTTTTCGGATGAACAATTTTATCCAGCGTTGCGTGAATTTCCGGAGACGAAGCGGGGGGCGCTGCAGCAGCGGGTTGGTTCTGTGCTGCGGCCAATTGCGCCGCCAATAGGATTGCCACAAACGAGGCAATCGTCGAGATGGAAATCACCTGACAAAATCGATTCACTTTGTTCATAACAAACGCTCCACACGAGAGTGATACCCAGCCACTGATAACCCGTCGCGCGAGTTACTGCTCTGGCTGACAACAACAAATATACGCTTTGCGCCGTGATCAGGAGTCGACTCGCGGTATTGCGTTCAGTCGCCAAACTGGGTCTGGGTAGAAACCAACTTGTATTCGGGATCGCCCCTTCGTGGGATCCCCAAAGCACTGTCGTGTTATGCCGTTTCCCCGAAGGTGCTGAACAACGACTCGATTCGAACGAAAAGACCATAACCACTTGACATCTGAGTAAACCGCCAGCAGAATGCCAGCACTGGGACTAAACGAAAAGACGCTGATTGACCGAAAGAATCCTCCCTCGTTCAAGCTGGATCCGCGGTGGGGTTACACCAAAGCGGGACGGGCTATTCAGCCCTCAAAGGAATCTCCTATGCGACTTGCACATGTATCCAAGATTGTTGTGGTAGGTATCGCTGCGCTGTTGTGTATGGCTCCGGCCATGGCGCAGCAGGTTCATTTTTTCCCGGACTTCTCATCCGGTACGAGCAATCTGCAAATGAATGGCAGCGCACATGTGGCCACGTACCAATCGGCCAATGTACTTCGTCTCACCGATGGATATCCTGGAATCGGTACTTTTCATCCTGAGATCTCCGCGGCTTGGTTCAAGATCGCGCAAGCTCAGAACTTGGGATTTACCACCTATTTTCGGTTCCAGATTCATACGGCTGCGATTTGCTGCACTCCCGCCGATGGCTTGGCCTTCGTCATCCAGAACTCCTCGCCGACCGCCCTGGGCACCGGAAATGGAGGACTCGGCTACGCGGGCATTCGCGACAGCCTGGCCATTGAGTTTGACACATATCAAAATCCTTGGGATCCAAGCCCGAACCATGTGGCCGTGCAGAGTTGCGGCACCGGCGCCAATGCGCCCCAGCACATCGTCGGGAACTGCCTGGTGGCTGGCGGGATCAACAGCAATCCCAACGCCGTCCCTCACTTGGGCGTGACTTGCGGCACTTCGGGACCTTGCACCGACGGCGTCCCGCACGATGTTGTCGTCGAGTACGACCCGCCATCCAACGGCGTTGGCAACGGGACGTTGACGGTTTGGATTGACCCTGCGTTCGTCTCCGGAACCCATACTCCGGTACCGACCGCTGTGAAGGCTATCAACATTCCCTACAACATCAACAACACTCAAAACTCGCAGGGCATTTCCCTCGCTAACGGTACTTCTGCGTGGGTAGGCTTCACCGCCTCTCAGACCGCCGACCCGCAGGCGCAAGACATTCTTGCCTGGGAGTTCTCAGTTCATGCTCCTGCTCAGGTGCAGCAGATGCTTCCGTCATGCCAAACTGACGTCAATGGTAACTGCATCGCGCCGCCGCCGCCGTCGACGTTTAATTTTGGTGCAAATGATACCGTCGTGAGTGAATTCTGCGATCCCAACAATCTCACCACGGATTGTTTTAAGAACAACCCCAATAACCCCTACCTCATGACGGTAGTGGCTACACCCACGTCTCCTAGCGTATTTCACGCGCGGTTGGCGGGCACTCAGTTCGATAAAGAACAGTGCATTGTTTACCAGGGAACGGGAGGCAATTGCATGGTGTATTCCATCACCTGCCAGTTGCAAAGCAATCCCACCCAAAACGTGACCTGCCCCGCTAGCTTGCCAAACACGTGCAATAACATAGGTGACCCGGGCTGCATTGTGTACAGCACCAGCTTTTACACCTTGGAAAATGTTACTCCGACCAATGCGGATTACCTCAAGGCCGATCCCATCGGTTCCAACAACTGGATGTCCATCTTCGAAATGTATCAGCCGAATATCTTTGATGGCAGGACTACCGGTACGGGCAGCTCGTCTTCGGACTTCGTGGCCACATACAATCCGTATCTCCCATGACCGGGGAGTTCGGTGCAGTTGATGGCATTTAACGAACCCCGGCTTCGGCCGGGGTTTTCTTTGCTGCGATGCCCGTGAAAACGGAGCCGTGCGGCTGAGGTCGAACAGGAAGCCGAAAGAGGATCGATCTGCGACACCAATTTTGTCGGAGTCAGCCGTCCGTCGGCTCTACTGTGAGAAGCGGTCAACCTACGAGCTATGTTCCGCCCTGGTACGCCTTCACTGCCTCGTGATACATGTCCTTGAGGTCAGAACGATCCAGAAGACGGCTGGCGCCGTTCTCTTTGCTGATGGATTCCAGAATCCGCACAGCTTCCTGATACTGCGGCGCGTACTCCCTGGTCTTTCCTCCCAGGCTCAGCACTTCTCCCATGAGGTAATGGGCACGCGCCTGCTCCACTTGAAGCCCCAGTTTCTCCGCGCGGTTCATCGCGCGATCTAACTCCTGTTGCGCGTCCGCCACTTTCTTGTTGGCCAGCAGGGCCTGCGCCATATAGATCGACGACTGCACTGACAAAGCTTGCAGTCCTAGCGACTCCGACTCCTCCAGAAGCTTTTTCAACACCGGTATCGCAGCTGCCGAACGGCCTTGCACGACATCGAGTCTGGCCATGTTGAACTGTGAAACGGCCTGCAATTGGCGGCTCTTCGACTTGGTTGCCACCTGCATCGCTTTGTCGTACTGCTGCCGCGCAGCGGCGTAATCGCCGCGATAGAAGTAGCTGTCTCCCAGGTAATTCAGCGACTGTGCCAGCACCGTGTCGTTCTTGACGCCCGCGGCGAGCTTCACGGCATCTTCCAGGCTCTTCTGTCCCTCGTCCCAGCGCCCAACTTCAGACAGCGCATTGCCGTAGCGGCCCGTGGCTTCCACCATCAGCCAAGTCTGGTCCTTGCTCTGCTCAAAGTCCTTCAGCGATTCCTGCAACGCACTGAGCGCGGAAGCATACTTGCCTTGTTCCGCAAACAGGGCGCCCAAGCTGCTGGAGTTGATCGCTACTCCGTTCTGGTCCCCGCTGTTCCTACGGATTTCGAGGGCTTTCAGATACTGGTTCACGGCCGTATCGTACTGGCCCAACTCAACGTTCACCTCGGCCAGATTGTGAAGTGACTCGGCCATGGCGTCAGTGAGTTTCAGCTTCTCCCGGATCTGATACGCCTGGTCGTACGATGTCAGCGCATCCTGGAAGTTGTCCATGTAACTCCGGATAGATCCGAGGTTGTTCAAGCACAGCGCTTGATTTTCCTGGTCGTTCAATTCGCGATACAGCGTCAGTGCGTCGGTAGTGCTCTTGAGCGCTTCCTCATATTGGGCGTGGTCCGCATAATACGAGCCCATATTCATCAGGATGAGCGCAGTGCCGTGCTTGTCGCCAATATGCTGGTAGGCTGCCAGCGATGCCTTGTAGTTTGCCAGCGCCTCGGTGGAATTGCCCATCTGGTTCTGCACCGTGGCGATCATGTTCAAACTGCTGGCAACTCCCTTTTCGAGCCCGAGCTTCTTACGCAGTTCGAGGGCGCCGTTAAAGTTCTTGAGCGCCTCATCGAGCTTGTCGAGGTTCCAGTAGGCCAAGCCCATTTGCTGCTCAACCGATGCGCGGGCTTCCTCGTTGCCCAGTTGCTCCGCTTGGCTGTAGGCCGAATTTAGGAACTCCAGCCCCGCTTGCGGATTGCCCGCCTTGATTTCCACCCGTCCGCTGGCCAGCAACGCATCGACGCTCTTTGAATCAGCGGCTCGAACCCGGGTCAGCCGCTTCCGGGCATCATCGTACCTGCTCGCATCTTCATAGAGCCCGGCCAACTTGAGCTGTGCATCGGTGTCGTCGGGATTCCCCTGCGTCAATTTCTCGTATGCGTCAATCGCCTTCGTCGTGTCATTCATGATCACGGCGTGGTTGGCTGCGACCAGGTATTTTTGTTGCGCAGGCAGGTTGTCGCTTAGCGTCACCGCCCGTCGTGATGCCTGCTGAGCTTTGTCGTCGAATCCCAGGTTGTTATACGACTGCGCCAGCCGCGAATAGGCCATCGCGAAATTGGGGTCCTCGGAGACCGCTTCTTCGAACTGTTTGGCAGCGTCCTGGTCTTTTCCAGAGCGTGCGAGTTGCAGCCCCTCGTCATACGCCTTCAATGCAGGCACCGACTTGGTCAAGACATACTGACCCTGCCCTTTGAGGTCCTTGAGTACATCCGGATCGGTCGACAGATTCGCGCGCACCTGCGACGCCAGGTTGTCCAACCCTCCGAGCAAGTCTTTCTCGCTCGGAATGTCCGTCTTCAGCTCGAAGTTGCGGTCATGCTTCAGGTCGTAGACCGTCGCGTTAATGCGGATCTGGTCCCCGAATTTCTGGTACTGCCCATAGACGACGGTGTCAGCACTGGTGAAATCAGCGATGCGCTTCAGCATCGATAAATCAAGCTGCGACTGCGGTGAGATGTGCAGGTCGCGCAATACCTCTTGCAGGCGGCTGGGCGAAACCAATCGCACGCGTTGCGACTGTCCAATGTCGGTACTCAGCGTTTCTGACAAGCTCGACGCCAGCCAGTTCAAACTCGGGTCCGCAGACTGGTTGTAGAACGGCACGATGGCCAGCGAGAGCGCTGCGGCTTGCGAAGACACACCGGTGCCGCTTCCGCCGCCGATCTTAGTCTTGACCACGACTCCGATGCCCGCCAGCAACGCCAGCCCCGCAGCTCCAATAGCGACCCACTTCATCGGGAATCGCTTGGCAGGCGCTTCAGTCGCGGTCGTGGCGTCGCCCGCACCCAGCCCCGGAGATGTCAAGGCCGACGCGCGCAACGCTGAACGTCCGGTGCCACTCGAACGCGGACGCTTGCCTTCGAAAACATCCAGGTCGTCCAGCAACTCTTGCAGGTTGCCGTACCGCGCCTTCGGATCGCGCTCCAGGCACTTGGCCGTGATCATGCTCAACGCCGGCGGAATCGTCGGGTCAACATCTGACAATGGGACAGCTCGTTCCTGCGTCCGCTTTACCAGGCTGGCAATCGCGCTCTCTGCGCGAAACGGAATATTGCCCGTCATTAGCTCGTAAAAAATGAGCCCCATCGTAAAAATGTCGGAGCGCGCGTCCAGATCGGAACCCATCGCCTGCTCCGGCGACATGTATTCCATGGTTCCGATCATCATGCCGGTCTGCGTCATCCCGTCCCCTTGGACGGTCTTTGCCAACCCGAAGTCCATGATCACCACGCGGCCCGAGGAGTCGCGCATAATGTTGCTAGGCTTCAGGTCGCGATGGATGACACCTTCGTTGTGCGCTGCCTGCAGTCCCCCACACGCCTGGCGAAGGATAGTGATCGCTTCTCTCGGCGACATCTTGCCTTGGCGGGTCAGGATGGTTCGAAGGTCTTCGCCCTCGATGAACTCCATCGTGATGAACTTCACGCCTTCGGCTTCGTTGAGATCGTAAATGCGAATGATGTTGCGATGCGTGACCTGGCGCGCCAGCACCAGTTCCTGCTTGAAGCGCGCCAGAATCGCCGGGTTTCCGGCCAAATCGGGTCGGATCACCTTCAATCCAACGGTCCGGTCCACCTCGCTGTCGCGCGCCTTATAGACGGCTCCCATGCCGCCCATACCCAGCAATTGCTGGATCTCGTATCGCCCTCCCAGTACCGTTCCAACTTCGAGTACCGTCGCGCCAATCGCGGCGAAAACCTGGTTGGTCACACCGGAACTGGGTGGCTTCTTGGTTTCGGCGATTGTCGCTTCGTTGGACGAATCGCGCTTGGCGACTGGCGGAGGCGAGATCGCCTGGGCTGGCGTGGGAAGTGGGTGCGCTCCAACTTGAGTCGCATCCAGATCGATCCCTGCGAGTGTGAGGTCGTCAGGATTCAAGGCAGGCTGGGGCGTTGCGGCAGAACTCTCGCCACTTGAAACAGCGGTACCCTCTTGCGCCCTCCGAGATCCTCGGTCCGCGTCGCCTGACATAGTTCCCACAGTGAATTTGACCACTCGATCCAGTGCCATCCTAGGCCACTAAGACCGAATATGTTGTGAGTATAACGTCGTTTGCAAGCTCCCAACGACGGAATCGACCTGTGGCACACTTCGTCAATACCTCGTGGTTGTTGATAACCTAAGCGCCAACACCGACGTCGGATAACTACTAACACTTAGGTGGTATTTATTCTCCCGGCTCCCATAAGCGCAGTGCAAACGCCCACATAATAACCGGAATCACCATCGCTGTTCCTGTACCTACGGCTACAGCGCGAGGAGAAATCCCTGCGTCAATTGTTATCCCCGCAATCCAAGTGGACGCCGCCAGCACCAGCATCGATACGACAAGGTCGGCCCCAAAGATACGTCCTAAGAAACGGTCTTCCGTATTCAGGTGCAACAGCGTGGTCGAGAATACCCATACCGTTGACGTCCCGCAATGCGCGATCACAATCACGGCAACTGCAGCCCAAATATCGCGCGCTCTGCCCAGCGCCAGATATCCGAGGCCGCCCAGCGCAAAGCCGAGCAATACGACGATGCGTAGGCGTGTCTGGCGTTGTCCTGTCCATCGCGTCGCGAGCAGCGGACCGACGAGCGCTCCGATGCCACGCGCGCCCATCAACATGCTCATGCCGAACAATGCCGACCGCCCCGGACCGATGCCGGAAATCGGGACCGTAAATACCCTCTCCGCCATGACTGGATACAGCACCCAGGAAGTTCCCACGATGCTGACGCCGGCTTTGAGTGAAACTAATGCCGCAAGTTTCGGATCGTGAGCAATGTAGCGAAAGCCCGCCCGGATCGACGACCATCCTGCGGCCTGATCCTCTGGATGTCGGCGGGCCACGTCTGCATGCGATTCGCTGAAATGCATTCGGCTTATCAGCCATGCAGAAGCCAGAAACGAAAGCGAGTTCAGAACGAAGACTGCGTCGCGGCCTAGCCATGCTGCGATCAATCCGCCGAGCACAGACCCCATAGCCAAATCAAAAGACCACGTGGCCGACGACAGTGTATTGGCCACAATCACATCGTCTGCGGCAACCACGCTCGGGATAACCGCATTTCGCGCTGGCTCGAAAAATGCCACCATCACGGTCTCGAAAAACAGCAGCGGATAAATTACCCACACCAACCCGCGAGTGCGCACCAGCAACATGCACGCCACGATCACCATGCGCAGGAGGTCGCTGACGATCATTATTTTCCTGCGGCTGAAGCGATCGTTGACCATGCCCGCAAGCGGCCCCAGCAGCGTGTGCGGCAGCACCTGCAACACCAGCGCCAGCGCCACAGACGATGCCTTTCCCGTCAACTCCAGAAGCAGGCTATAGATGGCCAGCGTGTAGAACCAATCGCCGTTTTCACTGACAATCTGTGCCAGCCACAACCTGCGGAAATTTGGGTTCCCGCGGATCAGGCGCACGTAGCTCGACAAGCTGCCGGTTGACTTTGCCATTGCGACAGATTCAGCCTAGAGCACTATCAGACAGGCTGTATAGGACACGGGCGGAGGACGCCTCAGGCGTCCAGCATGTGGACTACGGTGTGGCTACTGAATGCCCGACTCGATGGGCGTTGAGGAACGAAAAGCAGAAACGGTCGGCTTCCCTTCGTTGTCCACGGGAGGAAGCGGATGGCGCATTGCCGCTACGGCCATGCGAACAAGGTCATACCCGCCGTAGATAATGTTGGCCCGCCAGATGTCGTTGCGGAAAGTGAGAATCTCCCTACGAATGTAACGGAACGCGTGATTGCCCGGCTTGAAATGCGGATTGCTGGAGTCGGCCGTCAACCCCGGGCTCACCGGCTGGCAGTTTTTTAGCTCCAGCACCGCGATCGACCCATCAGTGCGCACCAGATCGCCCGTCGCGTTTTGCGTGATCGTGGAAATTCCCGGTCGATCGACGTACGTTACCGAGTGCACGCAGCCTGCAAAATTAAGGTCGCGGATCACCTTTGCGCGCTCGTTGTCGATGTCGGGGGAAATGTGGTGCACGAATCCTTTGTATTTCACCGAGAGAACCGCTCCCGTATCGTGCGTGGAGGAGCTCACCCACACCGGTTCGGTTGCTCCCTCTGGCGTCCATTGCCAGATGCGCAGATGATCGCGGCGCCCGTAGCTGTTCAGGCTCTTCTGCCAGTTCATGTCTTCCGGCTTGCCATTCAACAGGAACGTCATCATCGGTTCCTGCGAATACCCGCTGTTATTCAGCAAAGCATAGAAGCTATGCGCCACTGAATGCCGCGATACCGGATCGGTGCCATGCCAGCCGGCAGCCATAAAGGCCGCGTTCACTTGTTCCTGCGATCCCAAGAAGACCAGGTTAACCACGTCGGCATTCACCGACTTGACCGTCGTAGATCGCCTCGGCAACTGCTGGATCAGCGCATCCAGTTGCGGAGAATCAGGCACCGCGCTTTCCGTGAACTCACTCTCCGTTGAAGCCTGCGACGAGATCGCTGTCGTCGTCTTCAGCCGGATATCGGTCCCTGTCGGATAGAAAATCTCCGGTTCCGGAAAGATGGGGAACGTTGCCTTGTAAATGATGAGTCCCACGTCCGAGTACGGGTTCCAGGTCGGCAGATGAATGAGCCGGCTGTTGATGCGGCCCTGAAAGGTATCGCTGCTCATCACGCCGTGAATCACGCCGTTCTTCACTTGCTCGCGGGCGTTTTCGACTTCCTCGACACGGGCGGTCATGTGCACAGTCATGGCGGGACCGAGCACCGCGCCATGGAACTCTAACTCCAACGCGGCGGTCTCATGGCGAATGCCCCATCCCACTTTGTGCTTGCTGCGGACGATGCCCTCTACTGGCGTTCCCATCGGCAACACGACGTCGTTGCCACAAACCACGTCCTGAGTCAGGACGGCGCGGACCGGATCACCAACATGAGCGGAATACGTGGAAATCGGTGCGGCGAGTCGGACCCACAGCGACTGGCCCGCTGGCAATTGGTCGCAACCGAGCGCCATACCAGCGGTGCAGATCAAGTACAAGAATGCGAGCCCGCGTGCAGCTCCGAGCAGGATTCTCATTCGAACAAAGTGCCTTCCCACACTTGGATTGGTAGAAGTTCAATGATAACCGATGCAGGTCGAACTTCCTCCGTTATGTGTCGTAATGATTCAGGTTCCCGCACACATTTGACCATCGCGTAACATTCGCGCAGCACCCTCAAAATTAAACGCCCCGGATCACTCCGGGGCGCATAAACCCACTTTTCTCTTTGACGTCGCGACCTCTAGAACATGTTCCAGAGGAATTGGTTGTACACATCGTGGTGGTACTGCACTTCTGGCGCTTTCACAAACGTGCCCAATAACCGCGGACAGCGGTCAGCCGCGGCCTGCTTCAGGTCTACATACCGGCCTTTCACATCGGCGCCGAGCAGCTTGGTCGTCCATTCCGCGTTGCGGAAGTTTTCCATGGCGTCGTAAATGTTGTCAGGCAAGTACCGTTCGGCCTGCCGCAGGTTCTTGATCTTCGCGGTATCTCCTGACAAGCCCGTCTTGAACACCGTGTGCAGCACCATGTACGGGTTCGCATCCGGCGCAACCGAGCGCACTTCCACGCGCATGCTTCGCTCGTTGCCGATGGGAACGCGAATCATCGAGCCGCGATCGACAGCCGACGCCTTGAGCTGGTTCGGCGCTTCGAAGTGCGGATCAAGCCGCCGATACGCATTAACGCTCGAATTCAGCAGCAGACAGGTATCGTTGCCGTGCGTAAGGAAGCGGTCGATGAACTGCCATCCCACTTTGCTCAGCTTCTCTTCGCCCTTCGGGTCCCAGAACAGGTTCTTGCCACCCTTGCTCACGGACACGTTGGTGTGCATGCCGCTGCCATTGACGCCCACAACCGGCTTCGGCAGGAACGACGCAGTCATCCCCAAGTTGGTCGCCACCTGGCGACAGATCAGCTTGTACAGCTGGATCTGGTCGGCAGCCGCCACGACTTCACTGTACGAATAGTTGATCTCGAACTGTGAGGGCGCGACTTCCGGATGGTCCTTCTCATTCTGGAATCCCATGGCGCGCTGCACCTCGGCAGTCGCGTCGATGAACGTGCGCAGCGGATCGCCGGGCAGTGAGTGATAGTAGCCGCCAGTATTCACATAGTCGAACTTATGCGTCTCGTGATAATGCCGCTCGGCGTCTTTACCGGCAAACAGGAAGCCTTCAATTTCGTTGGCCGCGTTCAGGGTATAGCCGTTCTTTGTGAATTGCTCGTTCGCAAACTCCTTCAGCACGCCGCGAATGTCGGCCGAGTACGGCGTACCACCCTTGTCGATAACGTTGCCAAAGACCAGGATTTTCCCCGGTCCAAACACATCAGCCGGGCCCCAGTAGAACGCGCTCCAATCGATGCCCAAACGCAAATCGCTCTCACGCTGCGCGGTGAACCCGCGGATCGAAGAGCCGTCGAAAGTCAGATTGTCGAAACTCTTGACCAAAAACTTCTTGTCATAGTCCAACATGTGCAAGCGGCCTTCCAGGTCGCTGAACAGCACGGTGACGGCTTTAATTCGCTTTTCGTCGGTGAGGTATTTAAGACGCTCTTCCTGAATCTTGTGAGCGGCCACGCGCTTCTGGCGCTGGTCCTTGGCCTGCAGATTCAGTTCTTCGAGCTTGTCATAAGGAAGTGCTAGGAAGTCACGAAGTTCGTTCGACATGAATCTCCTCAGGATGGGGATTGAGAACCGCCACAATGCAGTTAGTTTTTCTGGCGATCACTCCTGAGGTTAACGCGCGGCGAATTACTACCGCCAATTAAAAGCGCTAATGAGCGACATTACCGGAATTTATGGATGTAATATCGCCGTCGGCCGTTTGCTTCGCGTCGCAACCTCGCGAGGTTGCAGCCTTTTTGGTGCAAACGCAGCGCCTGTCCTACGACTTCGGCGTGATTACGGAGTTACCGCGACGAATTGCCCGTGCGGCTCATCTGCTTGCGCATCCGGACCTCTGCTCCACGCTGCGCGAACGTGACCTCTGTCACCAGGCTTCGTATCAGGCAAATTCCTCTGCCGTGAGAGAGAGTGGTGGCCGCAAAATTCTCAGGATCGGCACGCGAGAGATCGTATCCGGGGCCGGGGTCGCGGACCGTGATGATGATGTCGTTCCCATCGACCGTCGCCGTGCAATGAATTCGTTTCAACGGATCGTCGTCGCAACCATGCAGGGCTGCGTTCGCCAGCGCCTCTTGTACTGCGACTAGGATGTCGATCTGGTCGCCTTCATCAGCGCAGTGTTCACTCACAAATTGCATCACTTGGTCCCGGTTTTCGGGGACCGCCGCCAGCACGCCGGAAAATTCGAATTCCTTGCTTGCGATGAATGGTTGCGAGGGATCCGCTGCCGGCGACGTTGTCGCGCCGTCTGCTAGTGATGCATCTTCCGCTGGCGGAGGTACAGCACTCGTCAACGCAATTTGCTTTTCGTCCTTCACGTCAGGAGCGGGCTGCACACCTGCATTATGCGGGCGCTTTTCCGCTGTTGCCACTACTCAATGCGCCGTACAGATTAATTGTTCGTGAACGGAACCGGTAACAGAAACCGTTACCCTCTGGGTTACGTCTATAAATTAGCGGGCCATTGACCCGTACTCAACAAAACTCGTTCATGCTGTAGCCATTCGATAACAGGCACGTTCCGGAACTTTCGGACCTTGCAACCAGAAAGACTATATAGAGAGAGCACATGTTGCGTATTGATATTCATGCATCAAGTTCTATGGCGACTCTGTTCTGTTCGGGCCGCCTCATTTACGGGGTCGAGACCGAGATGTTACGCACGATGGCGCAGTCCCGGTCGGAAGAAAATCTGCGAATCGACTTGTCGCGAGTCGAGAACATCGACGCCTCAGGCCTCGGATTGCTGGTCGAATTACAGAATTGGGCCGACGAAAACCGCCGTACCTTGACCCTGGTGGACCTCTCCGAAAATGTTTGGCGAATGATCATCCTCACCAAGCTCTACGCCTCGCTCGAAATTTCGTACTCAGATGTTCCGGCGTTGAACAGTGAGCGCGACGACTATGGCCAACGCGAGATGATCGCTTAGCGAGACGAGTGAATCCAGCGCGTCCTACTTCTGTTGAGAAATTGGCACAGTCGTTGGCGCTAATGTCCATCCCCGCAGGTTTACTTGTGGCTCTCCGCTAGCCGCTGACACTGGATACTCGATATCCACTTCCCGGCTTTCCCCCGGCAGCAATGAGACATAATTGTCGCTGTAGTACGCGGGCAGGATGCGTGTTCCATTGGACCTGTTCACTAGCGTCAGCTTGTTCTCCAGCGCCGCCGCGCTTCCCGTGTTCTGCAGATGCACGCTGACGTGCCCTGGCATCCACGTTGCGGAAGTCGAAAGCGTCGCCGCCGGCAACCGCGTCAGTTGCCGGTACGAAGCGCTGGTCGCTCCCAGCCAATAAAGATTGTCGGAAACCAGTTGGCCCGCGGAGTTCCGCAGCTCCAGCTTGACCAGCACGACGTTCATGCCCATCACCGGTCCGAGATCCAGCTTGAAACCCGCCATCACATCGTTGGCCGCGACGTCTTTCTTCTCCTCGTGCTGCAGCAGCTGCTTATTGTCCAGCGAGTACACCGTCGCCTTCACAGTCATCCCCGGTTGCGCTGCAGTCGTGGTGTTCACCACCGACACGCTGTAGTCCGACAAATCCAGTTGCACGTGCAGAGGCTCGCAAGCTTTCTTCACCCCGTAGAACGACGCCTGCGTGTCGTAATCCGAGCTGATGATCTGCCACATATTGCTCGGCCACGCCGGCTGCGTCATCCACAACATACGGCCGCTGTTCGGCGCCCACAGGTGCTGATCCATGCCCTCGAAGATCGCGCGGTGCGTCACGTACTGCAGCATCTGAGCCTTGCGCTCGAAGTCCGCCAGGCTTGTCCCCGCGCCAAACTCCGTCTCTATCTCCTTCATGAACGGCTCAATCTCGCCGTTACCGCTCTGGTGCCAGTCGTGATACGCCCAGGCATCGCCAATCGGCCACTGGTCTTCCTTCGGAATCCATGCCTCCAGCGACTCCATCGTCGAAAGCGACACCGTGCCCGTTTCCACCGAGAACCCGTGGTTCCAGACCGTAAAGTAGAGCCGTGGGTCCTGGAACTTGTACGGCCCGCTATTCTGCAAATTCACTTGGTTCGAGCTGGGCGAGTAATACCGTGTCCCATCGTACTTGTCGAGCAGGTCGATGATCCCCTTATTGAGTATGGGCGAAGGCACGCCTTCGTTCCGCCCGCACCACATTACGATCGACGGATGGTTGCGGAACCGCAGCACTGTGTCGCGCGTGTTGTCGAGAAACAGCGGAATGTCGAGCGGCTCGGTGTTGTAGTCCTGCGTCGTCGTCCAGAAGTCGTTCCACACCATCATCCCGTACTCATCGGCCAGCTCGTAGAACATCTCCTCAGTGTTCTGTCCCATCCAGTTGCGGATGATGTTGACATTGGCCTCGCGATGCAGCCGGAAGTACGGCTCCAGCTTCTCCCGCGATACCCGCTTGCGCGAATCGTCCATGCCCCAGCTTCCGCCGCGCGCGGCAATGCGCACGCCATTCACCTTCAGTACCAGGTAGTGCTCCATTGCGCTATCGTTCGCCGGAACCACCGCCGGAGACATCTCTCCCGCCGGTGTCAGCGACGCCGCCCACGCTAGCCAGTAGTCCTTCCACTCCTTCGGCAGAAGCTCTGGAAAGGGATCCGGCGCCGCAATCTGCCGTATGCCCTCATGCGTGACGTTCACCACCTGCTCGCCCCGCGCCCGTGCTGCCGTCGGCAACACCTCCACACGTCGCAACTGCCCCTTGCTGTCCAGCAGACCCAGTTCGTACGTCACTTCGCGCACGCCGAAGCGGACGTCTTTCGCGTCGCTCGCGGCGCCGCCATCAACAAACGAAACCTTTGCCGTGTACAGCTCCGGCTTGCCATAGCCGTTCGGCCACCACAGCCGCGGATTCTGCAGCGTCAACTGCGCAAACTCCGCCGGAGCCAGCTTCACCTCGCTGTTCCCCGGCGGGACCGTAACTTCCTTCGTCACCGTAACGCTCTCAATCGCGACGCGCAGCGTGCCCTTCATCGGCTTGTCCGACGCATTCTCCAGCGGCACGTTAATCTCGACATCCGCCTTGCTGGTGTCCGACAGTGGCAGCTTGGTGACTACCTGTACATCGCCGATCTTCACCATTCCCGACGCGCTCAGCACCACCGGCTGCCAGATCCCCGTATCCCGATCGCGAATCGCCGGAATCCAGTCCCATCCCTCTGTCGCCATAAACGTCGGCCCGTCCAGCACCATCGCGCCGCCATTCTCCCCCGGACCGCCCAGCACCGACTGCTCGTGCGGAATCCCCGGATGCGGCGGCGGCGAAACCCGCACCAGCAGTACATTCGTCTGCCCCCGCTTCACCACTTCCGTCACGTCAAACACGCCACGAATGAACGCACCTTTGATGTTCCCCAGCGCCTTCCCATTCAGCCATACTTCCGCCGAGTAGTTGATACCCTCAAACGTCAGCGTCATCCGCGCGCTCGTCTTCGGCCCCGTAAATTCGTTGCGATACAAGTAATCCTGCTTATTCAAGCTCTCTGGAATTGTGAGGTTATTCAGCCCGTAATCCGAATCCGCATATACACCGCGATCGATCATCGTGGTCAGCGCCGTGCCCGGAACCGTGGCGACCAGCCATCCCTTCGTGTCAAATCCCGCTCTTGCAATTTCCGCCGCGCTCGCTGTCACCGTGGGTGCGGCCGCCATCATCCATCCATCCGCCAGCTCCCACAGGTTCGCAGCTCGCTCTCGCAACGCCAGCCCCGCTGCCGCCGGCTTCGCCACCGGAGCCGGATACGGCGCGCGGCTCTTCGGATACGTCGCCGGATCCTGCGGCGCGCGATACCCTGCTTGCCCCCTCGTCTGCACCGGCCACGGCTTCGCGCCTTCCTCGTACACCAGCAACCCAAACTGCGGAGGACCTCCAGCCAGCTTCTTTATCTGCTCTGCCGTCAGCGCCTCGCGGACAACCGTGAACCCAGCGACCTTCCCGCCGAAGTGCTGCCCTGTGAAACTCGGCATCATCGGGCTTGCTACCGGCACCGGAGGCGCTACTTGCAGCACCGGAGCCACTCTTCCCAGCGCCAGCACTCCTTGTCCTACCTGCGCGCCGTCGCCGTACAGCCGAATCACCGACTGCCCATCGAACGTCGCCGCCACAAACTGCCACTTACCCGGCGCAACGCTCAGCGGAGCGCTCAAGCTGTTGTCCGCACCCATCCACAGCATCAGCTTGTCCGGCGCCAGCCCCAGGTACCGCGAATATTCCGCGGCCACATCGCCATAGCCCGCGACCAGCATAGGAGCGGTGACAGCAGCATCCGCATTCACCCAGCCGTACATCGTCCACGGCGAATCGGCACGCAAGACCGTGTCGTGCTCCACCATCTTCTTGCTCAGGCCGTCTCCGCCCTGCAAAATCGCGGCGTTATAAGGGCCGTACACGGGCGGATCGTTGGTGGGCACGATCTGCGCGCTAGCAATCGCTGAAAAGAATCCCGCAATGACTAAGACCCGACTAACCCGATGTGCCACATACCCGAACGCACTCATGATGCCCCTTCAAGAATGGCGATTTCGACAGCAAATCATACAGGAGGGAAATTCGTGGACGTCATAGCCACGCGCGAATCCTCGGCCATGACCAGTCACCAGTTACCAACCCGCCCCTGAAAGCCAGTTGCAAATTGCTAGTAGCTAGTTGCCGATCTCTACTTATTTCCGAACGTCCAACTCAGCCCCGAGCTCGTGCCGTAATCGCTGCCGCTGAAAGTCGGCGGAGGCTGGTTGTCCCAGTTGCCATAAAACGAGGCATTCCACGAGAGGTTCCCAGTGATCTTGATGTAGTAAGTAACGTTCAAACTGGAATAAAGCCTGCCTGGTTGCGAAATCGCCGGGAAAACGGTGGCCAAGACGTTGAGGTTTGTCTTGTTGAACTTGAAGAGTTTTGCATTCAGCGCAACCGCGCCTGCCGCAACATTCTGCGTGCCGGCAGGTACCACGGATTGTGAGTATTCGGTGCGCTGCCAGGCAAAGCCACCCAGTACGCTAACCGTCGCGCGGTTGCTGTTCGCCAGGTATCGACCGATTCCGCCCCCCATGGTCGACTGCAGTTGGATTCCCTGCACCGAACTCTGCAGCAAATCACCCAGTCCCGCATAGAACCAATTGTTCCAGCGCAGCAGCCGCTGCGCCCCTAAATTGAACTGGTTGCGTGTCGAGGCTGTGACGCCTGTGCTGGTTGCGAGTGTGGAATTGTAGCTGGCAGTAGCGGACCATCGTTCCCGCGGATAGCTCACGTCCGAGCCGAGATTGAACTGCGTCGACTGATTGCCCTTCGAGTAGATAATGCCGGTATTGATGTCCCCATTGAACCGTTGCCAGAACCGCTCTGAGGTCATGTCCATCTGAACGACCTTTGTTCTCTCCAGGACCACCTGCTGCTCGGGGGCTTCCACCACTTCGATGGACATTGGCCGCCCAGCCTCCGTCTCAGCGGTAGAAAGCGCTCCGGTGTACACCGAGCCGTCTTCCGTCTTGACCAGGAACAACTGCTTGCTCTCAATATGGTCAACCTTCGACCATTGCACCTGGCTGGTACCGATGATGTACTGCATGCTGATGTAAAGCACGCCTTCGTTAAGGCCCTTAATTTCGCCGGTCAGGTGGTCGCCATTCTTCATGACGATCACATCGGTGCTGTCCCTTGCCAGCAATGGCGCGACCATCAGCAGACAGATAATTGTTAGGGTTCGGAAATTCATACCGGACACGCCTCTATCGACTCTCCACACTCCGCCAGGCACAGGATCACCACCGGGTGTGATATAGGATTTGCTTTGCCTCATCCTAACCGTATGCGTCTTTTCTTGCACTTAGGAAAGTGTTGCGTGCTGAGCACGCTGCTGGTACTTGCGCTTGCTCCTCGCAGCGAGGCGCAAATCGACCAGCTTTTGCCAGAGATCGACACCTACTACAAGATCAGCTCGCCCGTGCGCATCTGGTTTCAGGCCAAAGAGACGCGCGAAGACGGCACTCCGGTCACCGCCGAGATCGGCCCCAGCATCGATTTCTCTGTAAAGGCACCGCATTGGTTTGCGGATGTCACATCCTTCGATCTGGACGAATCGAAGTCACGGTTGCTCATCTTTTCCATTGGATACCGCTATCTGCCGACCCCCAGCGAGCCGCCGACAAACCGTCTCTTGCCGTTCTTCACCCTCAACTATCCCCTGCCCAAGATCAGGTTCCTGCTATCAGACCGTAACCGCGCCGACCTGAACTGGCGGGCCGGCAACTTCACCTGGCGCTACCGCAACCGCATCCAACTGGAAAAAAGCATCCGGATCGGTCGCTACCATCCTTCGCCCTACGCCAGTGCTGAGTTCTTCTACAACAGCCAATACGGCAAATGGAGCGACACGGCGATTTACCTCGGTTGCAACTTCCCTTTTGCTAAACACTTCGAGTTCAATTCCTATTACGAGCACCAAAACAACACCGGCAACAGTCCCAACCAGGTGTACAACCAGCTCGGCTTGATGCTGAACATGTATTTCAGCCGCCATTGAAGCACGGCTCTGGCGCACGCCGTGGACTACAATGGCCGTGAAGCGACAGAGCGCATCCCAATGTCGCATCTCTATCCTTCGTTCAGTTCGACGGCCCTTCGCGCCCGCGAACGGCTGAGACCTGCACCGAGAGACGACTTGGCGACGCGCAATCTCTACTGCCGTTCCGTAATTTGGCCAAGGGAGCTGCATGACTACTCAAACTGAATCCATCCGCATTACTGGGCCTCATACCGATGCACAACCCGCTGTCCTTACTCCGCAGGCAAACGAATTCCTGGTGGCGCTGCATACGCGCTTTGAACCCGTGCGCCAGGCATTGCTGCAAGAGCGCAAGAACCGCCAGGCCCGCCTCGACGCGGACGAACTGCCTCAATTCCTCGACGCCACACGCGCCACCCGCGAGGCATCGTGGAAAGTAGCGCCCATTCCCGCCGTCCTGCTCGACCGGCGCGTGGAAATTACCGGTCCCACCGACCGCAAGATGATCATCAACGCGCTCAACTCCGGCGCCAGCGTCTTCATGGCCGATTTCGAGGACTCCAATTCACCAACCTGGACCAACTGCATCGAGGGCCAGCGCAACTTGTACGATGCCGTCCGCCGCACCATTGAATTCACCTCGCCTGAAGGCAAACACTACAAGCTGAACCCCAAGCCGGCCGTTCTTTTCGTCCGTCCGCGCGGCTGGCATCTCAACGAGAAACACTTCCTCGTCAGTGGCACTCCTGTTTCTGCTTCGCTTTTCGATCTCGGACTGTTCTTCTTCCACAACGCCAAAGCGCAAATCGCCGCTGGCACCGGCCCGTACTTCTACCTCCCGAAGCTCGAGAGCCATAAGGAAGCACGCCTATGGAACGACGTGTTCGTCTTCGCGCAGGATTACATTGGCATCCCCAAGGGCACCATCCGCGCAACAGTACTGATCGAGACCATCACTGCCGCCTTCAAGATGGACGAAATTCTCTATGAGTTGCGCGACCATTCCGCTGGGCTGAACTGCGGCCGCTGGGATTACATCTTCAGTTTCATCAAGAAGTTTCGTAACCATGCCAGCCACGTACTTCCCGACCGTGGCGAAGTGACCATGCAGCAGCCCTTCCTGCGCTCCTACGTCGAGCTGCTCATTCACACCTGCCATCGTCGCGGCATTCACGCCATGGGCGGAATGGCAGCGCAAATTCCCATCCGCAACAACCCCAAGGCCAACGAGGAAGCGATGGAGCGCGTGCGCCAAGATAAGCTGCGCGAAGTCCGTGCCGGACACGATGGAACCTGGGTCGCTCATCCGGGATTGGTTCCTATCGCGAAAGGGATCTTCGACCAGTACATGCCGCAGCCCAACCAGATCGCTCCTCCGGCCAGCGCTACTTCGCCGATCACCGAGGCGAACCTGCTGGAGCTACCCAAGGGCGCCATTACCGAAGGCGGACTTCGCCGCAACATCGACGTCGGCCTGCAGTATCTGGAGTCATGGCTGCGTGGCAACGGCTGCGTTCCAATCTATGACTTGATGGAAGACGCCGCTACTGCGGAGATTTCTCGTTCGCAGATTTGGCAGTGGCTCCGCTACAACGCCAAGATGGACGACGGACGGCCCATCACGCCTGAAATGTTCGACGCGATTTTGCAGGAAGTGGTGGCACGGTTAAAGTCTGCCGAGACGACGTCCAAGGACAACAAGTTCGACCGCGCGGCCGAGCTATTTACCGCCATGTCGAAAGGCGAGTTCCAGGAGTTCCTCACCAGCGTCGCATACGAGGACCTGCCGTAGCCTCTGACTAAGCCGCGTTCAATCAACAGCGCCCCCAGACTCATCATCTGGAGGCGCTAGGTTTTGGGAAGCGCTGTGGCCTTGGACCTCGCGCGCCCGTCTTTTCTATCCACTATCCACTACCCACTACCCACCATTCACTCGCCCTTCACTGCACCTTCACGTGTATCTCCTGGTTCCCGCTCAGCGAGAACTTCACTGAGCTGTACGAGGGAGCTTTGAGTCCGTGCGAAGGATTCGTCGACATCCCCCACTGCTCAGTCGGAACGCCGAGCATGTTCTTGTCCAGCTTGTGGTTTTTGTTGACGTCGTGAATCACCGCTACGGCGTACTCGCCAGCAGGCAGATTGGGAACCTCGATGGTATTGACGGCGTTGGGCTTGGCCGGTACTGCGATGTCGCGGAGAGCGGCCTTGCGATCATCGGGCCATCCTTTGTCGGAAGTAAACACCAGCATTCCGATGTTTCCGTCTTTCTCATTCACTCCCTCAACCACAACGGTCAGGGTGTAAGTCGGGGTCTGAGCGCTGGACAACTGCACTCCCACCACTCCCACCAACAACAGAATTGCCAACAAACAATAGCGCGAACGCATGGTTCCTCCTGAAAGTTACTCAGTGCGGATTCTACACGTGCGGAATTGCCAGCGCCGAGGATTCCCGATTTGGGAATCGGCTCTCATCGTATGACCTACGTCACCACCGATTTGCAGCACTGCACCCTACAATGTCACCTGACGCACTCCGTCAAGACGCGTCATTACAAACCGAAGAATTGGATTATTACCATCATGCGAAAGCTCGAAGCTGTCGAAGAATCCCGCGCCATCATGACCCAGGGCAAGGAGTGGGGCGTATTCAAGTGGCTCATGGAAAAACGCAAGGTCCGCGGGATTGCTGATCGCGCAACCGCCGCGCTCAATGCAGCCGAGGACAAGGTCAAAGCTACCTGGAGTGACGACCTGAAACGGGCCTACAACTTCCTGGCCACACAAAATGGCGACGCAGGCAAGGGCAAGAAGGCCACCAAAGGGGAAGCTACGGCCTTCGATCCCGAAATTCTCGCCATCGCCCAAAAGGTATTGGAGGCGGACGAAGAAACGGAACGCCAGCGACTTGAAGCCGAGGACACCTTTGCCGAGGGAGAGCGGCGGATGAGTACCGAGATGGCCCGGCAAGGCGCAGGTCAGGCTCTGGCCACCTACGATCTCCACGAAAAGGCGATCCGCAAGGCCGAGGCTGCGGCGCGCACCAAGTAGCTCGATAGCGAACAGATGGCGAAAAATGGCTATGCTAACCCTTTATGTATGACATGGATAGCTATAACTATATTTTCCTTCAATCACTTAGCAACAATTTCCGGCTAAGCGATTGATTCTAAACAACCACGTTTTATGCATTTCAACGTAAGTTGTTAAGAAACGGCTCCCTATGCTCTCCTGGCTCCCGCGCGATCCGCTCCCCCTAGGCTCCAAGGCGCCCGACTTCACCCTCTCGACTGAGTCGGGCAAGAAGGTCACCCTGTCCGCCTTACGCGGCAAGAATGTCGTGTTGGTCTTCTACCCCGGCGATGACACCCTGATCTGCCGCCAACAGCTCTGCGAGTTCCGTGATGCGTGGCCCGACATGCGAGCTCATCACGTCGCTGCTTTTGGGATCAATCCGCAGAGTGCGGAGAGCCATCGCGAATTTCGCTCTCACAATAAGTTTCCCTTTCCACTGCTGGTAGACACCGACCAGCGGGTCGCCACTTTGTACAACTCCGATGGCGGCATGGTGAACCGCACCGTTTACCTGATCGGCCCCACCGGGCTGATCCGTTATGCCCGGCGAGGAATGCCTCGACCGGAAGAGGTTCTAGCGGCGGCCAAGGTCGATCGGCGAAAGACTGCGTCGGTTTAGCACGGAGTCTCAAATGGCAGACGCCACTGACCAATTCGATTTCGACTTCATCGTCATCGGCTCCGGATTCGGAGGCAGTGTCACCGCTCTTCGGTTAGTCGAGAAGGGATACCGCGTCGCGGTAATAGAGATGGGACGCCGCTGGACTCCCGACAATCTCCCTAAGACCAGTTGGTCGCTACACCGCTGGTTCTGGCGTCCCGGAATCGCCCTGCGTGGCTTCTTCAACATGCGCTTCTTTCGGCACGTCACCATCCTGCACGGCTGCGCGGTCGGCGGAGGCTCCATCACCTATGCCTGTACCATGCTGCGACCGCCCGACAAAGTGTGGGAGAGCGGATCGTGGAAAGGCCTGGACAACTGGCACTCCGAAATGCCGCAGCATTACGACACTGCTTCGCGGATGCTAGGCGTCACCGAAAACAAGATTCTCGGGCCAGCCGACAAGTTGTTGCACAGGGTGGCCGAATCCGCAGGAGTTGGCGACACTTTTTATCGCACGAGCGTCGCCATCTTCCAAGCGCCCGAAGGCGTCCCGGGCGGCGTCACCGTGCCTGATCCATACTTCGGTGGCGAAGGCCCCGAGCGCACCACCTGCCAGGGATGCGGTGGCTGCATGATGGGTTGCCGACACGGCGCAAAAAATACTCTCGACATGAACTATCTTTACCTCGCCGAGAAGCGCGGTGCAGAGGTATTCGCTGAGGCGCGTGTGGTGGACGTGCAGCCGCTCGACGGCGTCACCGACGGCAGCGCCGGCTATCTTGTCTCGACGAAGAAGTCCACAGCGTTCTTGCTGCGAGACCGTCGCAGCTTCACCTGTCGTGGTGTGGTCTTCGCTGCTTCCGCCTTGGGCACGATGGAATTGCTCTTCCGCCTCAAAGACACGCAGTCGCTGCGGAACCTGAGCGGTATGGTCGGCCGTTACGTGCGCACCAATTCCGAGTCGCTGATCGGAGTCCGCGTACCCGGAAGTAAAGATGACTTGTCGAAGGGTGTCGCAATCGGCTCGGGCATTTACATCGACCAGCACACGCACATCGAGGCGGTTCGTTATCCCAACGGTTCGGATTCAATGTCGGCCTGGACCACTATTCTCACTGGCGGCCGGCCCGGCCCCGGGCGCATAGCTCTTTGGTTAAAAAACCTGTTGGCCTCATCCATAGCGCATCCCATCCGCACGTTCCGCATCATGCAGCCGTTCGGCTGGGCGCGCGAGTGCGTGATCCTGTTGTGCATGCAGGCAGTGGACGGCCACATCGACATGCGTTGGGAGCGCTCAGTGTTCTTGCCGCTCCGCAAGCATCTGGTCAGCCGCGGCCAGCGCATCCCGACGTTCATCCCCGAGGCCAACAAGTTCGCCGAGCATTTCGCCTGCATGGCCGGAGGCACCGCGATGAGCATGCTACCAGAAATTCTCTTCGACATTCCCGGCACGGCGCACTGCCTGGGCGGGTGCGTGATGGCCGAATCGCCCGAGCACGGAGTCGTTGATTATCGCAACCGCGTGTTCGGCTACAAGAACATGTACATCTGCGACGGCTCGGTCGTCTCCGCCAATCTCGGCGTCAATCCCAGCCTGACGATTGCGGCGTTGACCGAGCGTGCTATGAGCTTCATTCCTCGGGCCACTGAGACATCATGGGACGATCAGGCCGAGATGACTTCTATGAGCGTTCAATGATTGTTCGCTCAAGCTCAACCGAACCTAGCGCCGCTTTTTTGCGGCTTTGCGCTTGGCAGGCGTCTTGGCACGAACCGGCTTCTGCATGCGTGCTTCCAGTTCGGCGATCCGCTCACGCATTTGCTGAAGCTCTGTGCTGTTCGGGTTGGGGGCTTCAGCTGCTTGCTTAGCTCCCTGCCCTTGCAGGAAGTTCTTCATCATGCTGATGGGCGATAGAGCGGCTGCTTGCACTTCGTTGATGCCGGTGTGCAGTTTGCTTTGGACCGTCTGGTACGCATCGAATGCCGACTTCAAATACCACATGATGAATTCGCGTCCCATCCGGTCGGACGAAATGATGAGTTGCCGCAGCAGCTCAAGCGGCAGTCCCGTCGGTTGCTGTTTGGCGTCATCCATGATGATCTGTGTCAACGTCACGCGGGTGATGTCTTCACCCGTCTGGGCATCCACCACTTGGACGTCTTTCCCATTCCGGACGAACCCCGCAATGTCTTCCAGGTTGATGTACCGGCTTGCAGACGCGTCGTAAAGCCTGCGGTTGGGATATTTCTTGATGATGATGGCAGCGTTCATGTGGGCCTTCCTGCTGCAATGCACAATCTTCACCTACATATTGCCACAGGGATTCCCAGTTTTTTGGCCGATTCCAATACTGCGATGCAGCAGTACCCGGCGACTTGCGCCGCAGGCCAAGCTCAGGCCGTATCCGGAGGCGTTGGAGAGACTACTCTGGCGGCCGTTTCGTCCATCGAAGTACTTCGTGAGCTGTTAAGCCCGGAAACAAAGCTTTGGCAACTGGCGCCAAAGAGTCTATATTGTTCTCCCGAGGACGGCGCCGAACGATCTTCGCTACGCGGGTGCGGGGCAATCCCCTCATTTCGGGCGACCGAACCCACATCACGACCCCGGGGGAAGTTGATATTGGCAACGGGCCCGCATCGCCTCGACTTTCGCGAAGACAACGCCGAAGCTGACATCGCAATCTGGAAGGAAGCGTTATTCGCTGCCGACATCTTCCTCCTGCATTCCTCCCCGGTTTATTACGGTCTAGGAGTTCCCCGCGGCGACGGCTCTGCGGTCATTCTGGTTCCAGGCTTTCTAGGCACCGACGCTTATCTCTCACAACTCCACACCTGGCTTGACCGCATTGGCTATCGTCCTTACTTTTCCGGCATCGGCATCAATGCCGAGTGTCCCAACATTCTCATTCAACAAAGGTTGAACGCCTGTATCGAGAAAGCGCTCACCGAAACGGAGCGCAAGATTCACCTCATCGGTCACAGCCTGGGAGGCATCATCGCGCGCTCGGTCGCGAGTCAGCGGCCCGATGACGTCGCCTCAGTCATCACCCTCGCCTCGCCCTTTCGCGGGACCGTTGTTCACCGCACCGTACTACAAGCAGCCGAAGCCGTACGCAAGCACATCCTGCGGGAGCATGGATCCGGTGTGCTGCCTACCTGCTATACCGGCAAATGCACTTGCAACTTTCTTGCCTCACTTCGCCGCAGTGTTCCGGACTCCGTGTTGGAAACGGCAATCTACACCAAGAACGATGGCATCGTGGACTGGCATTATTGCCTGACCGGAAATTCCGACAAAGATTTCGAAGTTCCCGGGACACACATCGGACTCTCCTTCAATTCTTCGGCCTACACCATCATCGCGAATCGTCTCGCCGCTACTCACCAGCAAACAGCCCGGGGCTGAAGCAGTCGAACTGGTTTCAGTCCCAGCCTCAGGAATGTTTGAGAGCCGAATCGAGTCCGCGTCTCGCGGGTTAGCTGATGGTGTGCGGTTTTGTGCCAATTTGGGAATTCGCAAGCAATTCGAGGTGAATTTGCTATCCGCGCAAACACCGTATGCATGAAACTAAAGTGTTCGGTTCAACGGCATCGGTTCAACTGGCGGCATACAAAAGAGATACATACGAGCGCCGTTGAATCTGAATGGGGCCCCAATTTAAACAGATCGCAAGGAGAAGCCCAATGCGGCGTTCTACCCTTTTGCTCTTGATATTTTTTCTCTCTCTATCTGTGGTCACGTGTCTGGCACAAAAGCAGGAATACGTCGGCCAGTACGACGCATATGTAGGATTTGCGTACCTTACCACTCCGAACATGAACCTCGATGAGCGTGGATTCCAGGCACAGTTCGGATACAACTGGAAGCGCTGGCTCGCGCTCGGCGTTGACACCAGTTATTTCGGCGGTGGAAGCTCGCTGACTGTGCCCCAGCTCAACAATGCCACGATCGGCAAATTGGCGCCGATCCTGCCGTATCTGCCAGCCGGATATACGGTGTGGGCGCCATACTATGCGAATACCTACACCATCACCGGTGGACCGCAGTTTAATTATCGTCACTTCAAGTATGTGACGTTATTCATTCACCCTGACATCGGCGCAATGCATCAGGCCATCCAGGTGCACCCGCAAGACCCAATCATTACTGGGATTGTCACGAACCTGATTGGCGCCAGCATGAAGACTTCGCAATGGGTAGGGTTCTACGGAGTTGGCGGTGGAATCGATTTGAACGTTTCGAAGCACGTCGGGCTTCGGTTCCAGTCCGACTGGGTTTACACGAATCTGTTCAGCAATCTGCTGAGAGATCCCCAGTACACCTGGCGCATGTCGGCTTCGCCGACGTTCCGCTTCGGAAAGAACGTACCGAAATAACGGGTCGGCGCGCGAAAGCAGAGTCGTTCCTGCGAAAAGGGAGTTCCATCGCCATCATCATGGTGAAGCTCCCTTTCCGATGTTCTAGCGCGCTTCGCTGCATCGCCGTTTGTTCCGCTATTCCCCTCAGATAGAATCGTCCCGACCATGCTAAAGCGCGCTCTGGTTGTAGCTCTGGTGGCTATCGTCGCGATTGTGGCCTTGCGGCACGCGGGCTCGTTCCTGGTGGTGAACCAGCCGGAGCACGCCGATCTGATCGTCGTGCTCGGCGGCGGGAACAACGATTTGCGCTACTGGAACGGCGTCCAACTGATGAAAGAAGGCTATGCCCCCCACCTCATGCTGGACGTCTTCGCGAAGGGCGAGACTTTCGGCAATTGGGACATCGACCTCGCCCGAGATTTTGTGAACCGCACGTCACCGGGAACCGCTACGGTTTGTGCGCTTGAGGACAACTCAACATACGCCGAGGCGCGCTTTTTCGGGAAATGCCTGCAGGGCACGAATGTTAAGTCGATTCTTGTGGTCACATCGGCGTACCACACCCGCCGTGCGCTGGCGATTTTGAGCAAGCGGCTGCCGCAGTATCATTTCTCGATTTACGCCGCCCCGGACCCGTACTTCTTTGGCGAGCGCTGGTGGCAAACTCGAGAGTGGGCGAAAACTACCTATGCCGAATGGCAACGCTATTTGTGGTGGCTGCTGGTCGACCGTTGGCGGAATGGCGTGGTGATACAGCCGTCTACTTCCTAACATGCGTCACCCAGACGGCGGGCTCTAACTGAAGCGGGTCGCCTTCCACAAAGCACTTCCGCAGATCGCAAGGAAGATCAATAACGCCGACGATAGAACTGCCACCGCCGTCCAATTCACGGTGATGTTCGGAACCCGGCTCACCCTTGCCAGCGCGACGAACACCGCACTGGCGATCGCCACAATCGTCCAATCCAGCCACGTTCGCGTGCCTTTCTCGGAACTGGCTCTGTTGGCATCGTGCCCAGCGAGTCCGGCCTGAACGTAATCAGCGGCGACTCCGTATCGCCGCCCCTCCCGATGCGCGGCCTCGCCCCAGCTTCCGTGCTCCTTGTGCGTGACCGACGATAGCGCGATGGCTCCAGCACCGGCAGCCATCAACAGCGATCCCCCGATGACCTGCGCATAGAGAGCATGTCCGTGGCCGTGGAGTTCGCCAAAGACCAGGATGCCCCACGCGAGTCCCCACAACTGGTTGGTGTTCGAGAGTGGAATTCCGCGGCTGATGCCCACATATTTAGCGGCGTACTGCTGGAATACATCGCCGATGACCCAGACGAATCCGCCCAGCAGCAACCAAAAGAGTGCATCCTTCGCTTGCGCGAGCTGGTGTACGAGAGACGACATTCCCCCGCTGTAAAACAACGCCAGAACCGTCATAGTAATAAGTTCACCGACGGTGAAGAACGTCACAAACGACAGCGGATTCATCCCCGTCAGGTAGGCCTTCCGATAAGGGACATACATCGTTCCCCAGAGGACGCCAGCTGCCAACGCCGCCGTGATGCCGCGCAGCGCATGTTCTGGAGTCGTCTGTGCCGAAGAAGCCCACGCCAATGATGTCGCGCCGCCGAACATCAGCACGGCGCCCCCGAGCACGCTAAGCCAGCGACGCGCGCCTGCATTGCGCAACTCGTTGAACAGTGTGACGCCCCACAAAATGCCGATCAGGCTGTTCATATTCCACAGCGGAAAGGCGATGCTGAGGCCGACATCACGAATGGCAAAGATCGTCAGGGTGTTGGCGACCGCCCATAGACATCCCGCAAGCACGGCCCAGATGACGAGATGCGGAGCCTGCCGCAGGTCCCAATGGATCTGCCCCGTACCGCGTACCAGCGCTGGCACGCTCCATCGGGCAAGAAACACACCGGCAACCATGAGGAGCGAGATCACAACGGGAGAGATCCCGACGGTCACCAGCTTGGTCGGCGCTTCAGCGGCACCTAGCCATGCGCCGGCGCCAAAGCCACAGAGAATCCCCATTGACTGCAGGCTACGCAGGCGTTCCACGCTGACCACAGGACGCTGCTCGGAGACTGCCGGTGACTGCTGCGTGGCCATCAACTCATCCAACGGAGCACTGCCAATCCACCAAGCAAGACTGCTACAGGGATCCAGAAGTGCACATCGCGCAAGACTACGCGAGCCAGATTTTGTGGACTCAGTGGAACGCTATCGGCGCCCAAGATTATTCCTCCAGAGGACATCGTACATCTGCCACCTTACGCGCCCGTCAGCGTGGCGACGCTTGAACTCCCCGCGGCAATATTTTGCTACAGTCGTTTGATGGCAGAGATCGGGGCTTCGCGGCATCTTACAGGATGAAGCTCCGGACTGTCTCGCACGCTACCTTTGGTCGCGTTCCCGCATCTACTCTGCCTGAATCGTCAATTTCTCCGCAGGTAGATTTCTATGTCCGAACCGACCTCGCCTCTACTTCCCATCCGTGCGCTGGACCCATCCACTGAGGCATTCCCGAAGCTCACGGCCGCTCAAATCGACCGCTCCCGGCCTTTCGGAAAAGTGAGGCCAGTAGCCGTGGGCGACATCGTCTACGACGTGGGTGACGCGGGGATTTCAATGTTCATCGTACTCTCGGGCCGCATGGAGGTTGTGCAACCCGACGGCAACGGCGAGCGGGCGATTGACACGCATGATCCCGGTGAATTCACCGGCGAGGTGAACATGATTTCGGGCCGTCGCAGCTTGGTCCGCGGGCGGGTCACGGAGGCGGGCGAGTTCCTCGAAATCAGCCCCGAAAATTTGCGCTCGTTGATCGCCAAGGACGCCGAGCTCAGCGAAATCCTTATGCGAGCTTTCATTCTGCGCCGGGTCGCCCTCATCAGCAAGGGCCTCGGCGATGTGATTGTGTTGGGCTCGACGCATTGCGCTGGAACCTTGCGGCTACGCGAGTTTCTCGGCCGCAACGGGCACCCGTATACCTACGTCGATCTCGACCGCGACAGCCAGGCCCAAGAGTTGCTCGACCGGTTTAATGTGGCTGTGAAAGAGGTTCCGGTGTTAATTTGTCGGGGATCCGTGGTACTGCGCAACCCCACCCCACAGACAGTTGCCGACTGCCTGGGCTTCAATAATCCGGTTGACGAGACCCAGGTGCGTGACCTGATCGTGGTAGGTGCAGGCCCGTCGGGGCTTGCAGCAGCCGTCTATGCGGCTTCCGAGGGACTCGATGTTTTGGTCATCGAGACTACTGCCCCTGGTGGCCAAGCGGGCTCGAGTTCCAGAATCGAGAACTACCTCGGGTTCCCGACTGGCATATCAGGATTCGAGCTCGCCGGCCGCGCGCTGAACCAGGCGCAGAAATTTGGCGCACAAATCATGATTGCGCACGGAGTGACTCAGCTTCATTGCGACCGAAGGCCATATCAAATTGAGCTCGATAATGGACAAAAGCTCACCGCCAGAACTGTCGTGATCGCCTCGGGTGCGCAGTACAACCGGCCCTCGATTCCGAACCTCTCCAAGTTTGAAAGTGTTGGAGCGTATTACGGCGCAACCAACATGGAAGCTCAATTGTGCAATGGCGAAGAGGTGATCGTGGTCGGCGGCGGAAACTCGGCCGGACAGGCGGTCGTGTACCTGACACAATTTGCCACGGAGGTTCACATGCTGGTGCGGTCGGCCAAACTCACGGATACTATGTCACGCTATCTGATCGATCGCATTGTGAATCATCCTAGAATCACATTGCATTACAAGACGGAGATCATAGGGGTAGAAGGTGACTGGCGCTTGGAGCGCGTGCAGTGGCGTAATAACCTGACCGGCGAGGTAGAAACTCAGCCGATTCGCCATGTCTTCCTGATGACCGGAGCAGTACCCAACACCGCGTGGTTGCAGAATTGTCTCGCGCTCGACGACAAAGGATTCATACTGACTGGCTACGACCTGCCACGGAACGGTTCGCCAAAGCAGCACTGGCCGGCCTCACGTCCGCCGATGCTGCTGGAGACTAGTCTGCCGGGCGTATTCGCCGTAGGCGACGTGCGGGCGGGCAACGTGAAGCGGGTTGCGGCAGCAGTGGGTGAAGGATCAATCTCCATCCACCTGGTGCACCGTGTACTCGCGGAGATGTAAGGGTTTTCAAGGAACGCTAGCTTTGCGGCACTCGCGACGGACGCCGCTCTTCGAACTGCGTGATCTCGGCCTCATGCACCAGCGTCATGCCGATCTCGTCGAGACCGTGCAGTAACCTGTGCCTCCGGAATGGCTCGACCTCAAATTTCTCTGACATTCCAAAGTCGTCGCTGATGGTCTGCTGTTCCAGATCGACTGACAACTGGTACGGGCGATGCTTGTCGGCATGTTCGACGATCCTCTGGATCACGGCTTCGGGCAGTTCGATCACAAGCAGCCCGTTGTTGCCCGCGTTGTTTCGAAAGATGTCCGCAAATGATGGCGCAAGAATGACGCGGAACCCGAACTCACCCAGCGCCCACGCTGCGTGCTCGCGCGACGAGCCGCAGCCGAAATTCTTACCCGCCACGAGGATAGTCGCGTTGCGAAAGTGCTCGTGGTTCAATACAAATTCTTCGCGGTTGCGGCCGTCAGAATGGTAGCGCCAGTCGAAGAACAAAAACTGCCCGAAACCCGTACGCTCAATCCGTTTCAGGTGCTGCTTGGGAATGATCTGGTCAGTGTCGATGTTTTCTCGGTGCAACGGCGCGACGACGCCACGATGTTTGCGAATCGGTTCCATCGCTAATTCCTGTACTCCCAGCCGCGTACGTCGACAAAATGCCCCGCTACGGCAGCGGCAGCGGCGCTTGCCGGACTGACCAGATGGGTACGTCCGTCACGCCCCTGTCGGCCTTCGAAGTTGCGATTGCTGGTTGACGCGCAACGCTGTTTCGGCGCCAGGATGTCGGGATTCATACCGAGGCACATCGAGCATCCCGGTTCGCGCCACTGCGCGCCGGCATCCTTGAATACGCGGTCAAGACCTTCCCGCTCAGCAGCAAGTTTGACCGCTTCTGACCCTGGCACCACCAGCACGGTTACATCGGGATGCACCTTGTGGCCATGAATGACTTTGGCCGCAGCCCGCAAGTCTTCGAGACGACCATTGGTACACGATCCGATGAACACTCGGTCAACAGTGATCTCTTCGACGGGAGTCCCCGGTTTCAACCCCATGTACTCAAGGGCCGCCAGCATGGCCGCGCGTTCCGATGCGTCGCGCGCCTGCTCGAGATCCGGAATGTTTGCCGTCACCGGCACCGACATGCCTGGATTCGTACCCCAGGTCACGATGGGTTCGAGCTTCGAACCGTCGATGCTGATTTCGCTGTCGAATGTCGCGCCCTCGTCCGACGCCAATTGCCGCCACGCTGCCACAGCATCTTCCCACGCCCTTCCCTTCGGCACGTACGAACGGCCCTGCATGTAGGCAAACGTCGTATCATCCGGAGCGACCATACCGGCGCGCGCACCGCATTCAATGCTCATGTTGCACATCGTCATGCGCTCTTCCATCGTGAGGTTACGCACCGCCTCGCCCGCGTACTCAATCACATGGCCAGTACCGCCATCGGTCCCGAGCCGGCGGATGATGTCAAGAATCAGGTCCTTGGAAGTCGTGCCCTCGGCCAACCTCCGCGAAACCGAGACCCGCATGCTGCGCGGCTTCGTCTGCGAGACGCACTGTGTCGCCAGCACATGCTCAACTTCTGACGTTCCGATGCCAAACGCGAGTGCGCCGAAAGCCCCGTGCGTACTGGTGTGGCTGTCGCCGCAAACGATGGTCTTTCCCGGTTGGGTCAGCCCCAACTCAGGACCGATGACGTGCACGATACCCTGCCGTCCTGAACCGATGTCGAATAATGGAATGCCGGCCGCTTCGCAGTTTTTCCGTAACGTAGAGATCTGTTGTGCGGCAATTTGGTCCTTGATCTGGAAGCGTTCGTCCGATGTCGTGGGTACGTTGTGATCGACGGTCGCAAATGTAAGATCAGGACGCCGCACCTTGCGGTTCGCTAGACGCAGACCTTCGAACGCCTGTGGTGACGTCACTTCATGCACAAGGTGAAGGTCGATGTACAGCAGCGTGGGCTCGCCCGCGGGCGCGCGCACCACGTGCGAATCCCAAACTTTTTCAAACAGAGTTTTGGGCTTATGCATCCGAACCTCAGACCGCGTGGTAGGCCATCTGCATTTGCAGCAGGTCTGTCACCGTCTCCACCACGGCCTGCCCTATCGCATCGGTGGGAACCGCTTGGCGATTACGCCGGCCGCTGAGATCCCGCGTCACCTGTCCGCGTGACAGCGTGCGGTCCACCGCCTGAATGATCTTGTCCGATTCATGGTAGAGCCCCGCAGTGTAGCGCAGCAACATCGCTGCGGACTGGATAGCGCCGAACGGATTGGCCATGCTCTTGCCCGCAATGTCGGGCGCTGAGCCGTGGACCGGCTCGTATAGTTCGACCTTGCCCCCGACGCTGGCCGAAGCCAGCATGCCGAGCGAGCCGCTGATCACCGCAGCCTCGTCCGACAGAATGTCGCCGAAAAGATTCTCAGTCAGCACCACGTCGTAGCGCGAAGGCGTGGTGACCAACTGCATGGCAAACGAGTCAACGTAAGCGTGTTCCAGTTGCACGTCTGGGTATTGTTTAGCAACCGTAGTCACGGTGCGACGCCAAAGCTGCGACGTTTCCAGCACGTTCGCCTTGTCCACCGAGGTGACCAGATGCTTGCGGCGGCGCGCTTCCTGAAACGCCACGTGCGCCACGCGCTCCACCTCGTCAACGTGATAGCGCATGGTGTTGTACGCCGAGAGGCCGTCATCGTTCAGCGCACGAGGTTGGCCAAAATAAAGACCTCCCAACAGCTCGCGAACGATTAGGATGTCTGTGCCGCGGGTAACGTCTTCGCGTAATGGCGAGCAGTCGGCAATAGCTTCGTAGGCTTTGACGGGACGCAGATTCGCGAATCCGCCCAGCGCCTGACGCAGTGCAAGCAAGCCTGCTTCGGGCCGCTTTTCGCCCGTAAGGCCATCGAACTTTCTTGCACCTACCGCCCCGAGCAGAACAGCGTCTGCTTCCAGACAGGCTGCCAGTGTCTTCTCCGGAAGTGGCGTGCCGTCTTGTTCAATCGCTGCTCCCCCAACGCGGTGCGACTCAAAACGGAACTCGTAACCGCAAACATCCGACACCGCCTGCAGCACGGCTATGGCCTGTTTGGTTACTTCCGGCCCGATTCCGTCTCCCGGTAAAACCACAATACGCAACTTCATACCGGGCGCATCTCCTGCGACGAAGGCTTGTTCTCACGCATACCGCTGCGATGTGTATACAGCATGGCCAGCAGGTCCTGTTCGTAGATGATCTTCTTGCGATCGGCCAGTCGGGTAAAGTCCTGATAGATGCGGTTGAGTTCATCACCCGACAGCTCGTGGCCCAGCTCACGATACTTGTACACCAGCGCATGACGGCCTGAGTGCTTCCCAAGAACGATGCGTTCTGCCGGAATGCCGACCGTCTCCGGCGTCATGATTTCGTAGCACAAAGGATTGTTCAGAACGCCGTGCTGGTGAATGCCCGCTTCGTGAGCGAAGGCATTCCGTCCCACGATCGCTTTGTTGGGCTGAACTTCGAAGCCGATCAGCTCCGACAGCAACTGGCTGGCACCAAAGATCTCCTGGTGATTGATGCCGGTATCGATGCCGTAACGGTCGGCGCGCACGTGCAGCGCCATGGCAATCTCTTCGAGCGAGGCATTCCCGGCACGCTCGCCGATTCCGTTGATGGTGCACTCTACCTGGCGGGCTCCGGCTTCGACGCCGGCCAGCGAGTTGGCCACCGCGAGGCCAAGATCGTTGTGGCAGTGAACCGAAATAGTAACGTTTTCGATGCCCTTCACCCGCTGCTGAATCGTCCGGATCAACTCGCCATACTCGCCCGGTGTCGTGTAACCAACGGTGTCCGGAATATTCAGGGTGGTGGCGCCGGAATCGACCGCTGCCTGCAGCACCTCGCACAGGAATCCTACGTCCGACCGAGTTGCGTCCTCGGGAGAAAACTCCACGTCGGTGCAGAGCGAGCGGGCATAGGCGACCATCTTGCGAGCTTGGTTCAGAGCTTCGTCGCGTCCGATCTTGAGCTTGAATGCCAGGTGAATGTCCGAGGTCGCCAGGAAAGTGTGAATGCGCGGGCGCATGGAGCGGCTAACCGCTTCCCACGCAATCGCAATGTCTTTCTCAACGCAACGCGCCAGCGCCGCGATTACGGGACCCTGCACTTCGGTTGCGATCCGACGAACTGCCTCGGCATCGCCCGCGGAGGCGACGGGGAAGCCGGCCTCGATGATGTCCACGCCCAACGCCTGGAGCTTTTTGGCGAATAGGAGCTTCTCGTCCCCGTTCATGCTGCATCCGGGTGCCTGTTCGCCGTCGCGGAGCGACGTATCAAAAACTAATACGCGGTCTCGCTGCATAAGACCCTCCAAGTGTTCTTCTTCCAAGCTATCGACCCGCAGTCGATTAGTCAAACTAATATCTCTTGTCACATCATTAGCAAGTATGATTCAATAAGTATTCTTCTCTTAACGCCGCGCGAGGGTAATACTGTGGAACTCTTCCAACTCGAAACCTTTCTCGCCGTTGCCGAGGAAAAAAGTTTCTCCCGAGCTGCAGGCCGCATGCACCGCACCCAATCTGCCGTCAGCCAGACCATCTCCAAACTCGAAGACGAACTCGGAGAACGCCTGTTCGATCGCTCCTCCCGCGATGGCTCGCTGACCGACGCCGGCCAAGTGCTGCAGACATATGCCAAAGAACTGCTCAACGTCCGCGAAGAAGCCGCCGAGGCCCTCAAAGAGCTACGCATGTTGCACCAGGGCAAACTGGTCATCGCAGCTAATGAATTCACGGCGCGCTACCTGCTTCCAGTGCTGCACATGTTTCACCGCATGCACCCCATGATCCGCATTCAAGTCGTGCGCACCCTGGCCCGCGAAGTTCCAGGACAAGTGCTCAACCACGACGTTGAGTTTGGTGTAGTTTCGTTCCGCACCGAAGACAGCGACCTGACCTCGCACATGCTCTACCGGGATGAACTGGCCCTGATCGTTTACCCACGGCATCCGCTGGCTAAGGCCGATGAGGTCGGCATCCGCGATCTGGGCGCTGAATCGTTCATTGCCCACAGCGTGCTGAGCCCCTACCGCGAGAAAGTCATTCAGGCGTTCAAGAAGCACCACACGCCGCTCCACATGAACGTCGAGTTGCCCACCATCGAAGACATCAAGCAATTCGTTCGCATGGAAAACGGCGTTGCGCTCGTTCCGCTCATTGCGGTCGAGCATGAAATCGCCAGCAAAGAACTGGTCCACGTGCCTTGCCCCGAGCTCGCCATGGAGCGCAAGCTGCGTCTGGTCTATCGCACTGGCACCGTTCTCTCGCATGCTGGTCAAGCTTTTCTCAAAACCTGTAAGGCCGTTTCGCAAGCCCCGGGCTCGCGTTACCTGATGCTCTCGGAACACTAGGACTCAACAACTTCCTTCGCTTCCGCTTTCGCCGTCACCGCAGTCAGCCACTCCTGGTGCTTCGGGTCGCGGCCCGACGTGGCGGCACAATAGGCGCGCTGCAGTTCCAACGTGATCGGGCCGGGCTTGCCGTTTCCAATCGGCTTGCGATCGAGTGCCGCGATCGGCGTGACTTCGGCGGCCGTGCCGGTGAAAAATGCCTCGTCCGCGACTTCCAATTCTTCCAGTCGCATCTCGCCGACAAAGACTTTGTAGCCCAAGTCGCGCGCCAGCGTGATGATCGAATCGCGCGTGATACCCATCAGCACATGGTCGCGCTCGTCGTTGGTCAGCACGTTGCCGTTCTGCACCATAAAGAAGTTCTCGCCCGAACCTTCGGCAATGATTCCTTCCTCATCGACCAGAAGCGCTTCGTCGAAGCCACGACGGACCGCGTCCTGCACAGCCAGCATCGAGTTCAGGTATTGGCCGCAGGCTTTCGCGGTCGCCGGCATGGCCAGCGAACTGAACTTTTTCCAGCGAGATACCGTTACCTGAATTCCCTTCTCCAGCGCCTCGGCACCCAAGTACGCACCCCAAGGCCAGGCCAGGATTGCAACATCCACAGGGCAGTTGCGCGGATGCACACCCAAGCTTCCGCTGCCATAAGTCGCGATCGGGCGCACGTAGCAATCGGAAAAACCGTTGGCGCTGACGACTTCCAGCGCAGCATCCGTCAGCTCTTCCTGTGAGTAAGGAATCGGAAGACCATAGGTGCGAGCCGACTCGAACATGCGTTGCAAGTGCGCGTCGAGTCGAAATATTGCCGGGCCATTCACGGTGTTATAGCAGCGAATACCCTCGAACACCCCGGTCCCGTAGTGCAGCCCGTGAGCCGACATATGGACCGTGGCTTCTTCCCACGGAATGATCTTCCCATTCTTCCAGACGAACTTGCTTTGCGCGAAAAACGACATGCTGGGTTCCCCTCTATCGACTTACCAATTCACCACTGAGGCACAGCCTTGATTTCTGATTCTCTTTTCTTGGCCTCAGTGCCTCCGTGGTGAAAAATCCGCCCGCCTTGTCCGGCGATTACGCTGTCGTCGCGACCGCCGGTTCTTCCTTCTTCGCCGGAGCTTCGATGTCCGCCACCTTCACCGGATTGAGGAACGGCATCATGTCGCGCAATCCCTCACCTACGGTCTCGATCAGGTGCTTGCGCTGCTTCTCACGTTCGGCAATGAAATTGTGCCGACCCGTTTCATTTTCCTTGATCCACGCCGACGCGAACTTGCCGTTGCGGATTTCTTCGAGAATCTGCTTCATCTCCTTGCGGGTTTCGTCGGTGATGAGGCGCTTACCTGCGGTGTAGTCGCCGTGCTCCGCCGTGTCGCTGACTGAGTAGCGCATGTAGCTCAGGCCACCGCGATACATCAGGTCAACAATCAGCTTGAGCTCGTGCAGGCACTCGAAGTACGCCACTTCCGGCTGATAGCCGGCGTCAACCAGAGTCTCGAAACCAGCTTTTACCAGCGCGCTAGCGCCGCCGCAAAGCACGGCCTGCTCGCCGAACAGATCGGTCTCAGTTTCTTCAGTGAATGTGGTCTTCAGTACTCCAGCACGAGTGCCACCGATTCCCTTCGCATACGACATTGCATACTGCCAAGCTTTGCCCGACGCGTCCTGCTCGACCGCGACGAGGCAAGGTGTGCCGCCGCCTTCGACAAACACTTCGCGCACGCGATGTCCCGGAGCCTTCGGCGCGATCATGCTAACGTCCACGCCCGCGGGACACTGAATCGTTCCGAAGCGAATGTTGAAGCCGTGGGCGAACATCAGCGTCTTGCCCGGCTTCAGGTTCGGCTGAATGTCGCGGTGGTAGACCTTTGCCTGTTCGGTGTCGTGAATCAGCACCATAATGGTGTCGGCCCACGCCGAAGCGTCGGCAACCGACATAACTTTTAGGCCTGCGGCCTCGGCGCGCTCTTTCGAGCGGCTGCCTTCGTACAAACCGATGCGAACATCCACTCCGCTGTCCCGCAGGTTCAGCGCATGCGCATGGCCTTGCGATCCGTACCCGATAATGGCGACCTTCGTGGACTGCACCAGCGAAAGATCGGCGTCCTTGTCATAAAAGATCTGTGCCATAGCGTTTCCTCTCCTGCGTTGAATTAGTAGTTGATGTAATAGTTGAATTTCCACCTGTAGACAACGCTCCCGGAACCACTTCCCATGTCGGCTGTGGCCTGGTGGCATTACGTGGCGAATTGCGCCGAATCACGATCGGACCGGTCTCTACAGCCTCCAGAATCCCGTACGGCTGCAGCACTTGCAGCAAGCCCTCGAGTTGTTCGGGAGTACCCGTCATCTCGACCAGCACCCATTCAGTGGTGAGCTCGAGTACGCGACCGTTGAAGATCTCCAGCAATTGCAGAATCTGCGGACGCGTCTGCAAGGTGCACGCGATCTTCATCATGCCGAAGGCGCGGAATGTCCCCTCCTCATGCGAGATCATGTCCACCTTGAAGATGTCCACCAGTTTGGCGAGCTGGCCCTTGATGCGTTCCGCCGGGCGCCGCTCGATTTCAGAGGTGATGACGATGCGAACAATTCCCGGGTGCTCGGTCTTCGCCGTCGACAACGACTGCAGGTTGGCGCCGTGCCGCCGGAAGATCAGCGAGATACGTGTCACCACGCCGGTATGGTTCGCAACGTCCAACAAATAGGTCATATTCATAAGATTTACTCGTCTGCCGCCGTTTCCACGATGGCGCTCGGCCGACGAATCATCTCGTGCAGCGCCTTGCCCGCCGGAACCATCGGGTACACCGAGTCTTCCTGCTCCACGCGGAAATCGATCAGCACTGGTCCATCGTGTTCGCGGGCCTTGCGCACTGTCGAGGCCACCTCTTCGCGATGCGTTACCGCAAACGTGAGGATGCCGTACGCTTCAGCGATCTTGGTGAAATCGGGATTGACCAGCGGCGTGGCCGCGTAGTTGCGCTCGTAGAAGAACTCCTGCCACTGGCGCACCATCCCGAGGTAGCCGTTGTTGATAATGGCGATGTTGACCTTGATGCCTTCCTGCACCATCGTCGCCAGCTCGGCCATGGTCATCTGAAAGCCGCCGTCGCCTACGATCACCCAGACGTCCGCTTCGGGCCGCGCAAACTTCGCGCCGATGGCCGCGGGCAACGCAAAGCCCATTGTGCCCAGTCCGCCCGAGGTAATCAGCGAGCGGGGCTCGCTGTGGTGGTAATACTGCGCCTCCCACATCTGGTGCTGGCCCACGTCGGTGACGATCAGAGCTTTGCCCTTGGTTTCCCGCCACAGGTCGTTGATCACGTGTGCGGCATAAAGGTGTCCAGTGTCGGGCAGATTGCGGATGTCGTGCACCGCAACTTCGCCCTTGGCCCCGTTAATCTCCGCCCAATACTCCGACCGCTTTTGCGGCGTCACCTGGGGAAGCAGCTTTGGCAGGACCTGTTTTAAGTCGCCGACGATGGCAACATCGGCGGGAACGTTCTTGTGGATCTCCGATGCGTCGATATCGACGTGAATCTTCTTGGCGCTTTGTGCGTAGCAATCGAGCTTGCCGGTGACACGATCGTCAAAGCGCATGCCAAGCGCGATCAGCAAATCGGCAGATTGGATAGCATGGTTGACCCAAGCTTCGCCGTGCATACCCATCATGCCCAGCGACAGCGGGTGGAAGTGCGGAAGTGCTCCGAGTCCGAGCAGCGTAAGTGCCACGGGGAGGTCGCTGGTTTCAGCCAGCAACTGCAAGTCCTGCATCGCACCAGACTGCATTACGCCGTGTCCAGCCAGAATCACCGGACGCTCGGCCTTATTGATCAGCGCTGCTGCGGCGGCGATCTGCGTGGAATCGGGCTCACCCCAAGTTTCCAGCTTGCGCAACCGGGGCATCACGAACTCCCACTCGAAATCGCATGAGCCCATCTGCGCGTCTTTAGTAATGTCCACCAGCACTGGCCCCGGGCGGCCTGATCTCGCGATAATGAACGCTTCGCGTAGCGTGCGCGCGATATCGTTTACATCGGTCACCATGTAGTTGTGTTTGGTGATCGGCATTGTGATGCCGGTGATATCGATTTCCTGAAACGCGTCGGTGCCGATGAACTTGCTGCCCACCTGTCCCGTGATACAGACGATGGGAGTCGAGTCGAGCATGGCAGTCGCGATACCGGTAACAAGGTTGGTCGCACCCGGTCCTGACGTAGCCAGCGCCACTCCGACCTTGCCGGTCGCGCGCGCATAGCCGTCCGCCATGTGGGCAGCGCCCTGCTCGTGACGCACCAGTACATGGTGGATGCTCGGCGTGTGTTGCAGCGCGTCGTACATCGGCAAGACGCATCCGCCGGGATAGCCGAAGATGGTGTTCACGCCTTCGCGCTCCAGGCATTTCCAAACGATTTGTGCACCTGTCAACCTCATCTTGCTCATCTCCCTCGTGCTCCTGCTGCGGCGAGATCAGAAACACCGGCTGCGTCCGCTTCCGCGTCGCCGCGACCGCTGCTTGGCGTCGTTACCGCTCCGAATGCAGCCGACGACACACTGAGCGCATACTTGGCAAACACGCCCGTCTTGTAGCGCAGACCAGGCGCAACCCATTTCGTCATCCGGCGCTGCACCTCAGCTTCGGATACTTCCAGCTGCAACTGGCTACGGGCTACGTCGATAGTGATCGTGTCGCCCTCTTGCACTGCCGCAATCGGCCCGCCCACAGCGGCTTCCGGCGCTACGTGCGCAATCATGAATCCGTGAGTCGCGCCCGAGAAGCGACCGTCGGTCAAGAGCGCAACCTGTTCGCTCAGCGGCGTCGCTGCCAGCGCTGCAGTGACGGCCAGCATCTCGCGCATGCCAGGCCCGCCGCGTGGGCCCTCGTTGCGGATCACGATGACATCGCCAGAATTAATCTGCGAACTCTGAACTGCCTCGAACGCCTCCTCTTCACTCTCGAACACTCGAGCCGGGCCCTTATGCTCGCGTCGTGCATGGCCAACCAGCTTCACCACACAACCTTCTGGCGCCAGATTTCCGTGCAGGATAGCCAGCCCACCCGTCGGACTCAACGAACGTTCGATGGGACAAATCACTTCCTGCCCCGGCTGTTCCGGCGCTTCGGCGACCTCTTCGCCAATCGTCTTGTCCGTCACCGTTATGCAATCGCGACTCAACAGTCCGCCCTCAGCGAGAATGTGTCCGAGCAACCTCGTGCCTCCGGCCCGGAAGAAGTCAGTCGCCATGAACCGGCCGCCGGGCTTCAAGTCGCACAGCAGCGGAGTTCGTCCGCAAATCTGATTAATCTCGTCGAGCGAAAAGCTGAGTCCCAACTCGTTTGCGATCGCCGGCAGATGGAGAATCGCATTCGTCGATCCACCCGAAGCCACCACGCACGTCATCGCATTCTTCAACGCCGCACCGGTAATGATCTGCGACGGGCGAATGTCGCGCCGCACCAGTTCCATGACCAGTTGGCCGGCTTTCTTTGCGACTTCAGATTTCAGAGGAGAGGTTGCGGGAACTGCGTTACTGCCAAGAGGAGAGATACCGAGGAACTCACAAGCGGTGGACATCGTGTTGGCCGTAAACTGGCCGCCACACGCGCCCGGACCGGGGCAGGCATGGTCCTCGATGTCCTTCAGTTCGGCGTCGTTCATCTGTCCATGCGCGTACTTGCCGACCGCCTCAAACACGTCCTGGATCGTAACGTCGCGACCACGGTATTGACCCGGCGCAATCGAGCCGCCGTAAAGCATCAGCGACGGAATATCCAGCCGCGCCAGCGCCATCACCGTCCCCGGAATCGTCTTGTCGCAGGCCGACAACGCGACCACACCGTCAAACATGTGTCCGCGCGCCACCAGTTCGATCGAGTCGGCGATCACCTCGCGGCTTACCAGCGACGCCCGCATCCCTTCCGAGCCCATGGTGATCCCATCGGAAATGGCGATGGTGTTGAACTCCATCGGCGTGCCACCCGCCGCGCGTACGCCTTCTTTCACCGCCGCCGCAATTTCGCGAAGGTGGTAATTGCAGGGCCCGACTTCCGTCCAGGTATTGGCAATGCCGATGATGGGCTTGCTAAGGTCCTCGTCGGTGAATCCAATCGCCTTGAACATGGCGCGCGCAGGAGCCCGGTTCGGCCCGTCCGTGATGGCTCTGCTGTGCGACTTACCGCTGTCTGCTGACATCTGTGCCTCTTCAATCTGGTTTGAGTTGTGCGGATAAAAGCAAAAGCCACTTCCGCCTAGCGGGTCAGTGGCTTTTCAGGATCCTGATTTGCTGATTGCCTACGTCGCCGCGCCTCCAATTGTGCCCGCTACTCCTAGCACGAGGAGTAGTAGGGTGAGTGCGCGTACTAGAGCCAATACCATCGCCCGCCTCGCGAGGATCGAACCGTTCGCCGATTGGATTCGAGATTGGGCTGCGAAGGTCATGACTGTGTTGTGATTTATACCGGACTTGCGCAGTCCGCGTCGAGAGAAATTAGAAATATTCACGGCACGGTAAGTATCACTAATGATGTACGATACTGTATAAGAGTCACTAATGGGTAATAAAGGTGACTTTCTGCCTCGAAGTCCGCTCGGTAGGATCCCCTCACTCCTCCTCGCCTAAGCCGCCTGAGATGAATGAGTTCGCCGCGACGAAGCCAGGTGCCGCGATGCCATACTTGCATCCCAGAAAGTCCCTGAGCTCAGCCGGCAGCGCCTCACTCAACTCCTGCCAGGTCAGCACCTTACACCTCAGACGCAGGTCAGCGAGTCGCACACACCGCATCACCGCATACCACTGCTCAATCAGGTCAGCCCGTCGCTCGTCGAGCAACACGCAAAAGTTGCATCCACCCGCATGCGCGGCCAGTACGTTACGTATGAGTTGGTACGACGCAAACTTCCCATCCACGATCGCAAGCGACTTCGAGTCGAAAACCTGCTTGAAGTCGCGATAGCCGCGAACCACTTCCGCGTCTTTGGATTGAAAGTCCGACTCCGTCAGCTTCGCTTCAACCAGCAGATCGCCGAGTTTCAAATCGACCTCGGTGCGATCAAACAGTCCGCTACTCAGCGGAACCCGGGCCTTGAATCCGAATTGCGCACTCGCGCCGGCTTCCACGCCCAGCAGCGACAGGACTCGCGCGTCTTCAACGACTCCAGGAAAGCAGAACACGCTCATCAGCAACGCGTCAGAACTTGTACACGAATCCAGTTCCTTCCACCGATATTCTTGGCAAGGCAAAGACTTTCGCGCTTGCGCGTGGATCTTCTCCAGCCGCTTCCGCCACTCCGGATTGCTCAAAATCGCCGCATAGGTCTCGCAATGGAAGTTGCCGTGTCGAGTCCCATCGGGCTGGTACACAATGACCGGCATCGAGCCATAGCTCTCGACGTGAACTAACTGGTTGGCCTTGGCGAACTCAAGGTTCCGTACGCACAGTTCGTGACGCAGACGACCGGCGAAGTAGGCTCCTGTCGGGCTCATGGTGTCTCGTGCTCGACGACTTCCAGCTTCGAAACCAATCGATCAGCGCCGCGCAGCTCCGGGAACAACCACGCCCACAATCCAATCACGATCAGCGTTCCCACGCCCCCAATCACCACAGCAGGCACCGTCCCGAACCAGTGCGCGGTAAGGCCCGACTCAAATTGTCCAAACTCATTCGACGTCCCGATGAACATTGAATTCACAGCGCTGACCCGACCGCGCATGGCGTCGGGAGTGGACAACTGCACCAGCGTTCCGCGAATGATCACGCTGACCATGTCGGACGCTCCGACCAGTAGCAACGCCATCAGCGAAAGCACGAGGTTGCGCGACAATCCGAACACGATGGTGAACACGCCGAATCCGGCGACGCACCACAGCATCGTCACACCGGCATGCCGTTGCAGCGGACGATGCGCCAGCAACACGGCCATCGACGCTGCTCCTATCGCCGGGGCGCTGCGCAGAATACCCAGTCCCCACGGTCCGGTATTCAGTATCTCCCGCGCATAAACCGGCAACAGCGCCACCGCGCCACCCAACAGCACCGCAAATAGATCGAGCGATATGGTGCCGAGAACCAGTTTCTTCTCCCAGATAAACCGCAATCCCGCGAGCAGCGTTGACAAGCTCACCGGCTCGCGCTCACGTTTTGCCGGATTCAAGCGAATTCGGCTGGCGGCAATAACCGATATCACGCCCGCGACCATGGAACTTGCATAGACCGCCGTCGGCCCACGGAAAATTGCGTAGATCAGCCCGCCCAACGCCGGACCGATAATCGTCGCCGCGTTAAACACCGTTTGCGCCCAGGCCACCGCGTTGGGGAAATCTTGTTCGGGCACGAGTTGCGGAACCATCGACTGGCCCGCTGCTCCGTTGAACGAACGCACCACGCCCACCAACACTAGAACCGCATAGATCGCGTGCACCGAATGTGATCCACGCAGCGTAAGCAACAACAACAGGGCCGACGAAAGCGCCAATCCGGCATAACACAACGTCACGATGTTCCGTCGATTGAACCGGTCGGCAGCGTGTCCGGCAACGAGAAACAGCAGGATCGTCGGCAGAAACTGCGCCAAACCGACATATCCCAAATCGAGCGGCCGCTTGGTGATCTCGTACACCTGCCAGCCCACTGCGACCGACTGCATCTCCGTCGCCATGACCGTGAACAGCCGCGCCACTTGATACAAAGCAAAATCGGGATACGCGAATGCGGCCAGCGATTGTCGCCGCGGGCTGGTCTGATTGGCCATCGCACACTACTGTGCCACACCAGAGACGCCCACAAGCGATTGACCCTACGACTTTTTTGTGACGCACGATTTTCCTTCTTCAACTTCCCGGCAAATTCCATATATAGTGGACTATGGGTTGTAGCACTTCTTCTGGTGGCGTTAACCTCGTAAGCTCCCGCTTCGACCACGATTCCTGCGGCGTCGGATTTGTTGCGACCCTGCACGGCCGCTCCGAACACGAAATCCTTCGCCTTGCTCTGACTGCTCTCGGCCGTCTCGCCCACCGCGGCGCTATTGCCGCAGACGGTAAGAGCAGCGACGGCGTCGGTGTGCAGACCGCTGTTCCCCGCAATTATCTTCTCAGCCAAACTCGCTTCATCTTGCGTCCCGAGCAGCCTCTCGCCGTCGGCATGCTCTTTCTCCCTCAGGACGAGGAACAAGCCCAGCGCGACGCGCAACGTTTCAAGGCTTGCATCTACGCCCAGGGATTCGAGTGGCTGGGATGGCGTGACGTTCCCAGCGCACGCGAGGTGCTGGGAGAAATCGCGGCTTCCACCTTGCCCGTTATCCGCCAGGCATTGATGACCACCGCCGACGATTTCACCGGCGACCCGAACGAGTTGGAGCGTCGTCTTTTTCTGGCCCGTAAGGCCTTCGAGCGCGGTGGCACAAGCACCTACGTTTGTTCCCTTTCGACGCGCACCCTCGTGTACAAAGCAATGTGTACCGGTCGCACACTTCACGAGTTTTATCTCGACTTGCAGAACAAGCAGTACACCACCCACTTTGCGGTCTTCCATCAGCGCTACGCGACCAACGTACTGCCTTCCTGGGACCGCGCCCAACCTCTCCGTACCATTGCGCACAATGGCGAAATCAATACCATCTGGAGCAATCGCGCGCATGTAGATGCTCGCTCCGCCCTGTTACCGCGAGAATGCGATCCGCTCTTCACTCGCGACGGCTCTGACTCAATGAGCCTCGACGAGGTGGCCGAACTGCTCTGCAACTACGAGCGCAACATTGCAGAGGCAGTGCGCATGATGCTGCCTCCGGCAGTCGGAATCAAGGAGTCCGCGTTTCATCGCTACCACTCCGACTGCATGGAGCCCTGGGACGGTCCTTCTGCACTCGTCTTCACCGACGGACGCCTCGTCGGCGCGGCCCTCGATCGCAACGGGCTTCGCCCGTGCCGCTTCGTAATTACCGACGCCGGATTGCTGGTCCTCGGCTCGGAAGTCGGCCTCGCAGACGTCGACACCGACACCATCATTCGCAGCGGACGTATCGGGCCCGGTCAGATGATCCTGCTCGATATGGAACGATGCCGCCTGATTGAAGGCGAAGAACTGGACCGCTATTTTGACGATCTCGCGCCCTACTCGAAGCTGATCGACGACATTCCGCTCGAGCCCGCTCCTACCGCTGTTAGCGCATTGGGCAAAGACGACCTCATGTGCTTGCAGCGCTGCTTTGGCTACACCCGCGAAGAAGTCAAGATGGTCGTCGGCCCAATGGCGCTGGAGAGTAAAGAAGCCATCTGGTCCATGGGCGACGACACACCCATCGCGGCGCTGGCTCACGCTCCGCGTCCGCTCTACGGATTCTTCCGCCAACGCTTTGCGCAGGTGACCAATCCGCCCATCGACTCGCTGCGTGAGGCTTGCGTGGTGTCTCTGCGCACTCGCCTCGGGCCTTGGCCGCACCTGCTCGACAAACACGCTCCGCTGCCCGGCTTAGTGTTGCCATCGCCGTTTCTGTCGCTCGGCCAGATGGCTGCGCTTCACGAGGGAACCTATCCGCTGCGCGATGAGCTTCCTCTCGCTCATTTGAATTGCACGTTCACCGAAGACAGCTCGCTGAAGCAGTCCATTCTCGAACTACAGGAGCGCTCGGTTGAGTTAGTCGAAGGCGGCGCCCGCATCCTTCTGATGACTGACCGTACTGCCTGTGAGAACCTGCTCCCGATTCCCATGGCGCTGGCCACCGGAGCCGTTCACCAAGCGCTGGTAAACGCTGGCTTACGCACCAAGGTCGGACTCGCGCTCGAAGCCGGTGACTGCCGCGACGTCCACCATGCTGCGGTATTGATCGGCTACGGTGCAGGATCGGTTTGTCCTTGGCTGGCCTTGCAGACTGCACGCTCGCTTGCCGGTGACGAAGGCGAAGCGCGCCTGCTTAAGACCTTCGACGCAGGTCTGGCCAAGGTAATGTCGAAGATGGGCATCTCGGTCCTCGACAGTTATCGAGCTGCGCAGCTGTTTGATGTCCTGGGTCTCGCCTCCGAGATTACTGACCTTTGCTTCCCCGGCACCGCGTCGCCTATGGGTGGGCAGGATTTCGCCGACATCGAAGCTGCACTTCGCACATCGTGGACCTCCGAGTCCGAAGGTCCTGAACTGCCGGATTATGGCTGGGTGCGCTTCCGCAAGGCTGAGCACTCCGAGCCTCACACCTGGCAGCCGCAGCGCACTCGCGATCTGCAAGTCGCCGTCGGCGCAGCGCGGGCCACCACGCAAGCAGCCCTCGCTCTGGCTCCCGCCGACGCCTGGTCCGCCTATGCGCGCGCAACCGATGAACGCGAACCAGCCGTGCTCCGCGACTTGCTGCAAATCAAGGCCGCTGGACCCAAGCTGGAACTCACCGAAGTCGAGCCGCCGTCTAGTCTGGTCAAGCGTTTCATCGCCAGCGCGATGTCTCTGGGCTCGCTCAGTCCCGAGGCCCACCAGACCATCACCATCGCTATGAACCAGTTGGGCGCGCGCTCCAACACCGGTGAAGGCGGCGAAGATCCCGCGGCTTACAAGCCCGATGGGAACAAGTTCGGTGTCTTGTCGCTGACCAACAACAAGATCAAGCAAGTCGCGTCCGGACGCTTCGGCGTGACGGCTGAATATCTGTCCCACGCCGAAGAGCTGGAGATCAAGATCGCGCAAGGCTCGAAGCCCGGCGAAGGCGGCCAGCTTCCCGGCCACAAAGTCAGCGAACTGATCGCGCGCCTGCGGCACGCCCAGCCCGGAGTCTCGCTCATCAGCCCGCCGCCGCATCACGACATTTACAGCATCGAAGATTTGGCACAACTGATCTGCGACCTCAAGCGCATCAATCCGCGTGCGCCCGTCGGCGTCAAGCTGGTTTCGCAACTCGGCGTCGGCACCGTCGCGGCGGGGGTTGCCAAGGCCTACGCCGACTACATCGTCATTGCCGGCCACAACGGCGGCACCGGAGCGTCGCCACTCAGCAGCATCAAGCACGCCGGCAATCCGTGGGAGCTAGGACTAAGCGAGGCGCAGCAGGTTTTGCGCATGAACGGCCTGCGTGGCCGCGTCCGCCTGCGCACCGACGGCGGACTCTCCACCGCGCGCGATGTTCTCATCGCTGCGCTTCTCGGTGCCGACGAGTTTTCCTTCGGCACCGCCGTCCTTGTTGCACTGGGATGCGACATGGCGCGCCAGTGTCATCTCAACACTTGCCCCACCGGTATTGCCACGCAGAAGCCCGAGCTGCGCGCCAAGTTCCGCGGCAAGCCCGAGCACGTCATCCGCTTCTTCATGAACATCGCCGAGGACCTGCAACGCATGCTCGCCGACCTCGGCCTGCCCAGCTTACAAGCTGCGATCGGTCGTACTGATTTGCTGCAACAGGTGCGCAACGACGGCAAGCTTGATCTTCGGCCCATGCTGGCGCAGGTGGGAGATGGACCGCTCAGCTGGCAAGGTGGACGCAACATGCGTCCCGATGAACGCGTTCCGGTCGATGATGCCTGGGTACGGCCCGCGCTCTCGGCGGTCGCAGCGGGCAAGCCGTTCGAACTCAGCGCGACGGTTCGTAACGAAGACCTCAGCCTGGGTGCGCGCCTCTCTGGCGAACTGGCGCTTCTACGCGCGCAAAATCCCGACTTGGATCCCGACATTCACTTCCGTCTGCGCGGCACGGCCGGCCAATCGTTCGGAGCTTTTGCTAGCCGCGGCATGAAAATCGTACTCGAAGGCCAGGCCAACGACTTTGTCGGCAAGGGTCTTTCCGGAGGCGAACTCGTTATCCGCACGCGAGGCAAGCTAGCACGAACCGAATCCGCCCAAGTCATCGTTGGCAACGTGGCGCTCTATGGCGCAACCGGCGGTTCGCTCTTCGCGGTCGGCAGCGCAGGCGAGCGCTTTGCCATTCGCAACTCCGGGGCCACCGCAGTCGTCGAAGGCGTGGGCGATCACGCTTGCGAGTACATGACCGGCGGCGCGGTTGTCGTTCTCGGCCCCACGGGCACGAATTTCGGCGCGGGCATGACCGGCGGAATGGCCTTCGTTTGGGACCCGACCGGAAAATTCGTGAAGGAAAAGAAATTTCACCCCGAGTTCGTCTCCGTCGAGGTGTTGGGCGCTTGCGAAGAACGCGACCAGGAACTGGTCCGTTCCCTGCTCGCCGAGCATTCCATCAAGACGGGCAGCAAACTAGCCAATCGCCTGCATCAAGGCTGGCCGATCACGCTTCGGCAGATCGTCCGCGTCGCGCCGAAGAGCGTCTGATCGAGGACTGGCAGAGTACTCACTTCCCCACTTGCGCGACATAACTCGCGCGCAACCCCGCCACAATGTCCTTCGCCGCCTGCCGAGCCTCATCGAACTTGTTAGGAGCGAATGAAATGGCTCCGACGCGCGCGTGCCCGCCGCCGCCGTACCGTTCGCAGATCTTGGCGAGATTTTCTTCCGGCTCGACCGGAGCCCACGGATTCGACCCGACCGACACCTTGGTGCGAAAACTGCTCTTGCTCAGCCCCACGCTATACACGCAATCCGGATGCAAGTAATACGGAATGAACTTGTTGTATCCCTCGAGTTCATGGTCGGTCACGTCGAAAAATACCGTGCCGTCCTTGCACTCGGTGCGCCCGCGCAGTAACTCAATTGAGCGCCGATGCCGCTCCATCAGCACAGGAATCCTCTCCGCAATCTCCGGCGTCCTGATGATCTCCCCCAGTGGCTGGTAGGCGAGCATCCCGATCAAGTGTGGAATAAATCCGGGCTGCTGGTTCGACTCAATCACCATCGTCAGCTTCATCGCCGGCTCGCGCATCTCCACCGCCGTTCCAGGATCGGAATACAGCGCGCCGTCGATGACATCGGCCCATTCCACCATCTCCGCCACCGGCTCGGGATTGAATCCAAAGCGCTCCTCCGCCACCTTCGCAATGAACTTGGTGCACGACCGGTAATCCGGATCGTAGAACTTGGTATTGCTGGTGTCCTGCTCGAAGTGCGACGAATCTTCAGGCGTCAGAAACGCGCTCTGGTGATGATCGAACCACCAGTTAATACGCGGTGACGGAGAATATTTGAAATCGACGATGGCATTTTCGTCGCCGGTAAAGTCCGACTCATTGAAGAGTGCGCCGGCACGATGCACCAGTCCGACGTACTCGAACTCTGCGTGGTCACGGATGCGTTCGCGGTAGAAGCGCGAAAAAAGTGCGGCCGAACAGGCGCCATCAAAGCATTTGTCGTGGTAAAAGACCCTGACCTTCACTGACCCTTTCCATTGCCGCCGGCCCGTGTCGTGCCGGACGTTTTATCTTGAAACAGAATTGATAAGAATACGCTTTCGCAGCGGAAAAAGCAGACAGAAAGACTTTCTTGCGGACGGCAGTTATCGGTTTGCCCACGTCTCCGCCAGATCTCCAAGAATCGGCAGCTTAAACATTTCGTGGTTGTACGCCTTGATCACCAGCAACAGCCACAGGAAGAACCACGCCAGGCTGAGCAATCCACCCAACGGAAACACCAGCACTCGCATAAACGGGATCAACTGCAAGATGGCGCCGACGATCCCTGCGGCCATTCCACAACCGACACCGGCGGCCCAAAGCAGCAACTGCTGAAAGCTGTGAAAGCGGACAAAGCGATTGCGCTTGAACGGCTCCAGCAGCAGAAAAACAATTGCGGGGAAAATCGTAATGTAGGCAATGGCCCCGGCAACGTTCTCGGGCAGCGGCAACGGCTCACCGGCGGTATCGGCTCCGGCAGAGCGCTGTCCCGCAGGCGCCTCCGATGCGGCGGCCGCACTCACTTCGTTCCCGAGGCCCTGGGGAACCGCAGTTCCGCAACTTGAGCAGAACTGTGCCTGGGCGGGCAGCGGCCAGTCGCATTGCGGACATCGTGCCATGATCAGTCCCCACCCTCGGAACGCTGCGAACTTCGCTCAAAAGAATATCCCGCCGCACGCGCGACGGGATCGATATCATCGCAGGGCGCCGACTACGCCCCGCAACACTTCTTATATTTCTTGCCACTGCCACACGGACACGGATCATTGCGTCCGACCTTGTCGCCGCGCACAACCTGCTGTACCGGCCCCTGGTCGCCGCTGCCCGCCATCCGCGCCTGGTCCAACTCGCGGCGCTTGCGCCGCTGGAATTCCGCCTCCATGTCGTCGATGGTGGTCGCCATGCGTTGCTGCCGCGCTGCGCTGACGGCTGTTATCGCGCCGCCATTTCCGCCGCTCTCAATCACCGGCTGCGGAGTCCGGCGCGCAGGCGCTTCAATCACCTGCATCAAATACAGGTAGCGGACCGTCTCCTCCTCGAAGCGCTCCATCATCGCCTCAAACATGTCGAATGACTCGCGCTTGTACTCCACCAGCGGATCGTGCTGCCCGTATCCGCGCAGCCCAATGCCTTCGCGCAGGTGGTCCATGCTCAGCAGGTGGTCTTTCCATTGCTGGTCGAGCACGCTCAGCATGATGATGCGCTCGTGGTGTCGCATTGCATCGACGCCAATCAACGACTCCTTGGCGTCGTAACGTTCCTTCAACTTGTCGAAGATTGCGTCGCCCAGTTCCTGGCGATTGAGCTTCTCGGCGTCGATGCCTTCGCTCTCGATATCGACCCCGAACCGGGTGAAGAGCTGGTTCTTCAGGCTCTTGATGTCCCAGTCTTCCGGATGCGCTTCCTTGCCGCAATATTTGTCGAGCAGTCCGCCGAGAATATCGCGGACGTAATCTTCGAGGATCAGTTCCTTCTGGTCGAGCCCCTCCAAAAGTTGGCGCCGCAGGCCATACACCGCCTGACGCTGCTTGTTCATCACATCGTCGTATTCGAGGATGTGTTTGCGGGCCTCGAAGTTCTGGCCTTCAACAGCCTTCTGCGCCGCTTCAATGCGGCGCGTAATCAGCCCCGACTCAATGGGAACGCCCTCTTCCATGCCCAGGCGCTGCAGCAGGTTCGACACCCACTCCTTGGCGAAGATGCGCATCAGGTCATCTTCCAGCGACAAGTAGAAGCGCGACGCACCCGGATCGCCCTGGCGTCCCGCGCGTCCACGCAGCTGGTTATCGATTCGCCGTGCCTCGTGACGCTCGGTGCCGAGAATGAACAACCCGCCCAGGCCGACAACGTCTTCGTGTTCGACGTCCGTTTCCGCCTTGTACTTGGCGTTCAGTTCCTGCCACTGCGCGGTCGGGACTTGATATTCATTTCCGCCGTAATAGAAGTACGAAAGGTTAGGATCGTCAGGCTTGGCCGTGACCTCGCCGGCCGCAGCCTTCATCGGCTGCGCAATTCCCTTCTTGATGCACTCCTGCTTCGCCATGAATTCGGAATTGCCGCCCAGCAAAATGTCAGTACCACGGCCCGCCATGTTGGTCGCGATCGTGATCGCGCCCTTGCGTCCGGCCTGCGCTACGATCTCGGCTTCTTTCTCGTGATACTTGGCATTGAGCACCACGTGCTTCACGCCTTTCTTCTTCAGAATGTCCGAAAGGCGCTCCGACTTCTCCACCGACGTTGTGCCGACGAGCACCGGCTGTCCCGTCTTCGCCAACACCATAATCTCGTCCGCCGCCGCGAAGTACTTTTCCTTCTCCGTGCGATACACGACGTCCGAATTTTCAATGCGCTTCAGGTCGCGGTTGGTCGGAATGACCACCACTTCCAGCTTGTAAATCTTGTCGAACTCGGCGGCTTCGGTTTCCGCCGTACCGGTCATACCAGCCAGCTTCTTGTACATGCGGAAATAATTCTGGAAGGTGACCGTCGCCAGCGTCTGGTTCTCGCGCTCGATCTTCACGCCTTCCTTGGCTTCCACGGCCTGGTGCAGACCATCGGACCAGCGCCGTCCCGGCATTAGGCGACCAGTGAACTCATCGACGATGAGCACCTCGCCGTCCTTCACCACATACTCCACGTCGCGCCGGTAAAGCGCGTGCGCCTTGATCGCGGTATCCACGTGGTGCTTCAGATCCCAGTTTTCCGGATCGGCGATGTTGCCGATGCCCAGCAGCCGCTCGACTTTCTCCCAACCCGTGTCGGTGACGGTGATGGTGCGATGCTTTTCATCGACCACATAGTCGCCGGTCAGTACCTTGTCTTCGCCCGAACCTCGGTCAATTTCCTCACCAAGCTCCAGCTGCGGGATGATCCGATTGACCTTGTAGTACTTGTCGGTCGACTCCTCGCTCGCGCCACTGATGATGAGCGGCGTACGGGCTTCATCAATCAGGATCGAATCGACTTCATCGACGATGCCGTAGTTGTGGCCGCGCTGCACACAATCGTTAAGGTCGAACTTCATGTTGTCGCGCAGGTAATCGAACCCAAACTCGTTGTTAGTTCCGTAGGTAACGTCGGCGCTGTAGGCTTCCTTGCGCTCGCGGTCATCGAGATCGTGCACGATGACGCCCACCGTCAGCCCGAGGAACGTGTACAGCTTGCCCATCCACTCCGAGTCGCGCTTGGCCAGGTAGTCGTTGACTGTGACCACGTGAACGCCGTTCCCAGCGAGCGCATTCAGATATACCGGTAGGGTGGCAACCAGCGTCTTGCCTTCGCCGGTCTTCATTTCGGCGATCTTGCCCTGGTGCAGCACGATTCCGCCGATGAGCTGAACGTCAAAGTGACGCATCTTGAGAACGCGCCAACCGCCCTCGCGTGCCACCGCAAAAGCTTCCGGCAGGATTTCGTCCAGTACTTCCTTCAGTGCGGCCGCTTTTTCGTCAGCGTCTTCAATCGCGTCCACGCGCTCCTGAATGCGCTTGCGGAACTCGTCGGTCTTGGCCCGAAGCTGCTCATCCGAGAGTTGCTTCATCTCGGGCTCAAGCGCATTAATGCGCTCCACCTGCGGCATCAGGCGCTTGATTTCGCGCTCATTGCTGGTGCCAAAAACCTTCGCCATTAACTTATTTATCAATGCAGTCTTTCCTTGCGCGACCTACGTTTGGGCCCGCCTGAAACGCGCGGAAATGCACACGAAGAGCGCACTCCACCTCATTATCAAGGCTAACACATTGGATGCCGGTCACCCGCCCCGGTCGCACTTTGGCGAGCCCAGAGAACCTCGATAGGGAGATGCAGGAATCTCTTATTTGGGTGGAAGCACCGGGCTTCAGCCCGGTGAAATTTGCACTCCCTAGTTCGAGGGCTTCAGCCCAGGCCGATCTGCGAGCCACTCAGCAAGAATACTCACGGCAGGGATGCGGAATGTCTTTCCCCGCCATGCCTTGGCTATCGCCGTGATCCATGCAACCAGACAGAAAAGCGAAAGAACGTTGATGATCGGCTGAAATCTCCCAACATGCAAGAAGTAGAGCGGAATCCAAACGCAGAACAGCACCAAACACTGGAAACAGTGAAACCGAAGTAAATCGTTCCTCCTCAGCGTTGCCGTTGAGAGGCACATCAGCGGAATAAGAATGCCAGAGAGGTAGCAGCCTGCCATTGCGCTGTTCGGAAGAGATTCGCGAGTGTGGTGCTGGGATGCACCTTCGACGGACGACGCTTCGAGCTGACCGCTCGTTTCTTTGCGATTGGAAATCGGGATCTCCATGTGCGTTGTATGAGAGGAATTATAAGCGGCATTAGACACATTTACCTGCCGGGCGCCCCATCCTTTCCCATCTCTTGCGAAAGGGCAGAATCAATTCCTCCCCCTGTCCTCTGTGCCTCTGTGGTGAATGACTTTCGACTTCCCGCCCCCACCGCGTAAGATACGCGCATGTTTTATGACCGCTTCACGGAGACGGTTAGCCGCTTCCCTGACCTGAACGCCGTCGAGCTCCAGCATGAGTCGTCGGCGGTTGCCGCCGGAGCACCGCCCGTCGAGAGCTATACGTTTTCCCAACTCCACACCATGGCCGAGTCCGTCGGTCGCTGGCTCTTGCAGTCAGGCATCGAACGCGGCTCCAAATGCGCCATCCTCGCCGCCAATCATCCCTTGTGGGTGGCCGCCTATCTCGGAGTGCTCGCCTCGGGCAACACCGCCGTTCCCCTCGACACCGCCTTCCACGCCGACCAGGTCCGCAAGCTCCTACTCGACTCCGATTCCGTCCTCCTCTTCACAGACAGCCATCGACTACCGCTCGCCCGCGAAGCCACCCGCGACCTCCCCGTCAAGCTCATCCTCATCGACGCCCGCGAGCCAGAAGACGGCACCCTTTTTCTGCAAGACATCTTTGCCGCCGGACCCGGCAACTTCCGTCCCGTTCCCGTCACCGCCGAAGACATCGCGATGATCCTCTACACCTCGGGCACCACCAGCGATCCCAAAGGCGTGATGTTGTCGCACGGTAACCTTGAGGCCGAAGCCGAGGGTGTGTTCGAGGTGATCGACGTCGGCCCCAAAGACGCCATCCTCGGCATTCTCCCGCTCTTCCACTCGCTCGCCCAGATGGCCAATATCATGTTGCCCCTATCGTGCGGCATGCGCGTCGTCTACCTCGAGTCGATGAACACCAGCGAACTGCTTCGCGCGTTGCAAGAGCGCGATATCACCGTCTTCGCCTGCGTCCCGCAGTTCTTCTACCTCATCCTCGAGCGCATACAGAAAGAAGTGCAGCAGAAGGGCGCGCTCGTACGTTCCCTATTTCGCGCCATGCTGGCAGTCTCCCGATTTGCCCGCCGATTCGGCGTCAATCTCGGCAAGGTCTTCTTCGGACGCGTGCATCACATGCTGGGCGATGCGCATGCGCTACCTCGTCACCGGCGGCTCCCGCTTCGATCCCGCCGTCGGACGTCAGTTCGAAGCCATGGGCTTCACCATGCTCCAGGGTTACGGCATGACGGAAACCTGCGGCGCCGCTACCGTCACCCCGCCCCACTCGGCTGTCATGGGCTCCGTCGGCAAGCCTCTCCCCGGCAACGAAATGAAAATCTTCGACGGCTCGCCTTCGCCTGAGCACGGCGGAGCCAGCGTCGGCGAAGTCGCCTTCCGCGGCGGCATCGTCATGGCCGGCTATTACAAGCGCCCCGACGCCACCGCCGCCATGTATCGTGACGGCTGGCTCCTCAGCGGCGACCTCGGCTATTGCGATGCCGACGGCAACTTCTTCATCACCGGCCGCAAGAAAGACGTCATCGTTCTCAGCAACGGCAAAAACATTTATCCGGAAGAAATCGAAGCCCATTACATGCAGTCTCCGAACATCAAGGAAGTCTGCGTACTGGGCTTGCAAAGCGCGCCCGGCGAGCCTTTCTCGGAACGCCTGCACGCGGTGATCGTGCCCGACTTCGACGCGCTCCGCCAAGCCAAAATCGTCAACATCGGCGACATGCTGCGTTTCGAAATCGAAGGTCTGTCGGCAAAGTTACCGTCCACCAAGCGCGTTCTGAGCTACGAAATCTGGCAGAACGAATTGCCGCGTACCAGCACGCGCAAGATCAAGCGCTTTGAGGTCGAACAGCGCGTCAAACGCGGCGAAGGTACCCAGGCAGCGGCGGCAATTCTACGCGCACTCACTCCCGAAGAAACCGAATGGATGGAGCGCCCCGACGTGGCCAAGGCCCTAAGCATTATCCAAGCTGCTTCCAAGCTGAAAAAAGAAGCTCCCTACCCCAGCGACAATCTCGAATTGGACCTCGGCCTCGACTCCATGGAGCGCGTCGAACTCCTGGTATCGCTCGATCAGCAACTGAGCTCCAATGTGCCCGACTCCGTCTCTGCCGAGATTTACACCGTACGCGATCTTGTCGACGCCATCCTCGCCCACGCCAGCGCCGAGAACCAGCGCAGCACTGCCGGCTGGGACGAAGTTATTCACGAAGACCCAGGCGAGGTCGAGCGCCGCACCATCGACAAGGCGCATCCCATCCTCGCGCCGTTCGCATACATGGTGCTCCGCCTGGCGCAGATCATGCTGCGCGACCTGTTTCACCTTCAAGTCGAAGGCGTCGAGAAGCTGCCGCCGTCAGGCCCGTTCATCCTCTCGCCCAATCACCAAAGCTTCCTCGACGGTCCGGTGGTCGTCGCCTGCCTTCCCTGGCGCATCATGCGCGACGCTTTCTACGTCGGCACTAGCGAGATCTTCGGCAGCACGCTCATGCGCCGCATCGCCGAATCGTTTCGCCTCATCGTCATCGATCCCGACGCCAACCTCGTGCCCGCCATGCGCGCCGGCGCATACGGACTTCGCAAGCATGGTGTGTTGGTTTTGTTCCCCGAGGGCGAACGCAGCATCGACGGGCCGCCGAAGACCTTCAAGAAGGGCGCCGCCATTCTTGCCATACACACCCAGTGTCCTGTCGTGCCGGTGGCGTTGGAAGGTTTTTACGAAGCATGGCCGCGCGGCAAAAAATTTCGCGGGCTTTCCAATCTGAAGGTCCGTTTTCTCGATCCAGTCTATCCGCCTCCACTCGGTCCCAACCCGGAAACTCAGTACGCGGACATGACCGCCGAAATCCGCCGCCGCATCGTCGAGGCCTACGACGAACTCCGCGGAACTGAGACCCCATCATCTCTCGCAACTACTGGCGTTTGAATTTGAGTCTTTGAAGGGGCACGGCTTTAGCCGTGCCGAAAAAGGTCTACTAAGAAAGCGGGCTTTAGCCGCTGAGGTAATTCTCTGTTTTTGCATTAGGCGTTGAAATGCGCCTGTCATCGCCGAACTGTATTTCCTAGTTGAACTGACAACTGGCCACTGACAACTGCTCTTCAGTTCTTGTCCGCGTGGGGATGCGTCCGGTCGTACACCTCCATCACATGCTTGACCGTCAACTGCGTGTAGCGCTGCGTGGTCGAGAGCCGCTCGTGGCCGAGCATCTCCTGGATGGCGCGCAGGTCGGCACCCTCCTCCAGCATGTGCGTGCCGAACGCATGGCGCAGTGTGTGCGGATGGACATCCGGCGACAAACCATTCGCAACCGCGATCTGCTTCACGATGCGTCCCACACTCCGCGTCGTTAGCCTCGTCCCCCGAAGATTCACCAGCAGCGCCTTTTCGGTCGTGCGCTTCGTCTCCGCCAATGTCTTCTGGCGCAAAGGAAAGTAAGCCCGCACCGCCGAAGCCGCGGAGTCGCCAAACGGTACGTACCGCTCTTTGCGTCCTTTTCCCCGCACCAGTACCACTTCGTTCGACCACCGAATGTCGTCGAGATTGATGCCGATCAACTCCGAGTTGCGAATGCCGCATCCATAGAGCAACTCGAGAATGACCAGGTCACGTTCCGGGAACGCCGACGACTCCGGCATCTGCGAATCCAGTACCGTGTTCACTTCCTCGATGGTCGGCACGCGCGGCAGCTTCTTAGGCAACTTCGGCGTCGCCACCAGCGCGGCCGGGTTCTGCTCCACCGCGCCCTCCTGCGCCAGCCACCTGTACAGCGATCGCAGTGCCGCCAACGCCCGCGCGACCGAAGTCTTGCTCAGCCCCCGCTCGTACAAATTCGACAGATAGCCGCGAATCAACACGTGATCGATGTCGCGCCAACCCTGCGGTCCAACGTAGTCGGCAAATTGCGCGAGGTCGGTCGTGTAGGCCTTGATGGTATGCGGAGACGCGTTGCGCTCCTGCAACGAGCGAACAAACTTTGCGACTGCCTTCTGGACAACCGTTATGCCCGCCTTCGTCATTCGCTCGCGCCTTTGTTTGCGATTTTGCCCTTACTGCGCGGATGGTGCTGCTTGTACACGCGATTTAGGCGGTCAAGCGCCAAATGCGTGTAAACCTGAGTGGTGGAAATATCGGCATGCCCCAAGATGGTCTGCACCGTGCGCAAGTCAGCGCCGTTTTCCACCATGTGGGTGGCGCAACTGTGTCGCAGCATATGTGGGCTCGCATGTCGTCCCGTCTGCGCCGACGTAGCATTCACCAACTGCCATACCCGTTGCCGCGTGATGGGCTTTGCTCCTCGCGCAATGAACAGCGTCGGCGACGACTTCCCTGCCGCCAGCACCGGCCGCGCGTCGCGGATGTAGGTCTGCACAATGTCCTGCGCCGCGCCGCCCAGAGGCACAATCCGTTCCTTGTCGCCCTTGCCTCGCACCAGCACATAACCCATTTCGAGCTTCAGGTCTTCCAGCTTGACGTTGATAATCTCCGACACACGAACCGCGCCAGCGTAAAAAACCTCCAGCATGGCTCTATCTCGGATCGCCAGCGCCTGTGATAGGCGATCATCCTTCGCGCGCGGAGGCCCCTGTAGCAATCGCTCCACTTCGCCGGTTGACAGCGACTTCGGCAACACCTTCCACTGTCTCGGTGTATCGATATTCAGCGTCGGATCGGCCGTGATGTAGCGGTCCAGTAGCAAATATTTGTAGAAGTGTCGCAGCGCCGAGAGCTTGCGCGCCACGCTGCGTCCATCCACGCCGTTAGACAACAACGCATTCAGGAAGTCCCGCACATCCTGCCGCTGCGCATCGCGCGGCGCTCGCTTCCGCTTCAGCAGAAATTCCGAATATTGCTCCAGGTCCGACTGATACGCCGACACGCTCAGCGTCGCCAAACCTTTCTCAACCTTCAGGTAGTCGAGAAACGAGTTCACCAGACGCAGGTTGGGATCAACACTCTGCACCCCTTGAGTATGCCGCTGCGCGCCCCGTGCGGGAATATCCAGCCAGATTCAGGCCAAATGGTTCCGTCGCACGGTTTCCAGCAGCTCAACCGCATTCAGCGGACTGCGCGGGTCTTCTTCATGCTTGAAGAACGCGTACGTCTCCAGCCCGGCGGCCACGCACTTCTCCACTCTATCCTCTAACTCGTGCAGGTCCTCAGGACCGTAGCTTGGCTTACGAAAACGAAAATAAACGTACTTCGCAGTCCACTCGTCGGGAGTGGTCATCGACTCCGATTCCGCAATGCACAGCGCGGCATTGCGCTCCTTCAGCGCGCGGTAAGTTTCATCGCTGAACCACGACACGTGGCGGAATTCGAATGCGCTTTTTATGTTGCGAGGCAGTTGCGCCAGGAATTCGCTCAGCAACGGGACGTCCGCCTTGAGATGCGGCGGCAACTGGAACAGTATCGGCCCCAGCTGTTTACTCAGCGGCTCCAGCGTCGGCAGAAATCGCTCCAGCGCGGCCGGGTCCTTCAACTGCCGAATATGCGTAATGAACTGGTTGGCCTTGGGAGAGAACCGAAACTCCGGCCCAACGTCCTTCACCCACGAGGTAGCAGCCTTCTCCGACAGCAAGCGCCGAAACGTGTAATTCACTTCCACGGTATTGAGCTTCGTCGCGTAATGCTTGAGAAAGTTCTTCGCCGCCACATTCTTTGGATAGAACTCCGGCTTCCAGATGGAATACGCCCACCCCGACGTGCCGACATACAGAGGCAAACCAGAATGTTCCAATTCGCTCATCCGCTCGTTACCTTCTCGATCCCAGATTGCGTCCTCTTATGATACGTCGACTATCGTTACCTGCTTCCCAACTTTCTACTTCCCCGTCGTACACTGTACGTTCTGGTTTCTATCAGATTGCTTTGTGGAGGCACGATGAAGCGCAACTTTGCCAAGCTTGCAGCCCTCCTGCTGCTGGCGTTGGCCCTGCCCCTGGCAGCTCAAGACCTGGCATCGTTCGAAAAGCGAGTCACGGTAAAGACCCTGCCCAACGGACTGACGGTTTTAATCCTTCAACGGCCCGAGGCGCCTGTCTTCTCCTTCTTCACCATGGTTGACACCGGCTCCGCCCAGGACCCGCTCTCCAAGACCGGCCTCGCTCACATGATGGAGCACATGGCCTTCAAGGGCACGCCCGACATCGGCACCACCAATTACGCTGAAGAGAAGGTCGCCCTTGCCAAGGTCGAGCAGGCTTACGCCGCCTACGAAGCCGAGCGCATCAAGCGTGTCGGTCGCGACCCGCAGAAGCTCGCCCAGTTACAGAAAGAGTGGCAAGACGCCGTAGCCGCCGCCGACAAGTTCGTCATCAAGAACCAGTTCGGCGAGATCGTCGAAAGCCACGGCGGAGTCGGCATGAACGCCTTCACCACCTACGACGAGACCGGCTACATGTACTCCATGCCCTCCAACATGATTGAGCTCTGGGCGGCCATCGAGTCCGACCGCTTCGCCAATCCCGTCATGCGCGACTTCTACAAAGAGCGCAACGTGGTGATGGAAGAGCGCCGCATGCGCACTGACAGCAGTCCCACCGGACGCCTGGTCGAGCAGTTCCTCGGCACCGCCTTCGACGCCAATCCCTACCACCGCCCTACGATTGGATACCAATCTGATCTGCTGTCGTTCTCAGCCACCGACGCTGAGAATTTCTTCCATTCGCACTATCTGCCCAGCAACATGGTCATCGCGCTAGTCGGCGATCTCGATCCCAACCAGGTCATGCCCATCGTCGAGCGCTACTTCGATCAGCTGCCCGCGAAGCCCAAGCCGACCGAGCTAACCACTGTCGAGCCGCCGCAAAATTCAGTTCGCGAGGTCACGCTGCACGACCAGTCGCAGCCTTTTTATGTCGAGGGCTACCACCGTCCCAGCTATCTCGATCCCGACGACGCCGTCTACGACGCCATCACCGACATCCTCTCCAACGGGCGCACCTCGCGCATGTACCGCGCTCTCGTTCGCGACCAGAAGATTGCTGCCGTAGGCGCCGGATTTTCCGGCTTTCCCGGCACCAAGTACGCCCACCTATTCGCCTTTTACGGCGTGCCTCTGCCCGGACATTCCAACACAGAAATCCAAAAAGCTATTCAGGAACAGATTGTGAAGCTCAAGACCCAGGACGTGACCGACGACGAGTTGCAGATGTTCAAGACTCGCACCAAGGCCGACCTCATCCGAGGGCTGGCTTCAAACGAAGGTCTCGCGCAGCAACTCGCCATCTACCAGACCCGCTACGGCGACTGGCGCGAACTCTTCCGCTACCTCGACAAGGTTGACAAGGTCACAAAGGCCGACATTCGCCGCGTGGCCAACCAGGTCTTTCAGGACAACAACCGCACCATCGGAATCATCCAGACCGTGAACGAGCCCGCGGCGGCCGCGAAAGGAGCCAACTAATGCGTGCTCTGACACTTCGTTTCGCAAAGCTGTTTGTCATTTTTGTCTTGCTGGCCTCCGCCTTCGCCCAAACCCAGCCCACTCCCTGGAACCAGCTCAAATTCCCGCCACTGCCTGCCTTCCAGCCGCAGCAGCCCGTGCGAATTCAACTCGCGAACGGCATGGTGATTTTTCTTCAGCCTGATCACGAGCTTCCGCTGATTTCGGCCACCGCGCGCATTCGCGGCGGTTCCATCTCTGAGCCCGCAGCCAAGACCGGACTCGTTTCGCTCTATGGCGATGTCTGGCGCACCGGAGGCACAAAGACGAAAACCGGCGATCAGATGGACGACTTCCTCGAAGCTCGCGCCGCCAAAATCGAAACCGGCGACGGCTCCGACTCAACCTCCATCTCCCTCAACTGCCTCAAAGGCGACTTCGACGCCGTCTTCGCGATGTATCTCGACCTGCTGCATAACCCTGAGTTCCGCGACGACAAACTCGAGCTTGCCAAGGAGCAGATGTACACGGGCATCGCCCGCCGCAATGACGACGTCAGCTCCATCGTCGGCCGCGAGAGCGCCGCCCTCGCCTTCGGCAAAGACAATCCCTACGCCCGCGAAGAGGAGTACGCTACCGTCGCCGCCGTCAAGCGCGCAGACCTGGTGAGCTGGCACCAGCAGTACGTCTACCCCAACAACATTATTTTCGGAATCAGCGGCGACTTCGATCCCAAGGCTATGGAAGCCCGCCTCCGCCAGACCTTCGAGTTGTGGCCCAAAGGTCCGCAGGCTAAAGAGCCCGACGTCAAGTTCAATCCGCCCAAGCCCGGCTATTACTTCGTCGAGAAGACCGACATCAACCAGAGCTCCATCGCCATGGTCGATCTCGGCATTCTCCGCAACAACCCCGACTACTTCGCCGTCTCCGTCATGAACGAAATCTTCGGCGGCGGCTTCTCTTCGCGGCTCTTCAACAACGTGCGCGCCGCCAAGGGCCTCGCCTACAGCGTCGGCGGAGGAGTCGGCACCAGCTTCAGCCACCCTGGCATGACCAACATCGCCATGCAGACCAAGAGCGGCACCACGGTAGCGGGCATCGACGCGTTGTACGAAGAGATCGACAAGATGCACGCGCAAGCTCCCGACGCGACAGAATTACAGCGAGCCAAGAACCAAATCCTCAACTCGTTCATCTTCCGTTTCGACACGCCGGAAAAAGTTTTGCGCGAAAAGATGGCCTACGAGTTCTATCACTACCCGCTCGATTTTCTCGAGCAGTATCGCAGTCAGATCGACAAGGTGACGGCTGACCAAGTCACCACAGTTGCGCGCAAGTATCTGCAGAAGGACAAGCTCGCCGTACTGGTCGTCGGCAACAGCTCTGAATTCGACAAACCGCTCAGCAGCCTCGGGCCGGTCACGAATATCGACATCACCATTCCGCCGCCTCCCAAGGAGCTGATGGAGCAGATGCAACAACAAGGCCCGGGTCAGCCTTAGTCTTGTCAACAACGAGGGAGCTTCAGCGGGTGCCCCACTCAAGCTTCCTTTGCTTGAGTGGGGGTTTTGACTTGCCGTCTCTCGCACCGCGTGCCAATATTCGCGCCACGCATTTGCGAGGCGCCCCCGCCTCTCCTAGCGAACCTTTTTGTCCGCCTCCGCCCGCTCACGCTAAACTCTCCCCCCGAGGACACAGGAACTCCATCATGAACCCAGGCAGACGGGCAGGCTTGCTGTACGTGCTCACCTCCATCGTTGGTTTCTTCGCCATGGGCTATGTTCCCGATCACCTGATCGTGCACGGCGACGCAACCGCCACGGCCGGCAACATCGCGGCCCACGAGACGCTCTTTCGTCTCGGCATCGCGGGCCAACTCATCGGCTCGGCCGCTTTTATCTTCGTGGCCCTGGCTTTGTACGAACTGCTCAAGGGAGTGGACCGCCGGCAAGCCTTGCTAATGGTGCTACTGATTGTGGTGTCCGTTCCGATCGCGTTTCTGAATGAGATAAACAGCGTCGCTGCCCTCGTCCTCGTGCGCGGGCCCGACTTCCTGGCCGTATTCGAAAAGCCCCAGCGCGACGCTCTGGCCATGCTCTTCCTCAACCTGCATCATCACGGATTGGTCGTCGCCGAAATTTTTTGGGGGCTGTGGCTCTTCCCCCTCGGACTACTTGTCTACCGCTCGCGTTTTCTGCCGCGATTTCTCGGCGTCTGGCTCATCCTCGCCGGCGTCGCATGGGTGGCCCTTAGCCTTACCGGCATACTCTGGCCACAGTACGCGTACAAGGTGGATACCTTCTCTCAGCCTGCCGTCATCGGTGAGATCGTCTTTATGTTCTGGCTTCTGATCGTAGGCGCTAAGCCCAAGCCATTAGCAGATCCAGTCTCTTCGCCAGCGGCTGTCTAGGTTTTTCGACTCGCGTGGTTCCCTTAAGACCGGCGATAAAGTCCGACCCGCTCCGGCCTCTACAATTTCTTTTCCAGCACCCATGTCGTCATCGCGCGCTGATCTTGGACGATCGTGGTCTTCAGCGGCTCGGCGAGCTCGCCACCGATACGTTCCACCATTGACCTAAGCAGTGCTGCGTCCACCAGGTACCGCTCCGCTCCATCTGGCGACAGGAAGCGTCGTCCGCCAACACGCTTGAACTGGTTCTCCATCCCGATCGTCGAGGCGAGACGGCAGAAAAATAGCCCGCCCGGTTTGAGCACGCGCCACGATCCCCGCAGCATAGCCTCGAAGTGCGCATCGTCGCGGGCGAAGTGTAGGACAGCGTTGCTCACCACCACATCCGCGCAGGCATCGTCGAAAGACATCCGTTCGATCGGCTCGACGCGAAAACTCGACGCCGGCAGCGCGGGCGCTAAGGCCCGGGCGAGCCCGCGGACGCCCTCCACCGCCTGCGGGTCCGCATCCGCGGCATAAACTTCGTACCCTTCCCGCAGGAAATAGATCAGGTTGCGGCCGGAACCGCATCCGGCGTCCAGGATGCCCATCCCGCGCGAGATACGGCCTTTCAGTAGCTGGTCAAAAAGATAGATGTCGATCTGGCCAAATTGTTCTTGCAAGCTGGGAGTGGGCATTCCTAGCAACCTAGCCGTGCGTTGTCCTCGTGTCAAATACTGAATCGCCCGGGGTGTTTTGCGCTCAGCGGTGTGGATACCGGGTTTGCCTGCGCGGGTCTTTTGACCGTCACTACCAACTGTTCTGCGAGGAAACGCGCGTCCAATCCTTTTCACCGCTCGCCCGGAGCGCCATCACATTGTCACGTGACCCGCGTCCTTTCCCATCACGCCGCATCACCCGTAAAACATTCTCCTGTGGGCAAGGGATGAGTGTCCCCAGCCCAGCGCCGCGCCCATCTCGCGGACTTTTCCGGTCTTTGACAGGTCATCCTCTCCACTGCGATTTCAAATCTCGTACGAAGGCCACAAGATCCATAACTAAATGAAAATAAGCGTCTTAATGTGATGCACCCATATTTGTATGACTTGTATGTGCGATTGCAACATACTTCTCATACTTTACATACTAAAATCGCTGCGCAGACACCGAAAATCGGCCACTAAGTCGTTACGGCTCAATTGGATAGATATAACTCCCTATGTTTGCAATTGCTTGCGGAAAATTTTTTCCTAACCCATTGAAAACATTAGAGGACATAAAACGTATTTCTGCACCGCCTCCCGTGTCCCTTGACGGGTGCTTCTCCGGGCGCTACACTTGGCGAACAAAAAGCGAAAGTCGGTGGTGCCCCGTATGCCTGCCTCGCTACTTCAGATCGAAGAAACCGATTCCCCTGCTCCTCTGATCGGAATCGCCAAGCTCGCCGCTCATGGAGAATCGCTCCGCCAAGGGCACCTCATCGAGTACTTCACGCTTCCCGCGAAGTCTCTGCTCAATCGCTGCACCAGCAAGCGAGTTCCGTTCCAGTGGACGATCAACCCCTATCGCGGCTGCGAATTCGCCTGCAAATACTGCTATGCCCGCTACACTCACGAGTTCATGGAAATGCGCGATGGCCTCGACTTCGAGCGCAAAATCTACGTCAAGCAGCAAACCGCGTGGCTTCTGCGACAAGACCTCAAGAAGGTCAAGTGTGGCGAGCAGATCGCCCTGGGTACGGCAACCGATCCCTACCAGCCGGCCGAAAAACGCTTCGAGATCACCCGCGGCATCCTGGAAGAAATCGCCCAGCATCGCGGACTCGAGCTGGGAATTGTGACCAAATCCGACCTCATTGTTCGCGACATCGAACTTCTCCGGCGGGTTGCCGAGCACAACGCTCTCTACATCAATCTCACCATCACGACCTTGAATACGAAGCTGGCACGCATCCTCGAACCTCGTGCGCCTCGGCCCGATTTGCGGCTGCAAGCGGTGGCCCGACTGGTAGAGGCTGGGCTGAACGCGGGAGTCATTTGTTCGCCAGTTCTGCCCGGCATCACCGACTCGACCGCCGCGCTCGACAAGCTGGTACGCGCCACCAAAGAAGCTGGAGGAAAATATATCTACGCAAATCCGCTTTTCCTGAAGCCCTGTTCGGCCAGTATTTTCCTGCCTTTTCTCGAAAAGGAATTTCCCAATCTCGCTGCCGACTATCGCAAGCGCTACGCCGATCGCGCCTTCGTCGGCAAGGCTTACAGCAAGCGGCTGTCAGCACTGATGGCCGCGTTACGAAAGAAATACGGAATCAAGAAGGAGGTAACGGACAGGGGCACCGTGTCAGCCGAGTATCGGGCACAAGATGTGCAGCTCGCGCTGTTCAGCTAGACCGCTCACGGGGACGGATGTTTCACGTGCCGAAAAACCGCATCAATCCCTTTGCGGGAAGGTCGGGCACGAGGAACTTCTGGGCGTCCCCGAAAGCTGCTGCCAAAGCCTCAGCGGCGCTATATCCGCTACGTACGGCGCCTTCCATGGTGGCGGGCCATCCGGTAGAGGTCCAGTCTCCCGCGAGAAACAATCTCGGCCAGGGGGTCGCATGAGAGGGACGATACGCATCGCTTCCAGGTGCGGGAGAAAATGTCGCGTGTACTTCCTTTACCACCGTCGCCTTAGTGAGCTTCGCTTCGCGAACGTTGGGAAAGAACTCGGCGAGTTCCCTCATCGCAAGATCGATGATCTCGTTGCGCGGTTTGTCCAGCAGCGTCTTCGACGAGCTAACCACCAGCTCAAGATAGCTGCCGGTTTCGGCCGCCTCGCGCCGAGTGCGCAGGATCTTCGACTTCTGGAACATCCACTGAATCGTCCGTTCGAGGAGGACAGCATGTTCCAACGGAGTGACCTCGCGATCGAACCAGAGGTGAATTCCAGTAATTGGCACGGAGCCAAAGCGCCCAGCCTGTTCCCGCAACGGCTGCATCTCCGGAGTGTCAGACAGCAACTTCGCGACACCATTGAATGGTGTCGCGAGTATTGCGAAGTCCGTATGAATGTCGTCTCCGCCGACGCAGACACGCATTCCGCCCTCATCCGCTCGCAGCGAATCGACCGATGCCCGCAAGTGAACGCGTCCACCGCGGGCTTCGATGTACGATGCCGCCACTCCATACAGCTCCGACAAGGGCACTGCAGGAAGACCCATCCGGCCTGCTTCCGCCGACTTCAGAAACGAATCGCGAAAGACCAGCGCGGCATAGCGCACGGACACTTGATCCAGATCGTCATTCAGCGCACTCACCAATACCGGCCCCCAGAAGCGGTCGATCGACTGTTTCGTTTGACCATGTCGCACGAGCCACGCCTGAAAATCTTCGTTATTGTCGGCGGGGAGCGCGGGCATCAATGCCAGCAGCGCCCTCGAAATCGCCAGCTTGTCTTTCAGGTCGAGTACCGAGGATGCAAGAAAAGACGGTGCGGTATGCATCGGCGCAGGCAGCCAGCTTGGTTTGAGCGTTGCAGTCGGTCCGTTTGGCAGAAGAAACGTAATCTCGTCGTACCAGCGAATCTGGTCTTCGACGCGCAGCCTGCGGTAGAAATCGATGAGGTTGGTGCAGCATCCCAGCAGCACATGCTGACAGTTGTCGACCACCTCACCTGTGCCGGGAAGATCGTAGGATGACGCGCGTCCGCCCAGATAGGGCCGCCGCTCGAACAATTCGACGCGATATCCCGCATCGGCCAGCGCGCATCCGGCGGAAATGCCGGCCAGTCCTCCCCCAATTACTGCGACGCTGGGTTTCTGATTCTGGCTCGCGGAGCTCATGTCAGGCGGCGCACAAAGCCCTTGGCCAGGATGCCGACTTTTTCGCCAGTGCTCAACTTTACACGTTCAGAGAACACGTCGTATCCGCGCGCTTCAATGCGATCCAGCAGCCGCCGGTAGATTTCGACCAGTGTCCACAGCGCCGGCTGGCTATCGTCGTCGATCATGGGGAGCAATTCGTCGGCTGCACTATAGAGTTCGCGCGCGCGCTGGGCCTCAAACTCCAGCACCGGACGAAAGGCCGCAGCAGCATTACCGTTATTGAGCGCGCTTGCCTCTACGCCAAAGCGGCGAAGATCTTCGCGGGGCAGATAGACGCGCCCGAGCAAGTTGTCTTCCTTCACGTCACGAATAATATTCGTCAGCTGGAATGCCACTCCCGTTTGCTCCGCCAGTTTTTCGGCGCGACGGTCGCGATAGCCAAAGATGCGTATACAGATCAGACCCACCACCGAGGCCACGTGGTAACAGTAGTCGTAAAGCTGCTCGAATGTCTCATACTGCAATCGCGAATTTGGTGTATCGAGCGACGAGAACTCTTGTGGCGGCAAATCCATCGCGGTCCCCTGGACCAGCTTCTCCAGCAAGTCCAGTGGGATGTTGAACGTCTTCTGCGTGTCGGCCAACGCCATCAGGACAGCATCGTCAGTACGCTCTCCTCCGGCGACTCTTCGCAGAGCGTTCATCCATTCGCTGAGCTCTTGCCGCCGTTGTTCGCAGGGTATTCCGGGATCATCGGAGATGTCATCGGCGTGCCGCATGAAGGCGTATACGGCCGAGAGCGCATTCCGCTTGTGGGCGGGGAGCACCAGGAAACCGTAATAGAAGTTTTTGGCTGCGGAGCGCGCGATGTGACGACAAACGCTGTAAGCAGCCCGCAATTGCAGCGGGTGTTCACTCACAACAAATTACCCAGTGCCGCGCGCGCCAGCAGAAGGACCTTGCGCCGCTTGGAGATGACTGGCCGCGATGTCAGGACGTCGTACCTTTGCTTTTCGATGGCGCGGAGAACTGCCAGTCCACCGCGGCTGAATAGCTCGATGTCGAGCGCCAGCCGACGGTCGACCTGCTTCGCCAAGGGGAGGCCTCGCTGAAACCATTCGCGCGCGCGTTCCACTTCGAATTTCATCATGGAGAGGAATCGGGGTGTCGGACGCCTGTCCGCCAACTCTTGCTCGCTGACGCCGAACTTGGCGAAGTCTTCCAGCGGAAGATAGATTCGGCCCTTGTCGAAATCGGGACCCACATCCTGCCAGAAGTTCGCCAGTTGCAGCGCAGTGCAGGTGTAGTCCGAGAGCTTGTGGCGTTCAGCGTCGCGGTAGCCGCACAGATAGAGAACCAAGTGGCCAACAGGATTCGCCGAGTACTGGCAATAGCCCAGCAAGTCGGCAAAGCGCGGATAGTGGGTAACCACCTGGTCTTGCCGAAATGCCTGCAGCAGGTCAGAAAACTCATGCTGCGGGATGTCAAACTCGCGAACAGTTTCACGCAGCGCCACGAACACTGGGTGGCGCGGATCGCCGCTGTAGCACTGCGCCAGTTCCGATTCCCATTGGTCCAGCAGCAGCAGCGACTGCTGCTTGTCGCCCACCTCATCGCCGAGGTCATCCGAGATGCGACAATATGCGTAGACGTTATAGAAGTGCTGGTGCAGATGCTTGGGCAAAAACCACGTGACAACGGGAAAGTTCTCGTAGTGCGAAGTCGCCAGGCGGATGCAGTATTGCTGCGCTTCTTTCAGTGAAGGAGCGCGCTCGGGAATTGCATACTCTCGGGGCAGCGCCCGCCAGCCGGAAGCGGTTGCGTCCGGCTGTGAGACAAAAGTCCGGTTGTCCGTCGGTGCGGATGACATGTGTAATGGCCGCCGGGAGCGTTACTGCCCCGGGATGATTGCGGTCTTGATGTCGCCGTTGCGGTTCAGCATGTGGCGCAGCACATGTTGCAGCCGCGAAAGTGGCGCCTCACCAGTGATGTAATCGGTGCCCTTGATCTTCTTCTCGGCGATCAGCGCAAACGCCTTCCGCACGGTCTCCGGAGTGTGGTGAAACGTGGCCTTCAGAGTGAGTTCGTTATAGTGCAGCCGCTGGGTATCAAGCGAGACCTTGGTTCCGTTGGCGCATCCGCCAAAGAAGTTCACGATACCGCCCTTGCGCACCATGTCGATGGACCACTCCCATGCCTCAGGGCGTCCCACCGCTTCAATCACTACGTCGCAACCACGGTTGTCAGGCGTCAATCTGCGAACAGCCTTCACTGGGTCGTCAACTTTGGTAATCTGAACCGCATGATCGGCGCCCACGCGCAGCGCAGCGTTCACCTGCGATTCCCGCTTCACAACCGAGATTACGTTGCAGCCCGAAAGCTTGGCCACCTGAATAAACATCAATCCGATCGGCCCCGCGCCGATTACCGCGACCGAGTCCCCGATCTCCATTTTGGTTTCGTGCAAACCGCGCAGGACACAAGCCAAGGGTTCCGTCATCGCGGCTTCTTCGTAAGTAACCTGGTTGGGAATGGCCAGCATGTTGGTCTCGACGATGCGGCGCGGGATGTGGATGTACTCGGCGTAAGCTCCGTTATTGAACAGCAGGTCTTCGCAAAGATTTTCCTGGTGCTTAGAGCAGTAGAAACACATGCCGCACGGCGCCGAGTTCAACGCGACGACGCGCATACCCTTCTTGAAGCCCTTGACGTTGGGGCCGACCTCTTCGATGACACCTGCCAGTTCATGGCCAAACAGCGCCGGAGGAACAATCATGCGCGCGTGGTATCCGCGCTGATAGACCTTCAAATCGGTACCGCAGGTCAGGGCCACCTGCACCTTGACCAACACTTCCCCTTCATCCAACTTGGGAATCGGCACTTGTTCGATTTTGACGTCCTCTTTGCCGTAAAGGACCGCCGCTGTCATATTTCCCTTCACGCTATGAGTCCTTCCATGAACTGCCCGGCTGTATAACCACTTTCATCGAGTCTGGCTTGGGATGGGCAGCCAAGTGCAGCGCATCAATCGAATCGGTCAGCGGAAAACGATGGCTGATCAGCCGCTCCAGTTCCATCTCGCGGCCCAGCACAAATCGTGCCGACTCATCCTGCAAATCGACGGAAGCGCTGTACGAACCCAAAAGACTCTTCTCCTCTACACAAACACTTGCCGGATCGATAGTTGCCTCTCCATGTTGGGTTTGTGCAAACAACAATATACGTCCGCCCGGACGGGTTGCATCCATCGCGGGCCGTATCAAGTTGTTCCCGGCTACGGCCACGATGACGGCATCAGCCCCTCGCCCGTCCGTCATTCTCCTGATTGTTTGGACGGTGTCGGAGGTCGAAGCGTCGATGTTTTCCGTCAGGCCGAACGTCTTGGCAATTGTAAGCCTTTGCGGAAATAAATCGGAAGTGATAACTCGCGCACCACACCTTCGAGCCAAAACCGACAGAACGACTCCAATCGGGCCTTGACCGATGACCAGCACCGTTTCGCCCGGTACCAGGCGAAGAGTCTCGACGCCCTTCATGCAGGTGTTGACGGGTTCGATAAACGAGGCCTGTTCGAACGACACGCCATCGGGAATTCGCACCACACCGCCGCGACTGACGATCCAATCCATGACCCGGACGTATTCGGCGAAGCCTCCGCCGCTCGGTTCGTACCCCGCAGTCGCGCCAACCTTCTTATAGGTCGGGCACTGAGCGAACACCTTGTGGTTGCAGTAATAGCAATCGCGGCAAGGAATGTGATGGAAAACCATCACCCGCTCGCCGACACGATAATCACTGATACCTGCCCCAGTGGCGACGATCACGCCAGTCGTCTCGTGGCCGAAAATGCGCGGCGCGGAGTGCGAGCCGGTCGCGATCTTCTTCAAGTCGGTACCGCAGATGCCGCACGTGTGGACCCGCACCAGCAACTCGCCAGCGCCAATTGCCGGAACGGGAACTTGTTCGAGCCGCACGTCATTTACACCGCGATACACAGCCGCGCGCATGATCGAAGGCATACCACGATCGCCCACGATCCCGCCAATTTGTGTAGCCACTGACATTTTATTTGCTGGAGCCTAAGCCCCGTGCCCCTTCCCTTCAAGTACGGTCACCGACCGCTGGTCAATTAGATGTCGTACCGCACTGCTCAGGTTCAACGCTGCGATACGGCTGTTCGCATTCAGTTGACGAGCTGCCGGCCACCACTTCGGCCGCATCGCAACATACAACGCGAATCGTACGGTTTCAAACCTCCCGGCCGAATCGACGAACTGGCCAACTGGAGGCATCACAAAATCGAATTCATCAGAAATTGCCTTGACTGCGGCGAATTCGATTCCATGTTCCTGAGCCACCGTGGCAACGGCAGCGGCTTCCATGTCGACCACGTCAGCTTTCCAGCGGTCTGCAAGCATTCGCTTCTCAGCCGGTCCGCTGATTGATGCAACGGTGGCAAGCACTGCGTCCCCTTCACCGGCAGCGAAGCGCACGCCAGAGTCGGTATCTACTACTTCCCTGGCGTGTACGACGCCCCCCACTTTTAGCGCCGCCGTCAGCGCTCCGACGATGCCGGCGGAAACGATGACGCTGGGTTCGTACTTCGCAATCGCGGCCTCGGCTACCTTGCGGGCAGCACTTCGGCCGATTCCGCCAACCGCAACAACCGCATTCTCTAATTCAAAGAACTCGACGCCATTCGCCTGCTGGCCACGAACCCCAGCCAGCAATGGCTCCAACTCGCGCCGCATCGCAGCTACGACTGCGATACTCTTACGGGGCATAGCCGTTCGCTCTGAACCACTCTACTGCGCGTCGAAGCGCTCCATCCACGGGGCCCGGATTCCAACCTAGTGTGCGCTCCGCCTTGGCGCTGCTCACAAACATTTTCTGACGTCCCATGCGCACTGAATCCAGCGTCACACGCGGCTCTCGTTGCCGGATCGTACCGGTCACCAACGTATCCACCACACCCGTCGCGTAGGCGACCGCGTACGGCAACTTGATACTGGGCGATGGCAGACCTGTAATCGCTGCCAGCTTGTCGAGAATCTGCTTCAACGTGAGATTCTCTCCGCCTAGAATGTAGCGCTCGCCCGGAATCGCTTCTTGCATTGCCAGCAAATGGCCTTCGGCGCACTCCTTCACGTCCACAAGGTTCAGTCCGGTATCGACGTACGCGGGAAACTTTCGCTTCAGGAAGTCCACAACAATTCTTCCGGTCGGCGTTGGCTTGATGTCACGTTCCCCAATCGGCGTCGTAGGGTTCACCAGCACCACATCCTGTCCGCCGCTCGCCGCCCCGATCACCAACTGCTCAGCCATGAACTTGCTGCGCTTGTAGTCACCGATCATATTCGCAAGCGCAACCGGCGTACTCTCGTCCGTCATGCGGCCATTATTGCCGAACCCCATCGTGGCCACGCTGCTGGTATAGACAACCCGCCGGACTCCCGAATCTCTCGCCGCATCTAGAACGTTCCGTGTGCCCTCAACATTTGACTCGTACAGTTCGCCACCATCGACGGCCCACAGCCGATAATCGGCGGCGACGTGAAACACCACCTCGCAGCCTGCCATCCCGCGCTTCAGCGATTCCCGGTCGCGCAGATCACCGACCACATGTTCCGCTGGCAGATCAGCGATATTGTCCGTCCGGCTGCTAGCCCTCACCAGAAGGCGCAAGTCAGCGCCCTTGGCCAGCAACTGGCGCGCAACATGGCTTCCCAGGAACCCTGTCGCGCCTGTCACGAAACACTTCATTCAGCTCCCACCCGCGAACCGCAATTCAGTTCCGCGAAACATTAAGCGCTCGCAGAAAACGCACTGACGCACGAGGCGGCGCATACGACTTAGCCGATTGCTATCGGTGAAATCCCGGAATACGGGAAAAAGCTGCGCTCTGCAGGCTCAGCTGTCAGCCCTTGCGCCAATCGGCGCGGGCAATCCGTAACTGCTCTTCCTGCGACACTGCCGTAGCCCGCGCATACGTCGTTAGCGCAATCATCGGGAAGTACTGACGATACATGTAGTACATCAGGTAGAAAACACGCGGGAAACCGGTTCCCGTGTACCAGGCTTCATCCCATGAGCCGTCGCGCAACTGCGTCTTCAACAGGTAGGCCGCGCCGCGCTGCACCGAATCGCTGCGGGTATCGCTGGCCGCCAAGAGTCCCATGACCGCCCACGCCGTTTGCGAAGCCGTGCTTGGTCCGACGCCCTTGGTGTTGGGATCGTCGTATGAACCACATGTCTCACCCCACCCTCCATCGGGATTCTGCATCATGCGCAGCCACTCGGCTGCCTGTTGGATGCACGGCTCATGATGGTCCATGCCGACGGCTTCCAGCCCGCGCAACACCAGCATAGTGCCGTAAATGTAGTTCACGCCCCAGCGTCCGAACCACGAGCCATCCGGCTCCTGTTCCCGCTTGATGAACTCGACCGCGCGTCGCACCGGCGCGTCCTTCATCGAATAGCCATAGGTGGCCAAGCACTCAAGCACGCGGCCAGTAATATCCACTGTCGCCGGATCGAGCATCGCATTGTGGTCGGCAAACGGAATCTGCTGGAACACCATGCGATCGTTGTCTTTGTCGAACGACGCCCAGCCACCGTTCTTGCACTGCATCGAGAGCACCCAGTCGAGCGCGCGCTGCACCGATTTGTCGTGGTAGTTCTCGTTCGACGTCTTCACGCGGCTTAACGCCAGGAGCACCATCGCCGTGTCATCCACGTCGGGATAAAACTCGTTATTAAACTCGAAGTACCAACCCGCAGGTAAGGCCTTGCGGTTCTTCACGCACCAGTCGCCCTTACGCGTGACCTGTTTCCTCAACATCCACTCCGATGGCTGAACCAAGCGCGGATCGGTTGCTGCCACACCGCTTTCGCTGAGCGCAAAGATTGCGTAGGCCGTGTCCCACAACGGCGACATGCACGGCTGCATCCGGAATGTGGTCTCCTCTTCGATGCCCAGCTTCTCGAACTCGTCCATTGCCCGAATCACCTGCGGGTCGTCGAGCGAATAGCCCAGGCAGCGCAGCGCGATGATCGAATTCATGATGCCGGGATAGATCGCGCCCAGCCCATCGCTCATCTCCAGGCGCTCCAGCATCCACTGCTCGGCTTTCTTAATGGCTTGGGTACGCAGCGGCCGGATGTGCACTTTCTCGAAGAAGTGTACGGTGCGGTCTAACATCAGGAAGAAATTGCGCCAACTAATGAGTTTCTTAGCCCACTTCAGCCGCAGATTAGCTTTGGTTCGGCCTCCCACGAAAAGCTCGTCAATTCCCTCTTCGTCGGGGATTTTCTTGAACGGCTTCTTGGCGTAGGCAATGGACAGCGGAACCAGAATGGCGCGCGACCAAGACGAAATCTCGTAGATATTGAACCAGAACCAAGTGGGAAACAGGACGATCTCCGGTGGAATCGCCGGCACCGAGTCATAGTCGTACTGGCCGAGGAAACACAGGTAAATCTTGGTAAAGGTGTTGACCTCGGTTACACCGCCCATGGACAGAATGCGCTCACGCGCCTTGCCAAGCGCCTGGTGTTCAGTGCTATGTCCGGCCATCTTCAGCGCGAAGTACGCTTTCACCGAAGCGCTGATGTTCGAGGGGCCGCCGTTAAAAATCGGCCAGCCGCCGTCCTCATTCTGGTGGGAGAGTATTTCGTTGGCGCACTTCTGCGTGCGTGCCGGGTCTTCCGTACCCAGCAGCCGGTGCAGCAAAATGTAATCGGATTCCAAGGTAGTGTCGGCGCCCAGTTCTCCACTCCAGTACCCTTCCTCCGGATGTTGGAGGGAAAACAGGTACTTGCGAGAGGCGTCGATCGCGGCGGCGACTCGGGCCTTTACATCGTCTAACTTCCCGAACCGCATTTCACCGGGATTGGGGGGTAACGCTTCTTCCATTCTTCGTTCTTACTCCGCGAGGGCTGGCGCAGCCCCGATTGCTTCAACGATTTCCGGTGGCAGGCCGAAACGCACGTTCTCCGGCATCACTTCCACCTCTTGCAAGTTGGTAAAGCCTTGGGCTTGCAGGAAGCTCACAGCCTCCTGCACCAGGATTTCCGGCGCGGACGCTCCGGCCGTCAAGGCCACAGTGTTTACGCCTATTAGCCACTCCGGCTGAATCGACCGGTAGTTCTCAATCAAATGCGAGTTGGTGCCGATGTTGCGCGCTACTTCAACCAGCCGATTGGAGTTGGAACTGTTGTCGGACCCCACGACCAGCAGGAGATCACATTCGTCAGCCACATCTTTCACCGCTGTCTGGCGGTTTTCTGTCGCGTAACAGATGTCCTGCGCGTGCGGACCTTGAATGTTGGGGAATTTCTTGCGCAGCGCCGCAATCACGTGCTTGGTTTCGTCCAGGCTGAGCGTGGTCTGCGTAAGGTAGGCGACGTGATCCGGATCGGGAACGTTCAGGTTTTCAATGTCTTCCGGCGAATCCACCACCTGCGTGACCGACGGAGCCTCACCAAGGGTTCCAATCACTTCGTCGTGGTCGTGGTGACCAATGAGGATAAGCGAGTAACCCTCACGAGCAAATTTCACGGCCTCAACGTGCACCTTGGTCACCAGCGGACAGGTCGCGTCAATCACCCGAAGTTCCCGCAGCTTACTGGCCTCGCGCACCTCGGGAGCAACACCGTGTGCACTGTAAATCACCCGCTCGCCCGCCGGGACTTCTTCCACACTGTCGACGAAAATCGCGCCTTTAGCGGTCAGTTCGTCCACTACATAGCGGTTGTGCACGATCTCTTTGCGAACGTAAATGGGTGCCCCAAACGTCTCCAGGGCAATCCGCACGATGTCGATGGCTCGAACCACGCCCGCACAGAAACCCCGCGGCTTTAACAAAAGTAGAGTCTTGGCATCGTTTTGAATCATGAAATCCTCAGGGGCGCTAGCTATAAAAACCCGCTTTTCCCCACATGTACTCTATTCTAGCAGCGCCGAAATCACCAACCTAAGGCCAAGAAACTGCAAGATTTAGCAGTCTGTGGCGATTTTCTGACAGCCAATGGCATCTCCATTTCCGATTTGGCAGAATTCCGTCTGTACAATCCCATCGAAGGAGCACTACTCATGACCGGCAGCGAACTCGCACAAATCTATCAATTCAGTTACGGAGCCATCCAGCGCAACCTCGACGGCCTCACCCACCACGACAGTATGCTCAGCCCTGAACCTGCTGGCAATTGCATAAATTGGGTCCTCGGCCACATGGTCACCGGTCGTGGATTGGTCCTCATGCTGGCTGGCGAGGAACCCTCGGTGCTTACTGACGAGGAAGCCTCCTGTTACCGGCGGGGCTCGGGCGACCTTCGAGATAACGGCAATGCGGTCGACTTGACCCGTTTGAAAAGCGCACTCGAAGAGACCCAGAAGCGCCTGATTGTGGCCCTCCAATCCCTCAGCGATGCGGCATTGGCAGCCGGCGTTCCCGATAAGCTACGCCGCCCACCACTGATGGGAACCGTAGGCGAGGCGTTGGTTCGGTTGGGATACCACGAGGGTTACCACAACGGACAGATTGGATTGTTGCGGCGCATGGCGGGAAAAGAAGCTGCCATCAAATAGCGATCACCGATTGGCCTTCAGCATCTGCTCGGCGTGCTTGATCGACGTATCAGTCAGTTTCGCACCGCTGATCATGCGCGCCAATTCTCGAGTGCGTTCTTCGGTGTCTAGCTGGCGCACCGAAGTCTTGGTGCGGCCGCCTGACTCTTTCTTCTCGATCAGGTAGTGCTGGTCCGCAAATGATGCAATTTGCGGCAGATGCGTAATACATAGCACCTGCTTGGTACCGGCTAGTTGTTTCAGCTTCTTTCCTACGGCTTCCGCAGCACGCCCGCCGATGCCGGCATCAATCTCGTCAAAAACTAGAGTGCGTTGTTCGGCTGTTCGCTTCGCTCCATTGCGATGCGAACGTCCGGCCATGCCGGCCTCAACAATCGTCTTCAACGCGAGCATCACGCGCGACAACTCGCCACCTGACGCAATCTCCTCCACCGGGCCCAACGGTTCGCCGGGGTTGGCCGAAATCAGATACTGGACTTCATCGAAGCCCTTCGCCGTCCAGTTCGCTTTCTCGTCCGCTCCACTGACCTCGACCTTGAAGCGCGCCTTCATCGCCAATTCGTTGACTTCGCTCTCAACCTGCTTCTCCAACTTGCGTGCAGCTTCGTAGCGCTGACGCGACAAGCTGCGCGCCAAGGCCAAATATTCTTCTACGGCCTTCGCCAGTTCGACACGCAACTTGCGCGAGACCTCGTCCTTGTTCTCCATCTCATTGAGCTTGCGTTCGAGTTCTCCGCCGAGCGCGATCACCTCATCAAGCGTCGGCCCATACTTCCGCTTCAGCCGATCAATCGCTGCCAGCCTGTCTTCTACTTCGGCCAAACGTTCGGGCGATGCTTCGATATCTTCCGCGTAGTCACGCAATGCTTGCCCAATGTCCTCCACTGTGATGCGCGCCGAATCCAGCTGCGCTAGTGATTCGCGAAACTTCTCGTCGATACGCGCCAGTTCTTCGACCTGCTTCGCCGCCGAGCGAATCAGCGCCGAGGCCGACACGTTGCCTTCATACAGCGTGTCATATGCGCCCATCGCTGACGACAAGATGCGCTCAGAATTCGCCAGCACCCGCTTCTCAGCTTCTAGCTTCGCGTCCTCGCCCGCATGAAGGTTCGCGCTCGAAATCTCTCTCCGCTGAAAGTTCCACAGATCCAAGAGTTTCAGACGGTCCTGTTCATCGCGCTCCAGGTCGCCGATCCGGTTACGAATTCCGCTCCACGTCGCGAAAGCTTCAGCGACCGGCACGAGATCGCAGCCTGCGAAGCTGTCGAGCAATGCCATCCGCGAGGCTGCATCGAACGCCAGCACCGCTTCGTTTTGCGCGTGGATCACCGCCAGATGCGGCGCGAGCGCGCGCAGCACTGTCACGGTCGCCGGCTGATTGTTAACGAAGACGCGCCCCTTGCCACCCGCTGCAATCTCGCGCCGCAGAATCAGCTGTTCTTCGCCAGCATCGATGCCGTTTTCTTCCAGCACTCCGTCAAGCGCCTTCGACTCGACCTCGAATACCGCTGACACGACGGCTTTGTCGGTGCCATGGCGCACCGCGTCCGCTGAGGCTTTGTCGCCCAGCAGCAATGCCAACGCATCAATGAGAATGGATTTCCCGGCGCCGGTTTCGCCGGTCAGCAGGTTAAGACCGGGGACGAACTTCACGGCGACGTTGTCGATGACCGCGTAGTTTTCAACCCGCAGTTCCAGCAGCACAGTGAGTTCCCGAGTCGCGAAGTTATGCGCAGTGTAGCAGGAAAATCAGCGCTCGGTAATCAGTTGCCAGATCGCGATTTAGCGCTGTCCGTGGTTACTCAACAGGAACCTCGTAACTCGAATCCGCCGTACCCGCGTCTAAACTTTATAATGCGGACTATGGAAGCGAAGGCCAACTAACGGAATGAATGTTTATTGCACTTTCCTTGCCTCTGCCATCGGCGGTGAAATTTCCGGACTTATCGAATCCAGCGGCCTGGTCGCCAAGGCAGTCCTGGTCATTCTGCTGATTTTCAGCTTTATGTCTTGGGCCATAATCTTTTCCAAGTGGGGAATGTTCCGCCGCGCCCGCGCCCAGAGCAACCGCTTCATGCGTATGTTTCGCAAATCCGAGCGCTTGCAAGACGTCGCCGCCGTAGCCGAGCAGTTCCGGCCAAGTCCGCTGATCGCCGTCTTTGAAGGTGCATATGGAGAACTTCGCAAGCAGGCGCCGCAGCCCATTCGAGTAGGAGCACTGCAGCGCGCCGTGCAGATCGCATCATCAGAAGAACTAACCCGTCTGGAAAGCCGCTTGCCCTGGCTCGCCACCACCGGAGCCGTTACGCCTTTTATCGGCCTTTTCGGGACCGTGTGGGGCATCATCGACGCCTTCCACGGCCTCGGCACCGCCGGAGCAGCCACTCTGCGCGCTGTGGCGCCGGGCGTCTCCGAAGCGCTGATCACCACCGCTGCCGGCCTTTTCGCTGCCATTCCGGCCGTTATCGCCTACAACATGTTCACGCAGCACATTCGCGAGTTTGGCGCTCGCATGGACGATTTCGGTCTCGAACTGATCAATGAAGTCGAGCGCGCACAAAGCAAGGTTGGGCGTCCTGTGCCTGAAAGCGTGGAGCGCCGCTAATGGCCTTCACCAACGCCCAAGGACGCACCCAGTCTTCGCTCTCTGACATAAACGTCACTCCGCTCGTCGACGTAGTGCTGGTACTTCTGATTATTTTCATGGTGACTGCTCCCGTGCTGCAGTCGGGCATCGAAGTAAGCGTGCCTCACACGAAGACGGTCAAAGAGATTACCGAGGAACGGCTGGTGATCAGCATTGACCGGCAGCAACGAGTTTTCCTCGGCAATGACCCGATCAACATCAATCAGATTGGCGCCCAGTTACGCACCAAGATTCGCGACCCCGAAGGCCAGGCGGTCTTCGTTCGCGCCGATGAAGACGTTCCCTTTGGCGCTTTCGCCACCGTGATGGATGCCGTCAAGCAAGCCGGCATCACCAACGTGAGCATCGTCACCCAACCGCTGGAGAAGAATGGCAGCCGACGCTGACATCTTTCCGTCTGAACATTTCACCCGCTTGCCGTGGCTCGGGTCTCTGGCGCTCCACTTCGCACTGTTCGCTCTCGCGCTCTTCGGCTACCTCATTCCAAGTAGTCGTGGAGAGAACTGGGGCGGCACGGAGGGAGGTGGCGGCGCGATGAGTGCGACGCTCGTCAGCAGCATTCCACTGCCCAACGTACAACCCGAGGCGCAAAACGTTCTCGCTAACGACTCGAAGGGACTCTCGCAATCGCCGCCGAAAGAGGCTCCGAAGGAAGAGCCCAAGGCCATTCCGATCCCCGCGCAAGATGCGAAGTTGAAAGGTCAGCACGAATCCGCTGCACCAAAGAAAGAGCCGCCAAAACAGATTGTGAAAGCAGAGCCCGACAATGAGATTCCTTACGGACAAGGCGGCCCTGTCAGTGGCCCATACGGTGCGTTCACCGCAGGTGCCACCAAAGGCGGATTCGGCTTTCAAGGCGGTCAGGGTGACTTCGGAAGCCGTTTCGCGTACTACGTCGATATCGTTCGCCGCAAGGTATCGGACAATTGGCTGCAGTACGAGATCGATCCTCATATCAACGATGCTCGTCGCGTCTACATTTATTTCGAAATCAATCGCTCCGGCCAGCCGACCAACGTTCGCATCGAACAGTCCAGCGGAATCCCGTCGCTCGATCAGTCAGCCGTGCGCGCGTTGCAACGCATCGACACTTTCGGCCCGTTACCCTCGGGATACTCGGGCAACTATGTTGCCGTAGAGTTCTGGTTCGACTATCGCCGCTGATATTCAGACGCGGCGCAAACGCGGGCCTAAACCCGCATCAACATTGGCCTAGGTAGGTTATTCTGGAAGTGGGAATGAAACGATTCGCAAACATTATCTTCTCAGCAGTTCTCGTCGCCACAGCCCTCAGCGCCTCCCTCTCAGCACAAGATTGGATTCGAACCGGTACCGGACTCGGCGTCGAAAAAATCCGGCTGGCGGTTCCAGACTTTAAGCCAGCAGCGAACGACTCCGACACCAAGCGCCTGACCACCGCTTTCAGTGTCACGCTGTGGAACGATCTACAGGCTGCCGGCATTTTCGAGATGGTGTCGCCCAGCTTCTATCCCCTTTCAAACCCCGGCTCGCCCCAGGAAGTCAATCTCTCGCAATGGAGCGATCCGCCGCCCAACGCCAACATGCTCGCCTTCGGTAATGCAGTGGTACAAGGCGGATTTCTGGCTGTCCAGGGCTGGCTCTTCGACGCGAAAAATCCGCAGTCGCCGCAAGTCCTCGGCAAGCAATATAGGGAACAGGCCAGCGAAGACAACGCGCGGCTTATCGCCCACCGCTTCGCCGACGAAATCATCTTCCGGCTCGGCGGCGGTCTCCAAGGCATCGCGGAATCCAAGATTTACTTCGTCAGCAGTCGCAGCCACACCAAAGAGATCTGGCAGATGGATTATGACGGCTCGAATCAAAAGCAGATTACGCACGTGACGACGATGGCCCTCTCGCCGCACGTCTCGCCTGACGGCTCGCGGGTCGCGTTCTCGGCCGTGTCGAATTTCGAGTGGCAGATCCTGATGTACTCGCTGGACTTGAACCGAGAGGTGTCTTTCCCCCGCTACCAGGGCGCTAATCTCTCGCCCGCATGGTCTTCGGATGGTAAGTCGCTTGCTTTCTCGTCCTCGCGCTCCGGCGATGCTGAGATTTATGTAGTTGATGTGGCTGGTGGCGACTTGCGCCGCTTGACCAACACCAAAGGCCCCGACGTCTCGCCCACCTGGAACCCCAAGACCAATGCGCAAATCGCCTGGGTCAGCGGACGTACAGGCCTGCCGCAGATTTACACCATGGCCTCCGATGGGACCAACGTCGTACGCATGACCGACCAAGGATATGCAGTGTCGCCTTCGTGGTCGCCCAATGGGCAGTTTCTGGCGTTCGCTTGGGTGAGAAACTACGGCCCCGGCGCGCCTGGTGCCAGCGACATCTACGTGATGGACGTAGCCAGTAAGCAGTGGGTGCAACTCACGCACGATGGTGGCCGCAACGATTTTCCGTCGTGGTCGCCCGACGGACGGCATATCGTGTTTCAGTCGAACCGTAGCGGCCGCACCCAGATCTGGAGCATGTTGGCCGACGGAAGTCAGGCCCGGCAGTTGACCAACACCGGAGAAAATACGCAACCGAACTGGAGTTTCAAATAGCGTAGGCTTTATCTAATCGCACGAGCGGAAGGAGCACACTCCGCCCTCCACCGCAACTGAAGCGAGTGCTCTCGCAATGGGAGGAACGAAAGTTGAAAGCCCGAAAGATTCAATGGATCTACCTCGTCCCGGCATTGGCTTTGGTTTTAATGGCTGCCGCTTGCGCCAAGAAGAAACCTGCGCCGCCACCGCCACCTCCGGCAGCGCCGCCACCGGCTCCCACCGCGATGCTGACCGCGAATCCCAACTCCATCAACGCTGGCCAGGCATCGATTTTGACATGGAACACCGATTTCGCCACTGACGTAAGCATCGACGGCATCGGCAAGGTCGACCCCAAGGGCTCGACGAAGGTTACACCCAGCGAATCGACTACCTACCGCTTGGTCGCGAAGAACGATACCGGCAGCCGTGAAGCAACCGCACGTGTCACGGTGACGCCGGCGGCGCCTCCGCCCACCACGAGCTCTACCTCCAACGAAAGTGACGCGATGATGTTCTCCCAGAATGTGAAGGACATCTTTTTCGACTACGACAGCTACGAGATCACGTCTCAATATCAGTCGGTCATTCAGTCCGACGCGCGCTTCCTCCAGCAGCACTCAAGCATGACATTCGTCATCGAGGGCCACTGCGATGAGCGCGGGTCCATTGAATACAACCTGACACTGGGCGAGTATCGTGCTAACGCCGCCAAACAGGCCCTGGTCCAAGCGGGAGTATCCGCCACCCGCATCCGCACCATCAGCTACGGGAAGGAAAAACCGTTCTGCTCGGAAAGCACTGAGTCATGCTGGCAGCAGAACCGCCGCGCTCACTTCGTGTATTCGAAGTGAGCCAACGGCCTGGCTAACGTGGAAGCGGCATTTTGTACCCATGCCGCTTCCCGTAGTTATTTCGAATCGGTTGACCTTTGCGTTTTACGATAGTCTCGTCAGGAAGGCAATCTTCCGCGCAGGAAAGAACAATTATGCGAGTTCGAAGCAAGTTCGCCGGATTACCCCTCGCCGTCACACTTCTCCTCACCAGCGTGCAACCCGCCTTTGCAGTGAGCAAGGAAATCATCCAGCTTCAGACCCAGGTGCAAACGCTCTCCGACCAGGTGGCCCGCCTGCAGCAGTCGCTCGATGAGCGGATGGGAGTACTGCGCAACCTTGTCGAGCAGAGCACTGACTCGGTCAACAAAATGAGCGCAACGGTCAACGAGTTGCAGCAGAAATCGCAGGCGCAGTCCGCCGACAACAGTTCGCGCCTCGATCAGGTCTCCGGACAGGTTCAATCCCTGCACGACTCGGTGGACGAACTGAAGGCGCGGCTGGCAAAGATCAGCAAGCAGCTCGACGACATCCAGCAAAACGGGCAGAACATCAACGCCGGACAGCCGGGCCTGGCTGCGGTGCCGGGTGGCGCACCACCGGCCGGTAATGCGGCTGCGTCCTCCGCTCCTCCGCCCGATGTGCTCTACAACAATGCTCTGCGCGACTACAACGCCGGCAAATATGACCTTTCCTCACAGGAATTCGGCGACTACGTCAAGTACTACGGAACTACCGATCGCGCAGGCGATGCCCAGTACTATCTGGCTGACATCGAGTATCGCCAGGGAAACTTTGACGCCGCGGTGAAAGACTACGACAAGGTGCTGGAAGAATATCCTGGCGGCAGCAAGGCAGCGGCCGCACAGTTGAAGAAAGGCTACGCCCTGTTGGAACTCGGGCAGCGCGAAGCAGGAGTGCGCGAATTGAACAGCCTGATCGCGCGCTATCCGCGGTCGGTTGAAGCCGCGCAAGCCCGCGACCGCCTGAAGCGCCTCGGCGTCACCGCATCAGCTCCGCCGCCATCAAAGCCTAAGTCTCACTAGCATAGGGCGCCGCCGGATAGCTATGACAGTCCCTGCCCGCTCGCTCCTTGCGCCGGAGTACCCGCAGTCATCCCTTGCGCCAGCACCAACTCGCGCGCTTCGCGGCGGAACTTCGGCAATTCCAGGCCAAACACAATCGCCCCCGCGATGCATGCCACGCCTCCGATCGCCACCGTCCAGGGAGCTCCTAAATGATGTGCGAGCGCGCCAGCGAAAAACGCCCCAAACGGCGCCATCCCCATGAACATCATCGAATAAACCGCGATCACCCGTCCGCGCATCTGGTCGGGCACCATCGACTGCAAAAGGGTGTTCGACGACGCCATTTGCACCATCATGGTGAATCCCACAGGAATCAACAGGACCATCGACAGCCAGAACATTTTCGAAAAAGCGAACAGGATCAGGCTCGCTCCGAATCCGCCCGCGCAAATTGCGATTAGCTTCCCTAATCCCCTGACTCCCACGCGGGTCGCCAAACTCAGAGCGCCCAGTAGCGCACCCACGCCAGTTGCGCCCATCAGCAGTCCCAGCTCCTTTGCGCCGCCATGCAGGATCTCTCTGGCGAATACCGGCATCAGCACCGAATACGGCATGCCCACTAGGCTCACCAGTCCCAGCAAAAGCAAGATCGCGCGAATCGGTGCCGCCCGTAACACAAATCGGAAGCCTTCAAGAATGTGCTCGATAGGCGACCCCTGGGTAGCCAGGTTCAACGGGTGTGTGATCTTCATCATCAGCAACCCGATGATCACCGCAATATAACTGACGGCGTTGGCAAAAAAGCACCATCCCTCGCCCACCCACGCCACCACGATTCCTGCTACTGCTGGGCCAAGGATGCGCGCACCGTTGAACATCGATGAGTTCAGTGCAATGGCATTCATCAGGTCTTCGCGTCCCACCATGTCCATCAGGAACGCCTGCCGCGCGGGAATATCGAACGCATTGACCACGCCCAGTCCGGCCGCCAGCACCATGATTTGCCATACCTGGATGCGATGCGTCAGCGTCAACGCCGCGAGAATGAAGGCCAGTATCATTGACATCGTCTGCGTGGCGATGACGATCCGGCGGCGATTGAAGCGGTCCGCTACCGTTCCGCCGATGGGAGCCACCAGAAACACCGGAATCTGGCTCGCAAATCCCACCGTGCCCAGCAAGAGAGTGGAACCAGTCAGGCGGTACACCAGCCACGACTGGGCGACGGTCTGCATCCACGTCCCAACCAGCGAGATCAACTGCCCAGCAAAAAATAACTGGAAGTTGCGATGTCTGAGGGCACGCACAGCCGTCGCAACTCGCGATCGCGGCGATGCCGGCGCAACAAACTCGTCTTTCACTTCCTTCAGATCGGCTTCGAGCGCTTTCAATTCCGTGTTGGGCAACTCACTCTGGGCCATAAACCACCGGCTGGAACGTCACCTTCAAGAATACGGCAAGCCCCACATATTCGGGAGCGATTGAAGTTTGCCATTCCTTGCTCAGGCAGCTATCGTGCTATCGAGCGCATCAGCAATCATCATTCTTTCATCGCCCTTGACTCATGCCCACATTTGCCGCGGTTGATATTGGTTCCAACTCCGTCCGTTTGAAGATCGCCAAGGTTGTCCGTGGACGCCTGCAAGCGCTGCACGAGGACCGCGAAGTCACACGCCTCGGCGAGAGCGTATTCGCCAACGGCTCGCTCGATCCCCAGGCGATGGCACTCACCATTCGCGTGCTGAAGCGCTTCCACCGCGCCGTTCAGGACCACGCTGCCGATCGGGTGCGCGTCGTCGCCACGGCTGCGTTGCGCGATTCCCGCAACAGTCGTGCTTTTCTCGAGTGGGTGCGCTCCGCCACGGGGTGGAAGGCCGAGGTGATCACCGGTCTCGAAGAAGGGCGCCTCATTCATCTCGGCCTGCTCGCGAATGCAAACATCGCCCGCAAGCGCGCTCTTCTCATCGACCTCGGTGGCGGAAGCTGCGAACTCACCATCTCCGTCTCCGGACACATCGCCGACATGGTGAGTTTGCCCATCGGTGCCGTGCGACTTACCCAGAATTTTCTGCAGCACGATCCGCCCAAGAAAACTGAACTCGACCAGATGCGGAGGTTCGTACAACGTGAAATCTCGCGTATCCAGAAGCGTATCCGCGAAGCTCACGTGCAGGCGGCGATCGCCACTTCCGGTACTCCGGCCGCGTTGTCGGGGCTCTACCTCGCTAAAGTCGGTGGCCCGGACGAATCCAAGCCCCAGACCGTGCCTCACGCTGCTGTCGCAAAAATCCTCAAGGAACTCACTAAGCGCAGTCTCGACGAACGTCGCGCGCTGCCAGGCATCGGTCCACGCCGCGCCGAGATCATCATCGCCGGCGCCATGGTCTTTGCCGAGTTGATGGAGATGTGCTCGCTGTCCACCTTCCGCTACCTGCCTCTCGGCCTCCGCGACGGCCTGCTGGCGCAGATGCTCGCCGACTACGCACAAAGCCCGGTCATGAAAGAGCGCGTCGAGGCTGAGCGCAAAGACGCGTTATTGGCGGTGGTCAAGCACTATGGCGCAGACTTGATCTTCGCTCAGCGCACTCGCGACTTCACCGCCCACCTCTTCCGGCGCTTGCAGTCGGTACATCGTCTGCCGCCTCAATATGCCGACTGGCTCGAGGCCGCGGCCATGCTGAACGAAGTCGGAGCCTATATCAACCGCTCCGGCCGTCGCCGCCATACTTACTACATCATTGCCAACTCGGAGCTCTTCGGATATACCCCGATCCAGCGCCGAATCATCGCGGCCATCGCTCGCTACGTAGGCAATTCGCTGCCGACGGGCGGCGATGCCGTCTTGCAACTAATCCCTCGCGCCGATCAGGCGCAGGTCCCCAAAGCAGTGGCGTTGTTGCGGCTGGCACGAGCCCTCGACCAGAGTCGTCGCGGAGCCGTGCGCGACCTTGCCATCCGCGTAACCACCGATGGCCCGGTGCGCCTGGCTCTGTCGCCAGCCACGTCCGAGGGTCTGGAACTGGAACTTTGGGCTGTAAAGCGGGAGAGGAACTACTTCAAATCCGTCTTTGGACGCGATCTCTTGGCCGAGCTGCGCTGAACCTTTTGTACAACCTTGGGCGTCATGCACCATCGGAGCACGGCAGGCCGGCGCAGTTCTTTCTCCACTTTCGCCACGCCACATTTCTTCATTTCAACTGCGGCCATGGGCACGCCACCCGAAAGAACCTTATTCACGAACTCCGTCATGCTGGGATCGTGTCCGACCACCATAATCGCCAGCCTGTCCTTATGGCGGTTCAGCAACCCCTTGAACTGCTCAAACGTTGCCTCGGGCCGCAGCGCCGCATCGGTGACGATCTTTTCCTCGTGTCCGATCTCCTGTGAAACGATTGCCGCGGTCTGCATCGCGCGGGTAAGGGGGCTCGAAATGATGACATTCACGCTTACGCCGATGGCCGCCAAAGCACGCCCTACATCATGGGACTGCTGCTCTCCGATCTTGTCGATCGGCCGTTTCTCGTCTTTTTCCAGACTGCTAAATGCCTTCTGTCCTGCGTTGGCGTGCCTCAGGAAGTAAATAACCATTTTTGTATTGTGCACCAAAACAGGGATTTGCGTAGCATATCTTAAGCCGTCGATTCGGTTCAAAAAGAAAAGGCGCGCCAGCGCGCGCCTCAAATCGCGTCGCTGTTTTCCAGGCTATCGGCCAGCACCCACAATCGGCACTTCTGTCGACTTCGTCAGCTGCTCAGGATTGGCAAAGTTCGCCTGCGCAATCCGGATTTGCTCCTTGAAGTTATCCACCATCTCTTCGCGCAGCCGAACTTCCGTTGGCTTTTTCGCAATGCTCATCTGGTCGATCTTGTCCTGCAGCCGTAGCAGTCCATAGAACAGGTTCTCTGGGCGCGGTGGACATCCGATGACGTAAACATCCACCGGCACGATCCGATCGACTCCCTGCAACACGGCGTAGGTATTGAACGGTCCGCCCACCGACGAGCAGGCCCCCATCGACATCACCCACTTGGGCTCGGGCATCTGCTCATAAATGCGTTTCACCACCGGCGCCATCTTCAGCGTTACGGTCCCGCTCACGATCATCAGGTCGCTCTGCCGCGGGCTGGGACGAAACACTTCAGACCCAAACCGTGCAATATCGAAGCGCGACGTCGAAGCTGCGATCATCTCAATCGCGCAACACGCCAAGCCAAAAGTCATCGGCCAGATTGCCGACTTCCGCGCCCAATTGAACACGTAGTCGACCGTGGTGACCATGAAGTTCTTCTCGAACCGGTTGTTAATCCAACCCATGAAACCCTCTCAAACGGCAGGTCTGCTGACCTACTATCTTCGCCGACCGCCCTACCCGACGGCTGTGATGCGGGTCACAGCGACCGGCGTTTCTGCCTTGAGTCTAGGCTTCGCCCTCGGCCGGTACAAGTGGAACGGGTGGTCCATCCATCGGACGCGTGCCACCGTACGATACAATTTTCTTTGCCTTCATGCCTTTAAATCCCCAGCCGGCGCCGACCGCGCCGATATCCAGCACAATCCAGACAGCGCCGGACTCCCGATGGCACCACGTCCTCCACTCGCCTGGATGGATGGTATTTCTGGGCTTTGTCGTGCGCGTGCTCTACATCCTGCTGGCCCACTCTTACCGCTTCCGCACCACCGACGCCAATTTCAGCTTCGGATGGGAGATCGGTCGCATCGCCTATTCGCTGGCCAACGGTCACGGATTCAGTTCTCCTTTTGGAGGCGACACTGGCCCTTCCGCCTGGACTGCGCCGGTTTATCCCTGGATCGTCTCACTGGCCTTTCGCGCCTTCGGCAGTTATTCTCATGCAGCTTCATTTGCACTGCTGACGTTTAACAGTCTGTGTGCGGCCGCGACCTCGTGGGCCATCTATCGTACTGCACGGCGCATCTTCGGCGAAACCGTCGCGCTCTGGTCAGGTTGGATCTGGGCGCTCTTGCCCTACATCATCTACTGGTCGGTGCGGCAGGTTTGGGAGACGAGCCTCACCGCTCTGCTCTTCAGTCTTGCATTCATGCTCACCGTCGAAATGGAAGGCGACGATCGCATCACTTCTTGGGTCGGCTTCGGGTTGCTGTGGGGCGTCATTGGGCTCACTAATCCGTCTTGCTTGTCCTTTCTTCCCTTCGCCGGATGCTGGCTTGCCTACCAACTCTATCGCCGGGGAAAACGGTTCGTGCTTCCCGCCCTCGTCGGCGCCGTCATCTTCTGGATGACCATGATGCCCTGGCTGGTGCGCAACTACGAGGTCTTCCACAAGCCAGTGTTCGTGCGCGACAACGTGGGAGTCGAAATCCGTTGCGGCAATAACCCGCTGGCTGAAGGCATATGGGTCGGCATGTATCATCCCAGCCAGAACCCGATTCTCTACCGCGAATATCAGGAGATGGGCGAGGCAGGCTACTCGGCCGAACAGTCGCGGCTCGCCAAACAGTGGATCGCGGAAAACCCGAAGCAATTCGCCATCGTGACCTTTCGGAAATTCGTCTTTTATTGGAACGGCTTGCCGCGCCTCTCCAACACCGCTGAATGGATGCAGCAGCATCCGGACCGCTGGGCGTCGAGAACGTTTTGGCCTGTGATCTTCGACCGCAACGGAACGCCACGGAGCGCTGTGTTGCAGGCACTGGAACAGGCCCGGACGTCATTATTCCTCGCCACTTCCCTGCTGGCATTCGCCGGTCTGGCTCTCGCTATCCGCAATCGGGTACACGGTGTCTTCCTCTTTGCCAGCCTGCTCATCTTCTATCCGTTGGTTTACTATGTGAGTTTTCCGCAGCCACGTTACCGGCATCCGATTGACCCGATGCTAACCATGCTTGCGGTTTATTTGTTCACGCAAGTGAGCCCGCGCACTCCGAAACCGAAAGGTACTCAGCCTCTCCATGCCGACTAATGATGCGGGGACCGAGCAATTTCAGACCCTTTCCATCATCATCCCGGTCTATAACGAGCGCCAGACCGTGCTCGAGTTGTTGCAACAGGTAGCGCGTCAGCCGGTGCCGTTGCGCAAAGAACTCATCATCGTTGACGACTGCTCGACCGACGGCACGCGTGAGTTTCTGCAGCAGGCCGACTTGCAGAGCACCTTGGGAAACTACGGCGCGAACACGGTAAAACTCGAACTCCACACGGTCAACCAGGGCAAAGGCGCTGGCGTTCGCACCGGTCTCGCGCAGGCGACCGGCGAAATCGTTCTCATTCAGGATGCCGACCTCGAATACGATCCGGGCGACTATCCTGGGTTGCTTGCGCCCATTCTTGAAGGCCACGCCGACGCCGTCTTCGGCAACCGCTTTCACAGCGGGCCGCATCGCGTTCAGCGTTACTACCGTTTTCTGCTCAACCGGCTGTTTTCTATCATCTGCAATCTCCTCACCGGCCTCGCAATTCACGATGTGACCGCCTGCTACAAGGTCTTTCGTCGCGATTTGCTCGAGCGCATGCATTTGCACTCTGACCGCTTCAGCGTCGAAACCGAGATGACCGTCAAGGTCGCCAAACTTGGTGCACGCGTGTATGAAGTGCCCATTGTCTATCATGGCCGCACCTACGCCGAAGGCAAGAAAATCAGTTGGCATGATGGCTACAAGGCCCTCTACGACCTCATCCGCTATCGCTTTAAGGATTAGTTGCTCGTTTTGAAACTTAGTTCTCCAATTTTGAACATCGTTGCCTAACCCTACGTACCTACCTTCGTCTAACTCGCGATAGGAGGAGCTATGCATCATTCCCGTAAACCATCTTTGATTTGGGTCATGACTCTAGGGGCGCTGATGGCGCTCGGGCTAACCGCGTCTGCCGCTGCGCAAGTGACGGAGGAATTCCACCGCACCGTTCCGCTTTCTGCGAATGGGCGCGTCTCGCTCGACAACGTCAACGGCAACGTGACCATTACCGGTTGGGATCGTAATGACGTACAGATTGACGCCGTAAAAAAGGCCAGCAGCCAGGAAAAGTTGAACGAGGCCCGTATCGAGGTCGAGACCGCCAGCGATTCGGTACATATCCGCACGCGATACCCCGATGGACATAACAACAATAACCCGGCGACCGTGACCTACGAGCTGCATGTGCCGCGCGCGGCCCGGCTCGACGGAATCAGTCTGGTCAACGGGTCACTCGATGTGTCGCAGGTTTCCGGCGATATTCATACCAGCCTGGTGAATGGCGCGACGAAGGTCCATGATCTGGCCGGCCGCGCTGAACTATCCGCCGTGAATGGATCGATCAACGCCTACTACAGGTCGCTCGACAACGTGAAAGATATCGAGTTGAAATCCGTAAACGGATCGATTCGCCTCGGATTGCCTTCATCTCCGAACGCTGACGTGAGCGTCTCGACTGTGAATGGCGGCATCACAACTGACTTCCCGTTGCAGGTCCAAGGCAAGTTCATGGGCAAGCGCATCGAAGGCAAACTCGGCAATGGCGGCACTCGCATTGAGATCAGCAACGTCAACGGCGCTGTTCATCTCGGTCCGGCCGGAGGAAATCTGTAGCGCTCGGCACCCCACGTATCCCGACTTTAGATCGGTGGCCCACATATCCCCGATTTAGGGGTATGCGGGTTTAGCTCTAATCAGTACATCTGATACGCCGGCGGCGGAACTTCGATGTCGGGCTTGCGTGCGATCAATAGCAAGGCTCCGACGCGCTTGAAGTCGCGCAGCTCCTCGGCATTCTTGAACCATTTCCCGCTGTACTCTTCCGGAGTTGGCGTCAAGTCTGGAACCCGCATCGCTCGCACATCTTCAAACGTATGGCTCTTTAACATCTCGATGTACTCCTGCTCGGAGTGAACCTGCACGGGCATCTTTAGCTCATCTACCCAGCGCAACGAGTAATGATTGTCCCGATACAGATTGATAAGGATGTACAGCTCACCTTTCGGCGCCATTACGCGAAATAGCTCTGACAACGCGCGCTCCTGATCAGCGTAGTAATAAAAGGATTCCACCGACAAGACCTTGTCGAAGAAGTTCTCTTCCCACGGAACCTGTTGCGCCGAACCCACCACGAATATCACGTTGTCGCGATCGACTGAACTCGCGCGGGCCCGGCGAATCATCTCGTCAGCAACATCGAGCCCAATAACTTGCCCAGGCTTGTCACCGTTGGCGACCGCTTTGGCCATCATGCGGCTCGTCCACCCCGTGCCGCAGCCCAGATCGAGCACGCGCTCGCCGGGCTTCAAGTCCATCAGAGCGAGCGTTTGCTCGGTGATGCTGATGTGGTGGGCTTCCATCTCTTCGCCTTTACCCTGCTCAGCCCACTGGTTGAATTCATCGCGCAACCGCTCGTCGGCGGTCAATTTTCCATCACTCATGGTAGTGTCTCGGTTTGAAATTAGGCTCCAACTTTGCGGAGCAATTTCTCTGCGAGCTTAACGCCAGCATAGCTCGCCAAATTGCCAAGCACCGCGCCAATAGGTATCACAACGGCAATAACTCCAAGGGAAACTCCGGTGATGTGAAGCAAGTACGCCATAAAAACCCACGCACCATTAACACAGAGGAACAGGAATGTGATCGCTGCCTTTTCCAAAGTCGATCTTCTTCTGAGTCTCATGGTTCTTATAAAGCCTGCCCTTCTTCGGAACAAAAGCGCGACTCGCTCATCGTTCCCTCGCGGATTTCCAGTCTCTATGCTACAGTCTCCCAAACTGATGGCTCAATCCTCCGATCCTTCACCCGAAACTTCCGCTAAAAGCACCTCATTGCTCTATTGCCCGAACTGCGCTCGCGAAGTGGACGATCCGCTCACTTGCGGCGACTGCTCAGCTGTGATCTGTCGAGTCTGCGGCACGCCGCTTGAACTGCCGGAAGACCTGGGAATCGGCTAGTGGCTCAATCCGTTCACATCGATGCGAAGCAATCGGCTGAGCACGCGCCGACCCTCGTTCGCGGACTCTCCCTGATGGATTCCGTCATGTTGATGGTCGGAGGCATCATCGGCTCCGGCATCTTTCTCACCGCGGGACAGATTGCGACGGCGGTGCACAAGCCGCTCTACTTTCTCGGCGTGTGGTTCATCGGCGGACTCATCTCGCTGCTTGCCTGCTTCGCCTTTGCCGAAATGGCCGCGATGTATCCAGAAGCGGGCGGACAATACGTTTACTTGCGCGAAGCCTATGGCGAATTGCCTGCTTTCCTCTACGGCTGGATGATCTTTACCGTCGGCCAGAGCGGAACGATTGCGGCACTGGCTGTTGGGTTCGCGGAATACTTCGGAGCAATTCTGCCGTTCGCGTCGGCGCACAAGCCGGTAATCACAATGCTTGGCTTGACGCTGACGCGGGGACATCTTGTTTCGACAGGTGCGATCATTCTGCTGACCATCATCAACATTCTCGGGCTCAAGCGCGGCTCGGCGCTGGTCAACGCTGCGACATGGGCGAAGTTCGCTGCGATCGGCATCTTCGTTCTGCTGGGACTCGCGATCGGCAAAGGTTCGTGGTCGAACTATTCGGTCAGCTTGCCGCTCGACCAGCCAGCATCGCTCTCGCATATCATTTCAAGCTTTGGCGTGGCGCTCATCGCCGTCTTCTGGGCCTTCGATGGTTGGGTTTACATTACCTGGGTTTCTGGCGAGATCAAGAATCCGCAAAAAGTTTTGCCTCGCGCCCTGCTGCTCGGCATTCTGCTGGTAGGTGTCATCTACATGAGCGTCAGCGTGGTCTATTTGTATGCTCTGCCGATCACGCAGATTGCCACCGAAATGACGATCGCTCAAGCCGCCGCGGTTGCGCTGTTTTCTTCGAATGCGGCCAAGTGGTTGGGCGCGACGATTGCGCTGTCGTGCTTCGGTGCGGCGTCGAGCGCGATTTTGTGCAGCGCGCGGGTGACGTATGCCATGTCGCGCGACGGCGCTTTTTTCCACGCCATGGGACGCGTCCATCCCAAGTACCGAACACCCGCAATCAGCCTGATCGCCGTCAGCGCCTGGTCGATCGTGCTCGCGCTCAGCGGCAGCTACGACCAGCTCTACACCTACGTCATGTTCATGATGGTGCTGTCGTACGTGGCCGGAGTCGCTGCACTTTTCGTTTTGCGGCGAACGCGTCCCGATGTTCCACGGCCATATTTGTGCACAGGGTATCCTTATTTGCCTGCGCTTTACCTGTTTATGGCAGGAGCTTGGGCACTGAACTCGGTTGTCACCCGGCCGAAAGAAACGTTAATCGGTATTGGAATCGTCTTTCTCGGCGCACCGTTCTATGGCTTCTGGCGCTGGCAACTCAAGCGGCATCCGAATGAGTTGAAGGAATTCGAGTGACGCTTGTTTACCGATTTGGCCAGACCCCCTCCCCTATCCCTTATTTAGAATCAATACTTTACGAATGGTTCTTTGTGTAATGTCGCAGAAACAAGTGACTTACAGATAAGTAATAGCATTCAAATAACTTAGGTGGCTCGGCGTCTCTGAGGACGGCAGGCGCACGGCTTCGCAGCGCAAAATACAGCCAGCTTAGAGATACGCGCTGGTGACAGCGGCGTCATGGAAAATCGTGAGGGCAACATTACGTTGGTAACTGGTGTTCCCGAAATGGGCGCAAATCGGTAACCACATTTTTCGTGGCACGGTTTACCGTAAGAGGACCGGAGGACCACATGAGCAACATCGCGGCAACCTCTGTAATGGTTTTGGTATTGGCGATCGGGCTGTTGGCCCAAAGTCCAACGGGGTCCGGACAGGAGAGTTCGTCGCGCGACCAGCCCTCAACCGCTCCCACGCCGACGGACGCTCCGTCTCCGGACTTGGGCCAGCAAACCAGTCCTCCGTCGCAGTCGAAGGCAAAGAAGCTGGCGAACAAGTTCGATCCGCACTGCATCGACGTGATCTTTCACGCCTGCTGGTCATCGCCCACAGCACCGCCCGGTAAAGTTCTGACGGACGAACAGAAAAAGGCGCAGCAGGTGGCCGAGGACATAGAGGTCGGCTATTTCTACATGAATAAGAACAACTTCATTGCGGCGGAGTCACGTTTGAAGGAAGCCGTGGAGCTAAAACCCGATGCGGCGGCAGCGTGGGTCGGGCTGGGCCAGGCGCAACAGAAGTTGGGCAAGAACGACGACGCGCGCCGCAGCTACGAAGAGTATCTGAAGCTCAATCCGGATAGCGCCGATGCGGAAAAGGTGAAGAAGGCGCTGGGCGAGTTGAAGAGCTGATTGGTACGGCCACAAGAGGGGGGCGCAGAGGCTTGCGCGGCGACATATATCATGGTATATATCAAATGGAGGACGGATGACTCATTCTGCCAAGTTGTTTCGTAACGGACGCAGTCAGGCTGTCCGTCTCCCGGCGGAATACCGTTTCGACGGCTCGGAGGTTTATATTCGCCGCGATCCGCGTACGGGCGATATCATTCTCTCCCGCCGCCCAGGTTCCTGGCAGGAATTCTTTGAGTTTTTGGAGACCGTAGAAATCCCTGATGACTTCCTTGCCGATCGCGATAACAGGCCTCCGCAGAAGCGCAAGCTCTTCTGATGCCAATCCGTTATTTGCTGGATACCAACACTGCGAGTTACGTCCTGAAAGGGAACATCCCGGCAGTGCGCGAGCGACTGGCTAAGGTGCCGGTGGCACAGGTGGGAATATCCGTCGTCACCGAAGCGGAGTTGCGGTTTGGAGTGGTCAGAAAGCCCGAGGCGCAAGGGCTGAAGGTCGCGGTCGAACAGTTCCTGCTGCGCGTAGAGATTTTGCCCTGGGATTCGAGGGCGGCCGAATATTATGCCAACCTGCGAAGCGAACTGGAAGGCGACGGTTTGCCGATGGGGAGTCTGGACATGATGATTGCAGCGCAAGCCCTTGCAGCGAACTCCGTGCTGGTGACGAATGACCGCGCCTTCAGTCGTATTAAGCGTCTGAAAATCGAGGATTGGACGAAACCGTCCCGCTAGCAACTTTCACTCGTTTCTTCACCTCACTACGATATTCACCAGTCTGCCCTTGACCACCAACACCTTGACGATTTCTTTACCGGCGATAGCGGCGCGGACTTTTTCGTCGGCCATGGCAGTGTCTTTGATCTGCGCTTCTTCGGCGTCGGCGGGGACGGTGATGCGATTGCGAATCTTGCCGTTGACCTGCACGGCCATCTCGATTTCGTCTTCCTTCGCCAGCGCAGGATCGTACTGCGGCCACGGGGCACGCAACAGATTCGAGGACTCGCCCAGCGTCTCCCACAACTCGGCGGCAAGAAAGGGCGCGAAGGGAGCCAGCATCAGCACCAGATTGCGTTGCACGGCGGCCATCAGTGAAGTAGGTGCGGGCATCTCGGTGCCACGCTGCACGGCCTCTTCATGCGCGTAGAGCTCGTTCACCAATTCCATGATGGCGGCGATGGAGGTGTTGAAGTGCCAGCGTCCGCCGAAGTCTTCGGTGATGCGACGAATGGTTTGGTGGAGCTTGCGCTGGAGTTTGCGCGCGCCGGGAGAGAGCGCTGCCGTCCCCGTAGAACCAGCAGGTCCTTCGACTGCACTCAGGATGACACCGTTAGAGTTACTCGTCGGCGCATTCCGCGTCACGTACCGATAAACCCGCGACAGGAAGCGGCTGACGCCTTCGACGCCGGCATCCTGCCAATCCATTTCGCGGTCGGGAGGAGCGGCGAACAGCGTGTACATGCGCGCCGAGTCGGCACCGTACTTCGCCACCATTTCGTCGGGCGAGACCACGTTGCCCAGGTTCTTCGACATCTTGGCGCCGCCCTTGATGACCATGCCCAGGGTAAACAGGCGCTCGATCGGCTCTGAATTTTTCACAAGCCCGATGTCGCGCATGAACTTGGTCCAGAAGCGCGAGTAAATCAAGTGCAGAATGGCGTGCTCGGCGCCACCGATATACTGATCGATGGGAAACCAGTAGGCGACCGCGTTTCCATCGAACGGAGCGGTCGAGACCGACGGGTCGGTATAGCGATAGAAGTACCAGGACGAATCGACGAAAGTGTCCATGGTGTCGGTTTCGCGGCGCGCCGGGCCTCCACATTTGGGACATGTGGTGTTCACGAACTCGGGCACTTGCGCCAGGGGAGAACCTTGCGCGAGCGTGATCTTCACATTGTCGGGCAGGACAACCGGCAGGTCTTTCTCCGGCACGGGCACGACACCGTCTTTGGCGCAGTACACCATGGGGATCGGCGTGCCCCAATAGCGCTGGCGGCTGATGCCCCAATCGCGCAGCTTGTAGGTGACGGTCGCCTTGCCGAAGCCGTGGTCTTCGGCGTACTTCGACATTTTCGTGATGGCCTCTTCGCTGGGCAGGCCGCTGTATTCGCCCGAATTCATCACCAGACTGTTCGTGTCGACGAAGGGCAGCACCGGATTGCTGGGATCGCCATTCTTCGCGTCCCCTTCGCGGCGCGGCATGATCACGACGCGAATGTCGAGTCCGTATTTTTTGGCGAACTCGTAGTCGCGCACATCATGGGCGGGGACCGACATGATCGCTCCAGTGCCGTAATCCATAAGCACGTAGTTCGCGACCCAGATCGGCACCTGCTCGCCGTTATAAGGATTGATGGCGAAGCGTTCGGTAGGCACGCCATGCTTTTCGATAGCGCCGACGTCGCCGATTTCTTTCGCCTTGCGCTGCTCGGCCGTTAACTCCTCGACTTTGACGCGCAGTTCGGGGTTCCTGGCAACCATGTCCGTAACGACGGGGTGCTCGGGCGCCAACTGCAATGATGTTGCGCCGTAGATGGTGTCGACGCGCGTGGTGAAGACGGTGATGAGGTTGCCGGCAGCACCGGCTTCGCCATCGAGTTTGAAGTCGACGAGCGTGCCTGCACTGCGCCCGATCCAGTGGCGCTGCTGCGAGGTGACGCGCTCGGGCCATCCGGGCATCGAGTCCAGGGCTTGCAGCAATTCGTCGGCGTACTTGGTGATGCGCACGAACCACTGCTCCAGTTCGCGCTGCTCGACGAGGGTGGTCTCGTGACGCCAGCAGCATCCGTTGGAAAGTACCTGCTCGTTGGCCAGCACGGTGGCGCATTCGGGACACCAGTTCACCTTGGCGTTCTTGCGGTAGGCCAGGCCCTTCTCGTACAGCTTGAGGAAGAACCACTGGTTCCAGCGGTAATAGTCAGGCAGGCAAGTGGCCAGTTCTTTGGACCAATCGTAGGCGAAGCCCAGCCGCTTCATCTGCACCTTCATGGCGGTAATGTTGCGCAGCGTCCACTCGCGCGGCGGCGTCTGGTTCTTGATGGCGGCGTTTTCGGCGGGCAGCCCGAACGCGTCCCATCCCATGGGGTGCAACACGTTGTAGCCCTGCATCCACATGTAGCGCGCGAGCGCGTCGCCGATGGAGTAGTTGCGCACGTGTCCCATGTGCAACGCGCCTGAGGGATAGGGCAGCATCTCGAGGACGTAATACTTCTTGCGCGTGCTGCTGGCAGGTTCGGACTTGTACAACTCCGGATCTTGCGCCCAGCGCTCCGACCACTTCAGCTCGATGGACTGGGGGTCGTAGCGTTCGAGACGCGCTGGAGCCTCAGCTTGCGGCTCCTCCGTGTTCGGCTCTTGAATGTTTGAGTCGGCCATATTGCTCTTAGGATGGTCCAGGGACAAACCTTGATTTTACAACCTGAGCGGCTGCGGGGCGAGAGCAGCAGAGACTAGCAGCTTACGAGCAGGTGGAAGCGCGAGGCGCGACGTGAATGAACCCATCCAAAGGTAAATTCGTCTTCGGCGTTTTGGCACAAGGCGTCCCGGATTGCCCATTTGTCTTGACTTGCATATAGCCCCGTGGTCAAATCCGTGGCCTGTTCGTCAATTTACATTTAAGAAGGTGTCCCATGGCGGAACGTAAGGTTGAGCAGGCTGCGGCAAAGTTCCTGTTGCAGATGCATGAAGCTCTTAGCGCATTTATCGCTAAGCACCCGGCGGTAGAACAGGCCAACGCTCCGAAAACTGCCCAACCCGTCACCAGCAAGAACAAATCGAAAAAGCGAAATGCGTAGAACGACGCTCCCGGTGTGTCTCCGGGGCGCTTATCAATGCGTAGGCGCAAGGGCGACATGGCCTACCTGAAGCGGTTGGGAACTTTCGCCCGGCGAAAACCTCGAGCCGACAACCCTTTAGCATAAAACGTTTCAGGCCCGCCTACGCGCGGCCTGAGATGCGGTTGCGGTGGCAGAAGAGTCCATCGGCGAATGAGCGCATCCAAATCAAGCAGCAAATTGGCGCCACTGACGGAACAACAGTTTCGCAAAATCAACAAAGCGGTCTCCGACCCGCGGCGGTACGAGATCCTGCAGAGCATTGCCCAGGGAAAGAACTGTTCCTGCGCTGAACTGCGGGAAGATTTCCCCATCAGTGCGGCCACCTTGTCGTTCCACCTCAAGGAACTGGAATCTGCTGGATTGATTACGATTGCGCGCGAAGGCAAGTTCGCCCACCCGTCCTTCCAGCGCGACGTGTGGAAAACCTACCTGAAAAAGCTCGCGGAACTCTGAAACTTTCCAAGACCCTCGACATCAGTTAGATGGTCATCGAAACATCAAACTGACAAAACTGGTGACAAAGGTTCGAGGAGGAGAATTACCGTGGGGAAACTAACTGGAAAGACCGCTGTGGTTACGGGCGCTTCGAAAGGCATTGGCGCCGGAATCGCAAAGGCGCTGGCGAAAGAAGGAGCGAACGTCGTGGTTAACTATGCTCGCGCTAAAGAGGACGCCGAGAAGGTGTCTGCCGAAATTCAGCGCTCGGGTGGAAAGTCGATTATCGTGCAGGCTGACGTCTCCAAACAGTCCGACGTAGACCGTCTGTTCGCGGAGACGAAGAAGGCGTTCGGGAAGCTCGATATTCTCGTCAACAACGCCGGGGTGTACGAGTTCGCACCGATCGAACAAATCACAGAAGAGAGCTATCGGAAGATGTTCGACCTGAACGTGCTGGGGACGGTGCTGAGCACGCAGGCCGCGGTGAAAGCGATGAACGGCAGCGGATCGATCATCAATTTGAGTTCTGTCGCGTCCTTGACTCCTCCGCCGGGTGGTTCGTTGTACAGTGCTACGAAAGGTGCGGTCGACGTGATTACGCGCTCTCTGGCGCAGGAGCTGGGACCCCGCAACATTCGCGTCAACTCGCTGGCTCCCGGATTGGTGGAGACCGAGGGCACACGGGCCTCGGGCAATTCCGAGGGAGAATTCAAGACGTTTGCCGTCTCGCGGACTCCGTTGGGACGGGTGGGCGCGCCGGAAGATATCGCCAAGGTTGCGGTGTTCTTGGCATCCGACGACTCGGCGTGGATTACCGGCGAAGTCCTTCCCGTCGGTGGCGGAGCACGGTTGTAACTTCAAGAGAACGGGGCTGGGTGGTCCAGCCCCAACGCTTTTCTTTTCTATTAACGCTTTGACGGCGCCTTCGATTTCACTAGTCTCTTCAGCGCGTTCACGTTCATGAGATCATCCAGGGGCTCGTCGATCGGAGTCTCGGCGATGAAGGCTGCGTGGGCAGTTCGCGGGTCATTCAGCAGACGGCGGAAGGCCTTCAGTCCGATGGTTCCCTTCCCGATGTGTTGATGACGGTCGAGCTTCGAGCCGCGCGCGGCTTTGGCGTCATTGCAGTGCCAGACGAACACGTTCTTCAGGCCAATGGTGCGGTCGAGTTGATCAAGCGTTTCGTTGTAGCCAGCTTCGCTGACGATGTCGTATCCCGCGACGTGGGTGTGGCAGGTATCAATGCAGGCCCCGCAAGGGACAAAGTTACGGAGCAGGTAAAGCAACTCGGCAACCTGCTCGAAGTTGCCTCCCAGCGAGAACTCTGAGCCGGCAGTATTTTCGATCAGGATGCGCAAGCTGCTGGCGTGCAAGGCGAGGCCGTCGGTCGCCTGCTCGATAGCCAGTGCCACCCGTTGCAGGCCTTCTTCGCGGCTGCCGCCACGGAAGGAGCCGGGATGGAGAACGAGGTAATCGGCTTGCAACGCCAGTGCGCGTTCGACCTCGCCTCGAAACGCCGCAATCGATTTGGCATGGAATTCGGAATTTCCTCCCGCCAGGTTCACCAGGTAGTTGGCATGAATCGCCAGCGGCCGCAGGTCGTAGCGATCGCGCAAGCGAATCATTTCGGCGATGTGTTTCGGTGCGAGGTCGTAAGGTTTCCACTGGCGCGGGCTGGACGAGAAAATCTGCAGCGCGTTGCAGCCCAGGCGGTAGGCGCGCTCAGCGGCAAGATGAACTCCGCCGGCAGTCGAAGTGTGAATGCCGATGCGCCGCGCGGTCCGCTTGGGCGGCTTCGCGGACGCGGGCAATAACTTGAGAATGTCTTTCTCGATGTGGTCAGGACCGGCCATGTCGGTCGATTGTAGGTCACCGCTCCGGAAGGCGGCGAGTTTCAGTGTTTGGACGAGGCCGTCGCCCAGTTGATCAGCGCAGCCAGAAACACGAAGATCGCGGCGACCAGCGCGATCAATCCGATCATCGCTGGCCATCCGTGGACCGAACCATTGAAGGTGACAGCCCACGCGCCGACGGAGTCGCCGGCATTGAATCCGGCACTGCCGTTCCACTTCGACCACAGCGAACCCAGTCCGATAACCAGCAAGACCGCGGAGGCGAGGAAGAGCTTACGTGCGTGCATAGCCCGCTATTTTGCACTTGAAGGCACTGGATTGCCAATAGTTGCAATTGTCGGCCACGCGGAGGAACGGTACACTAGCTAGTCACAAGGGGTTGGTCATGCTTGTCGTCATGAAGGCCAACGCATCGGAAGAGCAGGTGCGGGCCGTTTGCCAGAAAATTGAGAGCTTCGGATATCGCGCCCATTCCATGCCCGGAGCCACACGGACCGCCATCGGCATCACGGGCAACCGGGGAGAACTGGAGCCCGGCACCTTCGAAGAACTGGTTGGGGTTCAGGAAGTCATTCGGGTCAGCAAGCCCTACAAGCTGGTCAGCCGCGAACTGAAGGAAGACGACACCATCATCCGCTTCCCCGATTCTGACGCCACCATCGGCGACAAAGAGGTTGCGGTTATCGCTGGACCATGCGGGGTCGAATCGCGCGAGCAAGCTTTTGCCGCCGGCGAACGAGTCGCTAAGGCTGGCGCGCGTTTCTTTCGCGGAGGCGCGTACAAACCGCGTACTTCGCCATATGCGTTTCAGGGCTTGGGCGAGCTCGGACTACAGATTCTGGCCGAGGTGCGCGAGCGCTTCGGACTGCTAATCGTCACTGAGGCGGTTGATCATGAATCACTCGCGCTGGTCGATCAGTACGCCGACGTCATTCAGATTGGCGCGCGCAACATGCAAAACTTCTCGCTATTGAAGCGCGCCGGACGCGCCAGCAAGCCTGTTTTGCTGAAGCGCGGCATGTCGGCCACGCTGGAGGAGTTCCTGATGGCCGCCGAATACATCATGAGCGAGGGCAACTATAACGTCGTCCTGTGCGAGCGTGGAGTGCGGACGTTTGCGGACCACACACGCAATACGCTCGACCTCAGCCTGGTACCAGCAGTACAGCGGCTAAGCCACTTGCCCATCATCGTCGATCCCAGCCACGGCACCGGCAAGCGCAACAAGGTCACGCCATTGTCGCGAGCTGCGGTTGCGGTGGGCGCCGATGGCCTCATTATTGAAGTGCATCCCGATCCCGACAACGCGCTCAGCGACGGCAACCAGTCGCTCTACCCCGACCAGTTCGACAGCCTGATGGTCGAAGTGCGGCAGATTGCGCAGGTGCTGGGTCGCTCCATCGCAGACCCTGTCGCCAATCCCACGGCGCGTCGTCACGCGGGCGCAGCCGCCGACTGATGCAGACTCCGCCGTGCCGCCAACACGCGGTGGCAAGGCCAACCGCATTGTGGTTCGTGGTCACGCTTTTCGCGCTGCTCCTGCCTGCGTGCCGCCAGCGGGCCGACTTCGATCCCACCTACCACGAATTCGCCTACGTCAGTAATGGCAAGAGCGATTCGGTCAGCGTGATCGACACGCAGATGTTGCGTAACATCCAGACCATCGCTGTGGGAAAGAATCCCACGGGACTGGCCGCGAATCCCAAGCGCAACGAAATTTATGTTGCCAACACTGAGTCGAACAATGTCACTATCATCAATGCCGAGCACAACGAGGTAGCGGCGACGATTGGGGTGCACCGCGCGCCTTATTTCGTCTCAGTGTCTTCGGACGGCAAACGCGCTTATGTAGCCAACTCTGGATCGTGGAATGTGTCGGTCATCGACCTCGACAAGCGCGCCGTTATCGCGACCATTCCGGTGGGGAACGCGCCAGGGCTGGCGAGGGTTTCGCCCGATGGCAGTGTGGTCGCCGTCAGCAACCGTGGCGCTAATACCGTGTCACTGATCGACACGCAGAAGCTCGCGGTGCGCAACACGCTTCCGGTCTGCGTGCAGCCGCAGGACCTGGTTATCCTGCCCGACAACAGCAAGCTGTTCGTCGCGTGCCCCGGGTCGAACCAGTTGGCGGCCATCGACCTGAAGACCGACAAAGTACTCGCGTTGCTTGAAGTCGGCCAACTCCCGGTGCACATGGCGCTGAAACCTGATGGCGGCGAAATTTTCGTGAGCAACTTCGACGCCAACAGTTTTTCCATCGTCGAGGCGTACACCAACGAAGTGAGCGCGAGTTACCTGATCGGCAGGAACCCCGTGCGCGGCCTGGTGACCTCTGACAATTCGCTGCTTTACGTAAGCAACTTCGGATCCAACAACGTGAGTGTGTATGCCATCGATGAAGGCCGGGTCATCGATTCCGTGCCAGTAGGTAGCAGTCCTGACGGGCTTGCGCTCACGCCAAACGAAGAGCACCTGCTGGTGGTGGACACCAGGTCAGGCGACGTGGCCGTGGTGCGTACGGTGAAAACGAGCGACAACTCGAAGATCAGCGCCGCACGTGCGCTGGTCACCGTTATCCCCGTGGGCGACCAGCCCAATGACATCGTGATCAAGGCGTTCAAGGACGGCGCGAAGTAGCCGCCTCATTCGCCTTCAGCAATTGAATAGTCGAACTCGTAGGAATGTTTGCCATCGGCAATGATGATGTTCATGCTGCCGCCCAGTCCAGTCAACTGACCGGTCCCCGAATGGGGAACGACATTGATCGACAATGTCGGAGCGCCACGATTCATCGTGCCGGTGTGCTGCAAGGCGAAGCTTCCCTGCCGCCCTTGCAATTTGCCCGTAACCCGCTCGATGGCGACGTAGCCGGCAGAACCTGTCGCGATCGAGCCGGCCGTCAACATCTCGCCCTTGCTGGTCGCTGTCAGATCTCCGTGATACTGCTTGTCGAGCAGAAAACGTCCGAGGGGCACACCATCGGCGGTGTCTTCCGAAACCGGGGTCATCTTCACGTCGAAATTTCCCTTGATCACCATGTTCTTAGCTTACTCCGGCGGGACAATCAGTTGTTGGCTTCGACGGCCTTCGCGCAGTGCTGCTCGAAGGCGCTGGAGAGACGGCTGGCGATGTCTCGTGCGGTGCGGCTTTCGATTTCGCTGCGCGGCACGAAGTGCACCAGTTCCCCGTTGCGAAACAGTGCAAGGCTGGGCGACGAGGGCGGGACAGCGCCGAACAGTTCGCGCGCACGCTCGGTGGCCTCGCGATCCTGCCCGGCGAACACGGTATAGACGCGATCGGGCCGGGCGGCGCTCTGCAACGCCAGGCGCACGCCGGGACGCATCTTGCCCGCCGCGCATCCGCATACCGAGTTGACCACGACCAATGCGGTTCCGGTCTTGTCAGCCAGTGCGGCGTCTACCTCCTCCGCTGTGCGCAATTCCTTTGCTCCGGCGCGGGTCAACTCTTCGCGCATGGGGACGATTAATAGCTCTGGATACATCTTGGCTCCTGGAAATGAGAATGAAGTGCTGCCGAGGTTCTGATGCTTCTCCGCGGCCAAAAGAAGCAGCCCGCGCACCATATATATTGGCAGTACGCCGATGATACTACGCGAACAAGTGCCGCTGGCTCCGCTCACCACGCTTGGCGTGGGAGGCCCGGCACGCTATTTCGCCGAAGCTCGTAGTGAGTCTGAGGTCCGCAAGGCGATCGAGTTCGCTCGGTCGCGCGCATTGTCGTTGTTTGTGCTCGGCGGCGGCAGCAACGTGCTGGTGGCGGATGCCGGGTTCAACGGGCTAGTGCTGAAGGTTGATTTGCGTGGTGTCGAGCGCGCGGTCGTGGGCGACGATGTGACGTTTCGCGTGGCCGCCGGTGAAGATTGGGACGCGTTTGTCCTGCGCACGGTTGAAGAAGATTGTGCCGGTCTTGAGTGCCTCAGCGGAATTCCAGGCTCGGTCGGCGGAACTCCGGTGCAGAATGTCGGTGCCTATGGACAGGAAGTCTCGGAGACGATTCGTGAGGTGACGGCGCTCGATCGGCAAACACTGGGGCTACGAACGTTTTCGAATGCCGAGTGCAGGTTTGCTTATCGCACCAGCGTGTTCAACACCACAGAGCGCGGCCGCTACATCATTCTGTCGGTCTTGTTCTTGTTGCGCAGAGGTGGCAAGCCTGCGATCCGCTACGCCGACCTGCAAAAAGCGTTTGGCGGAGGGTCAGTAGAGCCCACTGTGCAACGGGTCCGAGATGCGGTGCGCGAAATCCGTCGCAGCAAAGCTATGCTCATCGTTCCCGGCGATGACGACTGCCGTAGCGCCGGGTCGTTCTTCAAGAACCCTATCGTCTCGCAGACCGAGTTGGCGGAACTGGAAACGAACTTGAGTTCGCGCGGAATGTCACTGCCCAGCTATCCCGCGAGCGACGGGTTTCGCAAGCTGTCGGCCGCGTGGCTGGTGGAGCACGCGGGATTCACTAAAGGCTACAGCCGGGGTGCAGCAGGAATCTCGCGCCGCCATGCGCTGGCTATCGTCAATCGCGGAGGAGCGACGGCCGCCGGAATTGTCGCGCTAAAGGATGAAATTCAGTCCCGGGTGTTGGAGGAGTTTGGCGTGCGACTTCAGCCCGAGCCCGTCTTCTTGGGATTCTAGGTCGCGATGGGCGGCAAGCGTCTGTGCGAGTCGCTGGCCTGCTCGTAGGCGTGGGCGACTCGCAAAGCCAATTCGTCGGCACCGGGCCGCGCCGAGATTTGCAATCCGACCGGCGATCCTTCAGTCGTAAATCCACATGGCACCGAAACCGACGGCCAGAACAAGAGACTGAAAGGCGCGGTGTTGTGCAGCAGTTTCTGAACCTCGAACGCGCGAAGCTCGGTGGTCGCCATCGCGCCGAGGTCGGCAATCTTAGGGGCGGCGACGAGACAAGTTGGGGTGAGCACCACGTCCACGGCAGCGAAAACCTTCTCGGCGTTCTGTCGTGCTGCCACAAGCCCACGTTGCGCACGCTCGAACTCGGCAGGGGGAATCGCGGCGCAGGACTTCAACCGCTCCAGCGTTGCGGGCTGGTATAGCTCCGGCGAATTTGTCATCATCCCGCGATGGTAGTCGAGGATTTCCACGTCGAAGTCCGTCCACGGAACGCCGACTTCGACCCGCACCTCGCGGACCGACGCGACCAACCTTCGGATGACATCAATAGCCTTCTCGACGCACCCCGCTACGTTGACATCAAGCCCGTCAAAGAAACCCTCGCGTGCAACGCCAATTCTTACGCGGTCGATGGAAGAAGCCAGCGGCGCGACCTCCTGATTGTTCGCCAAGGCATTCAGCATCAGCCACGCGTCTTCGACCGTCCGCGTCATGGGGCCGCCGATGTCGAATGACTTGCGCAGCGGGATAATCCCTTGGTTACTCCACACACCTGCGCTAGGCCGATGTCCGACTATGCCGCAGAGCGCCGCCGGATCGCGCACCGAACCCGCCGTATCGGTACCGATTGCAGCTACGCACATCCCAGCGGCAACGGCAGCGGCGTTACCCGACGACGATCCGCCAGTGATTCTGCTTTCATCCCACGGATTTCGCGCGGGACCAAACGCGCTGATCATTCCACTGCCGCCGAAGGCGAACTCGTGCAGGTTGGTCTTCCCTACAATCACCGCGCCCGCCCGCTTCAATTGCGTCACGACGACAGCATCTTCGGTGGCTACATGCTCACGAAGCTGATTGCTGGCAGCGGTTGTCCGCACACCCGCGACGTCGATCAAGTCTTTCAGCGCAACGGGAATTCCATGCAGCGGACCGCGCGAATTCCCTGCCGCGATATCCCCATCGGCGTCGCGCGCTTGTTGCAGCGCCAAATCCGGCGTGATCGTGATGAACGCATTCAGTTGCGGATTCAGCTTCTCGATGCGATCAAGGCACGCACGCGTCAACTCAATAGCCGAAAGCCTGCGATCACGAATCTGCGCGGAAGCCTCAGCAATAGAAAACATTGGCGAGTACGCCTAAGCGACGGTACGCTTGCGTTTTTTCTGGCAGGCGTCGCAGATTCCGTAGATCTGGAAGGTGTGACGGGTGGTGAGGTATTTGTGTTTGCGGCCGACTTCGCGTTCGATGCGCTCGATTCCGGCGGCGAAGAACTCAACCGAGCCGCCGCACTCGGTGCAAACCATGTGATGGTGGCTGCGCCGGTTGTACTGGTGCTCATAGCGCGCGATGCCGTCATGAAAGGCGACTTCACTCGCTAGGCCACATTCCGCCAGGAGTTTCAGGGTGCGATAGACCGTGGTGAAGCCGACGCGCTCATCTTTCTTTCGCACCAGCCGGAAGAGCTCGTCGGTCGAAAGGTGGTCGCGGGTGTCGAGAAACGTTCGCAGAATGACATCGCGCTGGCCGGTATGTTTCAAGCCCACGCGCCGCAAATGGTCGTGGAAAACCGACTCCGCCTCCAGCACCATCTGCGGCGAAATCGTCCCTTGATCGTCCACCCGATTCTGCGAAGCCTTGCGCATCGTCTCTCGATGAGACCAGCCGTGCGTACCGCCGCCGGTCGACCAGCATCAGCATACCACTGGTACACGTGGCACAATTCGGCGAGAGCCGCGACTGTCGCGGCATTGCGGTGAGAACCCCACGGTTCTCATATAATCGTCGTTTCGCATGGCCACTACTACTTTTTCTTCGACTACACCCTCCTCCAATGTAAGGATTGCGCTTCGCGTCGTCATCGCGCTTCTGGCGTTGCTGCTGATTGCATTCCTTGCATTCGATTTCTGGTTCTACCGCGCAGTGCGCGCCGCGTTGCCGCAAGAGGATGGCACCATCCGAGTGGCCGGACTCTCGCAACCGGTAACGGTGACACGCGACTCACTGGGGATTCCCACCATCACCGCAGCGAATCTTAGCGATCTGTTCTTCGCGCAGGGATATATCACTGCGCAGGAGCGGTTGTGGCAAATGGACATGACCCGCCGCTTCGCGTCCGGTGACCTTGCGGTCATACTCGGGCCGGACTTTGTCAGCACTGACCGCGAGCAGCGCATCCTCGGGCTGCGGCAAGTTGCTGAGAAGGCTGTTGCCGCGATGGACCCGGTGCAACACGCGCAGTTCCAGGCATACGCCGACGGCGTAAATGCCTACATCGCCGAGCACACCAAGACGTTGCCTCTGGAGTTTCGCTTTCTAACTTACGCGCCGCATGTCTGGACGGTTGAGGACTCGCTTTTGGTTGGCCTGTCGATGACGGAATTCCTGAACCACGGTTACTACAAGGAAATTCTGGCGAAGGAAAAAGTGCTCGCCAAGCTGGGCCCCGAACTTACTGCCGAGTTGTTCGTGAACTCTTCGTGGCGCGATCATCCGCCGGGATCCGAGGGCGAATCGCTGGCCAATGCGCCGCCGAAAGAAGACGAATCCGACGAAGAGGAAGCGCCACCAGCCAAGAAAGGCGGCAATCCCGCCTCGCGCAAGGCCCCGGCGCAACCGGCGCATCACTCCTTGCTGCTTCCGTTTGCTAGCCCGTCGGACAATTCAGATCCCGACGTTCGCTTCCATGCGGGCTCGAACGATTGGGTGGTCTCGGGCGCGCACACGGTCTCGGGCAAGCCGCTTTTGTCGAACGACATGCATCTCGATTTGCGCCTGCCCAACGCTTGGTACGAAGCGCACCTCATTTCCGGCGACTTCGACGTTGTGGGCGTCACGCTTCCCGGCATGCCCTACGTAATCGTCGGCCACAACCGCTGCATCGCCTGGGGATTCACCAACCTCGGTCCGGCGGTGGAAGACGTCTTCATCGAAAAATTCAACGACAAAGGCGAGTACCTTACGCCCCAGGGATGGGTGCAGCCTGTGCACCGCAGGGAAATTATTCGCGTCAAGGGCAAGCCCGAAGTTAACGTCGATGTCGTCATCACGCGTCACGGGCCCATCATCACCAGTCTGGTTCCGGGAGAGACGCGCCAACTGGCGTTGCAGTGGATCATCTACAAGCCAAACGTTTCCCGGATTCCCTTCTTCTCGGTGAACTCGGCGAAAAACTGGGACGAGTTTCGCGAGGCATTCTCGACCTTCGGAGCGCCCGGGCAAAACGTTGTGTACGCCGACGTTGACGGACACATCGGTTATCAGGCCACGGGTTTCGTTCCGATTCGTGCGTCGGGTGACGGCTCGCTGCCGGTTCCCGGTGAAACCGACGCCTACGAGTGGACCGGCTTCATTCCCTACGACCAGATGCCGCGCGTCTTCGATCCACCGTCGGGCATCATCGCGACGGCCAATGGCCGCATCACTCCCGACGGCTATCCCTATTCGGTGAGCATCGAATGGGACGCACCGTATCGCACGGAGCGCATCTACAAGTTGCTTGGGAGACCGATGAAATACACTCCGGCCGACATGCTGACAATCCAGACCGACGTAGTTTCGGAGCTTGACCGTTTCTGCGCTGAGCGTTTTGTTTACGCCATCGACCACACACCCAAAGCCTCAGACCGCGCCAAGGCCGCTGCCGACCTGATGCGCAATTGGGACGGCGCCATGAGCACGGATTCACCTGCACCCACAGTCGCCTATGTATCCCGCGGCAAGCTCAACGAACTTATCCTGAAACCGAAGCTTGGCGACGGGTGGAAGCCGTACTCACGATGGTTCATGAGCTCCGTTTGGCTGGAAAATGTGCTTTCTCAACAGCCGCCGCAATGGCTGCCGTCCGGCTACGCCAACTATGACGAGTTGCTCACGGCCGCGGTCGAGGCCGCGGTATACGATCCGAACACTCCGAACTCGCTCAGTCGCTGGACCTGGGGCCGCTATCACCAGATTGACGTCAAGCATCCATTCTGGAGCAACTTCCCCGTCCTCAAGCGGGGCGCCGGGCCGGGACCGCTACCTCTGTCGGGCGATGGAGTAACGGTCAAGCAGTCCGGCACTCACTTCGGGCCTTCCGAGCGCTTCACTGCCGACATGTCGGACCTCGCCAATTCCACCCTCAACATCGTGAATGGCGAATCGGGGAACCTGTTCGACGACCACTACAACGATCAGTGGGATGCTTACTACCACGGAAGCACGTTCAAGCTGCCGTTTTCGAGGCAAGCGACGGAGCAAGCGGCGCAGCATCACCTGATCCTGCAACCGCAATGACGATGGCGTGACGAGCCGATAGAAAGTCAAAGGGCGGTCCGATGACCGCCCCTCGCTTCGAACTCAGTCGCAAGCTCGTTACTGATCGATTTGCAACACGTCGTAAAGCGCGCCGCGGAATGAGATCTGTGTAGACTGCAACATCCCCGTGGTGGTGTCGTACATATACAGCACACCACCTTCGACTACATACATAACGTTGCGATTGGGAATCGACTGCATCCCCGTCACTGCGCCGAGCGGACCCGTTGTGGGGTTGGTGGTGGTCGTTCCCAGGTCCACGATTGACAGGCATCCAGTCGTGACGTTGGCGCAGGTGATGGCGCCGATGTACATCTTGTTATTGTTCGAGATCGCCATCGTAGTGTGGGTGCCGTCACCGATTGCCACCGGATTGGCGGTGGAGCGCGTCATCGAACTGACACTCACAATGTCGAAGGTGCCAGTCGATCCTCCCGGATATCCTGCAACATAGATATTGCCGTTCTTCATCAGGCCCACGCTGGCGCCCCCGACTGGGACAGTCGCTGTAATGCTCTCCGATGCACGATCAAAGCGCATCACCGATGGCGGTCCTGCGGTCGAGCCGCACTCCGGACCGCAGTTGATTACGTATGCGGTGCTGTTGTCGCTGCTGAAAAATGCATTTACCGGACGCGCGAATCCAGGAATCGCGACCGCCGTCGGCGTTGTCTGTGTCAGGTCGATCAAATACATCGAATCGGAATTCTGCGCGAACACCAACAGGGTGTTCCCGTCCGGGCTGATCGCGGCATACTGGGCCGCAGGCACGCTGTACGTGCTGGTGACCGCGATAGCTGTCGTATCGATTACTTGTACGCCGCCCACACGCCCATTGGTAACCAGCGGCGGCGCATTCGGAACAGGAACGTAAACCTTGGTGGAGTCCGGGGAATAGACCGCCATGCTCGCCCAATTGGCCAGAGTGACGCTGCCCGTGGAAAGCTCGGTCGAATTGGTAACAAAGGTGATCGTGAACGTGGTCGGGTTGTACACAATCGTCGTGGTGTTGTCCGGACTCAGGTTTTCAAACGTCAGCGAGCCACCGATCGAAATGTTGACCGCGGTTCCCGTAACGCCCGGCCCAGTTACACCGGTATTGTTGTTGGTCACCGTATAAAAGGCGGTCGTGTCGTTCTGGCTATCGACGATCTGGATGTTGCCTGAGTACTGGTTCGTGATAAAAGCCCGGTTTTTGAGCATGCTGGGCGCGTTGACCGTAGCGTTTCCGTTGGGACCAGTGGTGCTGTTGTTGCTACTGCAGGAAACAATGCCGAAGAGACTGCCCAGGGAAACCAGGAGGAGTACTGCCCGCTTCAAATACATACCTCGCTCATATTGCTGATAAGACGCAAGTTGTTCGATTTCTGTCAAATTATACCAGAGCTTCCGCGACCGTTTCTGCGCCGTGGCGCTGTGGTCTGTTGGCATGGTTTACGATAGAGTTCCAGTAACAACCAGCATTTCATTTACAGAGCATAATGGCGACCGACTTCCTAACTCGACTGCAAAAAGGGGCTGTTCTTTGCGACGGCGCCATGGGCACTCTGCTGCTTTCCAAGGGCATCTTCATTGATCGCTGTTATGACGAGCTTAACCTGTCGCAACCCGATCTCATCCGCGGCATTCACGTCGAATACCTGCAAGCCGGCGCCGAGATCATAGAGACAAACACCTTTGGCGCCAATTCGTTTCGCTTGTCGAAGCACGGATGTGTGGACAAATTGGCGGAAATTAACCGCCGGGGCGCCCGGTTGGCCCGCGAGGCTGCCAAAAGCTTTGACGCCCTGATCGCCGGTGCAGTCGGGCCGTTGGGCATCCGCATTGAACCGCTGGGTAAGATTGCTCTTTCCGAAGCCCGCGAAGCCTTCCGGGAGCAGATTGCCGCATTGAATGAAGAGGGCGTGGATCTGATCGTCCTGGAAACCTTTGGGTACCTGGAAGAGTTGCATCAGGCGATCCTGGCCGCCCGCGAGGTGAACCCCAATCTCCCGGTGGTGGCGCAAGTCACCATCGACGAAGACGGCAACTGCCTCGACGGCTCCAGTCCTGAACATTACGGGCCGCAGCTTGAGGCCTGGGGAGCCGACGTGGTCGGCATCAATTGCAGCGTAGGCCCTGCGCCACTGCTGGACGCCATGGAGCGGGTTCGCGCCGTCACGACCGTTCCCCTGTCGGCCCAGCCCAACGCTGGTATGCCGCGGCCGGTCGATGGCCGTACCGTATTCTTATCATCGCCGGAGTACATGGCGAGTTATGCCGAAAAGTTCGTCACAGCCGGCGTGAGCCTCGTCGGAGGCTGCTGCGGAACCACTCCCAAGCACATTCACGAGATGAAGGGACGGCTGAAGCGCAGGCAGGTTCCCGCGCAAAAGCATGTCGCCAAGTCCGCGGTCCTTGAGCGTCCGGTGGAACCGCCGCCGCTGCGCGAACGTTCGCAGCTAGGCCGCCGCATCGCTGACGGCGAATTCGTCGTCATGGTCGAGGTCGTGCCTCCCAAGGGCACCGACGGCAGCAAGGAAATCGATGGTTGTCACTACCTGAAATCGGTGGGTGTGGATGCGGTCAACATTCCCGACAGCCCACGCGCGTCCGCGCGTCTCAGCAACCAGGCGCTATGCCTGATGGTGGCGCAGCAGGTCGGCATCGAGCCCGTGCTGCATTACACGTGCCGCGATCGCAACGTGCTGGGCATTCAGTCGGACCTGCTGGGCGCAAGCGCCCTCGGCATCCGCAACCTGATTTGCATTACCGGCGATCCGCCCAAGATGGGCAACTATCCCGACGCCACGGCGGTGTTCGACGTCGACGCTATTGGCCTGGTCAACATCGTCCACAACCTGAACCATGGGCTCGACATCGGCAGCAATCCCATCGGTACCGGAACCAAGTTTGTCATCGGCGTGGGAGCCAACCCGGGAGTGCCCAATCTCGACGAAGAAATTCGCCGCTTCGAGTACAAGGTGCAGGCCGGTGCCGAGTACGCCGTCACCCAGCCCGTCTTCGACCTGCGTCTGCTGGAAGACTTCCTGCGTCGCATCGAGCATTGTCGCATCCCTGTCGTGGCCGGCATCTGGCCGCTGGTCAGCGCGCGCAACGCCGAATTCATGAAGAACGAGCTGCGCGTTTCGGTGCCTGATGAGATCATCGCCCGTATGTCGAGTGCGACAACGGCTGAAGCCGCCCGAGCGGAAGGCGTCGCCATCGCTCGCGACATGCTCGCCGCCGTGCGCGACATGGTGCAGGGAGCGCAGATCAGCGCTCCGCAGGGACGCTATTCGTCCGCCGTCGATGTGCTGGAAGCGCTGGGTAGCTCGAAGGCCGCCTCGGTGTAGGCAGGGTGGAAGCGCCAGGCTTCAGCCTGGCGAATTAGCATCCAAAAATGAGCGGGCTTTAGCCTTGGCGCCTCCAGCCACTCGCATCCCCGGCGTCGCACTACGCGGGTGTTACACTCCCCTTTTTCCCCGTTGTCTAAGGAGCTCTTCGTGAAGCCGCTTGCCGTGTTCGCGCTGTTCATCTCTGCTCTCGCCTCGGCGCAAGATATTCCCTCCCTGGTGGACTCTGAACTACCCCAGCTTGTGGCCACCTACAAACAGCTCCATCAACATCCCGAACTTTCCGAGCAGGAAAAACAGACCTCAGCCTTCGTCGCCGACGCCTTGCGCAAGGCGGGCTACACCGTGACGGAACATCTCGGCAAATATGCGGACGGCCGCCAGGCCTACGGAGTGGTCGCCGTGATGAAGAACGGCGCGGGTCCTACAGTCCTTGTGCGCTCGGAACTCGACGCCCTGCCGGTCGAAGAGAAAACTGGCCTCCCTTACGCCAGCCACGATCGGTCGAAGAACCAGGCCGGCGAAGACGTTGGCGTGATGCATGCCTGCGGACACGACATCCACATGTCCACGCTGATTGGCACCGCCGAAACTCTGGCGAAGTTGAAAGACCGCTGGCATGGCACCTTGATGTTCGTCGGTCAACCGGCCGAAGAGACCGTGACTGGCGCCCAGGCCATGCTCAATGACAATATCTATGCGCGTTTCGGCAAGCCCGATTACGTCATCGCCCTGCATGACGATAGCAACCTCGAAGCCGGAAAGGTCGGCGTCGTCTCCGGTCCGGCGCTCGCGGCCGTCAGCTCGGTCGATGTCACGATGCGTGGTGTGGGCTCGCACGGCGCGCGCCCGGAGGCTAGCAAGGACCCAATCGTCCTTTCCGCCGAATACATTCTGGCCATCCAGACCATCGTCAGCCGCCAGATTCCCCCTCAAGACCCAGCCGTAGTCACGGTCGGCGCGATCCACGGCGGCACCAAACGCAACATCATTCCCGACGAGGTCAAGATGAACCTCACCATCCGCTCCTTCAGCGACGAGGTGCAGAAACAGATCCTGGTTGACCTGAAGCGCACCGCGGATGGGATAGCGATGGCCGGCGGCGTCCCGTCTGACCGGATGCCGGTGGTCACGGTGATGGCTGAGAACTCGCCCGTCACCTACAACAATCCCGAACTGACTGACCGCCTCCGCGCGGTGTGCGTTCGCACCATCGGGGCCGACAACGTCGTCAAGTTGCATCCCGAAATGGTCAGCGAAGACTTCGGCCTTTTCGGTCTCGAAGGCCACCAGATTCCGACCGTAATGTTGCGCCTGGGTGCCGTCGCTCCTGAAAAGGTTGCCGAAAGTAAAGCTACCGGCAAGCCGCTTCCCTCGCTCCATTCCGCCTATTTCGCGCCGCAGCCGGAGCCGACCATCCGCACCGGCGTCCTCGTGATGACCGCCTCGGTACTCGACCTGATGGGAAAATAACCGGGGCGGGTACCGACGGGCTGGCGCACGTTCGAACGCGGGAACATTCTGCGCATCTGACAGAAATTGTTGTTTTCTTGATAACCATCGCGACGCGATTAGCAATAGAATGTTTTTGGGAGTGAATGCTTGGCTAAGTTCGAAGAATCTCTCCAACGCCTGGAAACGATCGTCGGTGAATTAGAGAAGGGTGACGTGCCCCTCGACCGCGCGCTGGAGCTTTTTGACGAAGGCATGAAGCTGTCCGGTTCTTGCCGCAAGGAGCTTGAAGAAGCCGAAGGCAAGGTGGAGATTCTGCTGAAGCGCAATGGCAAGCTCCAGCCCGAGGCCTTCGATCCCGTGGGTGACGCTGGAAAGTCGTAAGCCTTCAACCTGCAGTTCCTCCCGTGTGTGCGCCGCCGTATTCAACTGTTCATTTGCCGCCACCCGTTCCGATTAGTCCGAGCAGGAGGTCCCCCCTATGCGGCATGTCCGTGTCGTTCTCGCCTATCACGATCCCGCCTCCGTAGAAGAACTCGTGCGTCCGGTTCAGGATGAGTTTCTTAGTTTCGCGATTGTGAACTCCCCCGAAGAAATGCGCCGGGCGATTGCCGGCATCCAAGCGGCACTTGGCGTGGTCGATCTCGAATTGGCCGGCTTCTCTCAGGTGGGAGAGCTGTGCCACGAGTTCCCTGCAACCGCGTTCGTTTGCATCCATCGCCTTGCCGACGACGCCATGTGGTCGCAGTCTCTCGCCGCCGGGGCCGTGGATTGCTGCTATGCCAGCGACTTGCTTCACATCCTTCAGGCCGCGGAGCGCTACATCGCATTCAAGGAAGCCCACGCTCCGTCCGCCGCATGAGACTGCGAAGTCGCGCGCGCTTGACTCTGCTGGCACCGCCGTTTAGCTTGGAGGGTACCGTCCGAGTTAATCAGCATTGACCTCTTCCCAGCCATTTTCCGTCTTCCGAATTCGCGCTCGCCGATTCAATTTCCTGCTTGGCGCTCTGCTGCTCGGGCTGACTGTGTGTGTCGCCCATCGCGCCGCCGCCCAAACAACTCCGCCGCCAAAACCCGCTATGACTGCCAAGGCGACGGTCTCCGACTCAGCTATGGACGAGCTTCCGTCTCGCATGCAGGCGGTCGCTACCGCACAGCAAAGCGGAGACGTCGCCCGCATTGCAGCCGCTAACCGCAGCCTGATCGCGGTCGCCCTGCGCGCCATGGCCGAGCTCAAACTGGCAGCCGGAAGCACCAATGCGGCCATTGACCTCTACAAGCAGTCGCTCGAATTCGACGACTCTTCTGCCGGACACATCGCGCTGGCCCTGGCCTACATGCGCGCGCAACGCACCGACGACGCGCTGGCCGAAATCGATCCGCAGACTAAGGCGGATCCTAAGAACCCCGATGTCTGGAACGTCGAAGGCAAGCTGTTGATGGACAAGAAGCAGTATCGCCAGGCCGCCGTGGCGCTCACCATCTCTTTGGAGCTGCAAAGCAATGTGATGGTGGCCTATGCCCTGGCCACGGCGTACTTGAATCTGCACGAGAATGACAAAGCGACCGCTATTTTCAAGCGGCTCAGTGATGCCACCGGAGACCGTGCCAGCATGCACATCATGGTCGGCCGTGCCTACCAGAATGCAGGCATGATGGACGATGCCATCCGCGAGTTCAACCGCGCCGCCGCCATCGATCCCAAAGGTTCGCGCGCGCACTACTTTCTCGGCCTGCTCTACATGGCGCAGAACGAATGGGTCGCCACGCCCCAGGCACGCGAAGAATTTACCGCCGAGGTCAAGGTTAACCCCAACGACTTCTTCGGCAATTTCTTTCTCGGCTACATCGACAACAACGACAAGATGTACGACGACTCCGACCGCTACCTGAAAGCGGCCGCTCTCGACAAGCCCGACTGGCCCGAGCCTTATCTCTACATGGGACTCAACGCCTACGCGCGCAAAGACGATGCGAAGGCTGAAGAGCTGTTGCGCAAGGCCATCGCCCTCACCGGCGACGACCAAGCACGCAACAACTACCAGATTCGCCGTGCCTACTATGTGCTAGGCCGGATCGCCTACACCGGCGGCAAGAAAGCAGAGGCCACCACCTACACCAAGGTTTTCTCCGACATGCAGGAGAAAACCATGGCCGACAGTCGCGCCAACACTCCTGCTTCAAAAACGCAGCGAACCATGGGTTCGGGCATGGCCGGCGAACCTTCCGTGCCAACGACGGCAGTCATTAACCCAAGCGCGCAGCCTGGCGACGCACCACCCCAACTGACCGCGCAACAAAAGGCCGAACTCGCGACCGCCGAACAAAAGCTCAGCGTAATTCTCGGCGATGCCTTCAATGACCTCGGCACTTCCGAAGCGCGCCAGAAGCAATATGCTGTTGCCCTGTCCTATTTTCAGCAGGCCGAGAAGTGGAATCCTGCGCTCCCGCACCTGATGCGTAACATCGGCTTCGCCGCCTTCCGCGCCAACCAGTACGCCGAGAGCGCTCGCGCCCTGAGGGTCGCCATCCAGCAAGAGCCCGGCGATAAAGTCATCCCGCCCATGTTGGCGATGGCGTTGTTCTCCAGCGACCAGTACGCCGACGCCGCGAAAGCGTTCGATCGTGTCGGCGATGTAGCTTATTCCGACCCTCGCGTCGCGTACGCTTGGGCGATGTCGCTGGCCCGCAGCAATCAGCCCGATAAGGCCGCCGCAATCCTCGCCCGCATGTCGCAGCAGCCGCTCACGCCCGACTCGCTTGTCCTTGTCGGTCAGGTTTACAGCCAGATCGGCAATCAATCGCAGGCGATTGCCGCATTTCAGAAGGCTATCCAGCAGGACCCGACGCTGCAACGCGCGCATTACTACGCCGGGATGGCCCAGCTTCGCGCCAAACAACCCGCCGCCGCGGTCACCGAGTTCAAGGCGGAGCTGAAACTCAATCCCGACGACGCCGACACGCAGTATCAGCTCGGCAAAGCGTTGCTCGAACAAGGCAACGCCAAGGACGCGATCCCGTATTTGCAGGCCGCGGCCAAGCGAGATCCCAGCCCCGACGGCGTGCACAATCAGTTGCAGATCGCCTATCGCAAGACCGGCCGCGTGGCCGAAGCCGATCGCGAAGCCAAACTCGCCGCCGACAGCAAGAGCAAGCAAACGTCCACCGCTCCCAACAACTAGCACCGTACCTAGAGTGACTTCAGACGAAAGCTCGCCGATAAACTGGAGGCAAGATTTGCAGCCACCGTTCCGATCCAGGCAGGAAGTCATCATCAACGCGCCTTTGGAAGCGGTGTGGTCGTTCAGCATGGATCTCACGAAGATCCCGGAGTTCCATCCTCGCGTGGTCAAGGTTGATCTCCTTTCCGGCAAGACCCTTCGCGAGGTAGGCGCATCCTATCGATGTCATCTTTCAGGTGGCAAGCACACTTGCATCGAGAAGGACGTCGAAATCGTCCCGCTGCAGAAGATCGTCACGGCGTTGCCGGAGGACACATTCGGTATCAGCAAGGTTCTCACTGATTACAGAGTGGAAACGACATTCCAAGCGCTCGGCCATCAGTCAACCAAGGTGACAATTAGCCACTATTACTCGACGACAACCCTGAAAGCCAAGCTCCTCAACTTGATCGCAAAACGTAACATCGCCCGCGACACCCAGGCAACATTGACTGCTGCCAAAGCCACAATAGAGGCTGCCTGCCGTGCTGGATAAGGTTTTATCAGACCTGTCCTGATTACTACCACTGACCACTATCCACTCGCTTGTTATACTTCCCTCTTCATGCTCAAGGAAATTCTCGAACAAGGACGCATCGTCACTGACCAGGCGCTCGAACGCCTGCTCCCTCCGGCCACGCAATATCCGACCTCAATCCATCAGGCGATGCGCCACAGTGTTTTCGCGGGTGGCAAGCGCCTTCGCCCCATTCTGTGCATGGAAGCCGCGCGCATGGTTGACGGTTGCGTCCCTCCAGGCATCGAAGAGCTCGGCTCGGCGCTGGAGATGCTGCATACCTATTCGCTCATCCACGACGACCTGCCGGCGCTGGACAATGACGATTTGCGCCGCGGTCGCCCTACGTGCCACAAGGTCTTTGGCGACGCCATCGCGATTCTCGCCGGCGACGGCCTGCAAACTTACGCTTACGAGGTGCTGTCCAAACTCCAATGTCCTGCCGAGGCCCGCGTCGCCATCATCGCCGAAGTCGCGCACGCCACCGGAACCATCGACGGCATGATCGGCGGGCAGGTCATGGACCTTGAAGCCGAGCACCAGCATCCCGACGCCAAAACGCTGGAGTACATTCACCGCTCCAAGACCGGCGCGCTTCTCACCGCCAGCGTGGTCACCGGAGGCATGTATGCCGGCGCCAATGCCTCGCAGATCCAGAGCCTGCGCGACTTCGGCATGAACATCGGGCTGGCTTTCCAGATTGTCGATGACGTGCTCGACGTCACTCAGACCTCCGAGCAACTCGGCAAGACCGCCGGCAAAGACACCGCGACCGAGAAGGCGACGTATCCATCGCTCTTCGGGATCGATGCCTCGATTGCCAAGGCTGACGAACTGGTTCACAAGGCCAACGCCGCGCTCGATCGCTTCGGCGACAACGCCAGCGACCTACGCGAAATCGCCGCGTTTCTGGTGGAGCGCAAAAAGTGAACGGCCCCGCGCTCGACGTGCTCGCCATCGCCGCTCATCGCGACGACGTGGAACAAACCTGCGGCGGCACGCTGCTGAAGATGGCACGCGCAGGCGCGCGCACAGGCATCCTCGATCTTACGCAAGGTGAGTTAGGCTCTCGCGGCTCAACCGAAAGTCGCGCCACCGAGGCCGCTGACGCTGCCCGCATCCTGCAAGTAGCCTGGCGCGAGGCGCTCGACATCCCCGATGGCCGCGTCGAAAACACTTACGCTAACCGCATCAAGATCGCGCGCGTCATTCGCGAACAGCGCCCGCGGGTTGTCGTACTTCCCTACTGGCAGGGCCGCCATCCCGACCACTACACTTGCGCCACGTTGGGCTACGAAGCCTGCTTTCTCGCCGGACTGCGCCGCCTCGGCCACACGCCGGCCACCCAGGATATCGATCCATTCACCGTCCACGTTTTGCGCGAGTTCGAGCCGCACCGTCCCTTCAAGATCGTGTACGCCACGCTGTATTACGACGTTCGTCCGACCTTCGTGGTCGACATCACCGCGGAGTTCGAAGCCAAACTCGAATCCATCTATGCCTACAAAGAGCAGTACGCGGACCAACCCGCCGGCAGTAAAGACTTCCCTGCTCACGCGGAAATTCGCGAACGTGTCGCCTCCATGGCGCACTTCTACGGGATGCTGGCCGGGGTAAAGTACGGCGAACCGTTCTTCCAGAAAGAGGTCGGACTAGTAGACGACCTGCGACTGGTGCCGGTGCAGTCGATCTAGAGCCGTATCGCCACCGTTACTCCATCCCTCAGCGGAATGATCGTTGTGTACCAGTCGGGCGACTTGTACATTAGCTCATTAAACTCCACGATCGCGCTCAGCAGATTGTCCGGCGGCTTCTCGCGCCTGTAATCGGGATTGCCGGCGGCATAAACCACGTCTCCGCGCCATAGCGTGTTGTCGGTGATGAACAGGCCGCCCTGCCGCACGCGCTCAGAAGCCATGCGCGCCGCCCGCGGATAATCATGCTTATCGATATCGCAAAATAAAATGTCGAACTGCTCTTTGCGTTCCGACAGCACCTCAATTGCGTCGCCCACGTGAACTTGAATTCTTCCCGACATTCCGGCCTGATCGAAATACCGTCGCGCCTCATCCGCATTCTTGCGGCTGCCGTCGGTGTAGTGCACCTTGCCGCCGCCGTCCCCCACCGCCATCGCCCACCAGATGGTCGAGTAGCCCACCGCCGATCCCATCTCGAAGACGGTTTTCGCGCCAATCAACTGCGCGTACTGATACAGCAGCCGGCCCACCGCCGGGCCAACGATGGGAATGTCGCGCTCTTTGGCTTGCCGCTCGATTTCCGTTAGCACCGCGCCGCGCACCGGCAGCATGGCGTACAGATAGTTCTCGACTTTCGAATCAGTAATCATCAGCGCTCTCGCTCTTCGCTCTTCGCTCTTGCTTATTGCTAATTGCTTCTTCTCACCCCACCGTCTCTCCCGCCTGCATCTCCACCACCTCCGGACCACCCGCGCCGAGCAACTCTTTCAATTGCGATGGCGTTCCCGTCAGCACCGGAAACGTCCCGAAGTGCATCGGTATGACGTATTTCGGTTGCAGCAGCTTGCACGCGTACGCCGCTTCCCGCGGACCCATCGTGTAGTGATCGCCGATGGGCAACAGCACAATCTCCGGCGCATATAAGTCGCGGATGATCGACATATCGCCGAACACGTTGGTATCGCCAGCGTGATAAATCTTCACCCCGCCCGGCAATTCCAGCACGTAGCCGCACGCCTCGCCGCCATACACAATGCTGCCGTCATCTTCCTGGATGCCGCACGAGTGCACCGCGTGTACCATTGTTGCCTTCACTCCGGCCACCGTCTGCGTGCCGCCTTTGTTCATCGGAGAAATCGCCTCCACGCCTTTCTTCTGCAGCCACAGGCACAGCTCAAAGATCCCGATTGCAGTCGATTTGTGCTGCTTCCCGATCTTCACCGCATCGCCAATGTGGTCGCCATGACCGTGAGTGCAGATCAGCGCGTCCGCCTGTTTCACTTCCTTTTCGCCTTGCGGACACAGCGGGTTTCCCATCACCCACGGGTCTACATACAGGTTCTTGCCTTCCGCCGTCTCAATGCGAAACGTCGCGTGTCCCAGCCAGGTAATCTTGTTGCCTTTCAGATTCATGATTGCCTCGCTTACTTTTCGAGCTCCTGCCAGCCTCTCCAACCGCCATCCATAGAGATTACCTTCTTGTAGCCCATCTTCTTGAGATTCACTGCCGCCAGTGCCGAGCGATATCCGCCTCCGCAGTACAACACGATCTTGCGTTCCTTGTCCGTCGTCACCTTATCGATGTCGCGCTCCAAAATGCCGCGCGGCAGCTTCACTGCTCCCGGAATCGTTCCCTTCACCTGCTCGTCGGCTTCGCGCACATCGACGAGCGTGAAGTCTTCTTTTGCGTCGAGCATTCGCTTGAGGTCGCCCGGGCGAATCTCCTGAATTTGCGCTCTGGCTTCATCCACAATCTGCTTGAATTCGGGTGAGTGCATGCGTTCTATCTCCGCCGAGTGCGATTCTATTGGTTGCCTCGCACCGCCGCAACCGCCGCCAAGCGATATCCACTTCCCTCACTGCTATCATGAAGCCTGCGTTTCAACCGGAATGCCGACGACCACGCCCCAACCCGCGACCCCCGCCTTCGACAGCTACCTGCTCGAAGTGGCCGACGCTGTGAACACGACCCTCGACCTGAATACCCTGCTGCAGCGCGTCGCCGAAATGCTAAAGCAGGTCATCGATTACGAAATTTTCGCCATTCTCCTGCTCAACGAAAAAACCCAGGAGCTGCGCGTGCGCTTCCAGGTCGGGCATCCCCCCGAAGTTGCCGACCGCATCTGCATCAAGGTCGGACAGGGCGTGACTGGCCAGGCCGTGCAACGCCGCGAAGCTGTACTGGTCAACGACGTCACCGCGGAAGAGAACTTCATCAACTCTGCACCCGGCGTTCGCTCTGAACTCGCCGTGCCGCTCATCGCCAAGAACAAAGTCATCGGCGTAATCGACGTAGAAGCTGCCCAGCCCGGCGCCTTCACCGAAGAGCACAAGCGACTGCTGACGCTTGTTCGCCTCCCGCATCGCCGCTGGCATCGAAAACGCTCGCCTGTACACGCGTGTCTCGCGCCAGGCGCGTCAGCTCACGTTGCTCACCGAGATCAGCCGCGAACTCACCTCGATCCTCAACCTCGATCAGCTATTGAAGCGCGTGGCCGACCTTGTTACCCGCATCATCGACTACGAGATGTTCTCCATCCTGCTGGTCGATCCCACGGGAAAGTTCCTGCAGCACCGTTTCTCGTTGCGCTTCAAAGAGAGCGTGCACCTCAAGCACGAAGTTCCCATCGGCCAGGGCCTGGTGGGTTACGCGGCCGAGACCGGCCAGCCCGTGCTGGTGCCCGACGTCTCCAAAGACCCGCGCTACATCATGGCCAACCCCGAGACGCGCTCCGAGCTTTGCGTGCCGCTTATTTACAAGGAGAAAGTCATCGGCGTGCTCGACATCGAGCACACCCGCCGCGGCTATTTCAACGATGACCACGTGCGCATCATGACCACCATGGCCGCGCAGGTCGCCATCGCCATCGAGAACGCCACGCTCTACGAGCGCATCGCGCGCCAGGAAAAACGCCTCGAGCAGGACCTCGAACTCGCCCGCGAGCTGCAGTTTCGGCTCTTGCCGCAGAAGCGTCCCGCGCTCAAGCATGCCGAACTCGCCGCCCGCTTTTCGCCCGCGCGCCAAATTGGCGGAGACCTCTACGACTTCCTCAAGTACAGCGGCCGCGGCGTCGTGGGCATTGCCGTCGGCGACGTCAGCGGCAAGGGTGCACCGGCCGCCCTCTATGCCGGACTGGTCAGCGGCATCACCAGTTCCCATGCCCTCGAAGAGCCTTCGGCCGCGAGCATGCTCGAAGCCATCAACCTATCACTCGCCGAGCGCCCCATCGAAGGCCAGTACGTCTCCATGATTTACGCCATCTGGCACGACAACGATCGAAGCTTGCAAGTGGCGAATTCCGGTCTGCCCCGGCCTCTGCGTTTGAGCGATGGCAAGTTCGAAGAAATCCCGGTCACCGGTCTGCCCATCGGACTCTTCCCCAGTGCCGAATACGAAGAGGAAAATCTGCGCTGCAAGCCCGGCGACGTCTTCCTCTTCTTTACCGATGGCATCACCGACGCCACCAGTTCCAAGGGCAACATGTTTGGCCGCGGACGCCTGGAGAAGGCCGTGCTCAACCACGCTCACCGTACCGCCGACGAAATCGCGGGTGCCATTTTCAGCGCCGTCTCCGACCATGCCAAGGGAGTCGCCGCCTTCGACGATCAAACCATCGTGGTGCTTAAAGTGAAAGGGGCGCCACCCAAAAAGTGAGCGACTCTCGACCCCAGGAACGTCCGCCCGCCTTCACCTACAGTCGCAATGCTCGCTCGGCAAAATTGCCCGCTCGCGAGTTGCTCGCCGACTCCGTACCGCTGCGCCAGCTTGCCGAGCGTTACGGCACGCCACTGTACGTTTATTCTGCGACGGCCATCCGTCAGCGCTATCAGCAATTCGACGACGCCTTCGCTGCCTGCGAGCACACCATTTGTTATTCCGTGAAAGCCAACTCCAATCTTTCGATCCTCAAGCTGCTCGCCTCGCTCGGCGCCGGTTTCGACATCGTCTCCGGTGGCGAACTCCAGCGCGTGCTTCACGCCCATCGCAAGTCTGCCGGGCAGGTCGTCTTCTCTGGAGTCGGCAAGCTGGCCGATGAGATCGACCTCGCGCTGCGTTCCGGCATTCTGCTCTTCAATGTTGAAAGTCCCAGCGAGTTGCAATTACTCAGCGCCCGCGCCACGCATCTTCGCAAGACCGCGCGCTTTGCTATTCGCGTAAATCCCGATGTCGACGCGCGCACTCATCCCTACATCTCCACCGGCCTGCATGAGCACAAGTTCGGAGTGCCCATGCGCGAAGCGCCCGAGCTCTACCGTCAGGGCGCGGCCTCCCGTTATCTTCGTGCCGCAGGCGTGAGTGTTCACATCGGCTCGCAGATTACCGACGTCGACCCTTTTCGCGAAGCCATGCAACGCGTGGCTGCACTCGTCCGCGCCTTACGAAATGACGGACACGACATCCGCTACGTCGACGCCGGAGGCGGACTGGGGATCACCTACGCGAAAAATCCGAAAGGAAATTTCCCCACGCGCGTGAAGGCCTACGCTACGGCCATCATCCGCCCGCTCCATCGCCTCGGCATTCATGTATTACTTGAACCTGGGCGCTCTATCGTCGGGCCCGCAGGGGTGTTACTCAGTCGCGTGATCTATCGCAAGCGCAACGATGGCAAGCAGTTTCTCATCCTCGACGCCGCCATGAACGACCTCATGCGTCCGTCGCTCTACGGCGCCCATCACGAGATCGTGCCAGTCGCGCTCGGCCCCGATAGCGCCACCCTTTCGAAGGTTGACGTCGTCGGTCCCATCTGCGAGACCGGAGATTTTTTCGCTCGCAATCGCGAACTTCCCGCCGTCGCAGAAGGTGATCTGCTTGCCATTCTCGATGCCGGAGCCTACGGCATGTCGCTCGCCTCGAACTACAACTCTCGCCCTCGCGCCGCCGAAGTGCTGGTCGATGGCAAGCAATCCAGGCTCATCCGCAAACGCGAATCCCTCCGCGACCTCATGGCCCCCGAGCGCGTCTAAAAAATTCCCTCTGGTTCCGCTTTGAAGGGGCACGGCTTCAGCCGTGCCGTAACGTAGGCAAGGACAATGGGCTTTAGCCCCTGAGGGAAATCGCTTGCCTGCTTCACGCGCGCCATAGGACGACCTAATGCTATGCCGGTCCGTCCGCCTATTGGCTCTCCGTGTTACCGGGACATTTCACGATTGCGTTTGCCCGGAACTTGTCCTATCCTCGCTACCCATTGGAGAACACCCATGCAACCTAACCGATACGACGCCGCCACTTCCACGGCTGTGTGTCTCTGGTGTTACTCGCAGTACTTACGCAGCACCAGCCGGGCACGGGAAGGACAGACGTTTTGTTCCCGGAAGTGTGAGATCGAAGCAAGTTTCTGGCTGCACGATATCGTGAAACCCGCAAACGAATAAATAACCGGGCGCGGCTTGCCAGTCGCGCCTATCTCTACAAAATCTTCCTTGAATTCAGTGCAGGCGGGCGCACGCCTTCGCGCGCGAAGGGTTCTCCGACAACTGCCACGACAACTGCCCTTACCGCTCTCCCCACTTCAACTTATTGCGCAGGATCTCGAAGAACGTGCGCCGCACTCGCAGCAATTTCACCTTGTGAGCGGCCCGATGGCACAGGACACGGTCGCCTTGCTCCACGGGTACGCCCACCTGCCCGTCGATGCTGAGAAAGGCCTGTTCCTCTCGGGTTTCGACCCGCAACTCAATCTGCGACTTCTCCGTCACCACCAGCGGCCTATGCGTCAACGAGTGCGGACACACCGGAGTCACCACGAACGCATCCACCGACGGCATTAGCACCGGGCCGCCCGCCGCCAGCGAGTACGCCGTCGATCCGGTCGGCGTTGCGATGATCACGCCATCGGCTTTGTACTGGAAGACGAAGTTGTCGTCGATATAAAGATCGAATTCCACCAGCCGCGAAATCGCGCTCTTGTTCACCACCACGTCGTTGAGCGCAAAGTTCTGCGAAATACACTGCCCATCGCGCATCAGCTTGCAATGCAGCACCGAGCGCTCTTCGATCGGACACTGCCCCTCGTCCACCGCTTCCAACACAACATACAACTCGTTCAGCGGAATCTCAGTCAGGAACCCCAGCGAACCAAGGTTCACCGCCAGTATCGGCACGCCTTCGTGCGCCACGGACCGCGCCGCCGACAACAGCGTTCCATCGCCGCCCAGCACCAGCGCAAAGTCCGGATGCTTCTTGCCAATCTCCTCGCGCGATACCACCTGCTCGCCGTTTGTGTATCGAGCCGTCTCCTGATCGAGATAGAGCGTGTAGCCCCGTTGGCGAAACCAGCCCAGCAGGTCGGGCAAGATGGTTGCCAGTTCCGGCTTCCACGGCTTGGAGATGATCGCAGCTGACTTCATGTCGGTTGAAAAAGTAACTGCCAGTGTAGCGCACCTTGAATACACCGAGTCCCGGACCGGCAAGAGATCTTAGCCCAGAGCCTCAGAAGCTGGTACGGAACTCGGTTCGGATCCGCTAGCGGTGAAACACGAGCCACAAAAGTCAAGTGCCGGAGGCACGAAATATCTAAGCCCAGCACGGAGCCGGAGGCGAAGTGCTGGGTGAGTGGGAAATTTGGTCTGAGTCCCGGCAGGGACGGCAGATGGCCTTACGCACACAATACGATTGCAAAGTGTGTCGTACTAAACTTCCTCCGCCGCAAATTTTGCGTGCAACAAGAACTCCCGATTCCCTTCTGTCCCCAAAATCGGCGACTCGATCACCTCGATCTCGGTCCCGCCTAACTCCGCAACCGATGTTCGCACTCGCTCCACCGCCATCTGCTGTGCTTCGGCATCGCGTACGATTCCGCCCTTGCCAACATTCTCCCGCCCCGCTTCAAACTGAGGCTTCACCAGCACAACCATTTCAAAACCGCCTTCAACGCACCTCACCACCGCCGGCAGCACCAGGGTCGCTGAAATAAACGACACATCCATCACCACGAGGCTGATCGGAACTCGTGACCCCGCATCCGGCCAGAGTTGTTCGGCAGTCAGGTACCGCGCGTTGGTTTTCTCTAGCAGCCGTACACGCGGATCACTCCGCAGCTTCATATCGATCTGCCCGTAGCCGGTATCCACCGCAATCACCTGCGCCGCGCCGTGTTGCAGCAGACAATCGGTGAACCCTCCCGTCGACGCCCCGACATCAATGCAAACTTTTCCCCGCACATCGATCCGCCAATGCTCCATTGCCCGCGCCAGCTTCAAACCTCCCCGGCTGACGAACGGCATCTCGTCCCCAAGAATCCGCAACGCGGCGTCTTCGTCCACATTCGCGCCCGACTTCTCAATCTTCTGCTCGTTCACCAGCACACGTCCGGCCAACACTAAAGCCTGAGCACGTTCGCGCGACGGCGCCAGCCCCCGCTGCAGCATCAGCTTGTCGAGTCGCACTTTCATCGCATCGTCCTCATTTAGAATCCACTGCACGCAACCGCACTCCCTTCGGTGCAGACTGTTGATCGCCTCGAGTTGAAAGCCACTTAGCCTCGCGCCGTCCCCGATTTCCACAGCGTTATTCACACTCGTGTTGAAATCCGTGACCCAATATTAACCTCGCGTTACGAACTGCACGAAGATTCATCGTCGCTACCACCATCGCGTCATTGCCCATCCACTTCTGCGGCATTGCCTGCACGAACTCACAATTTCGCTACGATACAATGATCCCTTCCGGAGACCCCGCTGCATGGCCGCGCCCAAGACGAAACGTCCCGCCAAAGTGAACCAGACTTCTGTCGAAAGTGTTGCGGCCGCGTATCCGCCCTGCACTCTGGCCACCGACGCCTCGCCTTCCAATCCTGACGTTCTCCGCACGCTCTACGCCGCGTTGCTGAAAACTCGCATGCTCGAAGAGCAGGTACTCGCCTTGCTGCGCGCGGGCAAGATCCCCGGCGTCCCGGTTCCCATTCTTGGCGGAGAGGCGACCGAGATCGGCGCCTGTATTGGTCTTCGGCCCGACGACAGCTTCGCGTCCTCGCAGCCTACGCTGGCCACACATGTAATCCAAGGCATATCGCTTGAGCGAGTCTTCGCCGGATTACTCAACTCTCAGAAGCATGCCGCAAAGCCCGTGGCACACCAGTCCGAATCACTCCGCGTGATTCCGCACTCGGCCACCGTCGCGGCCCAACTCGACGTCGCTGCCGGAGTCGCGCTCGCCTACCGCCAGCTCGACAAGCCCAACGTCGTGGTCGCGCTCGCCCACGACGGTCTCGCCGCCCTCGGATTCTGGCACGAAGCCGCAACTCTGGCCTCGCACCATCGCCTTCCCATTGTCTTCATGGTCGAGAATTGCGCACAGTCGCACCCCAACGGCGCCACCGCTGTTCGTTCCACCGCCGTTCACTCCGATGACGATCTGCGCGATCGCGCCGAGGCCTACGGCATTCCCGGCATCACCGTCGATGGCAATGACATCGTCGCCGTCTGGCGCGTCACCCAGGAGTCGATTCATCGTGCCCGCAGCGGCGCCGGTCCCACGCTCATCGAGTGCCGCACCTGGCGCTGGCACGCCGAAGCCGACACGTCGTCCTCAAACGGCCTCTCCCGCTCGAAGCTACGTCGGCAGAACGACCCGCTCCATCACATGGAGCATTACATCAAGAAGCGCAAGTTGTGGAAGCAGGCGTGGAAAGAAAACCTCGTCGAGGAATATCAAGCGGCCCTCACTCAAGCCGTCCGGTCAACCTAGCGCTGATCGACCCTACCCCTTCGGCAGCAGCACCAGGATCAGCGTCGCGATTGGTCCGAGAAAGATCGACAGCAGAAACCACAGCAGCCCGCTCTTCTTTTTTCCTTGCGCCAGCCCGGCATTGATCAGCGCCAGCGTTCCCCATCCCACAAAATAAGGCGGCGCAAAATACTCGTACGTTCCCGCCGGAAACATCGCCAGCAATCCAGTCACGATTCCTCCTCAAACAGCACGAGCGCGGATCCCTCCGCGCCCGTAAAAGTACGTTATAACAGATGTTATAACTTCTCGTAAAACTCACACGCCGAGCACGAAATGTAAATCCCGCCCGGAATGTCCCGCTCGCGGTCTTTCACTCGCTTCACGATCCGGGTCGGCTTGCCGCACTTCGGGCAATCCGTGCTCTTGGTGGTATCCATGACCTTCTTGCGGTCAGCGGTCTTTGCGATCTTTGCCATTGCTGTCTCCTTAAGAATTTCGCGTAAATGATTACTCCGGACAAACTTAGCCCGCAGCTTCAAAACTCTTGGCTCGATTCGGGAGCAACGCGTGAAGGCCTAACTCGAAGGGCCAGCGCGAGATGCACACGTCTCAAGCTCACGCCCCCAATTTGGAAGCGGCTTCGACTGCAGGCGGACGCTTGCGCGCCACTCTCACTTCGCCGGATAGCTTTCTTATTCTATCTGAAGCGCGCCCAGCCCACGTAGCCGACTTGAAATCAATCACTTACTACGGCCAGCGCACCGTTAGCGCATAGACCTCTTGCGAACCGGCGTCGCGTAACAACAACGGAGATCCGTCGGGCGCGAAGCTAATCCACAAGTCCCCTCCATTCAACTGGATGAACATTGCGAAATCGAAATCTTTCAAACTCGCGACTGCCTGAGCCTGGTTCTCTCCTACCCTGACGCGCATCAGTTCGGGATCCGTTCCACTCGTCGCGTAATAAAGATATTGGTGGTCAGGCGACACTCCCCATCGCGAAACGGCTCTCGGCTCCGGCTCAATCGGCCAGTCACTCCAACCGTTCGTCTTAAGGTTAAAGAGCGTGAACTTTGACCGAAGGCCGGACGCAGCCACGAGATGGTCCTCGCCAATCCAGCGGAATCCCCAGTTCCCGCCCGCCGATTCCACAACTGTCCGCTTGCCGCTGGTCTCGTCAACAATGGTGATTCCGGAGCTACCGGAATACACCAGTTTGCTTCCGTCGGGCGACCAATCTGCCAGGAATGCGCCTTTCTCCTTGACGATCGCCTTCGGGTCGCCGCCGTCGATACTCACGGTATTGATATTTCCGTTGGCGTCATAAGTCACGCTGTTTCCGTCGGGTGTGAAGCTAATGCTCTCTCCCACGCGAGCGTACGACAGTTGCAACCGATCCGAACCGTCAACCCGGCTCCGCCACAGGATTCCATCTGGAAATGATCGGTATACCACCCACTTACCGTCTTTCGAGAAGACCACGTCTTCAGCCGAGATCCCGCCCAGGAATGACGCGAACTGTTTCGTCTTTTCGTCATAGCGGACAAGTTCGCCGCGTTCTTTTGTACCCAGTGCAAAGACGGTCTTCCCATCGCGCGGATTGGGCGTAGCGTTATGCAGGGAAAGCGGGAGGGCTGTGAGCTTTCTCGGCTCAACCCGGCGCTGCCACCAACTGCGTCGCATGGGCAAGTACCAGATGTCTTGCATGACTTTCGCCCGGGTTTCGAACAGGAGATAGCTGCTGTCAGGCGTCCAAGCCGGGCAACAGAAACCGTCCGGATTCGCGGCCACTTGATGAATCGCCGACCCGTCGCTCTTGGCCAAGTAGATGGCAACTCCTCCGGCGTGAGAATAAAAGGAAAACGCGACCTGTTTACCATCCGGAGAAACGGCGGGATTTCCCACAAATCCATCCATCCCGCTGATTAGCTTGCGCGCATTCCCACCGTCGCTATTGACGATGTACAGATTGCCTTCATCGCTAACCAGGATTTGTCCGTCAGGCGTGACGCTGACATCCTGCCCTTTGAAGTTGCTCAGCCGGGTCGGCTCTCCGGTAGGCAGCGGAACCTTCCAAATCGGGTGACCCGGCGGCGCCGCGCCGCCTTGCAAAACCGCCAGGAAACTGCCATCCGGCGCGACTCCACCGGGCTGCGCATCGATCAGCGGCGTCGGAATGATCGAAACCGCGCCGCCTGTGACCGCGACCTGTGCAATCTTCAAGTCCCCCCGTCTGCCTTCGTTGAAGTACAGCCGCGAGCCATCCGTTTGCAGGCTGTTGAACACGCCCTTCGGCCTTCCGTCATCCGTAATCTGGGTGATCGCCTCTACCACCGCATCCGCTGGCGGACGCGTCCACCAGATGACCAACCCCGCTACCAGTGCAGCAGCGACGACGGCCAACGGAACCCAGATCAGCTTTTTTTTCGAGCCGCTTTGGTCTTGCAAGGGTTGAACTATCGTGCTGCCACCGTCAGAGAGTGCGTCCAGCGCGAATCCCAGATCTGAGGCGTCTTGAAAGCGCTGCTCGGGACTCTTCGACAGGCAACGATGAATGATGCGCTGCAGTCCGGGCGGCACGGTAGTTGCGAGTTGAGAAACCGCCGGCGGATCTTCGTTGAGGACCGCGGCCATCGTGTCCACTGCCGTCGCTCTTTTGAATGCGCGCTGGCCGGTCAGCATCTCGTAGAGGATTGCGCCCGACGCGAAAATATCGCTGCGGGCGTCGGCCGGTTCTCCCCGCACCTGCTCGGGCGACATGTAGCCAACCGTACCGAGTACTTGTCCGGGCGTAGTTTCCTCGCGGTAGGTGACGGTCGCGCCGTCCACACCAGCCGACGGAGCTAGTTTCGCCAGGCCGAAGTCGAGGATCTTGACCCGGCCATCTCGCGTGAGAAACAGGTTTTCGGGTTTGAGGTCGCGGTGGACAATCCCAGCCGCATGGGCAGCCGCAAGTCCGCGAGCAATCTCTGCACCGCTGTGCAAGACGTCGTGCAGGCGCATCGGACCGCGACGCAGTCGGTCGCGCAGCGTCTCGCCAGTTAGTAATTCCGTGACGATGTAGGGCGCGCCATCGTGTTCGCCCACGTGAAAAATGGAAACAATATTAGGATGGCTCAGCGCGGCTGCAGCCTGGGCTTCCTGCTCAAAGCGGCGCAGCCGCTCTGGGTCGCGCGACCAGTATTCAGGAAGAACCTTAATCGCCACATCGCGTTTCAGCGTGGCATCGCGGGCGCGATAGACTTCTCCCATTCCGCCCGCCCCCAAGGGCGCGATGATCTCATAAGAACCAAACCGGGAACCCGCGACAAGTGGCATCTGTGCGCTGGATTATACCCTGAGTCACAAACGCGGCAGACTAACGAAGCCGCTGCTTACCGCGCAATCCCAATACTATGGATTGTGTGGGATTCCTGACGACCGGCTACTGACAACCGGCTACTGACAACTGTTCACCGTTTGACCCCCTTCTCTCGCCCCTGCTACGTTCATTAGTTCACTAAGGACATAAAATCATGGCCATCAAATTCAAAGGCGTTGACTTCCTCGAAATCGACTCACTCCTCTCCGACGACGAGCGCCTCGTTAGCGACAACACCCGCCTGTTCATCGAAGAGAACCTCATCCCTATCATCGAGCAGTGCAATCGCGACGGACGCTTCCCCAAAGAGCTCATCAAACCCATGGGCGAGCTCGGCTTCTACGGAGCCTCCCTCACCGGCTACGGTTGCGCCGGCATGTCCGCCGTCGAGTACGGACTCATGACCCAGGAGCTCGAGCGCGGCGATAGCGGAGTGCGTTCCTTCGTCAGCGTGCAGTCCGCGCTGTGCATGTATCCCATCTACACCTTCGGCAGCGAAGAACAGAAACAGAAGTACCTGCCCAGGATGGCGCTCGGCGAAATCCTCGGCTGCTTCGGTCTCACCGAACCCGACGCCGGCTCCAACCCCGGAGCCATGCGCACCCGCGCCAAGAAAGACGGCGACCACTACGTCCTAAACGGCGAAAAAATGTGGATCACCTCCGGCTCCATCGCCGACATCGCCATCATCTGGGCCAAAGTCGAGAACGAAGGCGACCGCATCCGCGGCTTCATCGTCCCCACCGACACCCCCGGCTTCAAGGCCGCCGACGTCCACGGTAAGTGGTCGCTGCGCGCCTCCGTCACCTCCAGCCTCTCGCTGCAAGACGTCCGCATCCCCGCCGACTGCCTCCTGCCCGGCTCCAAAGGACTCGGCTCGCCTCTCAGTTGCCTCAATCAGGCGCGCTACGGCATCGGCTGGGGAGCCATCGGCGCCGCCATGGCCTGCTACGATTGCGCCCTGCAATACGCGCAGTTCCGTAAGCAGTTCCACGACATGCCTATCGCCGGACACCAGCTTGTACAAGAAAAACTAGTCTGGATGATTAGTGAGATAACTAAGGCTCAACTACTCGCACTACAGGTAGGTAGATTGAAAGACGCTGGCAAGGCAAAGCCCTACCATATCTCGATGCTCAAACGTAACAACGTCTGGATGGCCTTAGAGTGCGCCCGCATGGGCCGTGACATCCTCGGCGGCAACGGCATCGCCGACGAGTACCCCATCTTCCGCCACATGGCCAACCTGGAGTCGGTGAAAACCTACGAAGGCACACACGACATCCATACGTTGATCATCGGGGAACACATCACGGGAATTGCGGCGTTCTAGTTCGGCACCCTGACCATGTCGCCAACAGCACCCGACAATGATGGACGTTCCAGGTTGAAAGTTGATCCGCCTTTTCAAGTCGAAAGGAGCGACCCGCCTGCCCGATCTGGCATATCCGCCCCTAACCCATAACAATATCATTTATCTTGACAGCTACTCTAATGCGGCGTACGGTTTCTGCACCGAATGCTCATGAGTGTAGAGTATTGCAAAGTTCTCACAACATACAGACTTCAAGTTCTCGTAAATCACGAAGGGTATATCGGAAACCGGCTTATAGGGAGACTTCATGCAGACGATCGAGCAGGATGTTGATGCGAATAATGCCTTTACAACAATTTTCGGCATAGGAGGTCCCGTCACGAGCGCCACGGTGACGGCGTCCGGAACGTGGTCCTGGGATCCTCACAGCGGGCGCTCATGCGGCGCAGGAGGGAACGGCCTCCCTGCTTCGGCGGGTTCGCCCTGCCAGGGACCGGAAGGATGTTTGGTGTTCAAGGTATTGGGACCGATCGGCGTCGACGGACATCCGCAAATTGAGCAGATCGGTTGGTTCACGAGCGATACTCAAACGATCACCTTTACGACAAAAGGAGAGTACCAATTCCAAATCAATGACAACAACCTAGGCGACAACGGACACACGAAACTGCATCTATCAGGAACGCTTAACCCTTAAATCGTGCCTGGGAAGCATGGAAATCCGATCGCAGGGTGGTGTTTTCGTCTGCGCAGCTGGCGAGCGTGTGAGCTCCCGCGTCCCGACGCCAGCGCCGCAGGTTAGCTATTTCATTCCAAAGCCGGTTCCCGTTTAGCCCTAGGGTACTTAAACCCCAGCACTCACATTGTGGCTACGGGTGAATCGCCCAGATTTTGCTATCGGTGCACACAAAGATCAAATCCTGGGCAGTGCCCAATATATCAAGACTGTACCCTGGGTCTTGGGAGGGGTGCTCAGCAACATAGCTCCAATTGTCGCCAAGATCCGAAGATGACATCAACGCATTTTCATGAATCGCAAAAAGTTTGCCCCGGACACAAATAGCCGAACGCTCATTAGGTTGCCAGAGTGCGTCTGAAAGATGCCACGAGTGGCCACTATCTCGGGAATTGAACTGAACCGGTTTATTGGGAGCTAAAACGCCCGTGACGAAGTAATTTCCATCACACAAAGTTACGCCAGTCATCTGAAACTCAGCAGGAGGCAGGTGGACGATGGACCAAGATTTTGCGGCATCATTGCTTATAAGCATAACTGAGGCGGTCGTGTTCGCGAAATTTGCAATGATGACCCTGCTACCGAACAATCGCATGCTGTAACTCGCCGCTTTTGGCAATCGCACGTCAGCCAACAGCCATGTGACTCCTCGGTCTGCTGACTGCAAGAGCAGCCAACCAGATGGATCCTTATTCGACTGAAATAAAGCTATAATAGAGTCGTCAAGTGACAAAATGGAAGATAGAGAAGTCCCATCAGTCGCTGAGCTTGGCAATGTGAGTTTTATCCAACTCCTCCCCCAATCATCCGACCGATACAAGCCCTCGGTAACAGTATCTCCACTCGCGGTACACAGAAGTTGCATGATTATCAGCTTCGGGCTGACCGCGGTGAGACCCGCAAAACAGGTTTTATCTTTTGGCTTCGCATTTTGGTCGATTGAGCTAGACCAATGTTTACCATCGATGGAGACGCTGAGAAATGAAACATGCCGCCCCAATCCCCCTACAGGAGGATCTAGCTTGGCCGTATAGTCGCCTCGAACGACGAATTGGTTTCCGGCGAACCAGAGGTCTGGCGGTGTATAAGTGCCTGGCGGAAGGGTGTCACCTCCAGTGTATGGATAATCCGCGAGATTCTGCGCATCTCGTGTTCCAATGGCAGCAAAGAGAATCCATCCAGCCTGGGCAGACACGCTGGAGGCGGACGAGGCAATCAAAAGCACGATCAGTGGTACTTTCAGGTCCAAGAAAAACACGTATTCCCCCGCAAATGGCAATTGACATAGGCCAAGATGCTCTTACCGTTCCGCGCTCGCTTATACAAAAGGTAACCGGGCCGGAATGACCGTTTCGATAAAGATGCCAGCGACAGTAACTTAGTTCCGTCAGGGACGCAATGGCGAATTGATGGGGCCTGGAAAGTCCAGGCTGGCTGGTGGCCCACATCTCCGTGGCCCATATCTGCCATCTTTTGGCTGGTGGCCCACATATCCCGTGGCCGGTGGCCCACTTCTCCCGTGGCCCATATCTGCCATCTTTTGGCAGATGTGGGGCTTTTTGTCTGGAACCGCGAATTCTCTCCAGTTAGAATATTTCTGTGCCTTGGGGACTCTATCGTTTCCACCAATCCCGCCTGCCGCACTTCATCACCTTCACCTGCTACCGAAGGCAGTCTTTTCTGAACACCCGGCCGTCTGCGTTGCGTTCTTGAGAATCCTCAACCGCACTCGTCTTCGCTACGAATTCCTCATCTACGGTTTTGTAGTCATGCCCAATCACGTGCATCTCCTCATCTCCGAGCCGAAGCAGGGCACGATCGCAACGGTTATCCAAGCACTGAAGATTGCATCCGCGAGACGACAAGCCCCGCATCTGCCAGAAGAAGGCAGACATGGGCCACAAAGCCGTGGGCCACGAGACACAAGCGTCCCCCTTCTGGCAAAGGCGTCATTACGACCGCAACGTCCGCGACCATGAGGAATTCATCAACGACCTTAAGTACATTCACCGCAACCCGGTAAAGCGCGGACTCGTCAAGAAGCCGGAAGACTGGCCCTGGAGCAGTTATCGCCACTACGCCCTCGACGAACCGGGGATCGTTGCGGTCGAATCCCCGTGGGCGGCCTACAAACGCAAACACCCCTCAGCCGACCGGAATCAACTTCCCCGCATCTTTGCGAGGAATGAATGACCCGCTTACCTCGTCTAACCAAAGGCCCCACAATTGAAAATCGGGCAATTGTAGGCCACGGAATGCAGAAAGCACGGCGAAGTCCCCACGATTGCTCTTCACCGATACGCAATCCCGTTCTCTTCCAGCCACTCTCGCGCGACTTGCTCGAAGGCTGCTTCACGGTAACGGTTCCACGAGTCCTCGAGACCCAGCCGTCGAATCGCATCTCTGAACTGCCGAAACGCTCCTGCACCGTGTACCGCCGAATCCAACTCTGCGCGACACCGGCACTGCTCATCCTCCAAAGCGAACTCCTGCATCGTCCGCCATTCGTCGATGTGCACCCGGTCCGGCAGTTCCAGCATCCGCTCGTCTTCCAGCGCCCGCTTGATCTTCGGCAAGATCTCTTTCATCCAATCGGGAGCGGCTTCCCAATCGTCAAGCCCGGCGACCATTGCTTCTTCCTGGCCAAAAGTGACAATCTCTCCCGAATCCGGATCGAGGTAAGACTGCAGCTCGTCGCTTTGCAGGTCGAGCGCTTCCACCACGTCGCGCAGAGACACAACCGCCATTGGTCCCTCCACTTCAGCGAAATTGTACGACCGGTGCACAACCACCTCATCAGTTTCCCTTGTCACACCGACCTGTGTCCCACGTACTTTCGAGCTTCTCTCGGCACGCGATAAACCAGTACACCTGAGGCGAGGGATTGTGTCTCTTGCCTTCGCCGACAGCCAAAACTGCGGGCGATCCAGATCTTTGATAACTAAACAGTGAACCGAAGTCGTCTGCGCTCTGCAACAGAATTGTCGACCTAAGCCCTTTGTTCATAGGACTTTACCTATAAGTGCCTTTATTTGACCGAACTTAGCACACAATCGCGCAATAACCCCTTTGTTTTCAAGATTGCTGGGGGGAGGGGGTACCTCTATTTCGCTACTCACATTGGGCTATTTCTCGCTTGACACGCCAGTGAAGTGGACGATAAAGTTTGTCCCCAAAATCGGGCCAGATAGTGAACTCCGCGTTCTGAACACGAGGGTGAACAATGGTCTACGAGAAACCTACGGTAACCACCGAACTGGTTGCGACTGACGCCCAGCCTCAGCAAGCCATAGGATTTTTCTTCGTTGCAGCAGTGGCGGCCGCCGATGTCGGCGTCTGGGTCGTCGCGACCCGCCGCATTAACCGGGCAACTCACAGCGCAGCGGCACTCATGTCCATTCGTCCGCCGCTTCGGGTGGTGGTGCTTCCCGGCGCAAGCGTACCGCGTCCTCAGCGTTCCAGTCTGGTTCAACTCAAATAATCTGGGGGTGACGCTGTGGCCGGCCCCGATGTTCTCTTTGTAAATCTTCCGCCGCACGAGTCGTATTATGCCGACGGCGTTCCGCATCTCGGAATGCTGTATGTACTCACGTCCCTGCGTGAGCACGGCTATTCCGCGGGATATCTCGACTGCGCTCAGCGCGGCACGCGGCGCGACGACGTACTTCGCCTGATTCGCGACGCGAACCCTCGCATGGTCGGCTTTTCGGTGGACACCGACAATCTGTACAACATCGCCGGGTTCACCCGGTTTGTGCGAGACAGCCTGGGACCGGCGGTGCCGATTATTCTTGGAGGTCCGGCCAGCCAATCACAGGCGGAACAGATGATTTCCTTGAGTGCGGCCGACGTGGTCGTGATCGGCGAGGGCGAGCACTCGGCCTGCGAAGTCGCGAATGCGCTTCTCCGCGGCCAGGGCGAGCTCGAAGACGTCCCCGGACTTTGCTATCGCGACGCGGATGGCCAGCCACGCCGTACCCGCGACCGCGACCCCATCGAAGACCTGGACGCGCTTCCCTTTCCCGACCGCGGTTTTCTGCCCGACGACCGGCGCTACGAAGTTTGCCTCATCTCCGGGCGCGGCTGCCCGTTCCGTTGCACGTTTTGCTTCGAAGGACGCATGGGCAACGTTTATCGCCATCGATCGGCGGCCAACATCGTGGCTGAGATCGAGCAATTGGTGGAGCGTTATAAGCGACCGTTCGTCATGATCAATGACGATACCTTCACCGCCGACGTGGAACACACCCGCGAGTTCTGCCGCCTCATGCGCGAACGCTTCACGCCCTGGAAGGACTTGCTCTTCTTCTGCGAAGTACGGGCCGACATTCTGAACCGCCATCCTGACCTGATTGATGAGCTGGTTGCCGCCGGAGTAGCCCGCATTCAGGTGGGTGTGGAATCGGCCAGCCGCTCGATGCTCAAAGACTACAAGCGGCTCAACGTCAAACCGGAAGTGGTCGAGGGGATGGTTCGCCGCTTTCATCAAGCCGGTATTGCAAGCATCTATTGCGGATTCATCGCCGGCGGCCCGCGCGAGACGCGTGAAACCATGCACGAGACGATGGACTTTGCGCGTCACCTCATGACGGAAGTCGCACCCGGTTCGTTCGAATGCAACATGTCGTTTCTCACGCCTTTGCCGGGCACCGATCTTTACGAACATCCGGATGCTTACGGCTTGCGTCTCCTCGACACCGACCTTAAGAAATCTACCAACTTCAATCTCTGTATTGCTGAGACCGAGACGCTGTCGGCTGATGATGTTACAAATCTCCGGCTCGAGTTCCTCGAGCGCATTGATCGCGACATGGACGAAGTCCTAAAGCGTCTTCCGCGTTCGGTGATCCAGCGTCACATGACGCTCAAAAAGGATTTCGGAGTCGGCACGCGCTATGCCGACAAGATTGCGCGGATCCAGGCTTGGTCAGAATATTGGGAGATTGTAGGCGGAACTGGCGGATTGGAACCCGCAGAAGTACTCTCGGACGACGCCATCCTCGATCGCTTCCCGACCCGTCTCGGCATGCAGGCCCGGATGGAGGACGGCTGCGCCCGTATTCCGCAGGGCCCCCGGACCCTGAGCCTGAATCGCACCGGCACCGAGGTCTATAAGCGCGCCAGCGGTAAAGTCAGTACGCGGGAAATCGTTGACGACCTGGAGCGCAGCCTGAATGGTACGGCACCTCCGCGACCCGAGCTCCAGGCCGATGTGATCGCCGTAATACGTTCTTTGGATGAACAGTGCGGACTGTTCCTGAAAGATTATTGAGAGGATGCCATGGACATGCAATTCGTTTTCGGATTTGTCAGCGGTATTGGTTTCGTAGGGCTGGTTCTCGCCGCGTTTCCGAACCTGCTGAAGTCCAGGAGCTGAGGCGCCAAGGACCCGCCGGGTGGCCATCCCGGCTTTTCTTGCCGGGCTTTAATTAGGGTCTTTAGGTTTTTGTGTCCTTCGGTTGCCGCGCTCGCACAGCACGGAGCCGGACATAGCACACCACCCAAACGATGGCAGGCGCGATCGTCTCTACTGCTTCGGACCCACGCGGCAGTTCTGGGAACAGATGCTTTCCGGTAACCTTGAGCGCGATCCAGGCACACAGCGCCGCAATTCCACCCAATGCCAGGTCGAGCACTTTTCCCACCGAAAACTCGACAAATTTCCTGTTGAGGCCCCCGTCAGCGTTAAAAGGCTCAGGAGGCATGAACTCCAAGTCGTCCATAGTCGCTTGAAGTTCTTCCTCTTTCGACCGAGGTTTCGACGATTCCGGCCCGCGAAAATCTCCAGCGGTGCCGTCTCCTGTGATGTTGGTCTTGATCCAAGCGCGAAGCTTGCTCCGGATGTTCACCGAGTCATGATCTCACGGCCCGGCAACGAATTCCGTTTCGTTCCCCACTGTAGAGCCCGCTTGCATCCTCAAATGTTAGAGTGCTGATGGTCGACCTCTCTCGCGCCGAGAACCACCAAGAGTGATGAGCACCGATTCATGCCGAACGAGCTATACAACTCAGCAATCTACCCAAGCCTGAAAGACCGCGTAGTCTTAGTCACCGGTGGCGCCAGTGGCATTGGTGAATCGATCGTCGAAGCCTTCGCTCGCCAGAACGCGAAGATCGCATTCCTCGACCTTCAAAAGGATCCCGCCGAGGCACTGATTCGCCGCATCTGCGAAGCGGGCTATTCCTCCCCTGCGTTCTTCGAATGCGATGTGACCAACCATGATGCGGTTTCCCGCGTAGTGGAAGCCTTGGGCGACATCGATGTGCTCGTGAACAATGCCGGCAACGACACCCGCCACTCCTTTGAAGACGTGACTCCCGAGCTCTGGGACAAGCTCATTGGCATTAATCTTAAGCAGCAATTCTTCACTGCGCAAAGCGTAATACCCGGCATGCGGCGCCTCGGCCGCGGCTCCATCATCAATCTCAGCTCCATCGCCTGGGCGATTCCCTCCACCAACGTCCCCGTTTACGTCACTGCCAAAGCCGCCATCGTCGGCTTGACCCGCACTCTCGCGCACGAACTCGGGCCACACAACATTCGGGTCAACTGCGTGATGCCCGGATGCATCTGGACGGAGCGCCAGCGACGTCTCTGGTTCACTGACGAGTACAAAGCCCAGATGCTCGAACGCCAGGCATTGAAGCGGCTGCTCCATCCGCACGAAATCGCGAACCTGATTATGTTCCTCGCTGCCGACGACAGCTCCGCTATCACCAACCAATGTCACGTCGCCGACGGCGGCTGGATCTGATTCACCTTCGGCTCGTGACTTCGAGGCGACACTTACGGATCCATCCCATTTCGGGAAAATTGGTTACCAAAGTTTTCTACCCTGCTTCAATTCCAGTGACAGCCTCAGCCCTCTCCCTGGAAAATCTATGAGTTCGCCCTAGCGGCAACTCGGTGACACGAGCCACGCCGGGCCTCCAACCGCCGAATATGCGCTCCCAAAAGCGCGCTAAGTTATTTGATTCTGCGACTTTAAGTCTTAATCCATTGTTTGCCCTAACTTGTAGCTAATCGTGCTGTAAATCCTTTGTTATCAGTCAAGGCAGAGGGGGTACTCTGTCACTGGAGTGCAGAGCTGCCACCGCGCTTCCAGCCAAGTCGCGCATAGTAGGCCAGGTTGAGAACGCAAACGACGCCAGCGGCAGCCGTGAGGAGGCTCTGAGGAAGATCGGGATAAACGAACTTGTCCAGATAATGCAGCAGGAAGCCGCCCTGATAAGGCGCGACCCCGGCCCTCTGTTCCAGCCAGTTCTCCAACAGGGTCAAGGGACACGGCCAGGGAAGCGCGTTGGTAGCGACTCCCCAAAGAAGAGAAGCGACGTGCAGAACCCTAAGCAGCGGACGCGAGCGCGCAACGAAAGCACCGAAGACAACCCACACTATGAACAGCACGTGGAATAAAAGAACGACGGTTGCGAGCGTGGAGTACAAAACTGGAGATCCAGCCATCCAATTTAGCACCGTGATCGAACACGCACCCGCGCGTCGTCGGTCCTCATCCCATGATCACGCGCGTGATCGACTGCCACCACTGCGGATTGACTCGCCACATATAGACCGAGAGGCTTTGGCCGACGATCAGAACGGGCAGCGCATACTGATAAACCTTGTTGACGCGCCGATCTACGACCAAATCGCGCACCACTCCGAGCACGATCAAGAGATCCAGGCCCGGGAAGAAAAGGTTATGGTTGAACAAGAAGTCGAAGCGACCCAAGGCCGCATCCATCAGCCCGCAGGTTGCGATAAACACCAACCGGCGATGGAAGTCCGGCTTTTTTCGCCAATAGATGGCAAGCCCAATCAACGTGCCAAAGGCGATCATGTCGTAGAACGGAATCGACAGAAATGCAGAAGCGTCGGCCTGATGATGGACTACCGTGTCAAACCGCGCCATGATGACGGCGATGGTAAAGCCCAGAGGAACCATCAACACGGCGAGTCCCGCTCCGAACCAGCCAAGGAAGCGATGCACACTAACTTTGTGCATGCGCACCAACCCGGACTGCGCAATAAAGAACACCACCCACGCCGAGAACACGGCGCCGTGAATCCACAGAAGAAACGGTCTCGGCGGCGCAGCGTGGAAGAGGTTGTCGTCCACCGTGCGGCTGAAGCCCCACACCACCAGCCCGGCCATCGCCAGCGACATACAGAAGTAAAAGTATTTATTCAGAAACTTTTTGAACGGAAATGTCGTGCTCGTTCCTTTCTTGGCGGCGAGAATTGCCTGTCCAGCGGCGCTTGACACTTGTACTCCTTCAAGTTTTCTGAATGTCGGGGAGGTCAGTTGCAATACCTTAGCCGTTCTCGCTTCAGCTACGCAATCGAAAAGTTCTATTCAGTCGCACGCGTCTCTGAATGTGGTAACTCAGCTCGATTACCGTATTGCAAAGCGGTGAGCTGAGCCTTCAGTTCGGCCACTTCTTGGCGAAGCAATGCGGTGATGACGCGTTCGTAACCGGCGGCCGCCCGAGCAGCGAGCTGGTCCAGCACCTCACGCTCGTCCTCGTCGATATCATTTCCCGTCTCGTGCGGTCCGAACAGTGCGACGGCGGTCGCTTCGGGAATCTCGCTCCGCACGGGCACGGAAAGGCACGGCGCCTCCAGCCCGGACGGAAGGCCGTCGGCGTCCCATCCATGATCGAGGCGTACCGGCGCGCCAACCTCCAGGCTGCGCAGTGCAATCGCGTCCGACTCCGGACGCAGCTCTTTCTTCAGTGAAGGAGTCCATCCCTTGGTGTCCAACAAGCGGCGCAAACCGTCGCCTTCGCAGCGGAAGACCGCGCCCGACGACAGGCAGAGCGTGGTCACCGCGCTTTCCACCAGCATGCGGTCGATTTCGGCAAGACTCTTCGCGTGTACGATGGCTTCACTCGCCTCTTCCAGTTGTCGTTGCACAGCATGGAACCTGCGGTTGAAGACACGGTCCACGATCTCGACCGTGATCTCGTGCAGGCGATTTAGCACATACAACACCACGGGCGCCACCACCAGCGGCCACACCCAGCCCGGCAGTTCCAAGCTCTCGGGAACTTCAGCCAGCTTCTCGTGGAGCTGAATGATCGGTACGCCCACCGCCAGACTGAGAGCCGTGATGATCGTCCCGTGGCGGAGCGGAATGGACACACTCACCACGCGGTGCTGCCATACTGCCTCCGAAGCAAGATACGCAAGCACGCCGTTGGGCAAGTAGAGCAGACCGATCAACGCCGGGGCGGGTGCAGCGCCCCACAAGTGGTGAATCAGGTCTGACGACTGGCACAGCTCGGCCAGAATAAACGTCGGCAGCCCGATCGCACAGCCCCAGATCACCCAGCGCATGCGTTGCTCTTCGTGCGGAGGGAGCGTGCGACGGCGCATGAGCAGGATTACCAGGACGCCCGCGTCCACCACCAAGCCAGCCGTAAAACTAACCTCGGTAATCCTCTCCGTCGGATACCCGAATACATTGGCGTAACCCGCGAGGGTGAGAGCGGCCATAATGACGCCGACCGCGAGCGCGACCCACTGCACTTTTTGCCAGCGCGGTTCGGTCCGGTCTTTGGGGAAACGTAGCGCAAATATCATCAGGCCTGCGTAAGCGGCGCCGGTGGCCAGCGCTTCCATTATTTCCTGCGCGAAAACGGCGATCGGCCAGCGCTGCAGAACCGCGTAATAGGTTTCCGACTGCCCCGGATTGAGCCACATCACGTAGAGGAACAAGCCCCAGGTCATCCAACCTGGTCGTGTCCATACCAGCCAGAACGCGATGACGATAACAACAACTCCAACCATTGTGTCGGCCAACAGCACAACTCGTTCCGCAAACGTAAGCGACGCGGGCGCAGATTCGAGCGTTACCGTTCTTGTAGGGGCGCCGTCTTTCGGTTGTATGGTCAGCGTGATTTCGCGCTCAAGCAGAGCCGACTGCATTCCACCTAGCCCACCGAGCACCGCGACCAGGCTCTCGCATTGCGGAGTTCCGGGCGGAACACAGCGCATTGTCTTCAGGTCGATCCGGTCGCCCGTAACCAGGCCGGCCTCGGCGGCCGGAGATTGCGTGGCTGATGCAAACGGGGCAACCACGTCGGTGACAACTCCATCATTGTCCACGGACAGGCCGAACGAGCCGAGCAAATCAATTACCCGGTGCAACCCAGGAACGATCATCGCCAGCGCCCAGACCGTCAACGCGAGCAGAAGAATCCTGCCAGCGACGTTCAGGTCGCCTCCACCGGCCTCTGTTGGAATGTTCCGCGAGCCCACAGCGTACCTCGGCTTTCCGCTCACATCGTATTTTGCGATTCTTCCGACCAGGCTCGTCCTGTGACGAGTGAGAAGATTAACAATTCTACAAGGCGGTTCACCGCCGCCCGGGATTCGAGGCCCACTCAGCGAATGTCGGATCACCTCCTCACAGATACTGAAGTATCTGCTTGACAATTAGGCCGGGTCGGCTGATACTGAAGTCGCTACTTCAGCATTGGTGAGGAGGAACCCATGTTAGAGCCATCGGTCATTCACAGCACCTTTGTTATTGAGCGCAGGTACCCGTACCCGGCGCAACGCGTCTTCGCCGCGTTCGCCGATCCTAAGCAAGAGCGGCGTTGGTTTGGCGAAGGTGATCACCACGACGTGGAGCAGTTCGACATGGACTTTCGCGTCGGAGGCAGGGACCGCATGCAATACCGGTTCAAAGAAGGCAGCACATTTCCCGGCGTTGTGCTGAGTAATGACTTCCTGTATCAGGACATCGTTTCCGACCAGCGCATTGTGACTAGCTCGACGATGACGTTGGGCGGCAAGCGTATTTCGTGCTCGCTGGTTACGATCGAGTTGCTGCCGACCGCGACAGGTACGGACCTTATCTGCACGCATCAGGGAGCGTTTTTCGAGGGCTCTGGCGGGCCGCAGATGCGTGAAGCGGGATGGCGCAAACTATTCGACAACTTGGAGACAGAGTTGGCCCGATAGTCCGCTGGACGACCTATGCCCACACGTCAAATCGACATCGACCGCGTGTTTCACGCGCTTGGCGACCCGACGCGGCGCGCCATGGTCGAAAGGCTCGCCTCTGGCCCGCTGTCGGTTTCTAGCCTGGCTGCTCCGCTCAACATCACACTGACGGCGGTTGGGCAGCACCTGCAGCTGTTGGAGGAATGCGGCCTGGTGCACACGGAAAAGCCGGGCCGAGTGCGTACTTGCCAGCTCGATCCGGCAGGTTTTTCTGCAGTTGAGGAATGGATTAAGGCCCGACGATCGGTTTGGGAGCGCAGGCTGGATCGCCTGGGCGATTTTCTTGCGGAGTCGGAAGATGATAAGTAGAAGTGTTGGATGTCGACGATTCCGTCACTTGCACTTCATCACGCGCCCAGGCCTGCCACGCGTTAGAACGTATTCCCCGTACGGCTGCTGGTTTCCCGAGGAGACGACCAAGTGCATTGTGTCCCCCTGGATCGTGCCCGTGTACGTAGCTTGCGCAGCTCCGGGACTGTCGCGCATCACTGGCCCGGGCCGCTCGCTGGTGAAGGTTCCCCGGAAACGAAATTTACCCTGAGCGTCAATCGATAATGGATGCGTGATCGTGCCCGAGGCACAGTCGAAGTCGAGGTTCGCGCCATCCGCTGTTATTTCCAGTGAAAGGTGATCGCCGCCCCAGACCGTACCCGCCGCGCCTACGGCCGTTCCCTGCACGCCCGCATTGGTTTGACCATAAGACATGCCGGCTGCCGCGATGCTCACTAGCAATGCGATGATCGAAACACGTACTGTCACGTTGATTCGCCTCGTCTAAAGCTTAAACGTCCGCCGTTCAGAAGGGGTAGCAGCAGGCTGTCGAATGCGTCGCTGTTCCTCCACGACTTGTGATTCGTCTCACAATCCTAGTTGACGGTTGCGTGTATCCTTAATTCGTCTGAAAGGCTGCCCGGACGTTGGGCTATCCATTCTTATTATGTTGGCGTGACCGCATTTCCGTCCGCGGTCGGCGTCCGCCACGGAGACCGCATGGCTACCAAGGTCGAAACTCAACCGAAACCCGAAATCGAAACGTCACACTATTCGCCGCGTAACAACTTCGAGGCCGATCTAGCGCTAGAGTTTCTGCGCGTGGTGGAGGAGGCGGCTGTCGCTTCTGCCAAGACCATGGGGCAGGGTGATCGCAAGCGCGCCGACCAAATGGCCACCGAAGCCATGCGTTCGGTGATGGACTCGGTCCCGATGGATGGCACCATCGTTATCGGCGAAGGCGAGCGCGATGAAGCGCCGATGTTGTACATCGGCGAGAAAGTTGGTAAGCACGATGGCGGCGGATATCCCGAAGTGGATATTGCCGTTGATCCGCTGGAGGGCACCAACCTGTGCGCCAACGGACTGCCCGGCGCGATCACCGTTTTGGCGGCGTCGGAGCGCGGGGGATTGCTGCATGCGCCGGACTGCTACATGGAAAAGATGGTAGTCGGCCCGTCGTGCAAAGGCATGGTCGACCTGGAAGCGCCGGTGGGCCATAACCTCGCGGTGATTGCCAAGGTGCTCGGGCGTAAAGTCGAAGACCTGGTTATCGTGATCCTCGACAGGCCTCGGCATGAACGACTGATCGCCGACGTACGCAAGGCGGGAGCGCGCATCCTGTTGATCTCGGACGGAGACCTTTCGCCGGGCGTTGCGGCGGCCATGCTCGGATCGGGCGTGCACGCGGTTATGGGGGCCGGCGGCGCGCCGGAAGGCGTTATTACTGCAGCGGCCATCCGTTGCCTCAACGGTTACATGGTTGGCCGGTTGACCGGCTATACCCCTGAGCAAGCAGAACGCATGCAAGACATGGGCATTAAAGACCCCAGGCGAATCTACACGGCCGAGGAGCTGGCTCCGGGAAAAAATATCGTGTTTGCGGCGACCGGTGTCACCGATGGACCGCTGCTCAAAGGCGTGCGCTTCTTTGGCGACGGCGTTCGCACTTCGTCCCTGGTAATGAAGATGCAGAACAGTAAGGTGCGATTTATCGAGAGCATCCACGTCAGCAAGAGTCCGGACGCAAAGGTCCGTATCCCGTAGCCAGTTTGCGAATTCGCGAGCAAACATCAGGCTCTCCCGCGAAGGGAGGGCCTGTTCTGTGCTCGGAGCAATTTCCTGCGATTCCGATTCATCTCAACCGGTCAGAAGAAACAACCCGCCTGTCATTTTTAGCTTGACCATTCGCCCAGAGGAGTAAACTGAGCCTAGAACAACGTGGCTTCAGCTGGAACCGTTCCCTGCGAAGAGGTATTCATGAACGTCCATTTCAGCTACAGGATTTCTAAAACCGCCGATCTCGAAAAGCAAGTCAAACATCAACTGGAAAAACTGAATAAGTACCTGCAAGTTTTCCGTCCCGAACTGGTGCACATTAAAGGCATTGTGGAGGAAAGCTCGGCGCGCGAGGGCTTCGTGGTGTCACTGAACCTGCGCTTGCCATCCGGGCAGATGGCGGCACAGGAGAAGAGTCCGGTGGCTGCCACGGCAATCAAAGCGGCCTTCGATGCTCTGACCGAGCAACTCAAGCGGCACAAGCAGGTGCTGCGCAGTAAGCACAAGTGGATGCGTCATCGCACCACCGACCGGCGCGCGGCAGAGATCGCATCGTTCGAGAACACGGTTGCGGTAGTCAGACCGGCGGCGGTGTCATCCGTGGACATTGCCAGCTATATCGACGTCAGCCTGCCGCGGCTGGAAGGATTCGTAGAGCGCCAGATTGCTTATCGCGAAAGCTTGGGCGAACTCTCGCCGGACCAGGTCGCTCCGGAAGATGTCGTGGCGGAGGCCATCGCCACCGCGCTCAGCGACGAGTTGGAAAAGCCGGAACGCATCAAGATAGAACCGTGGCTTTACCGCCTGGCGAGCGAGGCCATCGACTGCATCGCCGCGAGCGACGGCAGTCCCGGCGATGTACCGCTGCAACGCCGGCATGGTACGCCCAACGTTCAGGCCAGCGACGAAGCGCGCCTGCAATTTCATCAGCCTGACGACCGGCTGATGGAGGAAGATACGATTGCAGACGCACACGCCGGCAATCCTGAACAGATGGCTTCGCGGCAGGAGCTCATCACGCTGGTACAACTGGCGCTGCGCGATGCCAGCCGCACCGACCGGGAGGTATTCATTCTGCACGCGGTCGAGGGCTTCAGCCAGGAAGAGATTGCCATCATCACCGACCGTCCGTTAGAGGAGGTGCGCGTATCCGTCCGCAAAGCTCGCCAGCACCTGCAACGCGCCTTGCCCATCAAATTTCTTTTCAAGCAGAAGGCGGCGGAGTATATCCATAACACCTGAGACCGCCGCTCTGAATCGGGGCCTCCCCGCTTTTCATCATGAACTATGTAGGAGACGCGGAATGATCACAAGAGATGACATCCGAGAGTTAGCTAATTTCCATTCGCCGGAGGGCTGTGCAGTCACGTTTTATTATCAGCCCACGACGCCGGCTAATCGTTCGCACCGTGACGAAGCCATTCTGGTCAAGGACTTGGTCAACAGCGCTCTGCGCGAGGCGGAAAAAAATAAAACCGAACAGAAGCTTTCGCGCCTCGACTTGCAGAGGATCCTGGAGATGACCGACGCGCTGCGCAGCAACGGCCGCAAAGGCAAGGCTGTCTTCGCCTGCTCGTCCCAAGGATACTGGCGCGAGTTCGATGTGCCCGCCAAGTTGTCCAAGAGTACGGTCATTCTCAATCAGCGATTTCACCTGAAACCGTTGGCCGCAGTTTTCGATTCGATACAGCACGCCTGCGTGGCGCTGGTGGATCGCACCAAGGCCCGCGTCTTTGAGATTTCAGACGGCATGATCGTTGAGAAGTTGGACTTCATCAATGAACCGACCCGCCGCGGACGCAGCGACGGCTGGAGCGGCTACGATGCCGGCCACGTTGAGCGCCATGTCATGAATGAGGCGATGCAACATTTCAAGTTCGTGTCGGACGCTATCGCCGGACATTTCGAGAGCGGCGGCTGCGAGAAGCTGCTCATCGGCTGCCATGACGACATCTGGTCGGAGTTCGAACCGCAGCTTCGCACCTACGTGCGGCAGCGGCTGGTGGGACGCTTCCGGATTGACGCCAAGACGGCGACGCCCGACCAGGTAAAGCAGATTGCGACCGAACAGCTGCAAAAGCATGACGATGAGCGCAAGCAGGCGCTGATTACGGAGGTCGTTGGTGAGGCCCACCGCAACGGGCGCGGAGCAATCGGATTGCGCCGCGTGCTGCGTTCGCTCGAAGCTGGCGAAGTACAGACGCTTCTGATCGCCGCCAGTTTCAGCGCGCCGGGCGTGAAGTGCTATCACTGCGGACACATAGATTACCATATCGCCCAGGACTGCGTGATATGCGGCAAACCGAATACCGAACTCGCCGATCTGGGTGACGCCATCGTGGGCCACGCCATACGCCAGGGATTAGATCTGGTATATATCGGCGACGACGAGCAGTTCGACAAAATCGGACGCATCGCGGCGCAGCTGCGCTTCCGCGCAGACCAGAGCACGCCCGCCAAAGTCGCGGTGTGAAACAATGCCTTCTGAACGGGTGCGCCACACAAGCTGCTTTTGCTTGTGTGGCGCTTGGTGCCGCTAACTCCGAAAAGGGCTCGTCTGCCAATTTCACAATGCGTTCGCTATTCGCGGCCTTTGTACTTTCGACGATGTTGTTCGCCCAGGCGCCGAAGCCCCTCTCCGTCGACAACTCCACTCGCATCGCCGAGTTCTATCGCCTTGCCGGTGAAATTCAGGACCGCGTATGGCCCGGGTGGAGCAAAATACCCGCGCCCCTTCTGCTGGTCACCGCTGAAACCGAATATCTGACCCACTTTCCCACTCCTCCCAAGGATTTTGCAAAAGTCGGCGACGATGTTTACGCGCGCCCGCGCCAGTTTCCCACCAACTTGCAGGCCACCTTCCCGGCGTTCGGATTCCCCCCGACGATCGTGATCGGCGAACCGAAAAGTACGTCGAGCCAGACCAGTACGCCGTGGCTCATCGTCGTCATGCACGAGCATTTTCACCAATTGCAATGGGCCCAGCCGGAATATCCGAAGGCCATCAACGATCTCGGACTGAGCAAGGGCGATACCAGGGGCATGTGGATGCTGAACTATCCATTCCCCTACGAGGTGCCGGAAATCGCCCAAGGATTCGATTATCTTCGCAACTCGCTACTGAAGGCATTGAATGAAGTCGACCAGCAGAAGTTTGCGCAGCTGAGCAAGCAGTACCTCAAAGACCGCAAGCAGTTCCTCGCCCAGCTCATGCCCGACGATCACAAATACTTCAGCTTCCAGCTTTGGCAGGAAGGTATGGCGCGCTATGTACAGATTAGGTCGGCGGAAGCGGCGGGGGATTACCAACCGTCGCCCGCATTCGCGGCCTTGCCCGACTTTACCGCGTTCAACACCTACAGCGTTGCAGCCCGCTCGCACACGCTCGACGAGTTGAAGCACGTCGATATCACGCAATCAAAGCGCGAAGTGTTTTATTCGTTCGGGGCTGCCGAAGCGCTGCTGCTCGACCGCATTAATCCGACCTGGAAGGACGAATACTTCCAGCATCTGCTAACCACGGATCCCCTGTTTCCCACCATACACTAGCTCTTCTCCGTACGCTCCTTGTCCTCCCTGGCACGCAGCTTTCTGTTGGCTACTGACAACTGATTTGCACGTGCTATCCTGCCTTTCGCCCCCTTTTCGGAGAACTCATGAAATTTACTCGTCGCGATTTTCTCGCCACTTCCGCTGTGGCATCCGCTTCACTCGCTCTCGACCTGCAGGCGCAACAGGCTCAGGGATACAAACCGCCGGCGGCTGGACCGAAACCTAAGTCTCCCGTCCTCATCTGCGCTGCCAACGGCTACAACTATCTTGACCGCGGCTATGCTGTTCTCTCCAGCGGCGGCGATACGCTCGACGCGGTGATGCAGGTCATCACCGGACCGGAGGACGACCCCAACGACGATAGCGTCGGACTCGGGGGCCTGCCGAACGAAGATTGCGTGGTCGAACTCGATGCCTGCTGCATGCACGGGCCAACACGCATGGCGGGCTCGGTCGCCGGCGTGCACGACATCAAGAACGTCTCGCTGCTGTCAAAGACCGTGATGGAGCACACCGGCCACGTTATGCTCGTAGGCGAAGGCGCGTCGCACTTCGGCTTGCTTATGGGCTTCCCCAAAGAGAACCTGCTGACCGAGCGCTCGCGCAAGACGTGGCAACTGTGGCGTGAGACGATGTCGAATGATGACTGGTGGGGACCGGGCATCGCCAGCCCAAACTTCAAGTTTCCCGACACCGCCGGCGACAACACCGAAGTTCAGCCACTCATCGAGAAGATGGAGAAGTTGGCCGCGAAGATTGGCATCGCGCCGGAATTTCGCATGGCGGCCATCGAGCGCGTGCTGAAGCCGCCCACAGGCACGATCAACTGTTCTGCGCTGAACACCAAGGGCGAGATGTCTGGTGCGACCACGACCAGCGGTCTGGCGTGGAAGATTGCCGGGCGTGCCGGAGACTCGCCGATCATCGGCGCAGGATGTTATTGCGATCAGGACGTGGGCTCAGCCGGGGCCACTGGCAACGGCGAAGAGAACATTAAGATTTGCGGCGCGCACACCATCGTGGAAAACCTGCGACACGGCATGTCGCCCGAGGAAGCGGGCATGGACGCGCTCAAGCGCATCGTGCGCAATTACAACGGAGACATGCGCAAGCTGGCGTACATGGACATGACGTACTACATTTTGCGCAACGATGGCGCGTTTGCGGGCGTATCGCTTTGGGCAGGCCCGGCCGATCATCCGCGGCGCTACGCGGTGCACGACGACAAGGGCAAGCGTTACGAGAAGGCGACGCCCATGTTCCAGGGAGCGTCGCTGGGTTGGCCTCCGATGCCGGGCGGGAAAAGGCTGAAGCCCGAACAGAAGTAGAGGAGTTACACCGCCACGGTGACGGTGGTTTCCGTCCGCGTAACCGGGCGGTAGAGCGTGTCGCGCTCGAACGGCACGCGCCCTGCCTCGGTAATAAGGCGAATCAGATCCTGGCGGCTCAGCCCTTGCGGTGTGGTCGCGCCCGCGTCGTGGTAAATCTTTTCCTCCACCACCGTGCCGTCGATGTCGTCCGCGCCGAAGCGCAGCGTGATCTGCGCCATCTTCGGTGTCACCATCTGCCAGTACGACTTAATGTGCGGGAAGTTGTCGAGCACCAAGCGCGACACCGCAATCTGCTTGAGGTCGAGCATGCCAGTGGTCTTGGGCAAATGCTGCAACGGCGTATTGTCCGGATGGAACGCCAGCGGAATAAAGGTCTGGAAGCCGCGCGTTTCGTCCTGTAGCGCGCGCAGCTTGAGCAGGTGATCGACGCGGTCTTCGTCGTGCTCAATGTGGCCATACAGCATGGTCGCATTCGATTTCAGTCCAACTTCATGCGCGGTGCGGGCGATGGCCAGCCAGTCGTCACCGTCAATCTTGTGATCGCAAATGATGTGTCGCACGCGGTCGGAGAAAATCTCCGCCCCGCCGCCGGGCATGGAGTCGAGGCCAGCTTCTTTCAGCTTCACCAGCACTTCGCGCGGCGTCATCCTGCCGATCTTGGCGAAGAAGGAAATCTCCACCATGGTGAAGCCCTTCAGGTGCACTTGCGGGAAGCGCTGCTTCAGCCCGGCAATCATGTCGGGGTAATACTGGAACGGCAGGTCGGCGTGTAGTCCGCCGACGATGTGAAACTCCGTCACCGCCTCGGTGTAGCCGGTGGCTGCGGTGTTCCAGACTTCCTCCAGCGCCATGGTGTAGGCGCCCGGCGTGTCTTTCTTGCGGCCGAAAGCGCACAACCGGCACGCTGCCACGCAAACGTTGGTGTAATTAATATGCCGGTTGACGTTGAAGTAGGCGATGTCGCCGTGCATCCGCTCGCGCGCGTGGTTTGCCAGCCATCCGATGGCGAGAATATCGCCCGAGCGATAGAGCGCCAACGCGTCGTCTTCCGACAGCCGCTGCAGCGCCATCACCTTGTCGGCGATGGGCTTCAGGCGTGCGTCATCAGTCTGAAACGGGTGCTGCTTCCGGGCTGGGCTGGTGTGCTGCGCAACGGTGGCCATCGCCTCAATGATAGCGCACCCCGGCGACGAAATCACAGGCGGATGTGACTAGGAATCAGTGCGCCAACAGCAGGTCGGCGGCGACGAAAACCAGAAACCCCATCGAGATAAACCCGTTCATGGTGAAGAAGGCGGCGTTCACCCGGCTGAGGTCGTTGTGCTTCACCAGGGAGTGCTCGTAAAACAACAGCAGCGCTACAATCACGACACCAACCATCGCAATTTTGCCCAGGCCGAACGCCGGGATCATCCCCGCCAACAACAGAACCGTAATGACGTGAAATAGCCGAGCAATTAGCAGCGAATTCCCAATCCCGAAAGCCTTGGGGACGGAATAGATGTTCGCGTCGCGGTCGAATTCGTAATCCTGGCAGCTATACAGAATGTCAAAACCTGCTCCCCAAAACACCACCGCGCCCGTCAGCAGCAAAATGCGCGGGTCGAACGAGCCCCGCACCGCGATCCATGCGGCAGCCGGCGCGATGCCCATTGCCACGCCGAGCACAACGTGCGCCCAACGCGTGAGGCGCTTGGTGAACGAATAGAAGAACACGATTGCCAACGCCACCGGCGACAGGTAAAACGCTAGCGGATTCAGCTCCGACGCTGCGAAAATGAAAATCGCCGACGTAACGATCACAAAACCCAACACAAATTGTTTCGACAACTTTCCCGCAGGCAGCGCGCGAATCTTGGTGCGCGGATTTTCGGCGTCGATGTCGGCATCTACCAGGCGGTTGAAGGCCATCGCCGCCGAACGCGCCGACACCAGACCCACGATAATCCAGATGGAAGTATGCAGGTTGGGAATACCGCGCGCCGCGAGAACCGCGCCGGTTAGTCCAAAGGGGAGCGTGAGCACCGAGTGCTCCCACTTAATCATCTCCAGTGTCGTACCGGTGTTGTGAACGATGTTGCGCAGGACGGCCACGTATTGATTCTAACGTCTCACCCGCTGCCCTGCGCCAGAGGATTGCGTGACCATTGCCGTTCCCATGCTGGTACGATCACGGTCTCGGCGACCAGCGCCGGCTTGAGCGCCCAGCACACTACCCGTGTTCCGAACGGCAGGTTGATGTAGTGCATCAGGTGGCGCTCGCCGTCGAGCAGTGTCGTCATGGCCGCGTTTGCAAGCCGCGAGGATCGAGGATAATGCTGGTGTCGCGTCACCGATTTATGGAAGATGTCTTTCGCCATGCGTCCCGCAACCAGCGGCGGAAACGCGCTGGCCACAAAATACGACGCACGATGAATATGGAAACCGCACGTGTTCAGTTTGCGCCGCAGTTCGCTGATGGTGTAGCGCCGCTGATGTCCGCGCCGTTCGTCGTCCTCGCCCCATAAAAACGGATACGCCGGCACGGTCAGGCACAGCAGGCCGCCATCTTTCAGCACGCGGCGCATCTCGCGCAGCGCCATCACGTCGTCAGGCACCGACTGCAGCACATCGCCGGCAACCACGGCATCGAACGAGTTGGACGCGAGTGACAGTTCCTCCACGCGCGAGCAAACCAGGTTGGTGTCGCCCTCGATTTGGCGGAAGGCCAGCGCTTTCAGCGAGGCCGCGACGTTGCACACGCCGTACAGCCTTGGGTCGTCGAACTGTAACTGCGCGGTGCATCCGAGGTCGAGCACGCGCGCTTCACTCCGCCCGTGGACGGCCTGGGTTGCAGCCTCGCGCAAGATTTTGCGTCGCGTAGTGTACCACCACGACACGCTTTCGCGGCGCAACTCTTCGAACTCAACGCGAGGATCCATGGAGATACCGTTTGCCTTGACACCCGAATTGTACGAGACGGCTGGTGGCTTCGCGCCGCTTATTTGTGAGCAGACTCGGGCTGGGCACGCACCGCCGACTTGAAATAGTCAAGCGACAATTGCAACCCGTGGAGCAGGTCAATCTTGGGCTCCCAGCCCAGCAGAGCACGCGCCTTGGAAATGTCGGGACGGCGTTGCTTCGGATCGTCTTGCGGCAGCGGTTCGAAACGAATCTGGCTGCCCGAGCCGGTAACCTCCAACACGGCTTTGGCGCACTCGAGAATCGTGAACTCGCGGGGATTGCCGATGTTCGTGGGCAGCGACTCCTGAACCCTTGATAGCGCCAGGATGCCCTCGATTTCGTCGCTGACATAGCAAAAGCTGCGGGTCTGCAGGCCGTCTCCGTACACGCTGAGCGGTTCGCCGCGCAGCGCCTGCTTCATAAAGTTGGAGATCACGCGCCCGTCGTTGATTTGCAGCCTGGATCCGTAGGTGTTGAAGATGCGCACAATGCGCGTGTCCACTTGATGATAGCGGTGGTAGGCCATGGTAGCGGCCTCGGCAAAGCGCTTAGCTTCGTCGTAAACCGAGCGCGGGCCAACCGGATTCACGTGCCCCCAGTAACTCTCTTTCTGGGGATGCTCGAGTGGATCGCCGTAACACTCCGAGGTTGAGGCCAGCAGGAACTTCGCGTTGAACTTCTTGGCGATTTCCAGGCAGTTGAGCGTTCCCGCCGATCCCGCTTGCAGCGTTTCAATACCATGCTTCAGGTAATCGACTGGACTGGCGGGCGAAGCGAAATGAAAAACATAATCAACTTTGCCCGGATCGAACGAGCGGCAGACATCCTGCTGGAGAAACTCGAAGCGCGGCTCGGGCGCCAGGTGCGCGAGGTTCTCCCTACGTCCGGTCAGCAGGTTGTCGGCACACACTACAAAGTGTCCTTCACCCAACAAGGCGTCGCACAAATGCGAGCCCAGAAATCCCGCTCCGCCGGTGACCAAAACACGCATATCCCGCCCTTTTCGCTGACGCTTGCGAGAAAAGCTTACTCCCTCGGCAAAGTGTGCGACGTGTCCGTTATCACAGTTTGCCGGCTCACGACCTCCGTATAATCAATCGTTGCACGAGGCAGGCGTTCGTGGCTGATAGCCAGGTAGATTTTCTCATCATCGGAGCGGGTATTGTCGGGCTCGCAACCGCGCTCGAATACATCCACCGCTTTCCGGATAAGCGCTTGCTTGTCGTCGAGAAGGAAGACCACGTCGCCGCCCACCAGACCGGACACAATAGCGGCGTCATCCACTCCGGTCTTTATTACCGCACGGGCTCGCTGAAGGCGCGCAACTGCGTGGACGGATGCGGGTCGATGAAGCGCTTCTGTCAGGAGCATGGCATCGCTTACGAAGACTGCGGCAAGCTTGTGGTGGCCACCACGCCCGAAGAAGTTCCTCGCCTCAAGCAGTTGCACGAGCGGGGCATCGCCAACGGGATCGAGCGGTTGCGCATGCTCGACCGCGACGAATTCCGCGAAATTGAGCCGCACTGCGACGGCATTTGCGCGCTGCACGTTCCTTCCACTGGCATCGTTGACTACATCGAGGTAGCGAACAAGTACGCCGAACTCACCGCGCACGCGAGCGGCGAGATCCGCCTGGGCGCCAAGGTGGTTGGTTTGCGTGATGACGGGGACGCCAACGTCGTCGAGACCACCGCAGGCGCGTTTCGCGCGAGCCACGCCGTTAACTGCGCGGGACTCTACAGCGACACCATCACGCGAATGGCCGGATGCAAGACCGACCTCGAAATCATTCCGTTCCGCGGCGAGTATTTCGAGATCAAGCCGGAGCGGCGCTTCCTGGTGAAGAACCCCATTTACCCTGTACCTGATCCGCGATTCCCATTTCTGGGCGTGCACTTCACGCGGCATGTAAATGGCAGTGTTGAAGCCGGACCGAACGCACTGCTGGCATTCCGTCGCGAAGGCTATGCCGGAAGTTCACCCGACATGAGCGAAGCTGTCGAAATGCTGCAGTGGCCGGGCTTCTGGAAGATGGCACGCAAGTATTGGAAGATGGGTATGGCCGAGCAGTACCGCGCTTGGATCAAGCCGGCCTTCACGCGCGCGCTGCAACAGATGGTCCCCGAACTAACGGAAGACGACCTTGTGCCCGGAGGTTCCGGCGTGCGCGCCCAGGCGGTGGACCGCGACGGCAGCCTGCTCGACGACTTCCACTTCGTGCATAGCCGCCGCATGATTCACGTGTGCAACGTGCCTTCGCCTGCAGCGACGGCCTCGCTCGAGATAGGCCGCGAGGTGGTGGATATGGCGGCGAACTGCTTTGAATTGGGGGCGGAGCAGGCGTCGATTACTCGGTCTTGACGACGCTGCGGTCGCGCGCTGCACTCTTGTAAACCACCCCGCCTTTCATGACAAACACCACGCGCCACACCGATGTGATGTCTTTCAGCGGATCGCCATCGAGCGCAATGATATCCGCTTGCATGCCGGGTCCGATCGAACCGATCTGATCGCCCATACCCATCGCCTCCGCTGCCAACGAGTTGGCCGAAACCATCGCCGTCATCGGGTCAACTCCTACGTCGCGCACGCGATCGACGAACTCCTCGGCATTGCGCCCATGCGCGCCCGCTACCGCATCGGAGCCGAAGACGATTTTCAGTCCGGGCACTTGGTACGCGCGCTTCATGAAGTCGCGATACATCGGAATCAACGCCTCCATCGACGCGAAACCGTCCATAGTTGCCGGGTAGCCCGGCGTGCCGACAAACTTCTCTTTGTTCAGTAAATAGTTCTCCCACACCAGCCCGGCCTGCGGATCGAGCCAGGTTCCCTTTTCGGACATGAGCTTCAGGTCGGCGTCGGAGGCCCCGACTCCGTGCTCGATCTCGGTGCATCCGGCGTCGGTTGCGGCCCGCACGGCGTCTTTATACGCGTGCACCAGGGTGCGAAGACCGAGCTTCTTCGCTTCTTCGCAAGCGGCGTTGAGTTGCTCCGGCGAAAGCATCAAGGTCGAGTTGCGAAGGCTGTAGTTCGCGAAGATCTTGAGGAGGTCGGCGCCCGCAGCTTTTTGCTTCCCGACGAATGCCCGGATCTGCTCTGGCGTGCCCGACTTTTCGCCTTGCCCCATGAGTGGCTCAGCGGAGGTGAGAATCCGCGGGCCGGGAATCTCGCCCTTGTTAATGGCATCGCGCAGGGGAATGTCGGCAGGCGAGCCCACGCTCTGCACGGTGGTGAAGCCCGCCATCAACGTGACCCAGGCGTTCGAGGCGATGGTGTAGGCAACCTCCGCGGGCGACCCTCCAGGAGTGCCGCTCTTGCCGTCCTTGCCGAAGCTCCACGCGATGTGCACGTGCGAATCAATCCAGCCCGGCATCACCGTCATCCCGCGCAGGTCATAGTCAACCGGTTCTGCCTTGGGATCGAGCGCAACGATTTTGCTGCCCTCGATCACGATGCGCGTGTCGTGCAGCACGTGCCCCTTGCCGTCGAGCACGGTGCTGACGGCGATTACGGCACGTTGCTCTGGACCAGGACGACCGGGTTGTCCCATGACAGTAGTAATCAGAATGCTAAAGATGCTCAGCGCAACGATCGCGGATCGCATGCTTGGGAGGATAAACCTTCGCCGGGTGACCCGCCCTCCTGGCCTGTTGTCGGCGAAAGTACGGGACCGAAAAATCCTATCGCACCACGCCTTCCAGCGGGCTACTCGAGGTGGCATAGAGCTTCTTGGGCATGCGGCCCGACAGGAACGCCTGACGTCCCGCAATGACCGCGCCCTTCATGGCCTCGGCCATCAGCACGGGATCCTGCGCGGCAGCGATGCCGGTGTTCATCAACACACCGTCCATGCCCAGCTCCATCGCGATGGTCGCATCCGACGCAGTCCCCACGCCCGCGTCCACGATCAGCGGAACATCGGTAATGATCTCGCGCAGAATGCGGATGCTGGGCAGGTTCTGGATGCCCAGCCCACTCCCGATCGGCGCGCCCAGCGGCATTACCGCGCTTGCACCGGCATCAATCAGTCGCTTCGCAACTACAATATCGTCAGAGGTATATGGCAAAACAGTAAATCCTTCTTTTACTAATACGCGGGTCGCCTCCACCGTCGCCTGCACATCGGGAAACAGCGTCTGCTGGTCGCCGATGACCTCGATCTTCACCCAGTCCGACAGGCCGACCTCACGGCCCAGCCGCGCGGTTCGGATCGCCTCGTCAGCCGTATAGCAACCAGCGGTGTTGGGCAAAAGAAAATATTTTTGCGGATCGATGAAGTCGAGCAGCGACTCTTTACTGCGGTCAAGGTTGACGCGCCGCACCGCCACCGTGACCATCTCCGCGCCCGAGGCCTCGATGGCGCGCGCCGTCTCTTGCCCTGACTTGTACTTGCCCGTGCCCACGATGAGGCGCGAGCGAAACTGTTTGCCTGCGATGATGAATGAGTCCATGCAGATATTGTAATGAATGCCGCGCAGCTGGACTGTGATTTCGCGCACTTCGTCACGCCCCGCTTGGCATTCCTGTTAGATTACCTTATGCTCCTCGGACTTTTGAGTGGGCCGTAAGCCGTACTCCAATCGCGGAGGAACCTTGAAGACATTTCTGGTGACGCTGATTTTTGGTTTCTGCCTGGCGCTACTTGCCATGGCGCAGGCGGCGCGGCCTGGCCAATTTCAGGAAGGCGATCGTCCCTCGTTCACTGCCGACGGCAAGCTGAATTTCCCGGCAAATTATCGCGAATGGATCTACCTGACCAGCGGGCTCAACATGAGCTACGCACCGCGCATGGCGAGCATGGCTGGGCATGACATGTTCGACAATGTGTTCGTGAATCCGTCGGCCTACAAAGCATTTCTCGAAACCGGCACCTGGCCCGATCAAACGATGCTGGTGCTGGAAATACGCGGCGCTGGCAGCAACGCGTCGATCAACAAGTCCGGACACTTTCAGACTACCGATGATATGGGACACGAGGTCCATCTTAAGGACAAACGCGTCCCGGGCGGATGGGCCTTCTACGGCTTCGACGACACCAAGCCCACTACTCCCTTTCCGCACGCGATGGACTGTTACAGTTGCCACGAGCAGCACGGTGCAGTGGACACGACGTTCGTCCAGTTTTATCCCACGCTGATTACGATCGCCAAACAAAAGGGGACTCTCAGCGAGGCATACAAGAAGGACCAAGCGAAGAACTGAAGCGTCACGGTTACGGGTGACGGCAAGGCGGACCCAATCCTCACACGGCTCGCAGCGCTTCCAGCGTGGAGCGTGCCGAGTTGGCCATGTGCATAATGTCGGTGCCCACGGCTACCATTCTTGCGCCGGCCTTGATCTCATTGCGTGCCTGGTCGGCGTTGCTGCAATAAATTCCCATGGCTAAACTTGTTCTGGCGCATACAGCTCGAACTTTGTCGATCGCGGCCACCACCTCAGGGTGACTCACCTGACCTACCAGACCCATGCTGTTCGAGAGATCGTATGGGCCTACGAAAAGGGCATCGATGCCCGGCACCGCCGCAATCTGGTCGACACTGGAAATGGCATCGCGATGCTCGATCTGAACGACCACCGCTGCCTGCGCGTTGGCCGACGCGAGATACTCGCCGAATCGCAGGCCATACCCCTGCGCCCTGCCGAGTCCGACGCTCCGCTCGCCCATCGGCGGATACTTCGCCATCGCAACAATCTTGCGCGCGTACGACTCGGAGCTGACCATCGGCACGATGATGCCGCTGCATCCGGTATCCATAACCCGCTTGATGTTTTCCGTCGTGCCGTCGGGCACTCGAACCAAAGTAAAGCTGCGATTCGCTATAGCCTGTATCGCCGTCTGGGCGTCCTTGATCGACAAGCTTCCATGTTCCAGGTCGATAAAGATCCAGTCAAAACCCAGCAAAGCAAGCGCTTCGGCAACTTCGGGTGACGAGACCGTCAACAGAGTCCCGATCATCGGCTTGCCGCCCTGCAGTGCATCTCTAAATGTCGTAGTCATTCGGGAGCTTCCCCCGAGCGATTCTTCACCATCCTAAAGAAGCGCTGTGCCTTCGCCACATCCCGCCCAATCTGCTCTTTCAGCGCATCCACCGATTCGAACTTGATCTCGTCGCGCAGCCGCTTTAGGAATATCAGCTCCACTTCCGTCTGCGCCAGCAACTCTATTTCGTGAAAGTTCAACAGGTGGCTCTCGATGGCAAACGAGTCCGGCCCAAACGTCGGACGCACGCCAACATTGGTCACCGCGTCGAAGCACTCGCCGTTGATGCGCACCCACGTGATGTACACGCCGTTCGCCGGAACCAGCTCGTCGTAGCGCGCGAGATTTACGGTCGGCACGGTATAGCGCGTACCGTAGCCACGTCCGCGTCCGGGGTTCGACATTATGCTGAAAGGCCGACCCAGCAGCGCCCGCGCCCGGTCCACTCGCCCGGCGGCAACCAGCTTACGGATCTCGCTGCTCGACACATGATGCCCGCGCAGAAGTTGTTCAGAGTACGTGTGTACATCAAATCCCATCTCGCGCCCGAACGCCGCCAGTGTCTCGACGTTACCCTGCGCCTTGTGACCAAAATGAAAGTTGTAGCCTTCGTGCACTTCACGTGCATGCAACGTGTCCACCAGCACCTGGCGCGCAAAGTCGTGCGCCGACATCACTGACACATCGCGGGTGAACGGCAAAACCAGCACAAAATCCACGCCCGTCTGCGACAGCAGTTGCAGTTTGACTTCTAGCGGCGAGAGCAGCTTCGGCGCGCTGTCGGGCCGTAGAATGCGCAGCGGATGAGGATCGAACGTCACCGCCACCGCTTTTCCACCGATCGCATGCGCGCGTTCCGCCATGTGCTGCACCACTGCCTGATGCGCCACATGTACGCCATCGAAGTTGCCGACGCTCACCACAGTTGGGCCCAGTTGCGCGGGCACTTCTTCAAGCTTGCGGAATACTTGCATCGTCGGTCGGCACCTAGAGTTCGAATTCGAGCTTGAGCCCGTCATAGGAGAGGCGCACATTGTCCGGCAGCGTGGCGTTGGTCGCCTCGTGTGGCAGGTCATGCGACATGTGAGTAAAAAACGCGCGCTTCGGTTTGAGCTGGTCGACGATCTTCAACGAGTTGTCCAGCGTGGAATGCGTCGGATGCGGATAGTGACGCAGCGCGTCCAGGATCAGAATGTCGAGGCCTTCCAGTTGCGCCATCGTTTCGTCAGGGATCGAGCTGAAGTCCGTCAGGTACGCAGCCGAGCCAAAACGATACGCCTCGATGGGATAGTCGCCGTGATTCACCACCAGCGGAATAAACTTCGCACCGAATACCTCGACAGGCCCATCGATATTGAAAATCTCCACCTGCGCCAACCCACCGTACTTATAGTCGCCATCGAAAATGTAGCGAAAGACGCTGCGCAGCACACTCGCCGTCTTCTCGGTGGCGTACAGTGGAATCTTCCCTCCCCCGGTCACGCGCGGAAAGCTCAACGGCCGCACATCGTCGAGTCCGAGAATATGGTCAGCGTGTCCATGCGTGTACAGCACCGCATCGATACGGCGGACTTGCTCGCGAATCGCCTGCTCGCGGAAGTCGGGCGAGGTATCGATGACCACCGTGTGGCCGTCCCACTGCACCATGATCGAAGGGCGCAACCGCCGGTCGTGCGGGTCCAACGATGTGCACACCGCGCAGGTACAGCCGACCGTGGGCACACCCATCGAGGTCCCGCTGCCTAGCACGGTGAGAGTGGCGTTCATCACTTCGAGGGTGGCACGCCGTCCTTGGGCGGGTTGGCGATCAGGTTGGTCACTTCCAGATAAGCCATGCGTAACTCATACACCACATTGCGCAGCGTGCTCTCTTCCGTCGGCGTCAGATTGCCCTTGGTCTTGTCGTTCAAGAGGCCGAGGATGTCGATGGTCTGCCGCGCACCAATCAGGTCGAGCATCGGCTTCTCGCCCTGTGGCGCCGCCAGCCCCAATTGCATCAGCGTAGTCATGTACAGAGACGCCACGAATTTCTCGAAGTTCATCTCCAGGTCGCGAGCCTGCTCGGTTCGTCCCTGCTTGTCCAATTCCTTGCGGATGCGATAGTCCATCTTCTTTGTCGACTCGGCATACGCATCGGCGCTCGCCTTGTTTTCTTCGATGGTCGGACCCTCACCCTCCGGCAGCGTCTCGGCCGCAGGCTCTTCGGGTTGCACGGCCTTTTGCTGAGCCTCGCGCTCCTGATTGGCACGTTGCTGTGCCTCGTTCGCCGCGCGTTCGCGTTCCGCGGCGCGCTCTTCCGCTTCGACCACGTCCTGGCGCAATTCGCCGTCGTCGCCAAACAGCCGGCGATCATTGACTACAAACCCGGCCTGCTTTTCTTCTTTGTCTTTCGTTGCCATAGCTCCCCTAACTAGAACTGGAACGGAATGGATTGCACTGTGGCCCTTTGATCGCCGATTTGCACAACGGTACCTGGCGCTGCAAACTCGCGGCGTAAATACCCCAGCGCAACCGTGCGCTCGCCGCTCGGAAACGGCACGCGCGCTGCGCTGGTAATCTCGCCAATATTCTTGCCTTCAGACTGAATTTTGGTTTCGGCCTGCGGCGGTTCTCCCTCGATTAGAAACCCCGTGAACGTTCGGTGCAGAATCGCGCGCGCACGAATGCGCTCCACAATCTCCTGCCCGATGTAACAGCCCTTGATAAAGCTGAGCGCGTGTTTCTGCTCCGTCTCCTGCGGCAAGTCGCGCTGGCTTAAGTCGATGCCGTAACGTGGAACGCCGCGCGTGATGCGATACCACTCCAGCGTCTCGCTGCCCACGGACGTCGCACCCGAATTCGAAAACACGTCCCACACTGTGTCAGCCTGCTCGGCCGCGAACCATATCTCGTAGCCATCCCAATTCGGATGCGTATCGCGCGCAACCGAAATCCCAATGCCTCGCCACGTCACATCGACCACTCGGCCGGGTTCGAGTTGAGTGGGTGGCCCACAATTGCCTTCCTTCGGCAATTGTGGGATTTCGATACCAGCTCTCTGCAAAATGCTTGCCGCCTGCGGCCCCGCAACGCCAACCGCCAACAACTTGTCGCTGATATCGGCGACCTCAACATCGTCCATGATGATGTAGCGGTCGAACATCTCGGTAATGGCATGCATTTGCGACCGGTCACTTGTCACTAAAAGATAATCACCGCGATTGTAGGCAACCATGTCGCCGACAATGCGTCCCTGCGCGGTCAGCATAAAGCAGTACACGCCGCGCCCCACCGCCAGGTCGCGCACGTTATTGGTCACCACGCCGTTCAGCCAGCGGACGCGGTCCTCCCCGGTCAGCACCAGCTTGGCCTGCCAGCTCATGTCATACAGACCGCAGCCTTCGAGCAGCGCCCCAAACTCGGCCGCCGGATTGCCAAACGATACAGGCGTCTCGGCTCCCCGGTATTCGCCCAGGACCGCACCGGACGCTGTCAACTTGTCTTGCAGCGTAGTCACACTCATACAGAACCTTTGATTATAGCGGAGGAAAAAGGGCGCAAACCCACAGCCCTTGTTGTAGGTTAGCTGGATGCGTTGGTGGTCTTGCGTTGCGCTTTGCCTCGCTCTATTGTCTGGCCTGTCCTTCGGACTGGGGCAGCAGCAATACATCGAGACCTCGCCGCAGCCGGGCAGCTTCGCCATCGTCGCCAGGGGAGTTGCCTCGCCTATTTACGTCGATTCCGCCGACTACCCCGGCGTAATTCGCGCCGCCGGCGACCTGCAAACCGACATCGCACGCGTGACTGGAGTCACTCCCTCAATCACCACTGACAACTCACGTCTGCCGACCCACTCCATCATCATCGGCACTCTCGGAAAGAGTCCCGTCATCGACACCCTCGTCCGCACCGGCAAGATCAACGTCTCCGCCATCGCCGGAAAGTGGGAATCGTTCCTGATTCAAGTCGTGCCCAATCCCTTGCCCGGCGTTGCATACACATTGGTCATCGCCGGCAGTGACAAGCGAGGGACGATCTACGGCATCTACGATGTCTCGGAACAGATTGGTGTCTCGCCGTGGTACTGGTGGGCCGACGTCCCCGTACTGCACAAAGACGCGTTGTTCGTGAAGCCCGGCGTGTATGTGCAGGACCCACCGGCGGTGAAGTATCGCGGCATATTCCTCAACGACGAGGCTCCCTCGCTCTCCGGCTGGGTGCACGAGAAATACGGCAACTACAACCACGAGTTCTACATAAAAGTATTCGAACTGCTGCTGCGGCTGAAGGCCAACTCCCTCTGGCCCGCGATGTGGAACAACGCCTTCAACGAAGATGATCCGCTGAATCCCAAGCTCGCGGACGAATACGGCATCGTCGTGGGCACCTCGCATCACGAGCCAATGCTGCGCGCGCAACAGGAATGGAAGCGCCATGGCACCGGTCCATGGAACTACTCCACCAACTCCGCCGAGCTCAACAAATTCTGGACGGAAGGCATCGAGCGCAACAAGAACTACGAGAGCGTCATCACGCTGGGCATGCGCGGCGATGGAGATATTCCCATGTCCGACAGTGCCAACGTCTCGCTGCTGGAGAAGATTGTCGCGAACCAGCGCGCCATCCTCTCCGCCCACATGAACATGAAGCTCAGCGAGGTTCCGCAGGACTGGGCACTCTACAAAGAGGTGCAGGAGTATTACGAGAAAGGCATGCGCGTCCCCGACGACGTGACTCTGCTCTGGTGCGACGACAATTGGGGAAATATCCGCCGCCTGCCAACCGCAGAGGAGCGCAAACGCTCCGGCAGCGCTGGAATCTACTACCACTTTGATTATGTCGGTGATCCGCGCTCATACAAGTGGCTGAACACGGTTCCCATCACCAAAGTCTGGGAGCAGATGAACCTCGCCTACAAATACGGTGCCGATCGCATCTGGATCGTGAACGTCGGCGACCTGAAGCCGATGGAGTTCCCTATCGAATTCTTCTTGACCTTCGCCTGGGACCCGCACCGCTGGCCGAAAGAAGCGATTGCGGATTACACGCGAATGTGGGCCGAACGCGAATTCGGCCCGGAGCATGCAAGCGCAATCGCCCACATCGTTTCGCAATATACAAAGCTTAATGGCCGTCGAAAGCCAGAGTTGATCGATCCCGACACCTTCAGTCAGGTGAATTACCAGGAAGCCGACCGTGTTCTTGCCGACTGGCAGTCGCTCGTCGACGAAGCGGAGACAATCTTCGCACGCCTTCCGCCCAACCAGCGCGACGCGTTCTACGAACTCGTCTTATATCCAACCAAAGCATCCGCGCTGGTCACGGAAATCTACATCACCGCTGGGAAAAACCATCTCTACGCGCTTCAGGGACGCGCCAGCACGAACGATCTCGCCTCCCAAGTTCGCACGCTCTTCCAGGCCGACGCCGATTTGTCCGCCGAATACAATCACAAACTCGCAGGTGGCAAATGGAACCATATGATGGACCAAACGCACCTCGGGTACACCTCATGGCAAGAGCCGCCGAAAAACGTCTTGCCCGAAGTCCGGGAGGTGCAGGTCCTCAAAGGTCCGCGCATGAACGTCGCGGTCGAAGGATCTGTCCTGCCCTGGCAGACCGGCCTTCACGACGAGTCATTTCTTTCCTTCGATGTTTTCAATCGACAGCGGCGATACATCGACGTGTTCAACCACGGGAAGGCTCCGTTCAAGTTTTCCGTAACCACGACTGCGCCATGGATTCTGGTTGAGCCCGAACGCGGCACGGTCGCTAAAGATCAGCGCCTCTGGGTAACGATCGACTGGGACAAGGCACCCTCGGAATCGTCCAGCGGTTTCGTTTTTCTCGACGATACCTCTGGCCAAACAGTGAACGTCCGAATAACCCTATTCAAACCGTCGCAGCCAACCCGATCTTCACTCCGCGGCTTTGTCGAATCCGACGGCTACGTCTCTATCGAAGCCGAGCACTACACCAAGAAGACTGACGCCGGGCAAGCCAGCTGGCAGAAGATCGCCGACTATGGACGCACACTCTCGTCGATGTCGATTTTTCCCGTGACTGCGAAGAGCGTGACGCTGCCGACAGACTCACCTTGTCTCGAATACCAGATGTATCTGTTTCATCCCGGCAAGCTCGAAGTCGAAGCTATCCTCGCGCCTACGCTGAATTTTGTCCCCGGCCGCGGCCTTCGCTACGCCATCTCATTCGATGACCAACCGCCGCAAATCATCGACGCGTTGGCCAACAACACTCAACAAGACTGGGCGCGGTCCGTCGAAGACAGCGTGCGCAAGGTAAAGTCAAACCACGCCGTCGAGGGCGTCGGCTATCACACCCTGAAGGTGTGGATGGTCGATCCCGGCATCGTGTTGCAGAAGCTGGTCGTCGATCTCGGCGGCGTGAAGCCCAGCTATCTCGGCCCACCGGAAAGCTTTCACAATCTGTGAACTCTCATGGCTAGTTGCTAGTTGCCTGTCGCTTTCGTTATCGTTCCAATTCGTGACCAATCAAAAGCGCATCGCCGTCGTCCCCGGAGACGGCATCGGTAAAGAAGTCATCCCTCTCGCTCTCGACGTGCTGCGCGCTTCGGGCGCGCCGCTCGACTTGACGACCTTCGACTGGGGTGCCGACCGCTACCTCATCGACGGCACCACCGTTCCGCCTGACGGCTTCACGATGCTGGCCCGCGATTTTGACGCGATCTTTGTCGGAGCGCTGGGCGACCCGCGCGTGCCCACCAACATTCACGCCAAGGAAATCCTGCTGGGCATGCGCTTCCAGATGGACTTGTACGCGAATGTCCGTCCCGTGAAATTGCTCGACGCCTCGCTCTGTCCGCTGAAGAACGCGACGCCCGCCGAGATCAACTTCACCGTGATTCGCGAGAACACCGAGGGCGTGTACTCGGGCATGGGCGGCAACTTCAAGTTCGGCACGCCCGACGAGGTCGCGACGCAGGAAGACATCAACACCCGTAAGGGCGTAGAGCGGATCATCCGCTACGCCTTTGAGTACGCCAGAACGAATGGTCGCAAGAAAGTTCTCATGGCCGACAAGTCCAACGTCATGACTTATGCCGGAGGCCTGTGGCAGAGGGTCTTCAAGCAGGTCGCCGCAGAGTTTCCGACTATCGCAACCCAGCACATGTACGTTGACGCCCTCTGCCTGCAGATGGTGCGCGAGCCGCAATCGCTCGACGTCATCGTCACCAACAATATGTTCGGCGACATCATCACCGACCTCGCCGCTGCGCTCCAGGGCGGGCTCGGCATGGCTGCCAGCGGCAACATCCATCCCGGACGAACCTCGATGTTCGAACCGGTGCACGGCTCGGCGCCACCGATCGCCGGCAAGAACCAGGCCAATCCCATGGGCGCGATACTCACCGGTGCGATGATGCTGGCGCACTTGGGCCTCATCGGCGAATCCCAGAAGATCGAAGCCGCCGTTCTCGCCGCCGTCCGTGAAAAGAAAACAACCCCGGACGTCGGCGGCACCCTCGGCACGCGCGAATGTGCCCATTCGATCGCGACACGCGTTGTGCGATGAGGCAGCGCCGGAACGGAACGTAGGAAGACCGTTGGTTCCCTGGTTGCCAGCGGGAGCGAATGCTATCCTTCCGGCAAGTCGTTACTCCGACCAAGAACCGAAGACATGGACCCGGTTGACTTCATAAAGACCTTATCCGTCGTGTTCGTGACCCTGTTCCCGGTGGTCAATCCCATCGGGGACGCGCCAATCTTTCTGGCGCTTACACAACAATATCCGCCCGCCGCACAGCGTATTCTGGCGCGCAAGATTGCCGCCTATGGTTTCGCGCTGCTGGCCGTTTCGTTCCTGTTCGGCAGCATCATCCTCGACTTCTTCGGCATCAGTATCGTCGTCATTCAGATCGCTGGCGGCCTCGTGGTGGCGGCAACTGGTTGGAGCTTACTCAACCAGAAGGACTCAAGCCCTACCGAGCAGGAGGCCACCGAGTCCCTCGAAGATGCCCTGCAACACGCCTTCTATCCGTTGACGTTGCCCATTACAGTGGGCCCGGGCTGCATTTCCATCGCGATCACGCTGGGCGCTCATCTGCGCCATCAGGCAGGGCCCGGATTCGAGCACGGCTATCCGCGCCACTTCATCGCGGGACTCCTTGGTATGTTCCTGTTGTGCCTGCTGGTAATGTTTTGCTACAGCAACGCTGACCGGCTGGTGAGGTGGCTCGGCAAATCGGGAACCACCATCATGACGCGCCTGTCGGCATTTATCCTGCTCGCCATCGGCGTGCAGATTATGTGGAACGGCCTCAGCGCAGGCCTGCCGCAACTGTTTGGATTCCTGACGCAGAAATAGCAATTTGCGGGTGCCCCTCGAGCCTTCCCTGAGCCAAGTTGAAGACGCGATACGGTAGTTTTCCCGAAATGGGAATCGGGATCGGCTTGGTACCCCCCTCCCCCCATCCTGCAAAATACTCAGAATCAGCAGTTTAGGGCGATCTCCGCGCAAATTGGTGAGCACGTTGGAGTTATAGGCAAAGTCCTCTATTCAAAGAACTTGGACGCCCGGGACTGGCCCGGGTTCGATGGGAGCGCTGGGGACAAGAATTCCTTTCGCCTCCACGCTGGCGATTCTAGACAGGGCGAAGGAGTGAGGAAAGGACGCAGGTCACAGTCCTGCGTGATAGGGACTTTAGCCCTAATTTCCAAAGAAAGGCACTTGTGGGCCATCCGCGGACTCTACAGCATTCGCCGTTGTGAGTGCAGTGATCCCAGGTTAGCCCAAAAGAAGGGCGAACCTGGGGCACCAGGCTGGATAAAGAAAGCACTTCCGTGGCATTGACTCCGGCGCATCGCAGGCACATTATCATGAGCGCTTATTTTTGCGGTCATCCTTCCCTTCTTATCGGCTTTCTAGATTGGCACGACAGCTCCTACCCAGGCTGGCCAGCTAAATTTCCTGCATTGAAGTTTCGAGTCAAGCAAGAAGGCGGATTGAGTCGAGTTTCCTCGTCTTTCAGTTTGGGGCGAGGTCGCGGCCTCAGCGACCCATGCTTGGCCAACGAGCACCGTTGCCGCCGGTTTGAACGAGAGGCGCAGATCAAGTCAGGCCACTGTTGTCCGAAACCCGAATTGAAAAAAATATCGACGTAAGCACAGAAGGAGACAGGCCATGGCAGATACGAACCTTCAATCGTCAGCAGCAGAGCGCTCTTCCAAGAGCAAGCAGGATCTTCCAGGATGTATCAAGTACATCCTCCTGTTGTTTTTGCTCATACTCTTCTTCGCAGAGTGGGGCGCGGGGGAGTACAGCAGGCTTGCCGAAGCGTCACTGCTCACCTGGATCATTCTGTTGGTCAAGCTGGCCCTCATCGCTGGGCTGATTGGTCTTATCAGGGTCCAAAAGGACTTGAAGTGCAATATAAGCGCCCCGGCTGCCGGAGCATGTGTCCCCGAACAGACGGATACGACGAGCGGCTTTCAATACATCACGGTCAACGGAACAGCCTCGGGAGGTGTCTTTGGCCACTACACGCTGGCGATCTCTGGCCCCTATCCCTACACGGTGATCTATCCTCCGGGAGGCGGTGGGGTGCCGGTTGTCGGCGGCAAACTAGGCGAAATCAACACCACCGCACTCTCCGACGGCTCGTACACGATCACGCTGACCGTGTTTCCGGCGGGAGCGGGAACCCCCAAGGTCTGCACTAAGACGTTCAATCTCTTGAAAGTCGCGGTGTTTATCACTGAAGTCGCGGACGTCGCACCGGTCCCCAATTTCCTCGACGAAACCGCCGAGTTGGTTGTAGGTGCTCACATTGTTTCAGTGGGCGGCGTCCTCGACCTGACCGGCACCGCGTACGTTTATGGATGCCTGGAAGTTGCCAGCGTTGAGGTGCTCTACTCACGCGTGGCTTTCCCGGGTCCCGGCCCGTCGCAGCCCGCTTTTAATGCTGCCCTCCCGCCGGCCTGGCCGCCCGGCAATACCCTCAACCCGCCGCTGGTATACGACCCTAGCAAATACTATCCGTGGACCAGAATCGGCGAATTGCCCGCCGAACTCCTGAACGATTGGTCAACCTGCGTACTGTTCGGCACCACCTATCCCGCTCTCGCTCCGGTACCGTGGGACAGCTATACAACTACCGGCGGCGTCAACAGCGGCGGAAGATACTTCCTGTTGCTCGTGGTCACCGACACCGCAACGCCCACTCCTAACACCTACTACGACCTGCAGCGCACCTGGGTCGACAACTGGGCGGTAGTCTGCCAGATCGTCAAGTTCCAGATTTTCAATGGGACGACCTGGGTTGACATTCCACCCTGCACCGATTTGTTGTTGAGCTATGGCACGATCCGAATCGTCGGTCTGGCCTGGGATGCCCTCATCGACTCTGCCTGGCCTGCGACCGCACCCAACGACAACTTCAATCAATACTCGCTGGCGTATTTGAAGCAGTTTTCGGGGTCATGGAGCTCGATTGCGATTGCGACACCCAACGTTCGGGTACCGAATTCGCTGGCCTTCGTGCCTCCGGCACATCCGGATGCCGGGGACGCCGGCGTTTTGGCAGAATGGGACTTGACGACTCTGGATGCCGGGGTGTCAACCGGCGATTGCAATACGCCTCCGCCCCCAACGAACAAACTCTACCGCGGCTGCTCTTGCACGTATACCCTGCAACTGGCTGTGAGCGACAACACGGTAACGAACACGGCTTCTGATGAAGACCTGCACAACCCAACCATGGAGATACCGATAAAGATCGTCAACGACCTGACTTAGCGTGCGAATTCGATTGGATGGGACGGTCGGCATAAAGCGGATATCGTTGAAACGGATGGCCCACCGACCCGCAAACTAACGTGGGCTTGCCACGTTCTAGCGCGCTTCTGTTGGATGCTAACCTGGGCAAAGCAAACCTACGGCCTACGCGCCCACCGCAACCTTTTTGGCCTGCTTCGCGGCTTTCAGCTCCGCTTTGTACAGCTTCTGCGCCGAAGCTAATTGCTTCTTCAAAATGCGCACGCCGGCGTCGACGTGCTTCTCTTCGAGCAGAAACGGCGGCAGGAAGCGCACCACGGTGTCTTGCGTGATGTTGAACAGCAGGCCATCGGCCATCGCGCCTTCCAGTACCGGCTTGCCCGGAACGGTGAGTTGCAGCGCCTGAATCATGCCGACTCCGCGCGCTTCGGTGGCGATCGAAAACTTACCCACCAATTCTTGCAGCTTGTTTGTCAGATAACCGCCAACGCGCTGGACTCGCTCCAACAGGTTTTCGTCTTCGAGGATCGCCAGATATTCCAGCGCGATGCGGCAGGCCAGCGGGCCTCCGCCAAACGTGGTGCCGTGGCGTCCCGGAGTGATGTGCTGCGCCAGCCAATCTTTCGATAGGAACGCACCCATGGGAAATCCCGCCGCCATCGGCTTGGCGATACAGACCACGTCGGGCACGACGCCGAAATGCTCGAAGGCAAACAGCCGGCCGGTGCGTCCCATGCCGCATTGGATCTCGTCGAACACCAGCGCCGCGTGATGCTGGTCGGCGAGCTGGCGGCATGCCTGGAGAAATTCACGAGAGGTTTCGTAGATTCCGCCTTCACCCTGTATAGGTTCGAGCACAATGCCGCAGACGGTGTCGTCCATCGCGGCTTGCAGAGCGGCGATATCGTTGCGCGGAACGAAGCGCACGCCTTCCAGCATGGGATCGAAGCCCTTGCGGTACTTGTCCTGCGCGGTGAGCGCCAGCGCTCCCATGGTGCGGCCATGAAAGGAATTTTCCAGCGCAATCAGCGTGGTTTTCTGCGGACCGAACGCAGCATGCCCAGCGGCGCGGACCAGCTTGATTGCTCCCTCGATGGCTTCCGTCCCGCTGTTGGTGAAGAACGCTCGATCGAGACCGGACTTCTGGCACAACTTCTCGGCGAGCAGCCCCTGGTACTCGTTGTAGTAAAGGTTCGAGAGGTGGATGACCTTCGCCGCCTGCTCGCGCATCACCTTTACAATGCGCGGGTGCGCGTGACCCAGAGCGTTTACTCCCAGGCCGGACAAAAAGTCGAGGTAGCGTTTGCCGTCGACATCAAACAGGTACACGCCCTTGCCGCGCGTGAACGCTACGGGATACCGGGCGTAAGTGTTAAGAAGGTATTTCTGCTCAAGGGCGACAATTTCCTGGTAAGAAGGCATAGTTTTTTCGCTTCCTAAACATTTTAGTTCATGAGTCGGAAGACTACGGAATTACAAGATCCTCGATGATGTCCGGCGGCATGAGGCCAGCCCGAATCTCATCAGGCTGCCCCGCGCTCCCACTCCCGCCATCGTGACCCAAAACCACTGTTTCCTAGAAACCAATCGTGATTCGCGGAACCAGTTACAGATTGAGCACCTAAGTGGCGCGTTAGTCGACTGACTCTTAGCAGTTATCCCCATTTGGGCCAGTTGGCCCGCGACGTGGGTAGTTGCACTCCCACTAACTGCAAAAGTTTTCACATGGGTAACAGTAACTCACTGCTTTGTCGACGAAAATTTTGGCCAGTAACTTGCACGGTATGTACCAACAAGTTTCCCCAGCTTGCGCACAAGGATCGACAAATTGGCTTGCTCGTCAGTCGACAGGCGCGAATTTTGAGGCATGACCGGATTCTTCCGGTGCCTGCTTAAAGGAATAGGGAAAAGAAATGAAAAAACTGGCTTTGGCAACCGCTTGCGCAGCTTTTCTTACCATCACGGCTGTAGGTGCATGGGCCAACGCGATTCCTCCGCAGGTCACCCTGTCCTCCAGTTCGGTCGGGAGCGTTTACTTCGGCAATAGCGGCGGCACGCTCAGCTTCTGGTTCAGCGGAACGTCGGTGCAGTGTGGCCATGCCAACTGCATTTCAGGCAATGCCCTGCTGGATCCGCAGGGAATTACCGGCCAGTACTGGATGTGGATGGTCGGCGGCCATCCGACGCTGAGCGGATCTCCGTATGACTACGACATTAATATGGGATCATCCGCCATCTACCTCGAAGTGAAACTCGGCACCAACGGTTCGCTGGGCGACCTGATTACCGCCGTTTCACTGCAGGATATGTATGGCGGTCCGAGCCCCTATCCGACTCTCGGAGGCACGATCCTCGACTCGGTTTCGACCAATATGTTCCTCACGGATTCTTTCCTGCCGACCGGCACCGGTACAATTGACTACACCCTCAATCTGGGGAACCACACTCCGGTGTCGAGCTTGGGAAATGGCCAGCAGACTTATGGCTACTTGTCCAGTGGGGAAGTTACGCCTTCCGTACCCGAGCCATCGAGCCTGGCGCTGCTGGGGACCAGTGTACTGGGCTTGGCTGGAATCATCCGCCGCAAATTTAAGGTCTAATCGGCTGTCAAAACCCCTCCTTTGAAGTTTAGTGGCCGAAGCCAACCAGCTTCGGCCGTTTTTTTGCCCAGACCACGCCAACACTTAAGTAGCAGTAGAACTGTCCCATCAGTGGCATTCACAAAACCGATATTTCCAAATAGTCTGGCACAGTTTTGTCACAAAATATTTACAAGGATTGTTGCGTTCTCCATCGCCCACCGCCGCAAATTCCTCGTAATGAGCAAGCAATTCGGAGTTGGTCTCTATGCGCTTTTCATCACGGGTTGTCTCGACGCGCGAGGGGCGGAACGTAATACCAATGCCATTACCCCCCGACACCAATCATGAAGATGAACTGACTGCCTTTCGCGGGCTGGTCATCGCCGCTACCGCGTCCGCTTTGTTGTGGAGCATTGCACTCGCCGCCGCCTGGCTTCTGCTTGCCAGGAAGTAGCCTCGGCGAAGTTCCAGCAAGCGCCGCTACTATCGTCATTACGTCTCGTCTTCCCGAGCGACCGCATCGTTGTTTCTTGCAGCGTTTTACCGCATCGAGATCAGGGCGACCGAAATCATCGCGCCGACGATTCCCGCCCCTTGCATCGGCGAGATTCGCTCTTTCAGCAACACTCGCGCCAGGATCACCGTACTCGCGGGATAAAGCGACGAAAGAACTGCAGCGACATCGAGCCGCCCGTGTCGAGTAGCGGCGATGAACAGCGCATTACCCGCGGAGTCGAGAAGCCCCGAGAGCACCATTGGCCATAGCACGCTTCGCAACGGCCGCGGATCGCGCGGCGTGAACGCGACGATCACCAGCATCAGGGTCGTCGATACCGCACGTGCCGCTACCAGCGGCCAGAAAACTCCATGATGCCCCGCCTGCTTGCTCGCAATAAGAAACAGTCCGAACGTGACGCCGGCAATCACGGCGAGTCCTAAGCCGCGATGCGAGTCGACGTATTGGCTGGGACGCGCGACTAGCCAAATACTCACCAGCGCTAGGGCGAATCCTGCTAATTGAATTCGGTCGGGCAGTCCTTCGGTGCGAAAGCCAACCAGCACAGGCAGTATCCCGGTGACGACCGACGCCACCGGCGCAATCACTCCCATACGTCCTATGGCTAGCGCTTTGTAAAGCGCAGCGATCCCGAAGGCCCCGGCGAAGCCGGCGAAGGCGCCCCATAGCAAGTCCGCGCGCGGCGGAAGCGCCTCACCGGTAATGGCAACCATGGCCAGCATTGCCAGGAGTCCACAAGCGTGCGCCACCGCGACGACCCGGAAGACACTGGCGCGCTTGGCGGCCAAGCCGCCGGAGAAGTCTCCGCCACCCCAGGAGGCAGCGGCCAACAGGCTAAGTCCCGATGCTTCGGTGGTTCCGGTGGTCATCCTTGCCTACAATATACGGTGCCGCGAGCCGTCTGAAGAGACTGAAACTGGAAGTCATCCGCAGCTCGAGTTTTGGTTGTAGGCCCGTAAGTACCGCCACTTTAGTAACTTCCAAAGATTCGTAATTTCACAAGGAAATTCCATTTAACATATTTTTCAATCGTAACTTGATCTATAATTTTGGAAGCTGTTCACAAGACAAGAGTTAGCAGTGGACGCAGCAGGCTCCATCGTGGCATTGAAGTTGCACATCAATGGCGGGTTCGTTCGCGCGTCCGCGCCCATGGTGCGCGAAGCGAAGCCCAGTCGCCCGATGGCACGAGATCTCCAGTCGCGATTTTTGTTCGTTGTGATTGCGCTGCTGAGCGTGGCGGCGGTGGTGTTTGCCTGGATCAACTTCCAGAAAGATCGCGAAATCCAGATTCCCTATGACGGCGTCTGGTGGGTCGAGAGTGGCGACCATCTGCAAGCCCAGCGCGTCGATGTTAACGGCCCGGGTGAGAAGGCCGGAGTCAAGAAAGGCGACCTGCTGCTCGCGGTTGACGGACGCAACATCGCGGATGTAGGTGGGCTGGAGCGGCAGCTTTATCGCGCGGGCGTCTGGTCGAAAACTACCTATTCGCTGGTTCGCCAGGGCATCCCGGTTGAGGCTCCGTTAATTCTGGCACCGGCTGACCGGACTTTGTACGACGGTCTGCGAGTGATCGCGCTCGTCTACCTCGGTATTGGTCTGTACGTCCTATTGCGACGCTGGACTGCGCCCAAGAGCACCCATTTTTACGTTTTCTGCCTGGTGTCGTTCGTCTTCTATGCCTTCCACTACACCGGCAAGCTGAACGACTTTGACTGGATCATTTACTGGTCGAACGTCGTGGCGTGGCTGTTACAGCCGGCGCTGTTCCTGCATTTCGCTCTGACCTTCCCCGAACGGCAGGCAGTACTGAACGGACGGCGCTGGCTGATTCCCGCGATTTACCTGCCCGGCGCGATACTGCTGGCCATCCAGATCGGTGCCCTGCTGTGGCTGCAGCCCAGCGAAGCGCTGCGCTTCAACCTGGACCGCATGCAGATGCTGTACCTCGCCGCATATTTTGTGGCGGCGACCTTTGTGCTATGGCATAGCTACCGGACTGCGGGTACAGCGATTCTGCGGCAGCAGATGAAGTGGGTTACGCGCGGCACGGTGCTTTCGGTGGCGCCGTTCACAATTTTCTACGTCATCCCGTACCTGTTTGGCAGCGTGCCGACGACGGGCATGCGCGTGTCGGTGCTCTCACTGGTGTTCCTGCCGCTTACGTTCGGCTACGCCATCTTCCGCTACCGCCTGATGGATGTGGACTTGATCTTCAAGCGCGGCATGGCCTACACCATCGCGGGAGGCGCGATCCTGGCGGCGTATTTCGCGGCCGTCGGCGTGGCCTCAGAGCTCTTCCACAAGAGCTATCCCAGCGCGGGGCCGGTGGGCCTGGTCATCGTTATCACCGTGACGGCCTTGCTGTTCGAGCCCTTCAAGAACTGGGTGCAGGATTATCTCGACAAGATTTTCTACAAGAAACGTTACGACTACCGGAAGACCCTGATCGAGTTTGGCCGCGACCTGAATTCCGAAACCGATCTCGACAGTATGCTCACGTCGATCATCGACCGGTTGTCCCGCACCCTGATGGTGGACCGGTTGGCGATCTTCCTGTCGAACCCCGACCGGCCGGAGCAATTCACGCTCGCTAAGTCGTTCGGTATCGCGCACACCGGCAATCTCAATCTCGACTTCCTGCATGTGGAGCGGCCTGAATGGGCCGCTGGGCACTTGTTCTTCGATAGCACGGCGCATGCGGTGCGCGAGACGCCCGAAGCGCGCGAAGCCATCCACAAGCTTGACTTGAACTACTACATTCCCTGCACCGTGATGAACCGCATGATCGCGGTACTGGGACTGGGCAAGACCTCGGACGGTGACTTCCTCTCCACCGAAGACGTGCAGTTGCTGGAAGCGTTGGCAGGCTACATCGGCATCGCAGTACAGAACGCGCGGCTGTACCGCTCGTTAGAAAGCAAGGTCGCGCAGTACGAGCGCCTGAAAGAATTCAGCGAGAACATTGTCGAGTCTATCAGCGTAGGCGTGCTGGCAGTCGATTTGGAAGACCGCATCGAGTCGTGGAACTCGCAGATGGAAGTGATGTACGCCGCATCGCGCTCGGAGGTGCTGGGCCGTTCGCTGCGCGAGGTCTTCCCTGCCGCGTTCATGGAAGAGTATTTCCGTGTCCGGCAAAGTTCCGGCATTCACAACCTCTACAAGTTTCGACTGGGCACAACGGCGGGTGATGCGCGAGTGACGAACATCGCCATCGCGCCGCTGGTCAGCAAGAACTTCAGCGTCATCGGGCGCCTGATTATCGTGGACGACATCACCGAGCGCATCGAGTTGGAGTCGCAACTGTCCCAGGCAGAAAAACTGTCGTCGATCGGACTGCTGGCGGCGGGCGTAGCGCACGAGGTGAACACTCCGCTGGCGGTGATTTCTTCGTACGCGCAGATGCTTTCGAAGCAGGTGAGTGCCGAGCCGAAGAAGGCGGAGCTGCTGGAGAAGATCACTAAGCAGACGTTCCGCGCCTCGGAGATCGTCAACAGCCTGTTGAATTTCTCGCGCACCTCGAGCTCCGAATTCAACAATGTGGACTTGAACCGCGTGATTCAAGACACGCTGACGCTGCTCGAGCACCAGTTCAAGACCGCGCGCATCAAGGTCGTGCCCGATTTGCTTCCGCAGTTGCCGCCGATCTTGGGCAACACCGGCAAGTTGCAACAGGTCTTCCTCAACCTGTTCCTCAACGCGAAAGACGCCATGCCCGCGGGCGGCACGCTGACTATCACCACCGGCAACGGGCACAATGTGCGCGTCACCGTGGCCGACACCGGCAGTGGCATTGCGCAGGAACACATTCACCGCATCTACGATCCGTTTTTCACCACCAAGAACAAGCCGAAGAGCGGCCACAGTGGCGGCACGGGCCTGGGCCTCTCGGTTACTTACGGCATCATCCAGGAGCATGCGGGCAAGATCCATGTGGACAGTTCTCCCGGCGCGGGCACGACGTTCACCATGGAGTTCCCCATGATCAGAAAGGTCGTCAATGCCTGAGGCGGCCGTCAGCCGGTACGTCACCGGTCGTGAAGAGAGTGGTTCGCTCGGCACCGTGCTCATCGTTGACGACGAGTCCGCGATTCGCGAATCGCTGCAAACCCTGCTGGAACTCGAAGGCTACGAAGTGGACATCGCCGGCGATGGCGCCGAAGGACTGGCGCGTCTGGCGGAGCGTCCTTACGACCTGGTGCTGCTCGATTTCGCCATGCCCGACCGCAACGGCATCGAGATTTTGCAGGACATTCGCGAGCGCGACTCGGAGCTGGCGGTCATCATGATCACCGCGTACGGCACGGTCGAAAATGCCGTCAACGCTATGCAGGCCGGCGCAACCAACTTTGTCCAGAAGCCGTGGGACAACGAGAAGCTGCTGGCCGATGTGCGCACGGCAGTGGGCCAGCGCCGCGCCGAAGCTGAGGTCATCCAGCTTAAGCGCGCGCTGAAGCAGCGCTATAACTTTGAGCACATCGTGGGCAAGAGCGAGCCCATGCTGCGCATCTTCGACCTGGTGGCTCAAGTGGCGCCTAGCCGCTCGACTGTGCTGTTGCAGGGCGAGAGCGGCACCGGCAAGGAATTGATCGCGAAAGCGATCCACATGAACTCACCGCGAAAGAACCAGGCGTTCGTGCCGGTGAACACGGGCTCAATGCCGACCGACCTGCTGGAGTCCACGCTGTTCGGCCACGTGAAGGGTGCGTTCACCAGCGCCATCGCCAGCAAGAAAGGCCTGTTCGAGATGGCCGACCGGGGAACGCTGTTCCTCGACGAGATCGGCACCATGGGCCTGGACACGCAGGCGAAAATTCTGCGCGTGCTGCAGGACCGCAAGTTCATGCACCTCGGCGGAGTCAACGAAATCCAGGTGGATGTGCGCATCATTGCAGCAACTAACGTCGATCTGCGGCAGCAGGTGAAAGACGGCAAGTTCCGCGATGACCTGTTCTATCGGCTGAACGTCATCACCATCGACCTGCCTCCGTTGCGGCAGCGCAAGAACGACATTCCCCTGCTCGCGCACCATTTCGCGCAGAAGTTCGCCGAAGAAAACAACCGGCCGCCGCTGCACTTGTCACCCGAGGTGATGCGTCCGCTGATGGATTACGACTGGCCGGGCAATGTGCGCGAACTAGAAAATGTCATCGAGCGCGCTGTGGTGCTAGCAAACGGGCCAACCCTGACCATGGATTTGCTGCCCGACAACATGGTGGGACGCGGCGCCAAGCTGGCGCTGATGGAGCATCGCCCCGATGCATCGCTCTTCGACATCATGGAAGACTGCGAGCGGCGCATCATCACCGATATGCTGGAAAAGAGCGGCTGGAACCAGACTGAAGCCGCCGACCGATTCCGCATTCCGCTCTCGACGCTGAATCAGAAGATCAAGCGGCTGAGCATCGAGATCAAGAAAAAAGGAAGAGAGTAGCGAGCTGTTCCCTCTCAGCCGTCAGCTTTCAGTGGACCGCGCTGTGTAGCGCTGTTTTTGTCGTTATGTGACAGGAGACCAGATGAGTCAGACCAACAATCAACCCGAGCCCTGGCTCCGCGGCACCTTAACCGAGACTCCAGCCGTTCAGCGGGCAGTATTACATGCGTTACGAGCGGCCGAAGAAGACCTTATCCGACACTGTGGGACTCTGACAGACGAACAGATCCATCAGCGTCCGAGCGGGGTGGCTTCGGTCGCGTTTCACCTCCGCCATATTCCCGGCAGCATCGATCGGTTGCTCACCTATGCCGAAAGCCACGAGCTCTCGGACGAGCAACTTCAGGCCATGAAGACCGAAGAGAGTCCGGACATTACAGTGAGCGAGGCACTACAGCAGTTGTCGGACGGATTGAAGGCCGCTGCCGAGCGCATCCGCCGCTTCGATCCAGCGGACCTCGAACAGCCGCGCTACGTCGGGCGGCGCCGCATGCCCACTACGGTTGGAGGCTTGCTGGTGCACGTCGCCGACCATACACAGCGCCATGTCGGGCAGGCCATCACTACTGCCAGGATTGTGTCGGAAAATAAATAATCCCACCCGGAATTTCTTCCGGATGGGGCTGATTCACAACTGGCCCGCTGCAGAGAATGTAGCGGGCCAGAACTGTTCTTAGTGAATGTCCACCGCGATTGGATTCGAGGCGATGCCGTTGACGGTGACGACCATCGACGACAAGCCCGTTTCCATACCAGCCGGCACCTGCAGGGTTGTGCTCATGACCCCAGGCGTCTGCACGCCATAGTTCAGGTTGCCGGTAGAGTCTTTCATGTTGGAGGTACGGCCATAGAAAACATGACCGGTGGAGTTATTGGTGAAACGAACGATCGGATAGTTGGACGCTGCTTGCACGTCGTCGCCGTAGACCGCGCCTTGCGCCATGCCGTTAAAGCGCGTGCCATAGACGGTGTAGGTGCCGCCGCGGGTGTAGTTGGTGACCGACTGCATGGCAATAATCTGCGGAGCCCATGCAGGATTGGCGGAGCCGGTGGGTGTGTAGACATAGGCAAAACGGCCGTTGTCCGTCATAAGAACCTGACCGGTTGGCAGCACCAGCATGTTCTCCACGTACGACGACTCGTTGTTGGCGCGAGCAGTGGCGGGCACATTGTTCCACACCGAACCGTCCCATTCGAACATCTTCACGCCACGGTTAAAGATGCCAGGACTGGTCGATACCAGTACGTGACCGTTGGGCAGCAGCGCCGCAGGAGCGTCGGCGCAATCCAGGTTAGTGACACCGTTAATGGTCGGGAAGCTCGGTGCGGCCGACCATGTACCGGTATTGGTGTCGTAAACAGCGGCCCTTCCAGCCGTACCAGGCGCGCCGGTAGCGCCAGTGGCGATGACGGTGCCGTCCGGACGTAACGAAGCCGGACCAACCTCATACGACGCGTTGGCCTCGTTTGGATACGAATCCCAGAGCTGCTGGATCGTGCTGCCTGCGCTGCTCCAGGTACCCGCTGCAGTATTGTAAATTTCCGAGTTCGTTCCCGTGGCGTCATAGGAGAAAACATAGGCATCGACCGTCAGCAGGTTACCGTTCGGCATCAGCGTGAGGCCTTCCTCATCATAGATGTCGGCCTTGCCGGCGCCGGTCGGAGTCCAGGTCTTGGTGGTTTCGTCGAATAGAGCAGCTTGCGGCGGTTGGTCGCAGCAATCCGTCTGCATGTAGGTTCCGTTGGGCAGAACGATACCGGCGGCATCGCCGATGTACGTCCATCCCGCGGGTGGAGTAACGCTCGACCACACGTTGTGGACCGAGTCGTAGTAGGCACCGAGTGTGGTCCATACGGACTGGCCATTGTTGTATTCGCCACCTTCGATGACTACGTTGCCGTCAGGTAAGACGGCGGAACCAAAATACAGTGGAGCATAACCAGCGGGCAGTGGAGCGATCGTCGACCACGTGCCATTGATATAGCTGCCATTGATGTCGGGAGTGAGCCGCCACCAGTTCACGCTGCTGGTCTGGTGCGCTATGACTGTGCCGTCGGTGAGTAGCAGGGGGTTGCTGGCGCTAAATGTTGGTTGATGCGTTAAGGCTGTCCAGGTCGGACCCTGGGCGTTGGCGATGCCGGCCAGCATCCACAAGGCAAGCAAGGCCATTCCGAATGTGCGCAAAATCTTCATGTACTATCCTCCGCTGACTGCTTTCTCCTCCTGCGGTTGAGTGCTGATCTTCGGCACTCGCACGCAAGTCAATCTCTTCACATCCAGAGGGAAGCAAAAAGCCATATCAATAAAAGTTGTAAAACCGGGCAACAGTCAGCTCTTAGGCGGTTAGTCGTTGGTTGCGGATAACAGGGCGAGCGACGAGGCTTGCGTGGCGCGCAGCTGTATGGAATCTCCTAATTTATTTTTGGCTAGGCCAGCGACAACCAGCGCTGGACATTCACTGTTCTTGGGCGACGAGTGGCACAGCCGTGTTTTCTCTTGGCGACTCCACCCCCACGGTGGAGTGCTACTGCTGCGCAGGAACGATACGTTATATCACCGTCGACGAGAAATAAAGGAGAAAGTTGATTAGTCTATAAAGTAACAACTCCCCGACGTGTAACTCCTAATTCACTGGTGAGCAACAGTCCGGCGTACCGGATCCTATTCGCCTCGTCGAGTCGGTGTTTCTCATTCCTTCCCGTTATCCGGCGTTGCTTTCGAAAATGGCGGTACCCCCCTCCCCCTCGAAATTCGTGGAATCAAGGGTTTAGGCCGTGCATTGCGTGCAAAAGGGTCATAACAAAGATAGTTGCATGCAAAATCTTCATTCGATTGGAGTTGTACGGCCATTTCTGCGTCCTCAGGCGACATTGGCGGCGTCCTCGACCCCGTCGGGGTCGTCCGCAAGCGCCTGCTTCATGTCGAACAACATGCGGGCGTTCTCGTAGTCCCACTCATCCCGGGTTCTCTCGCGGCCGAGCTTCTTGGGGATGAGATAGTACTGGTCAACCTGTTGTTGCGCGCGCTCGGGCATGCGAGCCAGACGGACGTGCTCCTTGGGTTTCGCGGATGGGTCGGCCGGTTGTTCGGCAGCATCCAGCGCGGCTTCAGGAGGAAGATTGAGATCGACGCCCAAGGGCAACTCGAATTGCTGGGCGACGTCGGGAACTTCGAGGGCACGCATGGGCTGGGTGAGTGAGGCCTGCGGGCGCTCGCCTTTCCATTCCGGGGTGGTGTTCAAGGCGGTGGCGGTCTGCTGGAGCGTGTAGAGCAAAAGGCCGGCGCGCTTGGGATCGATGCAGTCGTCGGCGAGGGCGTCGGCCACCTGCTGGAGCGAGGCCAGCACGGCGTGCATGTTGTCGAGCACCGGAAGCTGGAGGCGGCAGCTGTCGCCGCGCCGGCGGGCGCGAGCCATTTGCACGCGGCGAGCGCGAATGCCGAGGTGGAAATAACAGAAGTTGTGACCGTGCAGGGCGGGAGACTGACAGTAGACGCCATCTTCCTTGAGATGGTCGCAGGTAGCGTAGGACATAAGGCCTCCTAAGTCCGGGCTAAGCTGTCAGCCTTCAGCTCTGAGTTCTCAGCCGTCAGCCAACAGTAAGTTGTTACACGCCGCCGGTATTCCGGAAGCAAAGTCGTACAGTGTCCATTAGAAGCGTGGCAAAGGGCGGGAGGGAAATGCAAGGATTATTTGCGTAAAATCGGTGTGCGTTCCCGTTTTGGGAAAGTGAAAATTCACCACGGAGGCGCGGAGGACACGGAGAAAAGCAACCGCGGATTGCGCGGATGCTTCTGGGACAAACAATGGCTCGGGTTGAAACCCTCGCGAGGATCTGTCGTCCCCGAGGGACTCGGGGATTTTATTTGACGCATACCCACCGTTGAAACGGTGGGCTTTGATATGCCGGCCCTGCCGGGCCTGCGGAAGAAAAATCCCCACCCCGGCAAAGAAAGAAAGGATGGGGCGCCTGACGGAATTATGTAGTCCCCGTGGGGACTCGGATTTCTAACTCAAGCTTACCCAGCGTTGAAACGCTGGGCTTTCTTCTGCCGTCCCGCGGGCGGGACTGGAGTTTGCATTCCGAGTCAGCGCCGACGCGAACCCGGGGCACCAGGCTTGGGTTGAAGCCCTCGCGAGGATCTGTCGTCCCCGAGGGACTCGGGGATTTTACTTGACGCATACCCACCGTTGAAACGGTGGGCTTTCTTCTGCCGTCCCGCGAGGCGGGACTGGAGTTTGCATCTCGAGTCAGCGCCGATGCGAACCCAGGGCACCCTTCGACTCGCTTACGCTCGCTCAGGATTTCGGCGCTCGGCTCAGACGCCTCGCAAGCACCTCAACTCTGCAGGAAGTGGATTTGGAGGATGCTCCAGCCGAGGCAGGCGGCGGCGACGACAGCGACCCACAGAGGATTCAGGCGGATGGCGAGGTCGAGTCCGGAGAAAACGACCAGCGGCACGTAGGGGAAAACGTAGTTGAGGGCGTGCTGGCGGTCGTTCAGGCGCTGCAACAGGTAGAGCGTGGTGACGAAGACCAGCGAGCCGACGAACATGGAGACGGGCTGGATGCGCCAGGTTTGCAGGAACGAATCGGGCGAGCCCTCGGCAAAGTAGCGCAGGTCTTCGGCAACGGCAGCGGCGACGACTCCGACAATGGCCGCGATGCCGAAGGTGAGGATGGCGACGTCTCCTCGCTCAGCCGGATTACGTTTTTTCCTCATTACTTCGGTATCTCAATCCAGTGCGCCGCGCGGACTAAAGTCCGCGCGGAATGACAAAAGTAAAGACCCTTTCGGCACGACTGAAGTCGTGCCCTGATACAAATCCATGACGCGGCTTTACGGCGCGGCAATCTGGAAGCGCAGGACGGCTTGCGCGATCTGGTACTGATACTTCGCGGCCGCGTACTGAATTTGCGCTTCGGTCTGCTGTAGTTGTGCCTGGCTGAGTTCGACGATGGAACTGAGTCCGAGGCTGTAGCGGGTTTGCGACAGACTGACGGCAAGGTTTGCCTGGTCCATGTACTGTTGCGAAACGCCAATGCGGTTGTAAGCGGTGATGGAGTTCAGCCAACTGGTGCGGACGTCGTTGGCGATGCGGTCCTTCAAGTCGCGCAGTTGTTCGCCGTTGGCCTGGGCGCGAAAGGCCGCTTCCTTGGAGCGCGCGGGATAGAGAAAGCCGTTGAAGATGGGAATGTTGACGTTGACGCCGATGGCTCCGTACCAGCTGGTGAACGGCGAAATACCCGCAATGGTGTTTCTGTATGGCGTTCCGCCCACGACGCCCAAGGCTTGAATGCTGGGCAGCAGAAGATCGCGCTCGGCCTTCTGGAAATGCTGCGCGGCGCGGAACTCGTAGTCCTGCGAAGCGATCTCGGGACGGTTGCTGAAGGCCTCGTCAACGAGCGGGCTGACGGCGTCGGGCGGCGGCTTGAGTTCGGCGGTGGTGTCGACGAGGTCGAACGATTGCAGCGTAGTGGAACCGAGGACCTGCGCGAGCGTCGAGAGCGCGGCCTGGTAATTGTTCTGGGCGTCGAGTAGAAGGAGATGGGCCTGGGCGACGTTGGCGTCGGCAAAGCTGACATCGAGTTGCGAGCGCAGCTTGTTCTGGTAGAGAGCGGTGATCTGGTCAGAAACAACTTGCCGGGCACTGACGGTTTGCTCGGCAACCTTCTGCAGGGCGAATGCCTGGAGAGCGTCGTAGAAAGCCTGATCGACGGCGAGCCGGATTTGGTCGGCGGTGGCCTGGGCATTCATGTCGGCGGCTTTGGCGTGCAGCGCGGCGGAGGCAACGAGATTGCTTGTGCGTCCGAAGTCGGTGATGAGCTGCGAGAGAGCGACTCCGCCGGCGGCGCGCTCATAGACGCTGGGGTTGTTGAGAAATCCGGCGGCGATGCGGTTGCCGCCTGCCTGCGGCTCGACTGCGGTGAGGCTGCCGTTGATGCTGGGATAATAGGCCGCTTTGGCTTGGCGGGTTACCTGTCCGGAAGCGAGCGAGAGCAGATGATATACGGAGATCTGCGGGTTATTCTTCAGCGCGAGGGCTTCGGCGTCTTGTACCGTAAGGCGCTGCGTGGGCCCGGTGGTCGGAATCTGCAGTTGCGCAGCGGGCGGCGTCGCGGGCATCCGGTACGGCTGCTGAAGCGTCGGCTCCTGATTCGGTGCGGGCGGAGCTGGGTTCTGGGCCGCTGCGGCGAGAGCGAAGAGAAGCGAAGTCGCGACGAACTTCGCGACAAGTGCGGGAACGTTGGGGATCAAGCTTGCACCTCCTGAGGCGGCCGCTCTTCCTTGCGGTGGATGAGCAGATAAGCCGCCGGCACCAGGAACACGGTCACGACGACGGAGACGGTGAGGCCTCCGATGATGGCGCGGGCCAGCGGAGCATATTGCTCGCTGCCAGCTTCGAGGGCGAGCGCCATAGGAATGAGTCCGAGAATGGTGGCTAAGGAAGTCATGAGGATGGGGCGGAGACGCACGCGACAGGCGAGCGCGACGGCGTCGGGAATCGGCATGCCTTCCCCGCGGTATTTGCGCGTGACGTCAACGATAAGAATGCTGTTCGAGACGACGATGCCGGTCATCATGATGAGGCCCATGAGCGACATGACGTTCAGTGTGGTGCCGGTCAACAGCAGGATGAGGATGACGCCGGTAATGCCAGAGGGAATCGCGAGGAGGATGATGAAGGGATCGATGAACGACGCGAACTGGGCCATCAGGATGAGGTAAACGAGCACGATGGCCAGCATCAACCCGACGCCGAAGCTCTTGAACGACTGCTGCATGGCCAACACGGAGCCGCGGACTTCGATGCGAACGTTGGGCGGAAGCTTGGTGTCTTTGATGATGTCCTGCACGTGCCTCGACAGCACGCCAAGGTCCTCGCCTTTGGGGGAAACGTAAACGTCGATGACGCGGAAGAGCTGGTAGTGATCGACTTCGGTGGGAGTGTTGATCATGCCGATGTCGGCAACGTTTTCCAGCACGGTCGGGTTAGCGTTGTCAGGGGCGTGCAACGGGATTTGCTTGAAGTCTTCCATCGTCATGGAACCGATCTGCTGGTTGGTGTATTGCACGGTGAGGAAATAGTTGTTGCCGTTGCGGGGGTCGACCCAGTAGCTGGGCGCGATCATTCCGTTGGAAGTGAGGGCGGTGACCACGTTGTTGACGACGTCGCTGGCGGTGAGACCGAGCCGGGCGGCCATTTCGCGACGGACATTCAACTGGAGGCCGGGGTAATCGAGGTCTTGCGGGATGAGGACGTCGCTGACGTCGTTCAACGAGCGAAGCTTGCGGGCCACTTCGCTGGCCACGGCGTAGGCGGCCTTCTGATCGTTGCCGCTGACCTGAATGTCGATGGGCGCGGGCATTCCCTGGTTGACGACTGAGTCCACCAGCCCGCCGGTCTGGAAGTAGGTGGAGATTTCCGGCATGTCGGATGCCAGCTTGCGCCGCACGCGGTCCATATAAATAAAGGTGCTGAGTTTGTGGTCCTGGTGAAGACTGACCTGAACGAATGCCGTGTGCTGGCCGGAGTTGCTGGTGTAGATGGAGGAGAGATCGGGTGTCAGACCGATGTTGGAGACGATCATCTGCAAGTCGTCTTTGTCGACCACAGAGCGGATGTCGTTCTCGACGCGAGCGACATAGTCGTTCGTGACTTCAAGCCGCGAGCCGGTGGGGGCTTTCACGTTGATCACGAACTGTCCGGGGTCGGTACGCGGGAAGAAGGCGACACCTAATAATGGATAGAGCGCGAGGCTCAAGACGAAGGTGGCCATGATGAGGACAATGGTGGCGACGGGACGGGCCAGCGCTTTGTCCACCGCTCGGTCATATTGCAACAACAGTTGGTCGTATTTGTGATTGAAACCAGAGACGACGCGGCCAAAGAGGTTCTGCGGCAGATGTCCACCCTTGCCGTGCGCGGTCTTGATGAAACGCGCACAGAACAGGGGAACCAGCGTCATGGCGACGAGATAGGAAGCAGCCAAGGCGAGCACGACGCCGAGCGCCAGCGCCATAAAGAGGTAGCGGCTGACTCCGTAAAGAAAGACGACCGGAAAGAAGACGATGGCGGTGGTGAAGGTGGCGGCAAGAACGGCAAGTTGGACTTCCTGCCCTCCGCGCTCGGCGGCCGTGACCGCGTCTTCGCCTTCCTCGAGATGACGGAAGATGTTTTCCAGCACGACTACAGAGTTGTCGATGAGGCGGGAGAGCACGAGTGCGAGTCCGCCCAGGACCATGGTATTGATGGTGCTTCCGGCGGCGTTGAGCAGCAGAAACGCGGCGAGGCACGAGATGGGGATCGACAGCAGGACGGACACGGTGCCGCGCACCGATCCCAGGAAGATCAAGATCATGACGGCCGTGAGGATCAGGCCAATGCCGCCTTCGCGCAATACGTTCGATACCGCCGTCTTCACATATCGGGACTGGTCGAACACAACGGCCGCAACCAGCGAGCGGGGGACGTCGAGCAGTTTCTTGATGCGCTCGCGCACGCCGTTCACGATCTGGATGGTGTTGCTGTTGCCGCCCTGCTTGAGGATGGGCAAATAGACGGACTTCTGGCCATCGACGCGCACGATGTTGTACTGAATGGCGGAAGAGTCTTCGGCGTGTCCGACATCGGCGAAGCGAAGGACGTTATTGCCGATGGCCTTCAGCGGAACATCGTTCATCTCGGCAACGTTGGGCAGTTGGCTGTTGCTGTAAATGTTGTAGTCCAGGGGACCGATGCGAACGTCGCCGGCGGGCAGGATGCGGTTGGCTTCGTTGACGATGGTGACCACGTCCATCGGGCTCAGCTGGGTTGCCTGAAGCTTCGCGGGGTCGATATAAAACTGGATCTGGCGGTACTTGCCGCCATAGGGTTGCGGCACCGAAGCTCCGGGGACGTTGGCGATCTGGTTGCGAACGGTGAACTGTCCCTGGTCATGGAGCTGGGTTTCGCTGAGTCCCTCGCCCTTGAGAGTGACCAGGCAGACGGGCAGGCTTGAGGCGTCGAACTTCAAGACTACCGGAGGCAGAGTGCCTTGCGGCAAGCGGCGCAAATCAGCCATGGCGAGGTTGGCGATTTCGCTGACTGCTGAATCAGGATCGGTTCCCGGCTGGAAGTAAACCTTAATAAGGCTGACGCCGGTGAGGGAGCGCGATTCGATGTGATCGATGTTACTGCCGAGAGTGAAGAAGCGTTCGAAGGTGTCGGTAATGTCGGCTTCAATCTGTTGCGGCGGCATGCCGCTGTAGAACGTGGCAACCACGACGACGGGAATCTGGATTTGGGGAAACAAGTCCACCGGCATGCGGACAACGGTGGTGATTCCGACGACGATGATCCCCAGACACAACATGAGGATGAAGAACGGATATTTGATCGCGAAGCTAGACATAACAACGCACCTTATTCATGTTGTGGCAGGAAGGCCGATCGTCAGCGGCTGAATAACAACCACCACGCAAAAGAATCGCGCCACTCATGGCTGTACCTCCCGCTCTGCCCGTTTTCCGCGATGCATGAGGTAATAGGCGGACGGCACCAGGAACAGCGTCACCAGAAACGAGAGCATCAGTCCTCCGATGATGGAGCGCGCCAGCGGAGCGTATTGCTCACTGCCGGCTTCGAGAGCCAGCGCGAGAGGGATCAGTCCGAGAAATGTCGCAAAGGTGGTCATCATGATGGGCCGCAGACGCACGTGGCAGGCGTTCTTGATGGCTTCTTCCAGCCCTTGTCCGCGGCGGCGTAATTCGCGGGTGAATTCAACAATGAGGATCGAATCCGAGACAACGATGCCGATCATCATCATCACACCCATTAGCGACATGATGTTGACGGTGGTGTGAGTAATGAGAAGGAACAGGATTACGCCGGTGAATCCCGGCGGGACGGCCAGCAGAATGATGAAGGGATCACTGAACGAGGCGAACTGCGCCATCAGGATCAGGTAGACGAGAACGATGGAGAGCGAGAGTCCGATGGCAAAGCTCTTGAACGAGTCGTTCATCGAGACCACTGAGCCGCGCAGCTGGATGCGCGTGTTGGGCGGCAACTGGGTCTCCTTGATGAGTTGCTGCACTTTTTTCAGGAGCGTGCCGAGGTCTTCACCACGAGGCGACACGTACACGTCGATGATGCGGAACAGTTGGTAGTGGTCGACTTCGGTGGGGGTGTTGATCATCTTTACGTCGGCCACGTTTTCCAGCACCGTGGGGTTGGCATTGTTCTTGGCATGCAGCGGGATTTGCTTAAAGTCCTCCATGGTCATGTCGGCGATGTGCTGCGGCGTGTACTGCACGGTAAGGAAGTAGTTGTTGCCGCTACGGGGATCGATCCAGTAGCTGGGCGCAATCATGCCGTTGGAGGTAAGCGCGGTGATGACGTTTTGGACAACGTTGCTGGCGGTGAGTCCGAGGCGCGCAGCCATTTCGCGATTCACGTTGAGCTGGATGCCGGGGTAGTCGAGGTCCTGCGGGATGAGCACGTCGCTGACGTCATTCATACGGCGGAGTTTCTGTGCCATTTCCTGAGCAACGCCGTAGGCTACGTGCTGGTTGTTGCCGGTGATCTGAATGTCGATGGGGGCGGGCATGCCCTGGTTGACGATGGAATCGACCAGTCCGCCGGTCTGGAAAAAGGTGGAGAGCTCGGGCAGGTCAGAGGAGAGTTTTTGGCGCACGCGATCGATGTAGGTGAAGGTGCTGCGCTTGTGTTCCTCTTTGAGCTGCACCTGCACGAATGCTGTATGCATGGCGGAGTTTGTGGTGTAGATGGCAGAGAGGTCGGCGTTCACTCCGATGTTGGACACGATCATCTCGAGGTCGGCGGGATCGATGACCTGGCGGATGTCGTCTTCGACTTTGGCGATGTAATCATTGGTGAGCTCAATGCGGGTTCCGCTGGGCGCTTTGACGTTGATGACGAACTGTCCGGGGTCGGTGCGCGGAAAAAATGCCACGCCGAGGAAGGGCGAGAGCGCAAGGCTGAGGACAAAGGCGCCCATGATGATGCCGACGGTTATCTTGGGGTTGTCGAGTGCGTTCTGGAGAAATTCGTCGTACTTGCGTAGCACGTAATCGTAGCCGCGATTAAAGGGCGTGAGCACACGATCCAGCCATCCGCCTTCATGCTCGCCTTCTGCCTCGCTGCCGCGTTCCGACTGGATGAAGCGGGAGCAGAACAGCGGAACAACCGACATCGCGACGAGATACGAGCCGGCCAGTGCGAGCACGACGCCCATGGCCAGCGCAGTGAAGAGATACTTGCTGACGCCGGATAAGAAAACCACCGGAAAAAAAACAATCGCGGTGGTGAATGTGGCTGCGAGAACGGCGAGAGCCACTTCGCGACCACCTTCCTCGGCGGCGGTGAAAGAGTCTTCCCCCATTTCAAGATGGCGAAAAATGTTTTCGAGCACCACGACTGAGTTGTCGATCAGGCGCGAAAGCACCAGAGCAAGCCCGCCGAGGACGATGGTGTTGATGGTGCTGTCCATGGCATTGAGCAGCAGGAACGCGGCGAGGCAGGAGATGGGGATGGAAAGCAGCACGGAGATGGTTCCGCGCAGCGATCCGAGGAAAACAAGGATCATAACCGCTGTGAGGAACAGGCCGATGCCGCCTTCGCGCAGGACGTTGGCAATCGCGAGCTTGACGTACTTCGACTGGTCGAAGACCACGTTGGCGATGAGGCTCTTGGGAACGTCGCGCAGCGTTTCGACGCGGTCGCGAACGCCGTCAACGATTTCGATGGTGTTGCTGTTGCCGCCTTGTTTCAGGATTGGGAGGTAAACCGATTTCTGGCCGTCGACGCGGACTACGTTGTATTGAATGGCGGAGGAGTCTTCGGCGTGACCGATGTCGCCGAAGCGCAGAATTTTGTTGCCGATGGCCTTCAGCGGCACTTCGTTCATGTCTTGCGGGGTGGGAAGCTGGCTGTTGCTGTAGATGTTGTAATCGCGCGGCCCGACGCGCAGGTCGCCGGCAGGCAGGATGGTGTTGGCCTTGTTGACGATCTTGACGATGTCCATCGGGCTTAACTGCGTGGCCTGCAACTTCACCGGGTCGATGTAGAACTGAATTTGCCGGTACCGACCGCCGTAAGGCTGCGGCACGGAAGCGCCGGGCACGTTAGCGATCTGGTTGCGAACGTTGAACTGTCCCTGGTCGTGGAGTTCGGTTTCGGTGAGGCCCTTGCCCTTCAGCGTGACGAGGCAGACCGGCATGCTAGAGGCGTCGAACTTGAGCACGACTGGCGGGAGCGTTCCCTGCGGCAGGCGTCGCAAGTCGGCCATGGCGAGGTTGGCGATTTCGCTCACCGCCGCGTCCGGATCGGTGCCCGGCTGAAAATACACCTTGATCAGACTCACTCCGGTGAGCGAGCGCGACTCGATGTGATCAATGTTGCTGCCGAGAGTGAAAAAGCGCTCGAAGGTATCGGTGATGTCGCCTTCGATCTGTTGCGGAGGCATTCCGCTGTAGAACGTGGCGACCACGACCACCGGGATCTTGATTTGTGGGAACAGATCAACCGGCATCCGAGCCACGGTGGTGACGCCGACGACCACGATGATCATGCAAAGCATCAGGATGAAAAACGGATGCTTGATGGCGAAGCTCGACATGCCGACTAATCTCCGCTCGTTGCGCCGGGCGCCGTGGTCAAGGCGGCATTCTTGGGACGAACCACCTCGCCAGGCTGGTAGGCGCCGAGATTACCGACAATGACGCGCTCGCCTTCGTTGAGTCCAGTGAGAATCTCGACCATGTTTGAGCTTTGGACTCCAACTTGAACCTCGCGGGACTGCACCCGGTTTTGGGGATCGACGACGAGAACGCTAGTCTTGTTTTCGCTGCGCTGGATAGCTTCGACCGGAACGGTCAGAGTGTCAGGACGGCTGGCAGCACTCAATTGGACGTTGGCGTACATTCCCGGACGCAGACGGTAAGTGGGGTTAGGCACCTCAATTTCAACTTGCATGGTGCGGGTCGATGTGTCGAGCGAACCGGTAAAGCGGGCGATCTTCCCGGTGAAGTGTTCGCCGGTGGCTTGCACTTGCACGTCAGCGGAATCGCCGATCTTGACGATGGCTGCAATCCTTTCGGGCACCGGAATGCGAAGACGCAGCACGTCGATCTCGGCGAGCGTGACGACCGGGAGGCCGGTGGTGGTTGAGGTCCCGGCCTGCACCAGGGCGCCGGTGTCGGAGAAGCGCCAAGTGACGATGCCGTCATAGGGAGCGGTGATTCGGGCGTAGTCGAAGAGGGCGGCGTAGTGCTGCTGATCGGCTTTCGCGACTTCCATTTGCTGCCTGGCAGCTCCCAAGCTGGATTTGGCGGCTTCTACTTGGGCCTGGGATGCTTGGTCTTTGGAGGTGGCGTCGTCGAGTTCCTGTTGGGCGATCAGGCCTGGCCGCGCTTTATCGGCGTCGACCAAGCGGACAGCGTTGGCGTGCAAAGCCATATTGTCAGCTTCGGCACGCGATACGTCGCTTTGAGCGCGCTGAATTTCTTCCTGGGCATGGTGCACCGCTGCTTTCGCCGAATCGACTTGGGCCACCAGTTCGGGGATCTCGAGGACAGCGAGCACTTGTCCCTGGCGGACGCGATCGCCGATGTCGACGTTGATGTTGCGGATGTAGCCGGCGACCTTGGCGTGCAATTCGACGTTCTGGTAGGGGATGAATTGTCCGGCGATGGAAAGTGTAGTGGCCACAGTCTGGCGCTTGACGGGAGCGACGGCGGCATAGGGGATGTTTTCCCCGGTGTTTGGCGCGCCGCTGGAGTTGCCTTCGCCACCGGCGCGCGCCCGCTTGGTAAGCACGACTGCGGCGATGACACACAAAACCGCGATGGCGACCGCGAGTAATTTATGACGACCAGTCACTTGCATAAACGTCCTCAATTCAACTGAAACGGCAGGTGTTGCTAAGAATCCGTTCAGCGAGAGTTACCATGACCGACGACGACCGGCCACAGCGAGAACCCTGTAAATTTCGAAACCCTACGAGTGGAAGCGTTAGGCCTGAACTGGAGGAGGACGGAGAAAAAGATGCCGATCGCAGAGGGTGGTTTCGCGGGGCGGCGGAGTCAGATCTGCAATTCGAGCAAGGGGCTCGCGCCGCAGGTATCCACTGCAAAGGCAAAGAATTGCCACCCAAAACAGCAAACTTGAGGTCGGGGCGACGGATTGAACCGCCAACTTCTCGCTGTTGAGCCAGAGTTTGGAGGCGGTGGAGGGCGTCGCTTTGATTGGGCCACCGCCGCTGTATACGGCCGTCTTAGCGTGCCACGCGAAGAAAAACACCAACGCGCAGAGCGCGAACAGCAGCACACAGCGAAGCGTTTTGTAGCGAGCGGTAGAGGAAGTCACATCAGGCTGCCACGAGGCAGCAATATACCATAAATGGAAACCCAGGGCGGGTGAACGAGTTGCGTGAAGCGAGAGCGTTGGTCGCTCTCGGCACAAAAGCGAGGTTCCTCAGCGGCTAGAGCCGCGAGAATAAGCGAGGTTATGGCACGGCTAAAGCCGTGCCCCTTCAAAGCGGCAAGCCCATGAATCATGGATGTTGTTACGGAGCGGAGGGGTTTTTCAGGGTCTTGGGCAGGGCAAGGGTCTTCCGCTTTTTCGCCTTCGCCGCTAGTCGCTTCATGCGCTTGATTTCTGCGGGTGAATACATGCTGCCGCGACAGTGCTTGCTGCCACAATGGCAAGGTGCGTCGTCGTCCCCATCATAAAGCCAGTAATCGTAGGTAAGTTCGTCGCCCGCTTTCAGGTTGCGGCGTGTCTTAATAAAGATGCGGCCAGCGACCTCGTCCACCTCGCAGTTGGGATCGCAGGAGTGGTTGATGAACATAGCCATGCCGTGGCCATCGATCACGATCTTGCCGTTGCCGACGCCGAACAGATAGGTGAACGAACGTCCATCGTAGCGGCGATCGCCTTCTTCCTTGGTGATCCGCTCGCCTGTGTATTCGAGCACGACTGTTCCCTTGGGAACGTTCTCGAGGGTGAAGCAGCCGGCAGCGTGAATATCGGAAGAGCTGGTGATCAGACGAGGCAAGACTGTCTCCGAAGGTTTTGTTGGGAGTATAGCGTAGCCAAATGAGATAAAAGTCGCCTTCGCGTCTGGGTCGCGCGTCACAGCGAACACGTGCAATTGGAGATTCACATTCTGCCGCGGATTTCGTATCTTTAACTGTCATACTTATTTGGAGGTTCGCACATGGTCCACGTAATGGTTCGGCATAAAGTAGCGGATTACGTTCGATGGAAAGAAGCGTTCGATGGGCATCTTAGCGCACGCAAGGCGGCAGGCGAGGTCGGCAACCGGGTGTTGCTGTCGGTGGACGATCCTCATGAAGTCACGCTATTGCTTGATTGGGACAGTCTGGAGCGGGCACGCAGGTTTGCCAAGTCAGACGACCTGAAGCAGAAGATGCAGCAGTCAGGTGTCGTCGGCGATCCGGTTGTCAGTTTTCTTGAGGACGCGTACACCGTTCGTCGTTCCGCCGCCGATTGATTGAACTCGACGACAACGTCGTGCGAAAAATTTCTTGACAGCGAGTCGCAGTTCTGTTCCCAACTCATGCGGCGAATTCCGCAGAATTTTGCACTGAGTGACAGATTGCGAACGATCCACGGTCGCTTGGAAAGCCGCCAGTGGTGCGGGTTTCGCGGGGACTGGTATTCTGTCAAGGATTTTCCAGCAAAAAATTTAGGCGGAATTTTTCAGCGGTTTGCCATGCCGTTGACAAATGTTTCCGGCCAAATACAATTACCGCCAACTTCGAAAACCGATCAGAGCATAAGACAGTGATAGAAACCTCAAAACCCAACGACGTCCTTCTCCATACCGACTTTCCAGAACTTGAGCTTCACGCCAGCGGCAAAGTGCGTGACGTGTACAAGGTCGATTCCAACCACCTGCTGTTTGTCGCCACCGATCGCATCTCGGCGTTCGACTACGTGCTGGCCACCGGCATTCCGGAAAAGGGCCGCGTGCTGACGCAGCTATCGCTCTTCTGGTTCGACTTCCTGAAGGACATCGTTCCGAACCATCTGGCGACGGCCAATATTGCCGAATACCCGGCGGAACTGCAGAAGTATGCCAACCAGTTGCGCGGCCGCTCGATGCTGGTGGTGCGGGCGGACATGGTCACCATCGAGTGCGTGGTGCGCGGCTACATTTCCGGGTCGGGCTGGAAAGAGTACAAGAGCAACGGTTCGGTGTGCGGGATCAAGCTGCCCGCAGGACTGCGTGAATCCGACAAGTTGCCGGAGCCGATTTTTACTCCAGCCACCAAGGCGACCACGGGGCATGACGAGAACATCACGTTTGAGCGGATGGTCGAACTGGTTGGTAAGGAACTAAGCGAGAAGCTGCGCGATCTCAGCATCCGCATTTACCAGAAGGCCGCGGACTACGCAGAGACGCGGGGCATCATCATTGCCGATACGAAATTTGAGTTCGGCCATACGCCGAAAGGCCTGGTACTGGGCGACGAAGTACTGACGCCGGACTCGTCGCGGTTCTGGCCGATGGACAGGTATCACGCAGGTGGCGCGCAGGAATCGTATGACAAGCAGTATGTGAGGGACTACCTTGAGTCCATTAAGTGGAACAAGCAGCCGCCTGCGCCCGGGCTGCCGGCGGAAGTGGCGGCCAAGACTAGTGAGAAGTACATCGAGGCGTATACCCAGCTGACGGGGCATCCGTTGCCAGCCTGAAGGGAAACACCACATGATGGGGTTCTCTAGCCTGGACTGGCTGATCCTGCTCGTGGTGCTGCTCAATGTGGCGGGAGCAATTGCCCAGGGTTTCGTTTACGAGTTGTTCTCGTTCCTGGGCGTAATTCTGGGTTACTTGATTGCGGCATGGGAGTACCCGCGGGTTGCCGCATTCTATCTGCCCTACGTGAACTCGGCGTGGGCTGCAGATATCGCGGGGTTTTTGACGGTATTCTTCGTCGTTTTGCTCTTGGGAAGCGTGGCGGGCAACATTGGCCGGCGCTTAGTAGAAGGTATTGGTCTCCGCTGGATCGATCATTTCCTCGGAGGGCTGTTCGGGTTCCTGAAAGGCATAGTGGTTTGCACGGTGGTGGTGATGGCGCTGGCAGCGTTCAGTCCCACAAGCCCGTGGATTCGCGATTCGCGGATTGCGCCTTTTATGCTGGTCACCGGTCGCGCCCTGATTTGGGCGGCGCCGCAGGAACTGCGACAGCGCTTCATGGAAGGTTGGAACCTGCTGCGCACCGTACCGGAGCACATCGAGCACGCCGGCGAGGGCAACAAAAATTGATACGTCGGGATCGAGTGATCCCCACCGAAATCTATTAAAGAGGGCGATGTGAAAGATCAATTGGAAGCCTTGATCCTGCAAATGCACAAAAGCGGAATACTCTACGCGGAAGCCGTCCGCGAATTCAAGAAACGATTCATCATGACTGTGCTGCAGGAAAACAAAGGCAACCAGTGTAAAGCGGCCCGGCAGTTGGGCATGCATCGCAACACGCTGAGCCGCACCATCGTGGAACTGGATCTTGACGTTCGCACGCTGCGGCCTGGCGCGCGGCGTCCTCCACGGAGCGCACGGCCGACGCCATACGATAAGCGGGCGGCGCGGTAAGGGTGGGGAACTCGGAAGAGTAGATTCCCGGCGGCTAAAGCCGCCGAGGGATGACAACGTATAGGCTGTGAGCGCTCGCCTGAAGGCCAGCACTACCCGAAGCAATCTACACTGCATGAAAAACGGGAGCCCGAGGGCTCCCGCTTATTTTGCGATTGCGAAAGGGTTACTGTTTCTTCGCCGGCGCCTTATGTACCGGAGCAGCAGTAACAATCGGATTGCCGTTCTTATCCAACAGCACACCTTCCGTCATGGTCATCATGAACGGGTTGGGGGTGTAGCTGGACACCGTTCCCTGGAAGGCAATTTGCGCTCCCGCCTGAGGTACGAGCTTGGCAGGAATCGCCTTCTCCATCGTCAGGTCGATATCGGCTTTCTTGGCGTCGATATCGTCTTCGCTGCCCGCCAGCTGCACCTTAGTAGCGGTCGCACTGATGACGTTCGCCACCAGTTTCACGGCCTTGTCCTTGATGGCGCTCCAAACGGTGTCAGCGGCCTGGGCATTACCCGACGACAGAACCAACTGCCACTCGGCAAAGCTCATCTGCTTGGGGTCTTTACTCTTCACCAGGTCGGCTGCCTGCTCCGCGGGTGATGGCGGCGGCGGCGCGGCGGCTACGGTGAATCCGGCCGGAGGCATCACGCTTTGCGAACCTTGGGCTTGTTTCACGATATCGGCCCATCCGTCCTCGGAGCCGTGAAAGCGAATATATTTCTTGCGACCGTAATCGAGGATCTGCTGCTGGCCAGGTCCCTGGGCGAGTTGGGATGCTTTCACTACAAACCAGAAGCCCTCGGGGTTAATCGGCTTGGCCTCCAAGTCGGCCGTTGCCAAGGGGTAGATGTCGGAGATGTTGGGCTGCGACTCATCGCCGACGGCCTCACGGAAGTCCTTCTGGGCCGTGGCCATGTCTTTCTTCTGGAGGGCCGCGAATCCGACGGCGCCATCGAAAATAGCTGTGAGCTCGTTATGAAACTTGGTGTAGTCGGCGTCGCTCATGCCTTCTTTGGGAGCGTTGGGCAGCGCGGCCAAGCCCTTTTGTCCGTAGTCCGCCGCCTGGTCGCAATTCTTCGGGGCGTCGGCTCCCCCTTGCGCGCACAAGCTGCGGTAATAGTAGGAAAGCAGAGCCAGCGCACGAACGTTATTCGGATTGGCTTGCAGGACACGGCTGGCTGTATCGATGGTCTTAGATGCGTTGCCGGCCTGCTGGTAGGCGCCCATTAACGAAACAAGGGCATCTTCTTTCATGACGCTGTTGGGATAGGTCTGGAGAAATGCTTCGATGGCCGCGGCCTTCTTGGCAGGGTCGGTCTGCTGGACTGCGTTGACGTAAGCGTTGTATTCGGCAGGATCTTTGATCTGTGGCTTTTGCGCAGCAGCTTGAGCAATTGCCTGCGGGGCAAGCGCTCCGGCAATCGCCACGGCTAGCATCATAATTACGAGCAACTTCTTCATTCGATTGGCTCCTTAGAGTCTTGGGAACTTACCACGGCGTTCGCCCGGCCACTCAAAAACTCTCGTACGTTGATCCGGCCCACACACCTTCCTGGCCCGCAGGACAGTGCGTTCCCTGCTCCGTTACCCCAGTTAACACAGGGGGTATCATCACAAGAGTACGGAGAGGGGATTATAAGTACCCATCCTGCCGAAGGCAAGCAACTTACGCATCAACGCAAATACGGCACTTCGCCGGTGCTGCAGAACGAACATCCGAACAGGGCGATTATATGCTGCCACGAATCTTTGGGGGAAATACTACACCGGAGAGAAGCTCAATATGGCACCTACACCAACAACGTCTATGACCGGCACGGTTGCCGTGGTAACTGGCGGAAGCCGAGGGATCGGATACGCGGTTGCTGAGACTCTAGGCCACATGGGTGCGGCGGTAGTGATTGCCGCGACGAGTGCTGAACGAGTCAATCGCGCTACTGGCGAGCTATCGGCGAAAGGGCTGGCATGTGAGGGATTCGTGTGCGATGTTACCGACCTCGACAGCGTCAGCAAGTTGGGAGAGCATGTTCGCGACCGGTATGACCGTGTTGACGCGCTGGTCAACAATGCCGGAATTGGAGAGAAAGCTTCCCTGCTGCATGAACTCGATCCCATTACTTGGGACAAAATCTTTAACACCAATGTTCGTGGTGCTTATTACATGATGCGCGCCCTGGTGCCGTTGATGATGGAATCGGGAGGGGGCCACATCATCAACATCTCGTCTTTGGCCGGGAAGAATCCGCTGCCGCGGGGCGCGGCCTACTCAGCGTCGAAGTGGGCGCTGAATGGCTTGTCGTACTCTGCTGCGGAAGAGTTGCGGCCACACAATATCCGGGTCAGCGTGGTGTGTCCTGGGTCGGTCGACACGGAATTCAGCCCGCATGTAGGAAAATCTCCTGATCAAATGCTGCACCCCGAAGATGTTGCTCACGTGGTGGCGATGCTGGTGACGCAGCGTCCACAGTCGTTTGTGAGCGAAGTGTTGATGCGCCCCAAGCGAAAGAGCTAACCGATGAGGAGGAGCAGGCGATGAACGAAATTGAGCGGATTCTCGAGCAGTATGACCGCGCGATAACGGGCAATGCGTGGCATGGTGATCCGGTGTGGAAAGTCCTGGAAGGTATTTCGGCTGAGCAGGCGGCGCGACGGGTGCAGGCGCGGACCCACTCGATATGGGAGTTGGTCATGCATATGACGTTCTGGGAAACGGAAGTGTACCGGAGACTGAGTGGGCTTCCGGCAAGATCGGTTGCCGAGCTGAACTTCCCTGCCGTACCGGAGGCTACGACGGAGAACTGGAACCGGGCACTGGCAGAGTTTCGCCGATCAAACGAAGAGTTTCGAACGGCGCTCTCGAAGTTCGACGTGACGCAACTGGATCGGCCGCTTCCGGGCCGCGAAAAGTCCGGCTACACGGCCTATGTTGAGGTGAACGGGGTGATTCAACACAACCTTTACCATGCCGGTCAGATCGCGTTTCTAAGGAAGCTTTCCGCCGCTCACTAAGGTGGTTACTGGTTTGTAATGGAGCACAGCGGGGTGCTAACATCGGCTTTCGTGAGCTTTTAGAAGGAGGCATTTATGGCTGATAACGATGGAAGCGGAATTCTTTGGTTTATGGCTGGGCTCGGCATTGGAGCGGCGTTGGGAATTCTGTATGCGCCCAAGACTGGGGAGGAAACCCGGCAGCAGATCCTGGATGCCGCTGGACAGGGCAGGGACGCGGTGAAAGAGGGCGCCCGCCAAGCCCGTGAGCAGGCTGGAACATGGGCGGACAAGGGACGCGATTACTTGAACAGCCAGAAAGACCAGATTCGCACCGCATACGAAGCGGGACGCCAGGCATATCGCGACTCGACAACCGATGAAGGGGAAACGGCCGCCACCAAGCTGTAACGCTTGCGGCCTGCCGACATTACGGCGTGGCGGGCGGGTACAAACAATGGATGAGAAGCTGACTATCTTCATAGCAGTGACTTCAGCGGCGGTCGTGCTGCAAATGCTGATCCTGGCTGGGATGTACTTTACGGTCAGGAAGCTTTCGACGAGCCTCACAACCGTCGCACAGGAAGTAAAGACGCAGGCGATGCCGCTGCTGGAAGACGGCAAACAACTTCAGGCGAACATCAAACGAATCGTGGAGACATCGGCTCCCAAGCTGGAGTTGGTGCTCGATAATGCCGCGGCGATCACTACGACCGCTCATGCGGGAATCGGACGCGTGGAGAGCACCGTCAATGACATGCTGGACCGTGCTCGGCTGCAGGTAATCCGGGCCGACGAGATGGTCACGAGAGCGATGGATTCGGTGGAAGACACCACCGAGAAGGTCGCTCACTCCGTGACGTCTCCGGTCAAGCACGCCAGCGGAGTCATCCATGGGATCAGTACGGGATTGGGAGCGTACTTTAGCCAGAAGCGGACGCGCGAACGGGGCCCAGCGGACGAGATGTTCATCTAGCTCGTAAATCTGCACGTCGAAATTAAAGGCAGCGTAAATGCGCTGCCTTTTTACTTGTGATGTTCAGAGGTGTGGCGGCCTTGAGTTTTCAGCGGATCCATCCGCCGCCGACCACCCTGTCGCCATCATAAAATACCGCTGCCTGGCCAGGTGTGATGGCGCGCTGGGGCGCGTCAAAGGTCACCAGGACCTCGTCTTCGCCCGCCTTGTCGATGAGCGCAGCGGCGGCTTCGTGTCGATGACGAATCTTCACGGAGACGCGCATCGGCGCCCGCAGATCGTCGGTCGCAATCCAGTTCAATCGCTTAGCACGGAGCGTGCTGGAGAGCAACTCGTCGGCCTGTCCCACCACGACTTGGCGACGGTCGCCCCGGATTTCGAGCACGTAGAGCGGCGCACCAGTGGCCACGCCGAGACCCTTGCGCTGGCCGACGGTAAACTTGTGGATGCCGTCGTGAGTGCCTATCACTTCGCCCGAGGTGCTCACCAACTCCCCGGCTGTGTCGGGTATGGCTTCGCCCTGCTCTTCGAGATAGGCGTCAAGGAACTTCTTGTAGTCGCCGCCGGGAATAAAGCAAATCTCCTGCGAATCGGGCTTTTCGAACAGGCGTAGCCCCGTGCGCCTGGCCTCTTCGCGAACGTCGGGCTTGCACATGTTGCCCAGCGGAAACAAGGTGCGGCTCAGCTGCTCCTGCGTGAGACCGAACAAAAAGTACGTCTGGTCTTTCGATACGTCGGCTGGCCGCTTCAGAACCCATCGCCCGCTGCGCTCGTCGTACTCGTTACGTGCGTAATGGCCGGTGGCAAGAAGGTCGGCGCCGATCTGACGCGCAGTGATGAGGAGTTGGTCAAACTTCAGATGGTTGTTGCACAGACTGCACGGAATAGGTGTGCGGCCCGAGAGGTACTCGTCAACGAAAGGGCGGACGACGTCATGCTCGAAGCGGGACTCCTGGTTGACCACGTAATACGGAATGCCGAGCTTCTCCGCCACGTAACGAGCGTCGTACACGTCGTCGATCGAGCAGCAGCGTCCCTGTACGGCCTCGGGCATGCCTTCGTGACCGGCGAGGCGGCGCTGGTTCCAAAGCTGCAGGGTGAGGCCGACGACGTTATAGCCGCGCTCGCAGAGCATGGCCGCGACGGTCGAGGAATCGACACCGCCGGACATGGCTACGGCAACGGTCTGGTTTTCGTGGCTCAAGCTAATCAATTCCTGTCGGCGAACACGGTGCGAGGTTTACGCTCGCGAAATTGCCGTTTTCCTGTACACCGGACTGAGTTCACGAAGCCGGGTGACAACGTCTTGAATTAACGGCAGCGCGAAATCGATGTCTTCCGATACGTTTTGCTTGCCGAGGCTAAAGCGAATACTGGCGCGCGCGCGTTCGGGCGAAAGCCCCATGGCCGTGAGAACATGCGACGGCTCGATTGCTCCAGACGAACAGGCAGCACCGGTCGAAACCGACAAACCTTTGAGATCGAGTGCAATCACCATCGCCTCGCCCTCCAGACATTCGAAAACGATGTTGGTGGTATTGGGCACGCGAGCAGCGCCTGCACTATTCACGGCCACCTGCTCGACGTGTTCGAGGACCTCGCGCTGCAAGCGATCGCGGAGTGCGGCCATGCGCTCAACGCTGCCGTCGGAGAAGCCCAATCGCGCGATTTCCGCTGCCTTGCCCAGACCGACAATGCCGGGAAGATTTTCCGTGCCGGCACGGCGAGAGCGCTCGTGACGACCCCCATACAACATTGGTTGCAGAAGCGTTCCTTTCCGAACAAAGAGCGCGCCAGCGCCCTGCGGGCCGTGCATCTTGTGCGCCGTCAAGGTCAACAGGTCGCAACGAATCTCCTTCACATCGATGGGGACCTTGCCGGCGGCCTGCACCGCGTCGGTGTGGAAGAAGACATCCGCATCGGCGGCGATTTTCCCGATCTCATTCACTAACTGCAACACGCCAGTTTCGTTGTTGGCGAAGATGATGCTGATGAGCTTGGTGTTCGGACGAATCGCACGTCGCACATCATCGGGATCAACCAGTGCGCGTCCGTCGACGGGAAGATACGTGACTTCGCAGCCGATATCCTCCAGGCGCTTGCAGGAATTCAAGACGGCGTGATGCTCCACCGAGGAAGTAATGACGTGGTCGCCCGTCTTGGCCAGACCAAACAGCGCCAGGTTGTCACCTTCGGTGCCACCGCTGGTGAAGACCACCTCCGCGGGGCGGCAATTCAACAGCTCGGAAACCTGTTCGCGAGAGTGCTGAACGGCTGCACGCGCCTGCTGACCCTGCTGATGAATGGATGACGCATTGCCAAACTTCTCGAGGAAGTAGGGACGCATCGCTTCGAACACTTCGGGCAGAAGCGGACTGGTCGCATTGTTGTCGAGGTATACCCTGCGCATTGTTAAACCTATTTTATCGTGTTAGTTAGATTCGGAAGTTACAGGCGGGGATTCGGACTCAATTTGCGAGCGGCGGAACCGCTAGAAGCAGACGAAAAACCCACTCAACCAAAAAAAGCTTGAGTGGGTAACCCGCTGTCTACAGCAAGAGACTGCTAGCGTTGCTCCATCGGGACGTACTTGTTGGGATAAATCGGCCCCTGATACTCGGCGCGGGGACGGATGAGACGGTTGTCGCTCAGTTGTTCCATGACATGCGCGGTCCAGCCAGCGATGCGGGAAATCGCAAACACGGGCGTGAACAATTCGATGTCGATCCCAAGCGTGTGATAAGTGGACGCTGAGTAGAAATCCACGTTGGCATTGAGCTTGCGCTCGCTGACGACGTATTCCTCGATTCGGTGGGAAATGTCGAACCACTTGGCGATGCCGCTGGAGTTGCCCAAATCGCGGGACATGGTACGCAGGTGCGTGGCGCGCGGATCTTCCGTGTGATAGACGCGGTGCCCGAATCCAGGAATTTTTTTCTTCTGGGCTAGCATTCCTTTCACATATTCGACGGGATCGGCACCAGAAGAGTCGATGGCCTCGAGGATGCGAAACACGGCTTCATTGGCGCCGCCATGAAGCGGACCTTTCAACGCGCCGATGGCGGCGGTGATCGCCGAGTGCATGTCGCTGAGGGTGGCGGCCACAACGCGCGCTGCGAAGGTGGACGCATTCAGTTCGTGGTCGGCGTGAAGGATCAGAGCTATGTCCAGCGCCCGCTCGGCGGTGGCGCTGGGAATTTCTCCGTTGAGTTGATAGAGGAAGTTGGCCGCGTGTGACAGCGTGCGGTCGGGCTCGATCAGCGGTTTGCCCTTGCGGATCCGGTCGTAGGCGGCAACGACGTAGGCAATCTGCGAAGTCAGCCGGATTGACTTTCGCAGGTTGGCTTCGGCGTCATTCACCTTCTCCTCGGGGTCATAGAACGACAACGCGGAGACAATGGTGCGCAGCACGTCCATCGGAAGAGCGTGTTTGGGCGCTTGGCGGAGGAGGCTGATGATGGACGCGTCAAGCTTGCGTTCGCGCGCCAGGCTGAGCTTGAAGTCCTGCAACTCAGCGCGGGTCGGCAGGCGTCCAAACCAGAGCAGGTAGCAACATTCTTCGAAGTTTGAGTAGTCGGCCAGCTCGTGAATATCGATGCCGCGGTAGGCGAGCACGCCCTGGTCGCCATCGATGTAGCAGATGCTTGAATTGACGGCAGTGACGCCTTCCAGGCCCTTGGGCGAATGAGTAATAGACATGAATTCCTCGTGCAGCTTGGTGGAAATGCTGCTGCTTCTTTGATTCTAGGGCAGAGCGTGCGGTAAATGCTCCGCACAATCGCAACCTTTCGTAACCGACTTTTATACTCCCGCGCGAACGAATGGTCTATACGCCTTCTGGGTAGCGATTGCCGCACGCCAAGGTGAGAGTTATAGTGAAGGGTTTGCCCATGCCGCCGAGAGTTCTCTGGAAGATGCACTGAGGAACTTGCGGCGCAGCCGGAGTCATCATGATTAAGCGAGTTAGCGTTTACCTGGTAGTTCTCTGCTTTCTGTTTGCGGGCGTTTCCTTTGCCGACGACGGAATGTGGTTGTTCAACGCCTTCCCGAAAGACAAGGTGAAGGCAACGTATGGCTTCGAGCCGTCGCAGCAATGGCTGGACCACGTGCGGTTGTCCTCGGCGCGAGCTCCGAATGGTTCGTCGTCGTTTGTTTCGCCGGACGGCTTGATTTTCACGAACCACCACATCGCGCAGGGCTGCATCCACGACTTGTCGACCGGCGGCAAGGAGTACATGAAGGACGGCTTTTACGCCGCATCGCAAGCCGATGAGCCCAAATGTCCCGGCATGGAATTTGTGGTGCTCGAGGGGGTCGAGGATGTAACCGCGAATGTAAATGCTGCGTCCAAGCCGGGGATGTCGTCTGCCGAGCTTGGCAAGGCGCAGCGCGAAGTCATGTCGGGCCTGGAGAAAGATTGCTCGGTGAACGGACTGCGATGCGACGTGGTCACGCTATATTCCGGCGCGCTCTACAACCTGTACAAGTACAAAACTTATGACGACATCCGGCTGGTCATGGCGCCGGAATTCGACATCGCGTTTTTTGGGGGCGATCCGGACAACTTCGAGTATCCGCGCTACGACCTCGACATTTCGTTTTTTCGGGCTTATGAGAACGGCAAGCCAGCGAAGACGACCGACTATTTGAAATGGTCAAAGACGGGAGTGAAAGAGGGCGACCTAGTGTTCGTGTCGGGGCATCCCGGACGGACGAGCCGGCTGCTGACGATGGACCAGCTTGAATTTCTGCGCGACTACCAGTATCCGATGGTTATGAAGGCGCTGGACAACCGTGTGGCCATGTTGCAGAAGTACGGAGCCGTGTCGGTGGAGAACGCGCGCGAAGCCGAAAGCGACTTGTTCGGCACGCAGAACTCGGCCAAAGCTTACCTGGGTTACAACGGTGGACTGCACGACAAGGGCCTGATGGACAAAAAAGCTGCCGAAGAAAAGAGCCTGCGAGCGTTCGTGAAGAGCGATCCAAAGCGCGAGCGGGAGTTTGGTGACCCGTGGGCCGGGATCAGCAAAGCGGTCAGCGTGCAGAAGGAAATCTATAAGCCACTGTTCTACCTGCAGGGCGGTGCGGACAATGATGCTAACGCGGCCATGGCAATGGGAGGATTTCGGGGCTCTCTCGCGCAATACGCGCGGATACTTGTTAGGGTGACTGCGGAAAAGGATAAGGCCAATGGCGATCGGTTACGCGGCTATCAGGACTCGATGCTGCCGTCTCTCGAACAGCGACTCTTCTCGACTGCCCCGGTGTACAAGTCGTTGCAGGAGGCGCAGCTGGCACAGAGCTTGACCGAGATGCAGCAGGTGCTCGGCGCGAATGATGACGCTGTGAAGGCGGCGTTGGCGGGCAAGACGCCGGAAGAACGCGCCAAAGAAGTGATTGAAGGGACACAGTTGCAGGATGTGGCGGTGCGGAAGCAACTGTATGCAGGCGGCAAGGCAGCAGTGGATGCAAGCACCGATCCGCTGATCGTGATGATGCGGACGGTCGATCCATATGCGCGGGCGGTGCGCAAGACTTATGACGACGAAGTCGACCCTGTGCTGCGCAAGAATGCCGGCGACATCGCGAAGCTGCGGTTCGCGCAAGGTGGGCTGAGCGTCCCTCCCGATGCGACGTTCACGCTTCGACTCAGCTATGGCGCGGTGAAGGGTTACGAGCTGAACGGTAAGCATGTGCCGTGGTTCACCACTCTGGGCGGAGCGTATGAGCACGCGGCAAAGCATGGCAGCAAGCCTCCGTACGAATTGCCGCAGAGCTGGATCAAGGCCAAGCCGTCGCTCGACCTGAAGACGCCCTTCGATACGGTCTCGACCCCGGACATCATCGGGGGCAACTCGGGCAGCCCGGTGATTAATAAAGATGCTGAGGTAGTTGGCATCATCTTCGATGGAAACATCGAATCGTTGCCATGGAACTTCATGTATGACGACGTGGTCGGCCGGTCTGTCGCCACCGACTCTCGCGCCATCATCGAAGTGCTGCGGAAGGTCTATCACGCGGACGGTTTGGCGAATGAACTGACGGGAACGGCAGCGACTCTGGGCAAATCGAAGATGATGAAGCCGGCGTCTCCGCAGAAGTGAGCAGATGGAAGCCGTGATTGGCCGCCCTGTTTCGGGGCGGCTTTTTAACGTCCTGTGAAATCGGATGGGTTTCGCCGTTACTTAGGCGCCGGTCGAGATGTCGAGTTAAACTGGTGCGCTAGCTTCGACGTCGCCGCCGTTAAGGCCGCGAACCAGAGCAAATCGTTCACGGAGACTTCTCATTGGCCAGTAATCCAGCGCCAGGCGGTCCAGGCATTCCTCCGCGATGGACGCGAGGCGCCAAAGACGCGGTGGGAACTGCCTACGCAGTCTCCAGCCGCATCTGGTACACGATTAATAATGGCGTGGTTACCGAGGTTTACTATCCCACCATCGACTCGCCGCAGATCCGTGACCTTCAATACTTAGTAACCGACGGAGAGACCTTTTTTCACGATGAGCGACGGCATATGCGGTCGCAGATTGAGTGCGTCGCCACGGCAGCACTCGGTTTTAAAGTCACCAATACCGATCCCGAAGGCCGGTACAGTATTGAGAAGCAGATCATCGGCGATCCCCACCTGAGCTGCCTGCTGATTCACACGCGCTTCAATGTCGCTCCTGCGTGGCAAGGGAAGCTGCATCTTTATGTGCTGTGCGCTCCCCATCTCAAGATCGGCGGAATGCACAACAATGGCGAGGTGATCGAGGCGCGCGGGCGACGCTTCCTGATGGCATATCGAGATGATGTTTACTTGACGATCGCAGCCGGGCTTCCCTTCTCGCGATTGTCGTGCGGATATGTCGGAGTGAATGACGGCTGGACGGACCTCGCTCACAACTTTCGCATGGATTGGACGTACGATTCGGCACTGGACGGTAACATCGCGCTGACGGGGGAGATCGATCTGTCGCGCGGGACGGAATTCACCCTCGGTGTCGGATTTGGGCATACCCGGCACAATGCCGGCTCCATGGTTTACCAGTCGCTGAGTATTCCGTTCGAGACCAGTCTGCAAAATTTTATCGGTCAGTGGGAACGCACCAGTAAACGCTTCGCGCTACTGGGCAAAATCGCCGAGCATGACTCGACCTTGTTCGAGCGCAGCGTCAACCTGTTGCTCACTCACGAAGACAAGCTCTATCCGGGCGCAATGATCGCCAGCCTCAGTATTCCATGGGGCGAAGACAAAGGCGATGACGCTGGCCTCGGCGGGTATCACCTCGTATGGACGCGGGACATGGTGAACAGCGCGACCGCGCTGCTGGCGGTTGGCGACACGGCTACGCCGCTGCGCGCTCTTATTTACCTGGCCATCACACAGCGCGAAGACGGCGGCTTTTACCAGAATTTCTGGATCGACGGACTTCCCTATTGGACGGGGCTTCAGCTGGATGAAGTGTCATTTCCGATCATTCTGGCCTGGCGATTGTGGAAAGCCAACGCCCTCGAAAAATTCGACCCTTATGTCACCGTTCAGCGCGCTTGTAAATTCTTGATCCGCAAAGGCCCTGCAACGGCGGAAGACCGTTGGGAAGAAGCGGGCGGTTACTCGCCATCGACACTGGCCTCGAACATCGCCGGCCTGATCTGCGCGGCTGAGTTTTTTGAATCGCGTGGCGACAAGCACACGGCCGACTTCGTCCGAACGTACGCGGACTTTCTCGAGTCGCACGTTGAGAAGTGGACGGTCACTCACCACGGGTCGCTGGTGCCGGGAATTACGCAACATTACATTCGCATTAATCCTGCGGTCAGCGCGGATGGCTCTCACGGCGACGAGGACCCCGACGCCGGAATGCTGGCTCTCGCTAATCAGCGTCCCGGCGATCCTTATCAATATCCAGCAAAAGACATTGTTGACGCAGGCTTCCTGGAACTGGTGCGGCTCGGTATTCGCAAACCGGGCAGTCCGCTGATAGAGGAGTCGCTCAAGGTCATCGATGCGGTCCTTAAAGTCGATACGCCCGCGGGTCCGTGCTGGAAGCGCTACAACCACGATGGATATGGGCAACGAGACGATGGAAGCTCGTTTGACGGTTGGGGCGTGGGAAGGCCATGGCCGCTCTTAACGCTAGAACGGGCAACGTACGAGTTCGCCGCCGGACGCGACGTTGATACTTATTTGAAGGCAGCGAGCAGCTTCACCACCGGCGTCGGGATGATCCCTGAACAGATATGGGACGCACCCGACCTGCCACGCGCGCACATGTGTTTTGGAAAGGCCACGGGAGCGGCGGATCCGCTGCTTTGGGCGCACGCGGAATACGTCAAATTGTTACGCTCGATCGCGGACGGCAAAGTTTTCGACCTGATCGAACCGGTTGCGGACCGATACCGCAACGAAGACGCGCGCCCGAGCATCGAAGTATGGAAGATAAATCGCCAGGTCAAGACGGTACCGGCAGGATGCCTGCTACGGATTCTGGCATCTTCTCCGTTTTCTTTGCATTGGAGCGCCGACGGATGGGTAAGCGCGAAGGACACCGCATCAACCATGACTTCCATCGGTCTTGAATATGTGGATATCGCGATTGCAAACACCCAGACCGCTCCCATACGATTCACTTTCTACTGGACGCAACAAGCACAATGGCAAGGGTCGGATTATCAGGTTGAGGTCAGTAAGTGAAGTTCCCAATCCAAGACTGAAAGGTAGCCGCCGGTGAGCAGCCAATTGGAAATTCCCGCGCAGGAAAACTCCGCCGCTGAAGCGCAAAAGAAAATCGAGCAGTTGTGTATCAACACGGTGCGAACGCTGTCGATGGACGCTGTCCAGAAGGCTAATAGCGGCCATCCTGGCACGCCGATGGCGCTGGCGCCTTTGGCTTTCGTGCTTTGGGACCGCTTTCTGCGATTCAACCCGCGAGATCCGCATTGGCCCGGGCGCGACCGTTTCATCTTGTCGAATGGACACGCGTCGATGCTGCTGTACTCCATGCTGTATCTAACGGGCTTCGACCTGACTCTGGATGACCTGAAGAACTTTCGGCAATGGGGTTCCAAGACGCCGGGCCATCCGGAGTACGGCCTGACCGCCGGCGTGGAGACCACGACAGGACCGCTGGGACAGGGCATCAGCAATTCGGTCGGCTTTGCGATTGCCCAACGCTGGTTTGCGTCGCGGTATAACAAAGACGGCCACGACCTGTTTGATTACCGCATCTATTCGATCTGCGGCGATGGCGACCTGATGGAGGGCGTTTCCAATGAGGCCGCGTCGATCGCCGGGCATCTTGGGCTGTCGAACCTGATCTGGTTTTACGACAATAACCACATCACAATCGAAGGCAACACGTCGCTAGCGTTCTCCGACGACGTCGGCACCCGCTTCCTGGCGTGGCACTGGAACGTGCAGCATGTCAGCGACGTGAATGACTTGGCGGAACTCGACCGGGCGATTCGTGAGGCGCAGAAAGAAACTCAGCGACCGTCACTCATCATTGTGAACAGCCACATCGGGTACGGCGCACCCCACAAGCAGGACACTGCAGCGGCCCATGGCGAACCACTGGGCGTCGAGGAAGTTCGGCTCGCCAAAATCAATTACGGATGGCCGCCGGATGCGCAGTTCCTCGTGCCGGACGAAGTGAAATCGTACATGGGCGAAGCTGTGGGTCGGGGCGCGAAATGGGAAGAGGAATGGAACGGCAAGTACAAGGCCTGGGCGCAGGCTTTTCCTGATTTCGCCAAAGAGTGGGACCTGATGGCTAAGCGCGACTTGCCGCAAGGCTGGGACAAGGACATTCCCACGTTTGCTGCCGATGCGAAAGGCATCGCAACGCGCGAGTCGAATTCGAAAGTGCTGAACGCAGTGGCGAAGAATGTGCCGTGGCTAATTGGCGGCGCGGCCGATCTCGCCCCGTCAACCAAGACTCTGATTAAGGATGCGGGAAGCTTCGAGCGCGGCGAATATGACGGCCGCAACTTCCACTTTGGCATCCGCGAGCACGCCATGGGTGCGATCGTGAACGGCATGGTGCTCTCGCTCATACGGGCGTATGGATCGACATTCTTTATCTTCACCGACTACATGCGACCGGCGATTCGACTGGCGGCGCTGATGGATATTCCCGCCATCTTCATCTACACCCACGATTCGATTGGGTTGGGTGAAGATGGACCGACGCACCAGCCAATCGAACAGTTGATGTCGCTGCGGGCGATGCCCAGGTTGTTGGTATTCCGGCCTGCGGACGCCAATGAGGTATCGGAAAGCTGGCGGAGCATCATGCCGCTGAAGCATGAACCCGCGCTGCTGGCGCTGAGTCGTCAGGCGCTGCCGACGATTGACCGCACGAAGTATGCCTCCGCGGCGGGGGCAGCCAAGGGGGCGTACGTACTGGCCGATTCTGGAGGCACGCCGGAGGTGATTCTGATCGGCACGGGCTCAGAAGTTCAACTTTGCATTGGCGCTTACGAAAAGCTGTTAGCGGACTGGGGTCAAAGCCAGAGTGGTTTCGATGCCCTGCTGGGAGCTGTTTGAGAAGCAACCTGCGGAATACCGGGCCCAAGTGTTCCCTCCGGCGGTACGGGCGCGTGTCTCCGTCGAGGCCGGGGCCACGTTGGGCTGGAGCCGTTACATTGGAGACGACGGAGAGGCAGTGGGCCACGACGACTTCGGAGCGTCGGCGCCTATCAAGGACTTGATGACCCATTTTGGATTTACCGTCGACAATGTGGTCGCGAAGGCGCGCATGGCCATCGACAAAGTGAAATCCTAAGGTCGTAGCGCACAACCAGTGCCCGCGTGATCTGAGGAGCGATAGCAGGGGACACCCATGCCGGCGAAACCCGGAGTTAAGACGGCGCAATTCGGCGTGATCGGCCTGGGCGTGATGGGCTCGAACCTTGCCCTGAACGTGGAGGACCACGGCCATACCGTGGCGGTTTGGAACCTCGAGACCGATTGGGTTGACCGGCTGCTGAGCCAACAGCCGAAGCGGGACCTCATCGGGACGAGGTCACTCCAAGAGTTTTGCCGCTCACTCGAACGTCCTCGCCGCATCCTGATGATGATCAAGGCCGGCGATCCGGTGGATCAAACTTTGCAAAAACTCAGCCCGTATCTGTCTCCAGGCGACGTCATTATCGACGGTGGCAATTCGTTCTTTAAAGACACCATGCGCCGCGAGGCGAACTCACGGCAAACTATGGTTAGCTTCTTTGGCATGGGGATCTCGGGAGGTGAGGAGGGCGCCCGACACGGTCCTTCGTTGATGCCCGGTGGTTCGAGGGAGGCGTATAACCACGTTGCACCCATCTTGCAAGCAATCGCTGCGAAGAGCGATTCGGGCCCGTGCGTGACTTATGTCGGTCCGGATGGCGCTGGCCATTTCGTGAAGATGGTCCACAACGGAATCGAGTACGGGGACATGCAGCTGATCGCCGAAGCGTACGAGATCCTGAACAGAGCGCTGGGACTCGAGGCGCGGGAACTGGCCGACATCTTCGATGAGTGGAACCGGGGACCGCTCGAGTCGTACTTGATCGAAATTACCGCGCAAATCTTTCGCGCCACCGATCCGGAAACCGGGAACCCACTGGTGGACATGATTCTCGATAAGGCCGGACAAAAAGGTACGGGCAAATGGACGGCGCAGGTCGCACTCGACTTGGGAGTACCTGTCCCCACCATCGCAGCTGCGATTGACGCGCGCTCGCTGTCCAGTATGAAAGACGAGCGCGTGATCGCCAGTCAGTTGATCTTTTCCCCCGCGGCGGATGCTTATGATGGCGATAAACGGAAGCTGATCCAGGCCGTGCACGATGCGCTATACGCATCGAAAATCTGTTCCTACGCGCAAGGCATGAGCCTGATTCGCGCGGGATCGCAAGAGTGGCAGTGGAACGTGAATCTGCGGGAACTGGCCCGCATCTGGAAAGGCGGGTGCATCATTCGGGCGCGTTTTCTTGACTCCATCATGCGCGCATTCGAACGCCAACCGGATTTACCCAACTTGATGCTCGACTATGACTGCATGACCTGGATTCGCAAGTCTGAACGCTCCTGGCGCTGGTTGATTGCGACAGCCGTGCACGCTGGAATACCGGTTCCCGCCCTGTCTGCGTCGCTGTCGTACTTCGACGCCTATCGCAGCGCGCAACTTCCGCAAAACCTGACCCAAGCTCAGCGCGACTTCTTCGGGGCCCACACCTACCAGCGGACCGACCGTCCGAACGCAGGTTTCGTTCATACGGACTGGGCCGCGGTGACCGATAAATCTGTCCGGCCGGCTGGAGGAAAGAAGTGAGTACCGTAGTAGAAACTGAACCGGTGAAAATTCTTGAGCCCCGATTACCGAAGGGTGATTCATGCCTACTCGTCATATTCGGAGGAACTGGTGACCTGACACGCCGCAAGCTGATCCCTGCACTTTACGACTTGGCGTGTCTGGGTTGCACCAATCCGACCTTCGACGTGCTGGGAATCGGCCGCACCCAACTCACGGATGATGAGTTTCGGGAGCGAATGCATGAAGGTGCAGCGCAGTCGAAAGATGCACGTAACTATAGCGAGAGCGGCTGGCAGGACTTTGCGAAGCGGCTGCATTACTTTATCGGAGACGCTAGTCATCCTGACTTCTATCCCAAATTGAAGGCGAAGATAGAAGAAATGCAGAAAAATGGCGCCAGTAAGAACGTGCTGTTTTACGTTTCGACTTCGGCGTCCCTGGCTCCGCCAATCGTGGCGGGGCTGGGTCAATCAGGACTTGCCGAGCATGATGGCGGCTGGACACGAATCGTGCTGGAAAAGCCGTTTGGTCACGATTTGCAGAGCGCGCAGGCGCTAAATGCCGAAGTGTCGCATGTCTTTCCCGAAGATGCGGTTTATCGCATCGACCACTACCTCGGCAAGGAAACCGTGCAGAACATCATGGTTTTCCGCTTCGGCAATTCGATGTTCGAGCCGATCTGGAACCGTAATTACATCGACTACATCGAGATCACGGCCGCCGAGACCCTGGGTGTAGAAAATCGCGCCGCATTTTACGAAGAAACTGGCGCGTTGCGCGACATGGTCGCCAATCACATGCTGCAGCTGTTGACGTTGACGGCGATGGAGCCACCAGTGGCATTCGATGCAGACTCAGTGCGCGAGCTGAAAGTACAGGTGCTGCGCGCCATTCGGCCTATGTCGATCGACGAGGTTGCGAAGCGCACGATACGTGGACAATACGGACCGGGAAAAATCAATGGCGAAGACGTCCCCGGCTACCGACAGGAGCCGGGTGTCAGTCCCACTTCCGACACAGAGACCTACGTGGCTGTCGAATTCCACGTCGATAACTGGCGCTGGGCGGGAGTTCCCTTTTATGTGCGTGCCGGCAAGCGGCTGGCCAACCAACTCACGGAAGTCGCCGTCCACTTCAAACGCACGCCGCAGGCTTTGTTCGCGCGAAATCCAGACGATGTGCATCACAATGTGATTTCTATGCGGATTCAGCCGAACGAGGGCATTTCATTGAATTTTGAAGCCAAAACGCCCGGCTCTCACATGCGTGCCAGCCGCGTCAACATGGATTTTTCCTATCGCGATGCATTCGGGACAGCTACTCCGGTGGCTTATGAGACGCTATTACTCGATGCCATGCGCGGTGACGCGACGCTGTTCACCCGCCGCGATGAAGTTGAGGCCGAATGGCGGATCATTACGCCGATCGAAGAGGCATGGACGCAGCTTCCGAAGCCACAGTTCCCTAACTATGCAGCAGGCAGCGAAGGCCCGGAAAATGCGGATTCGCTGATTCACCGTGACCGGAATCGTTGGCGCCCCCTTGAGCGCGAGGACGGCTCGAACCTATGAGCATCGGCCAGCAACCGTCGACAGGAGTGGCACTGGTGGTGTCGGACGTCGATGGAACGCTGCTCGACAACGACAAGCAGCTCACTCCCGGTGCGCCGCCCGCAGTCCGGCGACTCTATGCCGCGGGTATTCGATTCACGATCGCCAGCGCACGGCCTCCGCAGATGGTGCGTGAGCTCGTCCGCGAGCTTCAGGTCCGAGAGCCGTTTGCATGCTTCAACGGCGCTCTGTTTGTTGCTCCTGACGAAACCGTCCTGCAAACTCTAGCGATGTCGCCTACGGATGCACAGGCGGTGGCGGACCGCATCGTTCAACACAGCTTCGATTTGTGGGTCTGGACAGACACGGACTGGTACGTGAGCAACCCAACCGGTCCTCACGTCGCGCATCACGAAGAGCAGATGGGACGCAGGGCGGGCCGTCTCACGACGCACGACATGTCGCGGTTCCGCGTTTTGAAGCTTGTCGGAGTTAGCGACGACCATGACGCGCTAGCCCAGGCGGAAAGAGACCTCGCGGCCCTGAAAGGTATGTCGTTTTCCGCGACCCGCTCCAGTCCCTACTATCTCGACGTGACGGACGCCAAGGCCAACAAGGGCGAGGTGATTCTCACCCTCTCCAGAATGTTGGACATCCCTACCAGCCAGATTGCCACCATCGGCGATATGACTACCGACACGCTCATGTTTCGCCAAAGCGGCGTCAGCATCGCCATGGGGAACGCCACCGATGACGTCAAAGCGCTGGCGAAGTTCGCGACAAAGAGCAACGAAGAGGACGGGTTCGCCTACGCCATGGACCATTTCGTGCTTGGTCTGGTCGGAGAGCGAGCGGCTGCCGACTAAGCGATGGTCATCCTCTTGATGGGTGTTACCGGATCCGGAAAAACTACAGTCGGCGTGGCTCTTGCCGAGGCACTACATTGGCGATTCGTTGACGCCGATGACTTTCATCCTCCCGCCAATGTGGCGAAAATGCGGGCCGGCATTCCACTGGACGACAACGATCGTGCGCCGTGGCTGGCAGCGCTTCACGCAGCAATCGGTAACTGGCTAAGTTCCAAATCCGACGTCGTGCTTGCCTGCTCAGCGCTGAAACAGGCGTATCGACAGCAATTGATGTTCAGCCCGACTGTGCGGCTGGTTTACTTGCGCGGCAGCCGGGAGCTGATCGCGCGACGACTCTCGCAGCGCCATGGCCATTACATGGATCCCGATCTATTGCCTAGTCAGTTCGCCGCGTTAGAGGAGCCGGTCGACGCAATCGTTGTCGATGTCGATGCAGATGTGCCGGATATCGTGACGCGAATACGAGCGGCGCTCGGCCTCTAGATGCGCCTTACCACAACGCGACGTGTCCTTCGTCCTTTCGCATCTTGCCACCCATCCTGTAATAAGACTTCGGTGAGGCGAAGGGAGAAGTGTTTCTTCCAGATCGCGCCTAGGCGGCGATGCTACTGGCTCTTTGAAAACTCAGGGGTGGAAATGGTCAGTGTCAGTGATTGTGATATAGCAAAGTATATAACTCTCTCACTATAACAATAACATCCTAAGCAGATGATTTTAAAGGTGTGTTATATACAACTATATCACGATAACACATCTTTTTTTGGGGATCCGAGCAGGCTAGCTTGACTTGGCGCGAGGCGTTGAAGGCAGGTCCTGGCTCCGGCCTTTCCATTCACCTCCACGGCCGGCCCAGAATTTGAATGCCGAATGAACCGTGGCCATCATGTAGAAGAACGCGCTGAATGGCAGCGTCAACGACCAAAGAACTTTCAGACCATAAAATCGCACCATCGGCGCATAAGCCATCGCCATCAGCATCCAGCTCGACGCACCGACAACGACCAACCATTTGTTTGCAGTCAGAATCAGTGCCAATGGAAATAAGTAGGTAATCACCAATCCAATGATTGCGCCTGCCAGTAAGAGACCCGAATGCTGCAGTTGATTGAAGGCAGTACGCGCAATCATTCTTTCGATTTCCGCAAAACTTCCGTACGCGCGCTGGCTGTACGTATCGACAGACATTCCCAGCCACACCCGTCCGCCAGACCGCTTGACAGCCTTAGCCAACGCACAGTCATCGATGATCTGATTGCGAATGGCAGCGATGCCGCCAGCGGCGCGCAGTGCTTCTGGCCGAACCAGCATGCAGCCTCCAGCGGCGCCTGCCACGCTGCGCTTGGGATCACGTATCCACGCCGGCGGATACAGCAGGAAAAAGAAAAAAACAAAGGGAGGGATCAGAAGGCGCTCGGCAATGCTGTTGCACTGGAGTTTCACCATAAATGAGACGAGGTCGTAGTTCCCCGCTTCCACGATCGCGGCGAGGGTAGCTACGTTTTCAGGCGAATGTTGAATGTCGGCATCGGTTAGGAGCAGAAACCGGGGACGCAGTTTCATCGCCGCATCTACACCTTGCTGCACCGCCCAGAGTTTGCCGGTCCATCCGGGTGGCAATTCGCGGCCGGAAATCACGCTGACTGAGTCGGCGCGGTCGAGATCGTCGGCTACTCTAAGCGCGGATTCGGCGGTCTGGTCGGAGCTATGGTCATCAACCACGAAAATGTGAAGGGACTCGACAGATCTTTGTTCCAGCAGCGACTGGACGGTCGAGCCAACGAACTCCGCTTCGTCGCGAGCAGGAATGACTGCCGCAACGAGACCACGCACGGGATCCAGTGGCCGTTCTGGTGCTCCCAAACGCCACACCTTCCAGAATCCGCCGTGCGCGGTCAGCAGGTAAATCCAGACCGCGAGACTAAGCGTTCCGGCGATGAGCCCGAGCAAGTACATGCACGTTCAGTCTATCCGCTGTCGCTTTTTCCCAACCGCCATTGCGTCAAATCGCCCTGTCGCAGCTTGACGCGACCTGCTACACTCACCCGCGGTTCCTATGACACTACCAATAGCGCCGCAACGTACTGCCTTGTATGCAGACCCAGAAGGCAAGTTCGTTCACAATGTCGTTCTCGAGGCTTGCCGAAGACACGGCGAGAAGGTCGGCGTCATTGATACGTCGTGCACACCGTATCGTCGCGTGACTTACGCGGAATACGGAGAAATGGTTGAACGCACCGCGAAGGGACTTGTCGCCGCGGGTGTCCTCCCCGGCGACATGGTTGGAATCTTTCTGCCCAATTGCTGGGAATTCGGCATGGCGTTTCACGCCATCACCTTGGCGGGAGCGACCCCGACGACCATGAATCCGACCTATCGCGATCGCGAGGTGCACTACCAGATGGAGACGTCGGGCGCCGTTGCCTTGATCAGCGATGGGCCTCTGCTGGAAGGCGTTGACCTGTCCGGATTACCGGCATTGCGAAAGGTGTATACCATCCGCAATGCGTCGGGCTCTGGATCGGAGCCGCTATCGAGCCTCTATACGTACTCCGGAAGCGCGGCGTTACCGAAGCCAGAGCACGATTCCCGCTTGACGATTGCCACGCTTCCCTTCTCGAGCGGAACTACGGGGTTGCCCAAGGGAGTGATGCTTTCGCATCACAACATCGTTGCCAACGTTTACCAGACGCTGACCTCGGGCGAGACCGGATGCATCGGCGAAAGCGACGTGGTCCTTTGCTATCTGCCCATGTACCACATCTACGGGCTGACGGTCGGACTGAACCTGGCACTCATGCGCGGATGCACAGTTGTGTTTATGCCGCGATTCGATTGCGAGGTTTCGTTGCGGATCGCAGTGGAAGAGAATGTGACGGTGAACCTGTGCGTGCCGCCGGCCTTGCTGGCCTACTGTAACGCCGCCGACCAGGGCAAGTTTCCCCGCGAGCACCGCATGCGATGGGCAAAGTGCGGCGCTGCACCACTTGCGCCTGATCTTGCACGACGCTTCAAAGAGTCCACGGGCATTCCCATCCGGCAGGGCTATGGCATGACCGAGGCATCGCCTGTCACACACATGGGATTTCTCGATCCAGTATTTTATCGTGGCGATTCGATCGGGGGACCTGTCGCGCTAACCGAGTGTCGTGTACTGGACGAAAAAGACAATGAAGTTCCAGCCGGCGAGATCGGCGAATTGGTCATGCGGGGCCCGCAGATCATGCTGGGCTACTGGAAATCTCCGGAGGCTACTGCGGCGGTGCTGCGCGACGGGTGGTACTGGTCGGGCGACGTCGTTCGCGTCGATGAGCAAGGCTTGTACTACGTCGTCGATCGCCGCAAGGAGATGATGAAGTACAAAGGCTTCTCGATTGCGCCGGCCGAGGTCGAAGGCGTCTTGCTGGAGCATCCCGCGGTGCGGGACTGCGGCGTTGTCTCGCGGGTCGATGATGCCGGTGAAGAGATTCCGTGCGCTTTTGTCGTTTTGCGCATGGAATATCTTGAAACCGAGGAGATCTCGGCGAGCCTTCGCGATTTCGTGGCTCAGCGTCTCAGCAGCTATAAAATGCCGCGTGAAATTCACTTTGTGCAGAGTATTCCGCGCACTGCTTCTGGCAAAATTCTTCGGCGTGACTTGAGAAAGCTGTTCTGACGCCAAACGGTTAGCGGCGATTGTCGGTTTGCGGTTCGGGATGAATCAATACGCGGAACAGGTCGGGGACTTCCTGACGGAAACGGCTCTCGAGCGCGGTCTGAATGTCGTGCACCTGAGCCAGGGGAAGATCGTCTTTCAGCGTGCAGTGTAGCGACAGATACAAACGCCCGGCCACACGCTTGAAAGTCAGATCGTGAGTGTCGATCACTTCGGGAAAGCTTCTGCTGATCCGCTGGATGTGGTGCTCGAAGTTGGACGCTTCCACCGGACCCTCGCTGGTTTCTATGGTGGCCGGCTCGCTCTCAATGTGCGTCAGAATGCTGGAGAGCTCGGGAATTTCGGTTCGCATTTCGCTTTCCAGCCGAGTGACCTGGTCGTGCGCGGCCTTCAGTGGCAAACGCTCGTCCAGTTCGACATGCTGCTCGACATGTAACTTCCCGTTTACGTCCTGAACGCTGATATCGTGAACATTCAGGTTATTGCGCGTAGCCACCGCACGGATTCGATCAAACAGGCTTTCCCCCTGGCCGGCTCGCGCCACCGCATTCACCACCACATCGGACTCCGGAAGCAATTGGCGCACCGCTGACGCTGCGTCATTCGCGACCTGCTCGGACTTCTGGAAAGTCACGTTACGCGACAGAGCCAGAGAAATATCGGCAAAGTACTTACTGCCTCCGCGGCGGATGCGTACACGATCCACGGCGAGAACGCCATCCACGCGCGAGACTTCGCTCATGATCTTGGCGCGAATTCCAGCCGGCGCTCCGTCCAGCAGCGCGTCGATGGTTTCCCGTGCAAGACGCCAACTCACATAAACCACAATGCAGGCTACAACCAGCGCAGCGATGGGATCGGCCTTGGCCAGCCACGGAATCGTATAAGCGCGTCCCACCAGCACCAGGACCAGTCCGAGAATGACCACACTGCTGGACCAAATATCAGTGCTGAAATGCAAAGCATCGGCCAGCAATGCCTGGCTGCTGTACTTTCTAGCCACGCGTTTCAGCCGCCGCGAGCGCCACACGTCAACCGCGATCGAGATGCCCATGACAACGAACGCCCAAACATTAGGCTCGATTTCGACCGAATGGAAAAAGAGGCGCTTGGTGGCCTCATAAACGATCCATACACAGGTCGCCAGGAGAAGCGCAGTTTCCAGAAACGCCGAGAAATTCTCCACCTTACCGTGGCCATACTGATGCGTTGCATCGGCCGGCCTGTCGGAAACCCGCACCGAGAAGTATGTGACGGCAGCAGCGACCAGGTCGAGGCCGGAATGGGCAGCCTCGGATAAGATACCCAGGCTACCGGTGGAGATCCCCACCGCAATTTTCAAGGACGTGATCGCGACCGCTGCGTAAACGGAGTTCAGCGCCACCGCCTTCTTTTCCGATTCACGCTGGGTGATGTCCGGCGAGTTTGTCATAGCGCGGGTATCCCGGCTCCGTTGGTGATTCGCTTGTCTCAAGGCGCGTGGGCATCCTATGATACGATGCTGTCAAACTTCCGCGCCGCACCAGGCGTCACATATTCCCGGAGGAATACCCTTCATGCAGCACCAGCGAATGGCCGTTCTGTTGATTTCGTGTGTCCTCACTGCTCCCGGATTTGCGCAAACATCAAGCCCAGAAAGCGCAAAACAGACCAACGTTGCGTCCACCAGTAGCCCCGCCGCGCCAAACCCCGACGCGGTCGGAATGGACCAACCCGTTATTACTTTGAAGGGTGGTTGTGAACCCATCGGCAACCTGGCGCCAGCGAAGGACTGCATAAGCAGCGTGACGCGCGCCCAGTTCGAAAAGTTGACGAACGCTTTACAGTCGGGCATGCCGTTCGATACGAAGCGAACGTTTGCCAACAACTATGGCAAGCTGTTGATCTATGCCGACGCGGCGCGGGCCCTGCACCTTGAAAACACCCAAGATGTTCAGCTCATCATGCAGTTTGTATCCAACCAGGTTTTGGCTGAAGCACTGAGACGCCATTACGCTGAAGAATACGCGCATCCCACTGACCAGCAAGTTCAAGACTACTATGACCGTAACAAGGCCAAGTACATGGAGGCAACGCTGCAGCGAATTATTGTTCCTCACCACCCCTTTACCGGCGATAAGGCCTCTGCCGAACAGGCTGAAGAGCAAGCCGCTGCCGAAAAGATCAGGCAACAATGGATTGCAAGCGGCGACCCGGTCAAGCTGCAGCAGGATGCGTACCAGGCAGCAGGGGTAACCGGAGCAGGCACGCCCGACGTAAACATGGGTGCCCGAAGCCCGGGCAGTTTGCCGGTCAATCAGGATTCGGTGTTTCAACTGAAGGCCGGTGAAGTATCACAGGTTTACACCGACGCCGCGGCGTCATACATCTACAAGGCGGTTACGATCCGGGAAATTCCGCTCAGCGAGGTCAAAGACTCGATCGTCAAGACACTCCAGCAGCAACTGCTGCAGGACAAGCTCGAGGAGATTGGGAAGTCGGCCACGCCGGTCATCGATGAAGCGTACTTTGGACCCGCCCCGGTTAATGCAGTTCCGACGCCAGGGGGCCGTCCAACACCGCGCGTGCCACCGCCGACGGGTCCGCCGAAATAGTGCGATGAACCAGTCAAGATCGACGGTGCTGGTTACGGGAATCTCAGGCAACCTGGGAACGAGGCTTCTTCCGTTATTGTCCGGGTTCCGCGTAGTGGGAGTAGATCTGCGCCCACCTGATTCCGCGTATCCGGTTGAATTCCACACCATGAATCTGGGCCATGAGGCATCGTGCCGCGAACTCACCCAGTTATTGCGGCAGAGCGGCGCGTGTTCGGTAATACACCTGGCTTTCGTCCTCGATCCACTACGCACTGGCATCATCGACGTAGAGCGCATGTGGCAAATCAACGTGGCCGGGACCGCGCGGGTCATGGAGGCCATCAGCGTAGTGAACCGGACCGGCGGACAGGTGCGGCAGTTCATCTTTCCCAGCAGCGTCTCCGCCTATGGCCCGGAGACACCCGGACCCGTCACGGAAGATTTTCCGCTGCGGGCGCACACGCTTCCCTACGCAGTACACAAGCGCGAGAGCGATGACGTAGTGCGCTATCGCGCGGAGAGCATGGGCGATTGCCGCACCTACATTCTGCGCCCGCACATCTTCACCGGCGCCAGCATGCAAAACTATCTCGTCGGTGCGCTGCGTGGAACGCCTTTAGGTAAAAGCCCTCGCGCCGCCCGCATGCGCGAACAGGGCAAACGCCTTCCCTTGATGCTGCCAGTGGGCAGGAAGTATCCACAGCAGCATTTTCAGTTCGTCCATGTTGACGACATGGCCCGATTGTTGGTCTATCTACTGGACAGGCCGTTCAATGACCCGCCGGTGACCATTCTGAATGTGGCGGCCCATGGCGAGCCGCTCTCGATCCAGACGTGCGCTCAAATCGCTCAAGCCACGATTCGGCGCGTTCCCAGCCGCACGGCCTGCCGGATGATTCTGCGAATGCTTTGGAAGTGGGGGATTTCGTCGATCCCGCCCGAGGCGCTGCCCTACATGATCGGGTCATACACGATGGACACGACTCGCTTGCGGCAGTTCCTCGGCGCAGACTACTCACATGTGATGCAGTATTCGATCGAGGAAGCGTTGCGCGATAGCTTCGTGCGCCCCCATTAGGTCCGTCTTAAACCGGAGCGCGAATCCGGTGCTACTTTCTTCCCCGATAGAGCCCGGCAATCCCAAAGGTGTAAGGGTTCCAGGAAACGTCTCGAAAACCGGCCGCCCGCATCCGCTCCAGCATCTCTTCTGGCGCTGGAAACCGCTGCACAGATCTCGGCAAATAGGCATACGGCCCGCTTACACCCGAGATCATCGTCCCAATGGCTGGCAGCACACGTCGAAAGTACAACCGGTACACCGATCCAACAATACCTTTCGGTTCGCCGAAGTCGAGGACGCCGATCTCGCCGTCGTTCGTCAGCACGCGATAGATCTCGGCCAGTCCGTGATCGTAATTCGCGAGGTTGCGGAAGCCGAAGGCCGCCGTCACCAGGTCGAACTGATTGCCGCCAAAAGGAAGTTGGAGAGCATCGGCTTCCACCCAGCGGACGGGTCCGTCATGCGTCTTCTCCGTCGCCAGCACCAGCATTGCGTGCGAAAAGTCAGCGCCTACCAGTCTTGCGGACTTGCCTCTCATTCGCCGTTGCAGCGCGAACGTCATGTCGCCCGTTCCGCAGCATAAATCGAGCACCCTTGCGTCGGGCCGCGAAAGAACATGGTCGAATCGACGCGCCGTCTGGTTCCACCACAGACGGTCGACGTTCATCGACAGCACGTGGTTCAGCAAGTCATACTTCGGCGCAATCGAACTGAACATGTCGCGCACGGCAGTCGCAGCCGACGCCTCGTCGCTGGCGCCCGCAGGCGCTGCCCCCACAACCCGGCCTTGGGAATCCTGGCTCTCCGGCTGCTGGGCGATGTCTCGTTTGGGTGTACTCATTGCGGTTTGGACAACTTTGCGATTTCTTCGACAGCGGCAGCGACCAGACTCGGCGGAACAGTATTTACCACTTCCACGGCCCCGATCTCGCTCGCGAGGACAAAGTGCGGCACGCCGCCCATCGTCTTCTTGTCGGACTGAAGCAATCGAACGACGCGCTTGCCACTCACACCCACAGGCGGAAGTGAGCCGTAAGAGCGGACAAGCGAAACAATGCGGTCCGCTGTGACCGGTTCGGTGACTTTCATTACCCTGCCAATGATCGCAGCCGCGATCATGCCCCAGCCGACCGCTTCGCCATGGAGAAAATGCTTATAACGGGTTGCCGATTCCAGAGCATGCCCGACGGTGTGGCCGAAGTTTAGTATCCTTCGCTCGCCGCCCTCGCGCTCGTCCGCACTCACCACATCGGCTTTGACTGTGACACAGTCGATGATCAAACGCTCCAGCAGTTCGCCATCGCGTTGAAGCAAGCCATCTTTCTTGGATTCCATCAGCTCAAAGATCTCCGGATTGCGGATCACTCCATACTTCATCGCCTCGAAAAGACCTGAGCGGTACTCGCGCTCCGGAAGGGTCGTTAGCACCTCAGGATCCGCGAGGACTGCCAGAGGCTGGTGAAACGTCCCGATGAGGTTCTTGCCTGCAACCAGGTTGACACCCGTCTTGCCGCCGATGGCGGAGTCGACCTGTGCGACCAGTGTCGTCGGAATCTGAATGACGGGAACGCCTCGCATGAAGATCGACGCCAAGAACCCGGCAACGTCGCCCACGACTCCGCCGCCCAGCGCAATCACGGTCGAGCGCCGGTCGGCACCCGGCCCCATCATTTTCGCTGCTAGTTTTTCAACCGTGCCGAGCCTTTTCGCAGTCTCTCCATCCGGCATCACCAACACTTCGAACGATCGACCCGACGCAGAGAGGCTTGCTTTGAGTGAGTCTCCCCAGAACGCCAGAATTGGTTCGGATGAAAGAACAAATGCTTTGCTGTGGGCCGGAATGACTTCCTGCAACACGACCGCCGCCGTGCGTAGCAGGCCACGCTCGACCAGCACTTCATACGATCGCGAAGAGGTACGAACCGGTATGCGAGTCAAACGTCTAGTGTAACGGAAGCGTGTTCAGCCCACACGAAGCTCCTCGCAATTGCATTTCCCGATGCCGGAATTGGCGCTGCTCGACCGAATCGCGGGCCTCTCGCGCGTGTTACCATCAGCATAAGAAGCGCTGAATTCCCGGCGTTTTGTTTCGGTCAAGCATGTCCATGAAGGCACTCCCGGTTGATACTGACTTTATTGTCGTGGGTGCAGGTATCGCCGGCCTGCGGGCTGCGGTGGAACTCGCGTCAGCCGGACGGGTCTTATGTCTCGCCAAGCGCGAAGTAACCGAATCCAATACCCAGTATGCGCAGGGCGGCATCGCCGCCGCGCTGAGCGATGATGACGAAGTCAGCCTGCATCTTGACGACACGCTTAAAGCAGGTGACGGACTGTGCAATCCAGACGCCGCCCGCATTCTGGTTGAGGAAGGCCCCGCCCGAATTGAGGAATTGATCAACTGGGGCACGCAATTCGATCGCGCTGGAACCAAGATCGCGTTCACGCGCGAGGGCGCACACAGCCGCAGTCGAGTGCTCCACGCGCACGGCGATTCAACCGGCCGCGAGATTGGGCGCGCACTGTACCTTAAGGCCCAGGCGCTGAAGCCAATCGTCTTCCGCGAATTCGAGTTCACGACTGAACTGGTGGTTCGCGATGGCCAGGTGGTCGGCGCACGTGTACTCGATAATGACGGGCACCTGCAAGAAATCCACGCCAGCTCGGTTCTGCTAGCAACCGGTGGACTGGGACAGGTATACAGCGAAACCACAAATCCTGCCGTCGCGACCGGAGATGGCGTCGCCATGGCTTATCGTGCCGGCGCCGAAATCAGCGACATGGAGTTCGTGCAATTCCACCCTACGGCGCTCTATGTGAAGGGCGCGCCTCGCTTTCTGTTGTCCGAAGCATTGCGGGGTGAAGGTGCATATCTCCGCAATCTCGAGCTGGCGAGGTTCATGCATAAGTATCACGAGATGGCAGAGCTGGCGCCGCGGGATGTCGTCGCCCGGGCAATTGCCCACGAGCTGGAAGTAACCAAACGTCCCGACGCCGCCGTTTATCTGGATTTGACCCACCTCAATGCTGAGAAGGTCCGCAAGCGTTTTCCCACTATTTATTCCACCTGCATGCGATACAACATCGACATTGCGGAGGAGCTGATCCCCATCCGTCCGGCGGCCCATTACTCCATGGGCGGGGTGCGCACCGATCTCGACGGCCGCACTTCAATTCAGGGCCTCTTTGCCGCCGGTGAAGTGGCGTGTACAGGGGTTCATGGTGCTAATCGTCTGGCGAGCAACTCGCTGCTGGAAGGCTTGGTCTACGGGACTCGTGCCGCTCGCGCGATGCGCAGCGAGATGCTGTCCCCGCAGGCATCGATGAAGGTGCCCTCAAAGTCCACAGCTCCACCCAACGGAAGCACGGCCGACACGGAGAAGTTAATCCAAGAAGTGCAGTCCATCATGTGGCAAAATGTGGCCGTCGTGCGAGATGGTAAGACACTTCGTCAAGCATTGTCCGAACTGACGGCCTTGCAGGCCAGCGCTCCGACAGCCACTGACCGTCGCGCGCACGAGGCCCACAACATCCTACAGACCGCAATGCTTATTGCTCGCTCCGCACTGGCCCGCGAGGAGAGCCGCGGCGCGCATTATCGGCTCGATTATCCGCTTAAGAACGACCTCAAATTCAGCAAGCACTCAGTGGTGCGAGCCGACTCCATCAGCTTCGAGTGATCCCCCAAGGTCGTTTGACTCACGCGCTTGCTCCCGCCTTCTGTGGAAATATCAGCGAAAGCACAATGGAGACGACCAGCACCCCCGCAACTGTCCCCAGCGCGATTCCGATTGGAATGTGGACGTAATGCGAAACCAGCATCTTGGCGCCGATGAAAATCAGGATTACAGACAAACCGTAATGAAGCAGGTGAAACACCTCCATCATTCCGGCCAGGGCAAAGTACAGCGACCGAAGTCCCAGGATCGCGAAAACGTTGGACGTGTAAACGATGAACGGTTCGCGAGTGATGGCAAGCACGGCGGGAATCGAGTCAGTCGCGAACAGCAAGTCAGTGGTCTCGATCATCACCAGGACGACCGCCAATGGCGTAGCGTACCTGATTCCGTTTCGAAATACGAAGAACTTCTGCCCTTCGTAGTCATCCGTCACCCGGAATAGCTTGCGAAACCAGCGCAACACGATGTTGCTGCCGGGATCGATGTTCGCGTCCTGTTGCCGAAACAGCTTAATGCCGCTGTAGATGAGGATTGCGCCAAACACGTAGATTAGCCACGAGAACGCATTCAGCAGCTTGATTCCTGCCAGAATGAATACCCCGCGCATCACCAGCGCGCCTACCACTCCCCAGAACAGCACCTCGTGCTGATATTTTCTTGGCACCGCGAAATACCGGAAGATCACCAGGAAGACGAAAAGATTGTCGACACTGAGTGATTCTTCAATCAGGTAGCCGGTCACGAACTCCAGCGACAACTCGGAGTTGGGCCGCGTGTACCGTCCTGTCATGACATGTCCGAAGTGGTAGATCAATACGGCGAACACGCCGGCCAGCGATATCCATAACACTGTCCAGCCAATTGCTTCGCGAAACGCGACCTCGTGCTTGCGGCGATGAAACACGCCCAAGTCGAGCGCCAGCATCGCCAGCACAAAAACGTTGAAAAGTATCCAGAAGATCCAGTTGGTCGGCATCGTTTCGAGTCTGAGTCCTTCATTCTACTTGTCGCGACCATAGTGTTCACATCGGCAGGACAACCGCCGCCAAATTTGCCGCCCCGCACCGCAATTCGCGCGTTGGCCATACAATAGCTAAGCGACGATACTCGTTATCGCGCCAGGCTGTATCGGCGCGAATCCTTAGAATCTGTCATGGAAAGGAAATCACATGGCTAGGCAGCCTGGTCTGTACGCCACCTTTAATACTTCAGAAGGCACAATCGTGTGCCGTCTCTTTGAACAGGAGGCGCCCGTCACGGTGAAGAACTTCGTCGACCTGGCGGAAGGCACTCGCGAGTGGACCGATCCTCGTACCCGCCAGAAGAGCACTTCGCGTCTCTACGACGGCACAGTGTTTCATCGGGTCATTCCCGATTTCATGATTCAAGGCGGCGATCCCGAAGGCACGGGCATGGGCGGACCTGGATACAAGTTTCAGGACGAAACCAAGGGTTCTCCCCACAAATTCGATAAGCACGGCAAGTTGGCGATGGCGAACGCGGGGCCCGACACGAACGGCTCTCAGTTTTTCATCACTGTCGCTCCGACTCCGTGGCTTACCGGGAACCATACAATTTTCGGCGAAGTCATCGACGGCCAGGACGTCGCCAACAAAATTACCGCGCTGCCCCGCAACCGGCAGGATCGGCCGCTCAAGGACGTCGTGTTGAACTCAGTCCAGATCGAACGGGTGTAACTCGCCACAGCTCAAAACGAAAGGCCGCAATCGCGGCCTTTTTGCTTGATTGAATATGCATGAAACGGGCTCAGCCGAGATCCCGAAGCGAAGACGCGGAACCGGTGGGAGCATAACTTTCGAGTGGCTAGGCGACCAGTTGCTGATGCCGGGCGGCAAGATACTTGCTCTCGCAGTCCGTGGAACAAAAACAAGCCGCGTGGGGATCGCTGGCGCGCTTTTCATCCCACCGGTCGAGCACGAAAATTGTGTTCCTGATATCGGTGCCCGGCTTTTCCAGCTCAAATATCAGCCGCCACCCTCGGGGCTCGCCTTCACTCTTGCCACACAACTTACAAAAGAATTCCGCCATGGGAGCCCCCTTTCTGATCCTCTCGATTGATGTCCTCATGCTAATCCCGCCTTCCAGTCGATGTCTGTGACTTAAAGGCCGAAAAACTTTACCAGCCTCGCATCGATGCCGATGATACGTATCCGGTCGTACAACGGTTCCAAGGACTGTAGGTTACCGTGATAGACGAAGAATTAGCCTGAAGGTCACCTGCGGCTCTCAGAGCTTCGCATTGTCACACGTGTATTCTTGAGAATTGGAGTGTCGAATGTCGTTGTGTCACAGTTGCGGACGTGAGCATGCTGCGGGGCCCGTCTGTCCCTACTGCGGCGCACGGAGTACGGAGATGCCACCCATCACGGCATCGGGGCAATTGATCACACGCCTCTCCGAACGTCCTCCAATCTCAGCAACTCACATCATTGTCGGACTCAATGTGCTGGTATTCGTCGCCATGGTGGTGTCAGGCGCCTCACTATTGAGTCCAACCCGCGAGCAACTTTTACGCTGGGGAGCGAATTGGGGCCCGTTGTCGCTGGGTTCGCAGCCATGGCGCATGCTGACCTCGAATTATATCCACATTGGCATCATTCACATCGGTTTCAACATGTGGTGCTTGTGGAACCTGGGCCAGTTAGCCGAGCGCGTGCTGGGGCGCTTGAACTACGTCGTCCTGTACACCTTCTGCGGTCTTGCGGGAAGTCTCGCGAGTTTGTGGTTGCATCCGATGACCGTGGGAGCCGGCGCATCAGGCGCTATCTTCGGACTGGCGGGCGCATCCATCGCCGTTTTTTATCTCGGCCATCTGCCCATACCGAAGGCTGCGATTCAAGGCACCATGCGCAGCCTACTCACCTTTGTGGGCTATAACCTGCTCTTCGGACTGAGCCCGGGCATCGACAACTCCGCGCACATCGGCGGGCTGGTGGCTGGCCTCGCCATGGGGGCGGCACTTTCCAAGCACATCCTAGTCGCTCCGGAAGAACGCCGCACATGGACACGCCTGACCTGGATCGTGATGGCAGTTATGCTGTTCGCCGCCAATGGAGCGATTCGCCGCCATTATTCACAACTCGCGCAGTTGGCGGACCCACAAATCATCGCTACTCAGCAAGTCCAGAGCGCCCGGCTCGCGCTGCGACAGCGCCGGCCTGACGATGCTATTTCGCAATTACAGCTGGTAATCCAGGAGCAACCGAACGCGGCCGAGCCCCGCTATCTTCTGGGCGAGGCCTACCTGATGCAGCGGCAGCCCGACCCCGCAATCTCCGCGTTCCGGGAAGCGCTGCGGCTGGACCCTGAGTACGGCGAGGCTTTCGCAGGCCTTGGCACCGCGTATCTCGCCAAGGGCATGAAGACAGAAGCAGAACAGGCATTCAAGAAAGCTGCTGCGTTGGGGTACGACGGCAATTAGCGCGGCACGAGCACCCGCCGCGAATCTTTTGCAAAGCGACAACGGAGGATTGGATTGAAGAAGTGGTTTTTTGTATTTGGCATGGTACTTGGCGTTGCAGCCGTTGTCCTTGGCAAATCGACCAAGTTGGTAGCCAGTTGGAAGAACCCCGAATACTCGGGACCACGCTTCCATCGAATTCTTGTTCTCGGCATGAGCGCCAATCCGGGAGTTCGCGCTGACTTCGAAGATGCATTGTCGAAGCTGGTGGCGCGCGACGGCGTAGAGGCCATCCCCGGCAACACAATCCTCTTGCGTCCGGAAGGCACGCAACTTGATTTGAATTACCTCAAGACTCAAGTCAAAGGTTTCAAAATCGACGCAGTCATCGTATCGAGGCTGATCAAAGTTGAAACGAGTACGACCTACATCCCAGGCCAGGCGTACGTTGTTCCCTACCCCTATTACCGCTCGTTTTATGGATATTACGGGGCCGTGTACCCCGTGGTGTATTCGCCCGATTATCTTCGCCAGGACAAGACGGTCCGCGTCGAGACCAATGTTTACGCCACCACTACGCCGGATGGTGAACTGGTTTGGACGGGCGTGAGCGACACCTTCAATCCCAGCTCAGCCGACAACGTAATCGACGGCCTGTCGAAACTGCTGGTGAAGGAACTGCAGAAGGAATCGGTGCTGTAGCGCGTTTTCGCTGTAAACCAGAGAATCCCGCCTTTGCAGGCGGGATTCTCTCAACAAGGCGCGAAAATCGACCCTGAACTAAACCCCAACCACGCCGACCAATTCTTTCACCGAGTCTGCACTCTTCTGTAGCGCGGCCTGCTCGTCGGCACTCAGTTTGATCTGGATGATTTCCTCGATGCCAGCCGAGCCCAGTTTGCATGGCACGCCGACATAAAGTCCGTTGATGCCGTACTCGCCTTCGAGGTACGCAGCGCAGGGCAGAATCTTCTTCTTGTCCTTCAGGATGGCCTCGACCATTTCCGTTGCCGCCGCCGACGGCGCATAATACGCGCTGCCCGTCTTCAAGTACTTGACGATCTCCGCTCCGCCGTCACGCGTTCGCTGAACTAACTGCTCCAAACGAGCGGGCTCGATTAGTTCCGTAATCGGAATTCCAGCCACGGTCGAGTAGCGGCTCAGCGGAACCATAGTGTCTCCATGGCCGCCCAGCACGAACGCCGTCACATTCTCTACCGACACCTTCAACTCCTGCGCGATGAAAGCACGGAAGCGTGCCGAATCCAGCACACCGGCCATGCCAATTACCCGGTTGCGCGAAAATCTGCTCAACTTGTATGCCGCCTGCGCCATCGCGTCCAGCGGATTCGACACGACGATGAGGATGCAATTGGGTGAATATTGCACTACCTTGCCCACCACATCGCTCATGATCTTGTAATTGGTGTTTAGCAGGTCATCGCGACTCATGCCTGGCTTACGGGGAATGCCGGCAGTGATAACCACGATGTCTGAGTTGGCCGTGTCTGCGTAATCATTCGTACCGAAGACAAATGAATCGCGCTTCTCGATGGGCATGGCTTCCAGCAGGTCCAACCCCTTGCCCTGGGGTACTCCCTCAACGATGTCAATCAGCACGACGTCGCAGAGTTCCTTGGCTGCCATCCAATGCGCCGCCGTGGCGCCCACGTTTCCCGATCCCACAACTGTAACTTTCTTGCGCATAATTCCTCACTTCGTAAAGTATGTATTTGCAGCATTTTGCAGGCTTCCTATAAAGCTATCGTTTAGATAACGGTTGACTCCGCAAGCGGGGCAGTCAACTTGTTTCACTCCGCGGCCAACTCCGCGATCGGCTCCATATTGTGAATCATGTGCATGGCAAATTCGCTGGTCTTGACCTTGGTCGCGCCCTCCAGCATGCGTTCGAAGTCATACGTGACCTTCTTTTGCAGGATGGTGTGCTCCATCGATCCCTCGATTAGTCGCGCCGCTTCGTGCCAACCCATGAAGTCGAACATCATGACACCCGACAGAATGACCGAGCCGGGATTGATGACGTCCTTGTCGGCGTACTTCGGAGCCGTGCCATGTGTCGCCTCGAAGATCGCCTGTTGGTCGCCGATATTCGCACCTGGCGCAATGCCGAGTCCGCCGACCTGTGCGGCCGCTGCATCCGAAATGTAGTCGCCATTCAGGTTGGGCGTCGCCAGCACGGCATACTCGTCCGGACGGGTCACAATCTGCTGGAAAATGCTGTCAGCGATGCGATCGTTGACCATCAGCTTCTTCTTCCACGCGCCCTTACCATGCGTGGCGTAAATGCTGTCCATCACACCCTTCACTTCAGCCGACAGAGCGTCACGAAAGTCCTGAGGTGCGAACTCGAGTCCGGGCTCGACCATCTTGGCGTTCTCTTCGATCGTGAGGTTCGGATTCTTGTCCTTGTTGTCGATGATCCAGCTTTCGCGTTCGGTGACCACGTCCTTGCGAAATTCTTGCGTGGCAACTTCGTACCCCCACTCGCGGAAGGCTCCCTCAGTAAACTTCTGGATGTTGCCTTTGTGAACGATTGTCACTGACTTCTTACTGTTCTCCAGGGCATACTTGATGGCCATGCGAACCAGTCGCTTCGTACACGTGATGGAGATGGGCTTAATGCCGACTCCCGAATCCTCGCGCACCCGCTTGTTCGTTCCCGCCAACATCTCGTTGTTTAGGAAGTCGATCAGCTTCTTGGTCTGAGGCGTTCCTTCTTTCCACTCGATACCGGCATAGACGTCTTCCGTATTTTCGCGGAACAGCACGATGTTCATGCGCTCGGGATTCTTCACCGGTGAGGGAATGCCCTTGTAGTACTTCACCGGCCGGACGCAGGCGTACAAATCGAGAATCTGCCGCAGCGCCACGTTCAGCGAACGAATGCCGCCGCCCACCGGAGTCGTGAGAGGTCCCTTGATGCCAACCCGCAGGTCGCGGAATGCAGCCACAGTCTCATCCGGCAGCCAGGTCTTGAATCGACTCATCGCCTTTTCGCCGGCGAACACTTCATACCATGCAACCCGGCGCTTTCCGCCGTAGGCCTTCTCGACCGCAGCATCGAACACTCGGACGGAGGCCTTCCAGATGTCGCGGCCTGTGCCGTCGCCTTCGATGAAAGGAATGATTGGGTTGTCAGGGAAGATGAACTTGCCATCTTCAAACGTGATTTTGGACCCACTGGTGGGTAAAGGAATGCCATTGTACGAAGTTGCCACTAGACACCTCAGGAATAAGGGTCGGGAATGAAGACCCGGAGTATAAGATTTCGTTGTATCGGGTCAGTCGCAGAGTCCCGGCGGTGAATGGAGAACGACTCACCCAAACCTCACATCATGACCTCGGCGCGCGCTCACCTTCCGCACTGCCTCAGCCTGCCAAGAGGGGATAACCGGGCTTTCCCGAACCTTCTAAGTTATCACTCGCGACGGAAGCCGTTCAATCAAAAAGGGTACTTCCGGTAGATCTCCCTCGTCCGGTGCACCACCCGGGCCACCACGTCGTCCAGGGACGGCCCGTCACTCCCCGGGAAAGCCAGTGCCGTGAGCCTTTCGACCCAAGTGTTGGCGTGTGCCGCCTTTGGTATCCACTTCCCTGGCCGTCCGGTGACCAACCTGACGTTGTGCTCCAGCAATCGCAGGAATCCGGCATTTTCAGCCAATTCCTTCGCATCTCCTTCATCAAGCCACCCATGCCGGCCAGCCACATTGGCGCGCTCTGACAAATGGCAACCTCCCCACACTCCATGTTTCGCCTGCAATCTTCCCGTGAGGTAGTCGATGTCATATGTCCCACCCGGGCCGGTTTTCAGGTTGGGATGCGAATCGCTCTCTTCGAGGCGCCGCCGCATTTCGTCCAAGTCTCGTTCAAAACCAGGACGACTCGCCACTGCCGCGATGCCATCGCGTGCTACTTCCAGCGCTTCTTCGGCCACCACCGGGTCGCCGGCGACATATCGCAAGCGCAAGTACGTAATGGCCTCCCAAGCTCGAGCGTCGCGCGCGAAGTATCGCGCCAGTTGCGCTGGCGTCGTCACCAGATCTCCTTCACGTCCTCCGGGTCGCAGTCGCGTGTCGACCGGAAACACTGTCCCCTCGCGGGTGTAGGCAGTTAGGACTTCCACGACTCGCTCCGCCGCCCTGCTGGCGTCTTTCCGCGCGGTTGAATCCTCCGCCACAAATAAAAGATCTGCGTCCGAAAGCACATCAAACTCGCCGCTGCCCAACCGTCCCAAGGCCATCGCCGCGAATCCGGCCGGAGGATTCGCAATCGCGAGTGCATATTGAATGGCCTGGTCGGCGGCGCGGCTATTTTCCGACAGCGTTTCGCAAACGCCTCGTGGCTGATAGAGGTCACGCGCGTTGGCCACAAAGAGCGCATGGCGAAATCGCTGGCGGAACAGCGAGAGGGCATCCGAGCGACCAACCCCACCGTTCGCCAGGTACGACAGGACAGGATCGATCGCTTCGGTGTCGCTTCGGTTGGCCGCCGGAAACAATGTGTCCTGTTCGGCAGCCTGATGCTGGTTGACTCCTTCCAGTAAAACGACGTCTGCTGGATGACGCACCAGAATGGTAGTCAGGTATTCGCTGCGCTCGAAAATTGCAAGTGCGCTTTCTACCGCACTAGGAACGCGGACTACAGCCGCGTAGCGTTCCGAACTGGTGGTCGCCGAGCTCAGGAAACGGTCAACATTTCTACGTGCATGTGTTGACAGATCGGCTCTGGCAACAGCTGTCAACAACTGTGGTGAGTCGATCGCCAGCCGCTGCATGATCTGGCTGTGGGAATACTCCGCTGAAGCCGGAACTTGCGATTGCAACCACAGGTTACTCTGAGCGTCGATGAACTCCTGGCTCTGTTCCTGGTAAACGACGCGTCGGTAGATGTCTGCGACGGCTGTCATTTTCGCCTGGAGTTGGGACTCAAATTCATTCGCCGACTGCGGTCCCGCTTCAACCCGGCTCATGCCTCTGGCCAATACTGTTAGTTCCGTCGGGTCGGTCGGAAGCTGATGGCTCTGCCGACCTTGTCGCAACTGCAAGCGGTGTTCGAGGTGCCGGAGATACTCATACGCTTTGTTCAGGTTATGAAAGTCTGTGCCGCTGATGTGCCGCCGGTCATGCAGCTTTTGTAGTGCAGACAGCGTTCCGCGGGAGCGCAGCCATCGTTCCTCTCCACCATACATTCGCTGCAGGCACTGCACCAGAAACTCAATATCGCGAATGCCCCCCCGGTCGAGCTTCACATTGATGGTCCTTCTCGCAAATGAGCCCGAAACCGGGTGCCTGCCTCGCTTGTCGATTCGTTCCCTTGACTCGAGGGCCGTCTTGACGGCTGCGAAGTTCACAGTCGGACGATAGACGTAGGGCGCTACCGCACCAATGAACTCGCGAGCCAAGTTCTCATCGCCCGCCGAGTGGCGGGCCTTGATCATGGCTTGTAATTCCCAGTCCTGGGCAACTTCTGAGTAGTACTGGATCGCCCGCGGGAGCGCCACCGCCAACTCGCCTTCGTGCCCCTGAGGCCGAAGGCGCAGGTCGATACGCATGACTTGCCCTTCCCGGGTCCGCCGGCTCAGTAATTCTGTGATGTCCTGTGCCAGAAGAATGTGGTATTCGCGGTTTGATATCGCAGCCCCTGCCGGCTCAACTCCGCCGTCGTAGAGAAACAGCAGATCAACGTCTGAACTGTAATTCAGTTCGTTGCCACCTAGTTTTCCCAAAGAGACCACGCAGAAGCGCGAATCGCGAACGCGCCCTTCATCGTCTACCCACTGCGGTATGCCATAGAGATTCCGTAATTTTGCGTGGGCCGCTGACAAAGCCTCTTCGATCAAGGCGTCAGCCAGTGCCGAAATTTCTTCCGTAGTCTCCGCCAATTTGGCAATTCCCAACGCGTCCCTAAGCAGGATTCGCACGTACTCCCGCTTTCGGAATCGTGCCAACGACATTGCCAAGTCGCTTGCCGCAGAATTGGAGTACAACCGGAAGAATTCCTGACGAAACTCTTCCTTCGAAAATGAGCGCTCCAAGCTTTCGTCACCGCTAAACTTTCGAAGCAAATCACTATTCTGTAAGAGCGTTTCGCCTAGCCACGCGCTGTGTCCGAAGACCACGATCGCGTAATGCAGCAGGCTGGGCTGCGTGGCGTTCGTACTAGCCCAGCCCTCCAGCCCCGACTCAAGCAGGCGTTCCAGCATGACGACCGCAGAATCAGGCTCGGGAGACTCGGCGAGCAAGCGACAGACCGCAACCGAGGTCTCGGAAGCCAGGCGCTCGCGAATCCGCGCCAAGTGGCGCACACCCGCCTCGTGATCCCGGAATTCAATGCCATGCGAAGGTTCAACCATTTCGGATTGCACCGCTTTTAACAAGGCTCAATGAAGATAGTGTAGTGGGCGTGTCGCCACCATAGTACGACGCGCCATCGTCGCATCGCCGGCAGATGTTCTGCCGTTGACTTCGCGACCGGCGCCAATTAGCTTCGCTGGGTGAAATTCCTGGAAGCGCTCTTCCGCCTTGAGCAGCATGGCACGACGCCGGCCCGCGAGGTTCTGGCCGGAATTACGACGTTTACCACCATGTCTTACATTGTGGTGGTAAATCCGGCAATCCTTTCGGCTGCAGGAATACCTGAAGGCCCGTCGTTCGTTGCAACCATTCTTGTTGCGGTAGCCGGCTGCTATCTCATGGCGTTTTACGCCAATCGGCCGTTCGCCATCGCGCCCTATATGGGCGAAAACGCCTTTATCGCTTTTACCGTCTGCAAGATGCTGGGATTTGCCTGGCAGACTGCGTTGGCCGCAATTTTCATCGCCGGAGTCCTCTTCATCTTGATGACCGTGTTTCGCTTGCGTCAGTGGATTGTTGACGACGTTCCGACCTCACTCCGCCACAGCTTTGCGGTGGGCATCGGCTTGTTCCTTACCTTCATCGGCTTGAATGAAACTGGATTGGTGAAGCTAGGCGTGCCCGGTGCCCCGGTTCAAGCGGGCCACCTGACCTCGCATCCTGCTCTTGTGGCAATGTTTGGATTCGTGCTGCTCGCTATCCTCGCCATCCGAAAAATACGCGGCGCAATCCTGATTGGCATCATCGTCACTGCGCTTATCGCGTTCGTCGTCGGGACTGCCACCCCGCCGAGCCATCTAGTCAGCATGCCACCAAGCATCCGTCCGATCCTGTGGCAACTCGATTTCCGTGGGGCTCTCACCTGGCGGGCGTTTCCCGTAGTGTTGACCATCTTCATCATGGCCTTTGTCGATACCATGGGCACATTGATTGGTCTCTCGGCACGAGCTGGATTTCTCGATGAAAACGGCCAATTGCCGCAGATTGAACGCCCGATGCTCGTCGATGCCATTGCGACCAGTTTGTCGCCAGCTCTCGGAACCACCACGGCCGGCGCGTTCGTCGAATCGGCTACGGGTATCGAAGCCGGAGGCCGCACTGGATTCACGGTATTCGTTACGGGAACTTGTTTCCTGTTGACCTTGTTTTTCGCGCCGTTCGTCGCGGCGATCCCCGCACAGGCCTACGGACCAGCACTGATCATCGTCGGGCTGTTCATGCTCTCGGCCATTTCTCGCATCGACTTCACCGACTACTCTGAATCCATACCGGCTTTCGCGGTGGTCGTGCTCATGGCTTTCACCTTCAACATCGCGATTGGAGTATCGGCGGGATTTGTCCTATATCCGATTTGCAAACTGGTGGCGGGACAATTCGACGAACTGAAGCCTGGTCTGTGGGTTCTCACTGGACTCTCGCTGCTCTTCTTTGTTTTTTATCCGTATAGTTGATGGCGGGAAGGGGTGTTAGGCCACTGGTAATGAAAGTGGTGGGCCCGGAGGGATTCGAACCCCCAACCAAGGGATTATGAGTCCCCTGCTCTAACCGTTGAGCTACAGGCCCTTCAATGACTTACGGCAACCGCTCCCTGCGAGTGTAGCGGATACTGTAGCGGGTGGCAGTCGTTTTGGCTCAATTACGGCGAAATCGCCGGACAGTTGCAGCCGCTCGAAAGCCCGCTCCACTGCCTCCGGGGTTGGATGGATATACCGCTGCGAAACCACGATGCTGCTGTGACCGGCAATTCGCATGATGGTGAACGCATCCACTCCCGATTCCCCAAGCCTAGTAAGCATTGTATGGCGTAGAGAGTGGAGCACAAAATCAGCCGGGAAGATCGGCCGTGCGCTTCCCTTTGATCTTGGGAGCGCAAGCGTCCCGGTGCAGGTGATTGATGGACGTTCCCAGGTAGGGCTTGCCTTCCCGGTTGGCGAAGACAAAGCCACTCACCTTGGACCGCTTCCCGCTCCCGGAGCATCGCAGCCGCCCGGTCTGTGAGCGGGATAATCCGGCGGGCATTCTTGCTCTTGCCTTCCCGCACTCGCAGGAACCCGAATCGAGCGCCATTGACCGGGGCCAGGGTAATGTCCGCCCATTCCAGATGGAGCGCCTCTCCGATTCGCAGGCCGGTTTCCAGCATCGAGCACGGCAATATCGTTCAACGGTTGCGGGCAAGCCCCAAGGTAGATTTCCTCTTGCTTGCGGGAGAGAACGAAATCCCGGACCCGCTCCCCGGTGAGCAGTCGGATTTGTAGGGACGCGCTGAATCTCTCTCCACTCATGGGCAAGCCTCAGCATGCGGCGAAGCGTGGCAAGCTCCCTGTTGACCGTTGCAGGGCCTACAGCGGCACGGCGGGCCACTACATAGCCTTCGATGACTCCTTCGTCTATCCGGTCAAGCCTTGCCCCCGCAATGGGCGCGTATTCAAGCAGCCGGTTGAGCTTGGCCGCGTAGAACTGGACTGTCTGAGGCTTGTTCTCATGGCGGGCTTCGACATGGGCAATGAACTGCTGTGCAAGGGCTGCGAACATCGGCGCGGCCTTGCGCTCTTCAATCCCCACTTCGCCCTTTGCCAGCGCGGTACGGTGTGCCGCTTCGATCTGGCGGGCCGTGCGCGGGTTCCCTTGTTTTGTGCTCTCTTGAATGTGCTCCCCGTTGAACAGGAAGTGATACCAGTAGACGTTTCCACGTTTGAAGATGCTCATGGTTTTCCCCTCCGACTTTTTCTCTTCGCTGGTTTTGCTTCCCTTTCCCGGAAGCGGCGCACGTTGATAAGCACCCCGCAACTCTGACTGCAAAACTTTTGCCCCTTGCGGACGGCCCGGAAGTAGGGTGCCGGACAGTCCGGGTTGACACACTTCCTGACTCGCTTTTCTGCCCAGTCCCGCGAGAACAGGAATTGAATCAGCGGCCATAGGGCGTTGACAGTGATTATCATCCCCGTGGGCTGCGCGATCAGCCATATGTCCTTTGTCGATGGCAACGCAAAGAAGTTGTACGGGCCTATCCAATTCAGTTCCCCGTCGCCTTCCCAGGCACGCCGCAGAAAGTCACGGTAGTTGAGCACTCCCCGGACGGAGACGGTTTTTCTCTTGTCCCACGACCAGCACGCCATAGGTGCGCGTGAACCACAGGACGGCCTCGGGATCGTCGCGCAAATTCGCCAGCGCGATGTGGGGCGCGTCTTTCCAGCGCGAAACATCAAAGGGAGCCCCTCCCTTACTTGCCAGCGTTACGCGCAGCCGGGGATGCGGGCCCGGCAAAAGGGCCACTTCGTACGTCCCCTTGTAATAGCGAATTGTGGTCGTAATTGCGTAATGGCTTTGCATAGCTTGACTATTACAGACAAGCACAGTAATGTCAAGGCTGATTTCAGCTATTACGGAGTGAGAGGTGCTTTGATGAGCGAAGATAGACTCCTTTCGGTCAAACAGGCGGCGGCCTACCTGGGCGGCATATCGCCGTACACCGTTCACGCATGGCTCGCCAAGGGGAGGCTCCGCCGTACCAAAGTGGGCAGCCGTACGATGATCCGCGAAAGCGAATTGCAGAAAGTGATTCAGGACGGCGGAAAGTCGCTTGGCCCACGTCGGAGCGTTGCGTCCGATGACAGCCACTGCTAGCGGCATGGGAGAGCAAGTCAATGCGCTAAGCCTGCCGCAAGGATGGCAGGTCTGTGATCTCTCCGACGCAATAGCCGGTACGGGACAAAAGCCACCGTGGGTGATTGAAGACCTGTTGTTAGCCCGGAGCGCAACCCAAGTGTCGGCTCACCCACACAGTATGAAATCGCTCGCATGGCTGGCCGCGTGCTTGGAATCAGTCGCGGCACACAAGGTTTGGGGTCACTTCGATGCATCCTCTGTGAAGAGTTCGCTGTTCATCGAAAGTGAAGATTCAAGATGGGTGCTGGAACAGCGGTTGCGAGGCATCGCAAAGGGGTTGGGACTGAAGGGTGCCGAAGATGCTCCCGGGTTTCACTATCTGCGCACAGGGCCTTTCGATCTTGTCAGCACGGAGAAAGAGCTAGCCCAAGTTCTCGACTACTACAAGCCTGACTTCGTGGTGCTGAGCACGTTACAGAGCTTGCTCGCGGGGCGCTCTTGGAAGGAGCAACAGGACATGCAGCCTGTTAACTCGCTGATCGTTCGTCTTGCGGATCAGTACTGCCCGATTGTGCTGATAACCCACTCTCCCTGGGACACACGCCAGAAGCGAGCCATTGGAACCATTTCCCAAGCCGCAAACTTTCTTACCGCTCTGCATTTCGAGAAGACGACCAACGGCGACGGTACATTCGTGCATATCACGCTCGACAGCAAGCTGGGTGCTGAGGAAGCAGACTTCACGCTCAAACTGGAGACGGAGGGCGAAGGCAAAGAGCGGGAGGTCCGCCGATTCATATATCAGGGTCCGGGCTGGCCCAAGGGGATGGGCAAAGCTGCTGTCATGCAAGCGATCAGCGCTGACCCCGAAGCAAGCTCAAAGGAAATCGCAAAACGTGCGGGAGTAACGGCACGGTACGTCCAAAAGATCAGAGAATCCCTGAGCGAGAACCCGCAGAAGTAAGTTCGCACGTCTGTTCGCGGCATGGTTAGCAGTTGTTCGCCGAGTTGTTCGCGGGCAGTTCGCCATTGCTGTGCAAGCGATTGATTCTGAGTATCATTGCTCCAACAAGATTGTTCGCTTTCTTGTTCGTCGCAGCTTTGCGCGAATGCGAACGAACAGTGTGGCACTACAAGAGTGCCACTGTTCCGCTTCAGAGTTCGTGCTGTAGGCTGGTGGGGAGCGCGGGGGCGCAACGCGAAATCGCCTTCATCTAATCGCGAAGCGGCACGTTGAATCGCTGCATTTCTGGACTATCGCGTCGGGGTCTCATACAAGATGATTCTAAATCTCAATAGCGTTAACGCGAAGATTAAAAGGGCGCGTGAACACGCATCAATGCTCGAAAACGAAATCAGGGCATGGCGCAAACCTGACCCATACGAGATAAAGCACGAGATAAGCAACGATTTAAGGATTCACCGCTTTATTCTGCAAGTATCGAAACAGCCTGACCTTGAAAGGTGGTCGTTGATTCTAGGGGACGCTATTCACAACCTGCGATCTGCACTCGACCATCTTGTCTATGCCGTAGCGATCAGCGAATCGTCGCAAGACCCGCCACCAGGTGACGACACTCTGGCATTTCCGATCTGCGACACACCAGAAAATTTCCACGGCATGGGGAAGTCCAAGGGTGCAAAGCGAAAAATTGAGAATCTGAGCTGTCCCGTAATAAGCCTTGTTGAAATGTTCCAACCGTTCAACAGAAAAAACCAGTTCACCCCTCCGTACTTGGGCATAATTCGCGATCTGGATGACAAGGACAAACACCGACTACTGGCTCTAGCAGTTCAGGGCATATCCGAAGGAGAACTAGGCCTAGGCGGCATCAATTCATCCTGCAATGAGGTGCGACTGTTTTATCCATCGACCGGAACGGTAACTAACGGAGGTGAGGTCGCCCGCATTGAATTTGACGTTCCTAATCCTGAGTTGGACCCTAGGAGCACCCGCTTTAGAATCGTGATTGGGGTTTGGCACGGAAAACATGACGTCACATCAGCCCCGGGTTCTGATTACTCAGAAGTTCTTGCATTCCTTGAAACCCTGACTGATGAGGTTGAGTCCATAATCGACTCTATTGCCAAAACTGTAATACCAAACCCATCGCCTCTCCTTAGCAGCCGAGTTGAGCCTGATGTAGAGGTGAAATTCAAACGAACTCCGGCTGGAGTGGCTTGCAAGGGATGTGGTGCGGCTCTCCTCTTGGGTTGCCCTTGGCGTCCTACTGGCCCTCTTCACAAAGGGTCATTAATGCCTTTTCCAGTCTTGCCAGAAAAGAATTTTCAATGCCCGCGTTGTGGCCAAACTCACGAATACGAGCAATCGGATCTTCGTACATTTTCCTGATTGGACCACACAAGGGGTAGCTGGTTACTGGCCATTGGAGCGTTACAGTATCCCGTGACAAGCATCACTCTCAGTGATGCGCAGTCACACGCACCAGAGATGCGTCGCGAACAAAGGAATGGAGGTTGGCCCCCACGTGCCAATTCTGCTCCGTCCCGTGCGGGAATCAGCACCTTGTTAACCGCACCGCTTGCCGGACGCAAAAGAACTTGACGAACGCGAAGCCGATCCCGCACATCCCGCTACCGTTCAAGGAGGGTGATGGCAGACGTGCTGAAAGTGAAGCCGCCACAAAGGGCAAGAAATCAAAGACGAAGAATAAGTGATCTAGAGCACTAAATAGGTTCCCCTTCTTATCTGTTTTACCAATGCCTGATTAGTCTTTGCGCAATCACATGCGCCCTTGTTCGACGTGTTGATGCAATGATCAGATGGATGTTCGAACTTGCCCGCGCTGCCAAGGCCGGGAATTTGCCTAACTATTGCCTCCCACTGGTCGTATGTAATTTGTCGCCCCCGATGGGGAGCGAGAGCTTGACGAATCAGATCATGCGGTTGAGCCGCACCTGCCGAAGCCATGACACAATACCTCGCAGGGGAGATTGTATTTTTCGCGCAGTGGGTTGCCGACGCCACGCGGCAGCCCGCCCGTTCGCCGCTGGTGATCGGCCAGCAGCTATCCGGCACTTCAAATCTTACCGCACTAACATACGGCGGGTAGGCGACTGCATTTGTGCAGTGGCGTAGCATTGTGATTGTTCTGCCACTGCCAAAGCCAATCTCCTATTACGCTGGCAGATGCCCGCACCGGAAACGAGAACGAACCAATGAAGCGATCCCGTACAACAGCCATTATAGTTTTGCTACTCAGCTCTGCGGTTGGCTTCGCTCAAAGCCACGCTCAAGGTGCTCTTCAAACTCAAAATTCCAGCGCCCAACAGTTACTGACGGATTCAATTGAGAAACTCGACGTGGTGGGCGTGAGAACCGCTCTGGATGAAGGGGCTGACCCAAACTGGCGTGACCCCGAGCTCGTACTAGGTACAGGCCCCGCGTCAATGCTGACCAAATTGATCGAGTTCGACGAGCCGCAGGTTGACGAGGCGCAGGACCAAAAAGCAGAGGAAAAAGGCGTAGTCATTCTCGAAATGCTCTTCAAGGCAGGCGCTAAGCTGCAACCATGGGACCGAGACATACTTCTTACACCTGTTCTCAGCGATTGGGCGCTTTTGACGAAAGTTCTTCTCCAGAATGGAGCTAATCCGGCTGAAGAAGTGGGTGCCCTCGGGGAGACACCTATGGAGATAGCGGTCCAACATGGCGACGCAAGCATGGTTGAACTTTTGAAGAAGTACGGAGTGCCTGTATTGGAACCCAGAGATGCAGCGCAACAAGCGCTGATTGGCGCTGCAACTGACCACGATATCCCCCGAATGGAGGAAGCAATTCGAAATGGGGCCGAGGTGAATGGGCGGAATCGCCAGGGCGAAACAGCTTTACTTCGTGCTGTTACACATCACTCGTCACGACGTACTTATCTCGCTATTACATACCTACTTAAGAAAGGAGCGGACCCTACAGTTGAAGGGGAGAACGGCCTTATCTCGGGTAAGACGACTGCGCTCCATTCAGCCATGTATTTTAGTTCTTTCGAACTTAATGTAAAGCACCAGGGAACGAAGACGAGTTCCGACGGCAACCTGCAATACTTCCGCATGTCTATTCAGTCCCTCTTGCAACGCGGGGCACTAGTCTCGGCACGAGACTACGATGGACGGACTCCCTTGCATATTGCAGCCAAAAGGAACAACGTCGTGGGAGCGCAAATGCTGATAGACGCAGGCTGCAAAATAATGCCAAAGGATGACAAAGGTAAAACCCCACTCGACTATGCGGAATCCGCCGAAATGATAAAGCTGCTAAAGGATCACGGGGCCAAGGAACAATGAGCTTTCGGCAGAACAAGGAACAAGGGAATCCATGGCCTTAATCCGCCGTGAAGAATTGGCCGCGAAGAGTCGAGACGAAGCCGCCTCACACCTCACGCCAGCCGACTTGTCCCGCGAACAGGAACGGGCGCGTAAGTGGTTTGAGGCGCATCAGGCGAAGCCGCAATACGGAAGCTGCGGTGAGCGGCTCCCGCCGGAAGCCACCCCGCGGCCACGGTCAGCCCAGCCGCCTCCACTGTAGCCGCCGCCCCATCCTCTAGGAACAACCACAAGGCACCGAAGCAGGAAACAGCAGAGCCAGCCGGAGAAGGACCGGCAGCGCCGGTTCAGGCCACGCCGTGTACAGACTTCTCAACTGCACCGTCAATCATGCGAAGCCACCAATCCAGCCGCCACGCATCGGGACCCGTGCCCCCGGACGCATGGGCCGAGGCGAACTTTTCGAGTATTACAAGCGGTTAGGGATGCTGGATGTTTATTTCGCGCTTTTCCCCGGGAGGTTGAAGCTGGGTCCGTCGCCGGAAAGTCAGTTTCCCTAGCTTTGGGGAATGATCTTATGCGATGCCGGGTCTGAGCCCAGCAATTCACACAACCGAAGATAATGCTTGGACCCACTCTGAAAATAAATGTGTTCTTTTTCCTTGCCCCGAGGGAAGTCGTCTTTGAATACGTACAGGTCAATCGTGTACTGTTCCGATTTTATGCGGCCCTCTGAAATGTTCTTGTAGATCGGGTCAATCGCTCCGCTCTCGGCATAGAAGTTGCCTGTGAGAGTGGAAATCAGATCTGTAAACATACAGCCCCGGTCGGAGCTTGTGAACACCAGCACATTTGGGTATTCGTGGCTGGGGTTCACCGATTCAAACTGCTTAGCCGCTTGGTGAATGTGGCCGCTCAATCGATTGAACGCTGGGTCATGACGCAATCCGCCGACAACGGTCATCGGGGGAGCCGCCTTCAACTGGTCCTCTAGCAGATGTCTTCCTGTACATGCTTGGCCTCGCTGTAAAGAACGAACTCTGCGCCCTTGAAAACCCGGAAATCGGGTGTTTTTCCCCGCCGCATCTCTTGCTCGGTGAAACGTTCACAGCGAAGGCCGTATTTGGCGAAGAAGTCAACCGCGACTCGCTCACCGGTATTCAAACCGCTCAGCGCCATTCTTCAATGGTACCAGTCACCGAGAACAAGCCGCCGCCTAACATACTCACATAGCAACCACCTCGGAGCGGCGATGATGCGCCGCTCCGAAATGTTGAAAGGAGCAGAGCATCCTCACGGCTGCTTTCCCCTTATCCTTTCAGCTACGATGTTTTTTCATCTTCCGCACCGGACGGAACAGCAACAGCTCCTTTCCGTCCACCTTCACACTGACCACAAAGACCAGTCTGCGACTTCTTTTTGTTGGTACCGTTACGACATATTCCTTTCCACCTTGAAAAACACGCTGACGTTTTGCCATTCCTCTGCCTCCTGAATTTCGCGCAAAAAGAAAAGGCCCAATAAAATGGGCCTTCTCTTTTGGATTCTGGGCACACTTTCTGCCTTGACGATTATAGATCAATTTGCAGAATAGCGTTGCACAAGGGGCAAATTTCGGAACGGCGGGAGGTGCTGCGACGTCGCGCTGTGATACGCAGCTAGGAGCGAAACCAGGCAATAAAGGCGACCTCTTATACCCCATACAATAGATTTGCCTGTTCCAATGGCTGGTGTGCGGAAGAGGAAGGGGTCGGGAATGGAAATAATTAGGAGCTGGGAGTGGGAGAGCCTCAGCCGCTCGTCATACCACAGTCAGTCGCCCGGCCCCGTCAGAATGTCCAAGTGTACGGGCCTTCCGAGGCCCGGCGGGCTCTGCGACCTATCTTGTGATTTGCACGGGCGACTGGCTGGCCGGGTCATCCTTTTCATACAAATCTTTCACAACGTCAGGTTCATCTAGTCGGAGTCGAATGAGTTCATCGTATGGGATGCGAAGGTTTTTGAGCAATCGTACTATGTCCTGTACGGTCCCGGGCCGTACCGTTTCCACAATGTAAATCGCACCAGCGACACCCGCCACCTGCTCCGCCCACCGTTTTTCTAATCGCTCTCCACTCTCGAATTGGAAGCCAAACGTTTCGAGAGTCTTTGCGTGAGGCAGTAAGCTGATAATCGTTTTGTCACTTACCCGACATCGCTCGTTGCGCAGCCCCATAGCCGCTCCGCATTTGGCGCACTTACTACATCCGGCTCACTTGCCGCCTTCTTGTTCCGAACTGCCGCAAACAAGGCATCTAAGAACGTCTATTGTTCAACTCAACCTTAGGCAACGGGTATCAGCCTCCGTTGTACCACAAAGGGTAAGTTTTGCGCCGCCGGGTGGTTTACTGCGCCCTTCGAGCCTGACCGGATAGATAAGGCTAATTGGCCAGAACGTTTGTACCTGTAGCATTAATTTTCGCACCAGCCGGAGGAGTGTACGGAATTTTCACAATGCCAGTCTGACCGGCGCAAGTTGTGACGACATTGAAGTCGGGTGGAGTATACCAAACCACTTGACCTTGCGATGCTTCAGTAACTTGGATAATGCCAGTGACGCTGACGGTGCGTTGCGCCGGTGTGAAAATCTGCGCAAGTGTGGCATAGTTTTTGTCATTAGGACTCAGGTCACCATCAACCGTGACGGTCATCGAGAAGGGAAGGGAAAAGTTGATCGGCCACACTTCGAACATCCCGACGATAGCGCCTTTTGTCGGAAGCGTATAACCCGCTTGTGCGCCACGCGCATCGCTTAATGAGGTAAGATCCGTTGTTGCTGTGGCATTAGTAGCAGAGTTTCCAAAGCTCATTCCTGCAGTCACCGACGGACCGCCAACGCCGGCGAGACTACCAGTCGAGAAGCTCACGGAAAACTGTGTGCTGCTCGTTAGTGATTGAGTCAGGCCCACCGTTGACGAGTGCTGCACTGTCGTAGAGAAATTGACGGTCGCGGTTGCTGACCCGTCGCCACAGTTTATCTGTTCGATGTCCCACGCGGTCATCTGATCGGGGAACGCTGTTTGTGTCGGCTGTCCGAACGTCGGCTGTCCCGTTATCATGCGCAGGTTAGTTGCGGTCATTACTTGTTGAACGGTTTGTGGCGGGCCAGCGTGCTGAACGGTATTACAAACCGGATTCGCTTGACCGAGCATGTGCGGCAAACAAACCGTTGTTGTGACAGTCGTTGCAGTCGTATGCGGAACCGAGCCGAAGGTTGTAAGCAGGCTAGAGACTAGCGTTGGTAAATCGGTCACAGTCGCGGGCTGCTGTGCCACAGCTTGCTCCGACTGTGATGGGATCATAAATAACACTGCACCGACGACGGATGCACTTACCTTGAACATTCTGCTTTGGAGTCTCAAGTTGAGTCCAGTCTTGGCGGCGAAAGCCATCACGGGTGATTCGCACAGTCTATACTATGTCCTCTCGAGTTCTTGCGCGTTTCACAATGGGTAAGTTTCGGGACAATTTCAAAACCCGCATAAAACACGGGCTTGCGTGTCTCGAAAGTCTGTCCCACAATCAGATAATGAAATACGGCTACGCCGAATATCGACCGATGATCAAAACGCCGCCATGCAGCACGCGGCGCTGAAACCCGCCGGGTGCAGCAAGGTTTTTACCGATGATGGACTTTCAGGCGCGACCACTAAGCGCTCTTCCCTGCTTCGTTGCCTGAAGAAACTCGAACACGGCGACACGCTTACAGTGTGGAAGCTCGACCGATTAGGCCACAGCTTGGGCGGGCAGTAATTGCGAGCCAGTCACTAGTTGCATTCATCTGCACCTTACGGGGAGGTGGCACGAAGAACCACGGAAATGCTAGCTGATGGCTTTACTGTGGTCGTTTCGAACGGATGTGACAGTGCCTCACCACCCGTTTAAATACAATATAACCCTCCTTTATGTCCGGCTATTCTGTTCCCCCGCGCCCCCTTAGTCCAAAATCCTTTGGGTGTAGAATCCGATCACGAGGGTCCGGCAAGGATTCGCTGTCAAATGTTTCAGCCACGATTGTCCCGAAACCGTTTTTCTGCCAAGGCCCGGCTCTTCGGCATCTTTCGCATCTCGACCCTACTCAGCTTCCGATACCTGGCCTCTATTGTTTGCATGTCCTGTTTGCAACCGTGGCAGCGTTTTTGATCGCGACAGCTTCCACGAAGATACTCGCTCGGAGCCGTCTCTGGGGAGCGCCGCCGATGAAGCTCTGTGGTTCTTAGAATTTCAGTGTTCCGCTGAGAACTGCGGGCTTCATGTTAGGCTGCATACCACAGCTTCCGCAGACGCCAACGCAGACGACGTAACCCGTACAATCTGTCTCGCCATCGAAGGGTTCTGCTGCGCGGATGGTCATAGACTCTCGTTGCCCATTTATGGGCGTCAGCGAGCGATTCTTGCTTTGTAGTTGCAGACTTTTTTGCGGCATGGCCGCAAGTACCGAGCAAATCAAGAATGTTGGGAAAATTCCTAAGTCGTTTGTTGGTCCCGAACACAAGGAACTAGAACTGGTGACTTGGTCGCCGAGTTGGCCGAAGACGAGGGTGATGCACAATTCTGCAAGCGAATTATTCACAACGGGATCAACTTTGGGTCTCGTGTCCCGAGTTCGACGCGGAAGAAGCGGGAACCTATGGGCTGGGGGCGACCCATGTCGAGGTAATCAATCAGAGTGGAAAGGCTGTTGGGCTTGGAGCGGCCGAGTTCGCTCTAGTCCTAACCTGCGGCACCCAAACAACTGGCCTTCCCTGTCAAGCACTCATTCGCAAAGGCACGACACGTTCACACATTATGGTTAACGCCGGAGAAGAGCATTGGATGATCGCCACGTTCGGTGCCACATTCAGACCCGAAAAAGTCGAGATAGTCATTCAGGCAAACAGGATCATGGCCCGCTCGATTATTCAGGTTTCCTTTTAATATAAAGCAGTAGAAGACCATCTGCTGGAAGAATCGTCTATGAAAACCAAATCCGAAGATGTTTTTGAGAGTTTCCTCACCGGTAACAATATCCCGTTCGAGAAAATCGAAGAGGAGGCATCGCCCCGGCCCGACTACCTCGTCCATGCAGGTGGCACGAAAATCGTGTTCGAAGTAAAGGAATTAGCACAGGATGACAATTTCGGAGTCGTCAAAGACTCTTCGACCCCTTCATCAAGGGCAACTCCCGCACAATCGGTGACCACATCCGGCGCAGAATTGACGGCTCGAAGAAGCAAATACAGTACGGGGCCAAACAAGGCGTTCCTTCAATTCTCTTGATCTACAACAACATCGACTCGGTGTTTCAAATGTTTGGCACCGAGGATATGGATTTTACCGCCGCCATGTACGGCGAATATACAGTCCTCCTCAACCGAGATACTCAAAAAACATCGGATTGGTTCAACGGTAAGAATCAATCCCTTCAGGAGTGTAAGAACACATCTTTCAGCGCAGTGGGCCGCCTATCCGACCGAGACCGAAAAGCAACGGTGACATTGTTTGAGAATGTTTTTTCCAAGGTGAAGGTGCCCTACGAACAACTGCCGACGTGCTTTGACGTGAGGCGCGTTGACATTTCCACCACCCTCTGTCCTTCGCCTAAACCGCTCCCAAGCATTCGGCTCGACCGAATCAGAGATAGATTCACTCTCCGCACTCACGCGGCGCGGTTGCTGCGTCTTGCTTTGCAACTCTGCGGAGATAGAGAAGCTCAGAAACAGCAAGCTCGCCAATGGCGGGCTGTACAGTCCGGCGGCTCAATCTAACGGGGCTGAAGAACAGGACAGATTTGAAACACGGCGCGGCGCGCAGTTCGTGCTGATGGGATAGGACAGGGAGCTGCTCGTCGTCGGTCGAGATGGGCCTTCGCGCGTCCTCTAAAGTTCTAATTATTTCTGAAACAAACTCGGAGTTTGACTGTGAAAAGTCTCACACCTGGTCTCTTTGCAGGATGGCAACTGAAAGCTACTTGTGGAAGTAAAGCTAACTAGCTTATATCCATTAGCCCGTCTGCGTTTAAACTGGTTACGATAGCTTTAGCTTGGCTTGCACATTAGCTCTTGGTAGTTGCTCGCGAAATCAAAATACAGATACTTGAAGTCAACGGTTCTCCTCCGAAGCGTCACGGGGAGCGGTATAGGCGCGTCAACTCTGACCCAGTGGTGCGGGTGCGGCTACGGGAATGGGTGCTAACGCGGAGTCGATGATCACTGCGATGCTATTTTGTTCTCCTTCAATTCGACGATACTGACTGGGCTAGTATATTGGAGATTCAGCTACGCGAAGCGTGGGCAATGAGTAATTCTGGCTTTACATCGTGGAAAGCCGAGCTGCGCGAACTCATGAGCGTGTGCTCAATTGTGCTCCAGTAGCGGTTTTGCTTGTTTTTGCTGCTCTGGCTACTTGAATCATAACTTCGTGCGGTCAGATGCGGACAGTGTGGACCGCATAGTACTGAGCGCCCCTTCTGGGCTCGTCGCGGGCGGGCTGGAGTTGGGTGCGTCGGCGGCCTTCGTCTGTCAGAAGAACTTCTTTCCGACAGGTTGCCGTGCGGTAGCCTTTGACAGTGCTGCGCTATCGAAACTGGAGCGGAATGTTGTTGACTGTGTGCTGTGGCCTGCGGCGCTCAGATGAACTCCGGCACGCTGTAAAGCCCCTCGGAAACGCTTGTTGAATCTTTAATGAACTTTTTAAGGGCTGTCTACGATGTCGTTTTCGATTCTCTTAGCTCACTCGTTGCGTTCTTCCTCTAGTTGATCTCAAATCTTGTCCATATTCTTGATTGATTCAGCCGAAGCTATGGGCGCTCCAATCCCTTAAACTTCCAGAGGCCGCTTGGAACAACTTGTCTGCCAATTGCGATAAGAGCATACACAGTGATCGCCGCTCTACTCGAACGAAGGCCGCTGAACCTCATCCACGTCTGACAACTTTATTCCGGAGAAAGCGAGCGTGCCGCGAGAGTCCTCGGTCGCAGCGTGCGCGAAGAACTTATTACTCAAGAGAACGATTTTGAGCTGTGCTGTTTACCAACAGTTCTTCAATTCTCGAACACTTCCTCCTTAATAAGGTCTCCACGTTGGCGTGCTGTTGGTAGAACCCCAGAGAGTCTGTCGAACATCTCATGCCGCACACGCGACCCTAAGAAACGTTGCAAACCCGGTGCTTCGTCGCCCCACATAACCTCCTCTATTCCCTGCGGTTGTGCTTTCCATGTGTCTGACTCGAAAGGAAGCCCGTCGTAGCAGACGTAGTTCTCACGGGTTATAAGGTCTCGATGATCGGTCATGTCATCCAACAAGCGCCGGAGAGAAAAGACGTCCGTACTCTTGTCCAACAGCTTGCGGATGGCAAACACTTGCGTCGCTACATAACCTTGATCCAAAAAGTGTGCCAGCAATCCACTCTGGGCCGAAGATGCTACGTCCTGTTCAGTGCTCTGCCGTGCCGAGGCAAGAATCCGATAAGCCATGTCCAAGAACATCATTGAGAAGACTTGTTGCTGGATTGTGTTCGGCTCGCCTTTCCGTAGTTCTACCCGAGAGCCACTCGTAGCGTTTTTCTCGATAGTGTTGGAGTCTCTGACGATCAACGACATCGCACTGATCGATGGTCGCCTTGTAGCGAAACTCAGGACTTTCCGGTTCGTTTGCCAATTGTGGAGTCCTCTCTTAACGCCACAGTGTAATATCGGTGCTCAATAAACCCTTCTCAGGCACACAAATGCAAAAAGTCTACGCTGCGACCCGAGACGGAGAGCAACGCTACTCACCAGCGGAGGTCGTCGATGTCCAGATCATTCCCAAGATCGGCATGCCGGATTACGAGCGGATTTGCACATCACACATCGAAAGGCAAAATCTTTCGATTCGCATGGGGATGCGCCGCATGACGCGGCTCACAAATGCGTTTAGCAAGAAGTGGGCGAACCTGAAATATGCTTACGCTCTGTGGTTCGCGTTCTATAATTTCTGTCGAACGCACAAGACGCTCAGAGTGACGCCTGCAACGCAGAGCGGGATTACCGATCATGTGTAGACGTTACAAGAGCTTTTGTTAGCATGGGAGACCATCATGCCCTTTACGGCCAAAGTTAAAAGCACGGGACAACTCTTTCTTGTTGCTGGCGAGACAGGGAAAGATGGCATTCTCCACGATGCATTTCCACCGGTACGCCCGCATGTAGCGTACTCAGGCAATCTGTTCGACGCTTATCCCGGCAATTCTCCTTGGGTGGAGTACAGCTCCTCTGAGTGGGCGGTACTTGACGGGGACGAACTAGAGGATTTTCCTGTCGAAATGCGCCTCGTTCCTGTTCGCTGATTCTCTAGCACCTCCCAAATAGGACACTACCAAAATTCTCGGTTCGCTTGGCCTTGCGGCTCGCCGCTTGTATCTCCCTCAAATTCCAGCCCCGCACGCGGGCGCGACAAGCCTCGTCGTCGCATCGCTCCTCGGCCACCAAGCACTGTGGTTATGGCGGCCATCGGGATTGGAGCAGCCGGGGTGGCACGTCAGGCGATGCCCACAAGTCGTCGCTTTGCCAGCGGCTTCGTCAGATTTGGTTTCGTCGGGTTTGACTTGTTCGGGTTCGGCTTTTGTTTCGGCTTCGATTTTCTTCATTATTTTTTTCTTCCACTGGGAGAGAGCCGCACGCTGCTTGCAAACTGCGCAGAGGCCGACAGGCTGATTGACACCACCACCCGCCAAATATCGCTTAATGTGAGGCGCACCGGGCGAAGCCACAAAGACGGTAGGGGCTTTTTGCAATTTCACCTTGTGTCGTAGACGCAACCCCAGCGCCATCGCGATGCCGTCGAAAGCCGCATTTTTGGCTCGGAAACCTGCAATTCGGCCTTGGCGCAGATTGTTGATGAAAATGACGAGATGTCCTGCATCCGCACACCCGCCTTTTTAGCGAAAAATTGCCGGAGCCGGACCTATGACGCGCGGGCGGGGGTGGGGTCAACGGGGGGCATGGGGTGGCCGGGAAAGAATGCTTTCGCGGGACGGTAGCGGAAAATGTAGCGACTCTCGGTATAAATAGGCTTAGACCGGCTTGGACGTGGATTCTGTAAGCGACTGAAAAACTAAGGGCATACAAGCTCATTGAATCTGAGCGAATATGCCCCGTAAGATTATGAGTCCCCTGCTCTAACCGTTGAGCTACAGGCCCGGCGACAGCAAGCAAGTCCTGATGCATTGTATGGTGCCCTGCACGCTTCGCAAAATACCTTCGAGCTCAGCTGCGTATTCACTCCGGCGACTCTGCCGGCTTAGGAGTCAACTGTGACTCCATGCGTTTGAATACGCTGCACGACCCGCCAGGTAACAGGGTTCCTTTCATGAGCGCGAACTTGCTCTCCATGGAGCACATCATCGAATCGAGCAAATTTTTTTGCGCCTCATCGGAGGCAACGCCACGCGATTCCTTGTAGTACGCGATCGCCAGTGCGTTGTTGGCATACGACAGCGCATAGTACACGGCCATGTCCGCATCGGTTTGCACGTGGACCGTGGACAGCGAAAGTTGGTGGTCAATATCGTCGAACCTCGGGCCCAGCGGGACCTTTTCCTTTTTCAACACCACCGCCCGTAGGCTCTCGATCTCGTCGGGCACGCGCGCTACGTCTCCACGAAACTGTTCGGAAAAATGTTCGCCTTCCGCCACAGGTGTGGCCTTGTCGCAGTTGCAGGTTGGCTGGTCGGCGCGAATAATCACGCCGGATTCTTCCGATTGCACTGTCGCACCCAATGCTTCGGCCAGTGCTGAGGCATCCACGTAGCTGACGCCGTCTTTTACGATTACCTGGTTTGCCGGCAGAGGCTTGCCGTTCACGAACACGTGCTTTCGTGACGCCGACGCCGACTCATGAGTGCGCGGCGGCTGTTGTGATATTCCAGGACTGGCGAGCGCGAGTGACGCCACACTCAGTAATAGTGCCCGTTTCACTTTGCACCTCGTGGAGTGACGAATGCTGCCGGCTAGGTAGAGGCGTGCCCCATGACTTTCCGCACCGCAGCTATCGTGTCCTCGACATCAGCATCCGACAGCGTTGGTGGGAGGAGCAGCATCAGGCTCGTCTCTCCCAACTCCTTCGCTATTGGCAACCGGCCCTGCGGACGGAAGTCTTGGAAGGCTTTTTCAAGATAAATTTCGCTGCAACTGCCAGCATAGCAAGGAACTCCCTCGGCTTCTATCGCAGCCATGATCCGGTCGCGGTTCCAGTCGCTTCGCAGCTTCTCGGGCCGAACAAAAACGTAATACTTGTAGTACGAATGCCTTACGTGTTCGAGCGGACGGGCCACTCTCAATGCAGGCATTGCCTCGAACGCCTCGCTCAAACGGGCCGCATGCTGCCTGCGCCGTTCCACGTCGGCATCCAGACGGCGAAGAGCGCCCCGCCCCAGTGCCGATTGCATTTCCGTCAGCCTCAAGTTTGTGCCAATCGACTCGTACACTCGGCGGTACCCGGGAGGGTGTTCGCGCCCGTAAACTGCTTCGTAGCTTTTCCCATGGTCTCTGTAACTCCACGCACGGTCGAAAAGATCCTTATCGCTTGTGACCAACATGCCGCCTTCGCCGCCGGTGGTCATGATCTTGTCCTGGCAGAACGAATATATGCCTATATGTCCTATCGAACCAACAGGATGGCCTTTATAGCGCGCGCCGTGAGCCTGAGCGCAGTCCTCAATCACAGCGATGCCGTGCGGGGCTGCGACAGCCATGATGGAATCCATATCGCACGGCCAGCCCGCGAGATGAACAGCAATAATGGCCCTAGTACGCGACGTGATGGCATGACTAAGTGTTTCTGGGGTAATCACTTGGCTCTCGCGATCGACGTCGGCCATGACTGGCCGCGCGCCTCGCATGACGATGCAACTGGCTGATGCGACGAAGGATCGGCAGGGCGTCACCACGTCATCGCCGGGTCCAATCCCCAGAGCATACAGCGCTAATTCCAGGGCCAGAGTGCCGTTGGCCACCGTCAGCGCATACTTGGTGCCGGTATAGGCAGCAAACTGCTGCTCAAACCGTTGGCCTTCGTCGCCAGTCCAATAGTTGACCCTACCCGAGCGGAGAACCGCGCTCACAGCTTCAATCTGTTCCTCCGAGAAGACTGGCCAAGCCGGAAATGGCGTGGTTCTGATAGGTTGGCCGCCATCGATGGCCAAATTCGCCACGTTTGTAGCCTTGGAAGCTGCGATCGCGCACATCGGGTTTGCTCCAAAACCTATGTATAGCAGAAGTTGCGACGCTTCACCCCGAACATCTTCGCGGTTGGGCAGACCGTCGAGAAGCCCCTCCAAGAAGTTGTATGCCGGGCCGGCAAAGGCTACAGATTTCGAGAGAGTGGCGGCGGAAGACGTTGGGCTGAAGCAGGAATATCAATAACTTGCAGAGTGAGGTCGATGGAACTGCAGTTGCACTATGAATTGCAAGTCGGGTTGTGGCGCATGTAACGTTGCCGCTTTTCACAGACGGCATGCCTGCTCGGAAGGTTAGGAGTTGCTCCAACCATCCTGCGTGGGGCTCGGAAAAGGGGTTGCTTCATGGGGTCCGAGCCTCACGAGCGGCATCTAGAATTCCCTCCTTATAACATTTGTTATAACCCTGTTTTGCTCTCCTTTTATTCTTCTTTTCTTCGCTTTTTGTCGTCACGTCCAAGGCCCGAGCTGCGTCTCAGGCCGTAATCGGAGCCGTCGGCCAACGCGCGCCCTATTCTTGACAAGCGCAAAGATACAGCCAAGATGGATCTTCCCAGTCTCTTGGGACCCATGAGAACGGGCATCTGCGCACCCAGCGCTCGGGTTAGCTAACGATAACTTCTTGGTCGCGGATCAAAGCGGCTGGCGAAAAAGTGAGGAAAGCAGATCCCTCGCGCGAAGGCGCGCTCGTGATGACAGAGCGAAGTGTTTGCATGATCTGACCGACGCAAAAAAAGGGGAGCCCGAAGGCTCCCCGAGTACGACAAGCTGTTTCAGCGAATTAGAAGTTGTACTTGAGCGCGAGGATCAAGTTACGCGGATGGTTCGAGAACACCTGATTCCATGCCTGGAACGTCGAAGTACCCGGAATCAAAGCGTTGCGAACGGTACCGGAGGTGTAACCGATCGGGGCCACATCGCTGATGTAACCAGGCACGTACTGTGCATGGTTGAAGAGGTTCAACGCCTGAGCCGAGAACTCAATGGACTGGCGCTCGGTGATGTTGACGCGCTTCAGGAGCGAAGCATCCCAGTTGTTGATCCAGTTGGTGGGAATGGTGTTGCGCGCGGTCGTGGTGAACGCGCCTGAACCCGCCGTGATGTACTGCGCCGTCGGGTTGTTGGCGAGATAAGCCACAATCTGCCCACTTGAGTTCAGTAGCGGTGAGACGGTGGACGAGGTTCCCGGGACACCGGAGGAGTTGTAAATGCAACGATCACCGGCGTTGTCGCCGTTGCGATTGGTGTCTACACCGCTCTGGCAAGTCGCGTATTCCGGCGACTGAAGAGTGTAGACCGGCGAGAACTGCCAGTTGCCGACCACATTCTTCATAAAGTAGTTGCCGTTCTTGAACCACGGCACGTCCCAGATAGCAAAGCCAGTGAAGCGCTGCCGACGGTCGAGAGCCGAGGTGCTCATATCGCAGTTGAAGCACTGGAAGTCCTGCGGACGACGCGGGGTCAGAACGGTCGAAAAGACGTCTGCGGTCGAGTTGTCAAGCAGGTGGCTCCAGGTATAAGCGGCCGTGAACTGCAGGCCCTGGGTGAAGCTGCGCGAGAATTTCACATCCATGCCGTTGTACTTCGACTGTCCGAGCGGCTGGAAGGAAACGATGTTGGACCCGTTGAATCCGGCGTTGGCATACGACGGGACATAGCTGCCAAAGTTCGACAGTGAGTATGCACAAGCGGCCGAAATGCAGGGGGTGTTGCTGACGGTGTAGGGCAGTGTATCCAACGTAGCCTGGCTTGGTGCGGCCAGGTAGGTTGGCAGGTAGGCCCAAGGTTGTACTTCAGACTGACGGTTCAAACGAGTCTGGACCGGCAGATCGATGCCATGGGTGTACACGTAGCGAACTTCCAGCGTGTAAACCTTGGCAAAGACGTGCTGAACACTGGCATCCCAAGTAATCACGTAAGGCAACGTCTGATTGGGAATGTAAGCGCTGGTCAGAGACCGTGCGACTGAAGGGTCGGTGATGGGCGCCGGGATTGAAGGCAGACCACCGTTGGCCAGGAAGTGATTGTTCGACCAGAAGCAGCCACTCGTCTGTTGGGCAAGTGGACCATCCGCGTCGCAGGTCTGCTGCACTTGCGGTGGCAAGGAGAGGATGCCCAGGTTGTCATAGATAACGTCGTCCGCCATGGCGAATCCGGCGCGTACCGAAGTGTTCTCGCCAGGCGCCCAAGCGAAGCCGACGCGCGGCAGAAAGTTGGTCTTCTGGGCCGTGGGGGCTGTGAAGTTGATGAGACCCGGGACGCTGGCAAGATTGTTCAGCGCCTGCAATTGAGTTCCTAACGGCTCACCGGTGTACTCATAGCGAAGACCGAGGTTTACGGTGAGGGTGGGGGTTACGCGCCAAGCATCGTTAGCGTACGCGTAAAAAGCCTTCTTGTTGCCATAGTAGACAACATCACCGGCGGAACGCTCAGCGAAATCGACCGTGCTCGAGTTGGGAGCAAAGTCGTTCAAGTAGTCAGACATGAACTGCCACTCGTAGTCGCCGCGGACGCGCTGGGTAAACGTCTGGGGGCTGATGTACCAACGGAATTCACCGCCGAAGCGGAAGTTGTGCTTGCCCTTCACGTAGCTTACGTTATCCACAAACTGGTAAAGGTTCTGGATGGTCTCCTGAGGAGCGTTGCCATCCGGGCCCAACTGAATTCCGTTCAGCTCATAGATCTGAAGGTTGGGGAACGTACCCAATCCAGGAAACGTCTGGTTGCCGGTAGGTGTCACGTTGGCGTAACGGTTGAATCCGAAACGGAGCTCGTTGCTCACCGCGGTACCGAAGTTGTGATACTCGCTCAGGGTCGCCAACCAGTAAGTCGTCGGCAGGGTGTCCCAGAAGGCCGGCAACTGGGCCGCAGTATCAAAACCGGTGTTCTTGGTATAAGCCAAACGTCCGCGCAGCGAATCGTTCTGACCGATGACCCAGTCGAACGAGTTGGCGGTGTTGAGATAGTTCTGGTAGCTGGGTCCAGAGAAGCCCACGTCGCCCACCGGGACGTTGACTGCCTGCGCAGTGAAGAGGGGGTTCGGGTTGCCGTTAGGCAATGTGGAAATCTGACCCGGCGCAACCTGGATGGTCGAGTTACAAACCGAGGCCCCACCGGTGGCAGCAGGAACGTACTTCTGGAACTGCTGCAAGTTGGTGCTGTTGGGAAACATATTGGCCAGCATGGCATAGCCGGCCGCTGTCGGCGCACAGGCCGTCGAGGAATTGCCGACCTGTCCAACCGGGTTGTATTCCCAATCGGTAAAGAAGAACAGCTTGTTCTTGATAATCGGGCCGCCGATCTGGCCACCGAAACGGTTGTTATCGTAGCGCGGGTTCGACACATTCCCGCCACCCTGCGACTGCGCATAAAGCGAGTCAACCGCGTTCAAGTTGCGGTTCTGGAAGTATTCGTAAGCGCGGCCGTGGAAGGTGTTGGTGCCGCTCTTGATGGTCTGGTTGAACTGGCCGCCAGACGAGTGACCAAATTCTGCCGAGAACTGGTTCTGCAGGACGGTGAAGCTCTCTACTGCATCGTTCGGGACCTGAATGAGGGGGCCGGTGACCGAAAGACTGTTGTTGTCGACGCCTTCTACGGTGAAGTTGTTGTCGCGAGGACGGTTTCCGGAAACGGATGGACCGGACCCAACGCCCACGCCACCGCTGCTGGCAACGCCGGCATCGAGGAGCGAAAGGTTAAGAACGCCGCTACCCGTCGAGGTGGTGGGCAGGTCGGCAGATTGTTTGGCGTCATAGGTAGCTGCGATCGTCGGCGTGGTCGAGTCGACCGTAACAGCCTCCGCGCTCACTTCGATGGCAGTCGAGGTGCCAGCGACTGTGGCGGTAATATTCGCAGTCGTGGTTCCGTTGAGTTCAACCGGAACGATGCCTTCGCTGCGCCCAGTCATGCCGGCAGCCGTGGCAGTCACGGTGTACTTGCCGACGGGCAGGTTGACAAAGTGGTATTCGCCCTGGGCAGTCGTCTTCTGATTCGACTTGACGCCGGTGGCGATATTGCTCGCTTCGACGTTGGCACCGGACACAACCGCTCCGGAGCTGTCCTTCACGACTCCAACCAAGTCGCCGCTGGTCGCCTGACCAAAGGCGCCGACTGCTAGGAGCAGGAGGACACTCATCAAGCAGATGCTTACCAAAATGCTTCTCTTCATTGCTCTCTCCACTTCGCTGATGGGATTGAAAATGACTCGGCAAAGTCCGACACAACGACTTTGCCCCACCCTGCAAGAGCACGAACGTGGCCATTCGATTAACAAATATTCACAATTGTTTTCAATGTGTTACGAGGGGTGTAGAAGTATTACTTCCCATATTTGGTAGTGGTTATATTCCGACCATTCTGTTTTTCATAGGTTTGCGGGGGAGGGTGGCTAAGCGACGGGGACAGAGCGCACGTTGGATGAAGGCGCGACAGTAACCCTTGGGTAAATACATGTCCTAGCTTTGATGACCAACGAGTAATAGCAAGGACACCGCGACGGAGTTGAGCTTGCCGCCGCGCAGTCGTCTAAGGAGGTTTACTGGGGCTTACCCAAGGCTAGCGTGATCAAGGTCTTTTGCTCAAGCTCGTGGGCCTTGGCTGAACCGGTTGCCGGGGTGGCATTGGCCGCGCGCTTGATCGTGCGCAGTTTCGGCCCGACAATTCGTCTCAGGCGCGGCACAACGAACGATAGCGCTCCCATGTTGGCAGGCTCTTCCTGTACCCAGATGAACTCCGTCGCGTTGGCATAGCGGCTGAGGGTCTGCTTGAGTTCGTCTTCGGGGAAGGGATACATCTGTTCGAGCATAACAATCGCCGGGCCCTGACGCTTGAGGTTGCGACGCTCCATGCGGAGTTCGTGGCCGATCTTTCCGGTGCAGAGCAACACTCGCTTAGCGTCGAGTGCAGTCTCGTCAGGCAGTACAGTACGGAAGCGCGGAAGCTCGATGTCAGCCAGCGGCGACAAGGCCTCGGGATGACGGAGCATGCTCTTCGGCGTGAAGACAATCAGCGGAGTGCGCCATTTGCGCATCGCCTGACGCCGCAGAAGATGGAAATACTGCGCCGCGGTCGAAGGCTGAGCGACTTGCATGTTGTCGCGAGCGCAAAGCTGGAGGAAGCGCTCGATGCGGGCCGACGAATGCTCGGGGCCCTGGCCTTCGTGACCGTGCGGCAGCAGAAGCACGAGGCCGGTGAGCAGATCCCATTTGTCTTCGCCGGCGACGATGAACTGATCGATGATGATTTGCGCTCCGTTGGCGAAGTCGCCAAACTGCGCCTCCCACATCACCAGCGCTTCGGGAAAATCGCGCGAGAAGCCGTACTCGAAGCCCATTACGGCGGCTTCGGAGAGCTCGGAGTTGTAGATTTCGACGCGCGCCTGTCCGGGAGCAAGGTGGCAGAGCGGAACGTATTCCTTTTCGTCGATGATGTCGATGAGCACGGAGTGACGCTGGTTGAAGGTTCCGCGACGGCTGTCTTGGCCACTGAGACGGATGGGGGTTCCCTGCAAGGCCAGCGAGCCGAACGCCAAGGCTTCGGCCATGCCGTAGTCGAGCGAGCGCTTGCCGGAACCCATCTCGCGGCGCTGCTCGAGCAGCTTCTGCACCTTGGGATGGATGTGGAAATCGGCGGGGTAGGTCGTCAGGCCGTCGGTGATTCGCTGAAGTTCAGTCGCCGGCAGGCCGGTGTCAACTTCATCGGCGGGATTGTACGGACCGCCATGAAACGGCGCCCAGTAACTCGGCAGCTGGCGCATGACCGGTTTCTTGGCCATGCTCTTGCCCGCCTTTTGCGCGGTGTCAAGCTCGGACTGGAACTTCTCGACGAAGGGATGCGCATCGATTCCCACGCGCTGGGCATACGAGAGATACAGCAGCGGACGATCTTTAATTTTGCGGTAGAGGATCGGCTGGGTGATGGTGGGATCGTCGACTTCGGAGTGGCCGTGTCGGCGGAATCCGATGAGGTCCACCACCACGTCACTGCCGAACTCGTAGCGGTATTCGAGGGCCATGCGTCCGACGCGAACGACCGCGTCAGGATCTTCGCCGTTCACGTGGAAGATCGGAATCGGCAGGCGCTTGGCGAGGTCGGACGAGAAACGTCCTGAGTACGCTTCGCTGGGGTTGGCGGTGAAACCAATCAGATTATTGACGATGACGTGCACGGTGCCGCCGACGGTGTAACCGCGAAGAGTGGCAAGGTTCAACGTCTCGGCGGTGATTCCCTGCCCCGCGAAAGCCGCGTCGCCGTGCATGATCAGCGGCAGAACTTTCAGCTTGCCGTCGCGGCCGATGCGCGTCTGCTTGGCGCGCGCGCGTCCTTCGGCGACGGGGTTCACCGCTTCGAGGTGGCTGGGATTCGAGACCAGATGAATGCGCAGCTTGCCGCCGCCGGCTCCGGTAAAAATGCCAGTCGCACCGATGTGATACTTCACGTCTCCGCCGCCAAGAACGCTGCGGGGATCGACGTCTTCGAAGCCGGCAAAGACTTCTGCTGGCGGGCGGCTGACAATGTTGATGATGACGTTGAGGCGTCCGCGATGGCTCATGGCCAGCACGGCCTGCTCGGCGCCGTTCTCGGACGCGGAGTTCAGGATTTCATCGAGCAGCGGAATGAGCGCGGTGTTGCCTTCGAGCGAATAACGCTTGGTGCCGATGTAACGCGAGTGAATGGTTTGCTCAAAAATGTCGGCGCGGACCAGTTCGTCGAGGACGCGCTCGCGGTTGACCGGCATGGAGTCTTCCGACTCCATGCGCTCCTGAACCCAGCGGCGGCGCTCGGGATCGGCGATGTGCATGAATTCCGCGCCAATGCTGCCGCAATAAATGCGGCGCGCGGCGTCGGCTTCCTCGCCTGACAAGTCGAGATCGGGATGGTTCAGCGGGGCGAAATGACCCAGGGGATCGAGGTCGGCTTGCAGGTAGCCCCAGCGGCGGAAGGCGTCCATCACGCGCTCCAGCTTCTCGCTGTCAACGGTATTCATCAAAACAGTGGACAAGGATGGCAAGCTCCATGGCCGCGGCGTTGCTCGGCAAGGCCCGGCCGTCGTTACAAATGCTTATTCGTTATAGATTCCCCGCCGGACGGTCGGATGCGCGCGAGCGCTCCGTAACCGGATACGGTTGGCACTCAAAACACTTAGTATATCGAAACGCCTTCGGTTCCGGTAACCTAGCTCCGACGTTTCTGGAGGACTCATGTTGGTCCATCGCAGGCACTGTACCCAATCACGGATTTTCATCACCGTTCTGGCAGTTCTCCTCGGGCTGACGTCCGGTTTGCGCGCGGCTGACTCGCCCAACGACCGGCAACCGACCGATCCAAAGTCACTCAACTCGCTGTCGAGTCGCTCGGCTCGAGCGGTGCCGATCGAGGACCTGTTTTATAGTCGCCGCGTCAGCTCTCCGGCGTGGTCGCCGGATGGGACGAGGATTGTTTTCACTACGAACCTGACCGGGCGAGCCAACCTGTGGATGGTGAATTCGGAGGGAGGGTGGCCGCTACAACTGACGGTTTCGGACGACCGGCAGAGCGGAGCCGTATGGTCTCCGGATGGAAAGTGGGTCGTTTACCACCAGGACTTCGGTGGCGGTGAGTATTACGACCTGTTCGCCGTCGCCAGCGGTGGCGGGACTCCCATCAATCTGACCAATACGCCGGACGTTTCCGAAACAAGTCCGCAATTTTCGCCAGACGGAAAGATGCTGGCGTTGAGCTACAAGCTGAAGACATCGCCCGCGAGCGACGTCGCGGTGCTGGATTGGAATTCTCGTGCGGTAAGAAACTTGACGAACGAAAAGACCAAGGACCATACCTGGCAGCTGAGGGCGTGGAGTCCGGACGGCCGCTCGATCCTGGCCAACCGGCTCAACTCGGGAGACACCGATGCCAGCGCTTTTCTAATTAATGTGGCCTCGGGCAAGGCCGAGGAACTGACGCCGCATAAGGGCGACGTGGTGTATTTCGGCACGGCAGTTTCGCCAGATGGAAAGTCAGTGCTGGTTACCTCGAACGAGAAGGGTGGATATTCAAACGTCGGCATCGTCGACGTCGCGAGCAAGAAGCTGAGATGGCTTACTGACGTTCAATGGGAAGCCGAGGCGGGGGACTTTTCGCCTGATGGAAAACTCGCCAGCTACGTGATCAATGCCGACGGATTACAGACGACCTACCTCTACGATCTCGCATCAGGAAAAGCTACTGGCGTCCCGATGCCGCCGGGTCTCACTTCGCCGACCGGAAATGCGAGTTCGTTCTCGCCCAAGGGTACTTCCCTGCTGCTGAGCTACCAGAGCTCACAACGGCCCTCTGATTTCTGGGTCTATGACATCGCCTCCAGGAAGCCGCGTCAGTTGTCTTATTCGGCGGTGGCCAGCCTTAGCCCGGACGATCTGCCGGCCGCGCAGTTGGTGCATTACAAGAGTTTCGACGGCAAAATCATCAGCGCATTCGTCTGGATGCCGTTCAATCTGAAGCGTGATGGTTCGAATCCAGCGGTGGTGATTCCGCACGGCGGCCCCACCGGGCAAACCGTCGATTCCTTCAATTCGCTGGCTGCCGCCCTGTCTTCGCGCGGCTACATCTGTATCGCTCCTAACGTGCGGGGTTCGACCGGCTATGGCATGGAGTTTCAGAAAGCCAATCACAAGGATCTGGGCGGCGGGGACTTGCAGGACGAAGTTTACGCCACGAAGTTTCTGCTCGACACCGGCTATGTCGATGCGAGGAAGATCGGCATTACGGGCGGTTCCTATGGTGGATTCATGACGCTGATGGCCATTGGCAAAACCCCCGAGGTCTGGGCGGCAGCCGTGGAGATGTACGGCATCATCGACTGGTACACCATGTTGCAGCACGAAGATCCGTCTCTGCAGGAATACGAAAAGTCGTTACTGGGTGATCCGGTGGCCGATAAGGCCGTGTACGATGCCACTTCGCCGATCAAGTACATCCGCAATGAAAAGGCGCCGCTGCTGATTCTGCAAGGCGACAATGACATCCGCGTTCCCAAGGAAGAAGCCGAGCAAGTATTCGACATTCTCAAGAAGGAAGGACGCACGGTGGACGCGCATTTCTACCCGGCCGAGGGACATGGTTTCGCAAAACGCGAGAACCAGATTGACTCCATCCGCCGAACCGTCGATTGGTTCGACCGGTACCTGAAGAGCGCGGGAACCCAGGCTTCGGCCAGTTCATCGAAGTAATGGCGCAGAAGCTATCGTCCCGCGACCATTTGTTCGTGCTGACCGGGGCGGGGGTTAGCGCGGAGAGCGGACTGCCGACTTTTCGCGGCGCGAACGGGATTTGGCGCGGCTACAGGGTTGAAGATGTTGCGACTCCTGAGGCATTTGCCGCGGACCCGGCGCTGGTGTGGCAGTTCTATTCCGAGCGGCGCAAGCGGCACGAAACCGTCAAGCCAAATCCGGCCCACTTCGCGCTGGTGGAGCTGGAGCACGCCTTGGCGGACCGATTCTTCTTGTGTACGCAGAATGTCGATTCGCTGCACGAGCAGGGTGGTTCGCAGCGGGTCATCCACATGCATGGCAGGATCATGCAATCGCGCTGTTCGCGTGCGCATTGTTCTACGGCACCGTTCGACGACCGCAGTTTGTACCAGTCGGCAGAGGACATTCCGAAGTGCCGCGCGTGCGGAGCGCCGATACGTCCGCACATCTGCTGGTTCGGTGAAGTCCCGTTTCAGATGGAGCTCATTCTTCACCAACTCGAAAGCGCAACGGTATTGCTGACGGTTGGTACGTCGGGAGTGGTTGAGCCGGCCGCAAGTTTCGTCAGGATGGCACGCCGCAATCGTGCGAGGACGATTTACGTGGGGCCGGAAGAGCCGTCAAACGGTGGGTATTTCGATGAAGTGCTGCTGGGTAAGGCGGGAGAGGTCTTGCCGGGCCTGGTGGAAGATGTGATAGGTCTAGGAAACTGACTGTCGCGCCTACTGATTCGCCTCCAATTCCCTCCACAAATCGCCGAGCGGAAGGGATATTGAAGTTCCTGGGATATGAAATTCTTCAACCGGCAACCATGCGGTTGTGCTGCAGTCGTAAGCTACCCGAGTGGCAGGGTCGATCACCCAAACATTCTGGATCCCCATCCGCCGGTAGTCCGTCAGACGGTCGTTATAGCGTGAGATGCGGTCTTCTGGAGAAAGTATCTCGATCACCGCGAGTGGTGGATGGGTCAGAACCTGCTCGACGGGTTGGCTGCGCGAGACAAGACAGACATCCGCAATTCTCACCCGTCGTTCCGACACCCGAATTCGCATCTCGGGCAGGACCTGCAACGCCCAGTCGTGGCGATGCTGATAAAACCAGCTCGTCAGGAATGCCTGTACAGCCGCATGATCGTACTCTCCCAAGTTGCGCTCCTGGACCTCTCCGTCCACAAAGTCGCAGTCGGGGTGAAAACTGGTCCGCAGATAGTCTGACAGCGATGTTTGCAGGGTAGCCATACCGATTCCTAACGATAATTGTACGCCCGAACGAGTAGCTTACGGTCAGCGAATGAAGTATCCGGTGATGCGGAAGGCGGCGAAGGCGCAGACATACGCCACTACCGTCATGTAGGCGAACTGAATGGCGGGCCACTTCCAGCCGTTGGTCTCGCGACGCACCACCGCCAGCGTCGACATGCATTGCATGGCGAAGGCGAAGAACACCAGCAGCGCTACCGCCCCGGGTAATGTCAATTCGTGACGTAATGCGTTCTGCAGATCGAACGAATGCGACTCGGCGTCGATGCCATTGAGGGTGCCGAGGGTGGCGATGATGACCTCGCGCGCGGCCAGCGAAGTCACCAGGCCGACACCAATCTTCCAGTCGAAACCCAGCGGCTTGATAACCGGTTCGATGGCATGGCCGACAGAAGCCACCACGCTGTCTTGAATCGCGGGAGGGTGGCCATTGTGCATGGGGAAATTCGTCGCTGCCCACAACAGTATCGAAACCAGCATGATCACGGTTCCGGCACGATAGAGAAATGCCTTGCCGCGATCGACCAGCCGCAATAAGAGCGACGACAGCTTCGGCCAGCGGTAGGGCGGCATCTCCATGATGAAGGGAGCGTCCTTGCTCCTGAGCACCGTGGACTTCAACAGTCGTGCAGTCAGCACCGCCATCAGGAACCCGAGTACGTATAGGCCGAGCATCGCAGCCGCACGGGTGTTGAGAAACGGCCCAAGAATCGCGCGGCTCGGCAAGAAGGCCGCGATCACCATGGTGTACACGGGCAGGCGTGCGGAGCAGGTCATGAACGGCGCTATCAGAATGGTCGCAACGCGGTCACGCTTGCTCTCGATGGTGCGTGTGGCCATGATGGCCGGCACCGCGCACGCGTATGCCGAAAGTAGCGGGATGAAGCTCTTGCCGTTCAGCCCAACGCGTGACATGGTGCGATCGGCGATGACCGCGGCTCTCGCCAGATAGCCGGAGTCTTCCAGAATCCCGATCACCAGGAACAGCAACAAAATCTGCGGTAGAAAGACGAGTACCGAACCAGTACCTTTCCATACGCCGTTGATGACCAGCGAGCGGAAGATACCGTCCGGCAGCATTTGGCCGACCCACGCGCCGGAGGAGTCGAGATAGCGCTGTATCAGGTTCTGCAAGGGCTGGCCCGCGGCGAAGATCATCTGGAATACCGCAATCACCACACCGACGAAAATCAGCGGCCCCCAGAATCGATGCAGGAATATGTTGTCGAGCCGCTTGGTCCACACCGGTGCGATCGGCCGGCGATAGTTCGCGTTTTCACCGACGCGGACGGCCCATTCGCGCACGCTGCGCGTGCTGCCTACGACAGGCAGTTCCAGCGGTTCGGGAACAGGTGAGGCAGCGGAAAGGAAGTTCGTTACCGCTTCCAGACCATCGCCGGTAGCCGCGCTAACCAGCGCAACCGGAGTGCCCAACTGGCGCGCCAGCGACAGAACATCGACCGCACCGTTCTGCTTGTGCAGTTCGTCTGACATGTTGAGCAGCACAAGTGTCGGCAATCCGAGAGCAATCACGCGAGCGGCGAGCACCAAGTGCGTATTCAGATTGTTGGAGTTCAGTACAACGATCACCGCGTCCGGACGCGCCATGCCGGGCATGGTCCCTTGCAACACCTCGACGGCAACTCGCTCGTCTTCCGACTTGGGAACGAGGCTGTAGATGCCGGGCAAGTCGATGAGCGCGACTTCTTCGCCGTTGGCATCGCGCACGTAGCCGATGTGGTGCTCGACGGTTACACCGGGAAAATTGCCGACTTTCTGGCGCAATCCGGTGAGACGGTTGTAGAGCGTGGTCTTGCCGGAATTCGGTGGACCGATCACCGCAACGGTGCGATAGGAGGTTACGACCGATTCGTCTTCGGGGCGCGCCACGGTATGGCACGTCATGGCCGGGCCTCCGTACGGTTAATCACCGAAGGCCGGTGCGCCGACGAGGGACACGTGGATGTGCCGGGAGAGCTCGCGGCGTATGGCCACTTCCGTCCCTTCGACCCGATAGACCCGGGGATCGCCTCCCGGGCCGCTGCGCGCGACGGTGACTTCCAGACCGGGGACAAACCCCAGGTTCATCAGGTGTTCGGCGATAGGATGATCGAGTTCCAGGTCCTGCACGATGGCGCGCTCGCCTACCTGCAGATCGGCCAGCGCGCTGCCATGAGGAGTGCCGCGCCGCTTGCGTCCGAATATGAAGTTGAAAATCATTTTCAATTCCAAACCCTATTCTAACCCCTTCCCGGAAACTGACAACGTCGAATATCACACTTGTTTGTGACGAGCGAACAATCGGGGATTCCCTGACGCCGGGCTTCCCAAAATGGGATCCCTCCCCTTCGCTTGTTTCCCAGAAATCACGCCTATTTTCAGCCTATTCCGTGATGGAGCATCCTGCCGACCCGCTTGCATCCAAAGGCCGAATCTGGGCACCGAATGGCGTGCGGGCGCACCGTCTGTGGCACACTGTTGGAACCCCGCCGTGAGGAGCCTGAATGCTGGGATTGAGTGACGTCGCAAATCGGATTGTGCAGTCCACCATTCGCACCATGTCGGTGGAATGCGAGAAGGTGGGCGGGGTAAACCTTGCGCAAGGGGTGTGCGATACCGAGGTTCCCCGAGTGGTGCGGCAGGCCGCCGAAGCTGCCATCGAAGCCGGGTACAACCAATACACGCGCGCCGACGGCATGGCTTCCCTGCGCGAAGCGATCGCCGCGAAGCTGCTGCGGCAGAATGGGATCGTTGCCGATCCGGAAAGTGAAGTCCTTGTCACCTCGGGTGTGACGGGCGGATTCGATTCGGCGTGCCGTGCACTGCTGAATCCCGGCGACGAGGTGATTCTGTTCGAGCCGTATTACGGCTACCACTACGCGACGCTGGTGGGTCAGTATTGCAAGCCGGTACTGGTGTCGCTCGATCCGCCGGATTATCCGTTGGTAGTTGATCGACTGGCAGCGGCGATTACGCCGAAGACGCGTGGCATTGTGGTGAATACGCCGGCGAACCCATCCGGAAAAGTGTTCACCGTTGCGGAGCTCGAACAAATCTCGGCCGTCGCGATCCATCACGACCTATTCCTGTTTACTGACGAGATTTACGAACACTTTGTGTACGACGGACAACGCCATGTCAGTCCGGCGTCGCTGCCGGGGATTGCCGATAGGACGATCACCATCTCGGGATTCTCGAAAGTCTTCAGCATTACTGGTTGGCGGGTCGGATACTTGCACGCGTCGGCGAGGTGGACACCTGCGATCAACTACTTTCACGACCTGACCTATGTCTGCGCGCCGTCGGCGTTTCAGCATGGAGTTGCCGCCGGACTGGAGCAACTGCCCGATTCGTTTTACGTCGAGTTGATCACCGAGTATCAGCACAAGCGCGAGATGATTTGTGACGCACTGCGCTCATCGGGAATGGATCCCAGCGTTCCAGCAGGAGCGTATTACGTGTTGGCGGATGCTTCGGTTGTGCCCGGCGCTGGCAGCGTCGAGAAGGCGCTCAATCTTCTTCGACTCACCGGCGTGGCCAGCGTTCCCGGCGATGCATTTTTTCAAGGCGGTCGCGGCGATCATTTGCTGCGGTTCTGCTTCGCGAAAACCGATGCCGACCTGGCGAATGCCTGCGAACGGTTGATGCGTTTGCGTCCTGCAACAGTGCGTCCGTAAGCTATTGTTTCGCAACTGCATTACCGCAATTGTTACGATTCATCGCCGCAAATAACGGGAACGAATACCTGGCATAAATAGTTTGAATTTCACATCTCGCCCGAAAGCCTGTATTTCTAATTTCACCACCAGAAACACTACGCCAACGCAGCCGGCGCGTTGGTTTTTTGGTTTCGCGGGTCCGAGGTTTCTGGTTCAGTTCGATGATGGGGCTCTGAAAGGATTCACCACTCTCGATCGATCACGCGTCCCAACCGGGATTATTTCTGGCTTGACTGCAATACTGCTGCGATTGCTAGGGTATTGGCAATGCTGAAGTGTTTCCGGCGTATTTGTGCGCCGTCAAATCCCTGAATGAGTCATGCCCAAACCGACCTTCGATCCCACTCTGCGCGGCGTATACAAGGAAGAATCAGAGCGTATTCGGCGGGACTTTGAGGGTGACGGCTCGGGCCGTGCCTGCACCCAGGAGCGGACCGAACTGGTCGACAAGCTCTTGGTGAGTTTGTGGAAGCAATCGCCCAATCTGCGCAGCGACTCGGGCATCGCCTTGGTTGCTCTTGGCGGATTCGGACGCCGAAATCTCTATCCCCACTCCGATATCGATCTGCTCTTCCTCTGCGAAAACGAATCGCTGAGTGCGCGCGTGAAAGACGCGGTGCGCGCGGTCTGCCAGGAGTTGTGGGACTCGGGACTCAGGGTAAGTCCTACCACTCGCACCCTTGATGATTGCGGCCGCTTCGACCAGGAAAACGTCGAGTTCACCATCTCCCTGCTCGACTGCCGGTTTCTTGCCGGTGATGAGGAGCTGTTCACGTGCCTGCATGAGAAGACGATTCCGCAGCTGGTCGCGCGGGAGTCGGGCGTACTGATCCAGCGCCTCGCGGAAGTCACCCATACCCGCCACCTCCGTTACGGCAACACCATTTTCCATCTGGAGCCGAACCTGAAAGACGGCCCGGGTGGTTTGCGCGACTTCCATGTGACCCGATGGATTACGTTGATTGCGGCGCTGGCGAACAATCGCGCATGGCCTGAGTCGCTGCATCTGCAGCAGAACTCCGACGATGACGATGTGCTCGAAGCCATGGGGTTTCTGTCTTCGGCGCGCTGTTATTTGCATTACCGCAGCAATCGCGACGAAAACGTGGTGTCGTGGGAAGCGCAGGATGACCTGGCGCTGCGCGGGATTGGCAGCGCGGAAGGGGCGGTTACGTCCGCCGAGTGGATGCGCCTGTATTTCCGCAACGCCAAGGCAATTTTTCGCAACGCGTCGCAGTTGCTCGACCAGACGTTCACCGGCCGATCGAGTCTGGTTCGGTCGTTTCGTCGTTGGCGTTCGCGCAGCTCCAATGACGAATTTTCTGTAGTCGATCGGCGGGTCTATATCCAGCAGTCGGCGGGAGCGCGCGACCCGGATGTCGTTCTGCGCCTGTTCGTTTTCATGGCGCGGCACGGCGACAAGCTGGCGATGGAAACCGAACGCCGTCTGAACAATGCGCGGCGCGCGCTCCGCGACACCATGCCACAGGATGCCAGATTGTGGAACTACCTGCGCGAGTTGCTGGTTCAGCCTCATGCCGCCGAAGCGTTGCGCGCCATGCATTCGCTGCGCCTGCTGTCGCTGGTGATCCCGGAATTCGAGACAATCGATTCACTGGTGCTGCGCGATTTGTACCATCGCTATACCGTCGATGAACATACCTTCGTCGCCATCGATACGCTGCACCGTTTGCGTGAAAACGACGCCGAGTGGCTGCAACCGTTCGCTGATCTGTTCTCGGAGTTGGAGCGCCCCGACTTGCTCTTCTTGGCGCTGCTTTTCCACGACACAGGTAAGGGACTTGCCGGCAGCGATCATGTGCATGGAAGCCTGCAACTCACACTTGCCGCGGTCGAGCGACTGGGACTGGGCAAAGACGACGCGCAGACCGTCGGCTTTCTCATCGCGACTCACCTGGAGATGTCATCGACGCTTCGGCGGCGCGACATCTACGATCCCGAAACGGTCCGCGAACTGGCGGCCAAGATCGAGACCCCGGAACGCCTGAAGATGCTCACCCTGATGACTCTCGCCGACATCAAGGCGGTCAATCCCGAGGCGCTGACGCCGTGGAAGGCTGAGAATCTTTGGCAACTGTATATCGCTGCCGCCAATTACTTCACTCGCAGCGTCGATGAACAGCGGTTTCGCGCCGAGACGTGCACCGCGCAAGTCGAGCGCATCGCGGCGCTGGTACCCAAAGGCCGGTCACACTTGCTGAAGTTTCTCGACGGGCTTCCGCAGCGCTACCTGATGTCCCATTCGCCGGAGCAAGTGATCGCCCACTTTGAAATGGCGAGCCGGCTGCGCAGCGAACCGGTGCAGGTTTCCCTCAGGCGTGCCAGCGACCAGCATGAACTGGCGGTCGTGACCGCGGACCGGAGCGGCCTGTTCGCAACGCTTACAGGAGTTTTGTACGGCTGGGGGATGGACATCACGAAAGCCAGCGCATTTTCGAACCAGGCGGGAGTGATTGTCGACAGCTTTTATTTCAAAGACCGATTTCGCACGCTCGAACTCAATCCTTCGGAACGCGAGCGATTCAAGAAGTCGGTGTTCGACATTGTCTGTGGATACGCATCCCTCGACCGATTGCTGGAGCCTCGGCTGCGTGCCGACACCAAGCCGCCGAAGCTCAAGGTCGAGACTCGATTGCGCTTTGATCATGACTGCTCGCCCACCAGCACTCTGCTGGAGGTGATTACGCAGGACCGTCCTGGGCTGCTGCACAACATCAGCTCCGCGCTTGCGGCCGAGAATTGCAGCATCGAAGTGGCGCTGATCGACACCGAGGGTGCGATGGCGCACGATGTTTTTTATCTGACGTCTGGCGGAGTGAAGCTGGCTCGCGATCAGCAGCGCGCGGTTGAGTGGGCGCTGACGACGGAACTGGCGGAATCGCTGCCTTCGAGCTGGTAGAGCGGCCGCCGCGCTCCGGCTTCGTTTTCACTTCACAGTAACCGTCACGGAAAACGTCTTGGCCGGAGGGACGTCCTTTTCCCACGGACGCCGGTACTCCAGCTTCAGTTCGCCAGTCCCCGCGAATTTGGCCGCGAATTCGATAGTCTGATATCCTCCCGCACCAGCCAAATTCTTGCCCTGCGGGTCGGCTGCGTACGCAGACTGGTCCAACTGAAGCTCAGCGGGCGTCTGTTGCGCGTTCCACGAGTACCCGGTCGTGGGGTTCGACGGGAGGCGAAGCTGCAATGTTTGACCAATGCTCACCTGTATCGGCTTGTCGGCGTCTGCTTCGGTTACCACCACGGGCAGCTTCGCATGTGGCGGCGTGCTAGCATGCGGCGGCGTAGAAGTCGCCGTGTGCTGCGGAGAGCATCCGGCTGCGACGAGCAGCAACAGTGACGCTACTACCAGGGCCCCGACCGCACGAAAGATAAGATGAACTCCGTTTTGCAAGAATTCTCGGTCAGTGTTGAAATGCATGCAGAGTGACACTCCCTCGGCGGTCACGGTCGGAATCTAATCCCGGCGATCCACTTCCGGCAAGTTGTTTTCAGGATTCGCAGCGCAAAGCGTCTGCGGACGGCTGCCAATAATGGACGAAATCCGCCATGCCCTCGCCGACTGGCAGTTGATTGCGGCGTGGATCATCTTCCTCACCAGTTATTTTGTCTTTGCGGTCGGACGACTGCCGGGAACGAAGATCGATCGTCCGGCGATGGCAGTCGTCGGCGCGGTGCTGATGTTTGTGTGCCGCATTGTCACGCCGGAGAGCGCTATTCAGAGCATCGATTTCGGTACTCTGGTTCTGCTGTTCTCGATGATGCTGATTGCGGCCAGCCTGCATCTAGCGGGATTCTTCGACTGGGTCGCGAACAGGGTGATTCTCCATCTCACTCCCAGCGAACTGCTGCCGGGCGTCATCTTCACCAGCGGAATTCTGGCAGCATTTCTGGTGAACGACGTGGTTTGCCTGTTCATGGCGCCGCTGGTGCTGGATGTTTGCAGGCGCATGGGAGTGCGCCCGCTGCCTTATCTGTTGGCGCTCGCGACTGCCTCCAATATCGGCGGTGTAGCTACAATCACCGGCAATCCGCAAAACATGCTAATCGGCTCGGTCTCGGGAATTGGATATCGCCACTTCCTGGCGCATCTCGCTCCCGTCGCGCTGATTGGATTGTTCATCGACTGGGCGCTGATCCATTGGATTCACGTTCATGGCGCGACGCTCGTCGTCAACGCGCAGCTTCCGGCGCCCGAGCAGAGCACTTCGCGCCAGCCGGCAGGATTCCCACTCCTTTGGCCAGCCTTCGTCACCATAGCTGTGCTAACGGGATTCCTATTGGGGATTCCACCGGCGCTGGTCGCAGCCGCAGGTGGCGCGGTGCTGCTGGTGCGACGCTCCCGCGATCCCCGAAAAATCTACGGCGATGTCGATTGGTCGCTTCTGGTTTTGTTTCTCGGATTGTTCTTGATTCTTGGAGGGGCCGAACAGGCCGGTGTTACCACCACGCTCTTGCATCATGCAGAAGCACTGAACCTGAACAACAGCGTCATATTTGTGTCGACGGTGGCGCTGCTGTCTAACCTGGTAAGCAACGTTCCTGCGGTCATGTTGCTGAAGAACCTGGTTCCCCAATTTCACGATCCGCACACCACATGGCTTCTGCTGGCAATGGCAAGCACATTCGCGGGTAACCTCACGATCACCGGGTCGGTAGCCAACATCATCGTGGTGGAAAAAGCGCGCACCGTCACCCACATTAGTTTTCTGGATTACATGAAGACCGGCGTGCCGATAACTCTTGCGACGCTGGCAGTTGGGCTGGTCTGGCTGGAATTCGTGCGCTATTGAGTGGATCGGATACTTGCTGCGATTCAACGGGCTGCGGTAGTTGAAACGGGAAACGTGTCCTTTGCTCCGATAGCACTGATGGCCGCGAAGCGCAGCTCCGCGTTCAACTCACCGGCTGCCAAGTGAGCGGCGACGCGCGCACCGATCTCGTCGCGGTCGATGTCTTCGCGAAGGAACATCAGCACCGAAGGTCCCGCACCGCTGAGGGCGACGCCATTTATTCCCTCGGTTCCGGACAGCGCAGACAAAGCTGGCAGCAGCGGGCAAAGTTGGGCGCGGTAAGGATGGTGAACCCGATCGCTCAACGCTTCGTGCAGCCATTCTCCGCGTCCCTGGCTGAAAGCGAGCACCAGCAACATCGCGCTCTGCACATTATGGATGAGATCGACACGGCTGTAGAGACGCGGCAGCACGCGACGCGCGTCGGAAGTCGCCAGGGGGTTCTCCGGAATCGCGAGAAGTAGCGGCCAATCGACTGCCAATGGGATTGGAAGTACTCCAATCGCCGGGACACCGCCTTTTTGTGCGCCGGTGGGCGTGCGCGCCAGGACGACTCCGCCGTGCCAGCATGCAGCGACATTATCGGGGTGACCTTCGCAGGCAGACGCTTCGGACACGATCTTGTCGCCTTCCCATTCGAGTCCACCAAACACGGCCGCCATCGCCACGCTCGCCAGCACCGCCGCGGCTGACGAACCGCAACCCATACCGAGAGGAATTTCGTTGTCGAGGCGAATCTTCAGCGGAATCACCGGCTTCCCCTCGCGGACGAGCAGCTGGGTGTAGGTATCGACGATGAGGTTTCCCGGCATCTTGCCGCACTGCTCGGCGTTGCGGCCGTGAGCGTCGATGGAAAACTCTGAAGACGGCGCGGCTTCAATCCTCAAACCGAAGTCGAAAGCCAGGGCCGCCGCGTCGAACGCTGGTCCAAGATTCGCGGACGTCGCAGGCAGAAACATCCGGAACGGCATGCCAGACGGTTCGCGAGAATCAGCCATTGTGCTTGTCCTCGGCTTCGAGCGCGCGCAGGACCGCATCGGCACTGGCGTCCAACACGATGGGCGCCTTTCTTTGCTGCGCCGTCAGCGTGTGGAATTCCTCGTCTGCCATCCGCGGGACTGACAAATCGCCACGATGGAACTTGATGGTGTATTCCGGGTCCTTCAGAATGTGGCCGGTTAGGACCAGCACCACCGATTCCGTCGGTCTCACGAAACCGCTCTTCACCAGCTTCTTCAGCCCGGCCAGCGTGACTGCTGAAGCTGGTTCGCATCCCACTCCGTCAGCGCCGATCTCGGCTTTCGCGACCGCAATTTCCGCTTCGCTCACTTGCTCGACACAACCGTGCGTAGCCTCCAGCACGCGCAGCGACTTCTTCCACGACGCCGGATTGCCTATGCGAATGGCGGTTGCAAGAGTGTCTGCCTCGACCGGCACCAGTTCTCTGCCCTGCTTTTCGTGAACGGTACGGTAGAGCGGATTTGCGCCCTCAGCCTGAATGACCGAGATCTTTGGCACCGCGTCGACCAATCCGAGCCGCTTCATCTCGAGAAACGCTTTGCCCAGAGCGGAATTGTTGCCCAAGTTGCCGCCGGGAACGATAACGTGGTCGGGCACTTGCCAGTCCAATTGTTCGAGCAACTCGATAGCGGCGGTTTTCTGGCCTTCCAGCCGATACGGATTGACAGAATTCAACAGGTAAATCGGATAACGCTGGATGATTTCATTCAGCACTCGCACGCATCCATCAAAGTCGGTGCGAAGCTGGCAGGTGAGCGCGCCGTAGTCGAGCGATTGCGACAGCTTGCCCCAGGCAATCTTGCCATCGGGAATCACCACCAAGCTGCGCATTCCGCCGCGCGCGGCATACGCCGCCATTGATGCGGAGGTGTTTCCCGTCGAGGCGCAACCCACCCATTGAAACTTGTTCTGGCGGGCGAAGGAAATCGCGACGGTCATGCCGGTATCTTTGAACGAACCGGTGGGATTCATGCCCTGATGCTTCGCCAGCAAACGGTCAACCCCGGCGGACCGTGCGCACCGCGCCAGTTCGTAAACCGGTGTATTGCCCTCCCGCAAGGGAATCGCAGAGGACGCGTCGTCGAGTGCGGGCAGCAGTTCGCGGAAACGCCACACGCCGCTGCAATCCAACGGTTGATTCGAAGTTCTCCGCTCGCGCCACATGGCCTTGAGCGCCGACGGTTCAGGCGCGAGTTCAGTGGACCAGGACGGAAACTCCACTTCCAGCAAGTCGCCGCAATGCGTGCAACGGAAATCGGCCGCGAGCACACCACTCACCTCGCCGCACGAAATGCAGCGGACGCGATGGTTCGCAACAGAAATACTGTGGTTCGATTGCACGATTTCCATTCAGCAATTCCGGTTAAGAATGTGTGACTACCATTCTAAGTTACAGCAGCGCGACTGTGTCACTCATTGGCAATACGACTCGCAACTCCGCACATAAAACAACAGGGAGGAGCCGGAACTCCTCCCTATCAGATTGGTTGGAAACCGTCGGCTTTCGCCGCTCGTCTACTCGACGTAGGGCTTCCAGACGCCGTCTTTAGTTTCCGCAAGAACCACGCTGGCTTTGGTGGGCGCTGCGCCGTAGAAATCCACTCCGTAGCTCTTGATCAGCGTTGCACGGTCCCAGGTGTTGAAGGTGTGCACCAGATCGCCGGACGCATCGAACTCTTTGCCGAGGCGGTTCGGTACCCAATGCCATGTGTAGTCCACACGCGCCAGGTGCGGCTTGATCATCGTCACTTTGTCGATCTGCATGAGAGTCCGCGCCGCCAGCGGCACTGAGTAGGTGACATTTCCATCGGAGTTCTTGCCCTTCTCAACTCCAGGAATTTCGCCGAGCAACTTTTCTCCAGCCGGTGTGACTGTGGCGATGATGGAATTCCAGCTTTTGGGGGTGACGGTCAGAATGCCAGCCTTGGCAAGCAGCTTGTAGTGCGGATCCATCGGCTTCTCATTCACGCTCGACACGACGATGCCGACACTAAAGTTGAGCTGGCCATTGCCCTGCGCCTTCAGGATCTCGTTCACCGAATTCGTAGCAACGGGAACCGTCAGCACTGCGCGGGCGCCCTTGACAAAGTAGAAAATCGTTCCGCCCACGACGGCCACGAGCGCCAGCACCATGATCAGTGGGCCGAGATTGGAGGACTTCTTCTCCATCTCGATTTCGGCAGAAAACATTTCAGGCATCTGATATACAGAAGCCGAAGAAGGATTAGCGTTGTCTTTGATTTCCGGATCGATGACGGTTGGCATTGCTGAACACCTCCGCTTGGGACGTGCTGCCGGCCGCTGAAACCGAAGCTTTCGAGAGGCTGACTCGCCAGGTCGGCTTCGCTCGCAGAATGGGCTCTCCCATTCCAGGCACGGAGCAGCCAAGAACATCTCCAGTATGAACCGTACGCACAAAGCCGCAGTGAGCGTGGTCACAGGCCAGCGTGAGGGATAAACCTTGCCTGCCGACGTCGCAAATATCGCGCGCGCGGCTGAGGTTTATTGCAATACGTGGCAGGAGTATGTCTTGAGAACCAACCAGATGGGCTGGCCTGCGGCCAACCCAAGTGAGGCGCATGCGCCCGGCGTCAGATGCACCACGAGTTTCGCCCCGCAATCTACCTCGGCGATGACCGTGACGTCTTGCTGATGCAGCGAGACGATCGTCCCTGCAATTACGTTCCGGGCACTGAGACCCTGAGGATGCGTTGCGGCCAGCAGTATGTCGCCTGCACGAATTCCCACCCGTATGGCTTTATTGCTGTCCACTCGGAATAGAGGTGTCTCGAGTATTACGTCGGTGCCCGCGATGCGGCACGACATTGTGCCCTCGCGGTCATGGGTGGCGGCTACCATGCACTCGAAGATGTTTTCGAACCCCGCCAGTTGCGCTACCGATTCAAGTCGGGGTCGGCCGAGTGCCTCCTGCGGAGCGCCATCCGCTACGATTCTCCCCGCTTGTAGAACCAACACTCGGTCGCCCAGCGCATAAACCTCTTCGCGCTCATGCGTGACATACAGGATCGGGACTGCCCGCTGCTCGTTCCAGCGTCGCAGGTCGTCGAGAATTCTCGCTTTAATCACCGCATCGAGGGCGCTCATCGGTTCGTCCAGCAGCAATGCGACGGGACGCGTCACCAGCGCCCGAGCCAGGGCGACCCGCTGCCGTTCTCCGCCCGAGATTTCTGCAGGTTTGCGGTCGTAGAGCTTCGCGATCCCGAATGAGTCGGCAATGTCCTCGGTGCGCTTTTCCCGCTCAGCCTGCTCAATGGACGCCAGTCCATATTCGATGTTCTGTCGCACCGTCATGTGCGAAAACAGCGCCAGCGTCTGAAACAGATAACCGACGTGACGATTGCGCGTCGCAATGTTAATGGACTTCTGCGAATCAAACAGCACTTCCTCGTCAGCCACAACGCGACCGAAGTCCGGCCTTCGAAGCCCGGCGATGCAGTCGAGGATCGTCGTCTTTCCCGCACCTGACGCACCGAACAGGATGGTGAAGCCCGGAGAAGCGATGAACTGAACGTCAAGCGTAAATGCCGGTCCACTCCCGGCAGGCTCAGCTAACTTCTTGCGCACGTGGACGCTCAACATCTGTTCCGCGCCGCCGCTCACTGCCAGCCCCACATCACCCATTTGCGATTGCGCCGCAATCCGTACAGCGCCGCCAGCAGAAGGAAGCAGGCGACAAGCAAAAACAACGCGATTTGGTTGGCGGTGGCGTAGTTCAGAGCCTGTACCTGGTCGTAAATCAGGATCGACACGGTCTGCGTCGCTCCCGGAATGTTGCCGCCGATCATCAGCACCACGCCAAATTCACCCAAGGTGTGCGCAAAGCTCAGAACGAAACCCGTCACCACTCCGGGAAGGCCGAGGGGAAATACGATCCTCCAGAAAGTCCGCCACGCCGATGCACCTAACGTCGCTGACGCGTCCATCAGTTTGTGGTCCACCGACGAAAACGCCGCCGCGATCGGTTGCACCGCGAACGGCAAGCTGTAGAGCACCGAGCCGATGACCAATCCCCTGAACGTGAACGCAAGATTGCCGCCGGTCATCGAGTGATACCAGCGACCCACTGGACTGAGCGGCCCAATCGCCACCAGTACGTAGAACCCCAACACTGTCGGCGGCAGCACGATCGGCAGTGAAACCACGGCCTCGACGAGAAACTTCCAGCGCCAACGCGACCACGCCAGCCAGTACCCCAGCGGCAACGCGATCGCCAGCAGGATCAGCGACACCAGCAATGCCAGCCGCAATGTGAGCATCAGTGCTTGCGGGATCATGGGTGTGTGGGAGGAGTGAGGCCGTACTTCTTCAGCACCGCCTGACCTTCCGCAGACAGAACAAAGTCGACGAAGGCTTGCGCGGTCTTCTTCCGCTGCGACGCGGTCACAATCACCACCGCCTGTCGTAGCTCCGGATAAGTATCGAGCGGCAATTCCCAATACTTCCCTCTCGATTCCATTGCAGGAGACTTCGCCAGCGAAAGAGCAATCAGGCCCGCCTGAGCATTGCCCGACTGAACAAACTGTGCCGCTTGGCTGACGCTCTCTCCCATAACAAGTTTGTCAGCGACTTTCGACTTCAGTCCGTAGTGCTCAAGCGCCGCTATCGCCGCGCGTCCGTACGGCGCATGCATGGGATTGGCGATCGCGATGCGTTTGATGGCGGTCTCTGTGAGTAAGCCCATCTGCAACTTACCCGGATCCAAGGACGAACGGTTCGGTACCCACAGCACCAAGTGTCCCACTGCATAGATGCGCAACGATGACGAATCGGCCTTACCTGACTCGACCAGGCGCTTGGGATACTCTTCGTCGGCCGAAAAGAACAGGTCAAATGGCGCACCATTCATGATCTGGGAGTACAGGTTCCCCGACGCGCCAACCGTCAAGATGACCTTGTTTCCTGTACTGCGTTCGAACTGGCTCGCGAGATCCGTGAACGCGTAATTGAGGTCGGCCGCTGCCCCGACCGTGATCGACTGCGCGCTCGCGCCACATGCGACCATTGTGGCCGACATTAACAGCAGTACGACTCTGCCCGTCCACTTCACGCGAGTATTCCCCTCCTGCCAATCCGTAGAAACAGCATTCGAACCAGACCGTAAATCAGTAATGACGCTAACAGCTTACGCCAACCGGACGAGCCCGAATTGATCGAGAATTCTCTACACGATTCGAAGCACCTGATTTGCAGGGATGAACCTTGGCGTCGCCGGCAATTGAGCTCGAGTTTTAGGCTTCGAATAGCACAAGAGTGGTAGGTATCCACCATTTTCAGGATTACTTCTTGACCGCCAGAATCATTCCTGTCAGAGTAACGCTGGCGATACTTGGTGGGGAGGAAACGCCTGTCGGCTGCTCGTTGCCGGCGGGGTTGGATCGCAGAAACTTGATGATACGCATTGAGGTCACGCTCAACGCCGACCCTACAGGCATCAGTCCCGTCGTCGAGGGCATTATGGAAATGGCCCGGCGCATGGATTGTTCTGCCGGTAAGGAATTTGAGATTGAAACTGCGCTCCGTGAAGCTCTGGCCAACGCCATCCTTCACGGCTGCAACAACGACCCTACGAAAAAAGTACAGTGCTGCGTTTCCTGTGATGAAGAACGCGGCCTGCTGATTGTGGTGCGCGATCCCGGCCCCGGCTTCGATCCCGTCAAAGTTCCCGACCCGCTGCACGGTGAGAACGTCTATTCCCACCATGGCCGCGGCATTTTCCTGATCAACCAGTTGATGGACGAAGTCCGTTTCGAGCGCAACGGGACCGAAATCCACATGCGCAAGTATTAGCGCAACCTTCCTGCTTTTCAAATCAATTGTTGACGATTTCCGCTATCCGCCCGGCCGAGAGAGCACGTGAGTGAAACGCTGCTTCAGGTTCAGGAACGGCTTTTCCAGCCAGCGGAACGAAGCAGCTGCCATCAGAATCGTCGCAGCCAGAGCAATCCCGACTCGAAGCGCATACCGCATCAGACTAGCGGTCTGGTCGTAAACAACGTGGTCAGAAATCAACAATCCGAGGATGTGGAACACATACAGCCCGTAGGAAATGCGGCCCAGATAAACGAGCACAGGGCTGCTGCCGCTCTTCCGTTCCCGCAACACCGACAGGAGCAGCAGCCCGCCGCCGATTGCTACCGAAGGATAACCGAACACAATTCGAGACGTCGTCAGCGGGTCGTTCTTGATCCCGAAGTAAACCGCACCGAGGGCCAGCCCGGTAATTCCCGCCAGCATCAAGGCCGCACGTGCCAGTCGCGATAGCCGCGGAACTTCTCCGCGCAGCAACAAGGCCATCAAAATCCCAATCACAATGGGATCAAGCTGGACGAACGTGTTGCACCAAACGTCGCTCTCTCCGACGTGGTGCATGCCGAGGTAGAAGCGAGCAGCGGTCGCCACCGTCAGCAGCACTCCTGCGATGAGCAGCATTCCGGGCTCGCTAACGCGGCGCACAACCGCAGGCCAGGTGATGTAGAACTGTTCTTCGATGGAGACACTCCACAACGGAAAGATCACCGACGACGGAAAGCCATGGAACACGATGAACCAATTCCCCGCCAGCAGCGAAAACCAGAGGCCCGCCCGCAGCGTTACGTGCTGGCCGGGCACGATCCACTGCAAGACAACAGCCAGCGCGAGAAACGCGAAATACAGCGGCCAGATGCGCAGCATGCGCCGGATGTAGAACGACCGCACATCCAGCGTGCCCATCTGGTCCTTCTCGCGCAGCAGCAGCTCGGTGATCAGATACGAGCTGAGGACAAAGAAAACGCTGACGCCGAACGCACCGGTTGCTCCGATTCCCGCCACGATGCGAGCCGGAAAGCTCGGCACGCCAAGCTTCGTCCAGAACGCAGGATCGTGCGGAAACGCGTGGTGCAGAAACACCATCAGGAAGGCAAAGAAGCGGAGAACATCCAGTTCCGGATGGTAAAAGCGCGCCGTGGAGGTGCGCGCGCTTTCCAGCAAGCGAACTTCGGCAGTGGTTGTGGAGACAGTAGCCAATACTCAATTTTAGATGAACTGCGCGACTCAGACCCGATCGAACGCTGACTACGCTAATTCGCCCGGGTAGCCGAGACTTCCGGTGGTCCAAGATTGGGCGGCATCGTACCCGTCAGGGCCTTCATGAATTCCAGCAGGTCGTCGCGTTCCTCACGGCTCAGGAAATCCAGTGAGTGAATCTCTTTATCGAGGTACGGATTCGAGTTCCCTGCCCCGATGTAGAAATCCATCACCTGCTTCATGGTACTCAAGCTGCCATCGTGCATATAGGGCGCGGTCAAATCCACATTGCGCAGCGTCGGCGTACGGAACGCTCCGGTTTCCTGCGGGTTCTTCGTAACAACATAACGGCCCTTGTCCGACGTCTCGCCATTCACAAAACCTACGCCTATGTTGTGAAACTTGTCGTCGGTGAACAACGCGTACTTCTCTCCGATCGTGTGGCACGACTCGCAATTCCCTTTCTTGGGATCGCGAAAGACCTCGAGCCCGTGAATCTGCGCCGGAGTCATCGCCGTCTGGTCGTGGCCGTAATAGTAACGATCAAAAGCCGAGTCGCCGCTTACCATCGTCCGCTCAAACGACGCGATACACTTCTCGACTTTTTCGTACGTGATAGGTCCCGGACCAAACGCCTTGTCAAAAGCCGCGACGTAGCTTGGGTCCTGCGACAGTCGCCGCACCACGCCGTACAGCGAGTGCGCCATCTCGACCGGGTTTGCCACCGGTCCCTCGGACTGTTTCTCTAGGCTCGGTGCTCGCCCGTCCCAGAACTGCAGCGACCAATAGGCCGCATTCAACACGCTCGGCGAATTGCGCACGCCCGTCTTCTCTCCAACGCCAGTGGACACGCGTCGGCCGTCACTGAACGCCATCCCCGGCATGTGGCACTTTGCGCAGGAAACCGTGTTATCGACCGAAAGTGCGGCGTCGTAATACAACCGCCGGCCCAGCGCAATCGTCGCTTCCGTTGGCGGATTGTCGGCCGGTACTGGGACAGGAGGCAAGCCGAGTGGCGCGGGGATCTGCACCACCGCGCCAATTGGAGTCGCGGCCCCCTCAGTATTGGCATGGCCGTACAGCAGTAACAAGCCGCCTACCACGGCAGCCAGACACAACATGTATAAGACCCGCTTTGCTGGCACGTTTCCTCTAGCTATAAACACAAATATAAGAAGAGCGATCAGCGGCTTCCGGCATAACATGCCTGCCGAAAACGCTCTGTTAATCCTACTATTCTCGCGATTTGCGTCAAGGCAGCGGGTCACAAAGTCCGCCTCCTGCCGTAGCCTCGCTGCTGCTTCTCCTCCAATTCAGCCGCAACGTGTCGAACCTCACGTCGGCATGTGACGGCCGTCACTTCGGTGTGGGCATTAACTGGACAAGAATCGAACCATCGTTCGGTACCTGGTGATTCTCCTAACCGCAACGTAATTCCATCCGCGATGGCGATTTGAGTGGGGAAATTGCAGCTTGAGCAACCAGACCTACGGCGCCGGCGCTAAGGAACAAGAGCATGGCAAAAGGTTCGGTAGAAATTGTAGTGGAGCGCTGCAAGGCCTGCGGCTTCTGCGTGGAGTTTTGTCCTACCCACGTCCTTGCGCTCTCTTCCGCCTTCAACGCGAAGGGCTATCACCCGCCCTACATGGTCAACCCCGAAAAGTGCAGCGGCTGCGATCTCTGCGGCATGTATTGCCCTGACTTCGCCATTTTTGGTTTCAAGAACGCCGCCGAAAAAAAGGCGGAAGCACCGGCCGCCACACCTGCCCCGAACGAGAACGAAAAGGAGGCCCAGGATGCACGCTGATCCCGCCGGCGTTCTGACCGGTTCACATTTCCTCGATGGAGATCACGCCTGCTGCGAAGGAGCGCTGGCCGCCGGTGCGCGCTTCTCTTCCGGCTATCCCATCACGCCGTCCACGGAAGTTGTTGAGCGCTTTGCTTCGCGCATTCCCACCGTTGGCGGAACTTTTATCCAGATGGAAGACGAGCTGGCCGCATCGATCACTCTCCAAGGCGCAGTCTGGGGCGGAGCCAAAGCCTTCACCGTAACTTCAGGCCCGGGCTTCTCGCTCATGATGGAACACATCGGTTACGCCGCCATGACCGAGACCCCATGCGTATTCATTGATGTGCAGCGCGGCGGGCCGTCCACCGGTTTGCCCACGCTTCCCGCGCAGGCCGACATGATGCAGGTCCGCTGGGGCTCGCACGGCGACTACGAAATTATCGCGCTGTGTCCGAATTCTCCCCAGGAGTGCTTCGACCTCACGGTCACCGCATTCAACATGGCCGAGCAGTATCGTTGCCCGGTTTTCGTCATGCTCGACGAAGTCGTCGGACACATGACGGAGAAAGTTGTCATTCCTCCCCCCGAACAAATTGAGGTCACGCCTCGCCGCTACACCACCCTTCCTCCCGGCGAATTCAAGGCTTACGAGCCCCGCGAAGACCTGGTGCCCGACATGCCTCGCGTTGGCGAAGGTTACAACGTCCATGTCACCGGCCTGACTCACGACGAACGTGGCTATCCCAACATGACGCCCGCGGTGCAGGACGTTCTGGTCCGCCGCCTGCAAGACAAGATCATCAAGAACGCCGACAAGATCTGTCTGTTCGAAGAGGAAGCGGTTGACGGCTCCGATTGCGTCGTCGTCTCCTACGGCATCACTTCCCGCGTCGCGCAACGCGCCATCGAGATGGCCCGGGCCAAGGGCATCAAGGTCGGCAAGTTCCGCCTGATCACCGCATGGCCATTCCCTGAGAAGAAGATGAAGGAAATCGCCGCCCGCACCAATTCCATCGTGGTCGCCGAAATCAATCTCGGCCAGATGGTACGTGAAGTCGAACGCGCGGTTGCCGGCGAGGTGCCGGTTCGCTTCGTCGGACACGCCGGTGGCAGCGTTCACAAGCCCGAAGACATCCTGAAGGCCATTATGGAGGTGGCGAAATGACGACCCTTCCCGTTCATAACGTGGTTGACGACATCCTGCGAATGGATCGCGTTCCCCACATCTGGTGTCCCGGATGCGGCATCGGCACCAGCGTCAACTCCTTCGCTCGCGCCTTGGTCGATGCGAATATCAACGTGAAAAATCTGGCTATCGTCTCGGGCATCGGATGCACGGGACGCGTGGCCGGTTACGTCAACCTCGATTCTTTCCATACCACTCACGGTCGCGCGCTTCCCTTCGCCACTGGATTGAAGCTGGCGAACCCGAAGCTGAACGTCGTGGTCTATTCGGGTGACGGCGACCTCTTCGCCATCGGCGGCAACCATCTGATTCACGCCGCTCGCCGCAACGTCGATCTGAAAGTCATCTGCATCAACAACCTCATTTACGCCATGACTGGCGGCCAGACGGCTCCCACAACTCCCGGCGAGGTCATCACTTCGACAAACCCCTACGGCACCTACGACTCCTCGTTCAACCTGCCGTATCTGGTGGAGGCGGCCGGAGCGGTTTACGTGGCCCGTTGGACCACGTTCCATGTTCGCCAGATGGCCCGCGCCATGGAAGAGATGTTCTCCAAGAAGGGCTTCTGCTTCCTCGAGGTCCTTTCGCCCTGTCCGACGCTCTATCAGCGCCGCAACAAGATGGGCGACGGTCTCGACACCATGATCTTCTACAAGGAACACAGCAAGGTCCGCAACGGAGCTCCCACCAGCGAAGTCGGGCTGAGCAAGAGCGGCGAGATCATCGTCGGTAAGTTTGTGGACCGCGAACGCCCTGACTATCGTGACCTGATGCACGACAAGATGCTCGACAGCCTGGGTGACCGCTACGTTGAAAGAGAGGCATGCGAATGCGAAATCTAACCGAAATCCGCATCTCCGGATTCGGCGGACAGGGCGTCATCCTGTCGGCCATCGTGATCGGCAAAGCCGGCTGCATCTTCGAGAAGGGCTACTCGACCATGACCCAGGCGTTCGGCCCGGAAGCTCGCGGCGGCGCTTGCAGTGCACAGGTGATCCTGTCGAACGAGCCGATTCTTTATCCTTACGTCACTCGTCCCGACATTCTTGTCACCATGTCGCAGGAAGCCTATTCGCTCTTCGGCCCGCAGTTGAAGGAGGACGGCATCCTCATCATTGAGCAGGACATGGTGCGCGTGGACAAGCTTCCGGCTGGCGTGCGAGTTTACGGCGTGCCCGCAACGCGTCTTGCGGAGGAACTCGGCAAGCGCATGGTGCTCAACATCGTCATGGTGGGATTCTTCGCCGCCGTGACCGATGTGCTGGAACCGCAGTCGATCCGCGATGCCGTTGGCGATTCCGTGCCTCCAGCCTTCCGGGAATTGAACCTGAAGGCCTTCGACAAGGGCTTCGAGTACGGCACCAAACACCTCAGCGCCGAAGTTCATAGTGAGGAACAGCCGCTCGAAGTTTCCACCCTAGAACAGTAAGCGCCACCCACAACGCAAACGCCGGCCACCGCAAATGGCCGGCTTTTGTCACCTGGAAAACTCGCCGGACGCACTATTCTCCCTGATCCTGAAACGTGTGCAGCGCCAACCTGAATCCGTCGGGCTGAACCACGACGCTCCCTTGATACGGTCGGTCGATATCGTAGATGGCGACCAGCACCAGCGAAATCAGGAAGCTCAGCACCACGACCTGCAACACGTGAAAGCGGAAGTTAGGCACTCCGAAGAAGCATGACGCGGCGACCGTAATTATGCCGCCGGCGATCAGCACGGCCCGCAAAATCCCGGGTAGTTCTTCCCGGCTTTGCATCAGGCGAATACGCCGATATTCGGTCAGCATGCGCAGCTCTTCCATCATCTGATAGCTCGCAATCGACGTGCCTCCCGAGCGGTCCTGGCTCTGCCCAGCCAATCGCCAAAACTGGTTGATGATGTCGCTGCCCTCCTTAGGCGTCGGCGTTTGATCATGCATGGCGGGCCACTCAACATCGAGGACGGTTTGTGCGTACTTCCGGCACAGCGCCTGCACCGCTTGACCTGTATTTGCATCGACGCTTGAGCTGACTCGCCAGATGTTGACCAGCGAGTTGGCTTCCTGCTCGGCGTTCGTCTCCGCCTGCTGAAACATGTTCCACACGCCCGACAGCATGAAGGCGAGAATCACCGCGTAAGTCGTGCCGATGACGGCGACCACGGCTCCGGTAAAGTCGTTCGACTCCTTGCGCGATGTCGCCGCTGACGTGCGCGTTACCAGAAACAGAAAGGCCAGCGACGCCAGCACGCCGACCGCGATAATGAAAGCATCCCAAAGCAAAATTCTGATGACTCCGATTAAGCTCGCAAGGATGCGGCGTGAATCAGCTTACACTTACTTGGCTTTTTGGAAACGTAGGATTCGTAGGCGCGCTCAGCCCAGGCGTACGACTTTGTGTTCGGGGCAGGGATTCTGCGCCGTCTCGATGAGCCTGTCGACCAATTCCTGGCCGTAGCGGGCGTGAAAATAGACCGCTGAGATTTCGCGCTCTTGCAGCGTCTTATGCGGATAGACGGCGTTCTCGATCTGCTCCGCATGCCGGGTCAGAATTTCCTCGCGCCGTAACTCCGCCTGTGCCGCGCGCTTTTCCAGCCGTCCGACCTGATACCGCATCTTGTTCGCAGCCCGTCTCGACGCCTCGACCAACGTCGGATCCAACCGTTGCAGCGATTCGCCGACGCGTTGCATGGCCTCTTCGACCGCAAGCCGTCCGCGCTCGAAGTCGAGCTTGAGTTCCTCCGGCAATGACCGCGCCGCCAACTCATCGCGCAACTGACGCTCGCCGTGGAACAGGTCTTGCATGTTCAGCTCATACTTTTTCAGCAGCTTCTCGATCTTCGGCTCGAGCAGCGTAGCGCTCATGCGCGGCAAGATCGTGGTCACCCGGCCCAGCAGTTTTTCGTACACCACTCCGACCTGCGCGAAGTAGGCAATCTCGGCCGGACCGCCAATGTAAGCCAGTGTCGGCAGCCAATAGTCTTGTAATACTGGACGCAGCAAAACATTGGCATTGAAGTTTTCCGGATGGTCGGCGATCCGCTTCTTCAGATCTTCCACCGACAGGCGTTCCTTGTGAATCGAGAATCCGCCGTTCGACCGATGCACCGGAACCCGCGCGCCATCGACCAGCGCAAACAGAGGCGTCGATTCTTCGGTCACCTTGACCTGTTCGTGATAGCCCGCGCGGGTGATTTCGCGATTACGCGCCAGCAGAGCGTCATCCAGATCGCCAGCCCGGTCAATCGCCTCGACAAACAGGGGCGTCGCGACCCGATGCAGCTCCGGATCGGCCGGATCCAGCAGCACCAAGCCATGTTCGGCAAACAGACGCGTGTATAGCTTCGCGTATGCTCCAGAAAACGTCTCGCCGTCGCGATAGCTCTCGCGGAGGAACTCGGTCGTCGCCGACTCACCCAGCAACGCCGCCACACGCTCCACCAGTTCGTTCGTGCCCTTCGCGAATCGAACGTTGGCCACGGGCGAATCAGCCTTTCCTTCAGCCGTCGCCTTAAACGGAGCAAGCTGGAAATCCGGAGTCAGCAACAGCGCCTGGTTCACTTCCGCGAGGTCGTGGTCCTCACTCGCCAGCCAGAACACCGGCACGCAAGCGACTCCGGCCGCTTCCACCTGCTTGGCCAGCGCCAGAACTGACGCGACCTTGAACAGAGACAGCAGCGGTCCGCCGAACAGTCCGACCTGCTGCCCAGTCACAACCGCATGGGCTCCTTCACGCAGCCGATGGATGTTGTTCAGTGTCGCTTCTGACGCACCCCAGTTGCGGTTCTGCTTCTCCAGCACGTCTGCTACTTGGGTGTGAATCTTCGTTCCCTGCGGCACCAGCGACGCCTGCAACGCGATCCGCGTCGAATCCGGTGGATGGGGGAAAAAACTTCGAACTTCCGGCGAGTAGGAAAGAAAATCAGAGAACAGCTTGGTGGTATGCGGGATCGAACTGAAGGGGATGCAGTCGGGAATCAAGCCGTCATCTCCCGGCAACATCCGTTGGCTGCGTTCTTCATCAGCATAGAAATGTCGATTCAACCACAGCTCTGCGGAAACCCGCATCCGTATCAGACTATCAGTCCGGTCAGAGGTTTCGATGATTCTTCCGAACCACGGATGCAAGAATCGCAGATTCCAGGACGAGCGGCGGTTGTCGCGTGTTGAACCAGCTTGTTTTTGAACGTCGCAGCTTCAGGCACTACCCTGAGCGCAGGCGAAGGGTGCGTCATACACGGGGCAAAAAATAGGGCACCCGGCAGCGTGATTCGGGTCACTGACTTTTTGTCCTGTTGGCGCTAGACGTTAGCTGTCGCCTCTCGACGAGCACTTTCCCGCCCTGAGATCCAAGCCCTGCCATGAGGCGAAAGCCATTCCGCAAGTCCAAGGAGGGCAAAATGGCAATCACGTCAATTGATCGCGAAATCGCCGCTCCGGAAAAAGAACATTCAACCGGTTCACAGCCATACGATATTTATGCATGTCCCACATGCAAGCGAGCACTGGAGCCACGGTCCGGCAGCCTCTACTGCCATACCTGCGCGCTCATCTACCCAATTCTCGACGGGATTCCCGACTTCATTGGGCAGGACCTCGAACACAGCACTAGCCATGACTTGCGCTACATCGCTAAGAGCGACGGTTCTCGCTGGCTTAACTTTCTAACATCCAGCTACGAGACCTATCTCTATTCGCCGGTATGTAACCTGTTTGGCGGCTGGCACAGCACCTCGTTACCAGAGCTGGCGCGGGACATCTCTGACATTGTGGGACAGACGACCGGCGTCATTCTCGACGTGGCCTGCGGCCCAGGCACTTACGGACGCCGCTTGGCTTCCACTTCAAGGGCCATTTATGGCATTGATATCTCGCTGAGCATGCTGCGCGTGGGCGTCCGCTACGTCGAGCGCGATGGTCTGCCCAACGTCCACTTTGCCCGGGCGATGGTCGAGAAGCTACCGTTCCCCTCGGGTCTGTTCGACGCGGCGATCTGCGCCGGGTCGTTGAATCATTTCCCCGACACCGTCCTGGCACTGCGTGAGATCAACCGCACCATGAAACCGGGTGCGCCACTGGCGGTGATGTGCTTTGTCGTCAGCAACCGGGGACTCTTGAAGTACAAGTTCATCCACGATCGCGCCGAAAGCAAGGGCGGACACATCTTCGCACTGCCTGATCTGGAACGCTATGTGGCCGAGGCGGGCTTCGAAGGCTTTCATCAGCGCTTGTACGGCGCCATCGTCGTGTTCAGTGCCCGGAAGAGAGCGGCAGAGAGGTAATGAGGCGAAAGGAGGAAGTCAAAAGACCCACACAAGCAAAGGCGGCTTGTGTGGGGCACCCAGCGAAAAAAACCGACAGCTAGGCCTTGAACTTGCGACGGAACGCGCCGGCTGCGGCCAGAGCGCCCGTAGCGAGCATCAAGAGCGTGCCTGGTTCCGGGGTTGACGTCGTCAGCACAGGAGTGCCGTCATCGAAGTTGCCCAGAACAGACGGAGTGTTCCTGACAAAGGTGAGGGCACCGTTCGCCATATTGATGGAATACATACCGGTTCCAGAAAAACCGTAGAGGTTGCCATCCCCCGCCACGAGGGCTTGCAACTGTGCTCCACTATTTCCCAGCAGGGTGCCGGCTCCAGTGCTGGTATTGACTTGGTAGAAGTTGCCGTTGGACGTGGCGTAAAGCTGACCGTTCGGCGCAAAGTCCAGGTCAAAGGCGCCGCCCACGGAGAATCCCAAGGCCCCAATCGTCGTCGCCGCCCCGGTACTGGGGTTGACCGTAAACAGCTGGTTGGAATGGTCAAAATAGTACAGTGTGCCCCCGCCTATGGGCGCGGTGAGAGTGCCAGTGCCGCTGGTAGAGCCGGTCATGTCGGCCACCGTCGTCAATGCGCCATTGGCTGGATTCACCGTGTAAAAGCCAACATTGGGGGAGCCGTTGCTGTCGTTGGCATACAACACTCCGGAACTGTAGCCCATGCCCCACAGCACGGTCGCGTTAGTTCCGAGCAGCGTGTACGTGCCTGTTACGGTGTTGTAGTCGACAAAATCGCCATTGTTTGTCGCAACGTAAACTTGGCTGGCCACGAGTGGCAGCGTAGCCAGGCAGACCAATGCAAGCGATACGATTAGGTGACGCAACCCGACGACCGATCGAGCTGCGCGATAGTTGGACAGAATACTCATGTTAACTTTCCCTTCGAAGTTCAGATTCAACGAAGCAGGCTATAGCAAGGGATCCCGGCAGATTACATTTCCATATCCTACCGAGCGCTCTTCCCCAGGACTAAGGACAAGATGTGACATTGCGGGGTAATACGTGACATGAGCGGGAATTTAAGCCACTGATCGCAGGTGCATAGTAAGAGCACTATCCTCAGTCAGCGTTGCGCAAGCATTCCGAGCATTAGAGCGTTGGCCTCAGACGGTGTTGTTCTGGATCTCGGGCCAAATATCGGAATCGGAGCAGCTTCGTCCGCACCCTACGCAGCATCTATATAAGTGGCTTGGTTGACTTCCGGGCCAAGGCTGTTAGGCTGAAAACAACCGATTCACCACGTGGGGGCGTCACGGCTTCGACGGAAGTGATTGCGGTTAAGAGGCATACCGGAGTGCGTGCATCCGTAATCGTGCGCAAAAACACAATTGCGAACCAAAACCTCGCATACGCAGCTTAATTAATTAAGTTGCCGCTCTCTTCGGCTTTGCTCATGGGCTGGAGCCAGGGCGTCATACAGTGAGCTAGCCTAAAGACCTACGTCTGGGGTCCAAGGCGAAACTTTCAGGCTGGCTGGCCGCGTTTCTTGTCCGTTCTCAGCGCGGCTGGCGAGACTGCCGGGTAACCGGTGGGTGAACGCGACTAAGTATGTAGTCTCTTGACTGACAGCATTTTCGGACGCGGGTTCAACTCCCGCCGCCTCCACCAAGTTCTTCTTCAACAGCGTTGCCTGAGAGGTCCTTCGACTCGCCCTGCGGGCTCGCTCAGGATTTCGGCTCGTGGCTCAGACGCCGCGCAACGGCTCAAGTTAAACTCCCGCCATTCCGACCGCCTCAGACGATGAAATCGGTGTATAGTCGCTAGCAATTAGCAATCGGGGCGTCACTTCCAGGCTCGAAATCTTCAAAACTCAGATCTCTCAGGGGGTACATCCGATGGCCTTCCAACCGGGTACGTGGATTCCTCTTCCGTCTAATTGCACCAGAAGTTACACCGTCACCTTCTACCGCTGCGCCAGTTGGGGCATTCAGCTCATCGCAAAGTGCGTGGGCTGGGCGGAAAAGACAACCCAAGAGTGCATTTCATGGGGATGGAAGCAGGTAAAGAAGTGCAGCTGGTGGTCGTGGATCTTTTGCGTGCTGTTCGCCATCATCGTGACCGCGGTGTGCCTTGCTTTCGGATGGGTGGTCAGCATTACATGCACCGCCATAGCCTTTGTGGAGATCGTGGTCTGCCTGGTGTGGAGTTTGATCTCCATTATCTTTTGCATCTCCAAGGCGAACGGCGGCACGGCCTTCGTGCTCACCGATGGCACCATCATGATGCAGGAGTTCGTCGGGGCTGATCTGTATTACCTCGGCATCCCGTTGACTAGCTGGGGAACGAACCGCTGGTGGAAGCTGACGCCCGACCAAAACGGCAGCTACGCGAACGGAAGCTGGAGCCAGCTGGCCGATTCCAACGTGGCGCGGACGTTTTACGCTTCTAGCGTGCTGGCCGACGGACGCGTAGTGGTTTGTGGAGGAGAGTACTCGGAGAATTCATTGGGCATGGTGTCGCAGGATTGGAACAATACCTGCGAAATCTACGATCCCGTGGCGAATACCTGGACGACGTTTGCGTCGCCCGCGGATGCTAAGGGCGTGACGTGGGCCCACATCGGCGATGCTCCCTGCGCGGTGCTGCCCGATGGAACATTCCTCTTGGGATCGGATTTCGACACCAACATCGCCAAGCTCGACCCGGTGAGCCTGACGTGGACGGCGATGAACCAACGGCCGCCGGCCGGCGTTCTGACCGTTACCAGTGATGAGGACTCGTGGGTGCTGATGCCCGATAACACGGTAGTTGCACCCAGTTGCGAGGCCCCTCCTACGACATGGGTATATTTCGTTGCGGCCGATGATTGGGTACGCAGCAACGACCTCATCAACAGCATCGTCGACGCCAGCGACGACGAGATTGGACCCGGCCTGCTGCTCTACGACGGCACCGCGTTTTTCCTCGGCGCCAACCAGCACACCGCCATCTACGCGGCCACGGCGAATCCGCAATGGACCAATGGGCCCGACCTACCCGCCCAGGCGGTGAACGGCCAGCCCATGCAACTTGGCATCGAGGATGGCCCGGCGTCGATGATGGTCAACGGGAATGTCCTGTTCGGCGCGGGCGGCACCGTGAAGGATGATACGGGCCAGCCGCAGAGTTCGCCGTCATGGTTCTTCGAATACGACGGCACTACGTTCAATCGCACCAACGATCCACCCAACAACCATACCTACACCTATACCACTCGACTGCTGCCGCTTCCCAACGGCGACGTGCTGTGGTGCCAATCGGTTGACGACTCGTTTTACGCCTACCATTCCGACGCCGCTGTTCCCCTAGACAGCTATCGGCCGGTCATCCAGAACTGCCCCGCTTCTTTTCAAACGGGAGATACAATTCAGGTGTCCGGAACGCAATTCAATGGGCTTTCACAGGCCGCCGGCTACGGCGACGATTCCACCACGTCGACGAATTATCCGTTGGTGCGGATCGTCAATAACCAGACCAACCACGTACGGTATTGCCGCACGCATGACCACACAACGGTGGACAGCAACGGCAACACCGTAACTTCGATGGGAGTGGCTACGGGTTTAGCTGTCATCACCACCAACGTCGATATTCCTGGCGATATTGAGTTAGGCGACTCGATGCTCTTTGTGGTCGCCAACGGCATTGCTTCGCAGCCGTTTCCCGTGACTATTGTAACGTCAATAATTTGAGTCGCAGCCGGCGATGGCGCCAGGAATAGAGAGCGAGACCGACGAGCTTTCCGGCTGACGCGGCCACAAACGACCAGAGCAGGACTCGCACTGCGAAAGCCCAGATCGTAAGGCCGTGGGCTAGCCAGTGCCATCCGTACCATGCGATGGAAGCGATCAGTCCCACTGCCAGAAATTTGGCTCCCATCGCACAACCGCAAGAGTCGCTCGCGAAGGCCCGCAGGCTCAAGGGTCGCGGTGCCATTCGTGCTCGGTGAAGTCTCGCTCTGCGGGAAGATGGGATGGGCAATCGGCGCATGAACACTGATCTTTTCTTTCGCGAAAGATTCCTCTTATGCCTGTTGGGAGAACATGTGATCGCCCCGAAATGATACCCCTAATCCCGCAGGAGATGTATGGTTCGGATTCGTCCAATCTCCCGCGAAGCTGGGAACGCGACTAAGTATTTAGCCACTTGACCGACAGCATTTTCGGACGCGGGTTTCAACTCCCGCCGCCTCCACCATAACCGTCCGCCAGGCCCGGATTGTCGGCCTTCCGCCCACGGGTACGCCCTGCGGCACTGCTAACTGGTCACAGCCCAATGTGACACCGGTCACCGCCCCGGGGGCGGCCCACAGCCGAAAATGAAAATGGTTTTCAATTTCATCTTGCCTGACGGGTAGGCGGCCCTCATGATTTCCTATCGCGCTCTCCTTCATCCTATTTATCGGTTGCTCGCAATTCCCGCTTTCCTGGTACTTACGATCGTCCCTCCAGCAATGGCTGCCGAACCGCTCGCCGTCTCTGGAGTGGTTAACGACCCCAGCGGCGCCGTCGTCGCTCACGCCCAGCTGACTATGACCGACACCTCATCGGGAGTGCGACTGATCGCGGACACAGACCGGGAGGGCAAATACTCATTCAGCGCTCCCTCCGGCAACTACCAACTTGCCCTCAATCTTGCCGGCTTCGAGCCCTACACCACTGCCATCACCCTCGGCCACGAACCTCTCCAGATCGACGTACACATTGCCTTGGCGAAGCAGTCCGAGTCCATGAACGTGTTGGTGGAAGCGCCGGTCGTTGACATCACGACCACGCAGTCCGGCGACATATTGCAGGGAAAGCAGCTGACCGCAATACCGATTAACGGCCGCAGCTTCACCGACGTTCTGGCCTTGCAACCGGGCATCGTACCCACAAGTTCCGCACAAGCTAACGCCGTGGTCATGTCCGGATGTACCAGCACGCCTCCCTCGGGTGACTTGAACGCCGGAAACATGTCGGTCAGCGGACAACGGGAAACAGCGAATGGGTTCTCGGTTAATGGCAGCATCGTGGAAGAAGACTTTAACAACGGAACTGCCGTCGTTCCAAACCTGGATTCCATTCAGGAATTGACGGTTCTGACCAACAACTTCAATGCCGAATACGGCAACTTCAGCGGCGGCCAAGTCGCGGTGACCACCAAGTCGGGAACCGATCAGATCCATGGCAGCGCCTTTGAATTTCTGCGCAACACCAGCCTGGACGCGCGAAACTATTTCGCAACCAGCCGGGCAACCTACGACCGCAACCAGTTTGGCGGAACCCTGGGTGGTCCGATACGCAAGAACAGCGCCTATTATTTCATCGACTACCAGGGCACTGAAATGAGCCAGGGCCAGGATACCGGCACCATCGCGGTGCCAAGTTTGGCCGATCGGAGCGGCAATCTCTCCGACCTCAGCGCACAGCTTACGGGAAAAGTCAGCACCGCCTACTGGGCGAACCAGTTGTCACAGCACCTCGGTTATGCCGTCACCGCCGGCGAGCCCTACTACTCCGCCGGCTGCCAGAGCAGCAGTCAATGTGTGTTCCCCAACGCGAAGATACCGGCCGCGATTTGGTCGGCGCCGGCGAAGGCTTTACTGCAATACATTCCGCAGCCCAACGTCGCCTCGAACCTCTTCTCAGACTCGGCGGAAAATGAGATTCTCGGTGACCATAAAGGCTCGGCTCGCTTCGACTTCAAGACGCCCTTGGGGCAACTGAGCTCGTATTACTTTCTCGATCAGTACAACATCAATCAGCCATATCCAACCGGCCAGGGCGGCGCGAACGTTCCGGGATTCAACGCCACCTCGCAAGGCCGCGCGCAACTCATCAGCATCGGCCTGACTCACGTCTTCGGCGCCAACGCGATCAACGACGCGCGCTTCAGCTACATGCGTTTTGCCAACGTAATCGGCCAGCCTATCGGCGGAGTGGGGCCGAGCCTTGCCTCCCAGGGATTTGTCACCGGTCAGGGCACGCTCGGTATCGTTCCGTTGAATCCGCGCATTGAAGGCATTGAAAACGTCGCCTTCAACGATTTCACCATCGGCGTGGATGTCACCGGCGAGCGCCAGGTCAACAACACGTACCAGTGGAGCGATGTCTACTCCCGCGTCACTGGCCGACACACCCTGAAGCTGGGTGGCAACTTTCATTTCGATCAGGTGAACATCCAATCGAATTCCATTAACAATGGGTCGTTTGTATTTGCTGGGACCGAGACCGGCTCCGATTTCGCCGATTACCTTCTGGGAGTGGCGAGCACCTACGAACAGGGCGACGCCGGCTCCTTTTATATTCGCAATCACTATCTTGGCGCCTTCGCGCAAGACAGCTGGGTCCTCCGCTCCAACTTGACCCTGAACTACGGAATTCGCTGGGACGTGCTGCCCCCGTGGCACGAGAAATATAATCAACTGCAAACCTTCGTTCTCGGCCAGCAATCGGTGGTCTATCCCACCGCTCCGCGGGGCATCGTATTTCCCGGCGACCCGGGAATCCCTTCGACCCTGGCGCCTACCAAGTGGAATAACTTCTCGCCGCGCTTCGGCTTTTCGTGGTCGCCGAACTCTAATCGCGGAATCCTCCACGCGCTCGTTGGCGATCCCGGACAGACTGTCGTCAAAGCCGGTTTCGGGATGTTCTACACCGCGTTTGAAGGTTTGTCCGCGGGCATCATGAGCGCGTGTGCGCCCTATGGATACGATTACAACAGCACCATCGGCCAACCCTCGTTCACGCAACCGTTCCTGTCCGCAACCACCGGACTCAGCAACGGCCAGCCGTTCCCCTCGCCGATTCCGGCGTTCGGCGCCTCAGCCTCGCATCCCAACACTACGGTCGATTGGTCGAAGTACACGCCACTCACCGGCGACCCGGCTTTCTATTACCGCAACACCTCGCCCTACACCGAGAGCTACACCGTCTCAGTTGAACGCGAACTGACGCCGAACACAGCACTGAAGGTCGGCTATGTCGGCACCCAGTCCCATCACCTGCTGGTGCTTACCTCCGCCGACCCAGGGGATGCCAGTCTCTGTCTCAGCGTGAGCGAGCCCAGCCAGGTAATGCCCGGCACGGCGACCTGCGGCCCCTTCAGCGAAGGCGGAATCTTCACGCGCGCCGACGGAGCGCAAGTCCAGGTTCGTGGCCCCTTCGGATCGGCGTTCGACGGGATCACCTACCAGAAGACCGTCGGATTCTCCAACTACAACGCGCTGGAAGTGTCGTTGCATCATAGCAGCCGATCGCTTCAGATCGTCGCGGCTTACACCTACGGCAAGTCTCTGGACGATTCGTCGAGTCTGTCCGAACCCGTATATGCTTCCAACGCCGCGTTGAGCAAGGCTATTTCAGCTTTCGATATGCGCCACAACTTTGTGGTCAGCTACGACTATCAACTTCCATTCGCAGGATTGTTCCGCGAGTCGAATCGGCTGACAGAAGGATGGTCCGTAAGCGGCATCACGCGGTTCGCCAGCGGACTGCCGGTGACGCTGTACAACAACACGGACAGTTCCCTGCTGGGTTCGATTCCCAACGGAATTAACAATAATGGCGTCGATACCCCTTACTACACGCCGGGCAATTTGCAGATCAATACGGACCCAAGAAATGGCCGCGCCGCATTCAACACTTCGCTCTTTGCGACGGACATGACTCCGTACCTGGGGCAAATCGGAAACGCGCGGCGGCGCTTTTTCTACGGTCCTGGATTGGAGAACTTTGATATTGCGCTGCAAAAGACGGCCAAGCTGAGCGAAAGAACATCCGTGCAGTTCCGCATGGAAGCCTTCAATGTGTTCAACCATGCGCAGTTTTTCGGCGCGTCGGCTGTGAACGGCAATATCAGCAGTGTGGCGTTCGGCCAGGTCGTGAATGCCATGCCGCCAAGGCAGGTGCAGTTCGCGGTGAAAATTGCATTCTGAGCGCGGCTGGCGAGAGTGCCGGGTGCCACAGAGCCTGCCCTGAGCGTGCCGCGGCGGGAGTTCGCGCTCGATTTTGGCACTAATCCGCGGCGCTGGCCTGCTCTTTCCATCGTTGCTCGTTCACGCCCATCACGAGGAGCCAGAGCATTAGCGCTGCTTCAGCGAGGAAGCCGAGGACTTTGAGGTAGGTGGACAGATGGGCTCCGAGCGGTGACAGAAAGATCAGCCAACCCACACCGGCTAAGGCCATAAGAATGCCCAGAATTCGAGGCAGGAAGGTTGACCTGAAAACGAGGTAGCCGATCAGCAGGCAATAAGGCCCGAAAAATACCAGGGAGTTGATTTTGTAGGGAGCGAGATGAAAGAGGCGGAGAACTTCATTGGCGCATCCCGCGAGGCTGAAAAGAGCCGCGAGCATTGAGAGGCCCCGGTTCACCGGCCTAAACATGAAATAGAGGAGCAGCGCCAGAGCGATGTAGAACGCGTCCGCAACGAGGCTGACGGCGACATAGGGAGCATGCCGGCCCCGGCCGATGACGACCTCGGCGAATATTGCCGTAAGAAAGTACGCCAAATACACACCGCCGGTAATCCTGGCCCTGGCACGCGGCAAAGCTTCAATCCGTTTCATCGGTGGGTTCACCTATAAGCGCTTATTGCTTGTTGCTAACTGCCCCCGTAAACCGGAATCGCTGCGCCGTTGATCTCGACTCCGACGTCTCCAGCCAACATCACCACCAGATCGGCTACGTGCGAAGTGCTGACCCATTTCGCAAGATCTGCTTTGGGCATCGAAGCGCGGTTCGCAGGGGTGTCCATCGTTCCCGGCAGAATTACGTTGGCGCGAATGTTTTTGTCCGTGTTCTCGAGTGCTACTGTCTGCACCAGCGAAACCAGAGCCGCTTTGGAGGACGAGTAAGCTCCGACGCCCGCGGCCGGTTGGACAGCCTGACGACTGCCAATTGCGATAATTCGCCCGTGTTCCGCTTGCCGCATCACGGGCACCACTGCACGAAGTACGTAAAACGCGGCGTTCAGATTGATGTCCATCATCTTTTGCCAGGTCGCGTCGTCAGTCTCGGCAACGCTCGCGCCGCCGGCAAATCCGCCCATTACGTGTACCAGGACGTCGATCCTCCCGAACTTCGCGAACACGCTGGCGATCAACTGCTTCACTTCCCGCGCATCTGTGAGGTTCGCCGAGAAGCGGGTAAGCCCAGACTCTTGAGACGCGCTTCCCGCATTCGCCCGATCGACCGCAACTACAGTCGCTCCGGCTGTGAGCAGACTCTTCGCAACGTCCGATCCAAGAGCACCACTCGCTCCGGTCACAATTGCCACTTGACCCTGCAGACTCTGGGACATGATGATTCTCCTGTCGCGAAACAGTATAGGAGGAAATGCTTGCCGAATTCGACCGTCGACCCCCGCGCCAAGCTGAAACAGGAAGCTGCCGAATTCGCGGTGCAGTTCGTGCAGTCTGGCATGGCCGTCGGGCTCGGTACTGGCTCAACGGCCATCTTCGCCACTCGCCGCATCGGCGAACTCTTGCGCGAAGGCTCGCTCAAAAATATCACCGGATTCGCCACATCGAAAGCGACCCAGGAGGAAGCCGAGCACCTCAAGATTCCGATGATGGACTTGTCACTGCCGATGGGTCTCAACGTCACGATCGACGGCGCCGATGAGGTTGACCCGCAGCTTAATCTCATAAAGGGAGGCGGGGGCGCGCTATTTCGAGAGAAGATTGTGGCTCAGGCGAGCGCACGGGAGGTCATCGTGGTGGACGAAAGCAAGCGTCTCCCTGTCTGGGCACGCACTTCGCTTTGCCGGTGGAAGTCAGCCCGTTCGGCTGGCAGTCGCAAATGCGCTTTTTGGAATCGCTTGGTGCTCGTGCGATGATTCGCAAGAACAAAGACGGCTCGCAGTTCGTCACTGACTCCGGCAACATGATTTTCGATTGCGCGTTCGGCCCGATCCATGATGTAAACGCATTGGCAGAGAAACTTGGCGCTCGCGCCGGCATCATTGAGCACGGCCTGTTTCTTGGGATAACCAGTGACCTGATTGTGGCCGGCGAAAACGGGGTTCGCCACGTGAAGCGAAATGGCTGACGCAGAATGCGGGTCGCCACGCATCTTGGTATCATGAGCAGAGCAGATGAATAACCTGGATTTCGCACCACCCCAAGAACTGACGCTTCCTTTGTGGCGTTCGCTAGTCCTCAACGTCATCGACCGCGTCGCGCCCGAACGTCTGCCTCCGCTGCAACTGACATCGAAGCCGATTGACGTCGGAATGCTTTTTGGGGATCGGCTGCAGCGGCCCTGGTATCGCACGATTTTCACCAACATCGCTGACGTGGTGTCTCCGGAAATTTTGCCGGCGCTGGAATTAGAGTCGCATCCGGTGGACGTGGGCGAGCTTCTGGGCGACGAAATCGCCCATCCCTGGTGGCAGTCGCTGCTGGGCAACCTGCGGGACCGCTTGTCGCCGGAGAAGCTCCCTGCCCTTGAGTTGACTTCGGAGCCCGTGAAAGCCTACGAAGCCGACACCTGGCTGCAAATTCTCGATTGGTCGTCGCTCATCGATACACCCAAGGTTTACTTGCCTGACGCGCCTCGTCCCGCGATGACGACGTACGCTGTTGCGGAACCACTTCCGCCAGCGGTCCCGGCCGTACCGATTTTCAGTCCCGAAGTACTGCTCGCGCAGAGTCAGTTCAAGCGCGACATCTCGCGTTCGCGTCTCCGCCAGAAAATCTGGATTTCCCTGGTCGCTGCCCAGATCGCGTTTTTGGTGTTCGCGGCGATAAAGTTCGCATAACGAACGCCCAATTCCTCCCAAATAAAATAGGCGGAAGCCGCGTGGCCTCCGCCCAATCACCTCTGATCTAAGTTTTCTACAGCGCGCTCATGTTGGAGAGGAACTCGCCATTGGAGCGCGTCTTGCCCAGCTTGTCGATGAGCAGTTCCATCGCTTCTACTGGCGAGAGCGGGTTCAGGACCTTGCGGAGCACCCAGATGCGCGCCAGGTCCTCCTTGGGAATGAGCAGCTCTTCTTTTCGCGTACCCGAGCGCTGAATGTCGATGGCCGGGAAGGTTCGCTTATCGACCAGTTTGCGGTCGAGAATGATTTCCATGTTGCCCGTGCCCTTGAACTCTTCGAAGATCACGTCGTCCATGCGCGAACCGGTCTCGATCAGCGCGGTGGCGATGATGGTCAGCGAGCCGCCCTCTTCGATATTGCGGGCCGCACCGAAGAAGCGCTTCGGACGTTGCAACGCGTTCGAATCCACGCCGCCTGAGAGCACCTTGCCCGACGGCGGAACGATTGTGTTGTAAGCACGCGCTAGACGCGTAATCGAATCCAGCAGGATCACCACGTCGCGCTTGTGCTCGACCAGGCGCTTCGCCTTCTCGATCACCATTTCTGCTACCTGCACGTGGCGCGCTGCCGGCTCATCGAATGTCGATGAGATAACTTCGCCCTTCACCGAGCGCTGCATGTCGGTAACTTCTTCCGGGCGCTCGTCGATCAGCAGAACGATGAGCACGACTTCGGGATGATTGGTCGTGATCGAGTTCGCCAGGTTCTGCAACAGCATCGTCTTACCGGTGCGTGGAGGCGCGACGATCAAACCGCGCTGGCCCTTGCCCACCGGCGTCAGCAAATCCATGACTCGGGCGCTGATATTGTCTTTCACCGTCTCCAGCTTGATCCGCATCTGCGGATAGAGCGGCGTCAGGTTATCGAACAGAATCTTGTTGCGCGCTTCCTCAGGCGACTCGAAGTTCACCGCTTCGATTTTCACCAGCGCGAAGTACTTTTCGCCCTCATGCGGAGGACGCACCTGGCCGCTGATCGTATCGCCGGTCTTCAGATCGAACTTGCGGATCTGCGACGGGGAGACATAAATGTCGTCCGGGCCGGGCAGATAGTTGTAGTCCGGCGAACGAAGAAAGCCGTAGCCGTCGGGCAGGATTTCCAGCACGCCTTCGGCGAAAATGTGGCCTTCTTTTTCGCTTTGGGCTTGCAGGATTTTGAAGATGAGGTCCTGCTTGCGCAGGCCGCTGGCACCGGGCAGATCGAGCTGGCGCGCGATCTTGGTCAACTCGGTTATGTTCTTTTCTTTTAACTCTGAGATTGTCATTGTCACCTACGGGGATTTAACAGAAAGGCGGGATGGAGGTACGGCGGGAAGCGCCCGAAGGCGCGGCGCGCTTATGCAGCGCGCCTCTGCGCTTCGGTAGCGGTCTCCGGTTCCAGAATAATGTCCTGGCGGTCCGACCCGGCGATGCGGTTCAGGACTTCGTTTGTGGTGTCCTGAATGCGTGTGCTGGGACGGTGAAATTTGCGCGTCGCCTTCGAGGCGAGCTGGCAAAGGGTGTAACGGTTACGTAATGTATGGACTGCTTCAAAAACCAATTCAGACCGCATGAATGTCTCCTCTTGTCGTATGAATGACTTGTCGGGTGCTACGTTCCGGGGCCCATGCTCCTGTCGGATGAATCTTGGCGGGGGGAACCAACCTGCTTCCGGCGGCAAGAGACTACACAATAGATGCTGCCAGCGAAGTCTTCGGTTGTTTTCTTTCCGCGCCGCAAATCCCTAAACAGGATTGCAAAGCGCTTCCCTACAGTCACTTAAGTTGTACTCAGTACGCAGCCCGGCACGCTACCGTGCGGGGTATTGTTTTTCCTGATTCCCTGATGGTGGCGTTCAGTGTGTGGCCGCTATGGGGCGGGACGCCTAGACTGGAACCTACAGGATATTGCGTTACTTAAAAACAATACGCTACCCGTGTAAGCATCCGTAGTCAAGAAAAATCGTGCCCCAACTAGCTGCAAAACCCGAAAATCACGGGTCACGCGTTAGACGCGGACCCTCAGGAAATGTATCCAGTATTTTTAACCCTTCATCTTTCAATAAGTTCCGGCCAGTTTCCCACAAGAGCCGCTCGATTCTTAGGTTCGGGGCCGCGCTCGCCCGCTCAAGGATCCATTGAAAACAAGTCACTTACTAGAAAAGCATGTACTGCCGGTCAGAACTCATGCCCAAAAAGTACGATCCAGAGTGCGGTATTGGATTGCTTCTGCGATGTGCCCTGATTCAATTGAATCGGCACCCCCTAGATCGGCGATCGTTCGGGCGACCTTGAGGATGCGGTCATGGGCCCGGGCACTCAAGCCCTGTTTCGCTATCGCTCGCTCCAGCAGGTGCTCAGCATCGGTACCGAGGTCGCAATATGCCCGGATAGCGCGTGAGCCCATCTGGGCATTCGCGTAAATGCGCTCAGCGCCTTTGGCAAAACGGTTCAACTGGATCTCGCGGGCGCGAAGAACGCGCTGCCGGACATCCGCTGAGCTCTCCGGAGAGACCGTGCTTCGCAACTCCCTGTAATTTACGGCCGGGACATCAATATGAATGTCGATACGGTCCAGGAGCGGTCCGGAAATCTTCGAAATGTAGCGCTGGATAATCATGGGCGTGCAATGGCACTCCCGGGTGCGATCATTGAAATAGCCGCAAGGACAGGGATTCATGGCCGCCACCAGCATGAATCGCGCGGGAAAACTCAGCGACATGGCGGCGCGGGCAATGGTTACGTTGCCATCTTCCAAGGGCTGGCGCATGACCTCGAGAACGTTGCGCGGAAATTCCGGCAGTTCGTCGAGGAACAGAACGCCATTGTGCGCCAGCGATACTTCGCCGGGCCGGGGAATCATCCCTCCACCGATCAGGCCAGCATCAGAGATAGTGTGATGCGGCGAACGGAACGGACGCGTGCCAACCAGTCCGCTGCTCGAGTCGAGTACGCCGGCAACGCTGTGGATCTTCGTGGTCTCGAGGGCTTCTTCAAAAGTAAGCGGCGGCAAGATTGTTGGCATGCGTTTGGCCAGCATGGTTTTGCCCGAGCCTGGCGGGCCGATCATCAACAGGTTATGCCCGCCAGCGGCAGCGACTTCGATGGCGCGCTTGGCCGTCTGCTGTCCGCGCACGTCGCGGAAATCAACGAAGAATTGCTGCGATGCATCGAGTAACGCGTGGGTGTCTACTTTGAGCGGCTGAATGCCGTTGCCGGTGTTGAGAAACTGGACCACATCCATCAGGGAGCGCACTGGGAAGACGTCAACGCCCTCGACGACCGCGGCTTCACGGGCATTGACTTCCGGAAGTATGAGCTTGCGGATCTTGTTGGCGCGCGCCGAGATGGCTATGGGCAACGCGCCACGCACGCCTCGTAGTCCGCCGTCGAGTGAAAGCTCGCCGACGAAGAGCGCATCCTCGGGCGGGTTGTTCCTCAGCCCACCGTAGGCGCCCAGAATGCCAAGTGCCATCGGCAGGTCAAAGCCAGAGCCTTCTTTACGCAGGTCGGCGGGAGCCAGATTGATGGTGGTCACGGAAGGGGGAACGTCGTAGCCGCTATTTTTCAGCGCCGAGCGAACCCGCTCACGGCTCTCGCGCACCGCTGCGTCCGGCAATCCGACTGTCATGAAGTGGGTGTTGTCATCCCCCTTGACAGGCGAGACGTCGACTTCGACCTCGATGAGGTTGGCGTCGATGCCATAAACGGCGGCGCTGATCGTCTTGTAAAGCACCGAGGGAATATGCCTTCCCTATTTACCTACCAGAGGGTAACCAAAAATGATGTGACTCTACTCACGGGACTACGTGACGGCGGCGTAAGAGTGGGCTGAATGGATGAATTCAAGAGAGAAGGGATAGCTTTGCGGAGGGCTAATGTTCAGCCAGCTTAGAAACGGCAAAGGCGGAATCCTGAACGATAGCGCAGCGCCCAGTTGCACTACCGAAACTCAAGAATTCCGCCAACCGACGAAGCTACTACTCGTACCTTACTGCACACACTGCTTGCCGCCGCTGTAGCAGCAAACATCCCATTGCTAGACAGTCTGCCACCAGACGTAGATAAGGAATATCCCTCTTCCATCGTAGTCGCCTACAACTTAGGTTGTAGGTAAGTCGCGATGTTTCGCAACTGATGTCGATAACGCAAGTTCGAAGGGGCTCAGCTCACCTCCACCACCTGACGTGCGGGCTGTACCCTGGCCGGCGCCGAAGACTCCTGGGCGTCGACGACAGCGATGGTAGCGATATTGACCACATCCTCCACCTCTACGCCTCGCTGCAACAGATGGACAGGTTTCGCCATGCCTGAAAGGATCGGACCCAACGCTTCGGCTCCGCCCAACCGGGGCAGCAAACGCGCGGCGATGTTACACGACTGGAGATCGGGGAAGATGAGCACGTTCGCTCCGCCTTTCAAGGTAGAGAATGGGAAGGACTCTTCCAGTTTCTTACCGTTGACTGCGAAGTCACCTTGCACCTCTCCATCGATGATCAGAGTGGGATCGGCATAGCGCACCAGCTCCACGGCGCGCCGCACCTTCTCGCACAGCGGATGACGGGTGCTTCCGAAGTTCGAGAACGACAGCATCGCGACGCGAGGTTCAATGTTGAACCGCCGGGCCTCCTGTGCCGTGCAGATGGCGATTTCCGCCAGATCCTCGGCTGTCGGGTCGATGTTGACGGTCGCGTCGGCCAGGAAGAACAGGTCACCCTTGCGCGTGATGAGCAGATAGATTCCACAAACTTTGTGGATGCCTTCGCGCACACCGATGATTTGCAGAGCGGGCCGGAGCGTCTCGGGATAGTTCTTGGTGAGACCCGAGACCAAGGCGTCGGCATCGCCCATCCGCACCATCATCGAGCCGAAGATGCTGCGATGGTTCATTTGCTCGTTGGCAGCGGCCAGCGTGACTCCTTTGCGTTGCCGCAGCCGGTAGAACTCCTTCACATACTCGTTCAGCCGAGGATGATTCTCGGGTTGAATGACAACTGCTCCCTCCAGCGAGATGCCAAGCTCAGCGGCTGCCTTCTGCACTGCATCACCGTGACCCAGCAAAACCGGCACAGCGATCTTTTCTTCCAGCAGCACATGGCATGCACGCAGGACCTTTTCATGCTCGCCTTCGGTGAAGACCACTCGCTTGGGGTTGGCCTGCGCTTTGTGGATCATGATGCGCATCAGTTCATGCGCCTTGCCCAGCCGCTTCTCGAGTTGCTCGCGATATTCTGCGAGGTCCACCGGGTTCTGTGCCACGCCGGTTTCCATCGCCGCCTTCGCCACCGCGACCGCTTCCCACACCAGCACGCGAGGATCGAACGGTTTGGGAATGATGTAGTCGCGGCCGTACTTCAGGCGCTCTACGCTGTAGGCGCGGCACACCGAGTCGGGCACGTCTTCCTTGGCGAGCGCCGCCAGCGCATGAGTGGCCGCCAGTTTCATCTCCTCGTTGATGGTCGTCGCATGAACATCGAGCGCGCCGCGGAAGATGAACGGGAAGCCCAGCACGTTGTTCACCTGGTTGGGAAAATCAGAACGTCCGGTAGCCATGATGATGTCGTCGCGCACGTCCCTGGCTTCGTCGTAAGTGATCTCGGGATCGGGGTTCGCCATCGCGAACACAACTGGGTTCGGCGCGAGCGACGCGATGATGTCAGCCGTGAATGCTCCCTTGGCCGAGAGTCCTAACAGAACGTCGGCACCCCGAGCGGCATCGGCCAGCGTGCGATTGGCTGTCTCGTGTGCGAAACGCTCTTTGTAGGGATTCATTCCCTCTTTGCGGCCTTTGTACACCACGCCCTTGGTGTCGACCATGGTGATATTTTCGCGCTTTGCACCCAGGCAAATGTAATGTTCCGCGCAAGCCACGCCAGAGGCTCCGGCGCCATTCACCACGATCTTCACGTTCTCAAACTTCTTACCCACCAGCTCCAACGCGTTCACCAACGCTGCGCCGGAGATGATCGCAGTGCCATGCTGATCGTCGTGGAAGACGGGAATCTTCATCGTCTTCTTCAGGGTTTCTTCAATATAGAAGCATTCCGGTGCCTTGATGTCTTCGAGGTTGATCCCGCCAAAGGTGGGCTCAAGCAACTGGCAGGTCTTGATGATTTCGTCGGCGTTCTTGGTGTTCAGCTCGATGTCGAAAACGTCGATGTCAGCAAACCTTTTGAACAGGACACCCTTGCCTTCCATCACGGGCTTGCCGGCCAGAGCACCGATGTCGCCCAATCCAAGCACCGCCGTACCGTTGGTCACCACCGCGACCAGGTTGCCCTTCGCCGTGTAGCGGTATGCGTCGAGAGGGTTCTTTTCGATTTCGAGACAGGGTATGGCAACGCCCGGAGTGTAGGCCAGACTAAGGTCGCGCTGAGTGCGGCATGGCTTGCTGGAGATGACCTCAACCTTACCGGGCCGATTCCCCAGATGGTAGTCGAGTGCTTCCTGCTTAGAAATGGACATGACAGCCTCCAAATGAATTCGTGACGAGAAATTGTGCGGCGCGCACTGCGGCCCTTGGCTCCACGCAAATGGCAATGGGACAAGAAAGCGCCGGGCCTGCGGCAATGTAGGTCAGAGTTGGGCGAGACCGTTTTTGAGATGCGCGCACAAAAGCCTTTCAGGAACCGCACGGGTTCCTGCTGCTTTCATCATGTGCTCCTCAAGTGGTGGGAAATAGTGCAGATATCACAAACAGGTGTGAGCCGGCGCATAGGGAGTGAAACATTCGTCACAAGACAGTGGTTAGTGGTTAGGAACAGCGCCGGTCTATGCCCGCAACAGAATCCCTACAATGCTAGCTGACATCAGGTTCGCCATCGTGCCGGCAAGCATGGCGCGGAACCCAAGCCTTGCCAGGTCGTGGCGGCGGTTGGGTGCGAGCGCACTCAATCCGCCAATTTGAATACCGATTGAGCTGAAATTGGCAAAGCCGCACAGCGCAAAGGTCGCGATGGTTACTGACCGCGGATCAAGGGCTGTCTTCTCCGCTCCGAGCATGGTGAACGCCACCAGTTCGTTGAGCACCATGCGGGTGCCAAGCAAGTTTCCGACGGAGAGGCAGTCGTGCCAGGGAACGCCGATCAGCCACGCGATGGGGGCGAAGACGACTCCGAAGATCGTCTCCAGTTTGCCGGGAAACCATGGCATGCCGTGCGCCGCGAGGAAATTGTGCACACCGCCGAGAATGCCATCCAGTAAAGCTATGAGCGCCAGAAATGAAATCAGCATCGCCGCAACGTTGAGTGCCAGCCGCAAACCGTCCGTCGTCCCCTTCGTGGCCGCGTCGAGCACGTTGCTCTCTTTGCTCTCGAACTGAATATCATCGAGCTTCGTGGTCCCGGCCGTGAGCGGCGTCTCGGTCTCGGGCACCAGCATCTTGGCGATCAGGATCGTTCCCGGAGCAGTCATAATCACTGCCGCCAAAAGATGCCGCGCTTCGATGCCATAAGCGATGTAGGCTCCCATTACTGCGCCGGAGATGTGCGCCATTCCCGCCGTCATGATTACCATCAGTTCCGACTGAGTCACAGTCGCCAGATACGGACGGATCGTCAGGGGAGCTTCGGTCTGTCCCATGAAGATGCTGGCCGCGACGTCCATCGACTCCACGCCACTGGCTCCCATGAAGCGCATCATGACTTTCGCCAATTGGCGGATGATGAATTGCATCACGCCGTAGTGATAAAGAATGGCGAAAAATGCCGCAATAAAGATGATGATGGGCAATACCTGGAACGCAAAAAAGAAGCCGTACTTCGAGACTTTGCTGCCCAACGGACCAAAGACGAATTCCGAACCGACATAGGAATAACCGAGCAGCTTTGTGACGGCGTCGCCCGCTACTGCAATGACCCGTTCTCCCCAGCCGACACGCAACACGAGAACGGCAAAGACGAATTGCAGCACGAGGCCGATGATCACGGTCTTGAGTCGGATGGCCTTGCGATTGGTGGAAAACAGATAAGCGAAAAGAAGAATAGCCAGGATACCCAGGACGCCCGTTAGCCGGCCCATGCGCTCTCCTGTCGAGATTGCCACCAACCGGGGCGCGCGATCACAGTTCGTCCGCCGGAGCGCCTAACTCGCGAACGATGGCAACGCTGGCGCTGGCGCCGATGCGGTTGGCTCCGGCTTCGACCATCTCGCTCAGTTGAGCCGCTGTGCGGATGCCACCGGCCGCCTTAACGCCGATGTCGTGTCCCACCACGCCACGCATCAGCGCCACGTCGGCTGCGGTTGCACCCGAAGCAGCAAATCCAGTCGAGGTCTTCACGAAGTCGACACCAGCATCGGCCGCCAGTGCGCATGCCAGGATTTTTTCTTCCTGGCTCAGAAGCGCCGTCTCGATGATGGCTTTCAGGATCGCACCATGCGCGTGCGCCAGCTTCACCAGGCTGCGAATCTCGGTCTGCACCAGCACGCGGTCCCCCGATTTCAGCGCGCCGAGGTTGATTACCATGTCGAGTTCCTGCGCGCCGTTCTGGGCTGCAGCCTCGGCTTCGGCGAGCTTGGTCACCGTAAGGTTCGCACCCAGCGGAAATCCGATTACGGTGCCAACCTTGACCGGCGATCCGTGAACCTGTGCGGCGGCCAACGTCACCCATGCGGGATTCACCATTACCGAACAAAACGCGTAACGCTTGGCCTCCGCGCACAGGGCGATGATGTCGCGGCTGGTTGCGGCGGGGTTAAGAAGTGTGTGATCGATCAGGCTGGCCACCGAATGCCAATCCTGCAGAAGGGACGCTACATCGCGCCCCATTACTAAAGAGTTAACCGACATAGGCACCGGAGATTTTACGCCGATTCCTCATCTGTCTCCAAAATGCAAATATCCGGCAGGTTGCGAAAGCGTTCTGCGAAGTCCAAACCATAGCCGACCACAAACTCATCAGGAATCTCAAAGCCCACGTAGTCGGCGTGAATCGGCTGGATGCGCCGCGAGACTTTGTCGAGCAAGGCGGCAATCTTCAGCGACTTCGGCTTGCGCCCCCACAACTGGTGCTGGAGATACGTCAAGGTGAGGCCGGTATCGAGAATGTCTTCCACCAGGATGACGTTCTTGCCCTCCATGGAGTGGTCCACGTCCTTCATGAGTTTCACTTCCCCGCTCTGCTCGCGCGAGTTACCGTAGCTCGATACGGCGATAAAGTCGAAAGTTGCATCGAGTTTGATTTGGCGCGCCAAGTCGGCAAGAAAGATCGTGGCACCCTTCAACACTCCGATCAGCACTACGGACTGACCTTCGAAGTCGCGAGTGATCTGGGCCCCCAACTCGGCGACCTTCTTTGCGATTTGCTCGTGCGTCAGCAGGACTTTAAACCGGTCCAACGGTGTCCCCAATTCCGATGGTTGCGAATCTTGGATGGTAGAGAATCGCGGCCGGAAACTCAACCGGACGCTTTCCGACAAAATCGGCTTGGAAAGGTCACAGTTTCAGCCGTGCCGCTTGCGCCCCAGCTCTAGTATCCGTGACAGTGAATGGGAGCGGTTCAAAAGGGTTAAACGTCGTATAATCTCGTGCGCGCAACCGGGGAGCAGAACATATGAACGTACAAGAACAAATCGAGAAGTACATTACCAGCCAACCCGAGCCAAAACGCAGTGACCTGCGAGAGTTGCATCGGATCACACTTCAAGTTTCACCAGAATGCAAATTATCGTTCTTCGATGGTAAAGACAGCAAAAATCATACTGTTTCCAACCCTACGATTGGATATGGATTTCACACAATCGAATATGCCAATGGAAAAAGTAGAGAGTCTTTTCAAATTGGTGTGAGCGGAAACAAAACCGGAATCTCTGTCTATATTCTTGGTCTCAAAGATAAGAAGTACTTAGCCAAAACATATGGAAAAAAACTAGGCAAGGCGAGCGTGACCGGATATTGCATTCGGTTTAAAGCTCTAAAGGATATAAACATCGATACGCTTGAGGCGGCAATACGATATGGGCTTGCAGCTCAGAATGAAAAAGCGAGCTGATGAAATAATTCCACTGTTAATGGGGTCCGACACTGTGCGTCCTGTTCCTCCTTCTATCCACTATCCACTAGCCACTATTCACTTCCCCTTGTCACACTGCCACGTGACCTACGTCCTATCGCTCCACCGAAATTCCCCTTACGATCTGCGAGTAGAGGACGGGGAGATTTTGTCTCTCCTCGCCTCCGAGACCGCATGCAGATACGAAAGCTACGGCCGCTCTTGCCAACCTGCTCTCCTCCAACATATCTTCAACCTGCCATGAAACCCACTAAGTCTTTATTCCGGAATATCTTCCGTGTAAGTCCCACGCGCTCTATATTTTGCGCGACATTTCGTGCGTATCTCATTGATTCCAAAGATTTGAGGGGGGAGGGGGGTGGGTACCCTGCTCCTCCTTCTCTTAGCCGGGCAGGTCTTTTCTTGTCCCTGCTCGTCCTCGCGCTGCTCCCCGCGGCGGCTCCCGCTCTTGGCGCCGAGCGCTCAGCCGTCTCCTCCGAGGCCCAGACCGAACGCTATTTCGAGAACATCCGCAAAGATCCCAATCTTCTGGTGGCTTTTCTCCTCGAGATGCCTAAGGGCGGCGATCTACACAACCACTTGTCCGGCGCGATTTACGGCGAGACGCTGATTCAGTGGGCGAAAGACCAGCGGGTGTGCGTCGATCCCAAAACGTTTTACCTGACTCCTTCACTGAAGCTCTCTACTGGCGATCCTTATTGCCCCGCACCGACGGTGCTTGCCGAAACGGCTCTCTCGAACCCAGTTCTTTATCGAAGCATGATCGACGCCTACTCGATGCGCAACTGGGAATTGTCTGGACAGTCGGGACATGACCACTTCTTCGACACCTTCGACAAGTTCGGCGCGGCGACGCACGGCAACACCGGCCCGATGCTGGCCGAAACTGGCGCGCGGGCAGCCTCGCAACGCGAGATTTATCAGGAGCTAATGTTTACTCCGACAGGAAAGCCGTTCGGCGACATGTCGAACGCAGATGCCGTTAAAGCTATCAAGCTTACCGACGACGCCACGCCAGAAACGCTCGCCGCGATACGCAAGGCGCTGACCGAAAACGGCCTGTCGAGCGCCATACAGGACGCTATCCAACAGACCAACGACGCGGAGAGGATTCGCGACGCTGAGCTGAAGTGCAGCACTTCTGCCGCGAGTCCCGGATGCCAAGTCACACAGCGCTATCTCTTCCAGGTGCTTCGCGGACTGCCCAAAGAGATCGTTTATGCCCAGATGCTGTTGGGGTTCGAACTCGCCCAAGCCGACAAACGCTTCGTTGGGCTCAATATGGTCATGCCCGAAGACTATTACGTCCCTCTGCACGATTTCCCGCTGCACATGCGGATGATGCATTACATGCACAGCCAGTATCCGAGTGTTCATGTCGCTCTCCATGCCGGCGAGTTGGTAGAGGGGCTGGTTCCACCTGAGGACTTGCGCTTCCACGTTCGTGAATCCGTCGAGTTGGGCGGCGCCGAGCGCATCGGTCACGGCGTGGATGCACTCAATGAGACGAACTCGCTCGAGTTGCTTGACGAGATGGCCAGGAAAAACGTGATGATCGAGATTTGCCTGACCAGCAACGACGTCATTCTGGGAGTTCACGGCCGCAACCATCCGTTGCATGATTTCATGCGCGCCGGTGTCCCAGTCGCCCTTGCCACTGACGATGAAGGCGTCTCGCGCTCCGACATGACGCACGAGTATCTGCGCGGCGTAGAAGACCAGGGTCTCTCTTACAGCGAATTGAAGCGCATGGCACGCACCGGCCTAGACCATGCCTTCATTTCCGGCGGCAGCTTATGGAGCGACGGCAAGGCATTCACGCCGGTCAAGGATTGTGCAGCCGCATTGTCGGGCGCATCGCCCTCCGTCGCTTGCCAGAAACTGTTGGATTCCAGCGAGAAGGCGCGGCTACAGCTCAAACTCGAGCAGCAATTCCGCGAATTTGAGTCGCGCAAGTGGCCGCAGATTACGGTTGAAACCTCTCCGGCAGAGCGCTGACCATCGTCATACTATTTGCCGGGCTGAGGCGGCGGTTCCCCAAACTTCGGCGCGGTCTTCATGTTCGGAGGAGGCGGACTCACTGGCTTCGGCGCCACGTACGGCGGCGGATCAACCGCGCTGTCGACCCATGCGGTGTACCAGAGATCGCGCAGCATCTCAGCGCCATACGCCATGCGCTGCTCGATGAACTGTCTCGACTCCGGCGAACCGGCCGCGTCGAAACCACCGGCTTTCTCCAACTGATAGACCTGCTCGACGTACGTGTGTGACTTCCGGAGATAAACAACATAGTCCTGGAACGGATCCTCCAGCTTGCGCGCTTTGTCTGGCACCAGCGCCACAAACATGAGCTGCTTCTGGTTGGCGGCGACAAACACACCTTCCATCTTCCAGTGAATCGTCTTCTCCGTCGTATACCCGTGAGGATTCGCTGTCGTCCAGCCGTTGTAATTGACTGTGGTGTGCAGAGGGTTCGCGCCATCCGCTACGTAATGCCCCAGCCATCCCGCATAAAAGATGGCATTCCGCTCCGCGAACTCCGGATTCGCACGATCGCGCACCGCATGCCGGTACTCGCGAAATGCCACCACCAGCCCGCCAAACACTTCCATCGTGATGTACGGTTGTAGCCCCACCTTGTCCGGTTGCAGGCTGTCGGACTGGCTCGGGTTCTGTTGACGCCTGGCTTCGAGGGCGCGGTAGAAGCTGTACCGATCGGGAGGCAACGTCATGCCTTCGACAAGCTCCAGATCGATGAAGTGGTCCGGCTCCTGCGATAGCTTCAGCGCCAATTCCGACTTCTCCCGCCAGCGATCGGGCTCGGGGCCCAGATAGGCCAACTGTTCCTCTGCGTTTCTTAAGAACACCGGAACATCAGGCGGCAGCTTCTCTGCCGCCACGCGATTGATCATCATGTGGCCTTCGTTGCCCCAGGGCCACGCGGAGTTCGCCAACAGAAACACTGCGAGCAGACCCGAGACGATTCGCGAAAGAATAGTGGACATGACAGTCTGAGCCGAATCCAGATTCTCAGTCGTGGAAACGCAAACGTCAATTGCAGGGAGATATAAGTCGGGAGAAGTTCATGGAACGGGGCATCTACATCTACACTCTTGCCAGATGCACTCCAAACCAATTCTGCCGGTCGTGCCAGGTTTGCTCCAAGCTAAATCCGGCCTTCCGCAAGATGTCCTCGATCATCCCCATCGTGTACTTGTAGCTATTCTCTGTGTGGATGCGTTCGCCCGCTGAAAAGCGGATGTCCAAATTGATCGCCGGCAAGAACACCCGTTGCTCGCGCAAACTCTCGAGGTGGATTTCCATTCGCGAGCAGCGCTTGTTCCACTCCGCGATGTGGGTGAAGGCGTCGAGATCGAAGTCCGCATCGAGTTCGCGGTTCAAGCGGGCCAGGATGTTCTTGTTGAACGCTGCGGTCACCCCTTGCGAGTCGTCGTAGGCAGGTAGCAGGATCTTGGGACTCTTGGCAAAGTCCGCTCCCAGAAGAAGTGCGTCGCCTGACCGCATGGAGCGTCGGATGCGCCGCAGAATTCCGACTGACTCATCGAGTTCGAAATTTCCGATGCTCGAGCCAATGTAGAGCACCAGCTTGCGGCCAGTGACGCGATTTAAGGCCTCCACTCCTCCGGTGTAATCAGCTAGGATGGGGTTTACACGAAGCTGCGGAAATTGCAGGCCCAGTTGAGTGACAGCCTCCTGCAAAGCGCTGGGCGAGACGTCGATGGGATAGAACAACGCCCGCGACTGCCGTTGCAGCAGCTCTTCAATCAGAACGCATGTCTTGCTCGCCGTCCCCGCTCCCAACTCGACCAGGGTCAGCGACGGACCAGCAGCCTGCAAGATTTCACTTGCATAACTTTCAAAGATCGAACGTTCGGTCCGCGACAGGTAGTACTCCGGCAGTTCGGTAATTTGCTCGAACAGCGCCGATCCCGCCTCGTCGTAGAAAAGTTTCGAAGGCAGCCACTTCGGCGAAGCGCTTAGCCCTTCGCGCGCCGCCAGTGCGGTGGCGTCGTTGGCCAACAATTGGAGTGATTTGCTAGTTGCCATTGGCCAGCCGTACTCCCATGAACTGCCACCTAGCATGCGGTGGGAAGAAGTTTCGGTAAGTCCGCCGAATGTGCGACTGTGGGGTCGCACATGATCCTCCGCGCAACACCATCTGGTTGCACATGAATTTGCCGTTGTACTCGCCGACCGCTCCTGCCGCCGGCTGAAATCCCGGATACGGTAGATATGCACTGCCTGTCCACTCCCAGACGTCGCCAAACATCTGGGCCAACCCGGCAGAGTCTCCCGCGACCTGCGGACGCAACGAATCGCTCTCCATAAAGTTGCCGGTCAGCGAGCAATGCTGCGAAGCGAGCTCCCATTCGGATTCGGTCGCCAGCCGCGCACCCGCCCAGTGTGCAAACGCATCGGCCTCGTAGTAACTCACGTGACAAACCGGCTCCTCGGGATTCACCAACTGCATGCCGTCCATCGTGTAATGCCACCATTGGCCGTCTCGCATCTCCCAATACAGAGGAGCGCTCCAATCATTCGCCCGCACCGTGTCCCATCCATCCGAAAGCCACAATGTAGCCGTTCCATAGCCGTTATCGCGCATGAATTCCAGGTATTCGCTGTTCGTGACCAGCCGCGATGCCATCCGAAACGGCGCGAGGTACACATTGTGTGCCGGCGTTTCGTTGTCGAAGGCGAAACCGTCGCCTTCGAAGCCAATCGAATGGACGCCCTCGGGAAATGACTGCCAGCGCAGGCCGGGAGCGGTCGTTGGCGCCTTTTGAGGCGACTGTTCGGATCTTCGGTATGCGGGGCGCAGCGGATTCGCTGCCAGCCCGAATTTCACGTCCGTCAGGATCAGTTCCTGGTGCTGCTGCTCGTGATTCAGCCCGAGTGTAATCAGGTCCAATAGCGTCGGATGCCAATTCTCGCTTCAGCAACTGCTCCATCGCCTCATCGACATGCTTTCGATATTTGCGTACCTCGTCGAGCGTTGGACGCGAAAGAGTGTGTCGCAGTGCCCGCAATGGGCGATCGCCCACCGTGTTGTAGTACGAATTAAAAAGACTTCGGAAAGCTGGATTGATCGGCTTGTATCCAGGCAGGTGCTTGCTGAGCAGAAACGTCTCGAAGAACCATGTGGTGTGCGCCAGGTGCCACTTAGCCGGACTGGTATCCGGCATGGCCTGTAAGCTGTGGTCCTCCACACTCAATGGCGCACAACATCGCAGCGAAGCCCGGCGGATGTCGCCATAGCGCTCTAACAGGCCCGGCTCGCCCCGCTCGATTGGAGGATTAGCAACTCCCGAAGATGTCGATCCACGTTCCAGACCCATAGACGCTCACCGAACAGTGCTAGACACTCTCCCACAAGATGCTGATTGACCGGCAAAGCTGCAAATTTTGATTGAATTTTTGGAACCCGAGTTGCCTGGATCTGCTGACCGCTCTAGATTTCGCCAGTGCACCCGAATCGTGCCCTGAATCAGTTAAGTCGCTACCTGTCCGAGGCCACGGGTGCAGAGGGGGAAACTGCGTTGTATTCCGCAAGTTGCATCGCCGGCTGCTTGTAGCGTCCCATCAGGTCATTCCAGCGAACTTCCATCACCTCGGTGCCCATCCGCAGGCCGTCACGGATGGGATGGATCTTTGAGCGATGGTCGTGCGCCCACTCCACCGGCACCTCCGCGGTTCGCAGCTTGAACTTGTCCGCTAGAAAGAGCAGTTCCGGATCGAATCCCCACCGCTCGATTCGCTGGCGCGTGAAAATCGTCTGGATCGCCCTGCGATTGAATGCTTTGAAACCGCATTGCGTGTCGCGATAACGCAGCCCCAGCACCGACCGCAAGCCAAGGTTAAACAACCGTCCGTAAAGCTGGCGCAGCAGGGGCTGCCTCTCCGTTTGCAGCTCGCGTTGAAGCCAACGCGAGCCAATCGCGACGTCCGCGCCCTGCGCCAGCGCCGCAAACAGCTTGTCAGCTTCCGTAATCGGCGACGAAAGGTCGGCATCCGTGAACAACGCCATTTCGCCCTTGGCGTGCAACATTCCGTTGCGGACACTGTATCCCTTGCCCCGGTTGCCGGGGTTCTCCAGCAGCCTGACCGTCGGATCAGTCACCGTAAATCTGCGCACGACGTCTGCAGTGCTGTCGGTCGATCCGTCATTGACCACGATGATCTCGGCGCTCAGACTGCGCGAGCGAATATAGTCAGCCACCTTGGGTATCGATTCGGCTAGCCTCTCGCGCTCGTTGTAAGCGGGGACAATAAAACTGTGGCTGATTTCAGTCATTGGTGCTTTCGGCGCTGGCTCATTGTATGACAGTTATCACGCTGTCAACAGCCGAGCTCGTTCCGCGACACCCCTGTACTTTAGTAACTTGCGCGTCCGTCCTCCCGGCGCTACGCTGGCACCATATGCGCTACTTACGACTTGTTCCCGCACTCATTATTTTCTTGACCGTCGCCCATGCCGCCTCCAAACCTCATGTCATGAGCCTGGGTAAACCAACTCCGGTCAAGCTCCTGCTGGGGCCATCGGAAGAAAAGTCGGTGAACATCACGGTCCGCCCACTCTTCCTCGACACCAAGCTTAAGGAGTACACGACCGGGCCCGCGCACGACATCACCGACCGCGTCTTTGTCATTCGCCGCGCGTATCGCGTCAATGATTCGCTACCCACTGAGTCATCCAGTCAACCCCGCTGGCTCTGGCAGCGAGGAGGGTGGTTGCTCGTCGATCGCAACACTGGCCGGATTACCCAAATTAAGCTCCCCGACTTCGATCCCTATTATTCCGACGTGAGCTGGTATCGCGACTACGCCGCCTATTGCGGCCTGGCCGATGACGGCGAACGCGTCTCAGCGATCGTCGCCCAGATCACCACCAAGAAGCCTCTCTACAAAAAGCAGCTTGAAAAGCTCGGGGGCGAGTTTCCCGACTCGGTCTGCGCGCCTCCGCTGTGGCAACGTAACCCGGCACGCGTGACGTTCACGCCTCAGGGCGGCGAGAGGCTTTCGGTGGACATAAACGGCCGATTCGCCGACGTTACGCCCGACACGCCCGCCGAAGAATGACGTAAACTGTCGGCACCTTGAAGTCCTTCGACGAACTATTACACGACGCCGAAATAGCTCACGGACATTTGTGCGCCGGACAGGTGCTCGGCGTGCGCATGGCCATGCTCGGGCTTGAACTGCTTGGCCTTGACGATCCCTACGGCAAAGACCGCAAGCGTCTGGTCACCTACGTCGAAATCGACCGATGCATGACCGACGCCATCGGCGTGGTCACCGGATGCCGCCTGGGCAAACGCGCGCTCAAGTTCCGCGACTGGGGCAAGGTCGCCGCCACGTTTGTCGATCTCGAATCAGGGAAGGCGGTTCGCATCACAGCGACGGAACGATCTAAGACGCTGGCACGGCAGATGCATCCTGAAATCGAAACCAAGAATCAACAGCAGATGCTGGCTTACCGCGAAATGCCCACCGATGATCTCTTCACCATCCAATGGGTGAAAGTTGCCGTGGCGCCCGAAGAACTCCCCGGCTACAAAGGGGAGCGCATCGTCTGCGCCGAGTGCGGAGAAGGCATCAACTTCCAGCGCGAGGTTCGAAGAGACGGCATCGTCTTATGCCGGGCCTGCGCGGGCGAGCGCTACTACGATCCAACCTAAAGCGATGTAGTCGCTAACGCATGCTCTACGACGTGAGCCGTCTTCAACACTGTTGCCTCATCGAAATGCTTTCCCAACACCTGCAGGCCAATCGGCAATCCTTCTTTGCTCTTGCCGCATGGCACCGTAATTCCCGGAGCGCCGACCAAGTTCGCCGTCACCGTGTAGATGTCTGCCAAGTACATGGCCAGCGGATCGTCAGCTTTTTCGCCGAGCTTAAACGCCGGAGTCGGAGTCGTCGGCGTGACGATCACATCCACCTTCGCGAACGCCTCGTCGAAATCGCGTGCCAGCAGGCTACGGACTTTCTGGGCCTTCAAGTAATACGCGTCGTAATATCCAGCGCTCAGTGCGTACGTCCCCAGCATGATGCGACGCTTCACTTCCGTGCCAAAACCTTCATCTCGCGTCTTGCGATACATTTCCGCAAGCGTCTTGGCCCCTTTCGCGCGAACGCCGTAACGCACTCCGTCGTATCGCGCCAGGTTCGACGAAGCTTCTGCCGTGGCAATCAGGTAATAGGTCGGAATCGCGTACTCCGTGTGCGGCAGCGAAACCGGCACGACCTCACATCCGGCCTTCGCCAACTCTTGGATGCCGTTCTCCACCGCAGCGCGCACTTCCGGATCGAGTCCTTCGCCGAAGTACTCCTTCGGGACTCCGAGCTTCAGTCCGGTCACCGGCTTGCCGATTTCGGCCGCGTAATCCGGCACCGGCAAATCGGCTGAGGTCGAATCCATCAGATCGCGTCCCGCCATGTACTGCAGAATTAGCGCCACATCTTTTACTGTCTTGCCAAACGGACCCACGTGATCAAGCGACGACGCGAACGCAATCAGTCCATAGCGCGAGACGCGTCCATACGTTGGCTTCAGACCGACGACTCCGCAGAACGCTCCCGGCTGGCGAATCGAGCCGCCCGTATCTGAGCCTAGAGATGCAACCGCAGTTCCGGCCGCTATCACGGCTGCCGACCCACCTGACGAGCCACCGGGCACGCGGGAATGATCGCGCGGATTTTTCACTGGATGGAATCCCGAGTTCTCGTTTGACGAACCCATCGCGAACTCGTCGCAATTGGTCTTACCCAGCACGATGGCTCCCGCCGCTTCCAGCCTCGCCACCGCAGTAGCGTCGTACGGAGCGATAAAGTTCGACAGGATCTTCGAGCCCGCAGTAGTGCGAATGCCCTTCGTGGTCAGCACGTCCTTGATCGCAACCGGGACGCCCGCCAGCGGAGGCAGTTCGTCACCTTTGTCCGCCAGCGCATCCACCCGCTCCGCCTGGCGATGCGCGCGCTCCTTGCTTAGCGTCAGGTAGGCACCGATCGCTGGGTCTTCCGCCTCAATCTTTTCGTAGAACGCATCGACCAGCGCGGTTGCGGTCGTCTGCTTCTCCAGCACCGCCGTCCGCGCAGCCTCCACCGTCAAGGTCGAAAGGTTCATCGTTCAATCACCTTCGGCACCTTGAAAAACGTGCCATCCGTTTGCGGTGCATTCTTCATTGCCTCGTCATGCGGCAGACAGGGAACCAATTCATCGGGACGCATTGCATACGCGAACGCCTCACCTACGGTCGCATCTTTCGCCGTACCGTAGCGGCTGGCTACTTGCGCCATCGGCTCAACGTTGCTGGTATCGAGCTGGTTCAGCCGCTCGATGTACCCCAGGATGGAGTTCAGGTCCTTCAGCATCCGCGCGCGCTCCTCAACAGTGAGATCGAGATGCGCGAGGTCGGCGACGTAGGAAACGTCCTGTTCAGAAACCATGACTTGCTGTCCTCGTGATTATGAAATGGTGCGGGTAGCATGTGGTGCCACCACAAACGAGATGTTTCGCACTTGCTTGCCCGCGATGTGGTTCAGCCCCGCGAGGTACTGCTGGTACATCTGCTGCAATTGACTGCGCCACGCAACATCGGGAACGGCCACAACCAGCACTCCGTCAACAAAGCTCAGGGCGCGCGTCTTCTCCGCAACCGTTGGCCCGCACACCACCGGCCATGCCAACACGGGGGCTTCTTCGCCCGCGTTACCGCAAACGGTTTCGGCAAATATTTTCTTGAGCGTTGCGCGCGCGTGCTGCATGATTGAAATTCGATTCTAGCATCGCTGCCGCGGTGCACCTGATGCCGTCACGAGGATTCGGGCACGGCTGGAAATTCTCTCTGCACCATCTCGATGGCTGCCTCGGTGCTTCGTACTTTGCCCTCGAGCTGCGCGTCTTCTACTGCCGCGAGAATCTCCTTGAATCGTGGCCCCGGGGCGTAGCCCAACTCGATCAGTTCACGCCCAGTCAGCAATGGCTCCGGTCGGATTTCCTCGGGAGGTGTTGCCCGCAATTTCTCGGCCACAAATTCATATAACCCGAGCTCGCCGTGACTCGCCAGACAGTCCATGCGATGCAGTTCCATATGCTCGTCAAACTGCGACAGCCGCAAGAATCGCTTCAGGGTCGAATCCTTCATGCGCTCCACGTCCTTGAACCGCATGTGATTGGCCACCAGCGCTTCAATCTGTTCAGTGTCGTCGTTGGAAAAATGCAGCCGTGAGCAGATTTCGTGCGCCATCTGCACACCGACCTCCACGTGTCCGTCAAAACGAATGCGATCTGGCGCCACACGAAACGTTGGAGGCTTTCCTACATCGTGCAGCAGCGCTCCCCAAGCCAGTGTCGGCGGACAGTGCGCGGGGAGCTGCTCCAACAGCATCATGGTATGAATCCAGACGTCGCCCTCGGGATGGAACTGCGCTGGCTGCTCTACCCCATGCATGCGGACAATCTCAGGCAGCACTTCGTTCAGTAATCCGGTGCGGTCAAGCAGTTCAAACGCTCGGCGCGCGTGGCCTTCGGTCAGCATCTTGGTCAATTCATCGCGCACCCGCTCGCGGCTCACCTGATGGATCGTTGGCGCAAGCTTTTGGATAGCGGCAAACGTTGGCGGATCGATTGCGTAGCCAAATCGCGAGGCGAAGCGTACCGCCCGCAGCATGCGCAGCTTGTCTTCCAGGAATCGGCGCTCCGGATTGCCAATAGCGCGTACAACTCCTGCCGCCAAGTCAGCCCGGCCACCGACAAAATCCAGCACACGATCGCCGTCCAACGGATCCATCAGCAGCCCGTTGATGGTGAAGTCGCGCCGTCGAACATCCTCTTCCGGCGACTTGGAATACTGCACCTGGTCGGGATGGCGTCCGTCAGAATAGACCCCGTCGCTGCGAAAGGTCGCCACTTCGATGGGATGTTGGCGTTCGGCCGCTGCGTCCCCGCCGGCCTTGGGAACCGGCACCAGCACCACTCCAAACTGCGCTCCGACCGCGTAGGTCTCAGGGAAGATGCGCATCACCTCGTTGGGAGTCGCGTCGGTAGTAACGTCGTAGTCTGTCGGCTCGAAGCCCAGCAGCATGTCGCGCACGCAGCCGCCGGCAAAGTACGCCTGAAAGCCGTTCCGGCGAAGCTCGCGAACTACGTGAATGGCGTGCTCTCTCATTACTTCAGACGAACCTGTCCACCCTCGAAAACTGCAACATCTTTAGCTTCGAGTTGACCCTTTCCGTTACTTCCCCATGTGAAGAAGTCCACTTGGCAATAGTCTTTGGGGGGCTGGGACATCGCGACATACACCGCACCATTGGGCAACCCCGCAATAGCCATCAGCAGACCGTCGACACAGTAATTCGTCGCCTGCTCCGTCAGCTCTTTTTTCGCGGTTTCGAGGTTCGCGGATGCCAGCCATCTTGAGTCAACCCAGGACTTGATGATGACTCGTCCCAAGGTTGCGTCATAATCCATCCCAACCGGCCATTCGTTTACGTGTTGGGGATGTGTTTGCGCTTGCTCCAGCAAACGAATTCTCGCCAAGACAAGCACCAAGTCAAGTTTAGTAATGTCAGCTTTCTCAGTCGCCAGTTTAGCGATTCCGGACTCTGGACTCTGATTTTTGGGAGTTGGACTAGGATTCTGTCCCCAACAGCGCAGAACGGCTAAAACTACTAGTAGCCAGGTTACCGTCAGCGAACGAGTCTTTCGCATATTGCCTCCAAAATGCGATTCTATTGCATGGATTGGAATAGATAGGATTATGGAAGACACATTCATCCTCGGTATTGAGAGCTCTTGCGACGAGACCGCCGCCGCCGTCGTGCGCTCGGGGGAAGAACTTATCTCCAATGTGGTTTATTCGCAGATAGCCACGCACCAGCCCTTCGGGGGAGTGGTTCCCGAACTGGCTTCGCGCGAGCATCTACGCGCTATCGTGCCTGTGGTTCGCAAGGCACTCGAAGACGCCGGTAAGACCTACGAGACTATCGACGCTATCGCCGTTACCCAGGGCCCCGGACTTGCCGGAGCTTTGTTAGTGGGGCTCAGCTTCGCCAAGGGTCTTGCGTTTGCGCTCGAAAAACCGTTGATCGCCGTGAACCATCTCGAAGGGCACATTCACGCCGTGCTGCTCGAAGCGCGCCAGAATGGAAACGGCGACCTGCAATTTCCGGTGCTAGCCCTAGTCGTCAGCGGGGGTCACACCCACCTTTATCTGGCCGGACGGCAAGACGCCGGCTGGACGTATCGCAACATCGGGCACACCCGCGACGATGCGGCGGGAGAGGCCTTCGACAAGGTTGCCAAGCTGCTCGAACTCGGCTATCCCGGCGGCCCGATCATCGACTTCCTCGCGCAACATGGAAATCCAGAAGCGGTGAAGTTCCCCTTTGCTCAAATCAAACATCGCGACCGCAATCCCCAGAACCGTCACTCCGCCGATGAGCTTCGCGCTGACTTCTCTTACAGTGGAATCAAGACCGCCGTCCTGCGTTATGTCGAAGTCCACGACATGGCGGAGAGCATCCAGCGCCGTCGCGAAGTAATCAAGGCCGTCGCCAAGCCCGCCCCGCAGGATTATCTTTCTGCTTGCGATAGCCACACGCTCGACCTCGTCGCATCATTTCAGCGCGCGGTCGTTGATGACCTTGTCAGCAAAACGCTTGGCCCTGCGGTTGACTACGGCGTTGCCACTCTGCTCGTCACCGGCGGCGTCGCGGCCAACAGCGAACTACGCACCACCTTCGAATCCCGTGCCGCCGAAGAAGGCATCCGTGTGCTCTTTCCCTCGCTCAAGCTCTCTACTGACAACGCGGCGATGATCGCTGCCGCCGCCTATCCCCGATTTCTCGCGGGCGAATTCGCAACTGCCGATCTTTCTTCGGACCCGGCTCTGAAACTCGGCTAGTTCGGCACCTCGTTCCGGCGAAAAGCGAAGAGCGTACAGCGGCATCAAGACACACCTCCACCCGCTCGTCCAAGGGTTAGGTCGTTCGACAGGGGCTATTCTTCTTCGGTGGGAATCTTCGCTTCGATGTCCATGTCGCGGAACTCGCTCGACTCAAAGATCTCGCGGCATTCGAGGCACTCCACGAACTCCGCATCTTCGTCGCGCGAAACGACCTGGACCCGAGGATGAAGACACTTCTTCTCCATGGCCTCGCCTTGGGGGTGGCTGGGTGATGGCGACGTAAACGCCGGCTGGATGAAATTCATATGTACGTTGCCCGATCGACTCGGAACGTTGCGAATTGAGCGGTATTTTAGACCGGGCGCAAACGTTGTCAAGCATTTCCCACCAGCAAATGCAAAAATCTCATTCCCTGTTCACGTAACCTTCACGCAGTGAAATCAAGATCCCAGGACGGCCGGCGATCTTCGGCGGGGGTCATCGCAAAACCTCGGCGTCCGTTCCCGCTGCAGCGGTAGTTCGCCATCCGACCTGGAGCTGGAGGAAGACAGCGCATTCCGAGTGGTGTGGTGCACGCCTACTTTGGTTTTCAGGCCCGTGTAGATGCTGCAGCCCGCGCCCGCCAGGGCTCTACTCAGCCGAAAACCGGCGCCAAGGAGCTCGGTTCCACAATCCTCTCGACAAAAAATATCCGACGAATTTAATCGCCAATATACAAACCATTTAGGCTCTGGTAGTTACCGTTTAATGCGAATCCTCCACCTTGCCTGTAATCACTTGCATTCTGACCTCCCGAGACTCTAAAATCAAATTGCGACTGAATTAGTCGGCAATTCGTCTAAGGCAGTGGGAGTAAGGGTTACTGTGCTGAAGTTGACCAAGAAAGCGGACTACGGGCTGATCGCCATGCGGCATTTGGCCGAGCATGCCGATTTGGGCGCTTGCAGTGCGAAGGACTTGGCTGACATGTACAGCATCCCGCAGGAGGCGCTGGCGAAGATTCTGCAGCGGCTGACCAAGGCGGGGCTGCTTACTTCGCAATACGGCACCAACGGCGGCTACGTGCTGTCGCGCGATCCGCGGACCATCACGGCGTACGAGGTGATTCGTACTATCGAGGGGCCGCTGTTCATGACGTCTTGCAGCGCCGCAACCACCGACTGTGAGCAAAGCGACCGCTGCACGGTGCGGGGGCCGCTACTGAAAGTCAGTCGCACGATTGAAGAAGTTCTCAACAAGTTGACGATTTGGGACATGACCGACGCCGAGCCCGAGCCTGCACCGGAACTCGTGACGCTCGGCTGGCAGTCCGGCAAAGTGGAAAAAGTCTAGGAGATATCGGCAATCATGAGCGCGAATGTGATCGAAGGAAACAACGGCAACAAAGACGTGAAGCTCCCCATCTACATGGACAACCATGCCACCACGCGTGTCGACCCGCGTGTCGTGGAGGAGATGCTGCCCTACTTCACCGAGAACTTCGGCAACGCCGCCAGCCGCAACCACGAGTTCGGTTGGGTGGCCGAGCAGGCCGTCGAGCAGTCGCGCGAGCGTATCGCCAAGCTCATCGGCGCGACGACGAAGGAAATCATCTTCACCTCGGGCGCTACTGAGAGCAACAATCTCGCGATCAAGGGCGTGGCCGAGATGTACCGCGAGAAGGGCAACCACATCATCACCCAGGCGACCGAGCACAAAGCGGTGCTCGACACCTGCAAGCGCCTGGAGAAGTACGGCTTCCGCGTCACCTATCTGCCGGTGCAGAAGGACGGCCGCATCGATCTCGAAGACCTGAAGCGTGCGATGGACGACAAGACGATTCTGGTCACGATCATGACTGCTAACAACGAGATTGGCTCGCTGCAGCCCATCCGCGAAATTGGCGCAATTTGCCACGAGCGCGGTGTCCTCTTCCATACGGATGCGGTGCAGGCGATCGGCAAAGTCCCGTTCAACGTAATTCAGGACAACGTTGATCTGGCTTCGATCACCGCCCATAAGCTTTACGGCCCTAAGGGAGTCGGGGCGCTCTATGTTCGGCGCAAGAACCCACGTGTGCAGCTTGTTGCACAGATCGATGGCGGCGGGCACGAGCGCGGCATGCGTTCCGGAACACTCAATGTTCCCGGCATCGTGGGGCTCGGCAAGGCCTGCGAGATCGCTAACCAGGGCATGGCCGAAGAAGCCAAGAAGATCTCGGCCCTTCGCGACCGCCTGAAGGATGCCATCATGGGCCAGCTCGACGAGGTGTACATCAACGGTTCAGTGGAGCATCGCTTGCCCAACAACTTGAATATCAGCTTTGCGTACGTCGAAGGCGAATCGCTGCTGATGGGCATCAACGACATTGCGGTGTCGAGCGGTTCGGCCTGCACCTCGGCGACGCTTGAGCCATCTTATGTATTGAAGGCCCTGGGCGCAGGCGATGACCTGGCGCACAGCTCCATCCGCTTCGGCCTTGGACGCTTCAACACCGAAGCTGAAGTGGACTACGTCGCGCAGCGTGTGGTCGAGACCGTAAACCGTTTGCGCGAACTTTCGCCACTGTACGAGATGGCGAAAGAAGGTATCGATTTGACGAAGGTCCAGTGGGCCGCAGAGCCGACCCACTAAATGCAGCTAGTACGAGGGGCTTCGACCCCAAGACGACAGAGAGTTTAGGAGACACAATGGCATACAGCGACAAGGTTCTCGATCACTACACCAATCCCCGCAACGTCGGTTCGCTCGACAAGGACAGCGCCGAGGTCGGCACCGGCCTGGTCGGCGCGCCCGAGTGCGGCGACGTGATGAAGTTGCAGATCAAGGTCAATCCGGAAACCAGCGTCATCGAAGACGCCAAGTTCAAGACCTTCGGCTGCGGCTCCGCCATCGCCTCGTCTTCGCTCGCCACCGAGTGGGTCAAGGGCAAGACGGTGGATGAAGCTCTTCAGATCAAGAACACGGAGATCGTGAAGGAGCTCTCGCTTCCTCCGGTGAAGATCCACTGCTCGGTGCTGGCGGAAGACGCGATTCGCGCCGCTATCGGCGACTGGAAGAAGAAGCAAGGCCAGAGCAAAGCTGAGCCGGCCGTGATTGCCCAGCGGGCGTAAACTGAAACTGGAGAATGGTGTGCCGTGCCTTCGAGCGCGGCACACGCGACAACCATGAGCACGGTCAACATCGAAAATCCGGTGCAGGCGCCGGCAGTGCCGGCGAAGGGCATTCAGGTGACAGACAAAGCGCTGGCGCGCATTCGCACCGCCATGGCCAAGGAGAATATTTCTCCGGCTGAAGGCGGCTTGCGACTGGGCGTGCAGGGCGGAGGCTGTTCGGGGCTGAGCTACAACATCCGTTTCGACACCCAGCCGCGCGAACGCGACCGCGTCTTTCAGTACGAAGATGTCCGTGTTTTTGTCGATCCGAAGTCGTTCATTTATCTGCACGGCATGATTCTCGATTACGAAGAGACCCTGATGCACCAGGGCTTCGTCTTTCAGAATCCGAACGCGAAGAAATCCTGCGGCTGCGGAACCTCTTTTTCATAGAACGACGCAGCCCAAACCACCCAGTCGCAGCGCAGTTGGTGACGGATGTTCCGTGGCTGTGGAAGTCCGCAGCTGATGGTGTGTCGCGCAAAGATTGAAAGATTGAAGGAGAATATGGCTATCAGTGAAAGCAAACCGGGTGCCGCTACCGGCGTGCTGGTTTCGACCCCGTCGAAGCCGATCACGACGGAATGCTGGTCGTGCGGCGCCATGCGTGCCGCGCACTATTGCCAGGAGTGCGGCAAAGTCCAGCCCCCGGCGCCAGCGGACTACTTCACCTTTTTCGGACTACCGTACAAGCTCAACCTCGACACTGCTCAACTCGAGCGCGACTTTTACGCGCTCAGCCGCAAGCTGCATCCTGACATCAACGCACGCGCGGACGGTCGCGAACAGGACTGGAGTTTGGAGAAGACTTCCCAGCTCAATGACGCCTATCGCACGCTAAAAGACCCGATCTCGCGTACCGAATACCTGCTCCGCCTACAGGGCGTGCAGTTGGAAGAGCAGTCCAAAGCAGCCACCGAAGAAGCTCGCAAGTCCGGCGCAGCGAAGAAGCAGGTCGTTCCGCCGGACCTCCTCGAAGAGGTCTTTGAGCTGAACATGCAACTCGAACAGCTACGCATGAACAAGAAGATGGACGAGGACGATCCGTCTCTTGCGCAAGACATACGTAGAGCCAAGGACAATCTCATCGCCAAGCAAGGCGAAATGCTGTCGGAATTGCAGTCAGCTTGGAATGAGTGGGACACCCTCCTAGATCGTGCGACGGCTGGTGAAAGCGTCGCCGAATCCGAACGCACTGTAGCCCGCGACAAGATGATTGCGATCCTGAATCGCCGCTCTTACCTGCGCAACTTGCTGCGCGAAATCGATGAGGTACTGGAGAGCTAGCAACTGACGATGGCCACCGAACGCATCATCGGCATCGATCTTGGCACCACGAACTCGCTGGTGGCCTACATGGAGAACGACCGTCCCGTCGTCATCCCCGGTGAGGATGGCTTGAATCTCGTACCTTCGGTCGTTGCCCTCGACGAGCGCGACCAGATCATCGTCGGCAATGCCGCGCGGAAATACCTTATCGAAACTCCCGAGCGCGCCGTGTACAGCGTGAAACGACTGATGGGCCGCGGCGTCGAAGACGTTCAGGACGAGCTGAAGCTCTTCCCTTTCCGACTGGCTGACGACCTCGCTGCCGGTGAAGTTCTGCGCATCAAGCTCGGCAACAAGACCTACACGCCGCCGGAGATTTCGGCATTCATCCTCCGCCAGCTCAAGCGCAACGCCGAGCGCTATTTCGGAGGGCCGGTTTCTAAGGCCGTGATCACTGTGCCCGCGTATTTCAACGACGCGCAGCGCCAGGCGACGAAAGACGCCGGCCGCATCGCCGGGCTAGAAGTCTTGCGGCTGGTCAACGAACCGACAGCTGCGTCTCTCGCCTACGGTCTCGACAAGAAAGAGACCGCGACTGTCGCAGTGTACGATCTCGGCGGCGGCACCTTCGACATCTCGATCCTCAAGTTGCATGAGGGCATCTTCGAAGTCATCGCTACCAATGGCGACACTCATCTCGGCGGCGACGACATCGATAACCTGCTCATCGCTATCGCCCTCGACGATATTCAGGGTGATCTCGGCATGGACGTCCGCCGCAGTGGCGAAGCCGTGCAGACCATTCGTAAAGCCGTCATCGACGCGAAAATCGCGCTGTCTTCGCAGGACGAAACTACGCTCGATGTAGCACTTCCAACTGGCAAGCGCTACCGGCGGAAGATCACGCGCGAACAATACGAACAGCTGATCCGCCCTGTAGTTGACCGTACTGTCGGGCCGGTTCGTCAGGCGATGAAGGATGCCGGCCTCACGGCGAAGCAGATTGACGAGGCCGTACTCGTTGGCGGCTCAACGCGCATTCCGCTGGTGCGCCAGTTAGTCGAAGCCCAATTCGAGCGCACTCCCCACGCTGACCTGAATCCCGACGAAGTCGTCGCGCTCGGCGCTGCCGTGCAGGCCAACATCCTCGGCGGAGGCTCAGAAGCAACAAAGGAAATGCTGCTGCTGGACGTCACTCCGCTCTCGCTGGGTATCGAATCGCTCGGCGGTGGCGTGGTGAAAATCATTCATCGCAACTCGACGATTCCCGAGTCCGCGACTGAGCACTTCACTACCGGCGTCGAGGGCCAAACCAACGTCGCGATACACGTCGTTCAGGGTGAACGCGAGCTGGCGAAAGACTGCCGCTCGCTGGCACGCTTCGACCTGAAAGGCATTCCGCCGATGCCTGCCGGACTTCCGCGCATCGAAGTAAAGTTCCTGCTCGACGCCAACGGCATCCTGCATGTTTCGGCACGCGAGGCACGCAGCGGCAAGGAAGCCGAGATCGAAGTGCAGCCCAGCTACGGCCTGACCGACGAGCAGGTCGAGAGCATGATTCTCGAATCGTTCGACTACGCCGAAGAGGATTTCCAGAAGCGGCAGGTCATCGAAGCACGCAATGAAGCAGACACCATGCTGACCGCGTTGGACAAAGCGCGCACGGGACCAGCGTGGCAGCAGCTTACTTCGCGCGAGCGCAACGACATCGACAAGCTGGAAACCGCGCTGAAAGCGGTCGCGCCGCACGACGACTATCATGCGATTCGCTCCGCCATCGATGCGCTCAACCAGGCAACGATGCACTTGGCCGAGCTGATGATGGATACCGCGGTAAGCACGGCGCTCAAGGGCAAGACGATGGAGACGGCAGACGTGGGCGACGGCCCCGCCTCTCCCCATCCCATCGCAAAAGCCGAGATCAAGAGTTAGGTAGTACTTATGAGGAATTATGGCAGACGATAAAACCCAAGGCACCGGAGCCGCCACCATCGACGCGCCCGGGACAAACACGGTGAAGGTTACTTTCCTTCCAGAAAACAAGACCTTTGAGTTCGAGCACGGCAAGCTTCCCTATCAGGACCATGGCAAGCCGCAATCGCTGCTCGATGTGGCGCTGAACTTCGGCCTTCATCTCGAGCACGCCTGCGGTGGCAATTGCGCTTGCACCACCTGCCACGTCGTCGTGAAGAAGGGCAAGGAATTGCTCAGTCCGATGGAAGACGACGAGGCCGACAAACTCGACATGGCCGCCGATCTCCAACTCGAGTCGCGCCTCGGCTGCCAGTCCGTCATCGAGAAGCCTGGCGAAGTCGTGGTCGAGATCCCCGCGTGGAACCGTAATTACGTTTCCGAAGGAGCCGGTCATTAATGCCCAACGATCTCACTTGGGACAGCGCCGAAGACATCGGCATTGAACTTGCTGAAAAGTTCCCAGAGCAGAATCCGCTCGAAGTCCGCTTCACGGATCTGCATCGTTACGTGACCGAGCTTTCCAACTTCAGTGGCGACCCTAAGGCTTCCAACGAGTCCAAGCTCGAAGCCATCCAGATGGCCTGGCACGAAGAATTCCAGGAGCGCCAGGAATAAGCTTCCTGCACCAAGGCAAAAAGCCTGGCGCATATGCCAGGCTTTTCATTTCCACACTGAATTCTTGTTATCCGGCCACCGCCGCCGGATGCGCTGTTCGCACCTTAGCTTCGCGTAAATACTGTGCCGCCTCTTCCGGGGGAGTCGGGTTCTGATAGAAGCCTGTTCCCCACTCGAAGCCGGCGATCTTGGTTAGCCGCGGTATAAACTCCACGTGCCAGTGATAGTGCTCCATCGGCCCCTCTTGCACGGGGGCGGTATGGATCACCATGTTGTACGCTGGATTATCCAGCACCAAGTCAGCTCGTTGCAGCAGGTTCTTTAGCGCCCGCGCCAGCGCCTCATAGGTCTGTGAGGACGCGTTTTCGAACGCTGACTCGTGCTTCTTTGGCAGTACCCACGTCTCAAACGGAAATCGTGGAGCATACGGCGCGACCGTGAGGAACGCCTCGTTCTCGCTCACTACCCGCACGCCTGCGTCGGTCTCTTGCCTGATGACGTCGCAAAACACGCACCGTTCTTTGTACTGGTAATACTGCTTGGCGCCCTCAATCTCTTCCAGCACATGTTTGGGCACGATGGGAAGCGCGATCAACTGGCCGTGTGCATGCTCGAGCGTTGCCCCGGCAGCCGGGCCGTGGTTCTTGAAGATCATGATGTACTTGAATCGCTTGTCTTTTTTCAGATCGAGAATGCGATCGCGAAAAGCCCACAACACGTCTTCGATGCGCTTCTCCGGCAGCGTGGCCAGCGTCGCATCATGATCGGGAGTCTCGATGATGACCTCGTGCGCGCCGATGCCGTTCATTTTGTCGAACATGCCTTCAGCCGAGCGGTTCAGGCTGCCCTCGATGCCGAGCGCGGGAAACTTGTTGGGCACGACGCGCACGGTCCAGCCTTGCGCATCGCGGCCCGCGCCATTCGGCCGGTAGGCCAGAACTTCTGGCGGTGTCTTGTTCTCATTGCCGGGACAAAACGGGCAAAAACCGCCCTTGTTCTTAACGGACTCTCTCACAAAATCGGTTGGGCGCTTGGAGCGATCAGTAGAGATAATCACCCATCGTCCGACGATGGGATCTTTGCGAAGCTCGGGCACAGTTACATGTCTCCTGGGGAACCTCCGATATATTACGCTATCGTTGCTCGGCCCAAAAGAAGCGAAATCACAATTTCAGCGAATAATCATCGTTATGGGAAGAAGCCTGATCGGGTGGCGCGTAGATTTCCTGAGTCCTCATTGAGTGGTTCCCAGCACGTCCGCGGTCTTCGAACGTGCTGGGGCTGTTGTCCTATCTCTCGCGCTACGCTTTGGCTACGATTCCAATGCACTCTTCCAACACGTCCAGCGCAATGTCCGCCTGTTCTTTACTGACGATGAGCGGCGGCGCGAGGCGCACCGTATTCGGCCCGCATCCCAGGAACAGCACGCCGCGCTCGAACGCCTTCTCCACGATCAGGTCGCGTTCGGCGACTCCCGGCGTCCGCGCTTTCTTGTCGGTGACGATCTCGACCCCGATCATCAGCCCACGCCCGCGAACATCGCCGACCAAACTCATCGTGCGCGGCCATTCGGCAATCCGTTCCATAATGTGGTTGCCGACGACTTCCGCATTCTTCACGCCTTCGCGCTCCAGCACGTCGAGCGTCGCTAGCGCCGCTGCGATCGCCACCGGGTTGCCTCCGAATGTCGAAGCATGCGAGCCCGGAACCCAGTCCATAATCTCCGCCTTCGACATGGTCACGCCCAGCGGCATGCCGCTGGCAATACCCTTCGCAATGCAAACGATGTCGGGCTCCACTCCGGTGTGCTCAATCGCCCACCACTTGCCGGTGCGGCCCGCGCCCGACTGCACTTCGTCGGCCACCAGCAAAATCCCGTGCCGGTCGCAAATCCTGCGCAATTCCTGCATAAATACCGTCGGAGCGACCACGTATCCACCTTCGCCCTGAATCGGCTCCACGAAAATCGCGGCCACTTCCTCGGGCGGCAGGATGGTCTTAAAGAGTTTCTCTTCTATATACCGAGCACAGCCCAGCGCGAACGCTTCGCCTTCCTGTGCTCCGCCAACACATCCGCGATAGATGTCCGGATACCGCACATGCGTCACGCCTGGAACCATCGGGGCAAACCGCCGCTTCTGCTGCGGCTTCGACGCCGTCAGTGACAGCGCGCCCATCGTTCGCCCATGGAACGCTCCGAAGAAGGCGATCGCGTTCTGCCGCTTCGTGTGGTATCGCGCCAGCTTCAGTGCGCACTCCACCGCCTCGGCGCCAGAATTGCCGTAATAGAACTTGTGCGGCCCCTTCATGGGGGCAATCTTCGACAGGCGGTCCGCCAGTGTCACCATGCCCTCGTAATAGAAATCGGTGCCTGACATGTGGATCAGTTCGGCCGCCTGCTTCTGAATCGCAGCAACCACTTCCGGGTGGCAATGCCCCGTCGAAGTCACCGCGATGCCGGCCGAAAAGTCGAGAAACTCGTTGCCATCAACGTCTTCCACGATCACACCACGCCCGCGCTTGGCCACCATTGGGTACGACCGCGTATACGACGGCGAGATATAGCGCTCATCGCCTTCGAGGATGCGCTTAGCGTTTGGCCCGGGCAGGGCGGTCTTGATCCTGGGTCCGGCAACTGGAGTAAGAGTATTGGTGGTCATGGTAGTCTCCTGCGAAATGGCTGTGGCACGGCGGACGTGCCGAATTTCTGCCGGCCTGAAACTGATGTCCTACGTTGTGGAACTGCAATCCCGGGCGTTGAAGCAGAGGGTGGTCGAAACTAGTCGCCGGAAAAGAGATTGGGGCGCGCCATGCAAGGAGAGAACTTGGAGTCTGCGCGCATCGAAATCGGCCGTGACCACGCCGCACGCACACCGGCATCACATGCGGGGTGGGTCTCCGCATAGGTAATCCGGGGCTTGGATACACGGCTGGTCATGCTATTAATCCTTGTTTAAATTATAGCCGTCTCCGCAGCACTCCGTAACCCCCTAAATCGCGGGCCATCCTGCTTATTTCCCGCTCACCGGAGGAGCCACAAACACGGTCTTGCGCGGAAGCTTGGCGGCGACCTCGGCACTCAGTCCGAGGTTTGTCTCCAGCACGTCGAGCGGATTTCCCGCCAGCCACTCGCTCAGGTCCATCGCCTGATAGTGCGGGCTGTTGAAGCCGACGAGGATGCGGCAGACATCGTTGCCCTTGTTCTTGATGTAGTGGCCTGCGCCCATCGGGGCGTAGCCGACATCTCCGGCTTCGAACTGATCGATGACCGCATTCCCCTGCGCCAGAAACACGCCCATTTCTGCCGTGCCGCTGATGTAGTACTGCCATTCGTCCGCATTCGGATGCCAGTGCAACTCGCGCAACGCTCCCGGCTGAAGCTCGATCAGCGATCCCGCCATCGTCGTCGAAATCGGAAACTCGTTGACCGTTACAGTCCGCTGGGTACCGCCTCCTGGAACTCGCCGCGGCTGCTGCGCGTCCAGCGGATAGCGATGCATCGTCGTCAACTCCGGGTTTCGACGCGCGGTTGCGATCAGCGAGCTGTCGTCCGGCACCGGTCCCTTCACGAAGTAGGCTTCGTGAGTCGGCAGCGGCGCCAGCTCGGCGATAGTGAGCCCCAGGCTCTGCGCGACCACTTCGCGCGGCGTCTGCGCCAGAAAGTCCGTGATGCTGAAGGTGTGATCTTCCGAGAAATCGCCGTTATCGAAGATCAGGATGAAGTGGCACTCTCCCGGCCCGAGCCCCTGAATCGAATGTCCATACCCGCGCGGAAAGTACCAGACGTCGCCTGCATCGAACGTGTCGATATAAGCCGAACCGTCCGGATGAAGGATCGTGGTGCGGCAGGCGCCGCTGACCACATAGGCCCACTCGGCTGCGTTGGCATGCCAGTGCAGCTCACGAATCGTACCCGGACCGAGCCGCATTGAGACACCAGCGATTCCGGTCGAGATTGGGAACTCGTTGACCGATGCGCCGCGGGTGATGCCGCCGTTGAACGCCTTCGGGGCCTGCTGCTCAAGCCGGTAACGGAACGAGGGTAGTGGCATTGACATCTCCAGTGCTCTTTGCTGAAAGTGACTTTCGGTCGAGAGGGTTGTCCGATTGTACTCAACAGTTCCGTGTTTCGGAAGCCCGACATCGACCCGCGGTGAACTCCGCAGTTCCCGGCTGGAAAACGTACCCACTCTCGCCATAAAATAGAAGCACGCGAGTTATCGCCGTACTTATACCGTTTAGACCCGCTATGTTTGACCCAGCCAACCTCGGTTTCCGCCAGACAAAACGCAAATGGCTCTTGGCATTGGTCGTTTTGATTGGGATACTCGCGACCTGGGGCTGCACACGCTCGAATGCATCGGCTGGCGCGCCTCAAGCCTCTGTTGGGCAACCATCGCGGCCCGTTCAATCGCCGACGGCCGACACGGGCCCAACACAATCGCAAACGACCGAATTGCCAACCGGCCTTAGCCCGGAAGTTGCGGGTATCTACCGTGAAGCTCAGTCCGGCAGCGCTCCCGCCATGGCCAAACTCGCCAACGCCTACGAGACCGGAGAAGGCGCGCCCCAAGATTTCCCGCGGGCGATTAACTGGTTCACCAAAGCCGCCGAAGCGGGCGATAGTTTCGCTATGTACCGCCTCGGCCGCATCTACGCCGCCGGATCCGGCGTGCCGAAGGACTACGAAGAAGCCGCACGCTGGTATGAGAAGGCCGCCACTGCAGGCAATGCCGATGCGATGTATAGCCTCGGCCGCGCCTACGAAACTGGCTCGGGCGTGCGCGAGGACGTGCAACAGGCGGTCCGCTGGTACGACGCAGCGGAATTGCGCGGCAATAAAGAGGCGAAGGCGGCCGCTGAACGCCTTGGCGAGAGCATCGAAGACCACTAACCTCACCGGGGCCACAACCAGCCGAATACCCCCGCCGTCAGCAGGCCATAAACCAGCCCGTCGATTACCTCTTTGATGACCATGCTCCACGGCTCACCTTTCCAGATGCCGTTGGCCAGTTGGCTCAAGCCGAAGGCCATGAACGCCACGGTTCCCGCTACGCGGAATACGGCCAGGTAATCCGTTCCCGGGGCGACGGTGTGTCCGGTGACATAGGCGGTGAAAAACGCGACGATCAAACAGTATCCGAACCACTGCCCCAGGAACTTGCCCATCACGATCTGGCCGTTCTGGCGAACGTTCAGGGTTCCTACCGGTCCACGCTTGAATTTCTCCGCCGTCTCCGGAGACTTCATCTCCGCATGAGTGGTGTGCGGGAACATGTACAGCCCGGGCGTCACGCCGGCTTCCCGTATAGCAGCGCTGACCTTTTCCTCGCCGGGCATCTGCTTGTAGTCGCCCTGGTGATACTTCAGCAGCATGTGCATCACGAAGCTGGCGAAGAACACAATCACAGCCGCCAAGATGATCGGCAGCCAAAGCGCAGTAAGGGGAACCATAAAATCCTCCAGGAGCGGATACGGTCAGCCTGAGTTTCCTCGGAACGCTATCGGCGCCAACGGTGCATGTCAAGTCCAAACCTTTTGCACCGGATCGTCGGTGATGTAGTTGTCTATAACACAAAATAAGATAATTTATCACGACTATTTAGAATCAATGGTTTGGGAGGAAATTGTTCGCAAACGATTGAATCTACGACTAGTTATACGTATCCATTAGTGCGCGTGGGACTTAGCTGCCAAAAACAGCGGTTTTTGGTCTCAAAGTTGTCATACTTATATTACTTGTATGACAGGCTATTGTCATACTTTCAATACAAGTCATACTCGTTTTCGGCTCATGAGAACGATGTCAAAGGACAAACTGCCCCCCTCGCGCTGGGCGTGGGATGGGGGCAAGAGACAGTAATCCCCTTGCCTCACTTAGGCATGTTTTAGAGAACTTGAGTTCCGGTAGATAGGACGTAGGACACAGAGGTGCGTGATAAAGAGGGTCTTCGTTCCCACCCTTTCCCAAAAGAGTGGAAAGGATGGGGCACCCGTCCGAGGAAAGTTAAAATCCCCACGCAACTGAAGGAGGGTTACATGGGGAAGCCGCCTGATAGTTCATCGACGGTTCTGACGACTGCCCGCGCCAGCTGCCAGATTTATGGCTGGCTCCCTGTTTTGCCGCCCGGCGTTCGTCGATCAAACACCTTATATCCCTGTGGTATTTGGAACATTGATTCATCGGGTTCGGCGCGGACGATGTTCACTTCCTTGCTCTGCCAGGAACTGCGCGTACCATTAACGGTTTCCTGCAAGATGGGGATCTGGAGCTCGTCAGAGAACCACTCTGTCACGATAAAGGCATTATCAGGGCTCACCGGTTCGCCTTCTGGTGTGTAGGTCGATGTGGTTCGAGTGCCCTTGACGGTCAAGCCCTCGATGACCTGGGTCCCAAGGTCTTCGACCTTGACCGTACGCCGCTGCCTGGGTTCGTGTGGCGGGAATGTAGCCGTGGGCGGGTGCGGTTCCGTATCCGAGATTCGCGCTATCTTGCGGAGCGGATCCAACGTGATGAGAGTTTGTACTCCCAGATCCGTGATGGTAATCGGTGGCAGTCCCGGCTCGTTGCGGAACCGCAGTCCATCATCTACGTAGGTGCGGCCTTGCGAGTCGCGACAAATCCTGCCGTGCGTTTCGCTGCGTCTATGCTTTCCACTGCGTAGAACCAAATCGAAGAGCATGATCGTATCAGCCGAGAACGGTGCGCCCTTTTGGAAATTGTTGCGAGTTGGGGCTGAACCACCGGCCGAGCCCGTCGCTGCCTGCGGTTGCGCTACAACAGCTGGGGCAAAAACCACGAAGAGCGCCAGAACTGCCAAGCTTGGAAGTCTCATGGTTCGAGAAGACCTAACACTTCACCCACACGGTCGGATGACATTACCACATGCAGCGCGCTTTCGATCCAGGTTCCAAACACCGAATTGGTTGGCCCGCTTTAAGGTAGGGGGTGAGGACAATCAGATCCTCGCTCCGCTCGCGATGACAAAGACGAGGAACGAATACGAGGCTAAGCGACTCATACGCGGAGCGAAGTCTAAAATCGTATGGGCCGCCTCAGTTTGACCCCGTTTCTTGCACTTCCCTACAATCAAAGATTCTGCACTCCAACAGGGAAGGTTCATGGCGCTACAGCTTTTTAATACTCTGTCTGGCAAGCTCGAAGAGTTTCATCCGCTCGAAGACAACCTGGTCCGCATGTATGCTTGCGGGCCGACGGTTTACGACTACGGACATATCGGCAACTTCCGCACGTTTGTCGCGGTGGACGTGCTGCGCCGCTTTCTGAAGCAGAGCGGGTACAAGATCAAGCATGTCATGAACATCACCGACGTGGAGGACAAGATCATCCGCAACGCCGCCCGCGATGGCGTCACGGTGCAGGAATACACCAAGAAGTACACGCAGGCGTTTCTGGAGGACGCCGATGCGCTGAACATTGAGCATCCTGAACTTCTGGTGAAGGCGACGGACCACATCCAGGAGATGGCGCACTTCATCGCCGAGTTGCGCGACAAGGGTTACGCCTATGCCGCCGATGACGGTTCGTACTACTTCCGCATCGCGAAGTTCCCTGAGTACGGCAAGCTGTCAAAGAAGGACTTCGCAGGCATGGCCGACGGCGCGCGCGTCGATGTGGACGAGTATGAGAAGGACAACGCCCGCGACTTCGCGCTGTGGAAGGCGCCCAAGCCGGGCGAGGCGCAGTGGGACACGGAGATCGGCCCTGGGCGTCCGGGCTGGCACATCGAGTGCTCGCAGATGTCGATGAAGTACCTCGGTGACAGTTTCGATATCCATTGCGGTGGTGAAGACCTCATTTTTCCGCACCACGAAAATGAGATCGCACAGTCGGAGTCGCTGACCGGAAGGCAGTTTGTGCGCTACTGGATACATTCGCGCTTCTTGCTGGTCGAGGGCGAGAAGATGGCCAAAAGCGCCGGCAACTTCTACACCGTGCGCGACCTGGTGCTGATGGGACACAAGCCGTCGTCGATACGGTTTTTGCTGATGTCGGTTCCCCATCACAAGCAGCTAAACTTTACGTTTGACGGATTGACCCAAGCGGCGAACTCGGTGGAACGGTTGCGCAACTTCAAGTTGCGGCTGCAGACGTCGAAGTTCGAGGCCGGCTCTAATCCAGCGGTCGCGGAGCTGGCGGAGCGCGCGTCGGCCGAAATGCGGACCGGCATGGAAGACGACTTGAACACCGCGCGCGCCCTGGGAGCGGTATTCGACCTGGTGCGCGATGTCAACGCGGCGGTCGACGGCGGACAAGTGAAGCAGGATGACGTTGCGAAGATCCTGCAAACGCTCGGGCAGTTCGACGAGATTTTTGCTGTGCTGCAAGATGATGACGCGGCGAAGGTGCGGGCGACGGTCGAGTGGGCGACCGCGGAAGGAAAAGCCGACAATATAAGCCCTGTGGCGGCGGAGATCGCAAAAGCTGCGTCGTTGTCAGATGCTGAGGTCGAGAAGTTGGTGGCGGAACATTCGCAAGCGCGGCAGTCGCGGAACTTCGCGAGGTCGGATGCGATTCGGAACCAGCTGGCGGAAAACGGAATCGTGCTGGAGAACACCAAAGATGGCGTGAGGTGGAAGAGGAAGTAGGTTCGGATCAGACTTCGGATTCGAGTTCGGGCAGACCTTCGCCCGTGGAGGTTGTTTCTTCGCTTGAATGAACTTTGGCAGTCGTTACCATCGCGACCGCTGCGATGATGACTACGCTTCCCGCCAAAATAAAACGATCGAATCGTTCATTCAGCACAAGCCATCCCAGGAACACCGCGACGATGGGATTCACGTATGCGTACGTTGCCACTTTTGGCGTTGGCACGTGCTTCAGCAGCCAAATGTATGCCGTGTAACCGACCCATGATCCGAAAACCACGAGGTACAAAACGGCCAGAACGCCGCGCCGGTTGAATACCGCACGATGGACTTGCCCGGTCACGGTCATCAGTATTGTGTGTCCGAGGCCGGCAAAGAGCATCTCCCAACCAGTGGCGACGAACGGGTCAACCTTCATCTGCCACTTGCGGGAGAGCACTGAACCGACGGCCCAACTGAAGGACGAAAAGAGAAGGCTGATGGAGCCGATCAACTGCATGATTCCGAGCGCGTCGCGATGGGTGATCTTGGGCCACACCAGAAATGCGATTCCTACAATTCCCATCGACAGTCCGATCAAACCGCGGCGCGACATGCGGTCGCCACGGAAGATAAAGGTCTCGAGAACCAGGAACCAGATCGGCGTCACGGCGACGATCAGCGCGGCGAAACCAGTAGGCACGTACTGTTCCGCCCACGCCAAACCACCGTTCCCGCCGACCAGCAACAAGCCACCAATGGTGGCGAGCCGCAAAGCTTCGTGAGGAGTAATACGAATGTGGCGACCGAAGATGGCACAGGCCGCAAGCATCAACGGGCCGGCGATGAGAAATCGCATGGCACACATGACAAATGGCGGAATACCTTCGGCCGATGTGATGCCGATGGCGAGATAGGTCGATCCCCAGAAGACGTACACCAGCGCGAAGGCGACAATGACCTTCAAGCGATGCTCACGGGAATAGCTCGAAAGATGCGTCTCGGCGGCAGTAATGGAAGGAGCGACTTCGGGCATCAGGTCGCCGGGAGCTTATGGTTGGAGCTGCGCAGGCGACTGCCCGTCAGCAGAATGTACTGGACGCCGGACAGCATGGTGAAAACAAAAGTCGCGTAGAGAAATGTCGTCTTCAGGGAATTCACTGCAGGTGTGGCAACGACCTGGGCCAACACGACAAAGAAGACCGCGCCAATCTGGCAGACGGTGTTGATCTTGCCAAATATGCTGGGACGGAAATCGCGAAAGCCGACCGTTGCGTACAGGGCCATCGCGGTGGCCAGGATGCAGACGTCGCGGCTCAAAACCAGTACGGTGTATTTCCAAGGGATTTTGCGCGCGATGGACAGCACCAGGAACAAGGAACTGAGCAGCAGCTTGTCGGCAATGGGGTCAAGATACTGGCCGAGCATGGTGCGTTGATTGAGCACGCGGGCCAGCCAGCCGTCGAGCGCGTCGCTGAGCCCAGCGAGGACGAGCAGGCCGAGCGCCCAATGCCAATTGCCATCGAGAACATTAGTGATGACGAAAGGGATAAAGATGAGGCGCAGCAAGGTGAGCTGATTGGGCGCAGTCCAGAATTGATTTTTCACCCCGCCCCTCCGAATGGCTGCATCCCTAAATTCGCCTGTCCCAACGAAGCAATTCGACCATTGACGGCGCGCACGCGTCCGCCACGCGAAGGCCGAAACGATCGTAGCAACCCCGTCCTTAGATTGTGTCGTTAATAGTGCTTGCTTGGCAAATGGCAGATGCTGAAGGTTATTGGGGTCGGCCCGACCCTGTCCATGAGGCTGTGATTGGCGTCACCGCTTCGGACAGCCGAAAACGGGTAAATTGTCGGACACGTAGTTGCTATCGTGCGAAAGCCCATGGTCTGGTTCACGCGAATTGTCGCCCAGTCACTCGGCAAAGCTTCTCGCTACCTGGGGACGAGTACGCCCGAACACCTGAAGACGGCGCGATGGGGCGAGATGGAAGCCTACTTTTACCTGCGCAGTCTGGGCTATCGCGTCGTGGCCAGAAACTTTCGGACGCCGCAAAGCCATGGCGAAATCGACATTATTGGTTGGGACGACGGCGTGCTGTGCTTCGTCGAGGTGAAGACGCATTCTCAAACCGGCATGGTTCCTCCGGAGATGGCGGTGGATGCCGCGAAGAAGGCGCATGTCCGATCGGTCGCGCGCCGCTACGTGAGACACCTGCGATGCGATGGTCCTCCAGCGTGTCGCTTCGACATCGTTAGCGTGATTCTGGGAGACGAACGGCGTGGACCGATTATCAAGCTGTACAAAGGAGCGTTCTCGTGGAGGTCACGCCAATTGGCTGAGCGGGCGCCTAGTCCGCGGTACGAACGAAAACGCTGGTGGCGGAAGTAGAGGCGGCGAGTGCAGGAGGCCGGTCGCCACTTGCTCGGGCAGAGCCGCGTCGTTAGAATAAGAAAGCCAACCGCAGTAGGCGCGTAGCTCAGTTGGTTAGAGCGCTACCTTGACACGGTAGAGGTCAGGAGTTCGAGTCTCCTCGTAGACCGTCAGGGACTGCTTCGGAACGTCTAAGTACGCCTAAGCCAGACTTCTTACAGGTGATTTTACAGGTGTGATTTTTCTGCTCATCTGCAAATTCCAGTAATGACGATTTCTCCCCTATGGGATCGCTGAAATGGTAGGCACGAGGAGACTCGAACTCCTGACCTCTACCGTGTCAATTTTGAGGTCATACCCCTAAAAACCCTTTCCTCATCTGGCTTTTCCGCACCCGAAAGCCTCAAAAACAGGTCGGAAACCGCCTGGTTTTGATGGCAAATTGATGGCGACTTTCGCAGCCCCATATTCGTCCGAAGCCCCTTTAGGGCAGCCTGCCCGCTTTTGTGCTCAGATCATCTATTTCCACACCGGTAACTGCGCTCAAGTGATGTAGGGCAAACTCCTGTTCAACGATCGTTCCGTCCAATCCGATTGCCCACTTCTCACCTGACACGAGCGCCAATTTCTTCCCCGTTTTCCTGTATCCAAGTACTGCATTAGTATGATGCTGGCGGATCTGTTCAATGCGGTCGCAAAGCGTCATCCTTTCGATCTGAGCCAACGACAACACGCGCAAATCATCCTTGCTCACTATCCAGTGGTCGGTGATCATGAACTTACAGGCTTCGTATTTGGGCTTGGCCATCTCTGCGCCAATAGCATTCGCGACATCCATCGGGTCTCCGTATCGGTCTAGAATCTTGACCGCAGGATGCACGGTGAAGTCACGATATTGGATGTATCTGAAGAAAACAAAACAAGCCAGGAGTAGCACCGGTGTGCCCACGTTCAAGAAGAAGTCCATAGCAGTTCGGTGCCCTGAACGTTCGGCATATACGAATGTGAAAAACATGTAATACACGAGAGCCCCGACTGCAAAGAAAAGAAGGGCCAGAAACAGGTTTGTGCGGTTGATTCTCCTAACACGTTCAATGAATAAGCAATCAGATTTCACGTCAAGCTCCATTAGGAGACTGCCGCTTTGCGACGGAAAACTAGTGCTAACGCGGCCTGTCAACGTGTGTAGCGCCTGACCCGGCCCGGTCTCCGACGCGCCTCTAGACGGATCTCTTAACACAATGCGCACCACCGTGACATTCAAGGTGATCGCTGTTAAAAGGAAGTCAAAGAAACATTTTTCATCCTCACGTGATAATAAAGCTCATCGAGAAAGAGCCAGGATTCGGATTAGTCTTGCGTCACTCACATAAATCTGTCAAGTACTGATGACTCTTCTCGCCATCCGGACTTGGTAAGGCGGCCCGGGAAAATTCACCGGCCTGCCAGAACACTCTCGCGTGGCGAAGTCGATCGACCACTGACGTGTCAATTTTGAAGTCAGACTGCAAAAACCCTTGTGCTGACGAATGGTGCCGAGTGTCGCCATCCTTGTGCCCCGAGAGTTCCGGATCCCTCGCCGTCGGACTCTACTCCATCGTTGCCAAGGCGTTGAATTGCCTGAGCTGACGTGGCCCTACCGTCTTCGAGGTGCTTTACTCGACGAAGTATAATTACACCCTCCGCAAATCGTAGAAAGGATCATGATGGCTCATTATCTTGAGTTTGAAACCTCGGACGGCCCAATGCTGATTGAGGTGGATGTCGATGAGATCAGTTCCCGTTCCGGGCGGATCAAAGCGGGACTAGGCGATGTTGTCGACAATACCGTGGCAAAGACCCAAAATACATTTCAAAGCGCACTGAAAGTCGTAAGGCAAAACGCTGTTGCGTTCATGCATGAGATGCAGGACATGGACACTGCCCCTGACGCCTCCGAAATTACGTTTACACTCAAGGCGACGGGAGAACTCAGCAACCTCGCGATTGGCAAACTGGGTGGCGAAGCGAACTATTCTGTAAAACTCACGTGGATGAGGAAGCCGCCCGCATAAGAAACGGGGATTAAATCCTAGATGAGTGTCGATTTGACCGCAGGTGTCGTGCGTATCTTGCACCCAAACGGCAACACGGCAGGAACCGGCTTTGTAGTGTCCGACGACGGCGGCGTCTTAACTTGTGCGCACGTCGTAAGATCGGCTCAAGGCCAGCCTAACGGTAAGGTGCGTCTGGTGTTTTATCGATCTGGAATCGAAACCACTGCCGTGGTTGAGCAATGCCTGGCTCCGGACAAAGGAGATGTCGCTCTTCTCCGCACCGAAGGTGTAATACCGGCCTCATTGCCATTGCCCTTAGGGACATCAGAAGGAACGAGCGGTCACCCCTTTCGTGCATTTGGGTTCCCCGAACAGGATCCCGTGAAGGGGATGTTCGGCTACGGAGCCATTGGCGACAGCAAGCCGGAGGTCGATGGTTTTGAAATCGTGCAGTTGACGTCTTCCACGGAGGTGACGCGGGGATTCAGTGGCGGCCCGGTTTTGGATATAAGAAACCGACGGGTCGTGGGAATGGTGAGCGACCTGACCGTCATAGATGACGCTGGCCGTGGTGGGCAGACTGCCTTCATGATTCCGACAGAAACGCTGCGCGCAGCTTGCTCGAAGCTCCGAGCTCTCAGGTTGTCCTTATCTTGGCCTCGATGCGTTCAGCGAAGAGGATGTAGATTTCTATTTTGGCCGCGACCGTGACACTGACCACCTTCTTGCGCGACTGAGGAGCAGCCCTGGTTTCCTCGCAGTATTGGGTCCGTCGGGCAGCGGCAAGTCGTCCGTCGTCCAAGCCGGCTTACTCCCAAAGCTACGGGAAGGAGCATTGCCGGGCAGTGAGCACTGGGGTATCGTTTTGGTCCGGCCGGCCAATGATCCTTTTGGGCTGTTGGCAACAGCTGGGATTTCGGACGCGGAAAACGATCTAGGTCGCGCTGTAGACATGTGGCTGGCAAAGGGAAAGGGCAAAACCCGCTTAGTTCTAGTAATCGAGCAGGTTGAAGAACTGTTTGTTTCCTGTGCTCAGCCCCTGCGCGGCCAATTCGCTGAGGAACTCATCCGCCTTCTGAGATCGTCGCTCCCTATCACAGTCATCTTGGTGATGCGCGATGATTTTTACAGTCGGGTGTCGGAGGAAGTGCCGGATCTTCTCTCTTGGATTGAGGCTGGTATTTCTAATATTCGAACCGTTTTGGAAAAAGACGATCTTACAGCGATGATTCAGGGTCCGGCAAAAACCGTCGGACTGGACGTCGAACCGCTGTTAATCAAGCTTATCGAGGAGCACATCTTGGCGATGGATAGCGGAGCATCTATAGCTGGGAAAGCGGGGCGGAGCAGCGTCCTTCCCTTGCTTGAGTTCACGTTGACGCTAGTATGGACCCAACGAAGGGACGGTGTGTTAACGGCGTCCTCCTACTGCGTCAGTGGGTGGGTTAGCGGGTGCGTTGACGCAATGGGCAGATGACGCTTATCGGAGGTTTGATAAAGAGAGTCAGACTCTTAGTTGAACGCGTATTCAAGAATTTGATCCATGTGGGTAACGAAACGGAAAACACCCCGGACACGAGACTGCGACGTTCGGTACAGTCGCTATGTTCAGAAGGTGACGCAACGGAGAAGATTCGCCGTGTCATTTGGAGGCTGGCGGACTCTAGGCTGCTGGTCACATATCGCGACGACCGAACAAAACAAGAAAGCATCGAGATCATACACGATGCTTTGATCCGCGAGTGGGGCCGGTTGCGGCAATGGGTTGCAGATGACAAGCGTTTTCTCTTATGGCGGCAGTTCATAAGAAGATCAGGCAGCAGCTTGGAGTGCAAACCAAGGCAACGGGGGAGGCAGGAGTGGGGATGTTGGGCGCCTTTTGCGCGGAAGGGATCTTGATGAAGCTGAGGCCCAACTGACACGGCGGCAATCGGAAGTTAATGGCGATTCGCACGACTATATCAGGGCAAGTGTGGCGCTCAGAGATCGGGAGATAGCGTTGAGGATGTCGAAGCGGAACGAACTCAAAGGGAACGGGACCGCAGGCGTAACCGGACTATAGCCTCCGCATCCGGGAGGACATCTTCTGTATGCCTCACAGTCATAGTGTCGGGGCTTACGTGGCGAAATGCTGAGCAAGCGCGATCACAGGCTGTGCTGCGGCTTGCTGACCTCACGTCTACCGCGATGCAATCTTTAAGGGTTGGCGACTCGTCCGCCGCAATGCAAGAGTTAGCCGACAGCTTGGCAGCGATCTCCAAGCATCCTTCGTTGCAATTTTATAACCGTGTATAGAGCTAGGGCTTCAAGATCAAGTTCTTCCGGAACTCGTTGGCATCTTCGAGCTCCAGTCGCCTCCAGAGGCAGTTTCATTCAGCCCCGACGGGCGGAAGAGTTGTTGATAACTTCGGGCGATGGAACAGTGCAGATTTGGAACACTCAGGTGTCTACGCCTGTGCAACTGAGCGGTACCATCGTCGGCGATGTCGAGCATGATTGTCCCATTTCCTGGCTAGATTCAGTGAAGATGGCGAAGAGGTGATTGCCCAGCATAACTAAACTCCAGCAAGTCACGATCTTTCGGCTTGGTGCGAATTCTCCAAGGCTTCGAATCGATCTGCCATACATACCTAAAGATGCTCAGTTCGCCCGTGGCGGCCTTTGGCTGATTACTGAAGAGGAACTATGCGAATCAGGGTCGATTTGTGGAGTGCAGAAAATGGAGAGCTAATACATCGATTCGACATCGGTCAAGCGTCGGATGCCCATCGCTCCGCAAAGTCGGGCAATTTCATCGAGGGTTCTACCTGCAGCCGGGACAACCGCATGCTGGCGATTGCGACCGCAGACGGGAGTGTCCGAGTGTAGGGATTACCAGCTCGATTTACGCTCCTGCGGACTTTGGAGGCTGGAGAGCAACTCTTCTCGGTTTCGTTCGATCCAGCGGGAACTCGCTTGTTGGCATCTGGCACATCCGGAGTTCACGTTTGGAATGCTAGGGAACTGGACCGAACTGCCTAAGTATGGTGGTCAAGTCGAACTCGTCAACACGGCAAAATGGAGTCCCGATGGCAACGCGATTTATCAGAGTTATCACAGGGAGACAACCCGAAGCTTTGGGACCTCAGCAAATCTGGACGTGGGCGATCACACCTCCATAACTTTAAGCATACTTGGGAGACCCTGGCCTTAAGACCGGATTCCCTACGGATGGTGCGTTCACGCCTGATGGTGCAACCGTCGTCACATGGCAAGCGGACACTGTCATTACCTGGGATCGAAACACAGGGGCCCGAATCGCCACGCTACGGAGCGCGCAGGGCGGTCCAATGCGCGGCCACATCACAGACGTGGATGTTAGCAAGGACAGCAGTATGCTCGCGCAGCGTCAGCTGATGGGTCCGTTCAGCCGACTTTGGCAGTTGCCTCGCCTTCCTTCGTCCCGTGCACATTGGAGCGAACCCTGGCTCTATCATTCGTGCGGTGAGCCATACGAGGGAGAAAACCTCAAGGTCGTAACCCTGGATGGTATCGCAGTTCGGATCCCACCTCGGGACAAACCCAGCGAGGAGGTTCTGCGCCAAGTTCTTTCAAGGAGGTTTGTTTCCTGCTGGCAGGCGGTAAGGTCAGCAGACATGGTGGGCTGCAGTCCGCTATGAATTTGGGACCGTGGCTCCGAAAGGGCTGACAGTGTATGACACGACTAGGGGTAAATGATTTCCATCAGCTTCCCAGTACCCATGAACTGTGGGCTGCGGCGTTTAGCCCAAGGGGGGACTTGCTGGTCACCAAACAAATCGGTGCTGATATGAGTGTGTATGACGTGCAGTCTGGGGACCTCTTAAAGAGTCTACCCGACAAGGACGACAACGGAGGTGCTCCTGTTTTTTCCCTCGATGAGCAGAAGCTAATGACTCACCAGGGTTCTCGGGCGACCGTCTGGTCGACAAGGACATGGTCCCAAGTCAACTCTGTTAACGCGGACGGACAGGTTCTAAGGGTTGCAAGTTTTGACCCGAGCGGAAAGTTGGTCATTACGGGCGATGGCGACGGTATTGCGAAACTTTGGTCCATCTCCGAACCCGGAGATGCGCAACTGCTCGCGACTTTGCCTCCTGACAATCGGGACGTGATCTCTGCGACATTCGATCCCTCCGGCCGTTTCTTCTGCACGTACTCGCGAGACGGGACGACGCATTCTTGGGGCGTTGAAGTTCCGAGGTGCAATCTGATAGGGGAGATCGCCACAATCCGGGACCCGGGAGTGCCCACATTTTCACAAGAGGGAGGATCCTTAATGACTGTCTCGATGGAAAAGGCGTCAAGTGAAGTTGAAGTAGTCGGGAAACTGTGGAACCTCAATCCGATGTCCGGCTCCACTGAACAAATTAAGCTATGGGTTGAAGTTCGGACTGGGACAGCCGAAATTCTAGTCAAGCGGGCGCAGTGCGTGTACTGAAACCCGCAGAATGGCGAGCAAAGAAGGAGGTACTTAATAGGTCCGGCTTCCAAACGACGAAATAAAACGCTGAGCGGGTAATGGAAACCCGGCGCAAAGGAGGTTCGCGTGTGCCCCGCACGGTCGGCCAGCATTGGGAATTGCTCTCCGAAAAGCCTCCACTGGCCCCCACAATGAGCAAGGACTAGCAGATATGTTGATTTTGATTATCCGCGACGGATGGGTTACGCAGGTGGATTCGCGTGGTGTCGATAGGATCGCCTAGCTCAATGTCTGGGCCAGGGTAGGCACATCTTTTACGCTGCGGATGGTGAATACTTGAGGGTGCACGGCACCGATTCGATCTGATACTGGTTTTTGATCGGCCATAACTGCGGAAAGTCAGGCCTAACAGGTCAGCAGTTTTTGGATCAGTCCGTCCCAGGTACGTTTGGCCGCAGGCCAGTGGCTGCCGTTGTTGGCCGAAGATTCCACCAACCTCCATACTTCTAGGCTCTCCGTTGGGCCTCCCATGTTCCAGACGCCACGTTTCGATCTGCGCGAGCGTGCGGCAGCGGACTTCATACGGTCCTTGTCACCATTTGCCATCTCAAAGAGCCGCGCCTTTACTTCATTTGAACTTCGAGGTGAAAGCGTAAAGGCATTTGCATCTTTTCCGTAAGGTCTGCGCTCAACGAAAGCAGCCTCCATCTGTCTCCAGGTGTCGCTTGGTATCTGCGGTGTTGCTAAGTCATCGAGTAGATTCAGCGATGCAATATCTGCTTCGGGCGTTCCAAGCTCCGCAATCACTTTCGCTAGCAACGAACGCTCGGTTCGTCGAGTTTAGTTACGGGATCCAGCAAACGACGCTCGATTGTCTTTTCTTTCCGCGCCAGCTCCACCAGCCGGGCGGCAACCAGATCTTGCCGGTCGAATCTAATGGCGAACGACAGTGCTGGCGTTTCCGGGTGCACCAAGCAGCAGGATTTGTCTTGATTCGGCCGTATCCAAGCGGCGACCGTGTTAATCCACGCGTCCCCAAGCAAGTTCGCATTTGCTTCGTCGGTTACTAGCGCCTGCAATGCGCCCAGAGCTTCAGCGCACGCTATGCCCTAGTGCTGTTGCTACGTCCCGCAGCTGATAACTCCAGATCTTCAGGTTTGTCACAACTTCCTGAATTCTGCGAATGCCAATCTGGGTGGTCCACGAACGGTAATAAAGAGTGCCCTTCATGAGCAAAATGAGTTCATTGTTGTTTAACGATTCGGCCGTACCTGCTCTTCGATGAATCGAAAAGCCCCAATGTCTGCTCAGTCGTAGTGTCGCTCCGTTGAATAAGAGGTTTTCAAGAGTTGCGGCGACCTGCCAACCGCTAAACTTGCCGGGAACGGCGAGCGCCCGCAAAATGACATCCACAGAGCCAGGCCCATCTAAACGGCAAGACTCGTTGTTAGCCCTTTGACCCTGTAGTCGTTATTCTCTCCACTCCGCGCTCCCTCGTCGAGAATGCTTTCGATACGGCTCCTGATGCGTCCGCGTAACGCTTACGTCGCTCCTCATTAAAGCCGGCAGGTGTTCGTCTCCCACGGGCCCTCCAGATTTCGTCATAATCTGTCTTTTGGAAAAACGGACCCTCGATTTTGGATGTACGGGCCAGCTCAACCAAAACTCCAGCCGCATCACGTTCGTATTCGGGCTCCTTCAACACATCAAGAAGAAGTGTATCGCCTGTTTGCGGGTCCAGTTGCGCGACTGCCCGTGTATGCCAGCTCACATAGCTCATAGACCCGCCGTTCCCCAGCCTTCCGCGGTCACCCTTTGCCCGCACCTCGCGGCCTCTTCGGACACGCTCAATATCGGCTTTGATCAGTTCACCCAGAATGGCAAGATCTTCTGGTTCTCCCACGCGAGCAAGTGCCGACGCCAGATCAGCCTTCAGGCTGCCCGAGTAGTCTTCCTCCCCGAGTGTGACGGGGACACCCTTCTGAAGGTAAGTGCGTAGGCTTTGCCTCAGATTGTCGTCCAGTTCGCTGCGAAGATCGGAACTATCCCGACCAACCCTGCTGAATAACCCGCATATGACGGCCAAGGCAATTGGCTCGACCTCGCGGGAAAGCTGCTCGGCCAAACCCTCGACCGCGACCTTTACCGGAAACATGCGAAAGAGGTCTTCAAGTTGTATTTCAATCGCCCATTCGAATTCATGCCGCGCGTCCGGGTCGCCCACGATTATCTCCCGCAGTTCACACAGCTTTGCGAACACCCGTTGCACCATAGCGCTGTCGGCGGAAATGGCGAGCACCGACATGCCGCCACCATAGCGAGCGCGACTAAGATCCTCGGTCTCAAGCTGGTTTAGTAGGCGTTCGCGCATTTCTTGGGATGGTTTTGACGTATGGAATCCAATAGTCGTGCCAGAGTGTGCCATCGGCTATCTGTTTAGCAACCCGTGGCTTACCCACTCAGAGTCCCTTTGTCGAAGGGAATCCAACACAGGCTTCAGAAGAAAATTGCTCATCTGTTTCACTTGAGTTGGGTCACATTTCGCCATTCCCTTTTGACGACGTGCGAAGTCTGTCTCGCCCAATTGCCCTAAGTGCCCCAAAATCCCGAGGCGTTGTACGGGATCGGAGGATTCGTTGTAAAGCTTTCGATACACCTCTAATGCGCGCGGTCGATAGATGCGGGAATCGCTTCCGCTGGAAGCTCCCGCACGGCAGCTACAAACGTTACATCGTGGAGATCCGCTAACAAGCTGGCTACTGCTTCCGGCGAAGAACCCGGGCGAGTGCCGAAATAGCTGCTACCTTGACCTTCAGGCTCTTGTCGGATAGGGCGAAGAGCGCCAGTGTCCGGGCGGCCTTGCCGAAATGAATCATCTCGGAAATAAACTCCGCGCGCACCTCCTCGGGCCAGCCAATCACCATTTTTTGCCAATCGGGTCCAAGGCTGGAAAGATGGAAGTCTCCCCAAAGTCGAAAGGTACTCAGCCGGATCTGACGGTTGTCGCTGGTCAAGAGTGGCAGAATTAGGTCTCGGAACTCGTCGGACCCGGTTGCCAGCATGGCTGTCACCGCGATTTCGCGATAATGTCCTCCGGTTTCGTCTAGGAATCGATCTGCGCCTTGACCTTGTCGCCGACCTCTTTCCACACCAACGGTCCGCAAAGGTAAGATAGCTCAGCGGCGAAAATCGGATCGCTTTTAGCGCCTGGCACACAAGGAGCACGCCGGTCCTTACGATGTTCGTATCGCTGGGTGAAGCAGCACTTTCCACGCCGATGTCTCGGCCACCATCCGTAGTGGTTCTGTCCAGGTCGGCTCATTGACGTAGCGCTTTGTGAACTCCAGAATTTCTTGTTCGCCGCCTTCGGCGGCGAGTGCCTGAAGTCGGGCTTTCAACATCGACGCGACGTAAAATTCCTGAAACTGCTGATGCTCGTATCGTACCGTCTCGGTGGGTACGCCAGCCTTCGAGAACGTGGTGCGCACAGAGTGTGTTGATGATGGCTGCCTGCTCAGGCAAGTCCGCTATCTGGCCGTCTTCACGCAGTTTGATCGCTACGCCACTGGCGATGGTGCGCGCATCTCCTTCTGCCATCGTGACGGCTCCGCGTTCCGTCATCGTTCTGGCAAGCGCCGACAGATATTTCTCTGCGCGGCCGCCGAGAGGAGCCAGGGTCAGGTGACTTGCGTGTTCCTCGGAACGTTCATGTAACTTTACCGCTCCTTCCAAGACTCCCATTTTCGCTTTCGGTGTCGCCTCTCCCGCCTCGAAAAGCGCGGTAACCTCCGATAGGATAAGAGGTGTTCGCGTCAGTTCGTCGAGCACGGGGTCGCCGTCCAAAACCGCGAGCAGTTCGCGTGCCCGCTCACCAAGCCGCCGTTCTAGATAGTCTGCACGTTCCCTCCGGTTAACGGGAAGTAATCTCAGTCGCGATGCGCCGGGCAGGGGCGGGGTGATCTGATCAGTCCTGGTTGCCACCACAATTCCGGCGGAAGGAAAATCCCTTTCTGACTGCTGAAGTGCCATGCACCATTGAGCGAATCCGATTCCGCAATCTCGTTCCATCCGTTCAAAAGGAATGAAAAAGGCTCCACCATGTGAAGCTGCGCCAGCACTTCTGCTGAAAGAGCACGGGCTTGAAAAGCTGGGGTCCGCGCGATGAACTCCAGCAGACTTTAACCCGACCGTATCCACGCAGGAAGATCGACAAGAAATGCAAGCCCGCCGGAGCTGTCATGTCGCGTAGCTAGTTGTATCAGCGTGGTCGTCTTGCCACGCCCGGCCGGAGCTTCAATGACCATGCGGTTACTTCGCGTTAGCCCAACGCAAATATCGCCCAGATGAAACAGTTCGGTTGCATCCCTGCCGTCTTTATCAAGCTTCACCGCTCGCAGCTCGATGAGCGGCTTACCTTCCGACCGCCGGGACCATCCAGCGACCGCTTCGCCTATCGCTCTCGGACCTGCTGCACTTGCTCAGCGGCGGCGATTTCAACTGTCACCGGCAGCCCCAAGTGGGTTCGGCACAGCGCCATATTCGGAGGGCTCATCAACGAAGTGACGATATCCTCACGTGACATCACAATCAGCTCGTAGCCGAAATCCCTTCGAATATCTTCCGCCCAGTTTAGCCCTGTGGTGTTGGAGACTCGTTGCGGCGTCGCGAATACCAGTATTGAAACTTTCGAGAAGTTGTCTTTTACCTTAGCGGCGTCAGAACTTATTTTTCCGAGTGTGGCTGTCAATGAACAGGCCAAGACTTTACCTGATCCGATCGCATCCGCGCCCAAATCCTTCTTTCGCTCGGACG